>NZ_JBKBKQ010000001.1:0-547987 GCF_046294525.1 Acidovorax sp.
GGCCAGCTCGTCGATGATGACCACGATGTGCGGCAGGCGCTGCAGCGGTTCGGGCTCTTCGGGCGTGAGGCTGAAGGGGTTGTAGATGAACTCCTCGCGCGCCTTGGCCTCGTCGATCTTGGCGTTGTAGCCCGCCAGGTTGCGCACGCCCAGCTTGGACATGAGCTTGTAGCGGCGCTCCATCTCGGCCACACACCAGTTCAGGCCGTGCGCGGCCTGTTTCATGTCCGTCACGACCGGCGCCAGCAGGTGCGGAATGCCTTCGTACACCGACATTTCCAGCATCTTGGGGTCGATCATCAACAGGCGCACGTCGCGCGCCTCCGCCTTGTAGAGCAGCGACAGGATCATCGCGTTGATCCCCACCGACTTGCCCGAGCCCGTGGTACCCGCCACCAGCACGTGCGGCATCTTGGCGAGGTCAGCCACCACCGGGTTGCCCACGATGTCCTTGCCCAGGCCCATGGTGAGCATGCTCTTGGCGTCGGCGTACACCTGCGAACCCAGGATTTCGGACAGGCGGATGGACTGGCGCTTGGCGTTGGGCAGCTCTAGCGCCATGTAATTCTTGCCCGGGATGGTTTCGATCACGCGGATGGAAACCAGGCTGAGCGAGCGCGCCAGGTCCTTGGCCAGGCCCACGATCTGCGAGCCTTTCACGCCCGTGGCGGGCTCAATCTCGTAGCGCGTGATCACCGGGCCGGGCATGGCGGCGACCACACGCACTTCCACGCCAAAGTCCTTGAGCTTTTTCTCGATGAGGCGGCTGGTCATCTCCAGCGTCTCGGGCGCCACGGTTTCCTGGCGCTGCTGAGCGCTGTCGAGCAGGTCCACCAGCGGCAGCTTGCTGTCTGGCATCTCGGTGAAGAGGGGCTTTTGCCGCTCTTTCACCACACGGGTGCTCTGGGGCACGTCCACCAGCACGGGTTCGATGATCTGGATGGGCTGGGGGTGGTGTTCTTCGATCTCGATGCGCTCTTCCTGCACCACCACCTCTCGCTCGCGCGCGGCCTTGCGGCCCACGGCCACGTCCTTGGCCACCTCGCGCTTGGCCAGACGCGCCTGGACCAGGGCGTCGATGCGGGCACCGAGAAACTCCGCCACATGCCCCCAGGAGAATCGGAACACCAGCGCCGCCCCCAGCACCGCCAGCACAATCGCCAGCAGGCCCGAACCGGTAAAACCGAGCCACTTCACACTGGCAGGACCGGTGAGATAACCCAGCACGCCGCCCGCATGTCCCGGCAGAAAGGATTCAAAGCGGTACAGCCGCGACCATTCCAGCGCGGTGCTGGCGCACATCAGCACCACCAGGCCCATCCAGAAGAGGCTGCGCCGCACCATCGGGCTGGCCGCGCCCGCCACCAGCTCGCCGCCGCGCATCCACCGCGCCAGCGACGAAAGCCAAGCCCGCACGCCGGCTGCCACGCACCACCACACCGAAAAGCCCAATGCAAAGTAGCTGCCATCGGCCAGCCAGGCACCAAACCGCCCCGCCCAGTTCTCCACCATGCGCGAATCACTCGCGCCCGACGTGGACCAGGCCGCGTCCTGCGCGGAGTAGCTGACCAGCGCCAGCAGCCAAAAAACCAGGGCCAGCAGGCCCACGACCAGGCCGATTTCGTGGCCAAACCGGGCGGCGCCCGTGCGGGGCGGCGACTTCGCCGCAGCCGATGCATTCAGGGTGTTCAGGGAATAGGTCATAAGCGTGCCGGGCGAGCTTAACGCAAGCGTCCAGAGCCGGAGAGCCCGGAACAAGAAACGCAAACTATACGCATCGGTCGTTCGTCATTGGCGACCTACGGTCCTTCGATAATGCTCATACGAAACGCCCTCCTGCGTACGTTGTCCGCAATGGCTGCGAGAGCAGCAAAGAATCTTTCTCATGGCAATCAATCTTTTCTCTAAACCAGCGGCCCTTCCCAGCGCGGGTGCAATCCAGCAACTGATTGCCCACTATCAGCACGGAAACTTGTCCGAAGCAAAGTGCGAGGCGGAGGCGCTCACAGGCAAGTTTCCGAGCCACCCCCTTGCATGGGCTATTCTCGGAGCCATTCACAGAGCTACATCCAAAAATGCGGAAGCGCTGGTATGCCTTAAGAAGGTTGTCGAACTGACTCCCAGCGACGCCAATGGCCAATTCAACCTAGCGAACACCTACAGAGATCTCGGCTACGCGACGGACGCGATTGATCACTATCGGCGGGCACTCAAACTCAAGCCCGACCTTCAGAACGGGTTCTTCCACCTCGGCAACCTGCAGCACGACGTGGGCTTGCTACAGGCCGCAGAGAAAAGCTTCCGCCAAGCACTGAAGCTCACTCCTACACACCTTGAAACCCTCAGCAATCTAGCCCATCTTCTACAAGACATGGGGCGGCTGCACGATGCCATCGCTATTTACGACGAGGCTCTGCAATATCACCCCCACCATGCCCTGCTGCATTACAACCGCAGCGACGCGCTGCGAGAGCTCGGGCTTTTTTCGGAGGCGGAACAAGCCGCGCGCACCGCTATCCAAATTGCGCCCGAAATGGCTGAAGCCCATGCGCGGCTAGCTGAGGCGCTATTGGAACTTGGGGACGTCCATAGGGCCGTAGCAGCCTATGAAGCGGCACTTGGGTTAGCACCCAATAATATCGTGGTCCACAGTAGCCTCCTGTTTACATTGAACTATGCGCCATCTTCAGATAGGCAGCGCAGTCTTGAGCTAGCCCGGTCATATGGCGAAAAGACAAAAGCTATAGCCACAAAATTGAAATGTCGCTGGAGCGGAGAGGCATTCCCGCAGCGCCTCCGGGTGGGTCTGCTTTCCGCAGATTTGCGCAACCATCCCGTCGGGCATTTCCTTGAAGGAATTCTTCGGCATATTGACCCCCGAAAAATCGAGCTTGTTGCTGTGAACACCCAAACGTTCGAGGACGAGTTGACACAAAGAATCCGGCCGTACTTTCACGAGTGGCAATCGATTGCTGGAGTGCAAGATGTTGAGGCTGCGGGATTGGTGCAGGAACTAAAACTCCACGTCCTGCTAGACCTGTCGGGCCATACCGCCGGAAATCGACTTTCCCTTTTTGCCCACCGGCTCGCTCCCATCCAAGCTACATGGCTGGGTTACTTCGCGACCACTGGCGTCGAGGAAATGGATTATTTGATCGCTGATCCCATCACGCTGCCTAAGGAACTTGAAGGCGATTTTTTGGAGCCCATCTGGCGGCTACCGGATACCAGGCTGTGTTTTACCGCGCCCCGGGAATCCATTGAGGTCAACAGCCTTCCTGCGCTTTCAAACGCTGGGATCACTTTTGGCAGTTTCAACAACCTCGTCAAGCTGAATGACGAGGTTATCGCACTCTGGAGTCGGATATTGCGCAGCCTTCCGACGAGCCGTCTGCTCGTTATGGCCAAGCAACTTCGCTCGCCTGAGATGAAAAGTAACCTGCTGGCACGATTCGCTAGCCACGGAATACTTCCCGCCCAATTGATCCTGGAAGCACCCGTGCCTCGAAAGGAATACTTGGCGACGTACCACCGAGTGGACGTTTGCCTTGACCCGTTTCCCTTCCCCGGCGGAACAACCACAGCAGAAGCTCTGTGGATGGGAGTACCGGTCCTGACGCTACAAGGACAACGATTTCTTGAGAGGCAAGGCGCTGGGCTGCTCCACAACGCGGGCCTTGTGGATTGGGTAGCTACGAATATCGACGACTACCACGCGCGCGCCATAAGCGTCGCAAATGACATTTCAACCCTTGCCCACTTGCGGTTGGAATTGCGCGAGCGAGTGCTAGCCTCGCCGGTGTTCAATGCAGTCAAGTTTGCCGAGAACCTCACGACTGCCCTGTGGGGCATGTGGGAACACCGCAAACCATTGTGAGCTCGGTGCATACGGTGCGCCCGATTCCCCCGCCAGATTTACCCCAGCGCGTTCAACCGGTCCTTGAGCACCGTCGCCCCATTGGGCAAGGCCTCGATGAAGCCACGCTCTTCCAGGTCTTTCATCACCCGGCTGACCATCTCGCGCGAGGCGCCCACCATCTTGGCCAGGTCCTGGCGGGATATCTTGTCCTTGATGACGAGCTGGCCCTGCGCGTCCGGCACGGCAAAATCCAGCAGCGCATGCGCCACGCGGCCGTACACGTCCAGCAGGGCGAGGGATTCGATCTTGCGGTCTGCATGGCGCAGGCGCTTGACCAGGCCGCGCATCACCACCAGCGACATGGAGGCGTTTTCTGTCAGGCAGCGGGCAAATTCGGCGCGGCCGAGCATAAGCACATCGGTCTGCACCTCGGCACGCACCGTGGCGGAATGAGGCTCGTTGTCGATGATGCTCATCTCGCCGAGGTAGTCGCCCTGCGACAGCGTGGCCAGGATGACCTCTCGGCCTCGGCTGTCGGCGGTCATCACGCGAGCCCGACCTGTCAGTAGGATGAAAAGGGCGTTGGATTTCTGTCCCTGCTCCACCAGGGCCTCGCCGCGCTTGAAGCGGCGCTTGATCACCGCGCCGCTAATCACCTCGGCCTGCGTCACCGTCAGCAGCGAGAACAGGGGCACCCGGCGCAGCAGGTCCAGGTTGGACAACATCGTCGACATGCAAGCATCTCCTTTCAAGGCAGGACACGGCTCCACCGGCGCCGCAGCGGGTTATCAATCGGTTCTTACAATCGCGGTGATTGAAAAAGGGGCCCCTCTTGCGAGCCGGCATCGGTTGATACTCGGCGGCTCAACCCCAGCTTTCCCAACAGCGCCCCGTGTAGCGGGCGCAAAACACAGGCTTTTACCATGTCCACCACCCAACACGCGAAAGTTCTGATCCTGGGCTCGGGCCCCGCAGGCTACACCGCGGCGGTCTACGCCGCGCGCGCCAACCTGAACCCGGTGCTCATCACGGGCATGGCCCAGGGCGGCCAGCTGATGACCACGACCGAGGTGGACAACTGGCCGGCTGACGTGCACGGCGTGCAGGGCCCGGACCTGATGCAGCGCTTTCTGGAGCACGCCGAGCGCTTTAAAACCCAGGTCATCTTCGACCACATCAACAAGGTCGATTTCAGCAAGCGCCCCTTCACCCTCACTGGCGACAGCGGCACCTACACGTGCGACGCACTGATCCTGGCCACGGGCGCATCGGCCAAGTACCTGGGGCTGCCCTCGGAGCAAGCCTTCATGGGCAAAGGCGTGTCCGGCTGCGCCACCTGCGACGGCTTCTTCTACCGCGAGCAGGACGTTTGCGTGGTCGGCGGCGGCAATACGGCCGTGGAAGAAGCGCTGTACCTGTCCAACATCGCCCGCAAGGTCACCCTGGTGCACCGCCGGGACAAATTCAAGGCCGAGCCCATCCTGGTGGACAAGCTCAATGAGAAGGTCGCCGCGGGCAAGATCGAACTCAAGCTCTTCAATACGCTGGACGAAGTGCTGGGCGACAACACAGGCGTGACGGGCATCCGCATCAAGAGCACCAAGGACGGCAGTACCGAAGAGATCAAGCTGCAGGGCTGCTTTATCGCCATTGGCCACGCGCCCAATACCGAGATCTTCCAGGGCCAGCTGGAGATGGAAAACGGCTACATCATCACTCAGGGCGGGCTGAAGGGTTTTGCCACACAGACCAGCGTGCCGGGCGTGTTTGCCGCCGGTGACGTGCAGGACCATGTGTACCGCCAGGCCATCACCAGCGCGGGCACGGGCTGCATGGCCGCGCTGGACGCTCAACGCTTCCTGGAACAAGAAGCTTGATGACGAGCAAGGCCCCCACGCTCCGCCGCTGCGCGGGTCGCTGCCCCCCAAGGGGGCTTTTTTGTCTTGGGGCGGCCCGTCGACAAAAATCGGGCTGCAGGCTATAATTTGCGGCTTTGCTGAATTCGGTCCGTCTTTGCGGCGGCTGAAGCCAAGCAAATCGGGTTACCGCCACCCTTTCTGGCGAGGTGAGGCCGCAAGCCATCCTGGGGACATTCCCCCGGGGCCCAGCGAACGGCCGTTGAAAAGTATCGGAGTGTCCTCATGGCACGCGTCTGCGACGTAACGGGCAAGAAGCCCATGACCGGGAACAACGTTTCCCACGCCAACAACAAAACCAAGCGCCGGTTCCTGCCGAACCTGCAATACCGCCGTTTCTGGGTCGAAAGCGAAAACCGCTGGGTGCGCCTGCGTGTTTCGAGCGCCGCCCTGCGTTTGATCGACAAGAACGGTATCGACTCGGTGCTCGCAGACCTGCGTGCCCGTGGCCAGGCTTAAGGAGTAGCACCATGGCAAGCAAAGGCGGACGCGACAAGATCAAGCTGGAATCCACTGCAGGAACCGGCCACTTCTACACGACGACCAAGAACAAGAAGACGATGCCCGAGAAGATGCTGATCATGAAATTTGATCCCAAGGCTCGCAAGCACGTCGAATACAAGGAAATGAAGCTGAAGTAATTCAGCCCATGCCCTTCAAAAAAAGACCGCCCTTCGGGGCGGTTTTTTTATGCCCGCCCCGCGCTAGCTATCGCGCCGGGCGACCTCCAGAAGGGCCACAGCGCGCTCAGGCGGCCTTGCGCGGCGCAGGCAGTTCGGCCATCTGCGCTGCCAGCAGGGCCCCGAGCGTGCGGTAACCCGCCTCCACCTCGGGGGTGAATGGCATCCCGCAGCTCAGGCGGAGAAAGTGCTCATAGCGCCCGGTGTTGGAAAACATGGGTCCAGGGGCGACCCGAATGCCGTTTTGCAGTGCCTCGTCATACAGGCGGGTTGATGAGATGCCCACGGGCAGTTCCAGCCACAGGCTGAGACCGCCCGGCGGCAGGCTCAGGCGTGTGCCCAACGGAAAATAGCGCGCCACGGCGCGTGCCGCCTGCTCACGCTGCATACGCAGCTGGGCCCGCATGCGGCGCATATGGCGGTCATATGCCGGTGAATCCACGCTGCGCGCGGCCAGCAGCTGCGACCAAGTCTGCATGTTGCGCGTGCGGGCAAACTTGATCATCTGCACGCGCGCCTGCCAGCGGCCCGCACTCATCCAGCCCTGGCGAAGACCGGGCGCAAAGCTCTTGCTGAGTGACGCGCAGTAGATCACCTGGCCGGCGTCGCCCGGGCGGTCCCAGGCCTTGGCGGGCCGCAGCACCTGAGGCGACTCCACGAACTCGCGGTAGATGTCGTCCTCAATGAGGGCCAGCCCATGCTCCACGCACAGAGCCACCAGGCGCTCTTTGTGGACATCGGGCATCACGCTGCCCAGGGGCATCTGCAGGTGCGGCACCACCACCACGCCCTTGAGGCGCGGCTCGTTGCGTGCAGCCAACTCCAGCGCCTCTAGCGACATGCCGGTGTGCGGACTGCTGGGAATCTCCAGCGCCCGCAGGCCCCGCACCTCAATGGCCTGCAGGATGCCGAAGAATGTGGGCGACTCGACGGCGATCACGTCCCCTGGCTCTGCGATTGCATCCAGCGCCAGATTCACAGCCTCGGAATTGCCCAGCGTCGCGCCGATGTCCGCGGGCGCCACGCACACGCCAAAGGTGAGGGCATGCCGCGCCATGGCGCGCTGGAATTCGGGGTGTGTGGTGGGAGCGGAGGGGCCATACACCAGAATGTCCGGCTGCTCGCGCAGCAGGCCGTGGGCCAGCCGGTTGAGCGCTGCAGCATCAAACAGGCTGGGCGCGGGCATGGCACTGCCCAGGTCCAGCGGCAGAGGGCCAGCGCGACGGGCTTTCTCCAGAAAGCCAGAGATGCGCTCGTTGATGCCCGCGAACACCCGCGGGTCGTGGGCCAGCGGCTCGTGCCAGTCCGGCTCGCGCGCCCCGGGCAACTCCACCCCGCCCAACTCTCGCACGAAATACCCCACGCGCTCCCGTGCCTCCACGCACCCTTGAGATTCGAGGTGGCGAAGCACCTGCAGCGCGGTGGTCAGGCTGACCTGATGGCGCTGGCAGAGCTCACGCACCGACGGCATCCGCATGCCGGGAGTGAGGCTACCGGCGGCAATCGCCTGTTCGTACAGAGCGGCGAGCTGGCGGTAAAGCGGGGTATCGCGGGATTCGGGCGAAGGTTGTTGTGGCATGTCCTGGACTGGGCTGGTACAGCGTGCACGAACAGTGGTGTGCTACCCGGCGCACGGCGGATGTTCGCATCGTGCCGGAACAGTGGCCGCAAGAACAGATACAGAACGACAAGGTAGTGACCATAACAGCACCCCATCCATCGGCACTGTTCTACCCGACTGTTATGGCACGTGTGCCTGTCGGAAAGGCGACGGTTTTTTTACGCTGGAGCCTTCTTTGCCACCCTTCTTCCACCCTCTGACTCGGAGCCGCACCATGTCCCGCGCCATGACGTCTACGCAACACATGCCCCGCCCTCAACCCCTGACTCTGGAACCAGGCCAGAGCCTCTGGATGTGCCTGCTTCCAGGCAGCACCCTCCACGCCACCCATGGCGAGGTGGCGGTGCGCTGGAGCCCTGCCACTTGCGGGCAGACCTGGCACACCCCTCCGCTAACGCGGCTGAGGGCGGGCGAGCAACTGCTGGGCAACGACCAGCGGCAGCCGGTCTGGGTGCAGTTGCACAACCCGCAGCCCGCCGCCGCCACAATCCAGCTCACAGAGGTCGCACCCACGCCGGGCTTTTTGGAGACTCTCTGGTGCAGTCTGCGCGCAGTCCTTTCATCGGCCAAAAAGTCGGCCAGAGGCCCTGGCGATCACGGCGGATGGAATACCGCGCGATAAGGACGCGGCGCAAAAAAAGACCTTGCCGGATGGCAAGGCCTTGGTGATCCATGAGCGCAGGGGCCGCGCCTGTCAGGCCTGCGCAGCCCGCAGCCGCAGCGAAAACTCGCGCAGGGCAGCAATACCGCTTTCTTCCGCGCGGCGGCACCAGGCTTGCAGGTCGGCCGTCAGTTGCTCGCGCGACTGCGAGGTATTCAGCCACAGCTGGCGCAATTCCTCGCGCATAGTGACCATCTTGTCGAGCGCAGGATGCGCGGCGCGCGCCTGGGCCAACTGCGGCAAGGCCACGGCAGGCACCTTCTCCGCGTCGCGGTGCAGCCAGCGCTTGGCAGCCTGGAGCACCGAGGCGTCGGCATTGCGCGCCTTAAGCGCCGCGATCTCGTCCTTGCAGGCTTGGCGCACACCGCGGGCGTAGCCGGCCATCACTTCGTAACGGTTAGCGATCAGGGCCTCCAGCGTCTTCTCGTCAGCCACCGGCTTCACATCGCCCAGCTGCAGCTTGGGCGGCACCTTCTTGACCGTGGCCCAGCCCACCTTTTTCATCAGGCTGATGTAGACCCAGCCGACGTCGAACTCATAGGGCTTGACCGAGAACTTGGCCGAGGTGGGATA
Organism: Acidovorax sp.; assembly: GCF_046294525.1. Taxonomy (GTDB): domain Bacteria; phylum Pseudomonadota; class Gammaproteobacteria; order Burkholderiales; family Burkholderiaceae_C; genus Acidovorax. The sequence continues at coordinate 9,311 of NZ_JBKBKQ010000001.1, forward strand.
GGTGTGGTGGTTGTTGTGGAGCTCTTCGCCGCCAATGATGATGCCCCAGGGCGAGAGGTTGGTGCTGGCGTCCTGCGCCTCGAAATTGCGGTAGCCCCAGTAGTGGCCCACGCCGTTGACGACGCCCGCCGCCCAGAAAGGGATCCACAGCATCTGCACGGCCCAGACCGCAGCGCCAATGGCACCGAACAGCGCGAGGTTGAGCACCAGCATCAGGCCCACACCTTGCCAGGGGAAGCGGGAGTACACATTGCGCTCCACCCAGTCATCGGGTGTGCCGTGGCCAAACTTCTTGAGGGTCTCCCGGTTCTTGGCTTCGGCGCGGTACAGCTCGGCGCCGCGCCACATCACGGTGTCCAGCCCGCGCGTCTGCGGACTGTGGGGGTCATCGGCGGTCTCGCACTTGGCGTGGTGCTTGCGGTGGATCGCCACCCACTCCTTGGTGAGCATGCCCGTACCGACCCACAACCAGAAACGGAAGAAATGCGAGGGCACAGCATGCAAGTCCAGCGCTCGGTGGGCCTGGGCGCGGTGCAGAAAAATCGTGACCGCCGCGATGGTGATGTGGGTGGTCGCCAGGGTGTACAGCACGATCTGCCACCAGGCCAGGTTCCACAACCCATGGCCCAGCCAGTCGATGGCCGCATTCAGTACAGCCCAATCCGGTAACAGCATATTCAACAGAAGCCTTACAACAAAGAAACCCGTTCACCAGCGAAGCAGGTGCCCGATTTTAAGGTGACACCCTCTGAAACACTCGAGGGTATCCATGGGATGTACGCTGGTTTAGCACCGATTTTCCATCCAACTGTCGCCAACTGGTCAGATCACCAAACTGGTGCACCCGGAAATCGGGGCTGACGACCTCAGCGCTTGCGGGTCCAGACTGCTGCAAAAAACCCATCGGTCTGATGCAGGTGGGGCCACAGGCGCAAATATCCAGTGCCCGATTCGCCCCCGCTGCACAGCGCCTGCGCGCCGTCTACCTTCAGCTGCGCCAGCAACTGGCCTGCGTCCTGCAATTCGAAATCCGGGTGCGCGGCGCTGAAGGCTTCGGCGATGGCCTCGTTTTCCTCGGGCAGGATGCTGCAGGTGGCGTACACCAGCCGCCCGCCGGCCTTGAGCAGGCGCGCGGCGCTGGCCAGGATGGCGGACTGCTTGGCCGTCAATTCCTGCACTGCCTTGGGCGTTTGACGCCACTTCAGGTCGGGGTTGCGACGCAAGGTGCCCAGGCCCGAGCATGGCGCATCCACCAGCACGCGGTCGATCTTGCCGGCAAGGCGCTTGACGCGCTCGTCGCGCTCATGGGCAATCGCAGCGGGATGCACGTTGGACAGGCCACTGCGCGCCAGGCGGGGCTTGAGCGCATCCAGCCGGTGGCCGGACACATCAAACGCATACAGGCGGCCGGTGTTGCGCATGCTGGCGCCGATAGCCAACGTCTTGCCACCCGCGCCCGCGCAAAAGTCCACCACCATCTCGCCGCGCTTGGCATCCAGCAGCAAGGCCAGCAGTTGCGAGCCTTCGTCCTGCACCTCGATGGCGCCCCGCGTGAAGGCGGGGAGCTTGGTCAAGGCGGGCTTGCCCTCGATGCGCAGCCCCCATGGCGAATACGGAGTTGCTACCGACTTGATAGCTGCCTGCGCAAGCTCCTTCTGCACTTCAGCCCGTTTTTCCTTCAAAGTGTTGACCCGAAGGTCTAGCGGCGCGCTTTGCGCAAGACTCTCGACCAGCGGCCAGAAACCCGCGCCAACCTGGTCCTTGAGCGGCTGCACCAGCCATTCGGGCAGGTTGTGGCGGTGCCGTTCCATCAAGTCGTCGGGCTTGATGGTGTCGCACTGGTCCAGCCAGTTTTTCTCCTGGTCGGTCAGCGCGCTCTTCAGGAAGTCGCGCGGGCCGTGCTCAACGCTAGCGTTGGCGCGCCTAGCGTACTCATCTTGGCTGTGCGCAAAGCCCAGGATGGCCAGGCGGCGCTCCTTGGGGCCGTAGCCGGAGGGGGCCAGGTGGTCGAACAGCAGCTTCTTGCGCAGCACGGTGTAGACCGTTTCGGCCAGCGTGGCCCGCTCCCGGGGGCCCAGGCCCCGGTTGTCACGGAAAAAGCGCGACACCATTGCATCAGCGGGATGTTCGAAGGTGAGGGTGAGCCTGACGAGTTCGGCGCAGGCGTCGAGGAGAGCTTTCGGATGCATATGTCCTGATTGTCCCACTGGACAGCAAACGCGCGGCCTGCGCCAGCAGCGCAGGGCGATAAGGGTGAGCGGCTACCGCGTGAAAATGGGATCGAACGCGTAGCGCTGGATTTCCTTGAGCGTGGGCGACTCGCCTGCCCAAAGCGCAAGAGCCGGGCCCGGGATGCTCAGATTGCGCTCCAGTGCACGGCACAGCGAATAGCGGCTGTCGTCGTCCATGCCGGGCAACTCGACAAACAGCAGGTAGGCGCGGCGCTGCGGGTGTTCGCGCAGTTGCTTACGCACCAGCCAGCACCGGGCCACGGGTGCGCAGCGGGCCAGTTCCGACTGCAGCTCCGCCAGTTCAAAGGGACTCAGGTCGTGCCGCGCGATCTGGCTGAAGAAGGACGTGCCCGACAGTTCTTCCCACGCCCGCTCTTCCGATTCCTGTGCGCGCTCCAGCCGCTTGCGCCACTGCTTGAAGGCAGCGGCATCGTGCTCCTTGCCCAGGCGCGGGGTTTCCAGCTCGGCCAGGGCGGTGCGCGCCGCCCAGTAGCGGTCGTTGCTGCCCGCGTCCCACAGCCGGTGCAGCAAGGCAAGCTTGCCGTCGCGGTCGTCCTCGGCCAGGCAGGGCACCAGCCCGCGCAGCGCAGCGGGGTGGTCGGGGCTGCGCTCCAAGGCCATGTCATACAGGGCCCGCACGCTGGCCCGCGGATCCAGATGGCGCTTGAGGCGGGCCAGCTCGACCAGGTCTGCGGCGGAGGCCTGCGCTACAGCCGCTTCCAGCGCCTCGGCGCGCGCGCGCACGCGGCCCAGCCAGGCATGGTGCTGCTTCCACTCGGTCGCGTTGTCGCGGCACCATTGCTTGTCGAAATGCTTGACCCAGCGCTTGGCGTCATCACCCAGCAGGGCCAGGGCCGTGCCGCGCGACCAGTCGGGCACCGTGGGGGTGGCGTCCAGCGCCTCGATGCGGTCGCGCAGGCCGGGGTGCGTATCGTCCACATCGCTCAGGCGCTTGAGGGCCTGGCGCATCGCGTCGTTGGCAAACGCCGCATCGGGCGGCTGGGCCAAGCGCCGCCGCATGCTGCGGTACGGGCCCACGGGCAAGGGGTTGCCGGCGGCGGCGCACCAGTGGTCGCGCCAGAACTCGGCGTTCAGCCACGCGCCGCGGATCTCGATCTCGGCCAGCGCCGCGGCCGTCACCTCGCGGCCCAGCAGCTTGCCGGCAATGCGGTCGGCCTCGTACTCGTCCTGCCGGGCCAAGGCAAAGGTCTTGGCCGAAAAGCGCGGGAAGTACCAGCGCATGAAGGCCTGCGTGGCAGCCGCCACGGGGCCTTGGTCATCCGCCAGGCTGTGGTTCAGCCGCATCCACGACAGGCGCGTGCGGTAGATCCACGCCGCAAAGCGGCCGTGGTCGCCGCGCAGATGGCCGTATTCGTGCGCCAGCACCGCCAGAAAGCGCGGGCGGTCCAGGGCCATCAGCAGCGGCAGGCCGATGGTGAGGTGGTTGACAGCGCCGCCCAGCAGCCCGTAGCGAGGCACCTGCTCAATGCTGGCGTTGAACTCGTCGTTCAGCAGCACCTTGTGCAGCGGCGGGCCTTTGATCTTGCGGCGGATGCGCTCCAGCGCCTCGAACAGCTCTGGCGCCTCCAGCGCCGTGATCTCCACGCCGCGGGGCGCGTCAAACCGCACCCACAGTGCGCGCAGGCTCACCCACAGCAGTCCCGCCGCGCTGACGAGCAGCAGTACCATGGCAAAACGAAACCGCCCTTGCAGCAACTGGGGCAGCACCCACGCCAAAATACCGATGGCAAGTCCCAGGCAGCCCAGCACCCACGCATAGCCCAGCGCGGCAAACGCAGCCACGCTGCGGCGGTAGGCGCGGCTGTTGTCGGCACTGGCATGCTCGCTCATGCGCACCAGGTGCACAAAATCTGCCTGATCCACGGGCGTCCCTCACTCTTGGTTGATTTTTGTCAGCCACCATCGTAACCACTGAACCCAGCCACCCTATGACCGACGATGACCTCCCGCCCCTCACACCCACCGCGCCCGGCCTGTACCGCCATTACAAGGGCATGTTGTATGAAGTGATCGACACCGTGCGCCACAGCGAAACGCTGGAGCCCATGACGCTGTACCGCGCCCTGTACGGCCAACGGGGCTTGTGGGTGCGGCCCGCGGCGATGTTTGGAGAAGACGTGGTCATCGACGGCGTGCGGCGTCCCCGGTTTGAAAAGTGCCCCGAAGACACGCCTCGCACATGACCAATGAGGCGGACCAAGGCGCCCCTCCAACGCCGCGCGCCGCTGCCCTTTCAAATTTGAATCAAATATGCCTCTAGCGCCTATCAGTCAAGCGCTGGAAGCTATCTATTCAATAGCATTCAGCGTTTGCACCAGCGCCCGCACGGCACGGGGGTAGATCACGTGCTCCTGCGTAAGCACCCGCGCCGCCAGCGTGGCGGCCGTGTCGCCGGGCAGAACGGGCACGACGGCCTGGTCCAGGATGGGGCCCACGTCCAGCTCGGCGGTCACCTGGTGCACGGTCACGCCAGCAAACTTGCAGCCGGCATCGATGGCGCGCTGGTGGGTGTTCAAGCCGGTGAAGGCGGGCAGCAGCGAGGGGTGGATGTTGACGAGCCGACCTGCATAGCGGCCCACGAAGCCCGGCGTGAGAATGCGCATAAACCCGGCCAATACGACCAGAGCGGGATGGTGGCGGTCGATGAGAGCGGCCAGCGCGGCGTCAAAGGCCTCGCGGCCGTCAAAGGCCTTGTGGTCCAGTACCTCCGTCGCAATGCCCTGCTGCCTCGCAAACGTCAGCCCTGCAGCATCCGGCTTGTTGCTGATGACGGCCGCCACGCGGGCGCCGTAGCGCTGCTCCCACTGCTCCTGCTGCGCCGTGCGCACGATGGTGGCCATGTTGGAGCCGCCGCCGGAGATCAAAATGACGATGTTCTTCATAGATTGCCCGCAATTATCCAGCCCATGCCATTCGACCCAACCACCCGCCCCCTCACCCCCAATGAAGCCCGCGTGCTTGCCACCTTGATGGAAAAAGCGCGCACTGTCCCCGACAGCTACCCCATGTCGCTCAACGGCCTGGTCACCGGCTGCAATCAGAAGACCAGCCGCGACCCGGTGATGAACCTGAGTGATGCCGAGGCGCAAGAGGCGCTGGATTCGCTCAAGCTGCTGACGCTGGCGTTTGAAACCAGCGGCAACCGCACCACCCGCTGGGAGCACAACTTTCAGCGCGGTGTGGGCGTGCCTGAGCAGTCTGCCGTGCTGCTGGGGCTCTTGATGCTGCGCGGCCCGCAGACGGCGGGCGAGTTGCGCATCAACGCCGAGCGCTGGTACCGCTTTGCCGACATCTCGTCGGTCGAAGCCTTTCTGGACGAGCTGCAGGAGCGCAGCGCCGAAAAAGGCGGCCCGCTGGTGGTGCTGCTGCCGCGTGCCCCCGGCGCACGCGAACCACGCTGGGCGCACCTGCTGTGCGGGCCGGTAGACACCAGCATCAGCGGGTCCTCCGCGGGCACCAGCACGGGCGGGGCCAGCAGCGCCACGGCGGCTCTGCAAAGCCGTGTGGACGCACTGGAGACCCAGGTGGCCGCGCTGCAGGCCACCGTGCAGCGACTGTGCGCAGAGCTCGGCATGGCCGACGGAATGTCGCCACCCGGACAGGACTAAAACGAACGACCGTGCTACAAATGCGGATCACTTGGAGACAAACCGATGGATCTCGCATTCACCCCCGAAGAACAGGCGTTCCGCGAAGAAATTCGCGCCTGGGTTCAAGCTAATCTACCGAAAGAAATTTCGCACAAGGTCCACAACGCCCTGCGCCTGACCCGCGACGATCTGCAGGGCTGGGCCAAGATCCTGGGCAAGAAAGGCTGGCTGGGCTTCGGCTGGCCCAAGGAGTTTGGCGGCCCCGGCTGGACGGCCGTGCAAAAGCACCTGTTCGAAGAAGAATGCGCCCTGGCCGGCGCGCCCCGTATCGTGCCGTTTGGCCCGGTGATGGTGGCCCCCGTGATCATGGCGTTTGGCAACGCCGAGCAGCAAAAGCGCTTCTTGCCCGGCATCGCCAGCGGCGAAGTCTGGTGGAGCCAGGGCTACAGCGAACCCGGTTCGGGCTCGGACCTGGCCAGCGTCAAGACCCGCGCAGAACGCGTGGGCGATAAGTACATCGTCAACGGCCAAAAGACCTGGACCACCCTGGGCCAGCATGGCGACTGGATGTTCAACCTGGTGCGCACCAGCACCGAGGGCAAGCCCCAGACCGGCATCTCCTTCCTGCTGCTCGACATGAAGTCCAAGGGCGTCACCGTGCGCCCCATCAAGCTGCTGGACGGCGAATGCGAGGTGAACGAAGTGTTCTTCGACAACGTCGAAGTGCCCGCCGAGAACCTGATCGGTGAAGAGAACAAGGGCTGGACCTACGCAAAGCACCTGCTGAGCCACGAGCGCACCAACATCGCCGACGTGAACCGCAGCAAGCGCGAGCTGGAGCGCTTGAAGCGCATCGCCAAGACCGAAGGTGTGTGGGATGACGTTCGCTTCCGCGACCAGATCGCCCTGCTCGAAGTGGACATCGTGGCCCTGGAAATGCTGGTGCTGCGGGTGCTGTCGGCCGAGAAGAGCGGCAAGAACTCGCTCGACATCGCGGGTCTGCTCAAGATCAAGGGCAGCGAGATCCAGCAGCGCTATGCCGAACTGATGATGCTGGCGGCCGGCCCCTTTGCCATGCCCTTCATCGAAGAGGCCATGGAAGCCGGCTGGCAAGGCGACTTCCCAGGCGGCGTCACCGCCAACGCGCCGCTGGCATCGACCTACTTCAACCTGCGCAAGACCACCATCTACGGTGGCTCCAACGAAGTGCAGCGCAACATCGTGGCTCAGACCGTCCTCGGCTGATCCCAAGTTCCAGGAGACAAGAACATGGATTTCGATTTTTCTGACGACCAGGAACAACTGCGTGACGCTGTGCGCAAGTGGGTGGACAAGGGCTACACGTTTGAGCGCCGCCGCGCCGCCGTGGCCGCCGGCGGCTTTGACCGCACCGCCTGGAACGAACTGGCCGAGCTGGGCCTGACCGCCCTCACCGTGCCCGAGGCGCACGATGGCATGGGCCAGGGCGCCATCGACGCCATGGTGGTGGCCGAGGAACTGGGCCGCGGCATTGTGCTGGAGCCCATCGCTCAGGCGTTCATCGCCAGCAGCGTGCTGTCGCACTACGCACCGGCCGATGTGCAATCGGCCTGGCTGCCCCGCGTGGCCAGCGGCGAAGCGCTGGTGGTGTTGGCCCAGCAGGAGCGCAAGGCGCGCTACCGTCTGGATGTTTGCGAGGCAAAAGCGACCGCAGCCCAGACTGGGTATGCGCTGACAGCTACCAAAAGCATAGTACCCGCCGGTGACAAGGCCGACGCGTTCATCGTGCCCGCACAGCTCGACGGCAAGATCGCGCTCTTCCTGGTCGAGCGCACCGCCAGCGGCGGGACCACGCAGGGCTACGTCACGCAAGACGGCAGCCGCGCCGCAGAGGTGAAGCTGGCCAACGCACCCGCCACGCTCATCACCACCGACGGCCTGGCCGCGCTGGAACTGGCCGTGGACACCGGCATTGCCGCCGCCTGTGCCGAAGCTGTGGGCGTGATGGACAAGACCGTGGCCATCACCGTCGAATACATGAACCAGCGCAAGCAGTTCGGCGTGTTCATTTCCAGCTTCCAGGCCCTGCGCCACCGCGTGGCCGACATGAAGATGCAGCTGGAGCTGGCCCGCTCGATGAGCTACTACGCCAGCCTCAAGCTCGGCGCCCCCGCCGACGAGCGCCGCCGCGCCATGGCCCGCGCCAAGGTGCAGCTGGGCCAGTCGATGCGCTTTGTGGGCCAGCAAGCCGTGCAGTTGCATGGCGGCATTGGCGTGACGGACGAGTACATCGTCAGCCACTATTTCAAGAAGCTCACGCAGCTGGAGATGACCTTCGGCGACACGCTTCACCACCTGGGCGAAGTGTCCGCCCGCATGCAGGACACAGCGGGCGTGTTTGCCTGAAAAGGACTGTCACGCAAGCATGCAATGCTCGTGGGCTTGACGGCCCACGGGCATTTTTGATTTCTGGAGTTCCCACCATGACGACAACCCCATTTATATTGCAGCGCCTGCAACGCCGCGCGCTCCTGGCCGCAGCCACCGCTGCCGCCGCGCTGGCCTTGGCAGGCTGCGCCACCCCTGGCACCATGCCCTCGCTGGCCGAGGCACCACCCATCGTCTTCGTGCACGGCAACGGCGACACCGCCGCGCTGTGGCAAACCACGGTGTGGCGCTTTGAATCGAACGGCTGGCCGCGCGAGCGCCTGCACGCCATCGACGTGCCCTACCCGCTCTCGCGCGACGACGACACCAAGCCCCAGCCCGGCCGCACCTCCGCCGCAGAACACATGGCCTACCTGAAGGCCGAAGTGGACAAGGTGCTGAAAGCCACAGGCGCCAAGCAGGTGGTGCTGGTGGGCAACTCGCGCGGTGGCAATGCCATCCGCAACTACATCTACAACGGCGGCGGCAGCGCCACGGTCAGCCACGCCATCCTGGGGGGCACGCCCAACCATGGCGTATGGGCGATTCCCGGCTTTCGCGAAGGCAACGAGTTCTCGGGCACCGGCCCCTTCCTCACGGCCTTGAACGCCCCCAAGAACGCTGCGGGCGATGAGGTCAGCGGACCGGTGAAATGGATGACCGTGCGATCGGACAACAACGACAAGTTTGCGCAGCCCGACGGGCTGTGGATTGGCCAGAAGGGCAAGCCCACCTACGTGACGGCCGCAGGCCCCGAACTGAAGGGCGCGCTGAACGTGGTGATCCCCCGCATCGACCACCGCGAGACGTCCTACTCGCCTGCCGCTTTCGAGGTCACCTACCGCTTCATCACCGGCAAGGCCCCACGGTCCACCGCCATCGTGGCCGAAAAATCCGTGGTGCTGAACGGCAAGATCACGGGCCTGGGCGTGGACCCCGCCGACCCCAAGACCGGCAACTTCAGCAACAACCTGCCCCTGGCTGGCGCAACGCTGGAGGTGTATGCCACCCACCCCGCCACGGGCGCCCGGGTGGGAAACGCCCTGCTGCGCAAGACCGTGGGCGCCGACGGCCAGTGGGGTCCGTTGACCACCCAGCCCGGCGTGCCACATGAGTTCGTGATCACGGCCCCCGGCTATGCCACCACGCACATCTACCGCAGCGGCTTTCCGCGCAGCAGCAACCTCATCCACCTGCGCGCCGAGCGCATGGCCGACGCCGACAAGGGTGCCGAATCCGTCGTCACCCTGACCCGCCCCCGCGGCTACCTAGACCCGGCGCGCGACGCCATGCTGCTGGACGGCGCACGCCCCGCCGGCGTACCCGAAGGCGCCGGAGTCGCCACCGCCAAGGCCAAGCCGACCGGCGGGGTACGGCCCATCACGGCGGAGTTCAACGGCGAGAAAGTGACAGGCCAGACCTGGCCTGCGGCCGAAGGGCGGGTGGTGATGTTGGAGATCAGCCAGTAAAGAAGGAAGGCGCACCCGGCGGCAAGCCCACGCGCCCCTCGCGGAAACAACCGAAGCGCGCCGGGGCGCCCAGCAACCCGGGGACTGCCCAGACCTTAGTGCTTGTGCCCGCTATGGTCGGCGTTCTGGGCCCGCCGGTGGTCGTCCACCACGTTCACTGTCACCCCGTTGGGCAGCAACATGTCGCCCGGACGCTGCCCGGCGGCGCAGTCACCCAGCCAGCGCCCTTCAAAGACCATGCGCCCGGTGTTGTGCAGCGGCGTCTTGGGGAACTTTGCCTCGAAGCTGCCATGGTATGTAGACTGCAGGTCTCCCAGCAGCCGCATCTGCGTGTCCACACGGTTGTCGTGCACATAGCAGACCGTGATGATGTCATGGCCCGCCTCAGCGCCCTTGCCGCGCCGAAGGACCTTGCGCTCGTGGCAGTCCTCCTGCCCAGGAACAATCGACATCAGCATGATCGGTTCAACGGCGGCGCTGGTGCATTGGCGCACCGTGACAGGCTGTGGCGTACCGCGCCCAGCCCTTTTGAGCACCAGATCATCGCTGCGCACCAGAACCTCCCACAAGCCGTCCTTGCGCGCTGGCAGCACAGCTTGCCGAGACGCCTTGGGCACATTTGGAACTGGGGCTGCAGTATGTTTTGCGCCGGCATGCGGCGCCTCATGGGCAACGCCCGATGCACCCCACGCCAGAAAACACAGTGCAAAAACGCCTGTTGGATACCGCATATTTGCTCCGATAGATTCAAAAACTATAGCTACTAGCGCTTTATTGACAAGCGCTAGGGATGGCCTGGATAACCCTCGCGAGTCTGTGGTGGTGCGGATCGGGATGGGCCGCAAGGCGTCTTTTCGCAGCCAATAGCCTGGCTATTGGTAAGAGCAACGCAGCGGACCGCCCGAGGCCGCGCTAACACGGACCGCAGGGAGTTACGCGGGCCATCCCTAGAGGCCAATATCATCAAAAAAGCCAGCGACGCTGCAAGGCGCCGCTGGCTGCCGGTGGCCGGGGCACCGCCGATGCCCTGGGTTCACACTGCCGATCAGAACCTCCGGCGGCGGCGCAGTGCCACCATGCACAGGGCGATCAGCACCGACGTGATGGCCAGACCCCATTCGCTGAGCGTAGGAATGGCGTGCGGATTGGCGGCAGCAGCGACCGCGGCAAAGCTGAACACCATGGCGCAGTTGGCCGTCACATTGGGCACCGTGTAGATGGTGTTGGTGGCGTCAAAGCTGCCACCGGCGCATGTGCTGGCTGGGTCGGCTGTACCAGCTCGGCTCAGCGTGAACACGGCCGAGTCGCCGCTCGCCACATTTTGTGAAGCACCCGCTATCACCGATCCAGCACCAGGAGATGTGCCACTGACCGTGCCTGTCACGGTGAAAGAGGCGACGAATGCAAAGGCAACGTTGCAGTTGGCATTGATCGGGGCAATGGTGTATTCCGTGCGGCCTGCGTTCCACGAACCCACACCGGGCGCGCAGGTGTGGGTGGGGTTGCCAGGTGCGAAGCCCGAGTTGGGCACCACACGCCAGGTCGCAGAACTGCCGGGAGTTACCGTCTTGGCACCGCCGATGATGGAGCCGCCGGCCGGGGCGTTTGGCGTGGCAGTGACCACGCCACCCGCGTTGGTGAAGGTAACGTCCACCGTGCAGTTGGCTGTGACCGTACCCGTGGTGTAGGTATTGCCCACATAGCTGCCCGCGGGGCAGGTGCCACCAAAGACGGGCGCAAAGCCAGCGTTGGGCACGACGTTGAGCGAGGTCGTGCTGCCCGACGCGACCGGCACGGTGGTACCGCCGGGAGGTGTCACGGTTCCGCCTGCCCCAGCGGTGACGGACACGTCCAGAGGCACCGAGAATGCGGCGGTCACACTGCGCGCTTGATCCATCGTCACGAGGCAAGGTTGCGCAGTGCCCGAGCACACCCCGCCGGACCAGCCAGAAAAAATGGATCCAGCAGGCGCGTTTGCATACAGCGCCACCTGGGAGCCCGCGGTGAATTGCTTGATGTCGGTGCACTGCGCACCGGCGGCGGTCTTGTCGCAGACGATGCCTGGCAGCACCGAGGTGACCCGGCCGATGCCATCGCCGGACGTATTCACCGTCAAGGGCTGCACAGCTGGACCGGCACTCATCGAATGGGCGCTGGTGTTGTTGCTGGATTCAGGGTCCACAATGGTTGCGTCGGCCGCTGGCAGGTTGACGGAAACCGCGTAGATGATGGAGCGGGAACCGCCAGCACAGGCATCTACGGTGGCGGCCACCGTGAAGACCATCTGCTCGCCAGGGGCCCAGGGCGTTGTTGTTGTGCCCGCGATGGAGCCCGAACCCGTGGCCGCAGGGCATGCCAGAGCGCCTGTGGCACTGCAAGTCCAGTTGCCGACGGTAAGCCCTGCGGGCACGCTGTTGCCGATGCTCACGCCGCTGGGGGCGGTGTCGGGGCCGTCATTGCCCAGCGTCACGGTGTACGTAGTGCTGGACCCACAGGTCTGCGACGACGACGGATTGGTCACCGCGACCTTAAGGTCAGCACGCTGCAGCGTCGTCAGCGTGGATTTGACCAGGGGGCCCAACAGCGGCGGCGAACTGGCCGACCGGATGTAGTAGTTGCCGTGGTTGAGCGTGGGTGCCCGGGCGGTGTCAGGCACGATCCACTGCACCTCAATGTTGCCGACGTTGCCGGGATTGAGCGTGCCTACGTTGCAGGTGACTACATCAATGGAGCCAAGCGAACTGTCGGCATGGGGTGGGCTGAGGGTTTGCGTGATGGAGCACCCGGCTGGCAGCGTTCCTGGGTCCACCCGCAGATTCTGCTGGCGGTTGATCACGGCACCGCTACTAGGGTTGCGCTCATCCTGGTCCTGCGGAGAACGGATGATGACCTGGCTGTTGGGCATGGGCGCTTCGCCCCCATTGCTGTACTGGTAGTTGTAGGTGACGGTACGCTGGCCTGCGGCAGCGGGTATCGACGGCGTGTTGGCACCGGCATCAGAGCGCACAACGTATTCCGGTGCCGTGGCCGTCACGAAGGGGCCGGGTAACGTGGTCAGCCCCTGACCCGAATCCACGTACACCAGCCCGCCATGGCCGCTTTGCCCGCAGCCGCCACTGACGATGATGACTTCTACCTGGTCGCCCACATCCAGCACGCCTGCGCCAGGAGACACATCCACAGCCTGCCAGTTGGTGAACTGGTAGTTGCCCACCGCCTGCCAGGCCACGCCGGTCTGGTTGGCGAAGTTGAAGGTGTAGAAGAGCTGGGTGCCCTTCGTCACGTTCTTCACTTCAACAAAAAAATACGGCTGTTGATTGCCAGGGTGCGTGGGTGCGTCCAGCACCGGCGCGACGGCAAAGCGCACGTGCACCTTGCCGTCGGCAGGATCAATGTCACCTACGCCCATGGTGGCGGTCTGGCGGATCTGTGCGCCACGGTACTGCGTGCGTCCGTCGCCCACCCGTGCGCTTTTGTTGCCAAACAAAGGGGTCGTCAGCGCACCGCCCGTGTTGGCCGCCACCGTGCTACCGACCACCGCAGACTGGCCAGGGTCGGCTGCCACCCAGGGCGTGGTGCCCAAGTCTTCAAACCTGGTGGGTGGAAACACCGGAATCGTGTTTGCCACACGCAGCGGCGACACCGTCCAGCCAGCCCAATCCTGCTCGAAGCTGCCGTTCTGAAATTCGGCGTGCGCCATGGGTGCTGCTAGCAACGCGGCGGCTAACGCCCAGACGGCTCGGGTGGATTTTCCTAACGCCCTTATGTTCACGCAATTTCCCTTCATTTTTAAGCTTCTTATTTGCACCATCGCTGCAGCACCAAACCGCATCAGCGGATCGACGATCCATTGCCTCGAAATTGGAGTTTTTTGGGCCCTATTGACTGGCCGCGACACCCGCTCATGGCGTCGTGCAAGAGACCCAGTTCATGCGACGAATACAAGCCCCTTGCCAAACACAGCACGCACCGGCAGGGCAGTGCCTGTTGTTTCCAAAGTTTTGCGACGCAGCCGCGTCAGTTGGGACTCGATGCGATGAAAGCCGTCCTCGGCCTCGTCGGCGCCCACGGCGTGCATGAGCGCTTGCTTGCTCACCAGCGCTCCCTGGGTAGCCATCAGGCATGCCAGCAGCTCCAGTTCGCGGCTGGTGAGATCCAGAGAACGTTGATTGGGGGCAATGAGCCGCGCCGCTGCCTGGTCCAGCCGCCACGGTGCCAATGCGCCCTGGGGTTCGGTGCGCGGCGTCTGGCGGCGCAGTTGCGAGCGGATACCGGCCGTGAGCTCCTGCATGTCCACCGGCTTGACAAAGTACTGCAAGGCGCCGGCGTCCAGGCCTGCGATGCGGCTGTCCAGGTCTGCCCGGGCCGTCATGAGAATGGTGGGCACACCTTGTCCGGCCAGACGCCCCACCAGGCTCAACCCGTCCTCGCCGGGCAGGCCGATGTCCACAACAACCAGGTCCGCGCGGTCTTTCAGCAGGCGCACATAGAAGTCCTCCGCAGACTCAGCACCCCATGCCTTGAAGCCTGACCTTTGGAGATATCGGCACACGTTGCCCCGAATGTCTTCGTCATCCTCGACGACTGCAATGATGGATTCAGAGGGCACAGACATGAAAATCGAGAAAGCGGCAGAGACTGAAACACTTGGATACGCCCTATTCTCTCTGCGCCCCGATTTGCCAGCCATGCACAAGCACTCACAATTACTCACAGACCGGAAAAGAGATCCATCGAGACCGGTATGGCAACTTATCCTGTGGCTTCTGTGCTGCATGCTGCTGGTTCACGTGGACCATACGCCGGCGGCCGCGGCCAATCCTTCCCCGGAGCCCGCCAGCCTGCGCCTGGGCTGGGATATCCCGGTGGAGCGGCTCAACGACCTCAGCGGGCAACTTGGGCCGGATGAGGCGCAGGCACTCAACGGCGCTAGCTGGGAAGCGATGCCCCATGCACTCAATGCCGGGTACGTCCAGCATGTCGTGTGGTTGCGGTTCAACGTGCCACCAGCTCGGGCCAGCGATGCACTGGACACGGGGCCATTCTGGTTGCTGGCCCATCCTGCGTATCTCGATTCGGTGGTGCTGTACCAGCGTGATGACGCCACGGGCGTATGGCGGTCACAGCGCAGCGGCGACCATGTGCCTGCGAGCGAAAAGCCGGCAGTGCGTCAGCACCTGTTCCGCCTGGAGCCGGGGACGCTGGCGCTGCTGCGCATACAGACCACCAGTGCCATGCAGCTGCAGGGGCAGGTGTTTACCACCCCGACTGCCCTCAGTGCGCAGCTTGCAGCTGGCGAGCGTGCGCTGGGCCTCTACTTCGGAGCGATGATTGCGTTGCTCCTCGGCATATGGGCTGCAGCCGGCGTCTTTCGCACACACAACCTCTTCGCGCTTGCCATGTTGGGCACGGTCAGCACGCTGCACGTGTTCAATGTTCGGGGATATGCCAGCCTGTGGGCGCCAGATGCCTGGGCTTGGTGGGTCGGCGACCTAGTGGGCCTGGGTGCCTTCGCCCTGCCAGCCACCGTCGCCTGGCAGATGCGAGAGCAGTTGACGCGCAACACCCGATTCCGCCGCACAGACCGGTTTTTTCTGGGGGTGATTGCACTCAACCTGCTGTGCATATTCAGCGTTCCACTGGGCTTCTATGCGTCTGTGGCCTGGATCAACCTGGTGTCCCTGGTCGCCAGCGACGCCGCAGCGGTGGCGCTGTGTATCTCCGCACTGCGTCGGCGACACCGCCAGGCCCAGCACGCGTTATTGCTGGCGGCCTATGCGGTGCACCTCCTGGGCGGCATCCCCACCGCAGCCGTGATGACCGGTACGGTTCACTGGGACGTCGATGTCACCACCCTCTGGCAGATGCAGATCCTGGTGTTCACAGGGCTGATCGCCATCGCAGTGTTTGTCGGCATGGTTCTCAGATACCGTCAGGCCGAAATCTCCAAGGACAAGGCCATAGAACGCCTGGCCCAGTCAGAACACCTGCTGGAAGACCGCATCGACCAACGCACTCAGGAGCTGTCGCGCACCCAGATGTCATTGAGGCAGGCCCTGGACAGCGAGCGGACGCTGCGCCATGAGCAGCGCCAGTTTTTTCACATGATCAGCCACGAGTTTCGAACCCCGCTGGCGGTGGTCGACAGCGCCGCTGCCGAGCAGCAGAGTTTTCCCGTCCCCGATCTACAGATCCAGGTCGACCGGGCTGCGCAGATCCGCAGGGCCTGCCGCCGCCTGACCTCGTTGATCGACAGCTGCCTCATCAATGAACGCCTGGACGGGGCTGGGTTCACCATCCAGGCTGCTCCAGCAAACGTGGAGGCCATGCTGGAACATGCGGCCCAACTGGTGCGGTGGTCACCTCACCATCGGCTGCATCTTTTCACTGATGCAGCCCCCACAGAATGGACCTGTGACCAGACGCTTGTGCGCATCGCGCTGTCCAACCTGGTAGACAACGCCGTGAAGTACGCGCTCTCTGGAGAGATCTTCATAGCGGCGCAAAAGAACGAGGCAGGTATGCTGGAGGTGACGGTGGCGGATGAAGGGTCCGGAATGTCGCTGGAGGTGATGAACCGGATTTTTCAGCAGTACGAACGCGGCGACCGGTCGGACCAGAGCCGGGGCTTTGGCCTGGGCCTGTGGGTGAGCCGCAGGGTGGCCCAGTTGCATGGGGGTGACATCACGGTGCAGTCGGAGGCGGGTCATGGCGCATGTTTCACGCTCACGCTGGCGCCACAACGTGTTGTCCGAGCCTCATGAGGCTGCTCCTCCGTGCAGGCTGGCCGCTGGCGTGGATTTGGGAGTTACGCGCCAGGGGCAGAGTCACGAACGCGAATCCTGGATAATCGCGGGCTATTTCTTTACGGCGCAGGCCCTCAGGCCCGCGCGGACCGCACCACGGTCACTTGCAACCATCCAGCACCCATGAGCGCCACAGCGACCGACCCCAACCTCCAGCACCTCACCAAGGCCCGTGATCAGATCGCACAGGGCGACCTGAAAAACGCCGCATTGACGCTCAACAAGGCCAATCGCCAATGGCCACAGGACCCTCGCGTCTTCATGCTGGGCGGCCTGCTGGCCGAGAAATCGGGCAACGTGAAGGGCGCGTTTGAGGCCCTGCGCAAATCCGTGGCGCTGGCTCCCGACTGGGGCCCGGGGCTGCTGGAACTGGCGCTGCTGCTGGCCCGCCAGAACCAGTTCAAGGAAGCCGTGGAAACCGCCGAGAAGGTGGCTTTGATCGAACCCCGCAACCTGCAGGTGCTGGCTGGCGTGGTGGACATCGCCCACCGGGCAGGGCATGCTGAGATGGCCGTGCGCCATCTGCGCCGTGGCCTGGAACTGGTGCCGGGCGACGTGATGCTGCGCCGCCTGCTGGCCCGCGACCTGAGCGAGCTGGGGCAGCATGAAGAGTCGATCGCGCTGTGGACCGCGCTGGTAGCGGAAAACCCCCAGGACCCGCAGTCCCTCATCGGTCGCGTGCAGGCCTGCATCGCCGCAGGCCAGCCTGCCCAAGCAGAGCAGAACACCGCCGCCCTGCTGCAGCTGGCGCCGGACGACGTGGTGTACCAGTACTACGCGCAACTGGCGCGCGGCGAAACGCCCGCACAGCAACCCGCTGAGCTGACACGCCCGATGTTCGACAACATGGCCGAGTTCTACGACCTGCACGTGGTGCGCGGCCTCAAGTACCAGTTGCCCAAGCAGGTGGGCGACCAGATCCTGGCGCGCCACCCCGACAAGAAGATCAATGTGCTGGACCTGGGCTGCGGCACAGGCCTGCTGGGCGTGTGCCTGGGGCGGCTGGACGGTGCGCTGGTGGGCGTGGACCCGTCGATGAAGATGATCGAGCAGGCCGCCCGCCACAATGTGTACGACCGCTTCCACACCGTCAACCTGCACGATGCGCTGCGCGAAACGCCCGACGCGCTGTACCAGGTGATTGCGGCGCTGGACGTGTTCATCTACGCGGGCGACGTGAGCGAGGCCATTCCCAACGCGCACCGCGTGCTGGCGCCCGGCGGCATGATGGTGTTCTCTTTCGAGGCGGCTCCTGAGCAGGGCCCCGATCTGGTTCTGCTGCCCTCGGGCCGCTATGCGCACAAGCGCAGCCACGTGGAGGCCCTGTGCCAGGCCGCGGGCTTTGCCACCGTGGAAGTGCGCGACACGGCGCTGCGGGAGGAGAACCGCCAGCCCGTCAACGGTTTCGTGGTGACGGCCTGCAAGGCCGCCTGACGCTCCCGATACCCCATTCCTGTCGGCCAACGCATCCTTGCGTGGCCGGCGTCACGCCAGCAGGCGCGACGACTTGGGCACGTGCGCGATCAGAAAGTCCATCTGGTCGGCCAGGATGCGCCGGTTGCGCAGGATGAAGTCCTCCCACAGGCTGGGCACATAGGGGGCGTACAGCAGCGGCATGTGCGCCTGTTCGGGCGTGCGCGGGCCCTTGCGGTGGTTGCAGGGGCGGCAGGCGGTGACGACGTTCATCCAATGGTCCTGCCCGTTGCGGGCAAAGGGCACGATGTGTTCGCGCGTGAGGTGCTCCTCGTGAAAATGTCCGCCGCAGTAGGCGCACACATTGCGGTCGCGCGCAAACAGCTTGCTGTTGGTAAGGCTGGGCTTGAGATCGAACGGGTTGATGCTGGGCACGCCCTTGGTGCCGATGATGCTGTTGACGGCGATCACCGATTGTTCGCCCGTGATGGCGTTGTGCCCGCCCCGGAACACCGCCACCTGGCCGCCGGACTCCCAGCGCACTTCGTCGGCAGCGTAATGGATCACCGCCTGTTCCAGAGTGATCCACGATTGGGGCAACCCCTGGGCTGAGAGCTTCAAGACCTTCAAAACACGCCTCCTGGAACAACAAGTACACAAGGACATGACCGGCGCAAAACGGGGCTGGGGCAAGCGGCACGCCCTCTGGGCGAGGGCAGTTGTTGCATCCCGATTTGCGCAAGTCCTCAAGGATTCCGAACGCAGATGTCTCGCGGGCGGCCCTGCGCTGGGCCAGCCGTGGGTCACAATATACTCCGTTTTCATGACAAATTGGCGTCCTGCGCTTGATGGGTATGCGCAGGGCGCTATCAAAAAGATAACAAGCCGATGAAGATCTTTCGCGGATTCCACCACCCGGGCGTTGCCGATGCCTGTGCGCTGACCATCGGCAACTTCGATGGCGTACACCGGGGCCACCAGGCCATGCTGGCGCTGCTGAACAACGAGGCAGCCCACCGGGGGGTGGAGAGCTGCGTGCTGACCTTCGAGCCCCACCCGCGCGACTACTTTGCGGGGGTGCACCACAAGCCAGACCTGGCACCCGCGCGCATCGGCACCCTGCGCGACAAGCTCACCGAACTGGCCCGCTGCGGTGTGCAGCAGACCGTGGTACTGCCTTTCGATGCCCGGTTGGCGGCCCAGTCGCCCGAGGCCTTCATCGACGAGGTGCTGATCCAGGGTCTGGGCGCCCGCTACGTGCTGGTGGGCGACGACTTCCGCTTTGGCCGCCAGCGCGCGGGCGACTACGCCATGCTGGACGCGGCCGGGCAAGCCAAGGGCTTTGATGTAGCGCGCATGAACAGCTACGAGGTACACGGGCTGCGGGTGTCCAGCTCCGCCGTTCGGCAGGCTTTGGCCGCGGGCGACATGGAAGACGCCGCGCGGCTGCTGGGCCGGCCCTACACCATCAGCGGCCACGTGGTGCACGGCCGCAAGCTGGGGCGCGAACTGGGCGCCACGGCGCAGGGCGCTGGCAATGGCTTTCGCACGCTCAACCTGCGTTTTGCGCACTGGAAGCCCGCGGCCAGCGGCATCTTTGCCGTGCTGGTGCACGGTCTCACGGCCGAGCCCTTGCAAGGCGTGGCCAACCTGGGCGTACGCCCCTCGCTGGACCCAAACGATGCCAACGGCGGCCGCGTGCTGCTGGAAACCCACTGCCTGTACTGGCCAGCCGAACTGGGCCCCGAAGGGGCGTACGGTAAAATCGTGCGCGTGGAACTGCTGCACAAACTGCACGACGAGCTGAAGTACGACGGTCTGGATGCCCTGACAGCGGGCATTGCCAAAGACTGTGCGGATGCGCGCGCCTACTTTGCGACGGCCCACGCACCCAATCACACCGAGACCCGGCGTCAGACCACGCGCGACCGAATTTAGGGGGCTGCCTGCGCAGCGCCTGCCCTGCAGGCCCGACACCTCTCGCGTTTCGCTCCCTGTTTCCCCGCATTGCTCCGGGCCTGCCCCGGAATGCCCCGTTTTAAGGCTCCCTCATGTCCGACAACGCCAGCACGCCCACCTCCACTGCTCCGGATTACCGCAGCACCCTGAACCTGCCCGACACCCCCTTCCCTATGCGCGGCGACCTGCCAAAGCGCGAGCCAAACTGGGTGAAGGACTGGGAAGACAAGGGCATCTACAAGCGCCTGCGCGACGCCCGCCGCGGCGCGCCCAAGTTCATCCTGCACGACGGCCCGCCTTATGCCAACGGGCAGATCCACATGGGCCATGCGGTCAACAAGATCCTCAAGGACATGATCACCAAGGCACGCCAGCTCGAAGGCTTTGACGCGCTGTACGTGCCGGGCTGGGACTGCCATGGCCTGCCCATCGAAAACGCCATCGAGAAGAAACACGGCCGCAACCTGAGCCGCGACGACATGCAGGCCAAGAGCCGCGCTTTTGCCACCGAGCAGATCGCGCAGCAGATGGTGGACTTCAAGCGCCTGGGCGTGCTGGGCGAATGGGACAACCCCTACAAGACCATGAACCCCGCCAACGAGGCGGGCGAAATCCGCGCGTTCAAGCGCGTGATGGAGCGCGGCTTTGTGTACCGAGGCCTCAAGCCCGTGTACTGGTGTTTTGACTGCGGCTCGTCGCTGGCCGAATTCGAGATCGAATACCAGGACAAGAAGAGCACCACCCTGGACGTGGCCTTCAAGGCACACGACCTAGCCAAACTGGCCGCTGCCTTCGGGCTGCCCGCATTGGCCAAGGACGCGTTTGTGGTCATCTGGACCACCACCGCCTGGACCATCCCGGCCAACCAGGCCCTGAACCTAAACCCCGAGATCACCTACGCGCTGGTGGACGCGGGTGAACGCATCCTGCTCGTGGCCGAGCCGCTGGTGGCCTCGTGCCTGGAGCGCTACGGCCTCACCGGCAGCGTGCTAGCCACCACCCTGGGCAAGAACCTGGGCGGCCTGGAATTTGAGCACCCGCTGTACGACGTGGCCAGCGAAGACGGCAGCTTTGGCTACCGCCGCCTGTCGCCCGTGTACCTGGCCGACTACGCCACGGCCGATGACGGCACGGGTATCGTGCACTCCTCGCCCGCCTACGGCCTGGAAGACTTCAACTCCTGCCGCGCACACGGCATGGCGCTGGATGAGATCCTGAACCCCGTGCAGGGCAACGGCACCTATGCGGCGGACTTCCCGCTGTTCGGCGGCCAGCACATCTGGAAGGCCGTGCCCGTCATCATCGAGGCCCTGCGCAATGCAGGCCGCTTGATGACCACCAAGGACATCACGCACAGCTACCCGCACTGCTGGCGCCACAAGACGCCGGTGATCTACCGTGCAGCGGCGCAGTGGTTCATCCGCATGGACGAAGGCGAGGGTGTCTTCACGAAGCCCGGCATGAAGCCTGCCAAGACGCTGCGCCAGATCGCCCTCGATGCCATCGAGCACACCAGCTTCTACCCCGAGAACGGCAAGGCCCGCCTGCACGACATGATTGCCGGACGGCCGGACTGGTGTATCTCGCGCCAGCGCAGCTGGGGCGTGCCCATCCCGTTCTTTTTGCACAAGGATTCGGGCGAGCTGCACCCGCGCACCATGGAGATCATGGACCAGGCCGCCGACATCGTCGAAAAGGGCGGCATCGAGGCCTGGAGCCGCGTGACGACCGAAGAAATCCTGGGTGCGGCTGACGCGCCCCACTACACCAAGAGCACCGACATCCTGGAAGTGTGGTTCGACTCCGGCTCCACCTTCAGCCACGTGCTGCGCGGCACGCACCCCGAGGTGCACCACGACACCGGCCCCGAGGCCGACCTGTACCTGGAAGGCCATGACCAGCACCGCGGCTGGTTCCACAGCTCGCTGCTGCTGGCCAGTGCGCTCGAAGGCCGCGCGCCCTACAAGGGCCTGCTGACCCACGGCTTCACCGTGGACAGCCAGGGCCGCAAGATGAGCAAGTCGCTGGGCAACGGCATCGATCCGCAGGAGATCAACAAGAAGCTGGGCGCCGAGATCATCCGCCTGTGGGTGGCCGCGAGCGACTACTCGGGCGACATCGCGGGCGACGAGAAGATCCTGGCGCGGGTGGTGGACGCCTACCGCCGCATCCGCAACACGCTGCGCTTCCTGCTGGCCAACGTGAGCGACTTTGACCCAGCCCAGGACGCCGTGCCGTTTGACCAGATGCTGGAGATCGACCGCTACGCGCTCACCCGCGCGTCCGAGTTCCAGGCCGAAGTGCTGGCGCATTACAAGGTGTACGAATTCCACCCCGTGGTCGCCAAGCTGCAGCTGTACTGCTCGGAAGACCTGGGCGGCTTTTACCTCGACGTGCTCAAGGACCGCCTCTACACCACGGCGCCCAAGAGCCTGGCCCGCCGCAGCGCGCAGACCGCGCTCTACAACATCACGCACGCCATGCTGCGATGGATGGCGCCGTTTTTGTCGTTCACGGCCGAAGAGGCGTGGAAGGTGTTCGGCAACTCCGACTCCATCTTCCTGGAGACCTACGGCAACGTGGCAGGCGTGGGTGCCGGTGCCGACGAAGGCCTGCTGGCCAAGTGGTCGCGCATCCGCGAGATCCGCGATGCGGTGAACAAGGAGATCGAGGCCCTGCGCGCCGCCGGCCAGGTGGGCTCGTCACTGCAGGCGGTGGTGCAACTCACGGCGGCGCCGGAAGACCACGCGTTGCTGGCCAGCCTGGGCAACGATTTGAAGTTTGTGTTCATCACATCCGCTATCGAGTTGGTAGCTGGTAGCGCTCTGCAGATCAGCGTCAGGGCCAGTTCTGACACCAAATGCGAGCGCTGCTGGCACTACCGCAGCGATGTGGGCCACGATGCCGCCCACCCCACCCTGTGCGGCCGCTGCACCAGCAACCTGTATGGCGACGGCGAACAGCGGGTGGCGGCATAAATGGCGCGCTCGTCTTCCTCCTCGGACTTTGGCGGCCGTTCCAGCGCCAGCATGTGGCCCTGGCTGGCGTGGGCGGTGGTCATCTTGGTGGCCGACCAGATCACCAAGACGCTGATCCTGCAGTACTACCAGCTGGGCGATGCCACCTTCATCACCAGCTTCTTCAACATCGTGCGGGCGCACAACACAGGCGCGGCGTTTTCCTTCCTGGCTAACGCGGGGGGGTGGCAGCGCTGGCTGTTCACCGGCATTGGTGTGGTCGCCACCATCTTCATCGTGTGGCAGCTGCGCGCGCACCCGGGGCAAAAGCTGTTTTGCTTTGCGCTGTCCAGCATCCTGGGCGGGGCCGTGGGCAACGTGGTGGACCGGCTCATGCACGGCTACGTGGTGGATTTTCTGGACTTCCACGCGGCGGGCTGGCACTTTCCCGCGTTCAACTTGGCGGACTCGGCCATCACGGTGGGCGCGGCCTGCCTGATCCTGGACGAGCTGCTGCGCGTGCGGCGCGAGCGCTGAGAAGTGGCCCACTCCGATTCCGACAGCCCGCCCATGCGGGCTGTTTCTTTTTTAAGCGTCTGCAAAGCCATTGACGCTGGACCCAACAGGGTCATGGCTGCACGACTCCAAAATCAGGAGTATGCTTATATGTCAGTTTTGTGACAAATGGCCAAGGTGTGCAGGTTTTTCCGCGCGCACCCTCATCCCCCGGATGTCGCGCAGCCCGGCTCCGCCCAGCGCTCGCCCCGCCTGCCTCCGCCTACGGGCACAGAAATGAAGTAAACCTGCCACCCTGTGCAGGCGCCAGCGTTGTTAGTGCCGGTGTCCGCACGGGGCGCAATGCATGCTTTTTGCATTCCACAAGAAAAAGAACACGTTTTCCATGAAGCATCTGTTGAATCTGCTGGCAGCCGTGGCGCTGCTCATCTGGGGCACCCACCTGGTGCGCACCGGCATCCTGCGTGTGTTTGGGGCCAACCTGCGGCAGTTGATTGCGCGCAGCGTCAGCAGCCGGTTCACGGCCGTGCTGTCGGGTATGGGCGTGACCGCCGTGGTGCAGTCGAGCACGGCCACGGCGCTCATCGTGTCGTCCTTCGTGGGCCAGGGGCTGGTGGGGCTGCCGGCCGCGCTAGCTGTCATGCTGGGGGCCGACGTGGGCACCAGCGTGATGGCGGTGGTGTTCTCGATGGACCTGTCGTGGCTCTCGCCGCTGTTCATATTTGTGGGCGTGGTGCTGTTCATCTCGCGCAAGGACACGGCTGTGGGGCGCGTGGGGCGCGTGCTCATCGGCCTGGGGCTGATGCTGCTGGCGCTGCGGCTCATCACCGAATCGACCACGGTGCTCACCCAGTCGCCCACCGTGCGCACGCTGCTGGGCGCACTTACCAGCGATGTTCTCCTGGAAATCTTCACCGGCGCAGTGCTAGCCATCGTGGCGTATTCCAGCCTGGCCACCGTGCTGCTGACGGCCGCGCTGGCCGGCTCGGGCGGCATCCCGCCCGACGTGGCGCTGGGCCTGGTGCTGGGTGCCAACCTGGGCAGCGGCGTGCTGGCCGTGCTGACCACGCTGAAGGCGAATGTGCAGACGCGCCAGGTGCCGCTGGGCAACCTGTTCTTCAAGATCATCGGCGTGGTCATCATGACGCCGCTCACGGGGCTGTGGCTGCAGCACGTGCGGCCCTATGTGCCCGACACCGCCACGCTTGTGGTGCTGTTCCACTTGGCCTTCAACCTGGTGGTGGGCATCATCTGCATCGGCCTCACAGGCACCGTGGCGCGCACCGTGCAGCGCCTGCTGCCGGCCGAAAGTGCCCAGCCCACCGCCGGCACGCGCCCGCAGCACCTGGACCCATCCGCGCTGGCCACGCCGTCGCTGGCCATATCGTGCGCCGCGCGCGAAGCGCTGCACCAGGCCGACGTGGTTGAATCGATGCTGCTGGGCCTGCACCGGGTGATCCGCACCGACGACCTGAAGCTGGCCGAGGACCTGCGCAAGCTGGACGACGAGGTGGACGGCCTGTACTCGGCCATCAAGTACTACATGACCAAGATCTCGCGCGAAGCGCTCGACGAGCGCGAGGGCCGGCGCTGGGCCGACATCATCAGCTTCACCATCAACATGGAGCAGATCGGCGACATTATCGAGCGCGTGCTCATCGACATCGAGGACAAGAAGATCAAGAAGGGTCGCCAGTTCTCCGAGGCCGGCATGGAAGAGATCAACGAGTTGCACGCCCGCCTGATCGACAACCTGCGCCTGGCGATGAGCGTGTTCCTCAACGGCAGCGTGCGTGACGCGCAAAAGCTGCTGGAGGAAAAAGCCCGCTTCCGCGACCTGGAACATGCGTACTCGGCCACCCACCTGGCACGCCTGTCGGACAACACGGTGCAAAGCATCGAGACCAGCTCGCTGCACATCGACCTGATCAGCGAACTCAAGCGCATCAACTCGCTGCTGTGCTCGGTGGCCTACCCCATTCTGGAATCGGCCGGCGCCCTGGCCCCCAGCCGTCTGCGCACGCTGAACGAGCAGGCTTGAAGCTTTTTTGGCCTCTAGCGCTTGATAGGCAAGCGCCAAAAGCTATGCTTTTTATAGCGTAGGTCGGGTTAGCGCAGCGGAACCCGACCCCTTCGCCCAGGCTGCGCTGTGTAGCCCAACCCTCGGGCCACCACCCTGTCACCCACCCCGCCGCGCATACCGCTGCGCCAGCACCGCGCACACCATCAACTGCATCTGGTGAAACACCATGATGGGCAACAGGATGGCACCCACCGCGTGGGACGCGAACAGCACCTTGGCCATGGGCACGCCGCTGGCCAGGCTCTTCTTGGAGCCGCAAAAGACGATGGTGATCTCGTCCTCCTTCGAAAACCCCATGCGCCGCGCAGCCCAGGTAGTGGCCACCAGGGCCATCGTCAAGATGATGGCGCAGACGGCCAGCAAACCCAGCAGGGCGGACAGCGGCACCTCGCGCCACAGCCCCTGCACCACAGCCGCGCTGAAGGCCGTGTACACGACCAGCAGGATGGAGCCCTGGTCCACATAGCGCAGCACAGCCGCGCGCCGCTGCACAAAGCCGCCCACCCAAGGCCGCAGCAAATGCCCGGCCACAAAGGGCACCAGCAACTGCAGCATGATGCGGCCGATGTTGGCCAGCGTGTCGTGCGACGCAGTGGCCGATGCACCGCCGCCACCACCGCCTGCACCTTGCGCCTCGGGCAGCAGCAGTCCCACCAGCAACGGCGTGATCACGATGCCCAGCAGGGTGGAGGCAGACGCGCTGCAGATCGCCGCCGGCATGTTGCCGCGCGCCATCGCCGTAAAGGCAATGGCCGACTGCACGGTGGCCGGCAACACGCACAGGTACAGCACGCCGGTGTAGATCGCTGGCGTCACCAGCGGCAGCAGCACGGGCTTGAGCGCCCAGCCCAGCAGCGGAAACAGCACGAACGTGGTGCCCACCACCACCAGGTGCAGCCGCCAGTGCGACAGCCCCGCCACGATGGCATCGCGCGAGAGCTTGGCGCCGTGCAGAAAGAACAGCAACGCAATGGCCGCCACCGTCAGCCCCTCCAGCGCGCGTGCCAGGGGCCCGGCGGCCGGCAGCAGGCTGGCAAGCGCCACGGTGCCCAGCAGCGCCAGGGTGAAATTGTCCGGAAGAAAACGCGAGCGGGCCATGGTGCGCAGAGGCAAGAAGTGAATCGACCCGGTATTGGAGCCGGCTTGCATTCCAAAGAGAAATCGATTTCTCTGATGGATTTATGATCTGGCCGCATGAATGTCACCCTGCGCCAGTTGCATGTGTTCCAGTCGGTGGCAGCCACCCGCAATTTCAGCCGCACCGGCGACGCCGTAGGCCTGACCCAGCCCGCCGTGAGCCGCTGCATCACCGAGCTGGAGGCGCAACTGGGCCTGCAGCTATTCAATCGCACCACGCGCGAAGTCACCCTGACGGACGCCGGCCAGCGCTTGGCCGCGCGCCTGCCACGGGTGCTGGAAGAGCTGGACAACACCCTGCTGGACGTGCAGGAGATGGCCACTGCCCGCCGCGGCCGCGTGCGCGTGGCCAGCAGCCCCACGCTCTCGGCCAACCTCATGCCCGACTGCATTGCCCACTGCCAAGCCACTTACCCGGGGCTGGAGCTACTGATGCTGGACCGCATTCAAAGCGCGGTGCTGGCCAGCGTTCTGTCGGGCGAGGTGGACTTTGGCGTGGTGATCGACCCCAGCGACCGCGAAGCGCTGCATTGCGAAACCATCCTGACCGAGCCCTTCTGCCTGGCCTGCCCGCCCACGCACCGACTGGCCCGCAAACGCAACGTGCGCTGGGCCGACCTGCAGGGCGAGCCACTGGTGCTGCTGGACCATGACTCCGGCAGCCGCCGCCTTATCGACCGCGCGCTGGCGGACCACGGCGTCGCCGGCCCCGTGGCGCACGAGGTGGGCCACCCCACCACCATCTTCCGCATGCTGGACGCAGGCCTGGGCATCTCCGTCATTCCCACGCTGGCCCTGCCGCCCGATGGCCTGGCCCACCTGGCCGTGCGCCCGCTGTTGCCGCGCGTGGACCGCGACATCGTGCTGGCCCACCGCCGCCACCGCGCGCTGTCGCCACTGGCGCAGACGGCGTGGGAGCTGGTGCGGGGCGTCGCCGCGCAGCGCCTGATCAAGCCTTGACCATCGCATCAACATGCAAGCGCAGGCGGCCCACGCGCCGCGCTGACAAACGCTTACTGCTATCCGATCTGCAGCAGCATCGCCTTTAACTGCGCCGCCTTCACGCGAACGATGCAGATTGTGTTTCCCTACGCCGGCAGGGGAATAAATCAGCGCTGCGCGCGCTGCGGGATACCCTGGGTCGGTCCCCCCCTTGTGCGGCACCGATGTCCTGGCTCTTCCGGCGGGCACCGCCTCGGTGGGCGGTCTGAGCGTCGGCCGCTTTCCGATTTGCCAAGGCATTCGCCCCCTCCCCGCCCGCGTCAACGCCGCGGGCGCTCACCCCTCAAGGAGATCCCTACGATGGCCGTTGCCTCCCCACAATCACATGAACGCCGCGGTTGGCACTGGACGTACCTCGCCTTCGCGAGCCTTGCGGGCGTTCTGGGTGCCGGCATGCTGGCCCTGGGCGGCTGGCTGGTCGCGTTGGGCGGCACGGTGTACTACGTCGGCACCGGCTTGCTGCTGGTCGTTGCCACGGCAGCCGCGTGGCGGGGCCGGCACCGCATGGGGCTGGGGCTTTCAGGAGGTGCGCTGCTCATCACCCTGGCGTGGTCTGTGGCCGAGATCGCAGGCAAGGGCTGGCAGCCAGCCTGGGGCATCGACCTGGCCGGGCGCGCAGGCTTTCTCGCTGCACTGGTGGCTGGTATGGGCTTGGCCTGCCTGATGTGGCGGGTGCCGCCGCGGGCGGCCCCACGGCGCGTGGCGCTGGTCGGCCTGCTGTCCGCGGCTGCGGCCCTGGGCGCCTTGCTGTGGGCGCACTGGGAGCGCCCCGGGCCCGCCGCCAGCCTGGCGGCAGGCTCCCCGCCCACCACCGGCACCGCGCAGGAAGGCGCCGGGGCCGACTGGCGGGCCTATGGCGGCACGCACGCAGGCCGTCGCTATTCGACCCTGCGGCAGATCACCCCCGCCAACGTTGCCGACCTTCGGGAAGCCTGGACGTTCCAGTCCGGAGACCTGAACCCTGCCGAAGGCCGGGTTTTCTATTCGTCGCAGAACACGCCCATCAAGGCCGAGGATTTTCTGTACACCTGCACTCCCGCGAACAAGGTGTTTGCGCTCGACCCCGGCACGGGCGAGGTGCGCTGGAGCTACGACCCCAAGGTGCCTGCCAGCACGATGGAGTCGCTGTTCACGGCCGCCTGCCGCGCGGTGGCGTATTTCGACGATGGCGCGCCCGCGGGGCGCCCCGAGGCCATCGCCAGCATGCCGGCGGTGCCCGGCGCGATCGGGCCGGTGCCCCGCGGCGGCAGCCAGTGCCACCGGCGCGTGTTCGTGGCCACCGCCGACGGCCGCCTGGTCGCTCTGGACGCGGTGGGCGGCTTTCCGTGCACGGAGTTCGGCAGCAACGGGACCGTAGATATGACCGTGGGCATGGGTTTGCGCGAAAAAGGTTTTGCCTCCAACACTTCGGGCGCGACAGTGGCCGGTGGCCTGCTGATCCTGGGCCAGCAGGTCAGCGACAACCAGCGGCGCGATGCGCCTTCGGGAGTGGTGCGCGCCTACGACGCACGCACCGGCGAACTGCGCTGGGCCTGGGACGCCCTGCGCCCCGACGCCCAGGCCCCGCTGGCGCCCGCCGAGATCTACCCGCGCGGAACGCCCAACGTGTGGAACATCATCTCGGCCGACGAGTCGCTGGGCCTGGCCTTTTTGGCCACGGGCAACGCCGCGGCCGACCAATGGGGCGGCAACCGCACGCCCGAGGAAGACCGCGCCACCGACGCCGTGGTGGCGGTGGACCTGCAGACCGGCGCCACCCGCTGGATGTACAGCACCATCACCCACGACCTGTGGGACTACGACCTGGGCGCGCAGCCCGTGCTGGTGGATGTGACCATCGACGGTGCGCCCCGGCGCGCGGTGATGCAGGCCAGCAAGACCGGCAACATGTTCCTGCTCGACGCCGCCACGGGCGAGCCGCTGCGTCCCGTGGAGCAGCGCCCCACGCCGCAGGGCGCCGCACCCGGCGACTGGGTGGCGCCCACGCAGCCGCAGTCGGTGTTCTTCCCCAACATCGGCGGCGTGCCCGGGCGCGAGCCTGAGCAGATTGACGCCCGCTATGCCTTCGGCCTCACACCCATCGATGGCGCGCTGTGCCGCATCCGGTTTCACCAGCACCGCTACGAGGGCATGTTCACGCCGCCCACCGTGGACAAGGCCGGCACGCTGCTGTTCCCCGGCACCGTGGGCGGCATGAACTGGGGCGGCCTTGGGTACGACCCCGAACGCCGCCTGCTGATCGCCAACAACTCGCGCCTGCCCAACCTGATCGTGCTGCACCCGCGCGAAGAGGTCCAAGACAAAGCCGTCGGCTCGGGCGGCGCCCGGCCGGACCAGAAGGTGGCGCCGCACTCCGGCACGCCATTTGGCGTGACGCGGCCCATCTGGTGGTCGCCGCTCAAGGTGCCCTGCATTTCACCCCCTTGGGGCTATCTCTCCGCCATCCACATCGACACGGGCGAGCTGGTCTGGTCTCAGCCGCTGGGCACGGGATTTGACGTGGGGCCGCTGGGCCAGCGCACCTTCCTCAAGATCGCGGTGGGCACGCCCAACCTGGGCGGGCCGCTGGTCACGGCCAGCGGGCTGACGTTCATCGGCGCTGCACAAGACAACTTCTTGCGCGCGTTGGAAACCGGCACCGGCAAGCTGCTGTGGCAGTCCCGCCTGCCCGCCGGCCCGCAGTCCGGGCCGATGACGTATGAACACCAGGGTCGGCAGTATGTGGCGGTGACGGCCACGGGCCACGCCCGCTTTGAGACCACGCCGGGCGACTACCTCAAGGTGTACGCGGTGCCCGATTGAGGGGTGCCGGGGCCAACGCTCGGCGCGTCTCACCGCGCCTCACCAGGCTGCGCCCGCGTACCACCTCCCCCTGCAGCCCTGCGCCACTCTCCAGGTAGGCGTGCAGGCCCTCCCACAGGGCGTCAAAAGTGGCGCTGCACCGCGGGCTGCGGCGCAGGTCTTCGTGCATGACCACCCAGGTCTCAAGACCCCAGCGGAACTGCCCGGGCAGTATGCGCACCAGGGCAGGCGCACGCAGCGCCAAGCCCGCCTGGCAAACGCCGATGCCGCCCCCGGCGCGCAAAAACGCGAGCTGCGCCACGTCGCTGTCACTGCGCACGGCAAAGCGCTCGCGCTGCCAGGCCGGAAAGGATTTGCGCGCCGATCGCACGAAGGCCGTTTCTTCGTCGAAGCCCACCAGCCGGTGTCGCGCCAGCTCGGCCAACGTGGCCGGCGTGCCGTGTCGCACCAGGTAGTCCGGGTGGGCGTACAGGCCCAGCTCCACCGCGCCCACGCGCCGCGCCACCAGCGCGTCCTGGCGCGGCTCTGTCATGCGGATGGCGATGTCGGCCTCTCGCTGCAGCAGGTCGTGCACGCGGTTGCTCAGCACCAGCTCCACGGTCAGTGCGGGGTGCATGTCCTGCAGACGGGCCAGCAGGGGGGGCAGCACCTCCAGACCGATCACCTCGCTCGCGCTCACGCGCACGGTGCCGCGCACGCCATCGCCTTGCGCGTCGGCCGCCCGCACCAGCGCGGCGGCCGCATGGCCCATGGCCTGCGCGTACGAGCGCAGCGCCAGCGCCGCGTCCGTGGGCAGCAGGCCCTGCTGCGAACGGGTGAACAGCACCAGCCCCAGCGCGGCCTCCAACGCCGCGATGTGGCGGCCGATGGTGGGCTGCGTCAGGCCCAGCGCCCGGGCGGCGCCTGAGAGCGAGCCTTCTTTCAACACCGCAAGGTAGGAGCGGTACAGCTCCCAGCCGATGTCCTGAGGAGGGATTTTTTCCATACATAAATGTATAGCCAGCCCACGGCTTTACGGAATTTTCTTTTGACACGCAGGCGATCACACTTCGTCCATCCGGTCTCTGCTCCTTTCCACACCGTCTTTTTTTCAACGTTTCTTTTGAGGATTTTGAACATGAAACACGAAGCATTCCCCACCGCAGCGGCAAATGGCCGCACAGCACTGGTGCTGGGCGCTACCGGCGGCATTGGCGGCGAGGTGGCACGCCAGCTGCGCACGCAGGGCTGGGCCGTGCGCGCCCTGTGCCGCAACCTGCCCGCCGCAAATCAGGACGGTATTACGTGGATGCGTGGCGACGCCCTGCACCGCGCCGACGTGCTGGCCGCCGCCCGAGGCTGCAGCGTGATCGTGCACGCCGTGAACCCGCCCGGCTACCGACGCTGGAGCGAGCTGGTGCTGCCCATGGTGGACAACACCATCGCTGCCGCGCAGGCAGAGGACGCCACCATCGTGCTGCCCGGCACTGTCTACAACTACGGGCCCGATGCCTTCGAGGCCTTGCACGAAGATGCACCCCAACGCCCGCTGACGCGCAAGGGCGCCATCCGCGTGGAACTGGAGCGCCGCCTGCAGCAGGCCACTGAAACCCACCCTCTACAACGCAGTTGCCGCGTGATCATCGTGCGGGCGGGGGACTTCTTCGGGCCCCAGGCAGGCAACAGCTGGTTCGCGCAGGGACTGGTCAAGCCCGAGCAGCCGGTAACGGCCGTGCTCAACCCCGCAGCGCCAGGGGTGGGGCACCAGTGGGCCTACCTGCCCGATGTGGCGCGCACCATGGTGCAGCTGCTGGACCGACGCACCACCCTGCCCGCGTTTGCACGCTTTCACATGGCCGGGCACTGGGACGCCGACGGCACGCAAATGGCCGCGGCCATCCAGCGTGTGACGCGTGGGGCCACCGGCACATCACCTGCGGTGCGGGCCTTTCCGTGGTGGCTGACGACGCTCGCGGCCCCCTTCGTACCCACGCTGCGGGAACTGCGCGAAATGCGCTACCTGTGGCAGCAGCCAGTGCGCATGCAGGGCGTCCGGCTGCGCGCCGTGCTGGGGGAGGAGCCCCACACACCGCTGGATGAAGCCGTGCGCGCCACGCTGCGGGGTTTGGGCTGCCTGCCCGGCGAGCCCGTTTCGATCAAATCGGGAACGGATCGAGGTGGAGATTTCTTTGCAAGCACCTCGCACCAATGACCTTTGGATTTTGCTGAAGGCGCGGGGTGAGCCTTGAACAAATGACAGGGGCTACGTTGATACGATGGCCTAGACCGGCCAATATCAGTCAGATGAATCGTTGCGAAAGCATTTCTTGAACAACTCAAAGCAGTCTCACGACGAAGCCGTCGCCCCTGACATCACCAAGAGCGTCAATCACCATTTCAAGAGGGAGGGAAGATTGATGGTCTGGGTTGCTATTGGCGTACCACTCATCTTGCTGATCGGCGCCTTCGTGTTCGGTCCCGCGCTGCTCACACTCGCCGGTAGGTAGAACGATCGACGCTTGGCACATACGGTTGGCCGTTGGGACACAAGTCGCGCCAGAGCCCGTCTCCTTGGCCGTCTGTGTCGTGGGCTCCGAAATCAAGATGCCGCGCTAGTCGTGCTCACAAAGAGACGGCGCCGAAAACATCGCGTTGGGTGTGCCGCCATCCGCCTCGCACGACGAAAACTGATGGCCCCGAAATAACGTCCAGCAGCTTCTACAGCCCCCAGTGCGCCGCCATCACCAACGCCGCTTCCAGCGTGAACCGGTCCTCCGCCACCTGCGTGTAGAGGTCCTCCGTAGCACGCAGCGCAAACTCATCCACCTCACCATCCTGGTTCGACGGTGCCATGCCCTCGGGCACGGTGGCGCGAAACCAGTCGATGCGCTCGACCATGTAGCCCGTGCCGCCCGCTTCGCTGCTCGGGCGGCTGAAGAGCACGTGGCCGCCGTGGGTGACGGCCTGCAGGTCGGCCACGTGCAGGCCGGCCTCTTCCCAGGTCTCGCGCGCCAGGGCCTGCTGCAGCGAATCGGTGGCGGCGATCATGCCGCCCATCAGCGTGTCCCAGAGGCCTGGGTCGTTGGGCTTGGTGAGGGCGCGCTTTTGTACCCACATGCGGCCATCGGGCGCACTGCCCACCAGATGCACGGCCACGGTGGCAATGCCCAGCACGCGCACGGCACCCCGCTCCACCGTGCCCACGCACTCGCCCTGGGCGTTGCACACGGCCAGTTGCTCGTTGCGCCAGGGGCCGCACAGGTCGGCGTCGCGCAGCGCGGTGGCCAGGGTGTTGAGGGCGTCGGTGGCGGCGTCTGCAGGCACGTCAAGGTGCCAGATGGCGGTACCCGAACGCTCTGTTTTTGATAGCTTGTAGCGCTTATCCAGTAAGCGCTGGAGGCCGATTTGATCCAAAACCCCGACCGCGACAGACCCCACCGGCTGCCCGGCCACCCACAGGGGCAGGCGCGGCTGGGCCGGTGGCTGCTGCGCACGCTGGCGCGCCGCCTGCAGCCAGGCGTGCAGCGCCGCGCTCACGACAGCGTGAGGATGGTGGAGCCGGTGGTCTTGCGCGCTTCCAGGTCGCGGTGCGCCTGCTGCACGTCGCGCAGGGCATAGCGCTGCTCGATGTGGATCTTCACCTGGCCGGTTTCCACCACCTTGAACAGATCGTCGGCCATGGCCTGCGTGGCCTCGCGCGTGGCGATGTGGGTGAACAGCGTCTGGCGCGTGACGTACAGCGAGCCTTTGGCACCCAGGCTGCCCGGCGCAAACGGTGCCACCGGGCCGGACGCGTTGCCGAAGCTGGCCATCAGGCCGAAGGGGCGCAGGCATTCGAGCGACTTGTCCCAGGTGTCCTTGCCCACGGAGTCGTACACCACCTTCACGCCCTTGCCTCCGGTGATCTCCTTCACACGGGCCGCGAAATCTTCGGTGCTGTAGTTGATGGCATGCGCCGCGCCGTTGGCCAGGGCCAGCTGGCACTTCGCGTCGCTGCCTGCGGTGCCGATGAGCTGCAGGCCGAGCGCCTTGGCCCACTGGCAGGCGATCAGCCCCACGCCGCCGGCCGCCGCGTGGAACAGCACGTGGTCGCCGGGCTGCAGGCCTTCCACCGGCAGCGTCTTCTTGAGCAGGTATTGCGCCGTCAGGCCCTTGAGCATCATGGCCGCGCCGGTTTCAAAGCTGATGGCGTCGGGCAGCTTGCACACGCACTTGGCTGGCATCACGCGCACTTCGCAGTAGGCGCCGGGCGGGTTGCTGGCGTAGGCGGCGCGGTCGCCCACCTTCAGGTGCGTGACGCCCTCGCCCACCGCCTCGATCACGCCTGCGCCTTCCATGCCGATGCCCGCGGGCATGGTGAGCGGGTACAGCCCCGTGCGGTGGTACACGTCAATGAAGTTGAGGCCAACGGCGTGGTGGCGGATGCGCACTTCGCCGGGGCCGGGCTCGCCCACGGTCACATCAACCACGTGGAGTTCTTCGGGACCACCGTGCTGGCGGATCTGGACGGCAAGGCTCATGGCAAAAGTCTCCTCAAAAAATCGGGGGGTGCAAACAACGGCGGCCATCCTGCCACGATTCAGTCGCGCGTGCCGAACCCGGCCGGCGTGCCGGGAGGCTGCGGGGGGCCTTGGAGCCCGCCCGGCGCACGCGGGGGCGCGCACCGTTACAGTGCAGCCCCATGACTCACAAACTCACACCCGGCACGGCCGTGCTGCTGGTGATTCCGCCGCTGCTGTGGGCCGGCAACGCCGTCACGGGGCGGCTGGTACATGACCTGATTTCCCCCGCCGCTCTCAACTTCATCCGCTGGGTGCTGGCCTTTTTCATCCTGCTGCCGCTGGCCCACGGGGTGCTGCGCAAAAGCAGCCCGCTGTGGCCGCACTGGCGCCGCTATGCGCTGCTGGGGCTGCTGGGCATTGGTCTGTACAACGCGCTGCAGTACATGGCGCTGCAGACGTCCACGCCCATCAACGCAACGCTGGTGGGCTCCAGCATGCCGGTGTGGATGCTGGCCGTGGGCGCACTGTTCTTTGGCGCAGCCGTGACGCGGCGGCAGGTGGTGGGTGCGCTGCTGTCAGTGTGTGGTGTGTTGCTGGTGCTGAGCCGGGGCGAATGGGCGCTGCTGCTGGCTTTCCGCCTGGTGCCGGGCGATCTGTTCATGCTGCTGGCCACCATCTCGTGGGCGTTTTACAGCTGGCTGCTGGCGCGCACCAGCGAGCCCCAAAGCATCCGCAGCGACTGGGCTGCCTTCTTGATGGCGCAAATGGTGTTCGGCCTGGCCTGGTCGGGCAGCTTTGCGGGGGTGGAATGGGGCACCGGCCGCACGCACATCGAATGGGGTTGGCCGCTGGTGGCGGCGCTGGTCTTTATCGCTGTCGGGCCGGCCGTGCTGGCCTACCGCTGCTGGGGCGTGGGCGTGCAGCGCGCGGGGCCGGCGGTGGCGGGCTTTTTTGTCAACCTCACGCCGCTGTTTGCAGGCATCTTGTCTGCCGCTTTTCTGGGCGAGACGCCGCAGCTGTTCCACGCCGTGGCGTTTGCGCTGATCGTCGGCGGGATTGTGGTGTCGTCGCGGCGCTGACGGGGCAAAAGCATCAGCCAAAAATGGCTCTAGCGTTTGTTTTATAAGCGCTAGAAGCTATCAATATGATAGTAAATCTCAGCCCTGTACGGGCAGTGCCTGTACGGTGGCGGCGGCGTCCAGCAGCGCTTCCAGCCCCGCCAGCGGGGTGGGCCTGCCCAGCAGGTAGCCCTGGAAGAGGTAGCAGCCGTATTCGGCCAGAAACGCTTTTTGCGCCTCGGTCTCCACGCCTTCAGCAATCACGTCCAGCTCCAGGTTGCGGGCCATGCCGATGATGGTCTGCACGATCACGTCGTCGGTGTGGCGCACGCCCAGGTTGTGCACAAACGACTGGTCGATCTTGAGCTGGTCCAGTGGCAACCGCGTCAGGTAGGCCAGCGACGAATACCCCGTGCCAAAGTCGTCCACCGAAAAGCGCACGCCCTTGGTCTTAAGGAGGCCCATCTTGGCGATGGTGTCGTCCACGTTGTCCAGCACCAGCGATTCGGTCAGCTCCAGCTTGAGCAGGTGGGGCCGTGCGCCGGTTTCGCGCAGGACCTCCACCACGCGCGCCACAAAGTCGCGCTGGCGAAACTGCCGCGCGCTCACGTTGACCGACAGCTGCACATGGCGGTAGCGCGCATCGTTCTGCCAGGCCGCCAGCTGCTCGCAGGCGGTGCGCAGCACCCAGTGGCCCATGGGGATGATGAGCTCGCTTTCCTCGGCCACGCCGATGAATGCGCCGGGCGCCACCAGCCCACGCTCGGGGTGGCGCCAGCGGATGAGGGCCTCGGCGCCCACGATGCGGCCGTCCAGGTGAAATTGCGGCTGGTAGTGCAGCTCGAACTGCCGACCCGTGAGGGCCAGCTGTAAATCGCCCTCCAGCTGCGCCCGCGCGCTGATGGCGACCTGCATCTGCGGATCGAAAAAGCACAGTGCGTTGCGGCCCTGCGACTTGACCTGGTACATCGCGATGTCGGCCTGCTTGAGCAGATCGACCGAGGGCTGCAGCGCCCCGCCCATCAGCGTGGCGCCAATGCTGGGCGTGCTGTGGTGCGTGATGGTGCCCAGCGTGTAGGGCACGTTGAGCTTGCGCAGGATCTTCTCGCCCACACGGCGGGCAAAGGCGGCGGCTTCTTCGGCGTTGGGCGACAGCTCGTGCAGCATCACCACAAACTCATCACCGCCCAGGCGGGCCACCGTGTCTTCGCGGCGTACGCAGGTCTTCAGGCGCTGGGCCACCTGGCGCAGCAGCATGTCGCCCACCTCGTGGCCCTGGGTGTCGTTCAGGGTCTTGAAGTGGTCCAGGTCGAGAAACAGCAGCGCACCATGCTGCCCGCTCCTCACGCTGGCGGCAATGGCCTGCTGCATGCGGTCCATCAGCAGGCGGCGGTTGGGCAGGTTGGTCAGCGGGTCATAGAAGGCCAGGCTTTCAATTTCGGCGCTGGCCTGTCGCAGCGCGGTCACGTCGTGGTAGGTGATGACCATGCCGCCCTCAGGCGTCGCCCGCTCGGTGATCTGGATGGTGTTGCCGCTGGGCAGCGCCTGTTCGTGCGGGCCCTCCAGCTGCCGCTGCTTTGCCAGGCGCTGCTCCACCCAGCGCATGCGCTCGTCGTGCGTAGCGCGCGGCAGGTGGTGGCGCGAGGTTTCTTCCATCACGCGCCGAAACGGAATGCCCGGCGCCATCACACCTTTGAGCCAGGGGTAGATCAGCTCGAACTGGCTGTTCCACTGCACCACACGCTGGTCGCGGTCTAGCAGCAGGAACCCGCTCACCATGGACGCGAGCGCCTGGTCCAGCGTGGCCTTGGACTGCGCAATGGCCACGCGCGCTTGCGACAGCCGGTCGAGGTAGCGCAGGGCCAGCCAGCCCGCAGCCAGAATCATCGCCACAAACAGCAGCCCCGTGAGGGTGATGGCGTTGCGCTGGTCGCGCCAGCCGGACAGCGCAGCCCTGCGCGGAATGCTGGCCGCAATGCGCAGGTCCTGATAAAGGATGGGGCGATACACCACCAGGCCGGGGTCGCCGCTCAAGCGCGCGGGGGCGTTCCAGTCTCCACCCGCCGCGGCCAGGGTGGCCAGGGGCGGGCTGAGTGTAGGAGCCAGGGCCTCTTCGCGGTTGGGCACGCTCAGCAGCAGCTGGCCGTCTGCACGCTCCAGCGTGACCTGCAGGCCGGTGATGTCCACACCCTGCACCAGCACCGAGCTGAGCGCCGCCACCGGCAGTTCGGCCACCGCCACCACCAGCGAGCTGTCTGCCATGCGCAGGTAGCGCGCCACGTAGATCACGCGCTCTGAACTGGCAAAGCTGACCACGGGCGGGCTGATCATGAGGGTAGACACCGGCTGCCCCATGATGGACGCGAGAAATCCGAGCGGTAGCTGCACCTGCAACGCGCTGCCTGACGGGTCGGACGACGCAATGGTCTTGCCCGTGTCGTCCAGCAGCGCCACGTAGCGCACCATGAGGTTCTGGCGGGCCGAGCTGCGCAGCCGCTGGCTGGCGCTTTCGGGGTCCACCCAGTCGGCCATGGCGCCGGCAAGGCCCAGCATTTCGTCAGTGCTGGCCAGCAACACGTCCACCGCCAGCAGCGACCGGTTGAGCGCTGCCTCGGCACCTGCCACAAAGCGCGTGGCCTGGGCTTCGCTGTCGGCCAGAGCCACCTGGCGCGCGTTCCACACCAGCGCCGCCGACACCAGCGCCACGGCCGCCACAAACACCGCCACACCGGACCATACAAAGGCCCTGATGCGCTGCGGTGTGGTGGACGACTCACTCATCGGTGGGCGGGCCTCGGGTTACTTGGCGGCAGGTGGTGTGGCCACCAGGCCCCGTACGGGGCCGATGGTGTTGTTCCAGATGTCGGCACAACGCGCGCCACAGCGCTGCACCCAGCGCGGCAGCACGGTGGCCGAGAGGATGTCCTGGCGGCTGCGATCGTCCTGCGGCGACACCGGCACCACGACCATGCGGCCCTTGGTGCCGCCGGCGCAGCTGGGCGCGCCTTGATTGCAGGCCATGCCGTCGGCGGTTTCGCGTTCGGACTCTTCCCAGATGGCGGCCTCCAGCCGGGGCAGCTCGCGCCGCAGCAGCGCGCGCAGGTCGGGCGGCAACGCCGTCCAGGCCGTCTGGTTGGCGCCAAACACGGCCAGGCCCCAGGTGATGGGCAGCGAATGCACGTGGCTGGTGATGCTGGCCAGGCCCAGCGTGTTGCCCGACATGGTGCCGGTCACGGCGCACTCGGTATTGCCCGCCGAGAGGCTGGGAACGATCTGCGCAAACCCCGTGAGCACCGGCACGCCGCCTAAAGCGCCCACAAAGTCCGCCTGGGTGGAAGACGACACTCGGATACGGCGGCCCGACAGGTCGGCCAGCGTGCGCAGCGGCTTCTTGCAGAAGACCACCTGCGCCGGGTAGACGTAGATGGCCAGGGCTTCCACACCATGCTGGTCGCGCAGGGCTTTTTCCAGATAGGGGCGGAAGGCGGCGAGCGTGGTCTTGAGGGTGGCGATGTCGGGGTTCAGGCCCGCGAGATCGGGAGCGGTGTACTCGGGGTGCTGGGCGGTGAACGAGCTCATGAGGGTGGTGCCAAACGGCACCACGCCCAGCTGCAGCAGCCGCAGCATTTCGGAGCCGGGCACACCAGCGCGGTCGAACGGGACGATCTCCGCCTCGAACCGGCCGTTGCTCAGGCGCGAGAGTTCCTTGTTCCAGAACGGTTCTTCCTTGCGCGTGTACTGGCTGATGCCGGCCAACCCGCCGACGATGCGCAACTTGTAGGGGGCCGCCGCACCCGGCGCAGCGGCTGGCGACGGGGCCTGCGCCTGGACCTGCGCCACTGCCGCGCCCCCCAACGCTCCTAGCGCCATGCACAGCCACAGGGCGCCTCGACGCATTGCAGGAAACAGGACAGGCAGTAGCGGGTGCATGGGTGGGTGCATGGCGGAGTCTCCGGCCCCATTCTTTACCAAGTTTTTCCGTCCGCCAGAAAAACATGTCTGCAAAACACCACTGCGGAGGCAGTGCCTGCGGGCGGGGGCGCGCCCGGTGCGCGTCCATTGTGCCGAAGGCCGGCCGCGCCCACATTTAAAAAAGCCGGGGTTATCCCCGACTGTCCGTGTCTTTCAGGGCGGGCTTCGTCAGAACGTGCCCGGATACGCGCCGCCGTCGGCCAGCACGTTCTGCCCCGTCATGTAGCCCGCCTGAACGCTGCACAAGAACGCGCAGATGGCACCGAACTCGGCCGCCGTGCCGTAGCGCCCGGCCGGAATCTGCGCCTGCTGGGCGGCGCGGAACTCGTCCACGCTTTTGCCAGCCTTGCCTGCTGCGGCGTTCACCGTGGCGGCCAGGCGGTCGGTGTCGAACTTGCCGGGCAGCAGGTTGTTGATGGTCACGCCGCGCGCGGCGATCTTGCTGCGTGCGGCGCCGGCCACAAAACCGGTCAGACCGCTGCGCGCACCGTTGGACAAGCCCAG
Source organism: Acidovorax sp. (assembly GCF_046294525.1). GTDB lineage: Bacteria > Pseudomonadota > Gammaproteobacteria > Burkholderiales > Burkholderiaceae_C > Acidovorax. The sequence continues at coordinate 49,718 of NZ_JBKBKQ010000001.1, forward strand.
GATGTCGATGGGCGCCTTCACCGCGCTGGAGGTGATGTTGACGATGCGGCCAAAGCCGCGCGCGGCCATGCCGTCCACGGTGGCCTTGATGAGTTCGATGGGGGTGAGCATGTTGGCGTCCACCGCCTTGATCCAGGCCTCGCGGTCCCAGTCACGGAAATCGCCCGTGGGCGGGCCGCCTGCATTGGTGACCACGATGTCAAAGTCGCGCCCGGGCCCGCCCGCAGCGGCAAACACAGCGGCGCGGCCGGCCTCGGTGGTGATGTCCGCAGCCACGGCCAGCACCTGGGGTTTGGAGGCTTTTGGGCCGCCAGCGCTTGCTGCATTTGCGCTGTCAGCTATCAAAAGTGCAGCAGTCTCTTGCAGAGCCTCCGCGTTGCGGGCGTTGATGACCACGTTCACGCCCTCGCGCACCAGCGCCTGCGCGCAGCCGTAGCCCAACCCCTTGCTGGCGCCGCACACCAGCGCCCATTTGCCTGCGATACCCAAATCCATAACAATCTCCGTGTTGCACACTGATACATGTGCCTTCGTCAAATCTTAAACGGAGAGGTCCCCCATGAAATGGCTGCACCGCGGAGCCCTTGCCTTAGGGTTGGCATTGGCCGCCCTGGCCCCTTGGGCCGGCACGGCCCACGCGCAGGACGCCGCCGTGGTCAAGCGCGCCACGCAGTTGCGCAGCACCCCGGAGGAAAGCGGCGCCAGCGTGGCCGCGCTGGCGGCGAACACGGTGGTCACCCGTAGCGCCGAGCGCAAGGGCCCCTGGACCAAGGTGAGCACCGCACAGGGCGCCAGCGGCTGGGTGCACATGTTTGACCTGGGCCCGCAGACGGGTTCGGCCTCGGGCACCGGCAACGCGGCCACGGGGGGCCTGCGCGGGCTGGGGGGCTTGTTTGGGGGCAACAGCGGCTCCACGACCACGGCCACCTCCACCGTGGGCATCCGCGGCCTGGGTGCGGAGGATATCGCCAATGCGCAACCCAATCCGGCAGCCGTCACGCAGGCCGAAGGCCTGCGCGTGAACGCGGACCAAGCGCGCAAATTTGCTAGCACGGCGTCGCTGAACAACCGCACGGTGCCACCGCTGGCCGAGCCGCCACGGCCCACATCCAGCGGCGGGTCGGGGGCCACAGGGTCTTCGTCCAACCCGTCGGACCCCAACTTCAGCCCCAACTGAGAAAGACCCGGGGAGAACCACGATGCGATTGCCCAGATTTCTTGAATCGCGCCTGCCGTCCGCGCCGGCGCGCCTGGTGGCTACGGCCTGCGCGGCCCTGGCGATGGGCCTGCTGCCCAGCCACGGCCACAGCCAGAATGTGATGAACCTGTTGAACTCCCTGGGAGGCGGCGGCAACAGCGGGGCGGGCGGCATCCTGGGTGCCGTCACCGGCGGGGGCGGCAATGCGGCGCAGGGCGATGACCTGATCGGCATGCTCAGCCGGTCGGTGGAGAGCATCGACGAGCCACGCGAGATCCAGATCGGCCGCCAGCTGGCCGCCGTGCTGTTGGGCAGCAAGCCGCTGCACCCCGACATGGCGCTGCAGCGCTACGTGAACCAATTGGGCCGCTGGATCAGCCTGCAGTCCGAGCGTCCCAACCTGCCCTGGACCTTTGTGGTGCTGGACGACCCGGGCTACAACGCGTTCGCCGCGCCTGGCGGCTACGTGTTCGTGACCAAGGGGCTCATCGACCGCTGCGCGGACGAGGCGGAGCTGGCGGGCATCCTGGCGCACGAGATCACCCACGTTACGGGCAAGCACCACCTGCACGCCATGCGCAAGACGGCGCAGTCGGGCCTGCTGACGCAGCTGGTGGCCTCGCAGATCAAAACCAACGCCGTGGGCAACGTGGTGGCATCGCAAGTTCTGGCGCTGGGCCGCAACCTGTACGCACGAGGGCTGGACCAGACGGACGAGTACGAGGCCGACCGCGTCGGCGTGGCACTGGCCACGCGTGCGGGGTTCGACCCCTATGGCCTGGTGGCTGTGCTGCAGCAGCTGCGCACCGCCACGCCGGACAACCCCATGTTCACCCTGGCGCTGGCCACGCACCCGCCAGCACAAGCCCGGCTCGACCAGCTGGAGCTGGCCATGGGCAAGAACCTGGATGGTTTCACTGGCGCCGCACCTGTCACCCTGGCCCAGCGCTTGAGCACCCGCGCGCCCGCCGCAGCGCCTGCAGCGGCCGCCACTGCTACCACCCCGGCACCCGCTGCGGCTCCGGCCCGCAAGCCACCACCGCCCAAGAAGAAAGAAAAGGCATCTTGACACGTGGAAGGTGCTGCTCAGACAAGGTAACTTCGGTCACCTTGTTTTTTGGCGGCAGCACCGTTCAGGCCGATGGCCGCCGCGCCATGCGGGTGAAAACGAAGATGCCCGCCACGACCAGCGCTGTGCCGGCCGCCACCCATACGGTGAAGGGCTCGCCCAGAATCAGCACGCCCATGAGGATGGTGGACAGCGGCCCCACCATGCCCGCCTGCGCCGCCATGCCCGCGCCAATGCGCTCGATGGCCATCATGACCATAAGCACCGGAACAGCCGTGCACAGCGTGGCGTTGAGCACCGACAGCCACAGCACCTCGGGCGCCACCACAGCGGCGCTCAGCGGGCGCAGCAACACAAACTGCAGCAGGCAGCACAGGCACGCCACCGTGGTGGCCAGCCCCACCAGCCGCAGCGAGCCCAGGCGTCGCACGAGTTCGCCGCTGTAGACCAGGTACACGGCGTAGGTGCCCGCGCTCAGAAACACCAGCAAAGTGCCCCACGCCACGTTGCTGCCCTGCAGCGTCGCCTCGTGCCCGAACACCAGCAGCACCCCGCAGTAGCTGATCGCCATGCCCAGCGCCTGTCCCCAGCGAATGCCGTGCCGGTAAAGCACCCAGCCCAGCAGGACCACCAGGGTGGGGTTGAGGTACAGGATGAGCCGCTCCAGGCTGGCGCTGATGTAGGCCAGCCCGGCAAAGTCGAGAAAGCTCGACAGGTAGTAGCCGGTGAAGCCCAGGCCCAGGACGCCGAGCCAGTCCTTGCGTGTGAGCGGCGGCTTCCCGCGGCTGGCCCACCAGGCCATCACGGCAAAGATGGGCAGCGCAAACAGCATTCGGTACATGATGAGCGTGACGGCGTCCACGCCGTAGCGGTATGCCAGCTTCACGATGATGGCCTTGCCGCTGAACGCGATGGAGCCGAACAATGCCAGCAAAAGGCCGGGTGCTATATTTTTTCTAGCTGCTAGCGCTTGTGGGAATTGGGCTGAAGGCACTTTTTATCGAAATTTACCGTGAACAGGCCACACAGTGTGGCACGCGCGCCCGGCTGCGCGGCATCGAGCATATGGCGGGGCGCCACCGCCATCGGCGATGGCGCAGGCCCGCATGGGCCGGCCCAAGTGCCGGGCCGGGTCAACCGTGCCTGCGGAACACCTTGTGGTGCAGGCGGCGCAGCGACCACCACACGCCCAGCGCCACCACCGGGATGGCCACGGCAGCGGTGGTCTCGGGTGATGCCGGCCAGCCCAGCTTTTGCGCGCCCTTGGCCAGGTAGCTCACCAGGCCCACGATGTAGTAGGTGATGGCCGCCACCGACAGCCCTTCCACCGTGGACTGCATCTTGAGCTGCAGGTCCTGCCGATGGTTCATGGTGGTCAGCAGCGCTTGGCTGCTTTGCTGCTGCTCGATCTCGACCCGCGTGCGCAGCAGGTTGCTCATGCGCGAAACGCGTTGCGACAGCGCGTCCTGGCGCCGCGCGGCCCATTCGCAGGTGCTGCGCGCGGGCGTGAGGCGCCGGTCCATGAACTCGCGGATGGTCTGCATGCCGGCCAGGCGCGATTCGGCAATGTCCTCGATGCGCTTGTCCAGCAATTCAAAGTACGCACTGCTGGCCGAAAATCGCGAGTGCGTGGCGGCGTACTGGCTCTCCACCTGCCCTGCCAGGCGCGTCAGGCGGTCCAGCAGGGCGGGCTCGGCGTCACGGTTGGCGGTGCGGATGGCGTTTGCCAACTCGGCCAGTTCACGCTCGGCAAAGGCCAGCACGCTGGCGGCCTCGCGTGCGGCGGGCAGGCCCAGCAGTGCAGCCATGCGGTAGGTCTCGATCTCCAACAGACGCTGCACCAGGCGCCCCAGGCGGCGCGGCGTCATGCCGCCGGCCAGTAGCACCATGCGCGACGAGCCATCGGCATGGATGGCGAAGTCGGTGTACACCTCGCCATGCCCGTCGGCCACGGTGGAGGCGACCAGCGTGTCCTCGTGCAGCACGTGCTTGACGAGGGACGCCGAGCCGAAGGTGTGCGTGGGCAGCACCCACAGGTTCAGGCTGCACAGGCACTGCCCGGGCAGCGCGGCCAGCCAGTCGCGCGGGACGGCGTCGGCGGCACTGGCGGGCTCGCGCTCGCCAAAGGCTTCGGCGGCCACGGGCACCATGAAGGTCCACGACACGAACTCGGTGTGCAGCTCCCAGCGGATGCGGTAGGGGCCCAGGTCCATGCGCAAGTGGGTGGTCTCAGCGTCGGGCAGCGCAAGGTGGTGGTCTCGCAGCAGGGCCGCCACATGCGCGCGGCTGGCTTCGCGCCCCGCAGCGTCAGCCAGCATCACGATGTGGGCAATCGCCAGCGGCGCAGCCATGGCCTCGGGCGGACGGGCGTGGATCTCGTTGTGCAGCAGGGCCCGCTGGGGGTGCTGCGCAGGGTGGACGGGTGTGGGCATGCGAACCTCTTTAGCCCGCCGATTGTTACCGGCCCGGCAGCACCCCCACCCGGCGGCGCACCAAAAAACAACGGCACCCGAAGGTGCCGTTGTGAGCATGCGATTCAGCGAACCGGCGGCGTTCAGTCTTCGACGAACGCTTCCTCGCGCTTGTTCTTCACGGCTGGCAGCAGCACGATGATGAGCAGCAGGGCAGCCGCAGCCAGCAGGCCGGCAGACAGCGGACGCGTGACAAACACACTCCAGTCGCCGCGCGACAGCAGCAGCGCACGGCGCAGGTTCTCTTCCATCATCGGTCCCAGGATGAAGCCGAGCAGCAGCGGCGCAGGCTCTGTGCCCAGCTTGTGGAAGACATAACCCACAAAACCGAACAGACCCACCATCCAGACGTCCCAGGTGTTGTTGTTGGTGGAGTACACACCCACAGCGCAGAACAGCACGATGGAAGGGAACAGCCAGCGGTAAGGCACGGTGAGCAGTTTGATCCAGATGCCGATGAGCGGCAGGTTCAGCACCACCAGCATGGCGTTGCCGATCCACATCGATGCGATCAGGCCCCAGAACAGCTCGGGGTTGCTGGTCATCACCTGGGGACCAGGCTGGATGTTGTGGATGGTCATGGCACCCACCATCAGCGCCATCACGGCGTTGGGAGGAATACCCAGCGTCAGCAGCGGAATGAACGAGGTTTGCGAACCAGCGTTGTTGGCCGACTCTGGCGCCGCCACACCGCGGATGTTGCCTTGGCCAAAAGGCACCTCGCCCGGCTTGAGCTTGGTCTTCTTTTCGATGGTGTAGGCAGCGAAAGCCGAGAGCAGTGCGCCACCACCTGGCAAGATACCCAGCGAAGAGCCCAGCGCGGTACCGCGAAGCATGGCCGGGAACATGCGCTTGAAATCTTCCTTGGTCGGGAACAGGCCCTGCACCTTGGCGGTGAACACTTCACGGTCTTCTTCGGGGCGCGACAGGTTGGCAACAATTTCGCCGTACCCAAACACGCCCATGGCAATGGTCACGAAGCCGATGCCGTCGGTCAGCTCAGGAATGTCGAAGCTGTAGCGCGCCACGCCCGAGTTCACGTCGGTGCCCACCAGGCCCAGCAGCAGGCCCAGCACGATCATGCCCACAGCCTTGAGCAGCGAGCCCGAGGCAAGCACCACGGCGCCGATCAGGCCCAGCACCATCAGCGAGAAGTATTCGGCGGGGCCGAACTTGAAGGCGACTTCGGTCAGCGGAGGCGCAAAGGCCGCCAGGATCAGCGTGCCCACGCAACCCGCGAAGAACGAGCCGATGCCCGCCGCCGCAAGCGCCGGTCCGGCCCGACCCTTGCGCGCCATCTGGTAGCCATCGATAACGGTCACCACCGACGAGGACTCACCCGGCAGGTTCACCAGGATGGCGGTGGTGGAGCCGCCGTATTGCGCGCCGTAGTAAATGCCGGCCAGCATGATCAGCGCCGACACGGGCGGCAGCGCATAGGTGGCGGGCAGCAGCATGGCGATGGTGGCCACGGGGCCGATGCCAGGCAGCACCCCGATCAGCGTGCCCAGCAGGCAGCCGACGAAACAGTAGATGAGGTTCTGAAAGGTGAAGGCAACGCCAAAACCTATCGAGAGGTTGTTGATGAGATCCATGGGAGTGCTCTACTTCTCTTGTCGTCGTGCTTAACCAGCAATGAAGCTGGGCCACACCGGGAACTGGAGCTTGAGCGCCCAGACGAATGCCACATAGCTGCCCACAGCCAGAATGGTGGCCAGGATGAAGGATTCCTTGACCTTGAACTCGCTGCCGGCCAGGCCCGCGATGAACGTCAACGCATAGATGGCAACAATGAGGCCCATGGCGGGAACGCCCATGGTGGGCAGTCCTGCCAGCAAAATGCCGAAGGCGAAGTTGGATGCCAGGATGAAGAACAGCGGCTTCCAGGCCCACTTGCCGATCTTTTCTCCGTCAGCGGTCTCCACCGTGACGGCCTTGAACATGATCAGCGCGCCGATGAACGCCAGCAGGATGCCCAGCATCAGCGGAAAGTAGCCGGGGCCCATGCGTGCGCCGTTGCCAACGTTGTACGTGGTGGCCCCCCACGCAAACGCCCCTCCGACACCCATGAACATGAGGCCGGAAAAAAAGTCTTTTTGACTCTTGATTTTCACGAATTGTCTCCTTTGGGGGAAATCACGAATGCGCGATTGTGCGGGCTGGCACCGCGTTTTCGGATGTGGATTCCACCTACATCCGGTAACGGTTGGCTCACTGCCAAAAGCGAAGTCGCGCAGGAGACTGCCGGGACGCCAGGTGCCGCAGGCGGCGCCCCGGCTAGCCGTGCTCCAGCGGCGGCGTGGCGGCCACCACCTCTTCCAGCGTGGTCAATCCTTCCGCCACGCGCAGGGCCCCAGCCAGGCGCAGCGGGCGCATGCCATCGGACACGGCCTGGCGGCGCAAAACATCAATGGACGGGGCCTGCGTGATCTTGTCCTTGAGCTGCTCGCTCACCGTGAGCAGCTCGTACAGGCCCATCCGCCCTCGGAAGCCGCTCATGCGGCAGTCCACGCAGCCCACCGGCTTGTAAGGCTGGTAGGCGCCGTTGATCTTCCAGGGCTTGACGACCTCGGTGAGTGTCTCGCGGGCAGCGGCTTCGTCCTTTTGCTTGCACTGCTTGCACAGCGTGCGCACCAGCCGCTGGGCCAGCACGCCCAGCAAGGTGGCATTAATGAGGTACGAGGGCACGCCCAGCTCCATCATGCGGGTGATGGCGCTGGGCGCGTCATTGGTGTGCAGGGTCGAGAACACCAAGTGGCCCGTGAGCGCGGCCTGGATCGCCATCTCGGCCGTCTCCAGGTCGCGGATTTCGCCCACCATGATGATGTCCGGGTCCTGCCGCATCAGCGCACGCAAGCCCTCGGCAAAGTTGAAGTCGAGCTGGGGCTGCACCTGCGTCTGGTTGAAGCTGGGCTCGATCATTTCGATGGGGTCTTCCACCGTGCTCACGTTGACCTCTTCGGTGGCCACGCGCTTGAGTGTGGAGTACAGCGTGGTGGTCTTGCCCGAGCCCGTGGGCCCGGTCACCAGAATGATGCCGTGCGGGCGCTTGACCAGGGCCTCCCACCGCTGCGCATCGTGCTGCGCGAAACCCAGCGCATCCAGGTCCTTGACGGCGTTGTCTGGGTCGAAGATGCGCATCACCATCTTCTCGCCGAAGGCGGTGGGCAGCGTGGACAGGCGCATTTCCACCTCGTCGCCGCGCTGGTTTCGCGTCTTGATGCGGCCGTCCTGCGGGCGGCGCTTTTCCACCACGTCGATGCGCCCCAGCAGCTTGATGCGCGAGACCATGGCGTTGTGCACGCCCATGGGCATCTGGTAGACGGGGTGAAGCACACCGTCGATCCGAAAACGGATCACACCCTGGTCGCGGCGTGGCTCAAGGTGGATGTCGCTGGCCCGCTGGTCGAAGGCGTATTGCCACAGCCAGTCCACCACGCGCACCACGCCCTGATCGTTGGCGTCGAGCTGTTTGTTGCTCTTGCCCAGCTCCACCAACTGCTCGAAGCTGCTACCAGCCGACGCGCTGCCGGCCTTCTGCGCGGCCTTGACCGATTTGGCCAGCGCAAAGAACTCTGCCGTGAAGCGGTGGATGTCCTGTGGGTTGGCCACTACGCGCCGCACGGCGCGGCGCGACTGGCGCTCCACCTCCGCCACCCAGTCGGTCACAAAGGGTTCGGCCGTGGCAACGACGACTTCCTTGGCGGTCACCTGCACGGGCAGCACCTTGTGCCGCTCCGCATAGGTGGCGCTCATGGTGTCGGCCACGCGGCCCACATCCACCTTGAGGGGGTCGATGCGCAGGTACTGCAGCCCAGCGCGCTGGGCGAGGTATTCGGACAGCGCCTCAATGTCCAGCGGCTTGCCATCGCTGGCTCGCTCCATGGCCACGCTGGCCAGGCGCACCAGCGCGTGCTGCGAGCTTTCGGCCTGCGAGCACCGCGCAATGGTGCGCTGGGCTTCCTCGCGCGATATGACGCCGTCTCCGCTCAACCATTCGACCATGCGCCGCCAGTCCACAGGGCCCGAGAAGGGCACTGGGGAAATGGGCAGCGCCGTTGATGTAATCGATTTCATCACGCTCCTTTCAGCGGGATGCGGCCGCGCACCGGGCGCTGCTGCATGCTCAGGCCGACACGGGCTTGAAGGCCCGCAGCCATTTGGTGGTGGGTAGGCCCCAGCGGGCCTGGATGACCTCCGCCCGCGCTGCGAGTTCCGCGCGTTTGGGCCGGCTGGGCGTGCGCTGTGCCAGCACCACAATGTTGCCCTCGCGCGTGGGCTTGAAAGCCCACAGCGCATCGTCACCAAACGCCTCGGCCATGCTCTTGAGGCTGCGGTCAAAGCTGGAGGCCCGGCCAAACAGGTTGACCGTCATGCAGCCTGTGTCGGTGAGCAGGGCGCGGCAGTCGGCATAGAACGTGGGGCTGTCGAGCACGGGGGCGGCGGCCTCGTGGTCATACAGGTCCACGGCCAGCGCATCCACCGTGCCCCGCCACATGGGGTTCCTGATTTCCTGCGCCGCATCGGCCAGCACCACGCGCAGCTTGGGCCCGTCGGGCGGCAGCTTGAACCACTGGCGGCACACGGCCAGCACCTGGGGGTTCAGCTCGATGGCGGTGGTGCACACGCGCAGCTTCTTGTGGCAGAACTTGGTGAGCGCCCCGGCACCCAGCCCGAGCTGCATGGCATGGCCCTTGGAGACCTGTGCCGGGTCGGCAAACAGCAGCCAGGCCATCATGCGCTGCACGTATTCCAGTTCCAGGTCAAAGGGCTGGTCCACCCGCATGGAACCCTGAATCCACGGGGTGCCCAGGTGCAGATGGCGCACTTCGCCGTCGTCGGACACACTGACTTCGGGCAGTTCTGCTAACTTTTGTTTTTTGCGGGTCATTCACAACAATCCGTGCCGGGCCATCAGATCCGCCCAGGCAGCCAATTTACGCTCGAAACTCCAGGAGGCATTTGCCGGGCTGGTGGACGGCAGCTTAATGGATTCGATGGCAGCCGCCGCGGCATCCGCTCCGTCGCCCGCCAGACTGCGCAGCACTGCGGGGGCGTGCTTGTAGCTCTCGGTGCCGTTGTGGGCGATGGCCGTGAGGTACGGGCACTGCGCGCGCAGCAGCGCAAAGTCGTTGACCATGGCATCGCGGATCGCGGTGTCCAGGCTGCCTTGGCGCACGCAGCTTGCGTAAACGTCCCACACGCCCAGACGGCGGTCCAGCAGCCATTGGCAGCGCAGCGCATAGCTCTCGGGCCCGGCAGGCAGCGGATGGTGGGGCCACAGCGCCTGCAGGATGCGCCAGAAGTGGTTTTGCGGGTGTCCGTAGTACTGCAGGGCGCGTAGCGAGGCCACACCTGGAAAGCTGCCCAGCACAAGCACGGCCGTGCGGGGAGACACCACCGGCGGCAGCCCCCAAAGCCGCTGCGCGTGCGCGGCAGGGTCCAGCGTCACGGGCGGGCCTCGGAGGGCGCCCCCTCAACGGCGGCCAACCCGTCTCGTGCTAGAGCGCGGTGGGTGCATGCCTTCACAGCCTGCTGCGCGGCGTGCCGCAGCGCACTTAGGCGACGCAGCGTGTCTTCCATGGCCGTCAGCCGCAACGCGCCCTGCGCACCGGCGGCCAGCAGCGCGGCTTTAAGGTCCTGGTAGGCCAACTCCATGGCGGCAGCATGCGCGGCCAGCAGGGGCGCAGCGCCCGCTCCGGCCAGGGGGTCACACAGCGCCAACAAGGCATCGGTCTGCTGCACGAACGCGGCGTGCAGGCCGCCTGCCACCCCCTCGGACGATTCCAGCGGAGCAGCGTCCAGGACGCGCTGCGCGGTGGTCTGGTGGTAGCGCTGCACGCGCAGCACCCGGGCCAGGCGTTCGCTCGTGGGCCGGGCCATGGCAGCACGGTTCATGCGCTCCACAAACGACTCAGCGGCGGCGTCCAGCTGCGTCACGATGTACTGGTCGCGCGTCAGTTCCTGCGGCGATGCGCCTGCCAATGCCGCGCGGGCCATGCGCACGGCTACATGGCCCATGCGCGCCACCTCCAGGTCCAGCGCATCCAGTGCCAGCGAAGGCACGGCCAGCACGGTGTCGTCCAGATGCTGCGGCTGTGCCTCGTCCTCCTCCCGCGTGCGAAAACGTTGCTGCAGCCACCGGGTCAAGGCGCCAGCCAACGGCCACATCAGCAGCACGCCCATGAGGTTGAAGATGGTGTGAAAGAGGGCGAGCTTGGCGGCCGGGTCCGCCGGCAGCCCCATGGCCTCCCGCGCCACGGCGATGGCGGGCACCAGCCAGGGCAACAGCACCAATGCCACCACCCCGGTAATGCCGTTGAACAGCACGTGGGCCGCCGCCGCGCGCCGGGCGTTGGACGTGGCCCCCAGCGTGGCCAGCACGGCCGTGACGGTGGTTCCCACGTTGGAACCAATGACCACGGCTGCGGCCCCTTGCGGGGTCAGCAATCCTTCATGAGCAGCCGTCAGGGCGATCGCCATGGATGCGCTGGACGACTGCATCAGCACGGTCATCACCGCACCCACGCCCACCTGGGCCGCCACGGCCAGCACGCCTTCGCCCTGGGGTAGCGTGACCTGGCCTGCCAGGCCGGTAAACGACTGCTGCAGCATCGCAATGCCCATGAACAGCAGCCCGAACCCGGCCAAAGCGGTGCCCAGCGCGCCGCGACGCTGCCCCTCGCCCGTAAGCCGCAGCACGACGCCCAGCCCCAGCAGGGGCAAGGCCAGCGCTTCGATCTTGAACTTGAGGCCTACCAGCGCCACGATCCACCCCGTCATGGTGGTACCCACATTGGCGCCAAACAGCACCCACAGGGCTGCGCCCAGCGGCAGCAGCCCCGCATTCACAAAACCGATCGTGGCCACGGTGACCGCGCTGGAGGACTGCACCAGGGAGGTGACCAGCACGCCGGAACCCAGCGCGTGCACCCGCGTGCGTGTGGCAGCGGCCAGGATGCGCTCCAGCGCCGGGCCCGCAGCCAGGCGCAGGCCGTCGGTCATCATGGTCATGCCCAGCAAAAACAAGCCCAGCCCGCCGACCACGCTGGCAAGCGTTCCCCACAAATTCATGTGCACACCCCTGAAGCGAAGGCCGTGATTGTGACAATGCACCCCGCGTTGAGCCGGTAAGCGGTCATGCCGATACAGCCGGGCCGTCCGGGACACCGGGGGATTGCTGTAGCGAGGGCGTGGCGGGCGATGGGTCGGCCGGCTGTGGCACCACCAGGACATCGAGTTCGGACTCCGCCAAGACATGGCGCGTCACGCTGCCCAGCAGCAGATCCTGCGCTGCATGCTGCCCGTGTTTGCCCAGGACGATCAGGCTGCAGCCGGCATCCACAGCGGCCTGGGTGGTCGTGAGCGCCGCATCTCCGCGCACCAGGCTGGGCGTCCACGCCTGCGGGCCGAGTCCGTGGGCAGACGCAAGCCCGTGCAGGCGGCTCAGTGCACGGACTTGCGCCGTGTTTTCGTATGCCTGCACCGTGGCGGGATCCACGCCTGCAAACTGCAGCTTTTCCTCGAACGGCACGCTCCAGGCATGGTGCAAAACCATATGCGCATGGGGCGCCACCTTTCGGGCCCAGGTCAGACTTGCGGTGCTCCAGCCCGAGAAATCCACCGCCACCAGCACCCGGGTGATGAGTGTGCCGGATGGGCCTTTCTGCGCCGCGTCGCGTGCCACCAGCACCGGACGGTGCCCGCGCCGCAGCAACCGGTCGGCCGTGGAGCCCAAGGCCACACGGCGCACCGGATGCGCCGAGGGCCCCGCACCCACGACCAACAGCTCGGCGCCCACCCGGTGGGCCGTTGCAATCACCTGGTCCGCCACAGCCCCCGCAAGCACAATGGCGTGGGCCCGCACGTTGTAATCTCCCAGCGCCACCGCCAGCGCGCACTGCAGGTCGTCACGCGCACGATCCAGAAGGGATTGCTCGGCGGGGGAAGCCGTGCCTAGCCATTGGCGCAAGGTGTCCATGGCCGTGCCACCGACCACGTGTACGGCATGCAACTCCGCACCGTGCTCACGCGCGAGTTGCGCCGCACACCCGAGGACCACCGGAGCGTCGTCTGCCAGGTCGGTGGCACACAACACGGACCGCAGCTGGGTAGGGGCCGCAGAAAAAGAAAACTTGGCGGGGTGTGTCATGTCTCGGTTATCTCCCGGGCGAGAAAGGTGGCCAGTTCGTGCGCCTGGTGGGGGGGCTGCGCCACTGCCATCACTGCAGCCCATGCAGCGATGGCACAAATGTGTCAGCCTGCGGCCTTTCTGCAAAGCGTTTCAATCGGCAGTCTTGACGTGTATCAAGCCAAAACCTGTGGGGGCCCGTAGGATGGGCTGAGTGGTCACAGCGGTTCCGCCGTACCGGCTCCTTCACCTCTTCGCCCCTCGCCGTCACCAGTCCCTCTCCATGACCAGCATCCTTGGCATTCTCGTTTCGCTGGGCCTGCTGATCACGCTGGCGTACCGCGGCGTCAGCGTGCTGTTGCTGGCACCGCTGATGGCCCTGGTAGCGACCTTGTTCAGCGCGGATGCGCCCCTGCTGGCCAGCTACACCCAGGTCTTCATGCCGGCGCTGGGCGGGTTTGTGGTGTCGTTCTTTCCCCTGTTTCTGCTGGGCGCCGTGTTTGGCAAGCTGATGGAAACCTCGGGGTCGGCCAGCGCCATTGCCCAAGGCATCGTGGGTTTGCTCGGCCCCCACCGGGCGCTGGTGGCCATCGTGGCGGCCTGTGCTGTGTTGACCTATGGGGGCGTGTCACTGTTTGTGGTGGCTTTTGCCGTCTACCCCATCGCTGAGGCCCTGTTCCGCCAGGCCGGCCTGCCGCGGCGCCTGATGCCCGCCACCATTGCGCTGGGTGCGTTCACCTTCACGATGACCGCCCTGCCAGGAACGCCAGCCATCCAGAACGCGATCCCCATGCCCTACTTCGGGACAACACCCTTCGCTGCACCGGGCCTTGGGGTGATTGGCGGTGCGGTGATGCTGGGGCTGGGCTGCTGGTGGCTGCTGGCACGCGCGGCGAGCGCACACCGGCGAGGCGAAGGCTATGAGGCGGACGATGCCGCAGTGGAGTCACCGGAGGCCGCTGCCGCCGCGCTAACGCCCCCTGCGCACGAACCGCAGCGCCTGGCCCGCGCCCTGGCCCCCATCGCGCTGGTGATTGCCCTCAACTACCTGCTGTCCACCTGGGTGCTGCAAGCGCTGGACACGCGCTACCTGGCCGACGCGCGTTTCGGCAGCACCCACATCGGCGCCGTGCGGGGCGTGTGGGCCGTGATCGCGGCGCTGTTTGCGGCCACGGTGCTCCTGCTGGTGCTGGAACGCGCCCGCCTTCCGGCGCTGAAAGACACGCTGGGTGCAGGCGCGAGCGCATCGGTGCTGCCCCTCATGAACACCGCGTCGCAGGTGGGCTATGGCGCAGTGATCGCCTCATTGGCCGGGTTCGGCCTGATTCGCGACGTCGTGCTGGGCGTCGCGCCGGACAACCCGCTCATTTCCCTGTCGATAGCGGTCAATGTGCTCGCGGGAATCACAGGGTCGGCCTCGGGCGGCATGAGCATTGCGCTGCAGACGCTGGGTGCGACCTGGCTGGCCATGGGCGAGACGGCCAACATATCACCCGAATTGCTGCATCGGGTCACGGCGATTGCCACCGGTGGACTGGATGCCCTGCCCCACAACGGCGCGGTGATCACGCTGCTGTCCATCTGCAAGCTGAGCCACCGCCAGGCCTATGGGGACATCCTGGTGGTGGCCGTGGCGGGTCCGCTGGTGGCACTGGCCGTCGTGGTAGCCCTGGGCACGGCGTTCGGCTCGTTCTGAGCGCGGGCTGACGAGCCCGTCAGACGGATTCTGTGCCGTTGCCAGCCAGCCGCCTGCGGCGCGACCACTTCACCTTGGCGAACCAGATCCAGGTCACCAACACGTAGGTCAACAGCCCTACGCCCGTGGCAACCACTGCCAACCCCAGCATCAAGGGCTTGCCCACGCCGCGCACGCGCAGCACCAGCGTTTCCCACCAGCCCCGCTCGGGCGCATCGGCAATTTCCTCGTCGGGCAGGGGCGGCTCGTCGCCCGGCCGCACGGGCTCTCCCAGGATGGCACTGCCCAGCCGCCAGGCCGCGTAGTACACCGGGCCGAAGGTGACCGGGTTGGTGACCAGTGTGCTGGCCACAGCGGCTGGCACATTGGCGCGCAATGCCACCGCCGCGCCGGCCGCAAACGGGATTTGCGCGATGGGAATCAGCAGCCCGAAGAACACCCCCAGGGCCATACCCAGTGCGATGCCGCGGCGGCTCATGTGCCACAGGCGCGGATGGTGCAGCGCAGGGCCCAGCCAGCGCAGCCAGCGGTTGCTGCGCAGTGCGTCGGGGGTGGGCATCAGGCCCAGCAGGCGTTGTTTCATGCGGTGTTCAGGCGGTCTTTGTGCAGGGGCTGCGGCAGGCGGTCGCGCGCATCTCCATGCTAAACAGCGCCCGATTGCCCCTTCATTTTTTCCGCCCATTCAGCGGCTAGCAAGTCCTCAGCCCAGCAATGCAGCCAGCCGGGGCAGCGCGCGCAGCGCGTTGGTGTACGCGGCCTCTGCAAGCTGCGGCAGGGGCATCTGGCGCAGCTGGACCACCTCGCTGGCGATGCGTGGGAGCTCGCCGGGCACATTGCGCCCCTGGGGCTGCCCGGCGGCGCGCTGGGCAGCCGTGGTGTACAGCCAATGGGGAGGGATATCGGGCGCATCGGTTTCCAGCACCAGTGCGTCCAGGGGCAGTTCTGCAGCAAGGCGCCGCAGTTGCTGGGCGCGCTCATACGTCATCGCGCCGCCAAAGCCGAGCTTGAATCCCATGTCGATAAACCTCTGCGCCTGCTGCTGGCTGCCATTGAAGGCGTGCGCGATGCCGCCTTGCACCGGCACTTCTCGCAGGCCCTTGAGCAGCTTGTCGGCCGAACGGCGCACATGAAGGATCACCGGCAGGTCAAACCGGCGGGCCATCTGCAGCTGGGCGCGGTAGAAGCGCTCTTGACGCGCTGCATCGAGTCCCGGCACAAAATAATCCAGGCCGATTTCGCCCACCGCCACCAGCCGCGGGTCGGCACGGTGCTGCTCCAGTGCCTGGGCTAGCCGGTGCAGGTCGGCGTCGTCGGCCCTTCCCGTAAAAAGAGGGTGAATGCCCAGCGCATAGCTATCCCCATATTGGTGCGCCAGGCTGCGTACCGTGTCCCAGTTGCTGCGCTCCACGGCCGGAATCACGCAGTGCACCACCCCCTGGGCAGTGGCGGTCTGGCGTACGGCGTCGCGGTCGGCATCGAACTCGGGCGCGTCCAGGTGGCAGTGAGTATCTATCCAGGAAGGCATGGGGAGATGATGCCGTGAATCCGGGTGGCCGTCGGCCGCAATGCCCCTCAGATACCCATGCAAGTGCCCCCGAAAGTGCATTCCGCAGCGATCCGTGCTACCGTGAAAACTGTGCGCCCGTTGACGGCGTTTGTAAAGGTGACAGGATGCCCCGGCCCGCCGTTTACAGCAGTTCCCGCCCCCCTCGCCGTCCCGCCCCCGCTGGGCCCGATGCAACGGCCGCGCCCGCTGTGCAGGCCGAGGCCGCGCAACCTCCACACCCCCCCCACGCATCTGCGCCCCTGCCCCGGCGCCACCTGCAAGCGCTGTGGGCCGTGGTCGTTCTGTTGAGCGTGCTGTTGGCGGCCAGCCTGTGGCAAAACCAGCGCCCGCCTGCCCGCAAGATCACCCAGGAAGACATCGACGCCGCCGTATTGCGCACGCTGGAGACGACCACCCCGCCTTCGGCAGCAGCGCGTGCTGCGGACGCCATTGCGCCCTCGGTGGTGCGCGTGGTGGGCTACGGCCGCAGCAAGAACGGCAAGGAGGAGGTGGAACGTGGCGTGGGCACGGGCGTGGTCATTGTGGACAAAGGCACCATCCTGACCAATCTGCACGTGGTCCTGGGTTCGGACCGCATCACCGTCACCTTTCACGATGGCATGGAGACCACCGCGAGCATCACCGGTGCCCAGCCCGAGAACGACCTGGCCGTGCTGCAGGCCCACAAGGTGCCGGACGACCTGGAGGCCGCGGCGCTGCGCTCCACGCAAGACCTTCGGCCGGGCGACCATGTGGTGGCGGTAGGTTTCCCGTTCGGCATCGGACCCTCTGCGTCGGCAGGCGTGGTTTCCGGCCTCAAGCGCGAATTCACGTCGCCGGAGGGCAAGCGCCAGCTCAGCAACCTGATCCAGTTCGACGCAGCGGCCAACCCCGGCAACTCTGGCGGTCCGCTGGTCACGCTGGATGGCGAGGTGGTAGGCATCGTCACCGCCATCCTCAACCCCACACCCGCGCGCACGTTCATCGGCATTGGCTTCGCTGTGCCCATCGAAAACGCGGCCTCGGCTGTGGGGATGCCGCCGTTCTAGTCGTTCTTAGGGGCTGCTAGCTGTTCACCACATCGTTGACCACTGACAAGGAAGCAAAGACATGGAAACCATACCCACCACCGCCACCCTGATGGAACAGGTGCTTTACGAAGTCAAACGCGTGGTGGTCGGCCAGGACCGGTTTCTGGAACGCGTGATGGTGGCCATGCTCGCGCAGGGCCACCTGCTGGTGGAAGGCGTGCCCGGCCTGGCCAAGACGCTCACGGTGAAGACGCTGGCCAGCACCATCCAGGGCAGCTTCAAGCGTATCCAGTTCACGCCCGACCTGGTGCCGGCCGACCTCGTGGGCACGCGCATGTACAACCAGAAGACTGGCGAGTTCAGCACCACGCTGGGCCCAGTGTTCACCCATCTGCTGCTGGCCGATGAGATCAACCGGGCCCCAGCCAAGGTGCAGAGCGCGCTGCTGGAGGTGATGCAGGAACGCCAGGTGACCATTGCGGGCGAGACCCACAAAGTGCCTGAGCCCTTTTTGGTGATGGCCACCCAGAACCCTATCGAGACCGAGGGCACCTATGCGCTGCCCGAAGCCCAGGTGGACCGCTTCATGATGAAGGTGCTGCTGGGTTACCCCACCGAGGAGGAAGAGTTCGTGATCGCCCAGCGTGCGCTCGATGTGCCAGTGCAGGTGCTGCCTGTGGCCACCACCGCGCAGCTGGCGGCGCTGCAGGCCGAATGCCGCACGGTGTATGTGGACCCGTCAATGCTGCAATACGCCGTGAAGCTGGTGGCCGCCACCCGCGAGCCCGCGCGCCATGGCCTCAAGGACCTGGCGGGCTACATCAGCTGTGGTGCAAGCCCGCGCGCCACCATTGCGCTGGCCGAAGGCGCCCAGGCCCTGGCGATGCTGCGCGGGCGCAACTACGTGCTGCCCGAGGACATGGTGGACCTGGCGGCCGACGTGTTGCGCCACCGGGTGTCCCTCTCGTACGAAGCGCTGTCCGAAGGCCTCGATGCGGACGCGCTGATCGCCCGCATCATGGCCAAGATTCCGGCACCGGCACGGCCTTTGCACCATGAGCAAAAAACAGCCTGACCCCTCGGCCGCACCGGCGTCAGCCACCGTTCACGCGCTGCCCGCCCTGCCGGGCAAGGCGGACAGGCTGCTGCGCGAGCTGGAATGGAAGGTGATTCGCCGCCTCGACGGCCTGCTGCAGGGCGACTACCGCACGCTGATGCGCGGCAGTGGCCTGGACCTGGCCGACCTGCGCGAATACCAGCCGCACGACGACGTGCGCCACATCGACTGGAACGTGACCGCCCGCGTGAACGTGCCTCATGTGCGCGTGTTCACCGAAGACCGCGAGATGTCCGCCTGGTTTCTTCTGGACCTGAGCCCGTCCGTCAACTTCGGTCCCCAGGGCAATGCCAAGCGCGACATCCTGACCGGCTTTGTGGCCGTACTGTCGCGCCTGCTGACCCGCCACGGCAACCGTGTGGGTGCCATGCTGTACGGCGCGGGTGACGGAGGCCCGGGCGCCCAGCGTGCTGTGGACCATATCCTGCCGGCGCGCAGCAGCCGCGCGCACGTGTTGCACCTGGTGCATCGGCTACAGGCGCCCCCCGCGCCAGCCCGGCCCCAGGGCGGCGCGGGCACCGAGCTGCACCGGCTGTTGCAGACAGGCCTGGCCACGCTGCGCCGCCGCTCCACGGTGTTTGTGGTGTCCGACTTCATCAGCGCGCCCGGCTGGGAAAAGCCCTTGGCCCAGTTGGCGCAGCGGCACGACGTGGTGGCCGTTCGCCTGCTCGACCCTTTGGAGCTGGAGCTGCCCGATGTGGGCCTGGTCGTTCTGCGCGACGCAGAAAGCGGCGAACAGTTGCAGGTGGACACGCACGACGCAGGTTTTCGCCATCGCTTTGCACGGCTGGCAGCCCAGCGCGAGGCCGTGCTGCGCGAGGGCCTGGCCCGCGCGGGCGCCGACACGCTGGAGCTAAGCACCGACGACGATCTGGTAGACGCGCTGGTCCGCTTCATGGACCTGCGCCGGCGCCGCGTGCGCACCGCCCCCGCCCGCATGCCCGCGGGCACCCCGGCCGCAGCCTGGCAGGCTGCCTGAACCGCCCCCAAGGAAACGACCATGGTTTTTCTCTGGCCCACCCTGCTCTGGCTGCTGCTGGTTGTGCCCCTGCTGGTGCTGCTGTACTGGTGGCTGCTGCACCGGCGCAAAAAAACGGCGCTCAGCTACTCCAGCCTGTCGCTGGTGCGCGAGGCCATGGGCCCGCGGCAGAACCTGCGCCGCCACATTCCGCCCGCGCTGTTCCTGCTGGCGCTGGTGGCGCTGCTGCTGGCAGCCGCGCGCCCGCTGGCCGTCATCACCCTGCCCTCACAGGACCAGACCATCATGCTGGCCATGGACGTGTCGGGCAGCATGCGCGCCACCGATGTGGAGCCCGACCGCATCACGGCCGCCCAGAACGCCGCCAAGGCCTTCATCGCCGAGCTGCCCCGCCATGTGCGCGTGGGCATCGTCGCCTTTGCCGGTAGCGCCCAGCTGGCCCAGTTGCCCACCCAGAGCCGGGAAGACTTGGTCAAAGCCATCGACAGCTTTCAGCTGCAGCGCGGCACGGCCACGGGCAACGGCATCATGCTGTCGCTGGCCACCCTCTTCCCCGACGCCGGCATCGACATCGCCGCGCTTGGCGGCCGCCAGGCCATGCGCCCGCGCCCCATTGAGGAGATCGGCAAGCAGGACCCCGCCAAGCCCTTTGTGCCGGTGGCGCCGGGCTCGTACAACTCCGCCGCCATCATCATGCTGACCGACGGCCAGCGCACCACCGGCGTGGACCCGCTGGAAGCCGCGAAGTGGGCGGCCGACCGGGGCGTGCGCGTGTACACCGTGGGTGTGGGCACGGTGCAGGGCGAGACCATTGGGTTCGAAGGCTGGTCCATGCGCGTGCGGCTGGACGAGGAAACCCTGAAGTCTGTGGCCACGCGCACCAACGCCGAGTACTTCCACGCGGCCACGGCGGCGGACCTGAAGAAGGTGTATGAAACCCTGAGTTCGCGGCTGACGGTGGAGAAGAAGGAAACCGAGATCTCCTCGCTGCTGGCGCTGCTGGGCGCGGCGCTCGCCTTGCTGGCGGGGGGGCTGTCGGTGTGGTGGTATGGGCGGGTGCTGTAGGCACGCCGCCCGACACCGCATTCAGAGGCCAACCAACCCACCAACGAATCCACAGGCGGACGACGGGCCCGGGCCCCGTCACCGCACCGCTAAAGCCCGGCATCTGCACCCAAGGAGATCCCATGCGTTTGCTGATCCGCACCACAGCCCTTGTTGCCCTGCTGGCCGCCGCCGGTGCCGCACTGGCCCACAACTGCCCCAACGAGATGAAGGCGATCGACGCCAAGCTGGCCACCAACCCCGGCCTGTCTGCCGACACCACCGCCAAGGTCAAGCAGTTGCGCGCCGACGGCGAGGCCCACCACAAGGCAGGGAAACACGATGAGTCGATGAAGGCCCTGGCCGAGGCCAAGAAGATCCTGGGGATCTGACTTCAACGACTTCAGTTTGCAGTGCGCGTTTCTCAGGGCGCGATCTGCAGCCTGCCTTCCGCAATCCGCACCACACGGCCGCAGCGAGCGGCCAGGGATTCGTCGTGCGTCACCATCACAAAGGCAGTGCCGTGGTCGCGGGCCAACTGCAGCATCAGTTCGAACACGCCGTCGGCCGTGCGCCGGTCGAGGTTGCCGGTGGGTTCGTCGGCCAGCACGCAGGCCGGCCGCGTGACCAGCGCGCGCGCGATGGCCACACGCTGGCGCTCGCCGCCGGACAGTTCGGCCGGACGGTGGTGGATGCGCGCCTCCAGGCCCACAGCGGCCAGCACCTGCGCGGCGGCCTGGTGCGCCTGTTCAGGGGGCATGCGACGGATGCGCAGCGGCATGGCCACGTTGTCCAGCGCGCTGAATTCGGGCAACAGGTGGTGGAACTGGTAGATGAAGCCCAGGTGCTGGTTGCGCAGCTGGCCCTGGCGCTCTGCCGACAGCGACGACATGTCCTGGCCCTTCAGGCGCACGGTGCCCGCGCTGGGCGCATCCAGCGCACCCAACAGGTGCAGCAACGTGCTCTTGCCCGAGCCCGATGCGCCCACGATGGCCAGGGTTTCGCCCGCGTGGATCTGCAGGTCCACGCCCTTGAGCACCGTCACGTCCAGCCGGCCTTCGGCAAAGCGCTTGGTCAGGCCTTGAGCCTCCAGCACCACTTCAGCTTTCAAGCCATTTTGGCCTCCAGCCATTGACTGGATTGCGCTAGCAGCTACGTTATTCATAGCGAAGAGCCTCGGCAGGGTTCACACGGCTGGCGCGCCAGCTGGGATACAGGGTCGCCACAAAGGCGAGCACCAGCGAGATGACGCCAATCGGCAGGATGTCGCTGCTTTGCGGCTCGCTCGGCATCTTGCTGATGAGGTAAATGTCCTTGGGCAGGAAGCTCGCGTTCAAGGCCCGCTCGATGGCCGGCACGATCACGTCGATGTTGAACGCCACGCCCAGGCCCAGCAGCAGGCCCACGGCAGTGCCGATCACGCCCACCATGGCGCCCTGCACCACGAAGATGCCCATGATGCTTTTCGGGCTGGCGCCCAACGTGCGCAGGATGGCGATGTCGGCGCGCTTGTCGGTCACCGTCATCACCAGCGTGGACACCAGGTTGAACGCGGCCACCGCCACGATGAGCGTGAGGATGATGAACATCATGCGTTTTTCGAGCTGCACGGCGGCGAACCAGGTGCGGTTTTGCTGCGTCCAGTCGCGGATCAGCAGTTGCCCGCTGAGCGAGCCGGCCAGCTGCTGGGCCACTTCGCGCGCCTGGTGCAGATCCTTGAGCTTCAGGCGCACACCCGTGGGGCCTTCCAGGCGGAAGATGCGCTGCGCATCCTCATGGTGCAGCAGCACCAGGGCCGAGTCGTATTCGTAGTGGCCGGAGTCGAACGTGCCCGCCACCGTCATTTGCTTGAGGCGCGGCACCACGCCCGCAGGGGTGACCTGGCCCGCCGGGGCGATCAGCGTGACGGCATCGCCCGCGCGCACGCCCAGCGAGCGGGCCAGCTCGCCCCCCAGCACCACGCGGAACTCGCCGGGCACCAGCTGCTGCAGCACTTGTTCGTTGGTGGCGGCCAGGTCGGTCACCGCGCCCTCCAGGGCGGGATCGATGCCGCGCACCAGCGCGCCCTTCATGTCCTCGCCGCGCGCCAGCAAGGCCTGCGCCGCCACAAAGGGGGCCGCACCCACCACGTTGGGGTTTTGCTTGGCCTCGGCCAGCGTGCGCGCCGGGTCGGGCAGCGCGGCGCCCTGGGGCGCAAAAATCTCGATGTGCGAGACCACGCTGAGCATGCGGTCGCGCACTTCTTTTTGAAAGCCGTTCATGACGCTCAGCACGATGATGAGCGCCGCCACCCCGAGCGCGATGCCCAGCATGGACACGCCCGAGATGAACGAGATGAAGCCGTTGCGCCGCGTGGCGCGGCCCGCGCGCGTGTAGCGCCAGCCCAAGGCCAGTTCGTAGGGGATTTGCATGGATCTGGAAAGAAGACCGTGGACCGCGGCGGGATGCCGGGCCCGGGCCGGGGCAGATTGTGGCATCTCGGACAATAGGGGGATGTCAGACACCCACCCTTTGCTCATCATCCCCCACGCGGCCAGTGCCTCGGGCGGATGCCAGCAAGCCCTGCAGGGCCTGGCCCTGCCCCACCTGGACCGGCTGCTGGCCCGGCTCAGCCCCCACCCCGCCGCCAGCGACAGTGCCGAGGAAACCAGCTTCTCCACGCCCCACGAGCGCGCACTGGCCCGCGCGCTGGGCCTGCCGGCCGAGGACGGCCGCACGCCCTGGGCCGCCTGGCGCCGCCACCAGCAGGGCACGCCCGCCGATGGGCAGGCCTGGGCCTTTGTCACACCCTGCCAGTGGCAGGTGAGCACCGACCACGTCACCCTGCGCGACCCGCAGCAGCTGGGGCTGGATGAAGATGCCTCGCGCGCGCTGCTGGCCATCGTGGCGCCGTGGTTTGCCGAGGACGGCATCACCCTGCACTACGACGAGCCCACGCGCTGGCTGGCCAGCGGGCCGCTGTTTGCCGACCTGGCCACCGCGTCGCTGGAGCGCGTGCTGCTGCGCGACGTGCGCGCCTGGATGCCCGACGCCAAGCAGGCTCGCACCCTGCATCGCCTGCACAGCGAGATGCAGATGCTGCTGTACACCCACGCCTTCAACGACGAGCGCACCGCGCGCGGCCTGCCGGTGGTCAACTCGTTCTGGGTGCACGGCACCGGTGCGCTGCCGCAGCCAGCGCCCACGCTTTCTGCGGCCCCGCTCATGCCCACCACGCTGCGCGACGCCGCCTTGCGCGAAGACTGGCGAGCCTGGGCTGAGGCCTGGACGGCGCTGGACGCCGGCCCCGTGGCCGACCTGCTGCGCCAGGCCGAGGCCGGCACGCCGGTGCAGCTGACCCTGTGCGGCGAACGCGGCGCGCGGGCTTTTCACACCGCGCCGCGCTCGCTGGCCCAGCGCTTTCAAAGCCTTTTCCGGCCCCAGCGCTTGATGGACCTGCGCAACCAGCTATGAAAATAGTAGCAAGAGACATCCCCCCCCGCGCCGCCTGGGCGCTGGAGCAGGCCGGCGTGCACCCGCTGCTGGCGCGCCTGTACGCCGCGCGCGGCGTGCGGGCCAAGGACGAGCTGGACGAAGGCTTGGCGCGCCTCTTGCCGCCCAGCGGGCTCAAGGGCATTGATACGGCCGCCCGCGTGCTGGCCGACGCCTTGCAGCAGCACCGGCGCACGGTGATCGTGGCCGACTACGACTGCGATGGCGCCACCGCCTGCGCGGTGGGCGTGCGCGGCCTGCGCATGCTGGGCGCGCAGCACGTGGACTACCTGGTGCCCGACCGCGTGACCGACGGCTACGGCCTCACCCCGCCCATCGCCCGCCGCGTCAAGGAGCGCGGCGCCGATGTGCTCATCACCGTGGACAACGGCATCGCCAGCGTGGAGGGCGTGGCCGAGGCCAAGGCGCTGGGCCTCACGGTGGTAGTGACCGATCACCACCTGCCCGGCCCGGTGCTGCCGCAGGCGGATGCCCTGGTCAACCCGAGCCAGCCCGAGTGCGCGTTCGAGAGCAAGTGCATCGCGGGCGTGGGCGTGATGTTCTACGTGCTGCTGGCGCTGCGGGCCGAGCTCCGCGCGCGTGGGATTTTCGACGTAGCCACCCAACCCAAGCTGGACGCGCTGCTCCCCCTGGTGGCGTTGGGCACGGTGGCCGACGTGGTCAAGCTCGACGCCAACAACCGCCGCCTGGTGGCGCAGGGCTTGAAGCGTATCCGCGCCGGGCAAATGCAGCCGGGCATTGCTGCCCTCTTCCACGCCGCAGGCCGCAAGGCACCGGCCGCCACCACGTTCGACTTCGGCTTTGCGCTGGGCCCGCGCATCAATGCCGCCGGGCGCCTGGCCGACATGACGCTGGGCATTGAATGCCTGCTGACCGACGACCCCGGCCGCGCCGCCGAGCTGGCCGCCACGCTCGATGGCATCAACCGCGAGCGCCGCGAGATTGAAGGCGGCATGCGCGAGCAGGCCATGCTGATGGCCGAGAGCCTGTTCGACGAGAGTGAGGAGCCCCCGCCCGCCATCAGCGTGTTCGACCCCGACTTCCACGAGGGCGTGGTGGGCATCGTGGCCAGCCGCATCAAGGACAAGCTGCACCGCCCCACCTTTGTGTTTGCCGCCAGCAACGCGCCAGGCAAGGAACACGAACTCAAAGGCTCGGGCCGCTCCATCCCCGGGTTTCACCTGCGCGATGCGTTGGATTTGGTGGCCAAGCGCCACCCGGGCGTGATCCTCAAGTTCGGCGGCCACGCCATGGCCGCAGGCTGCACCGTGGCCGAGGAGGCGTTTGACGTGTTCGAGCAGGCCTTTGCCCAGGTGGCGCAGGAGTGGCTCGACGCCGCCACCCTCACCCGCCGCATCGAGACCGATGGCCCCCTGGCCCCCGAATACTGCCGCGCCGACATCGTGGACACCCTGCACCGCGAGGTCTGGGGCCAGGGCTTCTTGCCCCCCACCTTCAGCGAAGAAGTGCAGATCGTGAGCCAGCGCCTGGTGGGCGAGGCCAAGAACCACCTGTCGCTCAAACTCATCCACCAGGGTAACCCGGTGGACGCCATCTGGTTCGGCCACACCGAGCAGTTGCCTGCGCGCGTGCTGCTGGCGTTTCGGCTGGATGTGAACGAGTGGAAGGGTGAGCGGCGGGTGCAGTTTCTGGTGGAGGGGGCGGAAATCTAACGAACCGCCGGTCTGTAGCTTGACGACTGCAGAGGCCCGCTGGTCCGGGCGGGCCTCCGCAGGCTCATGTCTGCAACGGCCCCTTGTTGCGTTGGCGGATCACCGTCACCGGCTCACCGCCCTGGCCCCAATTCTCCGGGTCCACCTCATCGATGATCACCGTCACGCTGTCGGGCCGCTTGTCCAGCACCTGCTGCATGAGCTGGGTGACTCCGGAGATGAGGGCGGCCTTTTGGGCAGCGGTGGTGGGCAGTTCGCGCCGCGCGAGGCGGATGTTGACCAGGGGCATGTTGGGACCTTTCGCGGGTGGAAGGAAGCCATGCGGACGGCAGTACCTGCCGCTTCGGCAAACCACAGAAGAAAATTAAGCGAGATTGGCCTTTAGCGCTTATCTAGCAAGCGCTGACAGCTATCAATTTAGAAGCTTTCCCAGTCATCATCCTTGCCCGCCGCCGGTGTGGGCGCCGGGGCGCTGGCACGGGGCTGGGCGGCTGCGGGCGCCGGTGTTGGCCGGGGGGCACCGGACAGGCGGGCGGCGGCAGCAGGCGCTGGTCTGGCCACCTTGGCGGCCGGTGGCACTGCGGCAGCCCGGGGGCTGGCCGGCGGCGGCGCCCGGTGCGGGGCGGCGGGCGCGCTGGGTGTGGCCACCGCGCCCACGTTGAACACGGCCACCACCTCGGCCAGGCGCTGCGCCTGGTCGCGCATGGACGCGGCCGCGGCGGTGGATTCCTCCACCAGCGCGGCGTTCTGCTGCGTCATCTGGTCCAGGTGCGTCACGGCCTGGTTGACCTGCGCAATGCCGTCACGCTGCTCGGTGGAAGAGGCCGTGATCTCGCCAATCAGGTCGCTCACGCGCTGCACGCTGGCCACGATCTCTTGCATGCTCTGTCCGGCCTGTGCGACCTGGGCCGAGCCGACTTCGACGTTCTCCACCGACTTGCCGATGAGTGTCTTGATCTCCTTGGCGGCCTCGGCGCTGCGCTGGGCCAGGCTGCGCACTTCGCTGGCCACCACGGCAAAGCCGCGGCCTTGCTCGCCCGCGCGGGCGGCTTCCACAGCCGCGTTCAGCGCCAGGATGTTGGTCTGGAAGGCGATGCCGTCGATGACGCCGATGATGTCGTTGATCTTGCGCGAGCTGTCGGTGATCTGCTGCATGCTGGTGACCACCTGGCCCACCACCTCGCCGCCGCGGGCTGCGGCCTGGGCGGCCGAGCCGGCCAGCTGGTTGGCTTGGCGCGCGGTGTCGGCCGACTGGCTGACTGTGGCCGTGAGTTCTTCCATGCTGGCGGCGGTTTCTTCCAGGTTGGAGGCGGTCTGCTCGGTCCGGGCCGACAGGTCCTGGTTGCCGTTGGCGATCTCGATGGACGCGGAAGACACCGAATGCACGCCCGCGCGCACGTCGCTCACCACGCCGCGCAGGCGCGCCGACATGGCGCCCAGCGCGCGCAGCATGTGGCCGAACTCGTCCTTGCGGGTGGACTGCAGGTCGCGCGTGAGGTCGCCGGCCGCAATGGCGTCGAGGGTGGCCACGGCCTCGTCCAGCGGCTCGGTGATGGAATGCACCAGCTTGCGCGCCAGCAGCAGGATCAACACGATCAGCACAGCCGAGACCAGCAGGCCTTGGATGGCGTAGGAGACGCGGCGCTCGGTGGCCTCGGCGCGGATGGCGTCCCGGCGCTGCTGCAGTACCAGCACGAAGTCGTCCTGCGCCTTGAGGTAGCCGGCCACGAGCGGCGCGAACTCGTTGTCGGCAAAGCGCTGGGTCTCCACCGCGTCACCCGCGCCCTTGAGCTCCCAGGCCTTGGCGGTGGCGGCCAGCACGCGCTTGCGTTCGTCCAGCACCTTGGCGATGGCGGCTTTTTCCTCAGGCGCCGTTGCCGACGCCACGATGCCTTCCTGGATCTTGTTGATGCTGCCGATGATTCCCTTGACCTTGGCGTCGTACTGCTGCGCCAGCACGGCGTCGGTGGTGACGGCGCCGCCCATGACCATGTTGACGGCGGTTTCGGTAGCACCGCGCCAACGCACGGCGGCGGAGATGCGCTCTTCGATCTGCACCACCGTGTCCAGCGCCTGGGACATGGAGCTGTTGGCCCGGTACTGCTGGAATCCCGAGATCAGCAGCATGGCCAGCATGAGCACCAGAAAGGCACCCCACAGCTTGCGAGAAACGCGGATGTTGTCGAGTTGCATAAAAAGACCGTATTCCAATGAAGACATATGCTGAACGGGCTGGGGGACCAAGCCGTTTACATGCACTTACACATCGTGCAGGTCATAGCCTACGCCAGCGTGCGCCCCGGCGTAGGCAGGCGCCACCAGGGACAAACCCGTAGAATGAATCGGTGACCACCTACCTGAACGCCGACCTGCACTGCCACTCCGTGGTGTCCGACGGGACCCTGACCCCCGAGGACCTGGCGGCCCGCGCCAAGGCCAATGGCGTGGAACTGTGGGCCCTGACCGACCACGACGAAATCGGCGGCCAGCACCGTGCCGCCGCCGCCGCCCGCGCACAGGGCATGGCCTACCTCACGGGCACCGAAATCTCCGTCACCTTTGCCGACACCACCGTGCACATCGTGGGCCTGGGCTTTGACCCGGACGACGCACAGCTGGCCCAGGGCCTGGCCGCCACGCGCGGCGGGCGCGCCGAGCGCGCCATGGACATGGCCGAGCAACTGGCGCAGGTGGGCATCCCCCGCGCGTTTGAAGGCGCTCTCAAGTTTGTGGGCAACCCTGACCTGATCTCGCGCACACACTTTGCCCGTTACCTTGTGGAAACCGGCGTGTGCCGCGACACACCGGAGGTGTTTCGCCGGTTCCTCACCGAAGGCAAGCCGGGCTACGTGCCGCACCGCTGGGCCGCGCTGGGCGACGCCGTGCGCTGGATCACCCAGGCCGGCGGTGTGGCCGTGATCGCGCACCCGGCGCGGTACAAGTTCAGCGCTAATGAAGAGTACGCGCTGTTCTCTGAATTCAAGCAGCACGGCGGGCGGGGCGTGGAAGTCGTCACCGGCAGCCATACCGCTGCCGAATACGTGACGTATGCAGACATGGCGCAGGAGTTTGGACTGGCCGCCTCGCGCGGCAGCGACTTCCACAGCCCTGACGAATCGCACACCGACCTGGGCACGCTGCCGCTGCTGCCCGGCAAGCTCACGCCGGTGTGGGACCTGCTCGCCCACCGCATTCAGCGGCCTGCAGCCTGACGGCATCACCGCCTGACTGCATGTAAGCACGAATCAGCCCATGGCCCAGTATTTCGAAGTCCACCCCGACAACCCCCAGCCCCGCCTGCTCAAGCAGGGTGCCATGCTGCTGCAAAAAGGCGGGATCCTGGCCGTGCCCACCGACTCCAGCTATGCGCTGGTTTGCCACCTGGACGACAAGGACGCGGTGGACCGGCTGCGGCGCATCCGCCAGGTGGACGACAAGCACCACCTCACGTTGCTGTGCCGCGACCTGTCGGAGTTGGCCAACTACGCGCGCGTGGACAACCGCCAGTACCGTCTGCTCAAGCAGGCCACGCCCGGGCCCTACACCTTCATCCTCGAAGCGACCAAGGAAGTGCCGCGCCGGGTGAGCCACCCCTCGCGCAAGACCATCGGCCTGCGCGTGCCCGACCGCAAGGGCCTGCAGTTGCTGCTGGAGCTGCACGGCGCCCCGCTGCTGGCCACCACGCTGATCCCGGCGGGCGAGACGGAGCCCCTGAATGACCCGCAAGAAATCCGCGAGCGCTACGAAAAGCTGCTGGACGCCATCGTGGATGCGGGCGCCTGCCCACTGGAGCCCACCACGGTGGTGGACCTCACGCCCATGGGCGCAGGCGGCGACCCCGAGGTGCTGCGCGAAGGACGGGGCAGCCTGCAGGCGCTGGGGTTGTAGCAGGCCCTATCAACCATGGTGCAACAGCGGATCTGGCTTGGCCGGTCCGCCGGTGGCGGCTTCGTTCAGGGAGATTTCACAACTTGAACGCGCCCACCGCCTGCTCCAGGTCACGCGCCTGGGCCGTCAGCGCCGCTGCCGTGGACACGGCGGTCTGAACCCGCGCGGCGGTTTCCTGGGTGGTGCCGTCCATGTGCGCCACGGCGGCGTTCACATGGCTGATGGCGTCGCTCTGCTCGCGCAGCGCGTGGGAAATTTCGCCCAGCAGAGCGCTCACCTGGCCCACCGCGGTCACGATCTCCTGCATCGTCTTGCCCGCCTGGCCCACCTGGCCAGCGCCGCTCTCCACATGCTCCACCGACGCGCTGATGAGCGCCTTGATCTCGCGGGCGGCCACGGCGCTGCGCTGGGCCAGGCTGCGCACTTCGCTGGCCACCACGGCAAATCCCCGGCCCTGCTCACCCGCGCGGGCCGCCTCCACCGCCGCGTTCAGCGCGAGGATGTTGGTCTGGAACGCGATGCCTTCGATCACCTGGATGATGTCCACGATCTTGCGCGAGCTGCCGCTGATGGCCTGCATGGTCTGCACCACCTCGCCCACGGCGGCGCCGCCATGCTCGGCAATCTGCGATGCCTTGACGGCCAGTTGGCTGGCAGAGCCCGCGCGCTCGGCGTTCTGGCGCACGGTGGCGGTGAGTTGCTCCATGCTGGCGGCGGTCTGCGTGAGCGAGGAAACCTGGTCTTCGGCATGGCGCGAGAGGTCGGTATTGCCGTGGCCGATGTCGGCGACCGAAGCGCTGATGGCGTCGGCATCCTGTTTGATGCGCGAGACCAGGTCGGTGAGCGTGTCCTCCATAGTGCCCAGCGCATCCAGCAGGCGCCCGAAGTCGCCCTGCAGGTCTGAGCTGAACTCCTGGCTCAGGTCGCCGGACGCAACCGTTTCCGCAATCATGATGGCCTGATTCAACGGCGCCACGATGGCTCTGCGCAGGCCCAGCACGGCCACCAGTGCCAGCACAAAGGTGGCCACGCTGCAGCCGATGATCCAGGCACGCGCGCTGTCCAGGTGCGCCATGGCGGCAGAGCCGCTGGGCAGAGCCTGCTGCGCGGCGCCGATGCCTGACAGGGACATGGCCATCAACAGCAGCACCAGCAGGGCCAGGCTGCCAAACGCCATTGCCAGGCGCGTTCCGATCTTGAGGTGACTCAGCATGTCTCAGGTGCGATTCAACGCTTGTTGGAGTGGTTTTTGAAAGACGGGAAGGCGCACGTGGCGCCATCGGTGGATGCTAGCAATGAACGCGCGCCCGCGCCGGTCACGCAGATACGTACAACCCACAATCGCCAGGCCAGCACGAAGCCATGCCACCTGTCCCCCGCGCGGCAATGGGGCGGTCTGAGACAATCCCCGGGTGGACATCTCCAACCTTATCCAAACCGTTCTGATCTACGCCCTGCCGGTGCTGTTTGCCATCACCGTGCACGAGGCAGCCCATGGCTATGCCGCGCGCCACTTTGGCGACAACACGGCTTACATGATGGGGCGCATCACGCTCAACCCGCTCAAGCACATCGACCCGGTCGGCACCATCCTGATGCCGCTGATGCTGTACTTCGCCACCTCGGGGGCGTTCCTGTTCGGCTATGCCAAGCCGGTGCCGGTCAACTTCGGCAACCTGCGCAACCCCAAGCAGCACATGATCTGGGTAGCGCTGGCGGGGCCGGCATCCAATTTCTTCCAGGCCATTGCATGGGCGGTGCTGCTGGTGTCGCTGGTGGGCCTGGGCGTGGAAGAGCGCTTCTTTGTGGAAATGGCGCGCGCGGGCGTGCTGGTCAACCTGGTGATGTGGGCGTTCAACCTGTTTCCGCTGCCGCCGCTGGATGGCGGGCGCATTCTTGTGGGTCTGCTGCCGTGGCGCCAGGCCCATATGGTGTCGCGCATCGAGCCGTACGGCTTCTTCATCGTGCTGGGGCTGGTGGTGGTGGGCGTGGTCGGCACGTTCTGGCTGCGGCCGCTGATGTCGGTGGGTTACAGCGCCATCAATCTGCTTCTCACCCCCCTGACAGCCCTTCTCAGATGACCCCCCTGAGTCGCTTCGCGCCTTCCCCCGACGGGGGACGCCACCCGTGGCCCGGCAGAGCCGGTTCCACGGTGGCACTGGCTTGGGGCAGTGCTTGCGCCGATGTCGCGTCCCGTCGCAAGCTTCACGTGATCCGCTTTGTACTTTCAATTCATTCTTGCTGACACCGTTCCCATGAGCACCACGCGCTATCTCACCGGCATCACCACCACAGGCACGCCCCACCTGGGCAACTACGTGGGTTCCATCCGTCCGTCCGTGGCGGCCAGCCTCACGCCGGGGGTGCAGAGCTTTTACTTTCTGGCCGACTACCACGCGCTCATCAAGTGCGAGGACCCCGTGCGCATCCAGCGCTCCACGCTGGAGATCGCGGCCAGCTGGCTGGCGGCGGGGCTCAACCCCGAACACGTCACGTTCTACCGCCAGTCCGACATCCCCGAGATTCCGGAGCTGACGTGGCTGCTCACCTGCGTGACGGGCAAGGGCGTGCTCAACCGCGCACACGCCTACAAGGCCAGCGTGGACAAGAACACGGCAGCCGGCCGCGAGCAGGACGATGGCGTGACGGCGGGCCTGTTCATGTACCCGGTGCTGATGGCCGCGGACATTTTGATGTTCAAGGCACACAAGGTCCCCGTGGGGCGCGACCAGGTGCAGCACATCGAGATGGCACGCGACATGGGCGCGAGCTTCAACCATCTGTACGGCGAGCACTTTGTGCTGCCCGAGGCGGCCATTGACGAACACGTAGCCACCCTGCCCGGGCTGGACGGCCGCAAGATGAGCAAGAGCTACGACAACACGATTCCGTTGTTCTCCAGCCGTGACCATTTGAAGAAGCTCATCGGCAGCATCTTGACCGACTCGCGAGCGCCCGGCGAGCCCAAGGACACCGAAGGCTCGGCACTGTTCCAGATCTACCAGGCCTTCGCCACGCCCGACGAGACAGAGACCTTGCGCCGCGCATATGCCGACGGCATTGCCTGGGGCGATGCCAAGCAGATGCTGTTCGAGCGCGTGGACCAGGTGATTGCACCCATGCGTGCGCAGTACGACGAGCTCATCCACAACCCGGCGCGTATCGAGCAGACGCTGCTCGCGGGCGCCGAGCGCGCGCGCACGCTGGCCACGCCGTTCATCCGCGATTTGCGCGCCGCAGTGGGCCTGCGCAGCCTGGTGCAGGGCACCACAACCGCCGCCAAGCCCGCCAAGGCAGCGAAGGCAGCCCTGCCCTCGTTCAAGCAATACCGTGAAGCGGACGGCAAGTTCTACTTCAAGCTGGTGGACGCCGATGGCCGCCTGCTGGTGCAAAGCACCGGCTTTGATGCACCCAAGGAGGCCGGCCAGGCCATCGCGCGGTTGCAGCGTGAAGGCGTGGCTGCGGTGGCGGGCCAACTGGCTGCCGTAGAGGATGTGGCCGATGCGGACGTGGCCGCCGCGCTGGCAGCGCTGGCGCAAGCGGCAGCAGCGGCTGCATCCACCTGAGCCATTACTCCGATTTTGATAGCTGCTAGCGCTTGCTGGATAAGCGCTAGATGCCAAAAACACTTTAATTTTCAATCCACACGGTAGCGCAGGCTGGTCCACAGCGTGGGGCGCGAGTTGCCATGCAGCGGGGCCTGCAAGGTGCCGGTCCAGGCCCAGCGGCGGTCGGCCGATTCGCGGAACAGCACCAGGTTGAAGCTCCAGCCCGCGCCCAGGCGCTCGGCGTTGGCCTCGTCAGCGAACCGCGTGCCGCGGTAAACCAGCGTGACCAGCGTCATGTCGCGCGCGCCGTGGCGCAGCACATTGCCCAGCACCGCAGTGTGGCGCGGCACGCCGGGCAGCAGGTTGCCCGTGTATTGCAATCCCGTGTTGCGGGACTGCGCCCAGGTGTAGCTGCCCAGCACGCTCCAGTGCGGCGTCAGCACCCGGTTCAGCGCCGCGCCGGCCTGGCGCAGGCTGCCCTGGCTGAAGCGCGGGTTGCCGTTGTAGGCGTCGATGGCGACCTGGCCCGAGGCACCGACGGGCGCTAGCACGCCGGCCCGGTCAGACACCGCGATCCCCAGGTTGGGCACGGCCAGGCTGCCATCGGCCAGCGTGGGGTTGGTGATGTGTTGGCTGCTGGCCATGCCCCAGGCAAAGGTGCGCGGATCAATCTCCCAGTCCAGCTGCACAGCGCGCTTGCGGGCCAGGCTGCCCAGCCGCTGGTACTGGTGGTCGATGGGGATGGCACCCACCGCCACGGGTGCCAGCGTGTGGGTGGCAGGGGCATGCATGCTCTCCACATAGGCCGCATGCAGCGCCCGGCCCGGGGCGATGCGGTACGACAGGCCCGCACGCGGACGGGCCCGGCGCGTGTGGCCGCTGTCTGCGATGTCGGGCGCAAAGAAGTCTTCGCCCGAAACCAGGCTGTAATAGCGGCTCACGGACCGTGTGCGCAGGCGCGGCCAGGCCACGCCGGCTTCCCAGGCCCATGGGCCGCTGTGCCATTCGCCCGCCACCCAGGGCATGTCAAAGCGCGCCGTGGTGGCGCCTTCCGAGCCTTCCCACGGCTCACCGGGGTCGTACAGGCCTGAAAGCCCCTGCGCGCGCACGTTTTCCCAGCCCGCGCTGATGCGCTGGCCGGGCGACTGCACCACGTGCCGCAGCATCACGCCGTCCATCGCGTCGCGCACGCGCGAATCCTGCAGGCCCCAGCCCAGGCTCCCGAGGTCCAGCACACGGTGGTTGGCATTGCGTGCATGGTGAAACTTGAGCCAGGTCTGCGCGTCGGCCGACCACCGCCAGGAGCCACCCGCGTCAGTGCGCGTGCTGTGCGTGCGCGCCACGCCGTCAAAGCGCGCGCTGCCGATGTTGATGCCGCCCGGGTAGCCCACCCGGTCCCGGCCCTGGTCGTGCACCACAAACAACCCCAGCGCATCGATGGGTCGCACGCCCCAAGCCAGCGTGACGGCGGGCGCCGTCAGCCAGTACGAACCGGTGTCGCGCGGCCACATGCGCAGCCCGGTGGCGCGCACCAGCCAGGCCATGGGCAGCGTGGCGGCCTCCACACCCCGCGCGGTCAGCGCCCCCACCAGCGACGAGTGCACGGCGTTGCGCTCTGCCGCCGCCGCCCACACGGCTTCCCGCGCTTCGGTTCGCAACACGGGCAGGTGCCGCTCGCCCACACCCAGGGCCAGGGGATCGGCCAGGTAGCCCTGGTACAGCTCGGAGTTGCGGCTGTAGTCGCTTTCGTACCCGTTGGCCATGAAGAAGTGGCTGCCGGCCCACAGCGGGTAATACGACTGCTGCGCATAGGCCCGCGCCCAGTGCTCCATGCCAAAGTCGCCCAGGGCCTTGCCCAGGTTGGCCGAGCCCTGGCTGTCGCTGGCCAGCGGGTTAAGCGACTTCAGGTAAGGCAGCCGCGCCAGCGCCTCGCGGGCCGCACCGATGGCGGCCTCGGGCTCGCCGCTGTCGTTGCGCATCATCGACTCTACCTGCCAGGCCAGCGGGTCTTTGGGGTCAGCCACGCGGGCA
This sequence comes from Acidovorax sp., assembly GCF_046294525.1. GTDB lineage: Bacteria > Pseudomonadota > Gammaproteobacteria > Burkholderiales > Burkholderiaceae_C > Acidovorax. Next base: position 84,632 of record NZ_JBKBKQ010000001.1, read on the forward strand.
CGCTCCAGCGAATCAAAAGCAGCGTGCAGTGCGCCCAGCCGGTACTCGGCCACGGCCAGCCAGACGTGCGCCTGCGCGTAGCGCGGCTCGATCACCAGCGCCTTGAGCAATTGCGTGCGAGCGCGCTCTGGGTCGCCCTGCTGCAGCGCGAGCAGGCCTGTGCCCGCCAGACTCACATAGTCGTCGCCAGCGAGCGCCAGGGCGGCATCGAACCCTGCCTGGGCCTCGGCCAGGCGCAGGGCCTCGGTGGCGGCGGTGGCCTGTTCGCCCCGGTAGGCCGGATGGTCGGGGGCCAGCTGCACGGCGCGCGCCAGGGCGGTGCGTGCGGCGGTCAGGTCGCCACGCTGTTGCAGCGCGCGGCCCAGGCCCCACAGGGCCGCTGCAAGGGGTGCGGCGTCGAGGGCCGCAGTGGCGCCCTGCGGCGCCTGCGCTTCGGCGCGCGCTACGGCTTCGCGGTACAGCGCCAGTGCCGCGTCGCCGCGCCCGTCCAGGCGGTGCCAGTCGGCATCGGCCAGCAGCAAATCCACCGACGTCGGTGCGGCCGCGCGCGTGGCGTCGAGCCAGGCGCGCGCGTCTGCGCCCCGGTCCAGCGCCAGCAGCAGGTCGGCACGGCGCGCAGCAGTGCGGGGGTCTTGCGTGCGCTGCCACGCCTGCGCCAGCCGGGCCTGGGCCGCCTCGAGTGCGCCCTCAAACACTTCCAGATCGGCCAGCACCAGCTCGGCCACGGCGCCGCCCTGGCCCCGGGCCGCAAGGGCCTGCAGCTGATCCCGTGCCTGGCTCCATTGCCCGGCCTGCAGCGCCGTGCTCACACTGGCCAGCGGCTCGGCCAGGCCGGGGCGTTGGAACTCTGCCCAGCGGGTGGCGCTGCCGGGGTGCGCCATCACCCACTGCACCCGCTCGCGGGGATTGACCAGCACCCGCTTGACCGGCGCCTGCCCCGGCTCCACAAAGCCCTGCTCCGCCGGGCCCAATTGCACGCTGCCCTGGGCATTGCGCAGCTCCACCTGGCCCGACAGCACGGTGAGTGTGGTGCGCCCCGCAGCGTCCACCTCCACGTCCCAGTCAGTGCCGCGCACCACGGCCAGGGCGGCCGGGGTTTGCAGTTGCAAGGTGGCCGGGGCCTTTTTGGTGCGGGCCCACAGGCGCCCGGCGGCCAGCTCCAGCAGCGTGCGCTCGGGTTGCGATTCGCACAGCCGCACCTGGGCGTTGGCGGACATGCGGATCTGAGTACGGTCGGCCAGCAGCAGGGCCGCGGACGACAACGCCAGCGTGCGCATGTCGGCGCCTGGCCCCAGCTGCTGCGCCAGCGCGGCGGGCGACCAGGGCTCCACACCGGGCGCACGCGTCTGCCCCTGGCCTGCGAGGGCCACGATCTGCGCCGCTGCCGCGCCAGGTGCGGGCGCCGCACCGCCGCATTGCGCCCAGGCGGCAGGCGTTGCGGCCACGCTCAGCCACACGCCCACGGGCGTCCACCAGGGGAATCGACGGGAGGGCATGGCTGTGGCCTTTCGTTCTGAAATGGGGCTCAGGATTTGTCGAGCGCGCGGGCGCTGAACTGCACCGCCGCAGCGGGCGCCTGCGCTGCGGCCTCGGCGAGCGCCTGCACCCGCGCGTACAACTGGTCCGCATGGGCCTCCCACTGCGGCGCCAGCAGGCGCGCGTGGGCCTGCCAGTCGGCGCAGCGCACCAGGGCCAGGCGCCAATCGCCTGCCAGCAGGTGCTGGTGCAGGGCCAGGCTGGTGGTGACCAGTGCTGCGTCATCGCAGGGTGTGTACACGGAAAGCCCCGTGCTGCGCCCCGCCAGCACCACGGTGTCTAGCCACAGCAGGTGCGCGCGCTCTGGGGCATCCGGCGGCAGTGCGGCGCGGGTGGCCTCCGACAGCAGAACGCCGGTGCCAAAGGCCTTGTTGGCCCCCTCCAACCGCGCGGCAGTGTTCACTGCGTCGCCCACGGCGGTGTAGGTAAAACGTTCGTGCGAGCCCAGGTGGCCTACGGCAGCCTCGCCCGTGTGCAGGCCGATGCGAAGTTGCACGTGCTCAAACGCTGTGCCCTGCCACTGCGCGCGCAGGGCCTGCATGTCGGCCTGCATGGCCTGGGCACAGGCCAGCGCACGGGTAGCGTGTGCGGGTTCGGGCAAGGGGGCATTCCAGAAGGCCATCACCGCATCACCGATGAACTTGTCGAGCGTGCCGCCGTGCTGGTGTACCGTGTGCGTCATGCGCGAAAAATAGGCGTTAAGAGCATGGGCAACGGCGTCGGGCGGCAGGCGCTCGCTGGCTGCCGTGAAGCCGGCCAGGTCGGAAAAAAGCAGCGTGAGCACGCGGCGCTCGCCCTGCAGTGCGGGCGGGGGCGCGTGCGCAGCGGTGAGCGCGTCCACCACCGCCGGGGGCACATACCGGGCAAAGTCGCTGCGCAGCTGCTCGCGGCGGCGGCGCTCCCGCAGGTAGCCGCTGGCAGCGCCCACGTTCAGGTGCAGCGCCAGGCCCACCAGCGTGGGCAGGGTGCTCCACCACACGCCCACCAGAAACGCCAACAACCCGCCCAGCAGCGCCAGCACGGCCAGTGCCAGGCTCAGCACGACCGCGCGCCCGCCACGCCAGCGCCGCGTGGCCACGGCCACCACCCCCACCGCCGCTGCGGCCTGCAAGGGCGGCGCGACGGGGTGCGCTGGCACCACCCAGTCGCCCGTCAGTCCGTTGATGAGGGCCGTGGCGTGCATGAACACGCCGGACTGCGTGCCACTGCCCAGAGCGCGCAGCGGTGTGGCGAACTGGTCCACGCCGGCCACCGGCGTGTGCTGCCCAAGCAGCAGCACCCGGCCTTGCAAGGCGCCAGGCGGCAGTGTGCCAACGGGGTCCAGCGCCTGGGTGTAGTGCACATAGGGCAGCGGCACCTCGGGGGCGTAGTAGCGCAGCAACGCGCCCGGGGGCGGCGGCGGCACCCCGCGCCCAGCCGCCTGCGCTAGAACGCGCCAGAGCGCATCGTCCGCCATAGGCGCACGGCGCAGCACGCCGTCGTCGTCCACAGCCATTGCCACGCTGCCCTGCAAGGCCTGAGGAAAGACACTGGGCACCTCCTGCCGGTAGTGCCCCACCTGTGAGCTGGGCACGGCCACGTCGGCACGGGCCAGCACGACGGGCATGCGCCCCTGCAGCGCACGGGCCAGGGCCGCGTCGTCGGCCGCCGATTGCGAAGAAGCAAAGAGCATGTCGATGCCCAGCGCCGCGGAACCGGCTGCGGTGAGGGCATCCACCAGTTGCGCATGCAGGCGCCGGGGCACGGGTGGCGCCAGGTTGAGCGCAGCCAGGCTCGGCTCGTCGAGCCCGACCACCACCACGCGGGCGTCGGGCCGCACGGGGGCCGTGAGGCTGCTGATCAGGTCGTATTCCAGCCGCTGAAGCGGCGTCCACATGGGCAACACGTACACAAGCGCCAGCAGCACCAGCGTGGCCAGCACGCGCAGCGACGCCTCTCTCCAGGCCTGTTGATCCAACGGTGCCGCACCCTGCGCCATCCCGGCTCCTCCGATGCGTGCCCCTGAGGCACCGGGCACCGCGTGGCGCCGGAGACGGGGCACTGTTGTGTGTAACGCACTGTATCTCCGCGCCACGCTGCTGCACAGCGGGCTCACCCTGATCGTCGCCGCGTGTTGCGGCAGCGCCAAGCGCTGACACGGGACGGCGGGGTTCGTGCGTAAACTGGTGCGCCACCACAGGAGTCCGCCATGAAGACCTTGATCGCCCCGCTCACCGCCCTCGCCCTGCTGGCAGGATGCAACGCCACATCGCCCCACCACCCGTCGGGTCCCATGGCCTCGGGGCGTGACCGCACCTTCAGCGTGCCGGTGTATGGCACCGACACCTACCAGGCCCAGGCGGCCGCCACGCGCGAATGCCAGCGGCTCGCCCTGCATGCCAAACTGCTGCGCCACGACGGCTCTCGCATGGTCTTCGAGTGCGTCAGCGAATTGCCGGACAAGCCCTGATCCGGGTTGCGCGTGAAGCAGCTATCGCGCTGCGGCCTGGCAGGCCTGGCAGCCCTGGCGGCGACGGGCGCGGCGTTCGTAGCCCACGCTGCCCCCATCACCTGGACGAACAGCTTGGGCATGGTGTTTGTACAGGTGCCAGCCGGTACTTTCAGGATGGGCGGTGTAGAGCCACCGGCCGTGCTGGCGCGCACATATCCCCTGTTGGAGATAAAGCGGTTTACCGATCTGGCCGATGAGGGACCGGCCCACCGGGTCCACATCACGCGGCCCTTCTATCTGGGGCAGCACGAGGTGACGGTGGGGCAGTTCCGCAGGTTCCTGGAGGCGTCAGGCCATGTGCCGGAGTCGGAGGCCGATGGCACTGGTGGCTACGGCTACAACCCCCACTATGACCCTTCCACAACCCCGCGCGGCGACGCCTTCGAGGGGCGTAACCCGCGCTACTCATGGCGCAACCCGGGCTTTCCGCAGGGCGACGATCACCCGGTGGTCAACGTGACCTGGAACGATGCGCAGGCCCTCGCCCAATGGCTGACCCGTACCGAAGGCGTGGTCTACCGCCTGCCCACCGAAGCCGAGTGGGAGTACGCCTGCCGCGCCGGCACGCGCACACGCTATCCCCACGGAGACCGCCCGGAAGGCCTGCTGCAAGCGGCCAACACTTTCGACCAGGACGCAGCTGCGCACTGGCCACGCTGGCGGCAGCATGCACTGCCCGGCAGCGATGGCCACGCCTTCACGGCCCCGGTAGGCCGCTTCGCGCCCAATGCCTGGGGCCTGCACGACATGCTGGGCAATGCCTGGGAATGGGTGGCCGACTGGCATGGCGACGACTACTACGCCCGCTCGCCCCGCAAGGATCCGCAGGGTCCTGTGGACGGCAGCGTGCGCGTGCGCCGTGGGGGCTCCTGGCACACCTGGTCGTTCTATGCGCGCTGTGGCTATCGCAACTGGAACAGCCCGCAGACCTGCTACACGCTGGTGGGCATGAGGCTGCTGCGCGAGATCCCCTCGCCACAGTCCCTTCCCATATCCCAGGCGGCACGGCCCGGCGCACCGAAGCCTGACGCTGGGAGTCTGCGCGGCAAAAGGCGTCGAAGCGAAATGCGCGATAACTGAGGATCGTGTTGCAGCAGGGGCTCGTTCTGCCACGCAGACTCCAGGTCCACTAAGCCAAAAGATGGGCGGTGTGTGAAGGCCTGGCCAGACCCAGCGCGCATTCACTGTTTGATCCATGTGGCGAATCCTTAACAAATGTCAACCCGGCCGGCATGCCGCGCAATATCGCAAATAATCCCCATTTGTGTTTTGCTGGGGAGGAACCATGCGCATAGCCGCCTTGGACGACGATGCGCTGCAGCTCGATCTGATCAAACAGGCCACAGAAGCCAACGGCCATGTCTGCCACACCCATCTGACGGGGGCCGAGCTGCTGCGCACGTTGCGCCGCGAGACCTTTGATCTGCTGATCGTAGATTGGCACCTGCCCGACACCACGGGCCCCGAAGTGGTGCGCTGGGTGCGCAAGAACGTGGCCGCGCGGCTGCCGATCCTGTTTGTCACCCACCGGCAGGAAGAGCGCGACATCGTCGAAGGACTGCAGAGCGGGGCAGATGATTTCATGGTCAAGCCGGTGCGCATCGGCGAGCTCAATGCCCGTATAGCAGCGCTGCTGCGCCGCGCCTACCCTGACAATGTGGGCGGCGTGATGGAGTTCGGCCGCTACCGGTTTCTGCCAGAGACACGGGCCATCGAGATGGACGGTGTGCCGGTAGAACTCAAGAACCGGGAATACGAGCTGGCGTTGTTTCTGTTCCAGAACATGGGCCGGCTGCTGTCGCGGGACCACCTCAAGGAGATCGTGTGGGGACAGGTGGCCGATGTGATGTCCCGCTCGCTGGACACTCACATCTCGCGCCTGCGCACATTGCTGGACCTGCGCCCGGCCAACGGCTTCATCGTGAGCGCCATCTACGGTGTGGGTTACCGGTTTGAAGCGGTAGACGCCCCGGCCAAGGCCACCCGTGCCTGAGTGAGAAACGAATTGGCAATGAACAACAACGTCCTCCCTGGCACGACCCGTCGTCCACGCACCTGCAACTTCGACGCCCCCTGGCACGGCACCTGGGTGCTGCACGCCGCTGCCGCACTTGTTTTGGGTGCGTGGGCCGGTTTGGCCTGCGGCCCGGTACACGCCAACCCCAGCGGCGGGGCCGATGCCGAGACCCAGGCCGATGAAATTGCCCACACGGTGCAGGAAGGCGACACACTGGAAGGCTTGGCGCGCACCTATCTCGCTGCCCCTCGGCAATGGCCTCTGCTCCAGGCGCGCAACAAGGTAGCCAACCCACGCCGCCTGCAGCCCGGCTCGGTTGTGTGGATTCCCGCACATCTGCAGCCTGCGGAAACCGCCACGGTGGAATTTGTTCAGGGCCCCGTCACAGCCCAGCCCCGCGCGGGAGGCACGGCGGTGCCGGTGGCACAGGGCGGCACCCTGGCAGAGGGCACGGCGCTGCAGGTGGGGGCCGACGGGTTTGTAGCGGTGCGGCTGGCCGATGGCACGGTGGTGCGCGTGCAGGCGCAATCCGAACTGCAGTTGCGTCAACTGCGCCGCCGGGGGCGCGCGGGCAGCGTGCAGTCGGTGCTGGAAATGCGCAGCGGCGAAGTGGAAACCACTGTTCCGCCCAGTGCTGAGCCTTTCCGCCGCATGGAGATCCGCACCCCTGTGGCTGTGACCAGCGTGCGCGGCACGCGCTTTCAAGTCAACACGGCCGAGTCGGGCCAGACAACGGCCTCGGTACTGAGCGGGTCGGTGGCGGTGCAGGCGCGCAGCGACGACAACGCGGCCGGGTCCGCAGCCGGCGCCTCCCACTCCGGAGCCATGCTCTCCCCCGGGCAGGGCCTGGCCGTGGCCACGGACCGCACGCTGGGCGCACCGCGCGCACTCCTGGCGGCGCCTGACACTTCCGGCATTCCGCCCGCGCTGGGCGACGCAAGCCTGCTGGCCATCAACATCCCAACCCTGCCCGGCGCCGTGCGCTACATCGCCCAGGTGGCACGGGACGCGGATTTCACGCAGGTGCTGCGCCATGGCCGCTTCGACAGTGGCCAGCTGCGCTGGAAGGCGCTGGATGACGGACGCTATTTCCTCTCGGTGCGTGGCGTGGACGACGCGGGCATCGCTGGCACACCCGCCGTGCATCCCATCGTCATCAAGACGCGGCCCGTGGCACCCCTTCACCAGCAGCCTGCGCCTGGCGCCATCATGGCCACCGGCATCGGCGAGCTGCAATGCACACAGGTGCCGGGTGTGCGGTGGTACCGCGTGCAGGTGGCGACAGATGCACAGTTCAGCGCCCCCCTGCGTGACGAGCAGCGTTTGTCTGAGTGCCGGCTCTCTCTGGCGGGCCTGCCGCCCGGCAGCTACTTCTGGCGCATGGCCAGCCTGCTGCAGGCGGCCGATGGTCAGCCAGACCAAGGGCCGTTTGCACCTGCCCAAAGCTTTACCGTAGCGGACCGCCCGGCCACGCTGTCCGCCCAGGCCCTGCAGGCCCAGGACGGCGACACCACGGTGCGCCTGCACTGGCCAGCCCAGCCCGGGCAACGGTTCCGCCTGCAGCTGGCGCCCAAGACCGACCCCGCGTTTGAGCAGATCACCCTGGACACCACGCTGGACACGCCCGAGTGGGTCGGCAGCAACCTGCCGGGGGGCGAATACCTGGTGCGCATCCAGGTGCTCGACCCCACGGGCCTGCAGAGCGACTTCTCGCCGCCCCGGCAGATCCGCGTGGGCTCCGGCATCAGCACCGGAACGGGCTTGCCGGTGTCCACTTCCAGCGGCGAGCCGGTGGTGCGGCCTTGATCAAGGACGTGCACCGCAGCGTGCCCCCAGTCACCCGGCTGCCACGGCTGACCCGGCCATGCTGAGCTTTGCCCGAGACCGGGGTCAAAGGCGAAGACTGGAATGGACGCTGCTGGCCGCTGCGCTGCTGGGGTTGGTGGCCTGGCTCAGCGCCCCTGGCAGCTTGGTCCGGACCAACCACCTGGTGCAGGACCTGGGATTGCGCCTGCTGTCACGCCCCGCGCACCCGGACATCGCCGTCGTGGCGATCGATGACCGCAGCATTGCGGCCATCGGCCGCTGGCCTTGGCGCAGGGCTCTGCATGCCGAGGTCATCCATCGCCTCTCCGCACAGAACCCGCGCGTGATCGGCATGGACGTGCTGTTCAACGAAGAAGACCTGGACTACCCCCAGGACGATGTGCTGCTGGCCGATGCCCTGCAGCGCAGTGGCCGCGTGGTGCTCCCCTTGGTGAGGCGCGGCTACGGCGCTGGGGGCGATGCCGCAGAACTGCCCTGGCCCACCTTTGCCCAAGCCGCCGCAGGGCTGGGCCATGTCCATGTGGCGCCAGATGGCGATGGTGTCGTGCGCAGCCTGTACCTGCACGAAGGGCCCGAAGATGCCGCATGGCCGCATTTCAGCCTGGCCATGCAGTGCGTGGCCGACAGGAAGTCCCCCTGTAACAGCGCCGCACCCTTGCCAGCCCCCCAGTCCGTACACGGCCAGCCTCCCCCCGCCAGCGCCGGTTGGCAGCGCATGGGGCGCACCCTCGTCCCCTTTGCGGGCGGGCCGTCGCACTTCACCACGTATTCCTACATCGATGTTCTTCGCGGCGATGTTCCGCAGGACGCCTTTCGTGGCAAGTATGTGCTGGTGGGAGCCGCAGCTTCGGGCTTGGGCGACATGTTTGCCACCCCGGTCGGCCAGCAGTCGCGGCTGATGCCCGGGGTGGAGGTGGTTTCGCACGTGCTGGACGGGCGCCTGGCTGGCGTGGACATCAAGCCGGCTTCACGGCCGCTGAATCTGGCATTCAACCTGCTTCCCGTTGCCTGTGCGCTGGTGTCACTGTTGCTGCTGGGCCCCCTGGCGGCCCTGCTGACCACGGCAGGCCTGGCAGCCGCCACGCTGGTCCTGAGCCTGGCGCTGCCGGGTGCGGCGGGCGTACAGGTTGCACCCTCGGCTGCTTTGGTGGGGTTGGCGCTGGCCTACCCGCTTTGGAGCTGGCGACGCCTGAGCGCGGCTGCCGACTTCTTGCGGCTGGAGATGGAACGTCTGCAGCAGGACGGCCTGCACATGCGGGCGCGCAAGCGGCCCGGCGATACCACCGACTTCCTGGAACGGCGCATCAACGCGGTGGAGCGCGCGTCGCGCCAGTTGCGCGAACTGCACCACTTCGTGAGCCAAAGCCTGCAGCAGCTGCCCGCCCCCACCCTGGTATGCGACGCGCAGGGGATCATCCTGCTGTCAAACCTGGCTGCGCGCATCCACGTGGCGGGCGACGCAGAAGTCTCGCTGAAGGGCCTTTCTGCGGTGGAGTTGCTGCACGACCTGGTGCACATGGGCACACACCAGCCCGTCCTCACCCACGAGGGTCTGCGCAAGGCAGACTTGCCCGATCAGGTGGAAGGCCGCGATGCCAAGGACCGCAGCCTGCTGGTGCAGTGCAAGCCCTTCACGGACCTGGCCCAGGCGGGCTGGCTCATCACGCTGGTGGACATCACCGACATGCGCCGTGCGCTGCAGCAGCGCGACCAGGCCATGCACTTCATCTCGCATGACATCCGGGCACCGAATGCCTCCATCCTGACCTTGCTGGAAATGCACCGCGCCTACCCCGACCGCATGTCCGCCGCGGAGCTGATGCAGCGCATAGAGCGCTACGCACGGACCTCGCTGGGCATGGCGGAAAACTTCGTGAAGCTGGCCAGCGCCCAGGCGCAGGAATACCGCATGGCGCCGCTGGACCTGGTGGCCGTGCTGGCTGAGACGGTGGATGACGCCTGGGCCCAGGCGCGCGATGCGGAGGTGGACATTTCCATCACACACACGCCGGACACCGCGCCCAGCCTGGGTGACCGCGCCCTGCTGTGCCGCGCGTTGGCCAACGTGCTGAACAACGCCGTCAAGTTCAGCCCTGTCGGCGGCAAGGTGCTTTGTGCCATCGCGCTACAGGGCGGCCGCTGGGTGGTGTCGGTGCGGGACCAGGGGCCAGGCATTGCGCCCGAACTGCAGGGGCAGCTGTTTGCGCCATTCCAGCGGTTGCACGACCGCAGCCATCCGTCCGTCGCAGGCATCGGGCTGGGACTGGCCCTGGTGCACACCGTGGTGCAGCGCCACGGCGGCACGCTGGAGGTGGACAGCGATGTGGGCCAAGGGGCGGAGTTCAGACTGGTACTGCCGGTGCGCGTGCGCAGCAGTACGGCCGGGTAGCCGGCACCGGGCCTTGCGCCGGCTCGGCCGTCAGAACGGCACAGTCACGCGCGCCGTGGCGCTGGTGTAGCGGTACGAGCCTGCCTGGCCCGAGAACAGGGGCGCCGCGTCACTCGCCTCCACGCCCACGAACCATTGCACCCTGTCATTGCGGCGGGCACCCAAGCCAACGGCCACACGCCAGATGGGCTCCGACGCACCGTCGATACGTTGCTGGCCCGCATCCACGCTGGCGCTCAGCACCGCAGCCTGCGCTACTGCAAAACGGGCGGACAACCCTGCCGAAACCTCGCTCAGCCGGTCGGGAGAAAAATACTCTCGGCGATAAGGGTTGGTGTTGTGATAGTTGCGGGTTTTCAGAAACAGGTTCAGCCCATAGTCTTCATTGAGCGAGTAGTTCCAGCGCGTGCGCAGAATGGGGCGGTTGTTGTCATTGGAAAACAACGCAGTCCCGGCCGCCACGCCCACGTTGAAGCGCTGGCTGAAGGCATGGTCCAGCACCAGCGCCAGGGCTGTGAAGTGCGTCCCGGTGTCAATGCCACGGACCGAGTTCACCAGGTCACGCTCCACACTCACGCCCAGGGATGTGCCGGGGCGAAGATGCTCCATGTAGTCCAGCCCCCCCACCACATAGTCGAAACCCGCCACGCGGGCGGCGCCCAGGTACGCGTCCATAGTGCGACGGTCATCGGTGCGCTGGAAGGTGCCCGCCAGCATCTGGCCACTGGCCGCCCACGCGGGCGAGGTGTAGCGCATGGCCCCGGCCCGCAGCCCCCAGCCGCTCGATGCGGTGTAGCCCACCGTCTGCTTGCTTTCGCGGAAGTCGTCCGAGTCTTCGCTGGCAAAGAAGCTGCCCGACACCGACTGCGCGTGCACCGCCGCGCCCGACAACAACCCTGCGAACGCGGTCAATGCGCCCCAAAAAATCGTCTTTCTCATCATCATTTGGTGCCCCAGTTCTTGGTTCGGCTCACGACTTCCTGGATGTAGCCCACCACGCAGGCTGGCTGCAGTACGACGCTGTAAAACAGCGCATAAAAGATGAATCCCGGCACGTTCCGGCGCACCTTCAGGCCCTGTTCGGTGAACATCTTCACCTGGATGCTGTACATCAGGTAGTTGACCAGCATGGCCAGGGGCAGCACCAGCAGCGTCATGGGCCCGGCAATCCAGTACACCCCAAACAGCGCCAGCACCAGGCCGGGGATGAAGGCAAAGGTGTAGACGAGGTCCATGTAGGGAAACAGCAGGTTCCACCAAATGAACAGCGTCGTCATGCGGGGCTTGAACAACAGCCGCCAGTGCGACTTGAACGCCTCGATGAGCCCGCGCGACCAGCGCTGGCGCTGGCGGATGAACTGCCCCCAAGTCTCCGGCGCATTGGTGAACAGGCAGGCATTCTCGGCAAACCCCACGCGGTGCCCTCGCTCCAGAATCGCCCAGGTCAGCACAATGTCCTCGCCCACCGTATGGGGCCACCCCCCCATCTCGCGCAGCAGTGCCGTGTCGTAGATGGAGAATGCACCCTGCGCCACCAAAGTGCCCTGGTACAGGCTCTGCAGCCGCTTGATGGCGGCGATGCCGTGGAAATAGTCCCACTCCTGAATGGCAGTCACCATGTTCTTGCGCGAGTTGCGCACCAGCACCGCGCCCGCCACGGCGCGCGTGTTGGCGGGGTCGCTCATGTAGCGGCCCACCAGATTGCGCAGTGCGTTCTGGTAGAGGTACGAATCGCCATCGACCGTGATCGTGAGGCGGTGCTGAACCAGCGCGAGGCCGGCGTTGAGCGCGTTGGCCTTGCCCACGTTTCGCTCCAGGTTCAACACCTGCAGCCACGGGTAGTCCAGGCCCGCCAGCTTTTGGGCGGTGGCGTCCTTGGAGCCGTCGTTGATGACCACCACCTGCAAGGGCCCTTGGTACTGCTGGCGCGCGATGCTTTCGATGGTGGAGACGATGCTGGCCTCCTCGTTGTATGCCGCCACCAGGATGGTGACTCCGGGCAGACCCGCCTCAGCGCTCTTCGCCGGCGGTCGCCTGTCCAGCAGGAGGCTCACGATAAGGAACGCATTCATGAACCCCGGCACAACGGCAATCCCGTAGATGACCAGGTGCGCCGCCGTTGCGCCGATGACCGTGCCCAAATCCCGAATCCACAGGTCGGCCGCATAAACGGCAAATCCCGCCCACGCCATCCCGGCCAGCAGTGCCAGCACAAACTTCCAGCGCACCGGGACATAGAACCCCTGCCGAGGTGCCACCCCTGTGCTCGCAGCGGATGCGGCGGCGGGAGAACGCGCAACACCCGGGTCATCGCCACGCGGCGCAGGGTGGTCCGTGGTGTCTGCGCGCGCGCGGCCATGCGCGCATTGCTGAAACGCCGTGGCGTCGATGTGGGGGTTCTGGGTCATACGAGGAAAGCGCGCACGCGCGGATCGCGCGGCAGGCCAGCGCTTCGGCAAGCTCGGGACAACGAGGGAAGGGAAGGGAAGAAAAGGGAACCAGGCACGTCGCGCCGTGCGCCCGCCTGGCAGGGGCTGCGCGCCCCGGAGATTTCAGGCAATCAACTGCATCAGTTTCGAATCTTCCCCGCAAGTGACGCCCCGGTGCTGGGCAGGCGGCCTCTCGCCGGACACGAGGGCGAACGAGAGCCTGAGACATCCCTGACACCACCGAATGGCCAGGGCACAACGCAAAACCCGCAAATTTTGCGAACCCGGGCAGCAGCCGTCAATGTGGCAAAAGTCAACAATTGTCTACCGCACCCGCGTTTCGGCGCACCCACCGCCGCAACAACAACCTGCCGTCCGAACCCAGGTCGAACAAAAGCCCTGCAATTCGCAAGAACTGCAGGGCTTTTTCAATATTTGGCGGAGAGGGTGGGATTCGAACCCACGGTAGTGTTGCCACTACGCCTGATTTCGAGTCAGGTACATTCGACCACTCTGCCACCTCTCCGCTCGAAGCCTCAGATTATAGCAAGGTTTGCGACGGGCTGGTCATGCCGGTGCCGACCGCTTCAATCAATACAACGGCGCGGCGAGCCGGACAACGTACAGCGTGTTGGCATCCACCTTGCCGTTGCCCAGCACCTTCTGGCGCACGCCGCCCTTGCCGTCGGGCTCGATGGCGAAGTCGTCGTCATTGAGAATGCCGACGCGGTTGGCGTCGATGACCCACAGGCCCTCCATCTTGTCGTGGGGGTAGGACATCTCCTTGACGGCGTCATACACCAGTGTCTTGGCCACAGGTTGAATGCCTGCTTCCGCGAGCGCGGCCCAGCCGGCGGCAAAGTTGTTGTCGGTGCCGCCGTCCTTGGCCACCTGCTCCAGCGTCTTGCCGCCCACCAGCAAACCCGCAGCAGGGTCGCGGACGATGGACGCATCGTTCAGCGGACTGGTGAGTGCATCGACATTGGTGGCCTTGGCGATGTCGATCTTGTACAGGTTCTTGCGCACCGTGCCAGTGTCGCGGCCGAAGAACTTGGTGTCGCGTTCGATCACCAGGAAGGTGGTGGCCGAGAGCGCCACGATGTCGGAGTTGGCCAGGCCCGCAGCATCCTGCTTGTAGAGGTACTGGGCGCGTGCGCCCGTTTCCAGGTGCACGGTGACGATGCGCGTGAGGTTGATGCTGCCAATGGCCGAGGTGGGGTTGTAGAGGTTGGACTGCATGATTCCCACCAGGGTCTTACCGTCGGGCGTGATGGCCAGGCCCTCCATGCCGCGGTTGGGCCAGCGGCGGGCCAGCTCGGGCGGCAGCATGCGGCCGGCGCGGTTGCGCGGGTCGGCCGCAAACGGGTTGATGCGGCCGATTTCCTTGCCGCTGGCGTCAAAGTGCACCATGTGCGGGCCGTATTCGTCGCTCACCCAGAAGCTGCCGTCCGGCAGGGCCACCAGGCCCTCGGGGTCCAGGCCGCTCTCGTCAAAGCCTGGCGCCCCACTGCCATCCGGGTCCAGCGTGACCTTGCTGCCATCCAGGTTGTAGGCCACCTCGCCCGTGGAGCCGAAGGCCGAATTGGGCAGCCCCGTGATGGACCGGCCCTTGGGGTCCTTCAGCGCGACGGTGCGCACCAGGGTGGCCTGGCCCTTGTCGTCCAGCTTGAACAAGCCGATGTGGGGCGTGAAGCCCGGCGTGGGGAAGAACTTGCCGCCGGGCAACGTGCCGGCCAGCGGGTCGGCGTTGGGTCCCCGGTCGGTGAGCGCATAGAAGTGCCCGGCCAGTGTGGGGTGCGGAGCCATGGCCGATCCAAAGCCGCCATTGCGGATGGCGGTGCGGTCGGCATTGCCCAGGGTTTGCAGCGTGCTGAAAGGCAGTGCAGCCCCTTCTTTGGACGGGTAGGCAAATCCGTCGTCGCTGCTGCCTCCGCAGGCGGTGAGGGTGAGAAGAAGAAGGCCGGTGGCCCACAGGCTGCAAGCAGAACGGAATTTCATGGCGCGCGATGCAAGGAGTGAAAGACGCGCGATCGTGCGACCTCGGCGTGACGCAGGTGTGAACGAACGACGACAAGACTTGGAACCGCTTGCGCCGAGGAAAATATGAGCAAACAGTGCCTCTAGCGCTTATCCATCAAGCGCTGGAAGCTATCTATTCAATAGCAAAACACTGGCAACTGCGGGGCGTGGCACGGTGCACCGCGCTTTTGCACGCCACTTCAAGCTACACGGCGAACTTCGCGGTCAAGCAAGTACTGCATGACAGCGGCTCGGTCGCCTTCAAACACGATGCGCAGCGCACGGCCTTGGCGCTGGTAGGCGTACATGGGGTCGTAGTAATGCTGAAGCAGGGCGGCGATCCAGTCCTGGTGCAGCGCCAAGCCCGCGCCCTGGCGCTGCTGCTGCAATGCGGCCTGCAGCGTCTGCCGCAGGCCCTGGTGCAGCGCGCCACCCAGGCGGCGCGAGAGCTTGTCCAGGCTGGCGAGCAAACGCGCCGCATGGGCCTCAAACCCTGCGTCATCACCGAGCAGGGCCGTGAACTCTGCACAAGGCTTCTCCACGTAGTCCCGCAGGATGCGCTGCACCCGGGCGTCAAACGCGTCGTGCAGGTAAACGACAGGCGCCTGCTCCAGCCGCTGGCGCAGCGGCAGCGGCACCGCGCGGCTGCCCACATGCTTGCCTTCGTCTTCCAGCACAAACCCGGCGTGGCCTTGTGCGCGCTTCTTCAAAAAGTCGATGGCCAGCTGGTTTTCAAACTGGATCTGCGTGGGCTGCGCCGTGGCCCGCGCTCCGAAGCTGGAGCCGCGGTGGTTGGCGTGGCCCTCCAGATCGATGCCGTGCGGCAGCGCAGTAATCACCTCGGTCTTGCCGGTGCCGGTGGAGCCGCTGAGCACCACAAAGCCACACTCATGCGCGGCCGCCTCCGTGGTCTCGATGAGGAAAGTGCGCAGGGCCTTGTAGCCGCCAGCGACAAGGGGGTAGGCGATGCCGGCTTCGGCCTGCAGCCACTGCTGGCTGATCTGCGAACGCAGGCCGCCGCGAAAGCAGTACAGCACGCCCTGCGGGTGGGCCCGCGCAAATGCAGCCCAGGCCTCGATGCGGCTGCGCTTGACTTCACCCGACACCAGCGCATGCCCGAGCGCTATGGCGGCCTGCTGGCCTTGCTGCTTGTAGCAGGTGCCCACCTTCTGGCGCTCTTCATCGTTCATCAACGGCATGTTCACCGCGCCGGGGAAGGCGCCCTGCGCAAACTCCACGGGTGCGCGCACATCCATCATGGGCACATCGTTCAAAAAGATGTGCCGCAGGTCGCTGAGGTTGTCGGTCATCCGCCGAACTCGACAGCCAGGGGCCGCTGAGCGACCAGCTTGCCGATGGGGTGCAGATGCAGGCCCAACGCAGCGGCAGCGGCCAGAAACTCGGCTTCGCCTTCAGGCGCCACCGCCACCAGCAGGCCGCCGCTGGTCTGAGGGTCGCACAGCAGGTGCTTGTGCGCGTCGGCCATGGGGGCAATGCGCGCTCCATAGCTGTCGAAGTTGCGCAGGGTGCCGCCGGGCACGCAGCCCTGCTGCAAGTAGTGCTCAACACCCGGCAGGCGCGGCACGGCAGCGGTGTCGATCACCGCCGTGAGCCCGCTGCCGTCGGCCATCTCCACCAGATGCCCCAGCAGGCCGAAACCGGTGACATCGGTCATCGCCGTCACGCCCGCCAGCTTGCCAAAGCGGCTGCCGGGCTGGTTCAGGGTGCACATCACGTCGCGCGCCACGCCCACGTCCTGCGGGCGCAGCAAGGCCTTCTTTTCTGCCGTGGTGAAGATGCCGATGCCCAGCGGCTTGGTGAGGTACAGCCGGCTGCCCACGGTGGCCGTGTCGTTGCGCTTCATGTGGCGCTTGTCCACCACGCCGGTCACGGCCAGGCCGAAGATGGGCTCGGGCGCGTCGATGGAATGCCCGCCGGCCAGCGGGATGCCCGCTGTATCGCACGCGGCCCGCCCGCCGCGCACCACCTCGCGGGCTACCTCGGGCGGCAGTACGTTGACCGGCCAGCCCAGGATGGCGATGGCCATCAGCGGGTCGGCGCCCATGGCGTAGATGTCGCTGATGGCGTTGGTGGCGGCAATGCGGCCAAAGTCGAAGGGGTCATCGACGATGGGCATGAAGAAGTCGGCGGTAGACACCACGCCGCGCTCGTCGTCCAACGCATACACGGCCGCATCGTCGCGCGATGCGTTGCCCACCCACAGGCGCGGGTCCAGGTGCTGGGCGCCGCTGCCCGCCAGGATCACATCGAGAACCTTGGGGCTGATCTTGCAGCCGCAGCCGGCGCCGTGGCTGTACTGGGTGAGGCGGATGGGGGCGCTGGCGGAGGCGGGCTCAGGGGTGTGATCAGAGGAGGTCATAGACGCATTGTCCCGATTCGGCACGCCGCTGGCATGGCAGCCCCGCAAAAGAAGAGGCCCTGTCCACGATGTCCGTCGCGGGCAGGGCCTGAGGCGCAGGGATCAGTGGGATGCGTCAGGCTGCGGGGGCCAGCAAGGCCATACCGCCCATGTACGCGCGGAGAACGGCCGGAACCTCGACGGTTCCGTCCGCGCGCTGCGTTTTAGTTCCGGCACGCTGCGCTTCACTTTCGCGTGGCGAAAGTGAGCCTGCACTGAAACTATCCGCTCAAGTCGGAGCAAGCTCCGACACTCCGCCCATGTACGGGCGGAGAACGGCCGGAACCTCGACGGTTCCGTCCGCACGCTGATAGTTTTCGAGCACTGCCACCAGCGTGCGCCCCACGGCCAGGCCGGAGCCATTGAGCGTGTGCAGCAGCTCGTTCTTGCCCTGGGCGTTCTTGAAGCGGGCCTGCAGGCGGCGGGCCTGGAAGGCTTCGCAGTTGCTCACCGAACTGATCTCGCGGTAGGTGTTCTGCGCGGGCAGCCACACTTCCAGGTCGTAGGTCTTGGCGGCGCCAAAGCCCATGTCGCCGGTGCACAGGCTCATCACGCGGTAGGGCAAGCCGAGCTTTTGCAGCACGGCCTCGGCGTGGCGCGTCATTTCTTCCAGCGCTTCATAGCTCTTGTCGGGGTGCACGATCTGCACCATCTCGACCTTGTCGAACTGGTGCTGGCGGATCATGCCGCGCGTGTCGCGGCCGTAGCTGCCCGCTTCGGAGCGGAAGCATGGCGTGTGGGCCGTGAGCTTGATGGGCAGGTCGGATTCGGCCACCACCATGTCGCGCACGAAGTTGGTCAGCGGCACTTCGCTGGTGGGGATGAGGTACAGCGCCGCGTTGTCGGGCACGGGTTCGCCGTCCTGGCCGCCCTTCTTGGCGGCAAAGAGGTCGCCCTCGAACTTTGGCAGCTGGCCCGTGCCCTTGAGCGAGTCGGCGTTGACGGCGTAAGGCACGTAGCACTCGGTGTAGCCGTGCTCTTGCGTCTGCACATCCAGCATGAACTGGCTCAATGCGCGATGCAGGCGGGCGATAGAGCCCTTCATCACGGTGAAGCGCGAGCCCGAAAGCTTGACGCCCATGTCGAAATCGAGACCCAGTGGGGTGCCCACGTCCACATGGTCCTTCACTTCGAAATCGAACTGGGCGGGCGTGCCCCAGCGGCGCACCTCCACGTTGCCCGCTTCGTCGCTGCCCACGGGCACGGATTCGTGCGGCAGGTTGGGCACGGCCACCAGCATGGCCAACAGCTCGGACTGGATCTGCTCCAGCCGGGCGGCGGATTGCTCCAGCTCCACCTTGCCTGCGGCCACCTGAGCCTTGACGGCCTCGGCGCCGTCCTTGTCGCCCCGGCTCATGAGCATGCCGACCTGCTTGGACAGCTGGTTGCGCTGGGCCTGCAGCTCTTCGGTGCGGGTCTGCAGCGTCTTGCGCTCGGACTCCAGGGCCTGGAAAGCGGAGACGTCCAGGAAGGCCTGGGGCTTTTTGCGGGTTTCCAGCCGCGCGATGGCGGTGTCGAGGTCTTTGCGGAGGAGAAGGATGTCAAGCATGAACAGATTTTAGGCCCCCCTGAGTCGCTTCGCGCCTTCCCCCCAGAGGGGGGACGCCCCCAGCGCGGCGGGGCGGCCCTTGCGCGGGGGCGCTGGCGTGGGCCGCGCCAGTTGCGACGCGCGCGCTCAGGCGAGGCTTGCGGGATCGAAGTTGGCGCCGCAAAGAATAAGGGCCACGGTCTCTTGCGGTTGCGGTTTGTACGCGCCGGTCTGCAAAGCGGCCAGGCCCAGCGCGGCGGCGGGCTCCACGGCCAGCTTCAGCTCTTTCCACAGCCACAGCTGGGCGGCGCGGATGGCTTCGTCGGGCAGCAGCAGCGCGTCGTGCACGTGGCGCTGGCTGACCTCCCAGCCGATGCTGCCAATGCGGCGCGCGCCCAGCGAGTCGGCGGCGATGCCGCCCACTTCCACGTCCACCGGCTGGCCTGCTGCGCGGGCGGCGTGCAGGGTAGGGGCGCGCTCGGGCTCCAGCGCGACGACGTGGGCGCGGCTCTCTACCCACGCGGCCACGCCGGCGATGAGGCCGCCACCGCCCACGCTGACAAGCACCGTGTCGGGCAGGCAGCCGCCTTGCTCTTCGATCTCGGCGGCCAGGGTGCCGGCGCCAGCCACCACCTCGGGCTGGTCGTAGGCGTGGGCCTGCAGCGCGCCGGTGGACTTCTGGCGGGCCACGCAGGCTTCATATGCCTGGGAGTAGGCGGCGCCGGTGACGACCACCTCAGCGCCCAGCGAACGCAGGCGGGCGCGCTTGGCCTCGGGCGAGACCTCTGGCACGAACACCTCGCAGCGCACGCCAAGCGCCTGAGCCGCCGCTGCCACGGCGATGCCGGCGTTGCCGCCGGAGGCGATGATCACGCCGCTGTCGGGCACGGGGTTGGCCAGCAGGCGGTACAGCATGCCACGCGCCTTGAAGCTGCCGCCCACCTGCAGGTGCTCCAGCTTCATCCAGACCTCCGCGCAGTCCACCCCCAGCGCGGTGCCCGGCACCCGCATCAGAGGCGTGGTGCGCAAAAAACGGGGTTGGCGGTCGCGGATGTGGCGGCGGGCGGCGGCGATGGCGGCGCGGTCAATCATGCGGGGCTCCAGGGGCAATAAAGGCAAAGTGGAGCAGTGTAGGGCCCGCGCATGCAACGCGGGCAGGCACATCCAGGTCCGCCGACACATGCGGACACAAGCGCGCACTGCAGCCCTGGCGCCCGGGTGCCGATAACATGGACAGTGCTGCCCGCCGCCCAGGAGACGCACACCCCCGGGGGCATCTGCAGGAGGAAACCATGTTCTTTGTCTTCGGCCCTTCTGGCCAGATGTACCGGGGCGGCCCGGAAAACCTGGCCCGCATCTCGGCGGTGCGCAATGTGCAGCGGCCCCAGGCGCTGCGCACCCGCTCGCTGGACGTGGCGGGCGTGCCTGCGCCGCCCTTCCCTGCGCCCGGCGACGCTGCGGCCCCCAACGACGCCACCAGCGCGCCCCCCGCCGTGGTCAACCTGCGCATGCAGGACGCCGTGAGCGCCTACGCCCAGACCGAACAAGGCCCGCAGGCCGCCCGCCAGCCGCTGACCCGGGTCAGCGACGTGATGACCACCACGGCGCTGAGCGTGCAGCCCGATGTGCGCGTGAACGACGCCTGGCAGACGCTGGCCGAGAACAGGGTGGCGCAGGCGCCAGTGGTGGACGCACTGGGCCGCGTGATCGGCCTGCTGCTGCGCGCGGACATGGCGCCGCTGGACCTGCTGCCCGAGCCCGGCGCCGTCAAGCAGGCCATCGACCTGGCCCGGCGCCCCGTGTCGGATGTGATGGTGAGTCCCGTGCCCACCGTGGCAGCGGACACTGAACTGCGCCGCGTGGCCGCCGTGTTGCTGAGCACAGGCCTGCCGGGCCTGCCGGTGACGGATGAGGCGGGGGTGCTGTCGGGCTTCATCTCGCGCACGGACATCCTGCGCGCGGTGGCGGCCGACCCGCCGCTGGACCTGTGGAGCGGGCCGGCGGCGGCGCTGTAGGCCACCGCGTCAGCCGCCTTTTGCCATGATTTTTATATAAAAATGGCCCCTAGCGCTTATGCAGCAAGCGCTAGCATCTATCAATAAATGAGCGTTGTCGAATGGGCATTCAGCCCCGCGCAGGCCCCGTCTCGGGTGTGCGCTCGGTGATCTCCAGGCCCGTGGCCGCGTCGATCTTCAGGCCCTTGGGCAGGGGGAACTTGATGGTTTCCTCGATGCCGTCCATCTTGCGCACCGACACCGCGCCCAGCGCCTTGATGCGGTCGGTCACAGCGCGTACCAGCACCTCGGGCGCGGAGGCGCCGGCCGTCAGGCCCACACGGGTGACGCCCTCGAACCACTCGGTGCGCAGCTCCTCTGCCGAGTCCACCATGTAGGCCCGGGTGCCCAGCCGCCCAGCCAGCTCGCGCAGGCGGTTGCTGTTGGAGCTGGTGGGGCTGCCCACCACGATGACCAAGTCCACCTGCGGGGCCAGCAGCTTCACGGCGTCCTGGCGGTTCTGGGTGGCGTAGCAGATATCCTGCTGCTTGGGCTCGCGCACCTGCGGAAAGCGCGCGCGCACGGCGGCCGTGATCTCGGCGGCGTCGTCCACGCTCAGCGTGGTCTGCGTGACCACGGCCAGCTTGGCCGTCTGCGCGGGCTGCACGCGGGCCACGTCTTCCACGTCTTCCACCAGATGGATTCCGTGGTCGAGCTGGCCCATGGTGCCTTCCACCTCGGGGTGGCCCTTGTGGCCGATCATGATGAATTCGTAGCCTTCTTTGGCGAGCTTGGCCACCTCCACATGCACCTTGCTCACCAGCGGGCAGGTGGCGTCAAAGATGCTGAATCCGCGCGCCTCGGCCTCTTGCTGCACCGCCTTGCTCACGCCGTGGGCGCTGAAGACCAGCGTGGCCCCGGGCGGCACGTCGGCCAGCTCTTCGATGAAGATGGCGCCCTTGGCCTTGAGGTCGTTGACAACGTAGGTGTTGTGCACGATTTCGTGGCGCACATAGATGGGGGCGCCGAACTTCTGGATGGCGCGCTCCACGATCTCGATGGCGCGGTCCACGCCGGCGCAAAAGCCGCGCGGCTCGGCCAGCAAAATCTCCTGGGGGCTTTGCTGCATCACAGCACCCCGATGAGTTCGACTTCAAACGTCACCGGCTGCCCGGCCAGCGGGTGGTTGAAGTCGAACAGCACGGCGCCGTCTTCCCGCACCTGCATCACCGCGCCGGCATAGCTGCCCTGCCCGTCGGGCGTGGGGAACTGCACCACGTCGCCCGGGCTGTACTTTTCATGCGGGTCGCCCAGCTCGTTCATCAGCTTGCGGGCCACCCACTGCTGCATGTCGGGGTTGCGCTCGCCAAAGGCCTCGCCCGCAGGCAGCTCGAAGGTGGTGCGCGTACCCTCGGCCAGGCCCAGCAGTCGCTGCTCCATGGCGGGCGACAGCTCGCCTGCGCCCAGGGACAAGGTAGCGGGCTTGTCGTTGAAGGTGTTGATCACATCGCCTGCGGGGCCGGCCAGGCGGTAGTGCAAGGTGAGGAAGGAGCCCGGCTGAACAGTGGGCAAAGCGGCGGCAGAAGTAGTCATGACGGTCCCGATAAACTCCCGCGATTGTAGAAAACCGGGCAAAGCCCTACCCGCGCCGCCGCTGCTGGTGCGTCCCCCACCCCTTGCTCCATGGCCATCAAAGACCTGCCCGCCGACGCCCAGCCCCGAGAAAAACTGCTGGCCCGCGGCCCCGCCGCGCTGGCCGATGCCGAGCTGCTGGCCATCCTGCTGCGCACGGGCATCGTGGGCAAGGGCGTGCTGCAGATGGCACAGGAGCTGCTGGACCCGCCCACGCTGGACGCCACCAGCGGCAAAGTGAGCGGTGGCTTCGGTGGCATTGCCGGCCTGCTGCACACCAGCGCCGCCGACCTCACACGCATCAAGGGCCTGGGCCCCGCCAAGCGCGCCGAGCTGGTGGCCGTGCTGGAACTGGCCCGCCGCGCCCTGGCCCAGCAGCTGCGCGAACGCGAGGTGTTCGACTCGCCCGAGGCCGTCAAGCACTACCTTCAGCTGCACCTGTCGGCCAAGGGGCACGAGGTGTTTGCCGTGCTCTTCCTGGACGCACAGAACCGCCTGGTGGCCATGGAAGAGCTGTTTCGCGGCACCCTCACCCAGACCAGCGTGTATCCGCGCGAGGTGGTATTGCGCGCCCTGCACCACCAGGCCGCCGCCGTGGTGCTGGCCCACAACCACCCCAGCGGCAGCGTGCAGCCCAGCCGCGCCGATGAGGCACTGACCCAGACCCTCAAGACCACGCTGGCCCTGGTGGACGTGCGCGTGCTGGACCACGTGATCGTGGCGCCGGGCCAGGCGCTGTCGATGGCCGAGAAAGGCATGGTCTAGGCTCATCCTCTGCTTTCACCATTTCTGCCCATGCGCCTGTTCACCCTATCCCGGCTTCGCCTGCCTCTTGCTGCTGCCCTGCTAACGGCATCCGCGCTGCTGCCCGCCTGCACGGCCCCCGCCGCGTCACCGTTGACTCAGCACGCAGCGCCTGCGGCCTGCGCCGCGCCACCGTGTCTGCGCCTGATCGGGCACGCCGCGCTGGAGCACAAGTGGCTCTATGGCGGCACCACGGTGGGTGGTCTCTCGGGCATTGACTACGACGCCGAAAGCGGCCAGTACCTGCTGCTGTCCGACGACCGGTCGGCCCTGGACCCTGCGCGCTTCTACACCGCGCGCATCCGCTACACCGCCACGCAGCTGGCGCCGCCGGAATTCACGGGCGTGGTCGGCGTGCGCAATGCCGCAGGCCAGCCCTATGCGCCCAGCCGCCGTGCCGTGGAAGGCGTGGACGTGCCCGACCCGGAGGCCGTGCGCTGGCTGCCCTGTGCGCGCAGCTTCTTGTGGACCAGCGAGGGCGACTTTTCCCGCGGCTTTGGCCCCGCGCTGCGCAGCGCGCGGGTGGCGGACGGAGCGCTGCTGCGCGACTACGCCCTGCCCGCCACGTTTACACCCCGCCCCGCTGCCCGCACCGGCCCGCGCGACAACGCCACGCTGGAGGGCCTGGCGCTGTCGCCCGACAGGCGCACCGCCTGGCTGGCCATGGAAGGCCCCTGGCTGCAGGACGGCCCGCGCGCCACGCCCGCCAGCGGCGGCGCCCCGGTGCGCATCACCGCCATCGACGTGGACAGCGGCCGCGCGCTGCGCCAAGTTGCCTACCCGCCTGACCCTGTGCCGCACAAAAGCCCCATGCCCGGCGGCTACACCACCAACGGCGTGAGTGAGATCCTGGCCGACGGCGACAACCACCTGCTGGTGCTGGAGCGGGCCTACACGCTGGGTGTGGGCAACTCGGTGCGGCTGTACCGCATCCGCCTGGACAGCGGCAGCGACACACTGGGCCTTGCGGCGCTGGCGCCCGACAACCACACGCCTGTGGCCAAGGTGCTGGTGGCTGACTTCGCGCAGCTGGGCCTGCCGCACGTGGACAACCTCGAAGGCATGACCTGGGGCCCGCGCCTGCCCGCTGCGGAAGGCGGCGGGCGCGTGCTGGTGTTTGTGAGCGACGACAACTTCAACCCCGCGCAGAGCACCCAGTTCATCGCAACGGAATATCTGGTGCCCTGAGAAGGCGTGAACGAACCCGCCATGCCCGCTCATCCCGCCAAAACGCACCCGCTCGTCGTTACAAGTGCTCGCCATAGCCCGCGCCATGGCTGCGCTTTGTGCCTAGATCGGGCGTGTTTTGGCGGCCTGCTCGGGCACGCCGGATTCATTCACACCTTCTGAGTCTCTGAGTCCGCCGGCAAAGCCCTTTGCGGAGGGCGGTGCGGCGGTTGGGGTACAACCGTCCCTTCCATGAGCGCGTTCCAAGCCCGATCCCTGCAAGACCTGCACACCCTGCGCAAGGCGCTGGCGGACCGAGCCGCGCGCGAAGCCCGGCTGCAGCAGGAGCGCGCCGAGGCCGAGCGCCGCGCCCGGGCCGAGCAGAACCTGTTCCAGACCTCGGTGGGCCCCGTGCAGGCCCTGAAAGGCCAGCACGACCGCCGCTGGCACACGCCCCAGCCGCCCGAGCCCCTGCCCGTGCAGCACTGGCTGGACGAAGAGCGCGTACTGCGCGAAGCCATCAGCGACGAGTTCGACGTGTCCACCCTGCTGGACGTGGACGACCAACTCAGCTTTCGGCGCCCCGGCATCGGACGCGACGTGACGCACAAGCTGCGCGCGGGCCACTGGAGCATTCAACGCCAGTTGGACCTGCACGGCCTGCGCACCGACGAGGCGCGCGAGGCGCTGGGCAACTTCATCCGCCTGGCCCACCGCACCGGTCTGCGCTGCGTGCGCGTGGTGCACGGAAAGGGCCTGGGCTCCCCCGGCAAGACGCCCGTGCTCAAGGGCCGGGTGCAGCGCTGGCTGGTGCAGAAGAAGGAAGTGCTGGCCTTTGTGCAGGCGCGCCCCGCAGACGGCGGCGCGGGCGCGCTGGTGGTGCTGCTGCAACCCGGACGCCGACGGCTGGGCGGTGGCGCGTAAATATTGAGCCCAATTGCCACCTAACGCTTATCCATAAAGCGCTAGCAGCTATAAAAATAGAAGCGAACCGCGTTTGCCAGCCTGCCCACAGGTTCCAGACCCGGCCGTCTCACCCGATGCGGTGCACGTCCCCGTTGTGCGGCGAGGCGCTTTCGTGAAACAGGTCTTCCAGAAACTGGGCCAGTTCATCCTCGGCCACGAAGTCGGGGATGACAAAACCCGCGGGCGTACGCTTGCCGTCCATGCCTACGCGGTAGGCCTGCCACAGCGCGCCCTCGCGCCGCACCTCGACGATGCGGCCAAAAACGTTGAAGCGGGAGTGCGCGGGTGATGCTGGGTGGGCGGAAGTCATGTCACTCTATCCCTCGGCTTGCTGCGGGTAACCGTCGCAGATGATCACCCAGCCCGCCTTGGATGCCACGTGGATGTGCTTCTGAGGAGGCGAGGTGTACGGCGTATCCAGCGTGCCCAGCGGCACGGCCACCCAATCCGCATGCGCGGCGCTGCTGTGCCACAGCAGCGGCGAGCCGCACACCGAGCAGAACTGCCGGGTGACGTGGGGCGACGAAGGGTAGCTGCGCACTTGCGACTGGCCTTGCACAAATCGGTGGTGCTCGCGCCGCACGGTGGCATAGCTGCCGAAAGCGGCGCCATGCGCCTTGCGGCACATGGAGCAGTGGCAGTGCGACGCAGCTTGCAGCGGCGCCGTGACCTCGTAGCGCACGGCGCCACACAAGCAGCTGCCCTGGTGAAGTACAGCGGACGTCATGGCTCGTCCACGGCGTTCAGCGCTGACCGCAGCGACCGTGCCTGAGGATGAAATCGGGCATCACGGGCCATGGAGACCTCCTTGAAAGGCGTCCACTATGCCACCGCACGCTACCGCAATCAAAAACCACCTACATGTGCCGCGCGAAGGGGTCCACCAGGGACGCAATGGTTGCACCGGCAGGCAAGCCCGCGCTCTCAGGCCGCCAGGCAGGCTCGGGCGCGGCGGCCACGGGCTCGACGTTGATGGGCTGCATGCTGCGGCCGTAGAGGCGGCGCACGCGCTCTTCCAGCGGCGGGTGCGAGTCCAGGCGGCGCTCCAGACGGCCCACGCCTTCGACGTCCACCAGCAGCATGTGCTGCACCGAGGGGTGGTTCAGCCCCGTGTGGCTGTGCTGCTCGTACCCCGGCGGCGTGTTGCGGCGCTGGGCCATCACCTTGCGCAGCACGCCGCCCAGGCCGTCGCGGCTGCGCGTCCATTGCACGGCGCGGGCGTCGGCCAGATGCTCGCGCTGGCGCGACACAGCGGCCTTGAGCAGGCGGCCCGTAAGCCACCCCGCAAACCCCGCCACCATGATGGCCGAGCCAAACCACCAGGCCAGGCCACGGCGCTCGCGCATCGAATCGCCAAAGTTGTAGACCAGCTCCAGGCCAAACACCATGCCGGCCAGTTGCATCTTCAGGCGCGTGTCGCCCTCATGGATGTGGCTCAGCTCGTGCGCCACCATGCCCTGCATTTCTTCGCGGTTCAGGTAGTCAAGCGCGCCCTGGGTGACGGCCACCACGGCGTCGCTCTGATCCCACCCGGCGGCAAACGCGTTGATGGCATCGGTGCGCGGCAGCACCATGACTTCGGGGCGCGGCATGTGGGCGGCGATGCACAGCTCGTCCACGATGTTGGACAGCCGCTGCTCGGCATGCGACAGCGAGGGCCGCAGTTCGCGCGCACCCACACGCTTGGCCAGCTTGACGCCGCCCGCGCGCAGGTTGGACGTTTCCACCCACCAGCCGCCCAGCACCAGCATCAGCGATACGCCCACATTGGCGGCCAGAAACCCGGCCGGAAACGGCAGCCGCACGGGTAGCAGCACGGCCATGAGCCACCAGGCCACCACCAGCGCCAGGTGCACCGCCGCCACCAGCACAACCACCGAAATCGCAAAGCCCAGCAGCAAACGGCGCGTCTCGCTGCGCGCGTCCGCCTGGTGGTCCCAGAATTTCATGGCACCCCTCTCTTCTCTCTTGTTTTTAGACAGTCACCGCGCGCGGACCGGCACCAGCAAGCCGGCGCTCTTGTCGAGCCGCATGCGCCGGCTCACGGCGTACGCCGCCCTCCAAGCCAAGGCACAGTTATCAAGGAGAAAACCGGACCTGCGGTGCCGCGCGCTCTTCTTCGCTGCGCGTCGATTCGAGCATGGGCACGGTGGGAAAGCCCATCAGGCGCGCCACGATGAGGTCGGGAAACTGCGCGGCCTTGTCGTTGAACTCCAGCGCCTGGTCGTTGTAGGCCTGGCGCGCAAAGCCCAGGCGGTTTTCGGTGCTGGTGAGTTCTTCGGACAGCGACTGCATGGTGGCGTCGGCCTTGAGGTCTGGATACGCCTCGGCCACCACCATCAGCCGACCCAAGGCACCGCCCAGAGCGCCTTCGGCCGCCGCCAGCGCGCCCAGCGCGTTGGCACTGGCGGGCGCTGCGCGCGCGGCACCCGCAGCGTTGACGGCCTGGCCGCGGGCCTTGATCACGGCCTCCAGCGTGGCGGCCTCGTGCGCCAGATAGCCCTTGGCCACCTCCACCAGGTTGGGAATCAGGTCGTAGCGGCGCTTGAGCTGCACATCAATCTGCCCAAAGGCATTGGCAATGCGGTTGCGCAACTGCACCAGCCGGTTGTAGACCGCAATGGCCCACAGCACCACCGCCACAGCAAACCCCAGAACAATCCACGCGGTTGCAGACATATCCCACCTCCTCCGTTGTTGAATTTGATAATGGGCGCATCTTAGCGAGACGGGGGCGCACACCGGCCGATATATTTTTCAGGGTAGGGGTTTAAGCGAAAAGTGCTCATAGCGCTTACCGACAAAGCGCAAACAGCTATCAATGTAATAGCAACTTCTGCACATTTCGGTATTGATCTCCGGGCCGTGCTGCACCATGAACACCTGCATCTGGCATTCTCAATCACGGGCCGCAAACAGCCAGAAGCTGCGTTTCAGAAGATGAATTGATGCGCTTGTATGGCGCTACCGAGCGGAAAAATGCAAATCCGAGAGCTTGATCAGCCTGACCTTCAAGAGTTGCTTGCGCTTTACGCGGATCAGCACGAGGTTGATGATCCGGTGCCGACTTTGGCAATTGCCGAATCTGTCTGGAAAGAACTTCTATCCAGCCCACATTTCCGATACTTCGGAGTCATCCTGGATGGACAGCTTGTCGCGAGCTGCAACCTCACAGTCATTCCCAACCTCACTCGGGCATGCAGACCCTACGGTCTCATCGAGAACGTCGTCACGCATAGGGCATATCGAAACAGAGGTCTCGGCAAGGCGTTACTTGCCAGGGCTGTGAAAATCGCGTGGGAACATAATTGCTACAAGGTCATGCTGATGACTGGACGCAAGGATGAGGCCACACTGCGCTTCTATACGTCTGCTGGGTTCGACCCAGAAGGCAAGCAAGCATTCATTGCCAAGCCCTCGGCCTAAACTCTGCCGAGGTCGTGCCTCCCGTGTGCTGACAGACTGTTATCGCAGTGCACCGGTGCCCGCTACGGGCCCAAAGCGGACCTCCTGGTAGGCCTTCCCACCATCATTGATGGCGCTGGGGTTCAGCTTGATTCAGCCATTCGGGGTAAGCATCGTTCTCCGCATAAAAGATGCACAGCGCTACGCGTTGCTCAGCTGACAGGCCTTGCAGCTCACCAATGACTTCATCTATAGCTACGCCGACTTCAAGAAAGTACTCATATCCCTCAGCCAACGCCGCAGCGGGTATGCGGCCGTCATCGCCTAACGGAACTAGCCTCGCCTCAGCTTCAGCTGTCCAAGGCCGACGTGCGACTATGCAAAGTTCGTCGTCGAAGCTATTGAGGCTAGCGATGATCTGGGTGAGTTGCACGATGAATCCTAGTAACGCAGAAACCGCATGTGCTCAATGTCCGCTTCTGGCCGAATTCTGCCCTACGAGCGCCGGGAACGGATGTCGGCGACCTCAGCCGGCAGAGTGATCAGATCGAAATGACTCCGTGTTCAGGTGTGTAGGGAATACGCAGCTGCGCCATCGCGCGCCACGCACACAACGGGTTGTGAAGCCCCCGCCCGCCCACGGACTGCGCAGTCACAGCGCGCTGTCTGACGCCCCCGCGGTGACTGCGCCCCCATGCTCAGGGCTCAACCCAGACACCAAGGAGCGGCCCCATGCTGAAACGATTCTTTGATGCCTCCACGATCTACCAGCGCCGCGCACAGCGCTGCCTGGACGATGCGCGCATGGCCGCGCTGGAGCATGAGACCGCTGCGGAGTACCACGCGGCGCTGGGAAAGATGTACCGCAACCGGGCCCTGCGGCTGGAGCGGGGACTGGCGCCCACCCCTGCGGCGAGCGAACTGCTGGAAGAAGCATCGACGCCGCCCCGCGTGTCGGCGTTGCGGCGAGGCGACGTGGGCAGCGGGCAACCGTTTCTGTCGCAAGCGGGGATGGCCACGGGCTGAAGGCGCAGCGTGCAACAGGCGGCAGTGCACCCCGCCGCCACCTGTTCTCACACGCCTCGGTTCCGCATCCAGTCTGCGGTTCCCATGAAACTTTCCTTCAACCGTGCCCGCAATTCAGCAGGCACGCCCGTCTCGCCCATGGCCTGGTCCATGCAGGCAACCCACTGGTCGCGCTCCTGGATGCCGATGGAAAACGGCATGTGCCGCATACGAAGGCGGGGGTGGCCAAAGCGGCTTTGGTAGTGGTCGGGCCCGCCCAGCCAGCCGCACAGAAACCAGAACAGCTTTTGCCGGGCGCTCGCCAGGTCGCTGCCATGCGCGGCGCGCAGCTCGGCGTATGCGGGCTCCAGGTCCATCAGGTCGTAAAAGCGTTCGACCAACGCGTGCACCCGCTCCTCGCCTCCGATCCATTCAAAGGGCGTGGTGGCCCGAGCAGGGCTGGTGTTGTCGGGGTCCGAAGCTTCAGAGTTCATGGCAAAAACAGGCCCCAGCGCTTATCCGTCAAGCGCTGGCAGCTATCAATTTAAAAGCATCTGTACGCAGCAGGTCTAGGGCGCTTCACTCCGCCGCACGGCGCAGCGTGTCCACCACGGGGCGAAGCAGCACCTCGCGCAGTCCCCACCAGCCTGCGGCCAGGGCCAGCACGGCGCCGGCCACTGCGCCAGCCAGGGGCACCCAGGGCGATGCGGTCCAGG
Source organism: Acidovorax sp. (assembly GCF_046294525.1). GTDB lineage: Bacteria > Pseudomonadota > Gammaproteobacteria > Burkholderiales > Burkholderiaceae_C > Acidovorax. The sequence goes on from NZ_JBKBKQ010000001.1 coordinate 114,976, forward strand.
CAAAGTCGAACACGTAGCGCGCCAGGCCCCAGCCCACACCCACTGCCACGGCGCTGGCCAAAAAGCCCGCCAGCAGGCCCACCCCCACCAGCTCGGCGCGCTGCACCTGGCCCAGCAGGCGGGCCTGGGCGCCCACGGCGCGCATGATGGCGTATTCCCGCGCGCGCTCCTCGCGCGTGGCGGTGACGGCGGCAAACAGCACCACCAGGCCGGCCGCCAGGGTGAAGGCGAAAAGGAATTCGACCGCCCGAATCACCTGCTCCAGCACGCGCTGCACCTGTGCGATGGTGGCGCCCATGTCCACGTTGGTGATGTTGGGGAATTGGCGCACCAGCGCGTTGTCGAAGCCGTTGACCTCGGGCGCGCGGTAGGCGGCCAGGTAGGTGACCGGCACGTCTTTCACTTCGGCCACGGGGTACATCACGAAGAAGTTGGCGCGCATGGAGCCCCAGTCCACCTTTCGCAGGCTGGTGATGCGCGCTTCGTTCTGCACGCCGCCCATGTCGAACTGCAGGCGGTCTCCCATCTTCAGGCCCAGGGTTTCGGCAATGCCTTCCTCCACGCTGATGGCGCCCTCCTCGCCCGGCGTCCAGCGGCCGGCCACCACCTGGTTGTGGGGCGGCGCCTCGGTGGCGTTGGAGAGGTTGAATTCGCGGTCCACCAGGCGCTTGGCTCGGTCGTCGGTGTAGTCGTCGGGCCCCACCGTGCGGCCGTTCACAGCGATGAGGCGGCCGCGGATCATGGGGTACCAGTCGTAGCGGTCCACGCCGCTGCCCTTGAGCGTCTGCTGGAAAGCGTCGGCCTGGTCGGGCATCACGTTGATGACGAAGCGGTTGGGGGCATCCGGCGGGGTGGCGTTGCGCCAGCTGCTGATGAGATCGGTGCGCAGCAGCACCAGCAGCACCAGCGCCAGCAGGCCCACGGCCAGGCTGCTGACCTGCACCACGGCATAGGCCGGGCGCGCGGAGATCTGCCGCGTGGCCAACACCAGCCAGCGCGGTGCGGTGGCCTCGTTGACGCTTTTGCGCAGCAGCTTGACTGCCACCCATGACAGCCCCGCAAACAGCGCCACGGCGCCCGCAAACCCGCCCACGGCAATCAACCCCAGCTTCACATCGCTGCTGACGGCCAGCAGCAGTGCCGCAAAGCCCGCAATACCCACGCCCAGAACGGCCAGCGATGCGGGTTTGAGGCCACCCACGTCGCGGCGGATGACGCGCAGCGGCGGCACCTGGGCCAGCTGCAGCACGGGCGGCAGGCCAAAGGCCAACAGCAGCGTGAGCCCCATGCCCAGCCCAAAGGCCACGGGCCATAGGCTGGCGGCCGGCAGGGCGGATTCGACCAGGCCCGCCAGCAGCAGCACAAACACGTAGTGCACCAAGTAGCCCAGCACCACGCCCAACGTGCTGGCAAACAGGCCCACCAACGCAAACTCGGTGGTGTAGGCGCCGGCGATGGTGCGCTGGCTCTGGCCCAGCACGCGCAGCATGGCAGAGGCATCCAGGTGGTCGGCCGCAAAGCCGCGCGCGGCCAGGGCCACGGCCACGGCGGAGAGCAATGCGGCCAGCAGAGCCACAAGGCTGAGGAATTTCTGCGCGCGGTCCAGCGTCTGGCGCATTTCGGGGCGGCCGCTTTCCAGCGACTCCAGGCGCACGCCATGCACGTCCGGGTTTTTCAGCTCGGCCGTGGCCCAGGTGGTGAAGTCCTTGACGGCTGCCGCCGGGCCGATGACGGCAAAACGGTAGGTGAGCCTGCTGGCGGGCTGCACCAGGCCTGTGGCGGGCAGGTCCGCCTCGTTGACCATGACGCGGGGCGCAAAACTCATGAAGCCCGCGCCGCGGTCGGGCTCCAGCACGATGATGCGGGCAATGCGCAACTGGGCATCGCCCAGCAGCAGCATGTCGCCCATAGACAGGTTCAGCGACTCCAGCAGGGGTGCGTCCACCCACACCTCGCCGCGCGCAGGAATGTCGCGGGTGGGGGCGTCCACCGCGCCCGGCGCATCGGCCACCGTGAGGCTGCCACGCAACGGGTAGCCTGGCTGCACGCTCTTGAGCGCCACCAGCTTGCTGGCGCCGCCCTGCGCATCACCCGCCCGGCCCATGGTCGGAAAGCCCAGCGTGGTGACAGCCTGCAGACCCAGGTCGCGGGCCTTGTCCACAATATTCGCGGGCGTGGGGTTGTCGCTGGCCACCACGGCATCGCCGCCCAGCAGCTGCAGGGCATCCCGCTGCAAGCCGCCCTGCAGGCGGTCAGCAAAAAAGCCCACGGACGTGAGGGCCGCCACCGCCAGCGTCACCGCCACGATGAGCAGCCGAAGCTCGCCCGCACGCAGATCGCGCAGCAGGGTGCGCCAGCCAAGTCGTAGAAAGGACAGTGTCATGGCGCGGACCTTAGCGCAAAGTGAAACGGCTGGCCGATTGTGGGGTGTTGCGTGCCGGGCGTGCAGTGTGGGCGCCCCCACTCAGGGCTTGGCTTCCACCAGCGCATCGGCCGCCGATGTCTGCACGGCAGCGGTTGCGGGGGCCGCGTCGCCCTGCGCCAGGCGCTGCTCCAGCGCCTTCAGCACGGGCTCGATCTGCGGGCCCACATGAATCTGCGGGTTGGAGAATCCATCGGCCTTGCCCGCCTCCACCTCGCGCTGTGCGATCAGCGGCACGGCATTGTCGAACGCTTCCTTGAACGAATAGGTCTTGCGCAACTGTTCATGAAACACCGCGCGGCCGAAGAACGTGAGCTCTGACCGCGTGCCGCAGCCATACGACGTGTGGGTGGCGTCGGCGGCGGTTATGATGAGGGTGCTGTCGTTGGCCAGGGGTTCGATCCAGCCGCCCGAATAACAGGCCGACACGGCGATGACGCGGTGGCGGATGCCGGCGTCGTCCAGCGCGGCACGAAGCATCTCGGGCGTGGCGGGGGCCACCTTCAACGGCCAGTGGGCAGCGGCCAGTTCGTGGTTGCGCGCGCCGTGCGATGTCATGTAGACCACCAGGATGTCGCGCTCGCGGTCCATGCGGTCGGCCAGGCCCGCGATGGCGCGCTGCAGGTTCTGCGGCGTGGCCCAGGCGTGCGTACCGGCAGTTTCAGCGTGGTTGAGCAGGTGGACCACACGGCCTCGGGCGTCAAACCGCTCTTGCAGCACGCCGCTGACCATGGTGCTTTCGCGGCGGAACACTTCTTCGCCTGCATAGGGCGCAAACACCAGCCCGTAGACATTGGCCTCGCCCGGCTTGCCCGGCGCCAGGGCCTGCAGTTGCTGCTGCAGCAAGGGTTGCTGCGCCTCAATAACCTCCTGGGTCAGCGACAGGCGCACGGGCTCAGGCGCGGGCTCCTCACCGGCCGCGGCGGCCTGGGCACGCGCCGCGGCGGCGTCATATTCCCAGGGCCGGTCGGGAAACTGCCAGGTACCCAGCGCAATCACGCCCACCAGCGCCGCCGAGTACACGGCCGTACGGGGCCACGACCCTACAAAGCGCGCGCTGACAGCGATCAACGTGGCCACCACCCAAACGGTGAGCACACCGTAGATCGCCCAAAAGACATTGCCCGCCAGGTCGCTGGCCCAAAAGTCTGGCTTGCGCGCCGCCCAGGCCAGCAGACCGTACAGCGCCACGGTCGGAACGAGGGGCGCCCAGCCGCACAGAACGTACCAGGCGGCCACGCCGCCGGACGGTGGGGCTGCCTGCGCCGTACCCGCCCCCCGACCCGTATGCGCAGCTGCCGCACGGCGTGCCGCCTGAGCGGGCGCCATGGCCCACCATCCAAACCACAAAATCACCAGCCCCGTCCACAGTGGTGTGAGCCAGCCGCGCAGGTTGAACTGCGCAGGCCCTGCCACCTCCAGACGCGCCATGCCCAGCAACAGCCCGGTTTGCAGCAGAACCAGCACGATGAATTGCCATGGCGTGGGCGCACTGGCGCCGGTGCGCGGCCGCAAAAACAGCGTGGCACGCAGGCCTTCGGTGATCCACCTGAGCATGGGGAGCACTGCGGCACTCGGTGCGGATGGCGACGTTGGCGCGGCGGGCGCGGCCAGCGAGGTGGAATGAGCCCGCGAAGCGCTGGGCACTGCTGCGGGCGAATGGGTGAGAACCGCTGCCTCTTCCAGCGGGACCTCGATCTCAGCCACTGGCTCCGGCCCCCATTGGCTGGGCAGGGTGTCCGCCCAGTCGCTCTTATTCTTGGAGTTCAGGTCTTTCATGCGCGCATCATGCCATCGCTGCATGACGGGTCTACGCCCGACTGGAGCACCTTCGCAGCGGGTGGGTTGTACGGGCTAAGACTCTATGGCGACCCCGGCAGTTGCTGGTGCGGGCGTCGGGCCTGCAGGCAACACCGCCAGCTCGGGCTGCAACACTAGGCGATCCGCCCCGCTGTAGCAAACAAAGCGCCGGTTCGTGGCCCGCCCGATGGCGCACAGACCCAGTTGCCGCGCCACGGCATGGCCCATCTGCGTCATGCCGCTGCGGGACACCACGATCGGCACGCCCATCTGAGCGGACTTGATGACCATCTCGCTCGTGAGGCGGCCGGTGGTGTAGAAGACCTTGTCCGCCCCGGACATGGGCGCTGGGTACTGCCCTGAGCTGTCTGCAGTCTGGCCGCTCATCCACATCCAGCCGGCAATGGTGTCGATGGCGTTATGCCGGCCCACGTCTTCCACAAAGGTCAGCAGCGTCTCACCCTGGAACAGGGCGCAGCCGTGCACCGAACCGGCTGATTTGTAGGTGCTCTCCTTAAGGCGGATGGCGTTGACGATGCCGTAGAGCTGGGCCTGGGTGAGGCGCGCGTCGGGCAGCACGATGCGGTCCACCTCGTCCATCAGGCCGCCAAAAACGCTGCCCTGGCCGCAGCCCGTGGTGACAACCTTGCTGGCGGTGCGCTCTTCAATGCGCTCGATACCGTGCCGGGTCCGCACGGCGGCGGCGTTGACGTCCCAGTCCACGGTGATGGACTCGATGTCGTACACCGAATCCACCAGCCTCTGGTTGCGCAGATAGCCCAACACCAGCAGTTCGGGCTGTGCACCCAGCGTCATCAGCGTGACCAGTTCGCGCTTGTCCACATACACGGTGAGCGGCCGTTCGGCAGGTATTTGCACCTGCTCGCGTTCGCCGTGCTCGTTGACCACCTCGACCGCATGGGTGAGGGGTGCCTGGGCCTGCGTGAGGCGTGGCAAGGCCCACGGGGCTGGTGTGGGCGTACTGGAGATCGAAGTAGCCATAGGGCGGATGGTAGGGGGGTTCGCGAAATGCCGACGGTTACCCAAACAATAAAGCCGTGCCATCCGGGGACAGCACGGCTTGACGCCGGGGCCGATACGAACCAGAGCCCGCGGGGCTGCAGCCTTCAGCCGAGCACCGCAACCCGAGCTGGGCCGGTCTTCAGGACTTGGGTGCGGACGCAGCAGCCGCCGCCGGCACCGTGGTGTTGGGCGGGCTGCTGGCCGTGCCCGGTGGCGAATGGGCACCCGCCGCTTCAATCGGCTTGGCGGCTGGAGGCGTGTAAGCAAAGGGGCCCGGGTCGGTGCAAGCGGCCCCAGCGGCGGTGGCGGGCTTGGCCGATGGCGTGGTCTTGCGGTAGTGCGCGGCCACACGGTCTTGGGACAGGCAGAGCTTGTAGTTGTCCACCTTGCCGGCCCACGCCGCACGGGCGGCCGTCTCGGCCGCCTTGGCTGCGGCTTCGGGCGTGGGGGGAGGCAACTTGGCCGATGCCAGGGCGCAGAAGCCGGTGGCACACAGGGCGAGCAGCGTTTTCTTTGCGAAGGATGTATGGGTCATCATGGTGTATGCCTTATGCCTGAGCGGGCTTGCGCGCCACGGCATCGCCTGCGGGCTGCGTGGTGTGGGTGTGGCTGCGCTGCGCGGGAATCTTGCCGGCCTGGATGTCGTCGTACCAGAGCTCGTGGTGCTCCTTGGCCCAGCCTTCGCTGACATAACCAGTGCGCATCGCCTTGTAGGCTCCGCGCATGCCTACCGTGCCCATGTAGATGTGGCCGCAGATCAAGCCCATCATCCAGATCGCGAGCGTGGCGTGGATCATGTGGGCGATCTGCATGTCGCTGCGCACGTCGCCAAAGCCGGGGATGAGCTTGTCGAGCACCAGGCCCGAGCCCACCACAAAGATGCCGGGAATGGTGATACCCCACCAGAACAGGCCCTTCTCGCCCGCGTTGAAGCGGTGCGAAGGCACCTCGTGGTCACCCTTGCCCAGCATGCCGCCGCCCTTGGCCAACCACACAAAGTCAGCCCGGCTGGCGATGTTGTCCTTGATGAACGTGAGAATGATCACCAGCAGCGACACCGCAAACAACGGCCCCATGAAGTTGTGCACGTTCTTGAGCGCGTAGGTCAGCCAGCCAAACAGCGTGGCTCCCATGATCGGCAGCAGGAAGAACTTGCCAAACGCCATGACGATGCCGGACACGGCCAAGGCGATGAACGCAAAGGCGTTGGCCCAGTGCGCGGCGCGCTCAAACGGGGTGAAGCGTTCGATGCGGCGCGTGCCTGTGCCATCGGCGTGGTCCTTGCCCATCGGACCTTTCACGAAGTAGAAGATGCCCAGAGCCAGCAGCACGATGGCGAAGAACGCCGCGCCGTAGGGAATGATCCAGTTGTTGCGCACCTGCCTCCAGGCCTCGCCCGCGTTGGTGACTCGCGAGCCGGGGTACTGCACAAACGGCTGGATCAGATTGCCCGCTTCGGGCGCTTGACTGAGGGGCAGGCTGCTGTAGCCTGTCACGCCCTGCCCCACCTGGCGCCACATGGGCGCATTGTTGCCGGGCTGGACCTTGGCGCGCTCGCCGTTGGTCTGCTGGGCATATTGGGGGTCGGCGCTGGCGTCTGGCTTGACGTCGAAGATGTTCTGGCTCTGGATGCCGCCGGGCGCAGGCGCTGCGGCGGGAGCTGTAGCCGCATCCGGAGCGGCCGAGGCCTGCTGCGCAAATGCGGCACCACCGGACAATCCGGCCAGACCCGCTACCAGAGCCAAGGACCACACGATGTGTTTCATGGTGGACCTCACTTGGTTTGGGTGCGGGTGTACTCGTTCTGGCCGTACTGCTGGCGGGCCTTCAGCTGGGCTTCCCAACTGGCTTTGTCGCCCGCCTGCCACCCCGGCTGGGTGAAGTTGCTGCCAGTGCCTGCGTAGGGTGCGGCATCGCTGCGGATGCCCATGCCCGTTTGCGGCTTCTCGCCGCACGCAGTGAGCGCGGCTACAGCGGCCACAGCAAGGGTGGTTCGGGCAAGGGGATGAAGGCGCTTCATCATGACTTGGCTCCTGCAGGCGGCTGGCCTGCCTGTTGCGAACCGTAGGCAGTGCCCCAGCCCCACACCTCGGCGCCCTTGCCACGCTGCACCACGCGGTTGCGGAAGATGTCGGCGACCACGTCGCCATCACCGGCCAGCAAAGCCTTGGTGGAGCACATTTCCGCACACGCAGGCAGCTTGCCTTCGGCCAAGCGGTTGCGGCCGTATTTCTCAAATTCGGCCTGGCTGCCGTGGGTCTCGGGACCGCCGGCGCAGAAGGTGCACTTGTCCATCTTGCCGCGCACACCAAACGTGCCGCTCGACGGGAACTGTGGCGCACCAAACGGGCAGGCATAGCTGCAATAGCCGCAGCCGATGCACACGTCCTTGTCGTGCAGCACTACACCCTCTTCAGTGCGATAGAAGCAGTTGACGGGGCATACCGCCATGCACGGCGCGTCGCTGCAATGCATGCAGGCCACCGAGATGGATTTTTCGCCCGGCACACCGTCGTTGAGCGTGACCACGCGGCGGCGGTTCACGCCCCAGGGCACCTCGTGCTCGTTCTTGCAGGCGGTCACGCAGCCGTTGCACTCGATGCAGCGCTCTGCGTCACAGATAAATTTCATACGTGCCATGTGTGTCTCCTTGCGTGGCGCGATCAGGCGCGTTCCACGTTGCAGATCGTGGTCTTGGTTTCTTGCATCATGGTCACGCTGTCGTAGCCATAGGTGGTAGCCGTGTTGACGGCCTCACCGCGCACCACAGGGGCCGCACCCTTGGGGTAGTAGGCCAGCATGTCTTTGCCCTGCCAGTGACCCGAAAAGTGGAACGGCATCCACACCGTGTCGGGCGCCACACGCTCTGTGACGAGCGCCTGCACGTTGATGCGCGCGCCGGTGGGCGAGCTCAGCCACACCCGCTCGCCGTTGCGAATGCCCCGGTCGGCAGCGGTCTTGGGGTTGATCTCGACGAACGACTCCTGCTGCAGTTCGGCCAGCCAGGGGTTGGAACGGGTTTCCTCGCCACCGCCTTCGTATTCGACCAGGCGACCCGAGCTCATGATGAGCGGGAACTTCTCGTGCACCTTGTCGGCCACGTTCTTTTCCTGCACCGTCTTGTAAAGCGTGGGCAGGCGCCAGAAGGCCTTTTTGTCGTCGTGCGTGGGGTACTTGGCCATGAGGTCAGGCCGGGTGCCATACAGCGGCTCGCGGTGCTGCGGAATAGCGTCGGGGAAGTTCCACACCACCGCGCGGGCCTTGGCGTTGCCAAACGGATGGCAGCCATGCTTGAGCGCCACGCGGATGATCGCGCCCGTAGGGTCGGTCTTCCAGTTCTTGCCTTCGGCCTTGGCCTTCTCGGCATCGCTCAGGTCGTCCCACCAGCCCAGCTTTTTCAGCAGCACGTGGTCGAACTCGGGGTAGCCCGTGGTGATCTCGCAGCCCAACGAATGCGATCCATCTTCAGCCAGCAGGTTGACGCCGTCCTTTTCCACACCGAAGTTGGCGCGAAAGTTGCCACCGCCATCCATGACGTGCTTGGAGGTGTCGTACAGATTGGGTGAGCCGGGGTGCTTCAGCTCGGGCGTGCCATAGCAAGGCCAGGGCAAGCCGAAGTAGTCGCCGCCAAAGTCATAGCCGGTTTCCTTGTCCTTGCCACCCTTGGCCTTCAGGGTCTTCACATCGAACAAATGCATGTTCCGCATGTGGGCCTTCAGCCGCTCGGGGCTCTGGCCGGTGTAGCCAATGGTCCACACCGATTTGTTGATTTCGCGCAGGATGTCCTCAGGCACGGGCTCGTCCATGCCCTTGACCTTTTGCATCTTGTAGTTCTTGGACAGCTCGGCCGCGAAGCCCAGCTTTTCGGCGAACTGATGCATGATCATGTGGTCCGAGCGGCTTTCCCACAGCGGCTCGATGACCTTTTCGCGCCACTGGATGGAGCGGTTGGAAGCCGTACACGAACCGCTGGTTTCGAACTGCGTAGCTGCAGGCAGCAGGTACACCGCGCGGTTAGGGTTCAAATCCTCTGCCTTGCCGGGCATGGCAGCCATCGCAGCGGTGGCCGATGGATATGGGTCCACCACCACCAGCAGGTCCAGCTTGTCCATGGCGCGCTTCATTTCAAGGCCACGGGTCTGCGAATTGGGCGCATGGCCCCAGAAGAACACGCCGCGCAGGTTGGAGTCCTGGTCGATGAGCTCGTTGTTCTCCAGCACGCCGTCAATCCAGCGCGACACGGTGATGCCGCTCTTGGTCATCATCGCGGGAGAAGCATATTGCTTCTTTATCCATTCAAAGTCCACGCCCCAGACCGCGGCAAAGTGCTTCCATGAGCCTTCGGCCAGGCCGTAGTAGCCTGGCAGCGAGTCGGGGTTGGGGCCCACGTCGGTCGCGCCCTGCACGTTGTCGTGGCCGCGGAAGATGTTGGTGCCGCCACCGGTCTTGCCCACATTGCCCAGCGCCAGCTGCAAGATGCACGAGGCACGCACCATGGCGTTGCCGATGGTGTGCTGGGTCTGGCCCATACACCACACGATGGTGCCGGGGTTGTTGTCGTGCAGCATCTTGGCGACCTTGAACATCTGGTCTTCCTTGACGCCGCAGGCCTCTTCCACCTTGTCAGGCGTCCATTTCGCCAGCACATCTTCGCGCACCTTTTCCATGCCGTAGACACGGTCCTGGATGTACTTTTTGTCTTCCCAGCCATTCTTAAAGATGTGGTAGAGCAGGCCGAAGAGGAAAGGAATATCAGTGCCCGAGCGGATGCGCACGTACTCGTCGGCCTTGGCCGCAGTGCGGGTGAAGCGCGGGTCCACGACGATCATCTTGCAGCCGGTTTCCTTGGCGTGCAGCATGTGCAGCATGGACACTGGATGGGCCTCGGCGGCGTTGGAGCCGATGTACAGAGCGACCTTGCTGTTCTGCATGTCGTTGTACGAATTGGTCATTGCCCCGTAGCCCCAGGTGTTGGCCACGCCCGCCACGGTGGTCGAGTGGCATATGCGCGCCTGGTGGTCGCAGTTGTTGGTGCCCCAGAAGCTCACAAACTTGCGCAGCAGATAGGCTTGCTCGTTGTTGTGCTTGGACGATCCGACAAAGTAAACACTGTCTGGGCCGCTGGCGGCACGCAGCTCTTTCATCTTGGCGGTGATTTCGTTCAGCGCCGTGTCCCAGCTGATGCGCTCGTACTTGCCGTTGACCAGCTTCATGGGGTAGCGCAGACGGTACTCGCCGTGGCCATGCTCACGCAGGGCCGCACCCTTGGCGCAGTGGGCACCCAGGTTGATGGGCGAATCGAACACAGGCTCTTGACGCACCCACACACCGTTCTCCACCACAGCATCCACGGCGCAACCCACCGAACAGTGGGTGCAGATGGTGCGGCGCACTTCGATCTTGCTGTCGCCGATGGCAACCTTGGCACCTTCGGCTGCGTTGGATTTTTTGACCAGCGCCAGCTGCGATGCCGCAATGCCAACGCCCACCCCCAGGCCCGAGCGGCGCAGGAAGGAGCGGCGGTCCATGGTAGGCAGCGCGTGCGACAGGCCGCGGCGCAGGCTGTGGACAAACGGAGAAGCAGGCGCGGACGTGTGGGAAGACTTTTTGGTTAGCAACATGGCACGCCCCGTCAGAGTTGGGTGGTCTTGTAGTACTGCTTCACATGGGCAGACAGGTGGTACCCGCCGCCTTTCTCTGGAGCGACACGCGCGGGCTCAGACACGACCGGGTCTGACGGAACCACATGGGGGAGGGCCACGACGGCTGCTGCTGCAGCCCCAACGGTGGCAGCACCGGAGAAGAAGCTCCGGCGGGAGGAATTCGGCTGGCGGTTCTGCATGTTGTCTCCAGAATGGCTGGCAGCTATGAAAAGGTATTCATACAGTCTATGACAGTGTGTAAAACCCTGCAATCCAGCTTTACACCCCCTACTAACCCACTCATCTTTTATAGCAGCAGCATGGGTGCTGCGGGGCCACAGGTCAGTCCAGCATGTCGAAGCCCTGCGACTCCACCGCGATGAAAGACCGCGTGAACAAAGCGATTGCGCCATAAAACCGTGCTTGCGGATGGGCGCCTAACACATCGCACAGCTGCTGCACCCAGGGCTGCAAATGCGTTGCAAAAAAGTCGCGCTGCGACGTCAGGTTGCAGACAGCCACATCGTCGCCCGCAATGAGGTAGCGCATCACTTCACACACATACGCAATGTGATCCTCGGTTTCCGACATGCCCTCATCACGCGCCAGGCCCAGACGGTCCAGGTCGGCACGCAGGCGGGCCAGGGGCTTTTCGTTGAGAAATCCGCTCAGGTAGTGAGACCCATACAGAAACACCTCGGGCTTGCCGACGCCGCCAAACAGGCGGTCGTACTCGCGCGCGATCTCGGCGTCGCTTTGCGCCCGGGCCGCGCCCACCACCTGCTGCCAGGGCTCTTGCAAAAAGCCCCCCTCAGCCGGTGCTTCGGTTACCGCCACGCGCAGGGCAGACAGCAATTCGGGGCCGGGCGCTGCGTAATACAGCTGCGAAAGCAGGCCATACAGCTCGGCGCGCGCGGTTTCTTCGTCCAGCGCCGAACTGCCGCCGGGCGGCATCAGCGAAGCAGGTTGGGCGCTCACAGGTCGGTCACTTTCGTTTCGTTTTGGGAGGAATACAGGTCGATCACGCGGCAGTCGCTGCACATCTTCAGACGCTCCAGCGCGTCGCCCTGGAACATCGCGTGGCCCGACAGTTTGCCCAGCATGGCCTCGATGGCTTTGACGGTGCCAAAGGGCTTGCTGCAGCGCACGCAGGCCCAGGGCTTGGCTTCGTTGAGCACACGCAGCTGCGCGCGCTCGGGCGCGAGCAGCAGGCGCGGCTGCAGGGTGATCGCGTCTTCCGGGCAGGTGGTGGCGCACAGGCCACACTGCACGCAGTTCTTTTCGATGAAGCGCAATTGCGGCAGCTGCGGGTTGTCCTGCAGCGCACTGGCGGGGCAGGCGCTCACACAGCTCAGGCACAGGGTGCAGCGGTCCTTGTTGACCTCGATGGTGCCCAGGGGCGACCCCACGGCGGGCAAGGCGATGGCCGCAGGCCGTTCGGCCACGGGCATGGGAGCCTGCTCGATGAGGTGGTCAAGTGCCATCTCCAGCGTGCTGCGCTTCTCTTGGGCCACCGCAAAACGTGCGGCCACGGCGGGTGTCTTCTGACGCGTCTGGCCCAGCCCTTGCAATGCGGCGTCTAACTCTGTGGGATGCGTGGCACGCAGCAACTGCACATGGGTGCCGGTGTACCCCAGCCCTCGCAGGATGGCCTGCGCAACGTCCATCTGGGCCTGAAGGCCGTCGAGATATTGCGGCGCTTCTTCGTCGGTGCAGAGCACCACGACCTGCGAGGCGCCGTAGGCGATGGCACTCAGCCACAGGTCTACCCCCGTGCTGGCCGTGTGCCACAGTGCCACCGGGATCACGTTGGCAGGCACGCCCTGCGCCAGCTTCAGCTGGGCAGCACGCCCCAGCTCCTCCACCAGCGCCTGGCCGCGCTCCTGGCTGTGCAGCAGCAGCACCGCATCCTTGCCACCGGCAGCCGCGTAGGTGGACAGCAGCGTCTTGAGCTTGGTGCCCAGCTCTGTCGCACGGGGGTAAGCATAGGTCAGCGCGCCCGTGGGGCACACGGTGGTGCAGGCGCCGCAGCCCACGCACAGGTTGGGGTTCACCTTGATTTGCTGGCGGCCCTTGTCGCTGCTGATGGCTTCGGCGGAGCAGATGTCCACGCAGGCGTTGCAGCCCACGGTGGCGTTGCGGCTGTGAGCACACAGCTTTTGTTTGTAGGCAAAAAACTTGGGCTTCTCGAACTCGCCCACCAGTTCGCGCAGCTTGAGCAGCGTGCCCAGGTCCCGCCCATCCCAGCGCAGGTAACCCTGCGGCAGCGTGTGCTGCAAAAATGTGGGTGTGGCGGTGGGCGAACGCAGGTCGAGCACCAGGTCAAAGCGCTCGGTCTGCGCCGTGGCGTCACGGGTGAAGTCGATGGCACCCGCCACCTGGCACACCTTCACGCAGGCGCGGTGTGACTGGCAGGCGGCCAGGTCGATCTGGTAATCCAGGCCAATGGCGTTCTCAGGGCAGGCCGCTACACAGGCATTGCAGCGCGTGCACAGGTCCAGGTCGATGGGGTTGTCGGCCTTCCACTGCAGCTCAAACGCACCCAGCCAGCCGGTGAGGCCCGTGATGCGCCCGCCCAGCACGGGGTAGCGCCGCGCCTGCGCGCCACCCGCATTGCCGGGGCCCTGGGTGAAAAGGGTCACATCCAGCACATCCGACACCAGCGCGGCGGCCTGCTCGGCCTGGTCCAGCGGGCCGATGATGAGCAAGCGGCCTGTGCTTTTGTAGGTGACGGTGGGTACCGGCTCGGGCTCCGGCAGATGGGCTGCGGCCAACAATGCAGCGACCTTCGGGCTGGCCTTGGCGGCGTCGCGGCTCCAGCCACCAGTCTCGCGAATGTTCACAAACCGGATGGGCGAGACCGCACCTTCGGTCTGCTGACCAAGGTCGGCAAACAGGCGCTGCTCCTGGGTGCAGGCCACCACCACCTCCTGCCCGGACTGGATTGCTTTCTGAAACGCCCCCGCGTCGCGGCGGCACAGGGTGGAGTGGAGGGTCAGGTCTTCATGCAGTGCCTCGCCCAACGCCTTGGCGTTGAGGGGCATCGTCTGGTTGCAGTCGCAAATGAGCGTCGTGGTCATCGTGGGTGTGGCTGGCTGGCATGGCCACCCCATCCTCTTCAGAACGGGCGACCCGCACAGGCTCGCTGGTGGGAACGCCAGGAACAGCGTTGCATACCCCGGACTGTGCCACGTCTGTGCGGCCGTCGGCCTCCGCATCATCCCGAGGCTGAGCGGCCTCCGGGGCTATTGCATCGCCGCCTTGGTCTGCTACTTCACCCCCGGCCTTATTTTCGTCGTCAAAGAAGCCCATCGCATGCGCGCTGGCCATCTGGCGCAGCATGCCTGCGGGCAAAGGGTCGGGCTGGGTGTAGTCGTCGATGTAAATATCGAGCCCATCCATCACATTGAAGTGCGGGTCGGCAAACAGCTTCTTCATCGCCAGGTTGCGCACCTCGGGCGAGACGGCACGGGACACAAAGGGTTTGAAGTCGGATGCGGGGGTGAGCGCCTGCGCGTCGGCCAGCGTGGGAGGTGGAGGCTCAGACGCCGGGGCAGCCTCTGCAGGCGCGGACACGGGTGCAGGCGCAGCAATCTGGGCAGCCACAGCAGGAGCAGGCACTGGCGGCACAGGCTCCTCCACCGGCCTGCCCTCCCGCACGTCCTGCTTGCGGCGCGACCAGCGTCCCAGGAAGCCGTCAGCCATGGCCACGCCCTCCTCCACCGCCGCCACGTTGCTTCTCGGTGGACACCGACGCAGGGTTGCCAAAGCGGTCCGTCAGCGACTGGAAACTGTCCGGCCGCTTGCGGCGTTTGGGCTCGGGCTGGTAGTGCTCGGCCACAAAGGCGCGCAGCGCCTCCAGCACCTCGGGGGCGGCGGGCACCTGCTCCACAGTCTCCTGCGCATCCAGCCAGCGGCCGGCGTCGTGGTAGCTCAGGCTCACGGCCACGGGGCGGGCCAGGGGGATCTCGCCCGTGCCCGTGTCTTCATCGCGGCGCCACATCACAAACCAGCAGGGCGCGGGCGAGGTGAGGTTGAGGTGGTAGCCCTCGGCATCGTCGCGGAACAGCTCCACGCGAAAGCCGGGAAACAGCCAGCGCTGCTCACGCTCGTCCTGGATCAGCGGGCGGGGCTCGCTGCCGAAGGTGGGTTCGTGGATCACCACCTCGGCCAGCGACCAGCGCCAGGGCTGCCAGCGGTTGTCGATGTGCTCGCACCGCATGATCACTGCAACGTCGGTGTAGGGGCGCTCTGTCATGGGCGCTGACTGTACCCCGGCGCACGGCCAGGGTCAGCGCGGCCTGCAAAGCCCCTTGATCGCCCTCAGATTGCAACGGCTTCCAGCCGCTCCACCGCTACGGCGCAGTACTTGAATTCCGGAATCTTGCCAAACGGGTCCAGCGCCGCGTTGGTGAGCAGATTGGCCGCCGCCTCCACGTACGCAAAGGGCATGAAGACCGTGCCGCGCGGCGTGCCGTCGTCACGGCGCACACGCACCTGCACCCTACCGCGCCGCGAGCGAATGTCCACCAGCGCACCGGGCGCCACGCCCAGCCGCGCCAGCTCGTCACCATGGAGCGACGCCGTGGCCATGGGCTCGATGGCGTCCAGCACGGTGCTGCGCCGCGTCATGCTGCCCGTGTGCCAATGCTCCAACTGGCGGCCGGTGATGAGCACCAGCGGAAAGTCGGCGTCGGGTTTTTCGGCCGCCGGGATCACGCTGGCAGGCACCAGTTGCAGGCGACCTGTGGGCGTGGGAAATTTCTCGGTGAAGACAATGGGCTGGCCGGGGTCGTCAGGCGTGAGGCAGGGGTAGGTGACGCTGGACTCGCGCTCCAGCCGGTCCCACGTGATGCCCTCGATGCTCGCGTGCATCGCCTGGCGCATCTCTTCATACACCGCCGCCACGCCAGACTCCTCTCCCTCGTAGTTCCAGCCCAGACCCATGCGCTGCGCAATCTGCTGAATGATCCACAGATCCGGCCGGGCATCGCCCGGTGGGTTCAGCGCGCGGCGGCCCATCTGCACCATGCGGTCGGTGTTGCTCGCCGTGCCGGTCTTTTCAGGCCAGGCACTGGCGGGCAGCACCACGTCGGCCAGCCAGGCGGTTTCGGTCAGGAAGATGTCCTGCACCACCAAATGCGAGAGGCTGGCCAGCGCGTGGCGCGCGTGGTTCAGGTCGGGGTCGCTCATGGCGGGGTTTTCGCCCAGGATGTACATGCCGCGCACCTTGTGCGGGTCGGAGTCAGGCGCCAAGGCCTTGTGCATGATCTCGACCACCGTGTAGCCGGGCGCCTTGTCCAGCAATGTGCCCCAGAAGTCCTCGAACCACGCGTGCGCCCCGGCGTTGTCCACGCGCTGGTAGTTGGGGAACATCATGGGGATCAGCCCCGCATCGCTCGCGCCCTGCACATTGTTCTGGCCGCGCAGGGGGTGCAGGCCGGAGCCGGGCTTGCCGATCTGGCCCGTGACGGCGCACAGCGCAACCAGGCAGCGCGCGTTGTCGGTGCCGTGCACGTGCTGGCTCACGCCCATGCCCCAGAGAATCATCGACGCCTTCGATGTGGCAAACGCGCGCGCCACTTCGCGCAGTGTCTCAGCCGGGATCCCGCACACGGGCGCCATGGCCTCGGGGCTGCAGCCCATCACGTTGGCCTTGAGGGCCTCGAAGTTGTTGGCGCGGTCGCGGATGAAGGCTTCATCCACCAAGCCTTCGTCAATCACCGTGTGGATCAGCGCATTGAGCAGGGCCACGTCGGTATCCGCCTTGAACTGCAGCGTGCGCCACGCATGCCGGCCGATGTCGGTCACGCGCGGGTCGGCCAGCACGATCTTGGCGCCGCGCTGGGCCGCGTTCTTCATCCAGGTCGCGGCCACGGGGTGGTTGGCTGTGGGGTTGGAGCCAATCACGAAGATCAGCTCGGCGTGCTCCACATCGTTTACCGGGTTGCTCACCGCGCCCGAGCCCACACCTTCGAGCAGCGCTGCCACGCTGGAGGCGTGGCACAGCCGCGTGCAGTGGTCCACGTTGTTGCTGCCAAAGCCGGTGCGCACCAGCTTCTGAAACAGGTAGGCCTCTTCGTTGCTGCCCTTGGCCGAGCCGAAGCCCGCGAGCGCCTTGGGGCCATGTGTATCGCGCAGGGTTTTGAGGGTGCCCGCTACCAGGTCGAGCGCTTCGTCCCACGTCGCCTCACGGAAGGTGCTGCGCCAGTCGGCGCCGTAGGGCTGCACTTCCTTGGGCACACCCGGCTTGCGGATCAGCGGCACCGTCAGGCGGTCCGGGTGGTGGGCGTAGTCAAAACCAAAGCGCCCCTTCACGCACAGGCGGCCGTGGTTGGCCGGGCCGTCGCGGCCCTCGACGCTGATGATCTTTTCATCGCGCACGTTGTAGGTGATGAGGCAGCCCACGCCGCAGAAGGGGCAGACCGAATCGACCTTGCGGTCCACCTTTTGCGAGCCGATATGCGTCTTGGGGCTGAGCGCGCCCGTGGGGCAGGCCTGCACGCATTCGCCGCAGGCCACGCAGGTGCTCTCGGCCATGGGGTCGTCGAGGTCGAAAACGATCTTGCTGTCGGCACCGCGCAGCGCGTAGCCGATCACGTCATTCACCTGCTCTTCGCGGCAGGCGCGCACGCAGCGGTTGCACTGGATGCAGGCGTCCAGGTTCACGGCCATTGCGGGGTGGCTCAGGTCGGGCGCGGGCTGCTCTCGGCGCAGGGCTTGGAGTGCCGGTCGCACGGTCACGCCCAAACGATCGGCCCATTCGCTCAACTCGCCGTGCTGGCCTATGACTTCTGGATTTTTTGAGTCATATCGGCCGCTAGCGCTTGATGGATAAGCGCTACCAGCTATCAATTCAGGAGTATTGGCCTTTTGATCGTTCCACCGGTATCCCACGTCAGGCATGTCCGACAGCAGCATCTCCACCACCATCTGCTGGCTCTTGCGCGCGCGCGGGCTGGTGGCCTGCACCTTCATGCCCTCGGTCGGCGCGCGGCAGCAGCTGGGGGCCAGCGTACGCTCGCCCGCGATCTCGACCACGCAGGCGCGGCAGTTGCCGTCAGGGCGCAGGCCGTCGGTGTAGCACAGGTGCGGAATCTCCACGCCATGGCGCTGCGCGGCTTTCAGGATGGTTTCGCCGGGATGGGCGATGACAGGCTGACCGTCCAGTTCAAAGGCCACGCCGGGGGTGTGGTGCGCCGCGCTCATGGTTTGCCTCCTGCGGGCAGTTGCTCGGCCAGCGGGCTGTTGCGCGGCTTGGGCAAATCGCCCGGCCACGGCCCCTCACCCACCTCGTGCGGGAAGTATTTGTGGATGCAGCGGATGGGGTTGGGCGCCGCCTGGCCCAGGCCGCAGATGGAGGCATCGCCCATGACCTGCGCGAGGTCGTCAAGCAACTCTTCGTCCCACTGCGGAGCTTCCATCAGCGTGGCCGCCTTGGCCGTGCCCACACGGCAGGGCGTGCACTGGCCGCAGCTTTCATGTTCAAAAAACCGCATCACGTTCAGCGCCGCATCGCGCGCGCGGTCGTGCTGGCTGAGCACGATGACGGCGGCGGAGCCGATAAAGCAGCCGTAGGGCTGCAGCGTGTCGAAGTCGAGTGGAATGTGGCTCAGGCTGGCGGGCAAGATGCCGCCCGAGGCGCCGCCGGGCAGGTAGGCATACAGCTGGTGGCCGTCCAGCATGCCGCCGCAGTATTCGTCGATGAGCTCCTGCACCGTGATGCCCGCAGGCGCGAGCTTGACGCCCGGGTGCTTCACGCGCCCGCTCACGCTGAAACTGCGCAGCCCCTTGCGCCCGTGGCGGCCAAAGCTGGCAAAACACTGTGGCCCGCGCTCGACGATGTCGCGCACCCAGTACAGGGTCTCGAAGTTGTGCTCCAGCGTGGGTCGGCCAAACAGGCCCACCTGCGCAATGTAGGGCGGGCGCATGCGGGGCTCGCCACGCTTGCCCTCAATGCTCTCGATCATGGCCGACTCTTCGCCGCAGATGTAGGCCCCCGCGCCGCGCCGCAGCTCGATGTGCGGCAGGTGGCAAGGCGGCTCGGCGCGCAGGTCGTCCAGGGCCTTTTGCAGCAGCGCGCGGCAGCCGTGATACTCGTCGCGCAGGTAGATGTAGACGGCCTCGGTGCCCACCACCTGGGCGGCGATGAGCACGCCTTCCAGAAAGCGGTGCGGGTCGCGCTCCAGGTAGGTGCGGTCCTTGAAGGTGCCGGGCTCGCCTTCGTCGATGTTGACAGCCATAAGGCGCGGCGCGGGCTGGTCCCGCACAATGCGCCACTTGCGTCCGGCCGGGAAGCCAGCGCCACCCAGGCCACGCAGGCCGGAGTCTTCCATGGCGGCCAGCACCGCCTCGGCGTCCATCTCGCCATTGACCAAGGCGGCAGCGGTCTGGTAGCCCCCGTGGGCGCGGTAAGTGGCCAGGTTGGTGTGCGCGGGGCTGACGCCCTCGGGCTGCGCAGGCACGCTCGCCTCCACACACCCAGAAACGTCAAAATTGATAGCATCTTGGGCTTTAGGATGTAGCGCTACCGACCGATTGGGCTTCAGTTCGACGGCTTCAAGCAACCCGTCGACTGTGGCGTGAGGCACCGGGCACTGGTGCACCACCGCCACGGGCGCCTGCTCGCACCGGCCCACGCAGGGCACGGCCAACACCTGGACATCGCCCTGCCCGGCCGCGCGCAGACGTTCGGGCAACGCGGCCAGCAGCTCGCGCGCACCCGCCAGGCTGCAACTCAGGCTGTCGCACACCCGCAGCACCAGGCGCGGTGCCTGGGCGTCTTCGCCGCGCACGATGTCGAAGTGGTGGTAGAAGCTCGCCACCTCGTACACCTCGGCCATCGGCAGGTTCATCTGCTTGGCGAGAGCCACCAGGTGCCGGTCGTGCAGCACGCCAAAGTGGTCGTTCAGGCGGTGCAGGTATTCGATGAGCAGGTCGCGCCGGAAACCGCTGGCCGGGCGGGGGCCCAGCAGTTGCGCCACCTCGGCCATGGCCGCGTCTTCGGGCTGGCGGCCCTTGAGGCGGCTTTTGCGGCGGATGCGCTCGCGCATGTCGTTGACCGACACGGCGGCGACAACGGTTGCGGGGGGGGCTTCGGGAGCAAGGTGCATGGGCCGGGGGCGTGGGGCGCGTTGTTTTGTATGAAGGCGCCTGCACAGGCCAGGCGCGCCGCCGCAGTGTCGGCCACGGCGGCGACGCGCGTCAAATTGCCGATGCACATCGGGCGATCACAAAAACAAATGAAATGAGATGCAATGAGCTGCCCGCCTGGCGCGGGGCTATGCATCCACTGTGGCCGCCCCAACAGGCAGGCTTCAAGATGGCGACAACAGCCCGCTGTGCGCGGCGGCGTGCTGCAGCCAGTCGGCGTCCTGAGCCAGCGCCAGTGCGGCATCCAGCGCGCGCGTAGGCTGCACTAGGCGGTGCGATATGAAGCCGATGGGCGTGGTGAGCACCGGGCCCGTCAGCGGCAGGGCCTCCAGCCCGTCATGGCCGCGCACGGCGTCCACCAGCGCACCGGGCAGGATGCTACACATCTCGCCAGCCACCACGCAGAGCGCCAGGGTCAGCACCGAATCCGTTTCCATCGCAGGCCGCACCGTGGCACCCGCGCTCAGGAACGCGCCGTCCACCAGGCTGCGGTTGTGCATCTCGGGCGTGAGCAGGCACAGCGGCAGCGCCGCAGCCTCCGCCCAGCCCAGCGGCGGGCCGATCTGCAGCCCGTGCGCAGGGCCCTGCTGCGTCAGGCGTGGCGCCCGACGCAGCAGAAAGTAGTGCTCCACATACTGCGGCCACGCCCGCAACGGGCTGCCGCGCGCGGGCATGCGGTCGGTGTAGCCCAGGGCCAGGTCCAGGGAAATGTTTTCAAGCCCCGCCTCCAGCGCCTGCGAGCTCATCGACAGCGCCACCGGCACGATGCCCGGGTGCCGCGCCTGCAACTGCGCTGCAAACCGCGCGAGGATGGGCATGGCGGTGGGCACGGCGCCCAGCTTCAGCGTGCCGCGCGGGTGGGCAGCGTCGCTCTGAAGGTCCTGCTGCAGCACCTGGTGTTCGTGCAGCATGCGCTGTGCCGTGGCCAGCACGCGTTCGCCTTCCGGTGTAAAGCCTTCAAAGCTGCGGCTGCGGCGCACCACGACTACGCCAAATTCTTTCTCCAGCGCGCGCAACGCGTTGGACAGCGCCGGCTGGGTGATGTGGCAGGCCTGCGCGGCCCGGCCAAAGTGCCGGTGTTCGTGCAGCGCGACCAGGTAGCGCAGGGAGGCGAGGAGGTTCATGGGGAATCCGGCACCTCTACATCACAGCGCTCAAACACCGGCCCGCGAAACTGTCCAACAGCCTGTTGGACAGTTTCCGCATATGGGCAGGCCAGGCAATTTGCACATGCTGATTTTTACGTGTTTTTGGCCTCTAGCGCTTATCCATCAAGCGCAAGCAGCTATTCATTTAATAGCATCCAAAAGGTGAGAATGAATCCGGCGTTTTTAAGTGTTCTTGCTGATCGAAATCGTCGGGAACTTGCTCGAAAAATCCTTGGCCTGCTGCGCGATCTTCACTGCCACATCGCGCGCCACCTTCTTGTAGATGGCGGCAACTTCGCCATCCGGGTCGGCTACCACGGTGGGCTTGCCGCTGTCGGCCTGCAGGCGGATGCTCATGTTCAGCGGCAGCGCGCCCAGGTAGTCCATGCCGTACTCGGCCGCCATCTTCTTGCCGCCATCGGCGCCAAAGATGTGCTCCACATGGCCGCAGTTGCTGCACACGTGGGCAGCCATGTTCTCGACGATGCCCAGGATGGGCACGCCCACCTTTTCAAACATCTTGATGCCCTTCTTGGCGTCCAGCAGGGCGATGTCTTGCGGGGTGGTGACGATCACCGCACCGGTCATGGGCACGCGCTGGCTCAGCGTGAGCTGGATGTCGCCAGTGCCGGGCGGCATGTCGATGATGAGGTAGTCCAGGTCCTTCCAGTTGGTCTGGCGCAGCAGTTGCTCCAGCGCCTGCGTGGCCATGGGGCCGCGCCAGATCATGGCTTCGTCCTGGTCCACCAGGAAGCCGATGGACATGACCTGCACGCCGTAGTTCTCCAGCGGCTCCATGGTCTTGCCGTCTTCGCTCTCGGGGCGGCGGTTGATGCCCAGCATCATGGGCTGGCTGGGGCCGTAGATGTCGGCGTCGAGCACGCCCACGCTGGCGCCCTCGGCAGCCAGGGCCAGGGCCAGGTTGGCGGCCGTGGTGCTTTTGCCCACCCCGCCCTTGCCAGACGCCACCGCGATGATGTTCTTGACCTGGGGCAGCAGCTGCACGCCGCGCTGCACGGCGTGGGCGATGACTTTGGTGGTGATGTTGACGGACACGTTCTCGACGCCCGCCACGCCCTTGGCGGCGGCCACCAGCTGGCGGCGCAGATCGGGCACCAGGCTCTTGGCGGGGTAGCCCAGTTCCACGTCAAAGGCCACATCGCCGCCGGTGATCTGCACATTGCGCAGCGCGCGCGTGGTGACGAAATCCTTGCCCGTGTGCGGGTCCAGCACGCTGGAGAGAGCGGCCAAAAGGCCCTGTTCGGTGACTGCCATTCAATTAACTCCTGTGGGGCCGGTAGTCTATCCAAGCGCCCTGCCCTCTGGCGGTGAAGGACAATGCGGGCGCTTTGCCCCGGCAAACCCTCGCCGCCGCAACGCGTGAATCAAAGAAAGAAAAGGACCCCCGTGAAATTCAAGATGGCCGAGAAATCCCTGTTCGCCGTGCTGCTGCGTTCGCCCTGGTGGATCAGCTTTGTGGTGGTGGGCCTCATCGTTCTGGCGTCGGGCGCGCTGCTGCCCAAGGAATATTTTGTGGTTGGCGCGCTGGCGGGGTTTCCGATCTTTGTGGTGGGCTGCATCGCCGCCTGGCGCCAGCTGCGCGCCCCCAGTCCCGCCAAGGTGGCCGAGATGATTGGCGCCGTCAACAGCATGCCCTGGCGCAGCTTTGCCGACACCCTGGCCGCCGCCTGGGAGCGCGACGGCTGCACGGTGGAGCGCCTCGCCGGCAACGGCGCCGCCGACATGGCACTGACCCGAGGCGGCAAGACCACCCTGGTGAGCGCCCGCCGCTGGAAAGCCGCCACCCATGGCGTGGAGCCGCTGCGCGAACTGCGCGCCGCCATGCAGGCACGCGATGCGTCCGCCGGCGTCTATGTGGTCACGCAGGGCCAGCTCAGCGACAACGCACGCATCTTTGCGCGCGACCATGGCATTGCCGTGCTGCAGGACGAGGGCGTGGCGCGCCTGCTGCTGGACAAGCGGGGCTAAAAAAAGAGCCGCTCCCGGCGCCCGGGACGCCACCCCGGGTTTTCCCATCTGGCGCAACCTCGGCCGCTGCCCACACTCACAGCCATCCCTGCCCCACCCGCACGCCCGGGTTGCCTTCCATGCCTTTTGCCGACCCCACCGCGCCCTTTGCCGCTGCTGCCCCACCCGCAACGCCCGGCACGCCGGCCACCGGCCTGCTGCTGACGGGCGGCGGGGCCCGCGCGGCCTACCAGGTGGGGGTGCTGGAGGCCATTGCCGACCTTCGCAACGCCTGCGGCGCGGGCGATGGGCCCAACCCTTTTCCCATCATCACCGGCACATCGGCCGGCGCCATCAACGCGGCCGCACTGGCCTGCGGGGCCGACAACTTTGACCGCGCAGTGCGCCGCATCGCCCGGGTGTGGCGCCAGTTCCACGCCGGCCAGGTGTACGGCGCCGATTCGCTGAGCGTGATGCGCAGCGGTGCCCGCTGGCTCACGCTGCTGTCCGTGGGCTGGGCCCTGGCGCGCTGGCGGCGCATGCGGCCCCGGTCGCTGCTGGACAACGCACCGCTGGAAAAGCTGCTGGTCAAGATGGTGCCCCTGGTGCGCCTGCCCCGGCTGATCCGCAAGGGCCACCTCACCGCGCTGGCCGTCACGGCGTCCAGCTACAGCTCGGGCGAGCACGTCACGTTTTTTGAGGCTGCCTCGCCCGTCAAGCCGTGGGTGCGCTCGCAGCGCAAGGCCGCCAGCGACCGCATCACGCACGAACACCTGCTCGCGTCCTCGGCCATCCCGTTCATCTTCCCGGCCAAAGGCATCGAAGTGGACGGGCATACCGAATACTTTGGCGACGGCTCCATGCGCCAGTCCGCGCCCATCGCTCCGGCCATCCACCTGGGGGCCGAGCGCATTCTGGTCATCGGCGCCGGGCGCATGCACGAGCCCAAGGGCGACGCCGCCGCCAACCCCACGCCCACCTACCCCACGCTGGCGCAGATTGCGGGGCATGCGCTGTCCAACATCTTTCTGGACGCCCTGGCCGTGGATGTGGAGCGGGTGCAGCGCATCAACCAGACGCTGTCGCTGATCCCCGAGGAAAAGCGCCTGCACAGCGCCCTGCGCCCCATCGAGCTGCTGGTCATCGCCCCCTCGCAGCGGCTGGACGCGGTGGCCGCCAAACACGTGGGCGACCTGCCCCGCCCCGTGCGCACCATGCTGGGCGCCCTGGGCGTCACCTCCAACATGGCCGACGTGCGCGGCGCCGCGCTGGCCAGCTACCTGCTGTTTGAACAAAGCTACACGCAAGAGCTCATCGCCCTGGGCCGCGCCGACACCCTGGCCCTGCGTAGCGAGGTGTGCCGGTTTTTTGGCTGGACGGACACGGGCGCCGAAGTGCAGATGCGGCACCACAGCTGACGGTGCCGCTTCAGCTTGCGTGCGGGCGCGCATGCTGCGGGCGGGCAGGCAACGACAGAAGGCATGCCAGCCAACCGCCTAAAATCGCGGGTTCCGCCTGAGAAAGCCGCATTCCCATGACGACACCCGCCCGCAAACTCTTCGTGACCACCGCCCTGCCGTACGCCAACGGCAACTTCCACATCGGCCACATCATGGAATACATCCAGGCCGACATCTGGGTGCGGTTCCAGCGCATGCAGGGCAACGCGGTCAACTTTGTGGGCGCCGACGACACCCACGGCGCGCCCATCATGATCGCCGCCGAAAAGGCAGGCAAGACACCCCAGCAGTTCGTGGCCGACATCGCTGCGGGCCGCAAGCAGTACCTGGACGGCTTTCACATCAGCTTTGACAACTGGCACAGCACCGACGCGCCCGAAAACCACGAGTTGGCCCGCCAGATCTACCGCGACCTGCGCGACCGCGCCGACGGCAGCCTGATCGAGGTGCGCACCATCGAGCAGTTCTTCGACCCTGAGAAGAACATGTTCCTGCCCGACCGCTACATCAAGGGCGAATGCCCCAAGTGCCACGCCAAGGACCAGTACGGCGACAACTGCGAGGTGTGCGGCACCGTGTACGCGCCCACGGACCTGATCAACCCCTATTCCACACTGAGCGGCGCCAAGCCCGAGCTCAAGCACTCCGAACACTTCTTCTTCAAGCTGTCGGACCCACGCTGCGTGGAGTTTCTGCAGAACTGGACGCAGGACGGCAAGTTGCAGCCCGAGGTGGCCAACAAGATCAAGGAGTGGTTCACCGTCCGCACCAACCCCGACGGCACGCAAAGCGAAGGCCTGGGCGACTGGGACATCAGCCGCGACGCGCCCTATTTCGGTATCGAGATTCCCGACGCGCCGGGCAAATACTTCTACGTGTGGCTGGACGCCCCCGTGGGCTACCTCGCATCGCTCAAGAACCTGCTGGCAAAGCGCGGCGAAAGCTACGACGCCTACATGGCCGACCCGCTTCTCGAGCAGTACCACTTCATCGGCAAGGACATCGTCACCTTCCACACCCTCTTCTGGCCCGCCATGCTGCACTTCAGTGGCCGCAAGACGCCCAACAACGTGTTCGTGCACGGCTTTTTGACCGTGAACAACGGCGAGAAGATGAGCAAGAGCCGCGGCACCGGCCTGGACCCGCTCAAGTACCTGAGCCTGAACATGAACGCCGAATGGCTGCGCTACTACCTGGCCGCCAAGCTCAGCGCCCGCAACGAAGACATCGACTTCAACGCCGAAGACTTCATGCTGCGCGTGAACAGCGACTTGATCGGCAAGTACGTGAACATTGCAAGCCGCGCGGCGGGCTTTCTGACCAAGCGCTTTGACGGCAAGCTGACCGACCAATTTGGCATCACGGGCGCGGCCCTGCTGGCCGAGGTGCGCGGCGCCAGCGACGCCATCGCGCAGCTGTACGAAACGCGGGAATACAGCAAGGCCACGCGCGAGATCATGCTGCTGGCCGACAAGGTCAACGCCTACGTGGACCAGAACAAGCCTTGGGACCTGGCCAAGGACGCTGCCAACAACGAGGCCCTGCACCAGGTGTGCTCCGTGCTCGTCAACGCCTTTGCCACACTCACCCGCTACCTGGCCCCCGTGCTGCCAGGCCTGGCCCAGGCCGTGCAAGCGTTTGTGGGCGTGAACATGCAGCAGTGGAACGTGGCAGGCGACGTGCAGGCCATCCAGCCCTACCAGCACCTGATGCAGCGCGTGACGCCCGAGCAGCTGGAAGCACTGTTTGAGCCCCCAGCGCAAGCAGAAAAAGCGCCAGCAGCTACTGAAACCGTAGCAGCCAACTCCCATCCTGGTGGCGAAGAACTCGCCCCCACCATCACCATCGACGACTTCACCAAGATCGACCTGCGCATTGCGCTGATCGTGAACTGCGAGCCGGTCGAGGGCTCCACCAAACTGCTGCGCCTGACGCTGGACGTGGGCGAAGGCCGCACGCGCAATGTGTTCAGTGGCATTGCCAGCGCCTACCAGCCGGCCGACCTGATCGGCAAGCACACCGTGATGGTGGCCAACCTGGCCCCACGCAAGATGAAGTTTGGCGTGAGCGAAGGCATGGTGCTGGCCGCCAGCCATGGGGATGAGAAGGCCAACCCTGGGATCTACGTGCTCAACCCCTGGCCGGGCGCCACGCCGGGCATGCGGGTGCGCTGACAAGGCTCAGAGGGGGGCCAGGTGGCGGGTGGCGGGTGACGGGGGAAATGCTCTTCACCCGCCCACAAAGCGTACGGGCTTTCCACTCAGGGGCACACGCACCCACCGGACCAAAAAGACGCCCATCGCTGTGCACATCAGAGCTGGCTTGGAGGCGTCGTCCTCGGGCTGGCGATGAACGAACTGCACTTCGATGTGGCTGGCTCGTTCCACGATGTTTCTGAAGTACAGGCCGTGGCAGCCGCTGTAGCCGTGTCCGCGTGAAACCCCAATCACCATGTAGCGGCTGAAGTCCACCACCGGCCTTCAATTGCGGGGAACGCCTTCGTCGCGCGGGTCCATCGCCCGCCCCTCGTTCCACACGCGCTCCCACTCGTCCTCGTTGCGAGCCACATACTCTGCCAACGGCCACATCCGTGCAACGCCATGCTCCGGTTGCAGGTACATCAACTCCACAGGCCGCTCTTCGGCTTCCACAACAGCTCCCGGAAACGAGCCACAGGCGGCGAGTGCGCCGATAACGCCGAGAACGCCGAACGCGGCAAATCGTTTCAAATTTGTGCCTCGGATCGCAGTCCCCATGGTCACCCCCTTGTCGATCGGCCCGCGATGCGACGCCATGGGCACGATTGAACAGATGAAAACTGTTCTTTACCAGCTTGATTTGCGCACCCCTCCGACAAGACCTGACCGACCCCGCCGCGGGTTCAATTCCGACACACGCACCGCGCCATCCGTCGCTCAATAGATTGCATGGGGGCCCCGCGCCGGGTTGCTGCCACCAGGACGATGTCAGCCCACGCCTAGCGGAGCCTGTTGCAGAAGCAGCAAGCGTTGCTCGCTGTGCCTGCAGATTGACCACCTGTTCTGCGAGGTATCACCTATGCCCAAATCTACTGTTTTGTCCGAAGCCCACATCCTGGATTCCATCGCGGGCGAGGAAGACCCCGGCGCGTCGCTGGATGTGGTGCGCAATCTCATCGTCATGGAGCCGCCGCAGCGCGCCCGGCCACATCCCCAGCCTGGGCCCACCCCGCAGATTCACATGGACTGCGCCGAAGGGACGGAGGTCATTCAGGTGGATGTGGGGTGGAACCGCCGCCGCGCGCGGAGGCATTCGGCAGCCGAGCTGCTGGGGCTGGTGGTGGCGCACCACGGTGCGATTGCCAATGCGGCGTGGTCGTTCTTCAACACCACAGGGCAGCGGCGGGTCGCGCTGGAGGTGGATGAGAACGCCGAGGGAGTGCTGCGGGTGAACCTGGCAGGGGTCTAGGTCGGGCTTGCGCGCCGAGTCCAGCCCTCAATGGCCCACGTACCGCCCTGGCCGGTGGCTGATCCACAAAAACCCGCTCATCACCAGCACGGCCAGCACCGAGTACGCCACGCGCTCAGGTGGCACCACAAACAGGGCCAGCAGCACCACGGTGCCGTCGATGATCATCTGCACCTTGCCGGCGCGCATGCCGTAGCGGCCCTGCAGGTACAGCGACACCACGGTGGCACCGCCCAGGCTGGAACGGTGGCGCGCCAGAAAAAGGCAGCCCGTGCCCAGCAGCAGCCCGCCCAGCAGCGACGCGAACAGGGGGTTCAGGTAGTCCACGTGCATGACGTGCGGAAAAATTTCTGTCAGCAGCGACAGCAGGCCCACACACACAAATGTCTTGATCGTGAACTCATGGCCCATGCGGGTCCAGGCGAACCAGTAGAACGGCAGGTTGACCACAAAGAACAGCTTGCCGAATGAGATGTCCGTGACGTAATGCAGCAAGAACGCCACGCCCGCCGTGCCCCCCACCAGCAGCCCCGCCTGGTTGAACAGCATGAGCGCCATGGCCACAAACAGCGTGCCCGCAAACAGGGCCTGGGCATCTTCAAACAGGCCGTGGCGCAGCGAGGGCGGGAGGGAGGTTTCGGGCGTGGACATGGTGATGGGGGTCTGTGTACGAACCAACGGGGTACGCAGCCGAGTTAGCAAACAGCGCGCCAGTGCTGCATCGTAGCCGTGTGGCAAGCGCCTGCGCGCGCCGCAATGCCTCAAGGTGTTTTAGGCACCTAGCGCTTATTCGGCAAGCGCTTGAAGCTATCAATTAGTGAGTAAATACCCCACAACGCTGACACCACGCTGAAACCGGGCCCGGGGCGGCTGCACTGTTGCAGCACTGTCGCGCCCTGGGGGTTGCAATCGGTTGCACTTCAAGAAGCGCTCACTACACTGGTGAGCGCCATGTCGTTTTCGCCCGCCTTCCGCCCACGCCTGATCGACGCCTTGCGCGGCTACACCCAAAGCCGGTGGCTGGCCGATGTGGGCGCGGGGGTAACGGTGGGCATCGTGGCGCTGCCGCTGGCCATGGCGTTTGCCATTGCCAGCGGCCTCAAGCCCGAGGCGGGCCTGTGGACGGCGATCATCGCGGGCTTTCTGATATCGGCCCTGGGCGGCACGAATGCGCAGATTGGCGGGCCCGCGGGCGCATTCATCGTCATCGTTTACGGCATTGTGGAGCGCTACGGCGTGGCCAACCTGCTGATCTCGACTGCCTGCGCAGGCGTGATTTTGGTGCTGCTGGGGCTGTTCCGCCTGGGCACGCTGGTGCGGTTTGTGCCCGTGAGCATCGTGATCGGCTTCACCAACGGCATTGCGGTGCTTATTGCGCTGTCGCAGGTGAAGGACTGGCTGGGCCTGTCCATCGACCGCATGCCAGGCAATTTTTTCTCGCAGGTGAGCACGCTGGCCCGGCACATCGACACGTTCAACCCCTACGCGTTCGGGCTGGGGCTCGCCTGCGTGGCGCTGCTGTTCATCTGGCCGCGGCTGTTCCTCAAGGGGTCGCCGGTGATCCGGTTGCTGGAGGGCCACAAGGTGCGCCAGTTTGCGCGCGTACCCGCGCCCGTGGTGGCGCTGGTGCTGCTGAGCCTGCTGGCCTGGGGGCTGGGGTTTCCGGTAGAGACCATCGGCTCGCGTTTTGGCGGCATTCCGCAGGGGCTGCCCACGTTTGAGCTGCCCGCGTTTTCGTGGGACACGGTGCGCCTGCTGGTCACACCCACGCTCACCATTGCGCTGCTGGGCGCCATCGAGTCGCTGCTGTGCGCACGCGTGGCGGACCAGCTGGCCACCGATCCGCACCACGTCAAGCACGATCCCAACCAGGAGCTGATGGCCCAGGGTGTGGCCAACGTGGTGGTGCCTTTTTTTGGCGGCATGCCAGCCACGGGCACCATTGCCCGCACGGTGACCAACATCCGCTCGGGCGCGACCTCGCCGGTGGCGGGCATGGTGCACGCGGCCACGCTGGCGCTGATCGTGCTGGTGGGAGCGCCCCTGGCGCTGCACATTCCGCTGGCGGTGCTGGCGGGCATCCTGCTGTTTGTGGCGTGGAACATGGGCGAGTGGCACGAGTTCGTGCGGCTCAAGCATTTCAGCAACCATTACCGGCTGCTGATGTTGAGCACCTTCTTTTTGACCGTGGTGTTTGACCTCACGGTGGCGGTGGAGGTGGGCCTGCTCATGGCCTGCGCGTTGTTTGTACGGCGCATGAGCGGGCTGTTTCGCGCCGTGCCGCAGCCTGCGGACACCGCCGCGCCGTCAGCCTCATTGCAGGATGCAGTGACCACAACCGACACCCGCCCCGTGGCCCGCTGGCGCCTGCACGGCGCGCTGTTTTTTGGTGCCGCGGCCAAGATCGACCCTATCGTGCAAGCCGTGGAATCCGGTCCCCCCGGCATGGATGTGGTGCTGGACGCCTGCGAGCTGGTGGCGCTGGACACCACCGGGCTTGATGCGCTGGAGCAGGTGCTGAAAGCCGTGGCGGCGCGCGGCGGGCGCATGTCGGTGGTCAACCTGCATGAGCAGCCCCGGTCACTGATCGAGCGGTCCGGCTTCGCCGACCGGCTGGCCGCGCAAGGCGGCGCCAGCGTGGACGTGTAGCGGCGCCCGGCCTGGCAGGCCGTCACCTGCCGATCGTTCGGTTACTTGCCGCCCTTGTACTCGGGCGCGTCGAGGTCGGGCCCTGTCTGTGTGCGCAGCACGCGCTGGTCGGGACCGTACACCACGGTGAACACCTGCGCCTGGTTGGGTGGCTGCAGGTAGCGCCAGTCGGCGTGGGTCTCGTTCTTCAGTTCGTACGGCGTGACCTTGGCGGGCTTGCCCAGCATGCGGCGCACGGCGTCCATGCCCGTGCCGGGCACCACGCGCGCAAAATTCTCGGGCGTGAGCACCTGTTGCAGCGCGGTCATGCGGCCGTCCGCGCCGATGGTGATCATGTAGTTGACCTGGCCCGCGGGCTGGCGGTTGTATTCGAAGGTTCGGGCGCCGCCGGGCTCGTCCCACACGTTTTCGGGTGTGCCAAAGCGGTCGCGCACATCGGCCTCGGTGGAGACGCCGGGCTGCAGCTCGCTGATGCGCTGGGGGTCGCAGCCGGTGGCGGCCAGCAGGCAGAAGGCGGCAGCCGCCAGGGTGGCTGCGCGATATATCAAGGACATGGGGGCTCCCGGTAAAATCTTGGCCGCGTGGCAGCGGCTGGCCGCCTCCACGCTCTCAACCAAGGTTAACAGTCATGTCCATTTTCCGCCGCCCCGACTACCAGTCCGACGCCACCCAGTTCATCAACCAGCTCAAGGCCGCCCGCCCTGAGTTGGACCAGCAGCAGCAGGCCGGCCGCGCGCTGCTGTGGGACAAACAGGTGGACCGCAAGATCTGGGTGGAGTACCGCGACGCCCAGGTGCCCCAGAAGCCCTACGTCTACCAGACCAACGCGGACTGATCGAGAAAAATACGCATCAAAATGGCCTCCAGCGCTTATTCAGCAAGCGCTGGCAGCTATAAAAACCATAGTTATCCATGACCTCCCCCCGCGACGCCGAGGCCCAAGACGCCCCCGGCACGCCTGCGCTGGGTGCGGAGGGCATGCCCGACGTGGTGGACCAGGTGGCGCTGGCGCGGTTGTATGGCGAGCCGCTGTTTGCCATGCCCACCGACCTGTACATCCCGCCGGACGCGCTGGAGGTGTTCCTTGAAGCCTTTGAAGGCCCGCTGGATCTGCTGCTGTACCTGATCCGCAAGCAGAACTTCAACATCCTTGACATCCCGATGGTGAGCGTCACGCGCCAGTACCTGGCGTATGTGGACGAGATCCGCAGCCGCAACCTGGAGCTGGCGGCCGAGTACCTGCTGATGGCAGCGATGCTCATCGAGATCAAGTCGCGCATGCTGCTGCCGCCCAAAAAGCAGGAGGGCGGCGAGGAGCCTGAAGACCCGCGCGCCGCCCTGGTGCGCCGGCTGCTGGAGTACGAGCAGATGAAGATGGCCGCCATGCGCCTGTCCAACCTGCCCCAGTACGGCCGCGACTTTCTGAAGGCCCAGGTCTACATCGAACAAAGCCTGCAGCCGCGCTTCCCCGACGTGCATGTGGTGGAGCTGCAGGAGGCATGGCGCGACATTCTGAAGCGCGCCAAGCTCGTGCAGCACCACAAGATCACACGCGAAGAGCTGAGCGTGCGCGAATACATGAGCATGGTGCTCAAGACGCTGCAGGGCCGCCGCTTTGTGGAGTTTGAAGAACTCTTCGAGCCCGAAAAAGGCAGCACCGTGCTGGTGGTGACCTTCATCGCCCTGCTGGAGCTGGCCAAAGAGACGCTGATCGAGATCACACAGGCCGAGGCGTTTGCGCCCATCTACGTGCGCCTGGCGTACACGCCCGCCTAGGGCCGCCTTCTACTTTTCACCGCCCTGGCCGGTGGCCCTGGCGTTACCCCATACCCGCAAGCCATGGCATCCCACGACTTCGACGTTCTCATCGTAGGCAGCGGCCTCGCCGGCCTCTCGGCCGCGCTGCACCTGGCGCCCACGCACCGCGTGGCCGTCATCACCAAGCGCGCGCTGCAGGATGGCTCCAGCGGCTGGGCCCAGGGCGGCATTGCCGCCGTGCTGGCCGACGACGACAGCTTTGCCGCACACATCGAAGACACGCTGGTGGCCGGTGCGGGCCTGTGCGACCTGGCCACCACCCGCTTTGTGGTGGAGAACGCGCCCGCATCGATTGCCTGGCTGCGCGAGCTGGGTGTGCCCTTCACACTCGAAGGCGACCAGCTGCACCTGACGCGCGAAGGCGGTCACAGCGCGCGCCGCATCGCCCATGTGACCGATGCCACCGGCGCAGCCGTGCAGCGCACGCTGATCGACGTGGTGCGCAGCACCCCCGGCATCACGCTGTTCGAGCAGCACACGCTGGTGGACCTGATCACCACGCGCAAGCTGGGCCTGCCCGGCCAGCGCTGCCTGGGTCTGTACGCGCTGGACAGCGACACCGACGAGGTGGTGACATTCCGCGCGCCACAAACCATCCTGGCCACGGGCGGCGCGGGCAAGGTGTACCTGTACACCACCAACCCCGACACCGCCACCGGCGACGGCATTGCCGCCGCTTGGCGCGCGGGCTGCCGCGTGGCGAACATGGAGTTCATCCAGTTCCACCCCACGGGGCTGTACCACCCGCACGAAAAGTCCTTCCTCATCAGCGAAGCCGTGCGCGGCGAGGGTGGGCAACTCAAGCTGCCCCCCTCTGCCGGCGGCGCGCGCTTCATGCTGGACCACGACCCGCGCGCCGAGCTGGCCCCGCGCGACGTGGTGGCCCGCGCCATCGACTTCGAGATGAAAAAACACGGCCTCGATTGCGTGCACCTCGACATCTCGCACCAGAGCCCCGCGTTTTTGCAAGAGCACTTCCCCAACATCCTGGCGCACTGCGCATCGCTGGGCATCGACATCACCAAGGAACCCATCCCCGTGGTGCCCACCGCCCACTTCACCTGCGGCGGCGTGCTGACCGACCTGGCCGGCCGCACCGACCTGCCCGGCCTGTACGCCGTGGGCGAGGTGGCCTGCACCGGCCTGCACGGCGCCAACCGGCTGGCCAGCAACTCGCTGCTCGAATGCATGGTGTTCGCCCGCGCCGCTGCGCAGGCCATCGCTGCAGCCCCGACCACAGAACTGCCCACCGTGCCCGCGTGGGACGACAGCCGAGTGACCGATGCCGATGAGTCCGTCGTCATCTCGCACAACTGGGACGAGCTGCGCCGCTTCATGTGGGACTACGTGGGCATCGTGCGCACCAACAAGCGCCTGGAGCGCGCCGCGCACCGCATTGCGATGCTGCAGGGCGAGATCCAGGAGTTCTACGCCCACTTCCACGTCACGCGCGACCTGCTGGAACTGCGCAACCTGGTGCAGGTGGCCGACCTCATCGTGAAAAGCGCCCAGCTGCGCCGCGAAAGCCGAGGCCTGCATTTCAGCCGCGACTACCCCGAGGTGGCAGCGCCTGCCGCCCCCACCATCCTTGTTCCGCCGGTGCCCCGATGACCTACAGCGTCAAAGAAATTTTCTACACCCTGCAAGGCGAAGGCGGCCAGGCGGGCACACCCGCGGTGTTCTGTCGCTTTGCGGGCTGCAACCTCTGGACTGGCCGCGAGCAGGACCGCGCGCAGGCCATCTGCCAGTTCTGCGACACCGACTTTGTGGGCACGGACGGCACGCTGGGCGGCAAGTTCGAGACGGCCACGGCACTGGCGGAATTGATCGCCGCCCAATGGCCTGCGGGCGCGGGCCACCGGCTGGTGGTGCTGACCGGTGGCGAGCCTCTGCTGCAGGTGGACCGTGAACTCATCGACGCCCTGCACGCGCAGCAATTCCGCATCGCGGTCGAAAGCAACGGCACCGTGGCCGCGCCCGAAGGCATCGACTGGCTGTGCATCAGCCCCAAGGCGGGCGCGCCCTGGGTGCAGCGCAGCGGGCAAGAGCTGAAACTCGTCTGGCCCCAGCCCGGTTTTGACCTGTTGGCGCTGGAGCAGGACACGCAGTTCACCCACCGATTCCTGCAGCCCATGGACGGCCTGCTGCAGCGCCAGAACACTGCCGCCTGCATTGATGCCTGCCTGGCCCACCCCGCATGGCGCCTGAGCCTGCAAACCCACAAGCTCACCGGCATCCGGTAAGCGGCTTTCTTTTTTTGGTTCCCGTATGTTGTTCACCATCTCCCAGCGCTTCTTCTTCGACGCCGCCCACACCCTGCGCCGCGAAATCGAGGCCGAAGGCAGCCGCCGCGTGCACGGCCACACCTACCACGCCGAAGTCTTTCTGAGCGGCCCGCGCGATCCGGCCACCGGCATGGTGCTGGACCTGGGCCTGCTGCGCCGGGGCCTGGACGTGGTGCGCGAGCAGCTGGACCACCACATGCTGGACGACGTGCCCGGCCTGGGCACCCCCACGCTGGAGAACCTGTGCGTTTTCATCGCCCAGGCCCTGCCCGCCGACCTGCGCCCCAGCGTGAGCCGCGTGCGCGTGTGGCGCGAAGCGCTGGGCGACAGTTGCGTGCTGGACTTTCCGCAGCCCTGATCGATCACGGCCCTGCCGCCGGCAGGCCCCCCATTCACAGACTTCATTGAAGGAAGCCCGATGTTCCGCACCCTGCTCAAATCCAAGATCCACCGCGTGGCCGTGACCCAGTGCGAGCTGCACTACGAAGGCTCCTGCGCCATCGACGAAGACCTGCTCGACGCGGCCAACATCGCAGAGAACGAGCAGATTCACATCTGGAACATCAACAACGGCGAGCGTTTTGTCACCTACGCCATCAAGGGCCAGCGCGGCAGCGGCATGATCTCGGTGAATGGCTCGGCCGCACGCCGCGCTTCCGCAGGCGACCTCATCATCATTGCGGCCTTTGCGCAGGCGCATGAAGACCAGGTCGGCACGCACCGGCCGCAGCTGGTGTTTGTGGACGAGCACAACCGCCAGACCGGGCTGCGCCACGCCGTTCCCACGCAGGCCGTCTAAACATGCAACAGCCGACACACGACGCTCTGGTGGCCCGCAGCCTGGCCAGCGTCTGGCACCCCTGCACGCAGATGAAGCGCCACGAGGAGCAGCCGCCCGTGGCCATAGCGCGTGCCCAGGGCCCGTGGCTCCATGGCACCGACGGCCGGCGTTATCTGGACGGCATCAGCTCCTGGTGGGTCAACCTGTTCGGCCACAGTCACCCACACATCCAGGCCGCGCTGGTGGACCAGCTGGGCCAGCTGGACCATGTGATGCTGGCGGGCTTCACCCATGCGCCTGTGGTGGAGCTGTCCGAGCGCCTGGCCGCACTCACGGGCTTGGGCCATGCGTTCTATGGCAGCGACGGCGCAGCCGCCACCGAGATCGCGCTCAAGATGAGCGCGCACTACTGGCGCAACACAGGCCGCCCCGCCAAAAGCCGCTTTGTAGGCCTGGCCGGTGGCTACCACGGCGAAACCGTGGGCGCGCTGGCGGTGACCGACATTGCCATCTTCCGCGAGGCCTATGCCCCGCTGGTGCGCCTGGCCGACACCGTTCCCAGCCCCGATGCACGCGGTGCAGCCCCGGGCGAGACCACCCAGGATGTAGCCCGGCGCGCTGCTGCGGCGCTGGAGGCATGGCTGCAGGAGCACCACAGCACCACCGCCGCCTTCATCGTCGAGCCCCTGGTGCAATGCGCCGCAGGCATGGCCATGCACGACCCCGAATACCTGCGCCTGGCACGCACGCTGTGCGACCGCTACGAAGTGCACTTGGTGGTGGACGAGATCGCCGTGGGCTTTGGCCGCACGGGCACGATGTTCGCGCACCAACAGGCGGGCATCCGACCGGATTTCATATGCCTGTCCAAGGGACTGACTGGCGGCACGCTGCCGCTCTCGGCCGTGCTGACCACGGATGTGGTATACGCCGCGTTCTACGACGACGATGTGGCGCGCGGCTTTCTGCATTCACACTCGTACACCGGCAACCCCCTGGCCTGCCGCGCAGCGCTGGCCACGCTGGAGCTGTTTGAACAGCTGGATGCGCTGAATGCCAACAAGGCACTGGCGCAACGCATCGATGCGGCGTGCGCACCCTTGGCACAGCATCCACGTGTGCGCCATGCGCGCCGCCTCGGAATGATCTGGGCCTGGGATGTGGACACCACGCTGCCCGACTTTTCCCGCCGCTACCACCAGCACGCCATGGCGCGGGGGCTGGTGCTGCGGCCGATCGGGAAAACGCTGTATGCCATGCCGCCCTATGTGCTCGACGACGAGGCCGTGCAATGCCTGGCCAGCGGCGCGCTCGATGCGCTGAACGCCACCCTGCAAGAGTAGAGTTAGTTGATGATTGGATGTTTTGTAACCGGCACTGATACGGGCGTAGGCAAGACGCTGGTGTCCGCCGGGCTGCTGCACGCGCTGGCACCCCACCACCGCCGGGTGGTGGGCATGAAGCCCGTGGCCGCCGGCTTGGTGCCCTGGGGCGAGGACTGGGCCAGCGAAGACGCTATTGCCCTGCGCGCGGCATCCACCCTGGCCGTGCCGTCCGAGCTGGATAACCCCGTGCTGCTGCCCGACCCGCTGTCGCCCCACATTGCAGCGGCGCGCGCCGGGGTGGAAATTGACCTGGAGGCCATCGTGCGCAGCTACCACTCGCTGGCCGCTCAGGCCGATGCCGTGGTGGTGGAGGGCGCGGGCGGCTTCCACGTGCCATTGACCGAGACGCTCACCGGCGCCGACCTGGCCGTGGCTCTGGGCCTGCCGATGGTGCTGGTGGTGGGCCTGCGCCTGGGCTGCCTGAACCACGCCCTGCTCACGGCCGAGGCCATCCGCGCGCGCGGCCTCACGCTGGCGGGCTGGGTGGCCAACCGCATGGACCCCGGCATGGAAGCCGCGGGCGACAACATCGCCTACCTGCGCGCGCGCCTGGGCGCTCCGCTGTTGGCCGAGGTGCCCTACCAGGACCTGCCCGACCCGCGCAGCCTGGTGCTGGAACTGCCTCCTGCATGGCTGTGATGCATTCGCCCACCGCCGCGCCCATCGCTGCCATGTCCTCGACCGCGACCTCGTGGCTTGACGACATTCCCGCATGCCTGGCCGACTTGGAGACCGCCCACCTGCTGCGCCGCCGCCGCGTGGTGGCGCCCGCTGGCGGCGCCCGCTTGCTGGTGGACGGCGAGCCGCTGCTGGCCTTTTGCAGCAACGACTACCTGGGCCTGGCCAGCCACCCCGCGCTGGCCCAGGCCGCGTGCGATGCCACGCAACGCTTTGGCGTGGGCTCCGGCGGATCGCCCCTGGTCAGCGGCCACAGCACGGCCAACGATGCGCTGGAACACGAACTGGCCGCCTACGCGCAGCTGCCCCGCGCGCTGTACTTCTATGCGGGCTATGCCACCAACACCGGCATCATCCCGGCGCTGGTGGGCGACGGCGATGCGCTGTTTTCCGATGCACTCAACCACGCCTGCCTGATCGACGGCGCCCGCCTGTCGCGCGCCACCATCCACCGCTATCCGCATGCGGACCTGGCCGCGCTGGAGGCACAACTTGCCGCCAGTCCCGCGCGGCGCAAGCTGGTCATCAGCGATGCGGTGTTCAGCATGGACGGCGACCTCATCGACATCCCCGCCCTGCTCGCCTTGTGCGAGCGCTACGACGCACTTCTGCTGCTGGACGATGCCCACGGCTTCGGCGTGCTGGGGCCGCAAGGGCGCGGCAGCTTGGCGCAGGCGGGGCTGACGGGCGCAAACGCCTCGCGCCGCGTGCTCTACATGGCCACGCTGGGCAAGGCCGCCGGGGTGGCCGGTGCGTTTGTGGCGGGTGATGTAGCCCTCATCGAATGGCTGCTGCAAAAAACACGCACCTACATCTTTGCCACCGCCGCGCCACCGCTGTTGGCCAGCGCCCTGCTGGCCAGCCTGCGCGTGATGGAGGCGGCCGACGACCGCCGCACCCACCTGGCCGACCGCATTGCACAGCTGCGCAACGGGCTGGCCAGCCTGCCCGCGCACCTGGGCTGGCACCTGCTGCCGTCGCACACGCCGGTACAGGCGCTGGTGGTGGGCAGCAACGAGGCCGCTCTGGCGCTGATGCAGGGGCTGCGCGCGCAGGGCCTGTGGGTGCCAGCCATCCGCCCGCCGACGGTGCCCGCGGGCACAGCACGCCTGCGCATTGCGCTGTCGGCCGCGCACACTGAGGCCGACGTGGCCACACTGATCGCGGCGCTGCGGCACTGCGCCGCTGCCCTTTAGGCGCAACCTGCAGCGCCGCAGCCGCAAGGAGTCTTGCGATGCCTCAGGTGCTCTCTTTGACCACCCGGCCGTGCAGGGGCTGCAGCGGGCGGGCATTGGCGCTGTAGCGCTGGCGGAAGGGCTTGATCTGCTGCGCGCCGAGCTTCACCGGCTCCTTCAGCACCATCCACTGCACGCCCTCCGAGCAGGGCGGTGTGGTCAGCGAGCCGGCAAAGCTGTAGTAGCCCCTCCTGGATGGCAACAGGGTGCTCACGTCCAGCGTGAGTCCGTCCACCGTCACCTGCTCGCCCACGCGCGGCAGATGCGCAAAGATGGGTGCCCAGGCGGCGTTGGTCTTGCCCGGCTGGATCAGCACGGCCACCACGCCCAGGGTGCCGTCCTCGGCCTTGTGCACGAAGTGAGCCACCATGGCGGCGTGCTTGCCGCCAATGGCCTCTTCGCTAGGGGTGTGGAAGTGGAACTGCAACAACTCCATCGCCTTGCCATCCACCACCAGCTTGCTGCCGGCGGGCACGTTCACCTGCACGGTGTGGCCGTTGTTGACCAGCGTGGGCGCGCCTGCGGTGTACTGGAAGTCCAGCACGGGCAGCGCCTCTTTCACGCTGTTGCGAATGTCGATGGGGCTTTGCGCCACGCCCCGCGCACACGCCTCGAAGCCAGGCTCAAGCTCGCCCCAATGGGCAGCGCCGTGTTTGCCTGTGTATTCCCAGTGGGCATGCCCCCCCTCCGCGTGGGCCCAGGTGGCGGCCGCCAGCGCAAGGGCAAGCAAGGTGGATTTCTGAATCAGGTGGAAGGTGGTCATGGCTTTGAAAATACAACGAATGAATAAATTGCTGCACTGCAAGCAGCAATGTGATCGTTGTGAGCCATTCTTAACGGCAGCTTAAACTGGCTGGTGCCACTGATGGCCCCAGGGTTGTTGGCCGGCGCCATCGGCGCTCCAGCACCATCGCTTTAGAACTGCGTCGAATCCCATCGACCGAACCGAACCCTACCCCATGCCCCACCTCACCATCGAATACTCCGCCAACCTGCCCCACTACCCTGAGGCCGACACGCTGACCGCCCTGAACGGTGCCCTGTGCGCGCACCCCCAGGTACAGGATGAGGCCGACCTCAAGACGCGTTTCATCGTGGCCGACAGTTTCGAAATCGGCATTGCCCCCGCCAACCGCGCCTTCGTCCATGCGCAGCTGCGCCTGCTGGCGGGCCGCACAGCGGAGGCCAAAAAGGAACTTTCCGATCTCATCGCCGCCGTGCTGCGCGAGCGCACGCCCCGCCCGCAAGGCGTAATGGTCCAACTCAGCGTGGAGATCGTGGACATGGACCGGGGCTCGTACGCCAAAGAGCGGCTGTAGGCTAGCAAGCCCCGACAAATCAAGGCCTACGCCCCGTCACCCGCGTTACCAGTAATGGGCAACACGATGCCCGTGATGTAGCTGGAGCAGCACGGCGCAGCCAGAAACACGTAGGCAGGCGCAATCTCCTCAGGCTGCGCCGGGCGACCCAGTTCGGTGCTGGCGCCAAACTTTTCGATGTCGTCCGCGTTCTTGTCCGCCGGGTTGAGCGGGGTCCACACCGGCCCTGGCGCCACCGCGTTCACGCGGATGCCGCGCTCCACCAGGTTGTGGGCAAGCGCCTTGGTGAAGGCGTGGATCGCGCCTTTGGTGGCCGAATAGTCCAGCAGCTCCTTGCTGCCCTTGAGCCCCGTGACCGACCCCGTGTTGATGATGGAATCCCCGCGCTGCAGGTGCGGCAGCGCGGCCTTGGCCATGTGGAAGTAGCCGTAGATGTTGATGCGGAAGGTTTCGTCAAAGCGCTCCTCGCTCAGCTCTTCGAGCGACGCCGCATGCTCCTGGAAGGCCGCGTTGTTCACCAGCACGTTGAGCTTGCCAAAGCTGGACACCACCTTCTGGACCGCGCCTTGGCAGAACTCCGCGTCCTTCACGTCGCCTGCCACGGCGAGGCTGCGTGTGCCCTCGGCCTCGATCAGCGCACAGGTCTTGCGCGCATCGTCGTGCGAATCCAGGTAGGCGATGGCCACGTCGGCGCCCTCGCGCGCGCACAGCACGGCCACCGCGCGGCCGATGCCCGAATCGCCCCCCGTGACCAGCACGGCCTTGCCCTGCAGCTTGCCGCTGCCACGATAGTGCGGCGCGTCGGAGCGGGGCTGCAGCTCCATCTCGCTTTCGCGGCCGGGCTTGGTCAGGTGCTGGCGGGGCAGGGGCGGCGCGGGCTCCTCGCGGCCTGGGCCGGGGGCGGCCTTGGACTCCTGTTCCTTGCCCTGGCCGGTGGGCTGCTCCTTTTTCTTCTGCTTCTGCTGCGCGTCGCGCTGGTCCTGCTCGGCCTGGATCTTGCGCTGGCGCTCTGCAGTGTTCTTGGCAGTGGGCGAATCGGTGGTGATGGTGTCATCAACGGTGGTAGGCGGTGTCATGGCGAGGGTCCTGGAACAAAGCGAAGAGGGAGAGAAGAGAAAGAAACAATGGCAGGCCACGCGCTCAGCGCGTCTGCCCGCCACCGGCCGCGCCGCTGGCGGCTGACTGGTGGCTGCGATCAGGCTCCGACGGTTCGGAGATACCGCGGATGGCTTCCTCGGTGTCGCTGCCCTCGGCCTTGGTGGCTACGTCGCCCAGCGACAAGATGCCTACCAGGCGCTTGTCCTTGTCCACCACCGGCAGGCGGCGCACCTGCTGGCTGCGCATGGATTCCAGGGCCGAATCCACCGGGTCATCCTCGCGGCAGTACAGCAGGCCTTCGGACATGACCTCGCGCAGCGGGGCGTTGGCGCGCTCTTCGGCCACACCGCGCACGACGATGTCGCGGTCGGTCACCATGCCGACCAGGCGCACGCCGTCGCACACGGGCAGCGAGCCCACATCGAGTTCGCGCATGGCCTGCGCGGCTACCGTCACGGAGTCGGTAGGGGCCATGGTGCGTACGCCGCGGGTCATGACTTCAGATACGGT
Organism: Acidovorax sp.; assembly: GCF_046294525.1. Taxonomy (GTDB): domain Bacteria; phylum Pseudomonadota; class Gammaproteobacteria; order Burkholderiales; family Burkholderiaceae_C; genus Acidovorax. The sequence continues at coordinate 156,797 of NZ_JBKBKQ010000001.1, forward strand.
TTGCATGGGTTACTCCTTGGGATGGTGGTGGGTGGGTCGCATGCCGCCTGAGCTTATGCGGCAGGTTTGGCGGCCCGCAAAAAGCCAAAGTCAGGCGCGATCGCGTAGCTCGTGCACGCCCACTGCGGTGGCGCAGTGGTTGCAGCAAAAGAGCACGTCGTCCTTTTGCACACCGTGGCCCACGATGGGTACGCTGCAGTGTGCGCAGCGGGGCGCCAGTTCATAGATCGCGCATTCGAAGCTGTCGAAGGTGTGGGTCTTGCCTTCCATGTGGACCTCAAAAGTCCGGTCGTAGTCGTTGCCGCAGGTTTCGCATCGGGCCATGGGAATGCTCCTTGGTGTGATGGGGGTGGTTCTTGTGCGCTACCGCCCCGTCGCGGCATCGGGCGGGCCAGGCACCGTGGCACCAACGCCCGCGCGCACGGAAAGAAAGATCAGCGCAGCGGCCCCTTGCCCTTGCTGCTGGTGCTGCCGCTGTTGCCGGTCCGCACGCTGCGCGAGGGAGGTCCAGCGTAGGGGTTGGCCGGGGCACCTGCAAAGCCTTGGGCAGACTTCTGGTAGCTCTGGTAGCGCTCCTGGCGCCATGCGTCGTAGTCCTCGTCCAGCAGGCGCAACGCTTCGTCCCGCCACTGGCGGTCCTCGTCGTGGGGTCCACTCGCACTGCCCGGGAGTCGCCCGCCGGGGCTGTTGCGCAAGAAGCCATAGGCGCCGCCATGTCCGTGGTCCTGGTACGCATCGCCCACAGAATGACCGCGCTGGTCATGGCGCAGGTCGCCTGCATCCCGGCCCATGCTGTGGCTTACGCCCCCGCTGGTCTGGTCACTGTCTCGGTAGCCCATGAAGGGTCCTCCTGGTCTTTCAACACAAAAGGGAAAAGCCGTGTGCGGCAGATGCGCACAACGGCCTCGCTCCGTGGGGCTGTCAGATCTGCTGGTCGTTGGAAGACCGGCCGCCGGGCTGCTGCTGCCCGCGCTGGCCCTGACCGTTCTGGCCAATGTCGGCATTGCCAGGGTTGTTGCCGCCTTGCGAGCCGCCCTGCTGCGGGCCCTGGCCCGTGCCGATGCTTTGCTCGGCTTGGCGCTGCTGGCCCTGGCCTGGGTTGCCCTGGTCACGCTCAGCGTTCTGCTGGCCCTGTTGGCGTTGGTTGTCCTGCTGCTGGTTCTGCTGGCTTTGGCGCTGGTTCTGCTGGTCCTGCTGCTGATTTTGCTGGCCCTGCTGACCTTGCTGACCCTGTTGGCCTTGCTGAGGGTTCTGCTGGTTTTGTTGCGCGTTCTGGGGGTTGTTCTGGTTCTGCTGGTTCTGGGGGTTCTGGTTTTGCATGGCTTGGCTCCTTGGACGTGGATGAATGTTCAAAAGCAGCACACGACTCCATCAGCAAACGAGATGAGATGGCATTGATGCCGTGTGTGAATCCATGTTCGAAGCGGCGCGGGGTGCGTTGTGTAGGCGCATGCCTATAGGCGCGTCGGCATCGCGCCATGCGGTGTAAGCAAGCGCACGGGGTGTTGCGACGTGTGCAATAAAGCAGCCCCGGCGCGCAGCGAACGACCGCAAACCCGTGGCTTCGCTTGCTCAGCGGGCTGCGGCAAACATACTTAGACCATCAAAAAAGATAGCACTTAGCGCTTTCCAGATAAGCGCTACAGCCCTTTTTATCCATAAATTGCCCATCTTCCGCTGGGCGCAGCACCCCTTTGCGCCAACACAGGAGAGGGTCGAGATACAGCGCACACGCACAGCGCCTCACCGCAATCCCTATACGCCGCAGAGGTTAGCGGCCCGGCCACTCCAGCGTGGCCGCCAGCCAGCCGCGCAGACTGTTGATGAAGGCCCATTCCTGCACGCGCGCGAGGGCGTCGCGGTGCAGCACGGCTTCTTGCACACGGCCGTCGCGCAGGGCCACGGCGCGGCCCACGCCGGGCAGCAGGCCACACGACAGGGGCGGCGTGATCCAGGTGCCGTCCACCAGCGCGGCGATATTGCCGAAGGTGGTTTCGGTGATCTCGCCCGCAGCGTTCCACAGCAGCGTGTCGAACACGCCGGGCGCCGTGGGGGCAAACGCTGCGTAGTGCGCGCGGCGGGTGGTTTTGTAGCGCACGAACTCGCTTTGCGCGTCGTCAAACGGGCGCGTGGCCAGCGCCAGGCGCACCGGCTCTTCGGTGGGGTGCAATGCAAAGCCCTCGGCACGCGCGCTGCCGTCGGCGGCCAGCAGCAGGCGCACGCGCCAGTCGCCGTCGCGGTGCTGCAGGGCGGCAATCTGCAGCTCCTGGCGCACCGCGTGCGCGTTGAAGGGGTAGCCAAAATGCGCGGCGGCCTCGCCCATGCGGCGCACGTGCAGGTCGGCGTGGTGGAACTTGCCGTGGTGCAGGCCCAGGGTTTCCAGAATCTCGAAGGGCGCGCTCGCGCGCTCCACAAACGCGCGCTTGTGCCGCCATTCGGCCCACTCCCCCGCGGCCTCTGCGCCCGAGGTAATGCCGCTGCCGATGCCGCACGTAGCCCGCATGGGCGCCGGGCCGGGGCCGGTGCCCGCGTCCGTTGCCTTGCCCCGCAGCACCACGGTGCGGATGGGCACGTTGAAGGTGGCAGCCACGCGGTGCAGGCCCTCGGGGCCTGCGCCGCCCTCCACAGGCCGCACCACGCCCACCGCGCCGCAGTACACGCCCCGGGGACCGGCCTCCAGGTCGCGGATCAGCTGCATGGCGCGCACCTTGGGCGCGCCAGTGACGGACCCGCACGGGAACAGCGCCGCAAACACATCGGCCAGCGTGGTGCCGGGCCGCGTGCGCGCGGTCACGTCCGACGTCATTTGCCACACCGTGGGCAGCGGCTGGGTGTGGAACAGCGTGGGCACCTGCACCGTGTGCGGCAGCGCAATGCGCGAAAGGTCGTTACGCAGCAGGTCCACGATCATCACGTTCTCGGCGCGCTCCTTGGGCGCCGTGCGCAGGTGCTCGGCGTGTGCGGCGTCCTGCTCGGGCGTGGCGCCGCGCGGGGCCGTGCCCTTCATCGGCCGCGCGATGATGTGGCCGCCCTCGGCGTCGTCATCATCCCGCCAATCGAAGAACAGCTCGGGCGAGACCGACAGTACCTGCTCGTCGCCTGCGTCAATGTGGGCGGCGTAGCCGCCGGGCTGGGCGCGGTGCAGCGCGGCAAACAGCGCGTCGGCACTGCCCTGCTGCAATTGCCCGGTGAAGGGCGCGGTGTAGTTGACCTGGTACAGCTCGCCCGCCGCAATCGCGCGCTGGATGCGGTCCATGGCGGCGTCAAAGTCTTCGCGCGCAAGGCCGTCGTTCCACGCCACCTGGGCGGCATCTGCGGGTGCGGGCGCGGGCGCGTCGTCTGGCCAGGGCAGCGCGGTGTCGTACACCGCAAACCAGGCCAGCGGGCCGTCTGCCACATGGGTTTGCAAGGCGGCGTCAAACGCGGGCGCGGCCTCGTAGCGCACATGGCCTACGCACCACTGGCCGCGCTGCGCGGCGGCGTGCACCGCGGCGAGCACGGGGCGCACCTCGTCCAGGGCCTGGGCCACCAACACGGCGCGCGGCGCACTGAAGGCATGGCGCAGTCGCGGCGCCCCAGCGTCCAGCGCCGGCGTGAAGTCAATGCGAGAAATATGATTCAAAACAGGCTCCAGCGCTTTACAAACAAGCGCTAGCAGCTATCAAAAATGAAGCGATCTCATTGTCAAGCTGCCCCGAGGTGAGGCACCAACGTTGCCACAGGTTCCCCTTTTTTCAAGGCGGCAGTGAACGCAAGCATGCGGTCAATCGGTTGGCGCGCACGCGGGATGAGCGCAGGGTCCACGTGGATGGCGTTGGCGCCGGTCTCCAGCACGCGGGCCACGTCGGCCAGGCCGTTCATCGCCATCCAGGGGCAATGCGCGCAGCTCTTGCAGGTGGCGCTGTTGCCAGCCGTGGGCGCTTCGTAAAACGTCTTGCCGGGGTTGAGTGTGCGCAGCTTGTGCATCATGCCGTTGTCGGTGGCCACGATGAATTCGGTGGCATCCATCTCGCGCGCAGCCTTCAGGATGGCGCTGGTGGAGCCCACGGCATCGGCCAGGGCCACCACGTCGGCGGGGCTTTCGGGGTGCACCAGCACCTTGGCGTTCGGGTGCTCTTTTTTCAGCAGCTCCAGCTCCAGGGCCTTGAATTCGTCGTGCACGATGCAGGCACCGTTCCAGAACACCATGTCGGCACCCGTCTCACGCTGGATGTAGGCGCCCAGGTGGCGGTCGGGCGCCCACAGAATTTTCTGGCCTGCGGCATGCAGCGCGCCCACGATCTCCAACGCGCAGCTGGAGGTGACCAGCCAGTCGGCCCGCGCCTTCACGGCCGCGCTGGTGTTGGCGTACACCACCACGGTGCGGTCCGGGTGCGCGTCGCAAAACGCGCTGAATTCGTCGATAGGGCAGCCCAGGTCCAGCGAGCAGGTGGCGTCCAGGTCGGGCATGAGCACGGTCTTCTCGGGGCTCAGGATCTTGGCCGTCTCGCCCATGAAGCGCACGCCGCTCACCACCAGGGTCTGCGCGGCATGGTCGCGTCCGAAGCGCGCCATCTCCAGCGAATCGCTCACAATGCCGCCGGTTTCCTCGGCCAGATCCTGCAGGTCGGGGTGCACGTAGTAATGCGAGACCATGACCGCGTTCTTCTCTTTGAGCAGGCGGCGAATCTTGTCTTTGAGCGCCGTGCGCTCGGCCTGCGTGGGCTCGGCTGGCACGCCCGCCCAGGCGTGTTTGGTGGAGCAGACGCCGCCCGATGCCGCCTCGTCGGGCTGCTCGTACTCGACGTCGATGCGGTTCAGGGTTGCGGTGCTCACTGGTGTACCTTCGGCTTCGCCTGCGGTGCGAGCTTGCTTGGGGCGGCCCGGCGCGGCGCTCATGCCAGCTCCTGCAGGCGCATCGAAAAGTCCGTGGCCTTCACGTCCTTGGTCAGCGTGCCGATGGAGATGCGGTCCACGCCCGTCTCGGCCAATTCGCGCAGGCCGTCGAGCGTGACGCCGCCGGAGATTTCGAGAATCGCGCGGCCGGCATTGATGTGCACCGCCTCGCGCAGCGTGGGCAGCGGCATGTTGTCCAGCAGCACCATCTTCGCCCCCGCGTCCAGCGCCTCGGCGAGCTGCTCCAGCGTTTCGACTTCGATCTCGATGAACTTTGCATGCGCCGCCACGGTCTGCGCGGCTTTCAGAACGGCCGTCACTCCGCCAGCGGCGGCGATGTGGTTCTCCTTGATCAGCACGGCGTCGTGCAGGCCGATGCGGTGGTTGGTGCCGCCGCCCACGCGCACCGCGTACTTTTGCGCCAGTCGCAGGCCGGGGAGGGTCTTGCGTGTGTCCACGATCTGCGCGCGGGTGCCGGCCGCCATGTCCACATAGGTGCGCGTCTTGGTGGCGACTGCCGACAGCAGCTGCAAAAAGTTGAGGGCGGTGCGCTCGGCACTGAGCAGTGCGCGGGCCTGGCCCTCCATTTCCAGCACCACCTGGTCGGCGGCGCAACGCTGGCCTTCGGCCACGTGCCAAGTGATTTGCACCGACGGGTCCAGCGCGCGCAGCGCGGCCTCGGCCCAAGGCGCACCGCAGATGACGGCCTCTTCGCGCGCCAGGATGCGGGCGCGGGCGCGGCGGGCGGGGTCGATGAGTCCGGCCGTAAGGTCGCCGGCGCCCACGTCTTCGGCCAGGGCGCGGGCCACATCGGCCTGGGCCAGGGCCATCACTTCGGTAGCTTGCATGGATGTCTTCGCGGGGTGTAACGCTGCTGTCATGGGCCGCGAGCATACCGGGAACACAAAGGCCACGGCACCAGCACAGGCCCGCTTCTGCACTGGTGCCAGACCGTAAGTACACCCAGTATTGGTCCCCTAGACTCGCGGCACTTTTTTGCCCCCTCGCGAGCCCCATGACCGCCCCCAGCCACACGGCGCCAGCATCCACCACGCCCTACGGCACGCTGCCGCCTGCATCGCCCCTGCCCCAGCGCAAGCCCGTGAGCCTGCCGCGCCTGGCGCAGATGCGCGCTGCAGGCGAGAAGATCACCATGCTCACCGCCTACGACGCCACCTTTGCGGCCGTGGCCGATGCGGCGGGGGTGGAATGCATTTTGGTGGGCGACTCGCTGGGCATGGTGTGCCAGGGCCTGCCCAGCACGGTGGGCGTGCTGCTCGACACCATGGCCTACCACACGGCCAGCGTGGCGCGCGGCCTGCACCGCGCGCAGGGCACCGCCTGGCTGGTGGCCGACCTGCCCTACGGCACCTATGCCGAAAGCCGCGAGCAGGCGCTGCGCAGCGCCTGCGTGTTGATGCAGGCGGGTGCACACATGGTCAAGCTCGAAGGCGGTGGCTGGACAGCGCCCACGGTGGAGTTTCTGGTGCAGCGCGGCGTGCCGGTGTGTGCCCACCTGGGCCTAACGCCGCAGACGGTGCACGCGCTGGGTGGCTACCGCGTGCAGGGCAAAACCGACGATGCTGCCCGCACGCTGCGCAAAGAGGCCCATGAACTGCAGGACGCAGGCGCCGCCATGCTGGTGCTGGAGATGGTGCCCGCCGTGCTGGCCGCAGACATCACGACCGAGCTGCCGCACTGCCACACCATCGGCATTGGCGCGGGCAACGGCACGGCCGGGCAGGTGCTGGTGTTGCACGACATGCTGGGCATGAACCTCGGAAAGATGCCGAAGTTCGTCCACAACTTCATGCAGGACGCGGGCAGCGTGCGCGGCGCCATGGAGGCCTATGTGCAGGCCGTGAAACAAGGGCGCTTCCCGGACAACGCTGTACACGCCTGGTAAGCCCTTTTCCTTCCTTTTTTCTGCCCCCTCCGAACCCATGCTGATTGCCCGCTCCGTTGCCGACCTGCGCCAGGCCCTGGCCCCCTACCGCCGTCCCGCCTTTGTGCCCACCATGGGCAATCTGCATGAGGGGCACATTGCCCTGGTGCGCCAGACCAAGCCCCTGGGCGATGTGACCGTGGCCAGCATCTTTGTGAACCGCCTGCAGTTCTTGCCGCACGAGGACTTTGACAGCTACCCCCGCACCTGGGAGGCCGACTGTGCACAGCTGCAGGCCGCCGGTTGTGATGTGCTGTTTGCCCCGCGCGAGGCCGACCTGTACCCCGAGCCCCAGACCTTCAAGGTGCACCCCGACCCGCAGCTCGCCGACATGCTGGAAGGCCATTTCCGCCCCGGCTTTTTTGTGGGCGTGAGCACGGTGGTGATGAAGCTGTTTGCCTGCGTGCTGGGCCAGACCAGCGGCACGGCCGTGTTTGGCAAGAAGGACTACCAGCAGCTCATGGTGATTCGCCACATGGTGCGGCAGTTTGCGCTGCCCATCGACATCGTGGCGGGCGAGACCTGCCGCGCGGCCGACGGGCTGGCGCTGAGCTCGCGCAACGGCTACCTGGGCCTGGAAGAGCGGCAAGAGGCCGTGGCCCTGTCGCAAGCTTTGCAGCGGCTGGCGCAGCAGTGGCTGGGCACCGCCCCGAGCGACCGCAACCTGCTGGAGACATTGGCCCTGGACGCCCTGCGCGCACGCGGCTGGGCGCCCGACTACCTCACCGTGCGCCGCCGCGCCGACCTGTTGCCCGCCACAGCCAGCGATGCGGCGGGCACGCTGGTGGCACTGGGCGCCGCGCGGCTGGGCAGCACACGGCTGATTGACAACCTGGAGTTTTGATTAGCTACCAATTTCATAGCTATCAGCGCTTACCCATCGCGCGGCAGGGGCCAAAAAGGCCTCAGACCCCGGATCAAATCCACCCGTTGCGGCCCAGCCACTGCACCAGCAAGCGGGTCACCACCTCGGGCTGCTCCATGGTCAGCATGTGGCCGCTGTCGGGCAGCAGGTGGTGCTCGGCGCCGGGCACCAGCGCCGCAATCTCCGCCGAGCATTCGGGCGGCGTGAGCTGGTCGGCCGCGCCACACACCACCAGCACGGGGCACGCCAGCTGGGGCAGGTGCAACCGCGCATCGGGCCGGTGGATCACGGCGCGGTTCTGGCGCACCAGGTGTTCGGGGCCCGCGTCCAGCACAAAGTTCAGGTAGGCCTGCACCAGGTCCGCGTTGGCGGCGTTCACGGGGTGGAAGGCCAGGGCCACGTTGGGCTCTATGACCTCGCGCACCCGGCCCTGTTCAAACAGCTCAATGGCGCCTTCGCGCAGGGCGCGCATGTCGGGCGTCTCGGGCCGTGCGGTGGTGCCCAGCAGCGCGAGCCCTGCCACACGCTGCGGCGCTTGGCGCGCGGCCTCCATGGCGACCATGCCGCCCATCGACGCACCGGCCAGCACCAGTGGCCCCGCGTGCTGCGCCAGCAGGCGGGCGGCAAAGTCCTCGATGCGGTGCAGGTTCACATCCTGGTGGGCGGTGGCGACCTCGGGGCGCAGCGCGGCGGGCAGCAGCTGCAGCACGCCGCGCCACATGCGTTCATCGGCGGCCAGGCCGGGGAGGAGCAGGAGTTGGGGGGAGTGGGACATGGGTGAAAGAGGCATCACCAAGTTGGTGCGCGATGAGAAGCATGCAGACAGCCCCGGCAGCGGGGCACGGACCGCACATTGTGAACAGCCGATGACCGCTTGTCACCGCCCCCGGAATAGTTGCCCGCGATGGCTCGGGACTTGCTAGCATGGCCTGCATGCCCATCCACGCCGCGCTCCACCACGTCACGCATTACCAATACGACCGGCTGGTCGGCCTCGGGCCGCAGACCATTCGATTGCGGCCTGCGCCCCATTGCCGCAGCAATGTGATTTCGTATTCGCTCAAGGTCGAGCCTGCGCAGCACTTCATCAACTGGCAGCAGGACCCGTTTGCCAACTACCAGGCGCGGCTGGTCTTCCCCGAGAAGACGCGCGAGTTCAAGGTCACGGTGGACCTGGTGGTGGAGATGGCGGTGTACAACCCCTTCGACTTCTTCCTGGAGCCCGAGGCCGAGAACATCCCTTTCAAGTACAACAGCGATGTGCAGCAGGAGCTGGCGCCCTACCTGGCCACCGACCCGATGACACCGCTGGTGCAGGCCTATCTGGACAAGGTGGACCGCAGCAAGCAGCGCACCATCGATTTCCTTGTCAAGCTCAACCAGCAGGTATCGCAAGACATCCGCTACCTGATCCGCATGGAACCCGGCGTGCAGACGCCCGAGGAAACGTTGCAAAAGGCCAGCGGCTCGTGCCGCGACTCGGGCTGGCTGCTGGTGCAGCTGCTGCGCCACCTGGGCCTGGCGGCGCGGTTTGTGTCGGGCTACCTGATCCAGCTCACACCCGACGTGAAGGCGCTCGATGGCCCCAGCGGCACCGACCACGACTTCACCGACCTGCACGCTTGGTGCGAGGTCTACCTGCCCGGCGCGGGCTGGATCGGCCTGGATGCCACCAGCGGCCTGATGGCGGGCGAGGGCCATATCCCGCTGGCCTGCACACCCCAGCCCTCGGGCGCCGCGCCGATTGAAGGCGGCGTGGACAAGGCCGAGGTGGAGTTCAGCCACGAGATGCGCGTGACGCGCATCTTTGAATCGCCCCGCGTGACCAAGCCCTACACCGAAGACCAGTGGCAGGCCGTGCTGGCGCTGGGCGAGCAGGTGGACGCCGACCTGGTGGCGGGCGACGTGCGCCTGACCATGGGCGGCGAGCCCACCTTTGTGGCCGTGGGCGACCGCGATGCGCCCGAATGGAACACCGACGCGCTGGGCCCCACCAAACGCGGCTTTGCCACCGAACTCACGCACAAGCTGCGCGCCGAGTACGGCCAGGGCGGCTTTCTGCACTTTGGCCAGGGCAAGTGGTACCCGGGCGAGCAACTGCCGCGCTGGGCGCTGTCGATCTGCTGGCGCGCCGACGGCCAGCCCGCGTGGCAGAACCCCGCGCTGTTTGCCGATGAACGCAACCCCTCGCACTACACCAGCGCCGACGCCGAACGCTTTGTGCGCCACCTCACGCGCAGGCTGGGCATCACTGATCGCTACATCCAGCCAGGCTACGAAGACACCTTCTACTACCTGTGGCGCGAGCGGCGCCTGCCCATCAACGTAGACCCGTTCGACGCACGCCTGGACGACGAGCTGGAGCGCGCCCGCTTGCGCCGCGTGTTCGAGCAAAAGCTCGACAGCGTGGTGGGCTATGTGCTGCCGCTGCAGGCGGGCGTAGGCAATGGCACGCTGGCAGGCAGCGTATGGAGCACCGGGCCGTGGTTCTTCCGCGACGACCGCATGCTGCTCATCCCCGGCGATTCGCCCATGGGCTACCGCCTGCCGCTGGACGCCCTGCCCTGGGTGAAGGCATCGGACACCGAGCACCTGATCCCGCACGACCCGACTGCACCCCAGGGCCCGCTGCCCGCTGCGACCACGCTGCGGGCGCGGTATTCCATTCCAGCGGGCCCGGTCACCGGCGACCGTGACCTGCCCTACCTGGCGGGTGCCACCGCGCCGGGCGAGGCACGCCGCATGGCGCAAGGCACCGCAGGCGGCGACCACGCACGCCAGGCCGGGCAGCCCGACCCCCATGCGGGCATGCAGCCCCCGGGCAAGTTCCAGTCGGCCGCAGGCCTGTCGCGTACGGCCCTGTGCGTGGAGGTGCGCGACCCACGCCGCGCTAGCGGCCCCAAGGCCGAGAAGGTGGGCGAGAAGTACGGCGTTTTGTACGTCTTCATGCCGCCCCTGGCACGCCTGGACGACTACCTGGACCTGCTGGCCGCCATCGAAGCCACGGCCGAAGAGCTGGGCATGAAGATCGTGCTCGAAGGCTACCCGCCCCCGCGCGACGCACGCCTGAAGGTGCTGGCCGTCACGCCCGACCCCGGCGTGATCGAGGTGAACATCCACCCCGCCACCCACTGGAAGGAGCTGGTGCAGCACACCGAGTTTCTGTACCAGGCCGCGTGGGAGACGCGCCTGTCGGCCGAGAAGTTCATGACCGATGGCCGCCACACCGGCACCGGCGGGGGCAACCACTTTGTGATGGGCGGCGCTACACCGGCCGACTCGCCCTTCTTGCGCAAGCCCGAGCTGCTGGCCAGCCTGCTGCTGTACTGGCACAACCACCCGAGCCTGAGTTATCTGTTCAGCGGCCTGTTCATCGGCCCCACCAGCCAGTCGCCCCGCGTGGACGAGGCGCGCAACGACCAGTTGTACGAGCTGGAGATTGCCCTGCGCGAGATCGAGGCCAACCGCGCGATCTACGGCCAGGATATGCCGCCCTGGCTGGTGGACCGCACGCTGCGCAACATCCTGGTGGATGTGACGGGCAACACGCACCGCAGCGAGTTCAGCATCGACAAGATGTTCTCGCCCGACAGCAGCACGGGCCGCCTGGGGCTGCTGGAGCTGCGCGCCTTTGAGATGCCGCCCCACGCCCACATGAGCGTGGTGCAGCAGCTGCTGCTGCGCGCCTTGATCGCCCGCTTCTGGAAGGCGCCCTACCGCGCCCCCGCCGCCCGCTGGGGCACTGAGCTGCACGACCGCTGGATGCTGCCCACCTTCATCCAGCAGGACATGCACGACGTGGTGGCCGAGATGAATGCCGCAGGCTACGCGTTCGACCCCGCCTGGTTTGCACCGCAGTTCGAGTTCCGCTTCCCCATGGTCGGCACGGTGAAATCGATGGGCGTGGAGCTGACCCTGCGCAATGCGCTGGAGCCCTGGCATGTGATGGGCGAGGAAGGCTCGGCCGGGGGCACCGTGCGCTACGTGGACTCGTCGCTGGAGCGCATCGAGGTGCGCGTGACGGGCATGAACGAAAGCCGCCATGTCGTCACCGTCAACGGCCAGCCGCTGCCGCTGCAAAGCACAGGCACCACCGGTGAGTTTGTGGCGGGTGTGCGCTACAAGGCCTGGAACCCGCCCTCGGCCCTGCACCCGACCATTGGCGCCCATGCACCGCTCACCTTCGACATTGTGGACACCTGGATGAACCGCTCGCTGGGCGGCTGCCAGTACCACGTGGCCCACCCGGGCGGGCGCAACTACGACACCTTTCCGGTCAACGCGTATGAGGCCGAAAGCCGCCGCCTGGCGCGCTTCTCGCGCATGGGGCACACGCCGGGGCGGCTGGCGGTGCCGCCGGCGACGATTGAGCTGCCGGGCAGCCGGGAGTTTCCGTTCACGCTGGATCTGCGGCGAAAAATGAGGCCGTAGAGAAGCCCCCTGAGTCGCTGCGCGCCTTCCCCCCAGGGGGGGCGACGCCCTCGCTGCGGGGCGACCCTTGCTCGGCATCTCTGGCCTGGGCCGTGCCGTTTTCGACGGGGTGGGTAACCCGCAGAGTGCCGGAGACCAAATGCCCGAAAATCGAGTGCAGTGACAAACCCCAACGACCGCCTCTTGCCCACCGACCTCCCCGAAAGCGCGGCCCAGCTGGCTGCTGCGCTGGCGCCCACCGCTGCGGCGGGGCATTTTGACGAGCTGCGGGGCGCTGCGGCCCCCGCGCGCACGGCTCCCACCGACCGCATCGCAGGCGCTACATCAGCTCCCATTTCAATAGCAAATAACCAAGGCCTGTCGCGCCCATGGGCCGATTTTTTTGAACAACTGGGGCCTGAAGGCTTCCCCGACCTGGATCGGCGCATGGCGAGCCTGCAGCGCCAGGTGCGCGACAACGGCATCACCTACAACGTCTATGCCGACGCCGACGGCCCGCAGCGGCCCTGGTCGGTGGACCTGTTCCCGCTGATCCTGTCGCAGCACGACTGGGCGCTTATCGAACGCGGCGTGCTGCAGCGCGCCCGCCTGCTCGACCGCGTGATGGCCGATGTCTATGGCCCGCAGGAGTTGCTGCGCACGGGCCTGCTGCCCAGCGCGCTGGTGCAGGGCCACCCCGGCTACCTGCGCCCCATGCATGGCGTGCAGCCCGTGGGCGGCACGCACCTGCCGATTGCAGCCTTCGACATGGCGCGTGACGCGCAGGGCAGCTGGTGGGTCGTCACGCAGCGCACGCAGGCGCCATCGGGCCTGGGGTATTTGCTGGAAAACCGGCTGCTCATCTCGCGCCTGTTCCCCGAGGCGTTCAGCCAGATGCATGTGCAGCGCCTGGCCGCCACCTACCGCGCACTGCTCGACGGGCTGCGGCAGATGAGCCCGGCGGGGGCGGATGCGCGCATCGTGCTGCTCACGCCCGGCCCGTACAACGAGACTTACTTCGAGCACGCCTACCTGGCTCGCTACCTGGGCCTCACGCTGGTGGAGGGCAACGACCTCACCGTGCGCGATGCGCGCCTGTACCTCAAGACGCTGCACGGCCTGCAGCCGGTGCACGGCATCCTCAAGCGCCTGGACGACGAGTTTCTGGACCCGCTGGAGCTGCGCAGCGACTCGCGCCTGGGCGTGCCCGGTCTGCTGCAGGCCATCCGCGCAGGCAATGTGCTGGTGGCCAATGCGCCTGGCTCGGCGTTTCTCGAATCATCCGCGCTGCTGGGCTTCATGCCCGCGCTAAGCCGTCATCTGCTGGGCGAAGAACTGGCGCTACCGTCCCTGCCGACGTGGTGGTGCGGCGAGCAGGCGGCCCAGCAGGCCGTGCTGCCGCAGCTGCTCCACAGCGTGATACGCCCCACCTGGCCCAACCTGCAGCGCCCACCCGTGCTGGGCGGCATGCTGTCGGCACAAGACCTCGCCGAATGGGCAGCGCGCATCCAGGCCCAGGGCGACGAATACACCTTGCAGGCCTACCAGCCGCTGTCGCAGATGCCCACCTGGCGCCCCGGCAGCGGTGACGGCCCGGGGCCAGGAGCAGTTGGCGGCCACATTGCGCCGCGCTCCGTCATGCTGCGCGTTTTTGCGGTCTGCGACGGGCCGCAGTCGTGGCGCGTGCTGCCCGGAGGGCTGGCGCGCATCGCCAACGACGATCGCGAGATTACCTCCATGCAGCGCGGCGGCAGCAGCGCCGACGTGTGGGTGCAGACCGGCGGACCGGTGGACACCACCACGCTGCTGGCGCACAACCAGGCTGCGCCCGCCGTGGTGCACCGCAGCCGCCAGGTCACAAGCCGCGCGGCCGAGAACCTTTTCTGGCTGGGCCGCTACACCGAGCGCACCGAAAACACCACGCGTCTGGCGGGCATCACGTTGCAGCGGCTCAATGGTGAAGAGCAGTCGTCCCAGCCCCTGCTGGCGTGGCTGAGCACGCTGGCCGTGAGCCAGGGGCTGGTGCTGCCCTCCGTGCCGCCGGCCACGCAGGCGCGGCGCGTTTTTGAACGATCGCTGGTGGCGGGCCTGGCACAGCCCGCGCAGGTGACCAGCGTGGGCTACAACCTGCGCGGCATCGTCGGTGCCGCCTCGGCCGTGCGCGACCGGCTGTCGCAGGAGCATTGGCACCTGATCGTGAGCACCGAGGCGGAATTTTTTGCGCAGCCCCACACAGGTGACGATGCCCACGGCGACGGGGATCACGACTACTCGCACCTGGATGCGCTGCGCCAGCTGGAAGCCTTGAGTGGCCGCACCGCCGCCATGACCGGCCAGCAGACCGACCGCATGACGCGCGACGACGGCTGGCGGCTGCTGTCCATCGGCCGGCACCTGGAGCGCCTGGGCTTTCTGGCGGCGGCGCTGCACAGCGGGTTGCAAACGGGCGCCGTGTTCGACGAAAGCGGCTTTGAGGCCATGCTGGCGCTGTTCGACAGCACCATCACCTTCCACGCGCAATACCAGCTGCGGCGCGACATGCCGGCGCTGCTGGACCTGCTGGTGATCGACCGCGACAACCCCCGGTCGCTGGCCTGGGTGGCGCAAACGCTGCGCGGGCGCATTGCCAAGATCGAAGCGGCCGCAGGCACAGTGGGGGAGTCGGCCAACGCGGGCATCCCCGACGTGGCAGAGCTGTCTCTTCCCATCCTGTGCACCCAGGACGCCGACGGCCGCTACGCCGCGCTGGAGGACTACCTGGAACGCTGCGTGCGCGGTTCCCTGGGCCTGTCGGACGTGCTGGCCACGCGGTACTTTGCACACTCTGCCGATGCGGTGCGGCACAGCGTAGGGGTATGAGGTGGGATACCCCCCCGAGGCGCTGCGCGCCTTCCCCCCGCTCTCGCAACGTTGTGCGTTGCGGGCAAGGGCGCGCAGCCCTCGCATCAGCTCGCGCCTGTCTCGCACGCTGCCTCCTATGCCAAAGAATAGATTTCCATGAGACTGCGCGTCATCCACGAAACGGTGTACCAGTACACCCCAGCGGTGCAGAACGCCCAGCACCTGGCGCATCTGCGGCCGCGGTCGGCGGGGGGGCAGCAGGTGCTGGCGCACACGCTGCAGGTGGACCCCACTCCGTCGCAATGCATTACCGGCCAGGACGTGTTTGGCAACGGGCGCGCGTTCCTGTTGCTGCCCTTCACCCACGAGCGGTTGCGGGTGCGTGCAGAGACCTTGCTAGAAACCTCAGCCCGGCCTCCGGCCCCGCCAGGCGCACCGTGGGAAGCCGTGCGCGAGCGTCTGGGGTACCAGCGCGGCATGCCTTACCACCCGGCGGCAGAGTTTGGCTTTGCGTCGCCCTACATTCCCCGGCATGCCGACTTTGTGGACTATGCGCGCGACAGTTTTGTACTCGGTCGCCCACTGATGGACGCGGCACGCGAGTTGATGGCACGCATCCATGCCGACTTTGCCTACACCGCCCATCTCACCGATGCGGGCACGCCCGCGCTGGAGTCGCTGCGCCTGCGCCGCGGCGTGTGCCAGGACTTTGCGCACGTGATGATCGGCTGCCTGCGCAGCATGGGCTTGGCCGCACGCTATGTCAGCGGCTACCTGCTGACAGAGCCCCCACCCGGCCAACCCCGGCTGGTGGGGGCCGATGCGTCCCACGCCTGGGTGTCGGTGTGGTCGCCGTCGCTGAAGGCAGAGGGGGATAGAGATGGCGGGGGCAATGCACCCGAGTGGTTTGATCTGGACCCGACCAACAACCGCGCAGCGGGTGAAGACTATGTGACCTTGGCCATCGGTCGGGATTTTTCAGACGTCTCGCCGCTGCGCGGCGTGATCCACGGCGGCGACCGCCATGTGCTGCAGGTGGGCGTGACGGTGGAGCCGGCGGAGCCCGCCCGACGCAATTGACCATGGCGTCGACTGCTGCATGCGCACACAGTCGCCGCCAGCAAAAAAATCCTATAAAACAGGCGCTAGCGCTTGCCCAGCAATGGTTTCTTGCTACTGTTTTTGTCAACCCCTTTGACAACTGGCGCAGGTGAAGAAGCCGATCCGGGGGCAATACCCGCCGATGTGGGCGCAGGCACCGGCGCTGGGCGTGGCGCGGCGGGGCGGCTGACGGCGTCGCGGACCACGTCGTGAACAAACCGCAGCTTGGCCGGCGCTTCACCGATCAGGGCAAACGGGTAGGCGTCGGACTGCCCCAAGCTGCGCGTGAGGCTGTTGAGCAGCAGCGTCAGCGGCACCAGGTTCCGCAGCATGGTGTCAAAGTCGGGCACAGGCTGGGCAAAGGGGTCCACCGCGGCGCTGCGCTGTGGGCCAAAGATGCCCGGCACAGTGACCTGTGTGCCGTAGCTCGCTGCGGTTTCCAGCAAGTCGATCATGTGCAGGTAGTGCGCCCAGGTTTCGGCCCAGTCTTCCCAGGGGTGCGCGGCGGCATACGCGCTGACATGGTGCTCCGCCCAGTCCCCAGTGTCATTGCCTTTGGCGTAGTGGGCCTCCAGCGCCGCAGCGTAGTCCTCGCGCTCGTCGCCAAACACGGCGCGAAAGTCCTCCAGCCGGCCGCCATCGCGAATGAGCTGATCCCAATAGAAGTGGCCGGACTCATGGCGCAAATGACCGATGAGGGTGCGGTATGGCTCGCGCAGCGCAATGCGGCGGCGGGCGCGTTCATCGTCGTCGGCCTCGGCCACATTGAGCGTGATGGTGCCTTCGTTGTGCCCGGTGAGTACGGGCGGCCCGCCGGGCAACTCGGCCAGAAATTCGAACACCGGGCCGCTGCGCCCTGGGGCGGGCTCCAGGCCCAGGCGGGCCAGCGTGTAGAACAGGCGCCGCTTGGCGGCCTCGATCTGCATCCAGCGCCCCATGTTGGCCGCCTCCGAAAGGTCCGGCAGGATCCGCGTCTGCCGGCACGACACGCACAACATGTCGGGCTCGTCCGCCGGCACCGCAAAGTTGCAGGCTTGGTATTCGGTGTGGTTGCGGCACATGCGGTAGTACTTGCCGCTGCTGCCAGCCTTTCCTCCCCCCTCTTTGGGGCCCACGCGACGCCACAGCGTGGGCGGCGCTTCAGGTGGGGTGGTGTCCGGCTCTGATGCAGCGGACGGCTCGGGCGCCGCAGCAGCCTCCTCCGGTTGTGGTGCCACGCGGGCCAACGCCGACATGGCCAGCACGTCAGGCAGAAAGGCCAGCATGTGGCCGCAGTGCAGGCATTGCACGCTGTCAAAAAAAACCAGGTGACCGCAGTGGTCGCAATTGAAGATGCGCATGGTTTGAATGAGTACGTGGCGGGCGTGTTGGTCAGGCAGACAACAAAAGGCAGACCTGGGACGATGCCCCAGGTCTGCCAGTGTTGCATGGGAACCTGCGCCGTAGCGCGAAGGCTCAACCGCGACGGTCAGGGACGCACAACAATGCTGTTGCGCACTTCGCGGACGTTCTTGGTGTTGCGGGCGATGTTTTCAGCCTGGTTCTTCTCGGCTTGCGACTTGGCAAAGCCGGACAGCTGGACCGTACCGTTCAGCGTTTCGACGCTGATGGAGGTCGCGGACACACTCTTGTCTTCCGCCATCTTGGCCTTCACGGCAGTGGTGATGCCTGCGTCGTCCACATAGGCGCCCACCGTCTGCTGCTCGCGGGCAACCGAGCAGCCCGTGGCGGTGATGATGGTGGCGCCGGCCAATGCGGCAAATGCGAGAGCGCGAACGTGTTTCATGGTGTTGTCCTTTGGT
Organism: Acidovorax sp.; assembly: GCF_046294525.1. Taxonomy (GTDB): domain Bacteria; phylum Pseudomonadota; class Gammaproteobacteria; order Burkholderiales; family Burkholderiaceae_C; genus Acidovorax. Next base: position 174,636 of record NZ_JBKBKQ010000001.1, read on the forward strand.
TCAGTGGGTTGGAAACGCGGGTGCTGAAAAGCATCAAATCTGCCGGTCTGTTGCACCCTCCGCGACCGGCGGATCAGGAATTCGAGTTCTGTGTAGCTGGGTCTACGTTCAGTAGGCGGTATGTTGGTGACGGCGCGACATCCACATCACCAGCGTGGCCAGCAGGGCACCGGATGCGGCTGCAATCACGATGGACTTGCCCGGCTGCTCCGCTACGTACTTGCCGGTGGCATCCGCAGCTTCCATCATCTGACGGCGCGCACGGGCGCTCGCCTCGGCGCAGTAGTCGATGCCCTTGGTGGCAAGCTCCTGGGCGCGGGCTGCCAGGTCGTCAATGGCGGGGTCAGTGTGACTGCGCAGGGAGCGCACGCCTTCTTCAGCGCGGTCCAGCGTGTTGTTGGCGGCGCTGCGGGTGGACTTCACCGCGTCTTCTGCGCTTTGCAGCACGTCGTCGCTCAGGTTGCGGGCACTGTTGGCAACTTTGTCGGTGGCGGTCTGGATGCTCATGGAAAAACTCCTTGGGATGCGGGGTTGAGGGATTCGACGCCGAAGCGCCGTTGTCGAACGGGTCTCGGAACGTCAGCGCCTCTTCAGAAGGCCCAGCACAAAGGTCACCACGGCCATGATCACGAAAACGAAGAAAAGGATCTTGGCGATGCCCACGGCACCGGCGGCTATGCCACCAAAACCGAACAGGGCTGCGATGAGCGCAATAACCAGAAAAACCACTGCGTAGTGCAACATTTCTACTATCTCCTTCTATCGGGGCCACTGTGTGGGCTGGTGGGTTGGCGAGAGAAGTTCAACGCCTGGAGATGACTGTAGGCAAGTGCGTTCGTGGCGGCTGCCGGTAGCTGGCGCGCTCCCTTGTCGGCAGCATTGCGCCGCCAGCGTAGGACGGCGCCCACCTGCTGCGGCACCAAATCGTTGGCCACAGGAATGGACGACGGGACGAGGTCTCCCAACGTTGGAGGCCGGCCCCGGCAGAGCGGACCAGCCATCGGGCCTGAGGCCCGCGGCAGTCAGCCGGCTGTGCGGCCTGCGATCTTGGGAAGATCGCTCGTTCCGCGCTGCAGCGGCAGCACGGCCGACAGAAGCGTGCCCTCTCCGGGCCGTGATGTGAGCACTAGGCGGCCGCCCGCTGCTTCCACGCGGTGGCGCATGCCCGACAGGCCGTGCGAGGTCGGCCGCACCGTGGTAGGGTCAAAGCCCACGCCGTCGTCGCGCACCTGCACGGCCACGTGGGTGGGATAGCCATGCACCGACACCAGCACCTTTTTGGCCTGCGCGTATTTGCCGATGTTGGTGAGCGCCTCTTGCACCATGCGGTACACGGTGAGTTGCATGGCATCAGGCAGCTTCACGGCCTCCAGGCTGGTTTCCACCTCAATGCCGGCGCGGTCCGCAAACTCGCGCGTGAGGATCTCAATGGCGGCGGTCAGCCCCAGGTTGGCCAGCGACGACGGGCGCAGGTCCTCGATGATGCGCCGCTTGAGCGCAATCCCGCTGTTGAGTGTTTCGGTCAGGTGCTTGAGTCGCTCGCCCACGTCAGGCGCCGTGGCATCAATCTTGGACTTGAGCCGCGCCACGTCGAGCTTGGCGGCAGTGAGCAAGGCGCCCAGTTCGTCGTGCAGTTCTCGCGCCAGGTGGCCCCGCTCTTCCTCCCGCACATCCTGCAAGTGGGTTGCCAGTTCGGTCAGCGTGGCGGTGCGGTTGCGCACCAGGCCCTCCAAGCGGTCGCGCTCGCGCTCCAGCAGTTCCTGCTCGCGCTGGTTGACGGCCTGCAGCGCCTGCGCCTGCCGCAGGTACATGTAGAACGCCAGCAGCCCGATGGCCGTGACGGTTGCAATGCCGATGCGCGACAGCATGAGCGATTGCTCGATCTGCTCCTTGCCCTGCTCCACGCGCACATCGCTGCGTGCAATCAGCTCTTGAGCGTGCTTTCGGATGGCCTGCATGTGTTCCTTGCCCACATCGGTGTGCAGGATGAACTTCCAGGCATCTTCGTTACCCTGGCGGCGCAGGCGCAGGCTCAGTTCCATCTCCGCCAGCTTGCGCGATATCTGGCGCGACAGCAGCGCGAACTCCTGCATGTCCGCGGGGGACGACATGAACTGTGCGCGCAGCCTGTCGAGGTTGGTTTGCACCGAGCCCACCGCCTTGTCATAGGGCTCCAGGTAGCTTTCGTCACCAGTGAGCAGGTAGCCGCGCTGGCCGGTCTCTGCGTCGAGCATGCTCTGCAGCAGGGTGTTGACGGCGGTGCGCGTGGCTTGGCCTTGCGCCATGAGCTCCACCGCGTCCTGCGAGCGCATGTGCCCCGTCTCGTTGATGCCCACCAAAACCATGGCCGCGAGCAGCGCCATGGGCAGGCTCAGCGCCATCTTTCGGACCTTCGGCAGCCACCGTCGGGTGTTTTCTTTGAGGTTCATTCGCATATTCTGGATAATGGCCGATCAGCTGGTAGTGGCATCGACCGATGATGACCATGCCGACCCCCCGTTGAAATCAACATGCACCGGAGTGGCCCCGCCGCTCCCTTGAAAGAAAGATCAATGATCAAGATTGGCATTGTGGATGACCACGCAATTGTTCGTTCCGGGCTGCGGCAGTTCCTGTCGGAGCATGTGGACCTGCGTGTAGAAGGTGAAGCGGGCAACGGCCGTGAAGCCATTGACCTGGTGCGCAACAAGGAAATCGATGTGCTGGTGATGGACCTTTCCATGCCGGGCCAAAGCGGCCTCGATGCACTGGCCATGCTGCGCGCCAAGGCGCCCGACATGGGCATCCTGATCCTGAGCGGATACCCCGAGGAACACTACGCCATCAACCTCATTCGCCAGGGTGCCAGCGGTTACCTCAACAAGGAATGCGATCCCGCAGAAATCGTGGAAGCGATCCGCACCATCGCCCTTGGCCGCCGCTACCTCACGCCCGCCGTGGCCGAGCTGCTGGCCCAGCAGCTCAACCGCAAGGACGATGCCCCGCCGCACGAGCAGCTGTCCGAACGCGAGTTCCAGGTGTTCCTTAAACTCGCCAAGGGTGAAACGGCAGGCGACATCGCCAAGTCGCTTTCGCTGAGCGTGAAGACCGTGAGCACCTACCGCACGCGCCTGATGGAGAAGATGAGCCTGTCGTCCAACAGCGACCTCACCTACTACGCGCTCAAAAACCGTCTGATCGACTGATAGGCTGGGTTGGCCTGAGGGGCTCTGCCTCTCGGACCCGAGCCCGCCCTGCGCGCAAAAATTACGGGCGGGCTCATCATTGTTGCCAATGCTCGCCATGGCCCGCGTCATGGTTGCGCGTTGCGCTCTGGTCGGAGCCGTTTCAGCCCGTCCTCCCGGCTCGGTCAAAAAACTCTTTGCCTGTGGCATGAAGCTCGGCCTCCATCTGTGCAAGCGAGATCTGGGCGAGCCTGCTCAGAAGGGGTGGGAGTTGCCAACGGTGAGCCCGGCCCGTGGGACGGTGCGCGGGTAGAGAGGGTCAGGCGGAGGGGCCGGCCGCTGACAGGGGGTGCTGCGCCACAGGCTCCATGGCGCCGGGGCTTGTACTGTGCTGGATGCAATAGTCCACCAGCGCGTCGATTTCGTTGGATTTGTCGAACACCGCGTCCACGCCGAGCTGGGCACAGCGCATCCGCACATCGGGAGTGGCGTAGTTGCTCAGCACGACCATCTTCTGACCGGGCCGCCGAGACCGGCATGCCGCAAGAACGCCCAGGCCACTGCCCTGGCGCAAGAACAGATCCACGATGGCAAGGTCCCACTGGTCGCCGTGCGAACTCAGCCAATCCTTGCCCTCGTCTTCCGTTTCCGCCACACCCACGGCCTCCACCGACGCCAACTCTTCCAGCGTCCCGATGAGGTTCTCGCGGATGGTCGCGTTGTCTTCAACGATATAGGTGCGCAGTTTCACAGACAGGTCCACATTGGCGAACGTTGCGGGGCGCGCGGTTCGAACCGTAAATTTAGGCTTTCCCCTCGGAGGATTCTGCCAGCGGCCACAGGCTGGGGATGTAGGAAAACTCCTACCCTGACATACCCGCGCAGACACTGCAGTGTGGCACGCGCTGCAGGCGCATGGTGCTCCATTCCATGGAGCGTCCGTCCAGCATCAACAGGCGCCCGGCGAGGGACGGCCCGACCCCGATGATGAGCTTGAGCGCTTCGGCCGCCTGTACTGCGCCCACCACACCCACCAGCGGTGCAAAAACCCCCATGGTGGAGCAACGCACTTCTTCAAAATCCGCCTCGGGCGCGAAGATGCAGGCGTAACACGGCGAGTGGGTATCGCGCGTATCCACGACGGTGATCTGCCCGTCAAACCGGATCACCGCCCCCGCGACCAGCGGGACACCATGGCGCACGCATGCCGCGTTGACGGCCTGGCGCGTGGCGTAGTTGTCGCTGCAGTCCAGCACCACGGTCGCCGCCGGAACCAAACCTTCCAGTGCAGCGGCATCCGCCCGCGCTTGCACCGCCGCCACCTGCACATCGGGGTTGATGGCAGCCATCGCCTGCGCTGCCGACTGCACCTTGGGCAGGCCGACGCGCTCGGTGGTGTGTGCAATTTGGCGCTGGAGGTTGGTGAGATCCACCACGTCGTCGTCCACCAGCGTAATACGCCCCACGCCAGCCGACGCCAAATACAGGGCCGCAGGCGAACCCAGCCCGCCTGCGCCAATGATCAGTGCATGGGCGGCCAGCACGCGCTCCTGCCCTTCAATGCCCACCTCGTCGAGCAGGATGTGGCGGGAATATCGCAAGAGCTGGTCGTCGGTCATAGGGCGAAAAAACTCACGAAGCAAAAAAGAAGAAAGGGGACGTAAAAAAGGCCGGATTCGCTAGAAATCCGGCCTGGGGTCAGAGGGTGCGCGAAACGCTCAATTCTCTTTCTTTTCGTCCTTGCGCTCGGTCAGTGTCTTGCTGATGAGCACAGGACGACCCTTGAGCTGGTTGAGCGCCTGCGCGAGCTGGAAGTCCTTGTCCGAGCCGAACTCGGGCATCTTGCGGTCGGCTGCGGGCTTCTTGGCCTCTTCTTCCATGCGCTTGCGGGCTTCCTCGCGCGCCTTTTCACGGGCTTCGTCCTTCTTTTCCTCGCCCTGGCCGCTGCCCAGGTGCTTTTCGAGGTCGGCCTCGCGCATGCGCAGCGCTGCAAAGATGTTCCCCTCTTCCGACTCGTCGATCATCACGTCGGGCACGATGCCCTTGGCCTGGATGGATTTGCCGCTGGGGGTGTAGTAGCGCGCCGTGGTCAGCTTGATGCCGGTGTCCGGCCCCAGCGGACGCACGGTTTGTACCGAGCCCTTGCCGAACGTCTGGCTGCCCATGACGGTGGCGCGCTTGTGGTCCTGCAGCGCACCGGCCACGATTTCGCTGGCCGAGGCCGAGCCTTCGTTGACCAGTACCACCAGCGGCACGGTCTTGAGGGCGGCCGGCAGGCGGCGCAGCGGATCTCCGCCGCCGCGGCGCTGGTAGAAGTCGGGCGAGGCCTTGTACGTGGCCTTGCTGTCGGGCAGCTGGCCGTTGGTGGTGACCACGGTCACGTTCTCGGGCAGGAAGGCGGCGGAGATGGCAACGGCGGCGTCCAGCAGGCCGCCCGGGTCGTTGCGCAGGTCCAGCACCAGGCCCTTGAGGTTGGGTTCCTGCTTGTAGACCTCTTCGACCTTGCGCACAAAGTCGTCCACCGTGCGCTCCTGGAACTGGGACAAGCGAATCCACGCGTAGCCGGGTTCCACCACCTTGCCCTTCACGGACTGGGTCTTGATTTCCTCGCGCGTGATCGTGACCGGGAACGTACGACCCTCGTCCTTGCGGAAGATCGTGAGCGTGACCTTGGTGTTGGGCTCGCCGCGCATGCGCTTGACGGCCTCGTTCAGCGCCAGGCCCTTCACTGCCGTCTCATCGATTTTGGTGATCAGGTCGTTGGTTTTGAGACCCGCGCGGAAGGCAGGCGAGCCTTCGATGGGCGAAACAACCTTGATCAGGCCGTCTTCCTGAGTGATCTCGATGCCCACGCCCACAAAACGGCCAGACGTGCCCTCGCGGAATTCCTTGAATGACTTCTTGTCGAAATACTGGGAATGCGGATCCAGGCTCGCCACCATGCCGGTGATGGCGTCGGTGATGAGCTTTTTGTCATCGACCGGTTCCACGTAGTCGGTCTTGACCAAGCCGAACACCGCAGACAGCTGCTGGATTTCTTCGAGCGGCAGCGGCGTCATGGCCCCGCGTGCCACCGTCTGCAGCGACACCGTCGTCAGCGCACCGGCGACCACGCCCACCGATACCCACCCCGCAATTTTGAGTTTGTGGCCCATACAACACCTTTTCCCGCTTTAATCAATATACACCCGCAGCCCCCGCGCCGCCTTCGTAGAAACATCAAGGCGGACAGGCACTAGGATTGGCCGAGCCCGCCGCAGTTCCGCGCGGGCACTCAGTTTTGCGTGGAGATAAGCCGGGGTTTCCCCGCCTTTACGTGCGCTTTACGCCTTGCCCTGCGACGCCACCGCAGCTGCGGCCTTGGCCGCCGCCTCGGCGTCGCCCAAATAGTAGTGGCGGATGGGCTTGAGGTTGGCGTCCAGCTCGTATACCAGTGGAATCCCGTTGGGAATGTTCAGGCCCACGATGTCGGATTCGGAGATGTTGTCGAGGTACTTCACCAGCGCGCGAATGGAGTTGCCGTGCGCCGCCACCACCACGCGCTTGCCCGAGCGGATAGCGGGCGCCATGGCCTCGTTCCAGAAAGGCAGCACACGCGCCACGGTGTCCTTCAGGCACTCGGTCAGCGGCACGCTGCCCTCGGGCAGGCCGGCATAGCGGCGGTCGCTGCGCTCGCTGCGGGGGTCGGTGGCTTCCAGCGCGGGCGGCGGGGTGTCGTAGCTGCGGCGCCAGACCAGCACCTGCTCGTCGCCATACTGCTTGGCCATGTCGGCCTTGTTCAGCCCCTGCAGGGCACCGTAGTGGCGTTCATTCAGGCGCCAGTCCTTCACCACAGGCAGCCAAGTGCAATCCATTTCGTCCAGCGCGTACCACAGGGTGTGGACGGCACGCTTGAGCACGCTGGTGAACGCCAGGTCGAACTCGTAGCCCTCGGCCTTGAGCAGCTTGCCCGCCGACATGGCCTGCGAAACGCCGGTGGGGGTCAGATCGACGTCGGTCCAGCCGGTGAAGCGGTTTTCAAGATTCCAGGTGGATTCGCCGTGGCGGATCAGGACAAGTTTGTACATGGCAGGGCGGGGGCAAAATCAAGCATTCTAAAATTACGCAGTTCGCCAACCCAAGGAATCTTTGTGAAATTCATTATCGACAACTGGTATCTGTTCATCGTTGCACTGGCCTCGGGCAGCATGCTGCTGTGGCCGGTGCTCAAGAACGCCAGTGGCGGCTCGCTCTCGCCTGCGGGGGCCGTGCAGCTCATCAACCGAGAGAAGGCTGTGGTCATTGATGTCTGTGAGACTGAGGAATTTGCCGCTGGCCACGTGGGCGGCGCCAAGAATGTACCCCTGGGCCAACTGGAAGAACGCCTGCCTTCGGTGGTCAAGAACAAGGCACTGCCGCTGATTCTGGTGTGCGCGAGCGGCGCCCGCGCCAACCGGGCCGTGGGCATTGCCAAAAAACTGGGCTACGACAACGCCCAGGCCATGGCCGGCGGACTGAAAGCCTGGCGCGAAGCCAGCCTGCCTGTGGAAAAAGCCTAAACCGCCCCCATCTGCCTCAGATATTCACTCTCCACGCTTCAGGAAGGACCTCGCCATGCAAGCCGTCAAGATGTACACCACCGCCGTCTGCCCCTACTGCATCCGGGCCAAGCAGATCCTCAAGTCCAAGGGCGTGGAGCAGATCGAGGAGATCCGCATCGACACCGACCCCGCAGCGCGCAGCCACATGATGGAGATCACCGGCCGCCGCACGGTGCCGCAGATCTACATCGGCGACACCCACGTGGGCGGTCATGACGATCTGGTGGCATTGGACAGCCGCGGCGAGCTGATGCCCTTGCTGGGCGCTGCCTGAGCGCACCTTCGGGCGCTGCATAATGCAGCCCCATGTGCCCGCTGCGGGAGCTGATCCCCGGCGGGTTTTGTTTTGCTAGCAATTCTGTAAGAGCAAAGAGACTTCATCACCATGGCCGACCAAGAAAACCCCGTCTTCCAGATCCAGCGCGTCTACCTCAAGGACATGTCGCTGGAGCAGCCCAACTCCCCCGCCATCTTGCTCGAGCAAGAGCAGCCCAGCGTCGACATCCAGCTGGGTGTTGAAGCCACCCCCGTCGCCGAAGGCATCTTTGAAGTGGCCGTCACGGCCACCGTGCAGACCAAGATCAAGGACAAGACCGTGTTCCTGGTCGAAGCCAAGCAGGCAGGCATCTTCGAGATCCGCAACGTGCCTGAAGACCAGATGGGCCCCATCATGGGCATCGCCTGCCCACAGATCGTGTACCCGTATCTGCGCGGCAACGTGGCCGACATCATCAACCGCGCTGGCTTCCCGCCCGTGCACCTGGCAGAAATCAACTTCCAGGGCATGTACGAGCAGCAGCAAGCTGCGGCGGCGGGCCAGGCCTCGCCGATCATCACGCAATAAATCTTCCAGCGCGGCTTGAGGCCTTTTTGGCCTCTAGCGCTTTATACACAAGCGCTAGCAGCTATGAAAATCATAGTATTAGGAGCCGGTGCCTGGGGCTCGGCGCTGGCCATGAGTGCGGCCCAGCACCCCGCCGGCCACGCCGTCACTTTATGGGCGCGCGACGCGGCCCAGGCCCAGGTCATGCGCAGCCAGGCGGAGAACACCCGGTATCTGCCGGGCATTGCTTTCCCTGCTTCTCTTGCCGTGGCCGACGGCGACTTTCACGCGCTGCTGCCAGGGGCCGACTTGGTTATCGTCGCGACGCCCATGGCGGCGCTGCGCGACATGCTGCGGGCGCTGGCCGGCTGCACCGCCCCCGTGGCGTGGCTGTGCAAGGGTTTCGAGGCGGTGCCGCCCGACGCGGATCTGGGCACTTTTGGGCTGATGGCGCATGAGGTGCAAGCGCTGGCAGCTCCCGATTTGATAGCTGGCGTGTTCAGCGGCCCCAGCTTTGCGCAGGAGGTGGCCACGGGCCAGCCCACCGCGTTGGTGGCAGCGAGTCCCCATGCAGCCGTGCGCGACGCGCTGGTGCGCGCCTTCCACAGCCCCAGCGTGCGCGTGTACGCGAACGAGGACATCGTGGGCGTGGAAGTGGGCGGCGCCGTAAAAAACGTGCTGGCCATCGCCACCGGTTTGTGCGACGGGCTGGCGCTGGGGCTCAATGCCCGCGCCGCGCTCATCACCCGGGGATTGGCCGAGATGACGCGCCTGGGCGTAGCCCTGGGTGCGCGGCCTGACACTTTTATGGGCCTGTCGGGCCTGGGCGATTTGGTGCTTACGGCCACAGGCGACCTGTCGCGCAACCGGCGCGTGGGGCTGCTGCTGGCGCAGGGGCAGACGCTGCAGCAGGCCGTGCAGTCGCTCGGCCACGTGGCTGAGGGGGTGTACAGCGCTCGCACGGTGGCGCAGCGCGCTTCGGTACTGGGGGTGGACATGCCCATCACCCGCGCCGTGGTGGCGCTGCTCGACGGCGAGCTCACCCCGGCAGCTGCGGTGGCGCAACTGATGGGCCGGGGGCCGGCTTCCGAGCTGCCGTAGTCTCACGTTGACACCCGCAAAAACGCCACAGGGCGCCCCGTCTGACGGAGGCGCCCTGTGGCGTTTTTGTGCGTGTTGCTGCAGGCTGCGATGGCCTGCCGCGAGATCAGAACACGCCGAACAGCATGAGCAACAGAACAACCGAGAGGGGTACGCCGAGAAGCCACAAGATGATGGGCATGGTGATCTCCTGAAAAAGGTGAATGGGATAAGCAAGTGACTCCACCTTATCCCCGCCCCCGGCGTGCCCCTGTGCGCCAGCGCTGCGCCTGCCCGTAGTCCCCTGCCTACCGGTTGTCGGCCCAGCGCCCGCCTACACCTGCTCCAGCGCCAGCAGTTCGTCCACCGTCTGGCGGCGGCGGATCAGGCGGGCCTGGCCACCGTCCACCAGCACCTCGGCAATCAGGGGGCGCGTGTTGTAGTTGGAGGACATGCTGGCGCCGTACGCGCCCGTGTCGTGAATGACCAGCAGATCACCCACCTGTGCGGCAGGCAGGTCGCGCGGCAGCACCACACCGCCGTCACCCTGGGTGAACACGTCGCCCGATTCGCAAAGCGGGCCCGCCACCACGCTGGGCTGCTCGGCCGCCTGGGCGCCATCGCGGCGCAGCACGCTCATGGCGTGGTAGCTGCCGTACATGGACGGGCGCATGAGTTCGTTGAAGCCGGTATCGACGAGCACAAAGTGGTTGCTGCCCGCGTTCTTGGTGGCGCGCACCTGGCCCAGCAGCACGCCCGATTCGGCCACCAGGAAACGGCCGGGCTCGATCTCCAGGCCCAGTGGGTGGCCCACGATGGCCTCGGCCTGCTGGCGCGCGGCGTCCCACAGGCCGTGGTAATGCTGCGTATCCACCACCGGGTCGCCGCTGCGGTAGGGGATGGACAGGCCGCCGCCCGCCGAAATCGCCTGCAGGTCATGCCCTGCCGCATGGGCAGTGCGCACCAGGCCCACCATCGCGCCGCAGACCTCGGCCAGGTGGCTGTAGTCCACGCCCGAGCCGATGTGCATGTGCAGGCCCACCAGCTTCAGGCCGTGCTGCGCAATGGCGGCCAGCGCCGCGGGCAGGTCGGTGTGCCAGATGCCGTGCTTGCTGTGCTCGCCGCCGGTGTTGGTCTTGTTGCTGTGGCCATGGCCAAAGCCCGGATTGATGCGGAGCCACACCGCGTGGCCGGGGGAGCGCGCGCCCAGCTGGTGCAGCATGTCGATGGAGCCTGCGTTGACCGGCACGCCGTGCTCCACCACGCAGTCGAGCGTGGCGGCGTCGAACAGGTCGGCGGTGAAGACGATCTCCGACGGCTCGCCCCCCGCCACATAACCTGCCGCCAGCGCACGCAGGATCTCGCCGCGCGAGACCGCATCCACCTTTACGCCCTGCTCGCGCATGAGCTTGAGGATGTGGATGTTGGAGCAGGCCTTCTGCGCAAAGCGGATGGTCTCGAAATTGGACACCTGCGCAATGCGCTGGCGAATGGTGGCCGCGTCATACACCCACAGCGGGGTGCCAAACTGGTCGGCCAAGGCCCAAAGCTGGGCGGGGGAGAAGGGGTTGGACATGGGGAGGCTCCGAAGGCAGAAGGCGTGAACGATTCGCGGATGATGCCGCCACCCATGTATTCAGTCGAATGCTTTGATTTACGCCACCCATTCAGTATTGATATGCTCTGCGCATGACTGGCATGACCGAGCCCCCCCTCACCCACCGCATCACCCACCGCCATATCGAGGTCTTCCGGGCCGTGATGACCGCCGGCAGCGCCACCGGTGCGGCCGACCTGCTGCACAGCTCGCAGCCCACGGTGAGCCGCGAGCTGGCGCGGCTCGAATCGCTGCTGGGCTATGCGCTGTTCGAGCGCGTGCAGGGCCGCCTGCGCCCCAACGCGCGGGCGCTGGCGCTGTGGGACGAGGTGCAGCGCTCCTGGCAGGGGCTGGAGCGCGTGGTGGACCGGGCCGTGGCGCTGGGGCGGTCGGATGCGGTGCAGCTGTCAGTGCTGTGCCTGCCGGCCCTGGCGCATGCGCTGCTGCCGGGTGCGGCGGCCCGGCTGATGCGGGAGCACCTCCACGCGCGCCTGTCCATTACCCCGCAGGAATCGCCGCTGCTGGAAGAGTGGATGAGCGCCCAGCGCTTTGACCTGGGCCTGTGCGAGCAGGCCACCGCCCCGCCGGGCACGCGGGCCGAGGTGCTGCTGACGCTGGACGAGGTGGCCGTGCTGCCGTCCGACCACCCGCTCGCCAGCCAAGCCGTGCTGGACCTTACGGACTTTGCCGACCACGCCTTCGTCAGCCTCTCGGCCGACGACCCTTATCGCCGCCTTATCGACGCGCGGTTTGCCCAAGCGGGTATTGCGCGCGCCCTGCGGGTCGAAACGCATAGCGCCACCGCCGTGTGTGCCATGGTGGAACAGGGCCTGGGTTTGGCCATCGTCAACCCCGTGACGGCGCTGGCTGCGGCGGCCAGCCACCGGCTGGTGCTGCGTCGGCTGGCGTTCTCCATACCGTTCAGTGTGGCGGCGCTGCTGCCGCTGTACCGCCCGCCCCTGCCCGAGGCGGCACCCATGCTGCAGGCGCTGCAGCAGCAGGCAGCCGAGGTAGCGCGCCAGGTGGAACAGGCCCTGTCAGCGCCGCGATGAGCCGGGCCAGCAGACTGTCAGTGGACCAGCACTATAATTTTGATAGCTTTCAGCGCCTATGCAGAAAGCGCTAGAGGCATATTTGACTGATATTTTCAGGGCGGCGTGAGGCTGCGCACCTTGGCGGCCAGCCGCGCTTCCACCGAGGGCGAGACGAACTTGGTCACCTCGCCGCCCAGCACGGCGATCTCACGCACAAAGGTGCTGCTGATGAACTGGTACTTGTCGCTGGGGGTGAGGAAAACGGTCTCCACCTGCGGCATCAGGCTGCGGTTCATGCCCGCCAGCTGAAACTCGTAATCAAAGTCGGTCACGGCGCGCAGGCCGCGGACCATGGCCTTGCCGCCGCGCGACACAACAAAGTCGCGCAGCAGGCCCGAGAAGCTTTCGACCTGCACCTGCGGGTAGTTCTTGACCGCCTCGCGCACCATGTCGATGCGCTCTTCCAGCGAGAACAGGGTCTTCTTGTGGTGGCCCGCCGCCACGGCCACGATCACGCGTTCGAACAACTGGGTGGCCCTGCGCACCACGTCTTCATGCCCCAGGGTGATGGGGTCAAAGGTTCCGGGGTACACGGCGAGCACGTTCTGGGCCATGGCTGGTTGTCTCCTCTATGGCGAATGGACGGTGGCCCGGGGACTGAAGCAGGGTCGCGGCCCCGCGGGAGCCCCGCCGGACCGCGTGGGGCGCATTATGCAGTGCACTGCAACATGAACCCGGTGCGGCTGGCCGACGGCCGTCTGGGGCCTCAGACCAGGGGGATGCCCTGCAGCAAAGACGACGGCGCGGCCCCATCCGGCACCTGCCCCGGCGCCAGCAGCATGAGCCGCGCCACCAGCGCCACCAAATCCTGCTGGCGCTGGGTACGCGTCTTGGCCAGCAGCGCGCTCAGCTGCGTACGCACGGTGGTGATGCGCGAGCCGCGCGCGTCGGCAAAATCCTGCGGGGTCTGGCCGCGCATCAAGGCCAGCAGCAGGTCGGCCTCAGTGGGGCTCAAGCGGTAGGCCTGGCGGGCCAGCGCCACGGCGGATTCGGCGCCCAGGCTGCGCTCCAGCACCGCCCAGGCCACGCCCGGTGCGCGCTGGTGCACGCCCAGCGCGGCAAGTTCGCTCACGGGCAGGGTCACCAGCAGAAGCCCGCCGGTCAGTTCCACGCAGCCGCTGCGCCCCGCCAGCGACTGCTGGAACAGCGCGCGCAGCGCCGAATCGGCCGTGCTGGCCAGCACCGGCGCGTGCAGCAGGGTGCGCAAGGCGGCGCTTTGGGGGCGCGTGCTCAGCGCCCGCGCACGGGCATTGGCGTGCAGCAGCCGGCCCGCAGTGTCAAAGAACAGCAGGCCCACGGGCAGCTGCTCCATCAGCGCCTCCACCCCCTGGGTGCGCGCCCGCAGCGCCACCATTTCACGGTGCAGGAAGGCCGCGCGCTGCACGCCGCCAAATTCGGCCTGAAAGCGCGCCACTTCCTCGGGCGCAAAGCCCTCGTCGTCGCCCTGGCGGTAGACCGACATGAACAGGTTGCCGACCGGGTGCGACGCGCCCTGGCTGCCGCCAAACATGCGCGTGCCAATGCCGTATTCACGCAGGAAGTCGCTGTAGATCTCGGTGCGCCGAAAGCCGCGGGTGGCTTGCGCCGGAGCGTCCGTGGCCACCCAGTTGCCCGGTGCCGCACCCAGGCGCGCGCGCTGCGCCATGGCGTCGTCCCACAGCGGGTCTTGCAGGCGGTAGTGCGTGGCGTAGCGCTGCGCGGCTTCCTGCGTGACGCCCATGGCCAGCAGCGCAGGCGCGCCGTCGCTGGACGGCGACTGCAGCCAGTAGTCCACCGAGGGGTGTGCGGCAAACTCCGCCCCCCACTGCGCGAGCTGGTCCAGGTCGCGCGCCAGAAAGGCACCGCCCAGCAGGTCGGCGCGGAAGCTGGCCGCATAGCGGGCCAGCGCATCGCTCCAGCGCGCATCGTCGGCCACGGAGCCCAGTAGATCACCCAGAGCGTGGTGCAAACGAATCCTTTCTTCAATAAAAAAGGCGCGGATCGTAGGTGCCTCCACCTTCCCCGTCATCGTCCATCTGAACGATGTTGCGCCAACGCTGGGTTCCTTCAGGTAGCGGATGTGCAACGGGACGCTGGCTTTCTACATTCGCCTGCGTGTCGCTGTTCGCATAAGCGGGCTGCAAATTCCACTCTATTTTGAATCCAGCAACTATGAATCGTCATCACCGCCCTATCCGCCTGCTTGCCGTCGCATGCACCATGTTGTCAGCAGCAAGCGCCCAAGCCCAATGGGCCACCGTCAATACCGTCAGCAATCCACCCGGCGCGTTCACCATTACCTGCACTGATTTCCCGATCCCCTCCGCCGAGCAAACCTGTGCCATTACGCCTCCGCCGTCAGCGCCCGGCGCCACCGTCCAAGGCAATTGCGGCGGCAACGTCCGACAGCCCGATGACCCGGCCCAGCCGAACACCTGGTTGTACCTGGTGGGGCCCAGGCCATTGAACCCGCCCACGGCCACCTGCACGCTAACGGTGAACTCCCCAGCGACCGCCGGCAGCGCCACCGCCATCCCCACCCTGAGCGAATGGGGTCTGATCGTGATGTCGCTGCTGGCAGCGGGCTGGGGCTTGGTGGCGGTGCGTCGCCGCAACGAAATGTAGGTATTTTGGCCTCCAGCGCTTATCCAGCATTCGCTAGCAGCTATTACAAATATAGCAATCACTTTCCGCACGGCGCTCTGCTGCCGAGCGCTGCATCGTTCACCTGAACGATGGCAACGGGCCGCGGGCGGCCTACCATCCGCAGCCCGCTGGACTGCTTGATGGCCCGCTCGTGCGCCGCTCCTCTCTTTGTGACCTCCGCCCCGCCTCCCGCCATACAGCCGGCGCCCGCCGCCATCAGCGACGCCCTGTTCGACACCCCTCACTGCCTGAACTGCGGCGCCGTGCTCTCCGGCCCTTTCTGCGCGCAATGTGGGCAGAAGAAAGCCGCGCGCATGGGCGGCAGCACCGTGCGCAAGGAAGCCTGGGCGCGCTTTCGGTGGTTTGAGTGGGCAGCCATCCGCAACGCGCTGCGCGTGCTGCCGCAGCCAGGCACCATGGCGCGCGAATATGTGCTGGGCCAGCGCAAGGAGCACCCGCACCCGCTCACGCTGCTGTTCCTGTGCATCGGCTTTTTGCTGATCGTGCTCGGGCACACGGAGTACCTGCGGCCCGATCTGCCCAGCGAGGCCGCGCAACGCATGTATGCGCTGGTCACTGGGTATTCGAAATGGTCGTTCTCGCTGGGGGCGGCGGCCGCGTTTGCCAGCACCTGGCTGGTCTTTCGGCGCCGGGGCTACAACATGGCCGAGCTGCTGGCGCTGGCTCTGTACTGCCAGGCTGTGTTCATCGCGCTGCAGATGTTGAACCAGCTGCCGTTGGTAGTGGCGCATTCGCCGGGGCTCCTCAAGTGGCACAAGCAGTGGTCGCCCTGGTACATGACGGCGCTGCAGACGCTGATGTTCATGTTGGCGCAGCGGCAGTTCTTCCTGCTCGACCTGCGC
This sequence comes from Acidovorax sp., assembly GCF_046294525.1. GTDB lineage: Bacteria > Pseudomonadota > Gammaproteobacteria > Burkholderiales > Burkholderiaceae_C > Acidovorax. The sequence goes on from NZ_JBKBKQ010000001.1 coordinate 190,462, forward strand.
CGCGACGCGGGGTGGCTGCTGTTGGCCGGTGCGCTGTTTGCGGGCCTCAAGTGGCAAGCCACCCAGTTGTATGCGCGCGCGGTGGTGGAGCTGGTGCTGTGGCAGATGGCCGGCTGAACCGTGAACCAGTTCACAGAACCTTGTCGGCGGCCCGCCACATCCTTCACCTGAATGATGCTGCCGGGGCGGCAAGGCCCCTACGATCCGCCGCAGTTCAACACGCGCAGCGAGGAGCCCCATTTGACTGGTCCAGTGACCGCCCCCCAGCACCTGGGCATTCCCGGATTTGACGCCCTGATGGCCGAAAGCCTGGAGGCCCTGGGCGAGCCCGGCATGGTGGAGCGCCTGCTGCGCCGCCTGGGCGAGGCGCTGGGCAGCAACAAGGTGGTGCTGTTCTGCCCCCTGCCCGGCTCGGATGACCCGCTGGCCGCCTACCAGTGGGGCATGCCCGACGATTTTCTGGCGCGCTACGCTCAGTTGATACAGGGCTGCGACGCCTGGAGTGCGGCTCTGGAGCGGCAGCAGGACGCGGCGCTGTCGCGCGGCGGATCGCTAAGCCAGCAACTGGTGGGAACGGCCGCGCTGCGCAAGGGCGCGTTTTATGCCGACTACCTCCTCCCCCTGGGCATCGACGCCATGGTCAACAGCATCGTGGAGGCATCACCCGAGGTCGGCATGCACGTGCTGGCGATGTACAACGACCTGGGCCAGAGCGAGTTCACACGCGAACAATTCGCCCGCCTGCGTGCCGCCACACCGTGGGTACGCGGCCTCATGCGCGCACAGCGCCGCCTGCAGCAGGCCCAGCGCCACACCACCGCCCTGGAGCGCACGCTAGACCAGCTGCCCCTGGGCGTGATGCACGTCAACCGCCGCGGCGACGTGCGCTACCTGAACGAAAACGCCCGCGCCTGGCTGGGCATTGAAGACGCCTGCCGCATCCTGCTGCGCGGCGCCCAGGGCTGGCAGGCGCGACAGCCGCAGCAGCTGGGCCAAATCCACCCCGCGCTGGTGCCGCTGCTGGGTGCCAGCCTGACCACCCAGATTCCCGTCTCCGCCCGCCTGCAGCCCCAGCACGCAGGAGCACCCGCCACGCTGGTGGCGCTGGCCGCACCGCTGCGCGGGGCTGGCGCGGGCCAGGCAGCTGGCGAGCCGCTGGCCCAGTTTGTCCTGGTGCCCGAAACGCCTCCGCACGCGGGCGCCACGGTGTCGGTGTGCAGCGCGCTGTATGGCCTGACGCCCGCCGAAGCGGCCCTGCTGCCCCTGCTGCTGCAGGGCATGACGCCGCGCGAAATGGCCGACAACCGCCAGGTGAAGATGCCCACGGTGCGATCGCAACTGGCCAGCCTGTACGCCAAGACCGGCACGCGGGGCCAAGCCGAACTGGCCCAGCGCGTGCTGCGGGTAGCTGCACTGGTCGCCTGACCCCTCTTTTTTCTCTTCGCAATCGCTTTGAACGCCGCATGAAAGGCCCCTGCCCATGAAGAACCTTCGCTCTCCCCTCCCGCTGCGCCCCGTCACGCTGGCCTGCTGCGCGCTCATCGGCCTGGCCGCCGGAGGCCTGGCCATGGCCCAGAAGACCGCCGCCACCGCCAAGCCCAGCAAGGCCCAGCTGGTGGCCGAGCTGGCCGCCACGCTGCAGGCCTGCTCGTACGACGGCAGCCCGTTGGCGTTCTCGCCGCCCGACCTGTCCAAGGGCGGCGGCACCGGCAAGCAGGTGGTGGCCGAGATCATGAAATACACCGGCCTGCCCGCCAACTTTGTGGTGGTGGAGGGCAAGGTGCCCAACGCAGCCGCCGTGATCATGCAGGGCCCCGACCAGGTGCCGCGCCGCGTGATTGCCTACAACCCCGCCTTCATGGGCCAGGTGATTGAGGCCACCAAGTCCAACAACTGGGCGCCCGTGAGCATCATGGCGCACGAGATCGGGCACCACCTCTCGGGCCACACCATCGTGCCCGGCGGCAGCCAGCCGCCCATCGAGCTGGAGTCCGACAAATTCAGCGGCTTTGTGCTCTACAAGATGGGCGCGCCGCTGGCCGACGCCCAGCGCGCCATCGCCACGCTGATCCCCGAGAAGGACGGCGAAACCCACCCCGGCCGCAGAAAGCGCCTGGCCGCCATCGAGGCAGGCTGGAAGGAAGCCTGCGAACTGCAGGGCGGCGGGCCACAGTGCTCCGGCGGGCTGCCGGTGCGCACAGCGGCGGCAGCGCCCGCTGCGCCATCGCCAGCACAGACACCTGCCACACCGGTGGCCAAGGCCCCGGCACCCACGGCTGCGCCAACCCCCACGCCAACCGCCCCTGCGGCCAAGGCGCCAGCCCCGGCCCTGACTGCTGCCGCTGCCGAAACCCTGCCCAAGGCCGATGTGGCCGCCATCCCGTCCAAGGGCACACAGTTCATCTACGACGAGTTCGGCATCCTGGACCCGGCCATCCGCGCGCAGTTTGAAAAGCAGATGTACGAACACGCGCAGGCCACGGGCGTGGAGATCGTCACCCTGCTGGTGAAGGACCTGGACGGTAAAAGCGCCGAGGACTATGCGCACGCCATGCTGCGCCAACTGCGCGTGGGCAAGCTGGACGTGGGCAACGGCGCCGTGCTGGTGGTGGCGCCCGAGCAGAACCAGGCCGCCGCGGTGCTGGGCTCTGGCGTGGCGCTGGAGATGGGCAGCCACGACAAGACCGAGCAGCTCAAGCGCTGGATGAACACCGCCTGGGCGCTGTGCAAGAAAAAGAATGCCTGCGGCACCTGGACCGAAAACCTGATGCTGGCGGCCGACCACATCCGCCGCGACACCCGCCACGCCGACTGGACCATCGCCTACCAGTCGCTGGGCGACATCCAAAAGGCCGACGCCGCGGAAAACGGCAAGGTTACCGACCCCAAGCAAAGCAAGGTGTGGCGCAAGATCGTGCGCCTGTCGGGCACGGTGGAAAGCGTGAACCCACCCGCCGGCAACAAGGCCGCCTGGGTCAACGACGCCAAGGTCAAAAACGGCATGCAGCCCGTGCTGATGCGCAGCACCGAAGGCCTGACCACGATGCTCTACGTGGACCCGCGGACCGCCGCCCTGCAGCCTGGCGGCAAACTGGAGCCGGGCAAGACCTACACCGTGATCGCGCGCGCGGCCGGCCTGTCGTGGAACCCCAAGGACACGCAGTCGCTGGACGTGCTGAGCTACAGCATCACCGAGTAAGCCGGAGGCCTGCATCACATGTCTCCCCCTACCGGATCGATGCTGCTGGCCGGCGGCGCCAACCTGCTGCTGGCCGCTGCCTGGATGTTTGGCGCGCTGATCGGCAGCAACGGCATGGACGGCCAGCGCGGCGGCGTCTTCCTGGCCGGCATGGCGCTGGCGCTGGCCTTGCTGTGGGCTGGCAGCCTGGTGCTGGCGCGCAGCTTGACCGGGTGGGGCCTGGCGCGCGACTGGCATGTGGCCGTGTGTGTGGTGCTGGGCGCGCTCATCGCCGTGGCCGCGTGGGTGGCGCTGGCCTTTGCCGCGACGGTGGTGATGGCCATGGTGGCGAGCCGTTGAGCCCCGCCCGCCCACCTGTCGCAGCCCCTCTCAACCGATGACGAAAACCCGCATGACGACCTTCCCACAACCCACCGCAGCCGCAGCCCTGCTTGTGGCCTGGGCCCTGGCCGGACAAGCCCATGCCGCCGAACATTTCTGCGGCCGCGCCACGGCCCATCCCATCGACAAAACCCTGGCCGCCGCGGCCGAGCGCAGCGGCGGCGTGACGGCGGACCTGCTCGACGCCCAGTCTGCCGCCTACGCTGCGTGGGACAAGGAGCTCAACCGCATCTACGCCCAGGCACTGAAGGCCGCCGGCCCCGCGCGGCGCGACACCCTGCGCGCCGCGCAGCGCGCATGGCTGGCGTTTGATGCCGCCCAGCACCAGTGGGACATGGCGCTGTTTGCCGACCAGGGCAGCTCGGCCGCGCTGAATGTGGGCGGCGCTGCACTGGAGCGCCGCCGCGCCCGCGTGTGCAAGCTGGGCGACGACCTGGACAGCCTGAAGGACTCGCCATGATGCGCCGCCAGGTGGTGCGCGCATTGCCCTGGCTGGCCCTGGCCGTGCCCGCCACATGGGCGCTCGCCCAGGCCCCGGGTGATGGCAAGGTGTGGCTGCGCGTGCGCAACGACAGTACCGAGGCTTTCACCCACGTCTGGCAAGGCCTGCCGCAACAGGGCACGGATGTGGACCTGGGCCCGCTGCGGCCGGGCGACACCAGCCGCTGGCATGCACTGCCACCCGTGCTGGCCCACTACCGCAAGACGCGCATCCAGATCGGCCAGCGCCAGCTGACGCACGTGACCGACACCGCCTTCCCCGGTGGGCAAGCCACGCTGGCGCCCGGGCGCTACACCTTGATTTACACGCTGGAGGGTGGCGCGCTGCGGCTCATGGTGGTCTCTGAAGACGCAGCCGCACGGTGATGCGCAGCCCGATCTGCTAGCTCAGATAGCTATAAAAACAATAGCTATCAGCGCTTTCTTGATAAGCGCTAGAGCACTTTTCATTCAAAAATCTCCCAGTCCAAGAGGGCGCCCGGCGTGGCGTGGGAAGCCGCCGCCTGGGGTCAGCCGCGCTTCAGCAGGTGCGCGTGCACCGCGCCAGCCTTCAGGTGCCGGTACAGCACGAGACCGGTTTCGGCCAATTCCGCGTCTGCCCAGGCGCGGGGTGCCTCAAGGTAGATGAAACCCTCCGCCGTCACGGCCTTGGCAGCGGCGTGCAAGGCGGGGGCAAACAGGTCGCCGTCAAACGGCGGATCGATCAGCACCAGGTCCAGGCTGGCGGGTGCGGCCTGCTTCAGCGCGGCCACGCCGTCGCCGCGCTGGATGCGCACGGCGCTCGCCTTCAGCTTGGCCTGCAGCACCTGCAGCTGGGCAACCAAGGCGGCGTCGCTTTCCACCAGCTGCACCGATGCCGCGCCGCGCGACGCGGCCTCCAGCCCCAGCGCGCCCGTACCCGCAAACGCGTCCAGGCAGCGCCAGCCCGCAAGGTCTTGTCCCAGCCAGTTGAACAGGGTTTCGCGCACGCGGTCGGGCGTGGGGCGCAGGCCGGGGCGCTGGGCCACGGGCAGGCGGGTACGCTTCCACTGCCCGCCGATGATGCGGATTTCGCCCGCGCCCTTGGGGGCTGCTGCGGCGGCGGGTTTGTCCTTGGCGCCCTTTTTGGGCGCCACGGGGGGTGCCGCTGCCGCCGCCTGCGCCTTGCGGATTTCGGCCGTGATGGCGCTGCCGCGCAGGCTCGACCGGCTCATGGCTGCTTGCCCCCCACTACCACGGTCACCATGCGGTCGGGCTGCAGCTTTTTGGCCATGGCGCGGCGCACGTCAGCCACCGTCAGGGCTTCGACCTTCTTCGTCCACTGGTCCAGGTAGTCCAGCGGCAGGTCGTTCCAGGCGATGTTGGCCACGTTGCCCAGCAGCTTTTTGTTGCTGTCTATGCGCAGCGCAAAGCCGCCGATGAGGTTGTCCTTGGCGGCGCGCAGCTCGGCCTCGGTGGGGCCTTCGGCCACAAAGCGGGCGATCACGTCGCGCGAGACCTGCACGGCCTGCGCCGCCTGGTCGGGCCGCGTCTGCAGGCCCACGGTGAAGGCGCCAGCGTGCAGGCCCGCCGCAAAGTAGCTGTACACGCTGTACGACAGGCCACGCTTCTCGCGTACCTCATTGGTCAGGCGTGACACGAACCCGCCGCCGCCCAGAATGTGGTTGCCCACCAGCAGCGCGAGGAAGTCCGGGTCCTTGCGCTGAAAGCCGGGCTGGCCGATGAGCACATGGGCCTGGGCCGAGGCGAAGGGGATGTTCCGCTCGGCAGGTGCCGAGAGCGCATCGATCTCGCTCACGGGCGGCAGCGGCGCGCAGCCGGTGGTGGCGGGCAGGCGCGACAGCAATGTGGCCACCAGCGTCTGCGCCTGCGGTCGCGACACGGCGCCCACGATGCTGACCTTGGCGCGGCAGGCGCCGATGTGCTGGCTGTGGAAGGCCTGCATGTCGGCCACGCTGATGCGGGCCAGGGTCTCTTCGGTGGTGCGCACGCCGTACGGGTGGCTGCCGTACACGGCCGTGCCAAACGCGTGGGCCGCGACGGTGGAGGGGCGGGTCAGCGATTCCTTGATGCTGGCGCTCCAGCGCGCGCGGTCGCGCTGCCACACGTCGGCCGGAAAGCTGGGCTCGCCGATCTGGCGCGCGGCCAGGCGGGCGGCCTTGTCGAGCAGCGGCGGGTCGGTCAGCGACCGCAGCGAATATTGCAGTCGGTCGTTGTCGGCCGCGGCCTCAAAGCTGGCGCCCAGGTCGGCCCAGGCCTCGCCCAGGCCGTTTTCGTCCAGCGCGGGCTCGTCGCCCAGCGCCTTCACGCCCTTGCTGGCCATGTTGGCCACCGCGCTGGCTAGGCCCGACTGGCCCGCCGGGTCGCGGCGCGTGCCGCCGTCAAAGTCGATCTGCACGTCCACCATGGGGATCACGGGGCTTTCGACCAGGTACACCTTGGCGCCGCTCGGCTCCGTCCAGTGCTGAATGGGCAGCAACGCCCAGGCAGAATTTGAGTAAAAAACCACTCCAGCGCTTATCAGCAAAGCGCGAGCAGCTATCTTTTTAATAGTATTCATGACAAATAGGGGACTGCGCAAGACAGGTTCGGTTCAGTGGCGGGCCGCACCGGGCGCGGGCTGCGCGCGGGGGGGCCGGGGGGCGTCCAGCGGCTGGGGCAGCAGCGTGGCCACGGTGAGCTGGTCGTCACCAAAATACTTGGCGGCAACGGCCTGCACCTGCGCCGGTGTCACGGTGCGCAGCAGGGCCAGCAGGCGCTCGTTGGCATCCAGCGGAAAGCCCTGCACCCAGTTGCCGCCCAGCTCCTGCGCCTGGCTCATCACCGAGTCGCGCTCATACACGGTGGAGGCGATCCATTGGGTCTTCACGCGGTTCAGCTCGGCCTCGCTCACGCCCTCGTTCGCCACCCGGGTCACCTCGGCGCGCAGCGCGTCTTCCACCTGCTGGGCGGTCTTGCCGGCCGCAGGCACGCCACTCAACATGAACAGGCTGGGCCCGCGCCCCGTCACCATCGCGCCGCTGCTGGCGCTGTCGGCCACACGGTTGTCGCCCTGGGTCAGGGCGCGGTCCAGCCGCGCGCCGTCGTAGCCGTTGAAAACGGCCGACAGCACCATCAGCGCCAGTGCGTCGCGGTCCGCGTCGGTGAGGTTCTCCACCCGCTGCAAGCTGGGCGCACGAAAGGCCAACGCCACATAGGCCTGCTCGGCCGGGGCCTTGACGGCGATGCGGCGCAGGCCTTTCTGCTCGGGCTCGGTGCGGGGCTTGCGCGCGGGCAATGCGTGGGCCGGCAGGCTGCCGTAGTACTTCTCGGCCAGGGCACGCACTTTGGCTACGTCCACATCGCCAGCCACCACCACGGCGGCGTTGGTGGGCGTGTACCACTGGCGGTAGAAGGCGCGCACGTCCTCGGGCGTCATGGCGTCCAGGTCGCTCATCCACCCCACGATGGGGCGGCGGTAAGGCGACGCAATGAAAGTGGTGGCAAAGAGCTGCTCGGCCAGCATGGCACGGGGCTGGTCTTCGGTGCGCAGGCGGCGCTCTTCCTTGACGACTTCGATCTCTTTCTTGAACTCTTCGTCAGGCCAGTGGCTGTTGGCAAACCGGTCCGATTCAAGCTTCATCACATCTTCGAGCCGGTTGGACGGAATCTGCTGGTAGTAGCCCGTGTAGTCGCGGCTGGTGAAGGCGTTTTCGCGTCCGCCCAGGGCCGCCACACGGCGCGAGAACTCGCCCGGCGGCAGCGTCTTGGTGCCCTTGAACAGCATGTGCTCCAGCACGTGGGCCACGCCGGTCACGCCGTCCACCTCATCCATGGAGCCTACGCGCACCCAGACCATGTGCACCGCAGTGGGCGCGCGCCGGTCGGGCTGCACGATGAGCTGCATGCCGTTCTTGAGCGTGAACTGCTGCGCGCCCGAGGCGGTGGGGGCAGGCTGGGCAGCGGGTGGAACAACCGGCGTGGTGGTCGCAAGGACACCCCCGGACGAGAAGCAGGCCAGCAGGGCCAGAAGGGTGAAGGCGCGTTTCATAGAATGGGGTGATTCTAAGAACCCGCCAATGTTCAGTTTTTTCAAGAAAAAGCCCACCCCCGAGACCACCCCGGCCCCGGACACCGCCCCCCCGTTGACGCCCGAGGCCCCCCCTGCCGCACGCGCGCCCCAGGCACCTGCAGCCCTGCCTCCTGCAGCCGCAGCACCGGCACCCTCGGCCTTTGGCTGGCTGAAGAATCCGTTTGGCACCAAACCCGCCGAGCCCGCGCCTGTGGCGGAGCCGCCCCCGGCACCGGCGGCGCTCCCAGTCCCCGCATCCGTCCCCGCATCCGTCCCCGCTTCGGTGTCCGCGCCTGTCGCTGCGCCTGCACCTGTGCCCGTGGCTCCCGCCACGCCTCCTGCGCCAGCCCCCGTTACACCCGCACCCGGCCCGGCACCGGCGCCCTACGTAGCCACGCCGGTGACGCTGCCCCCCGTACATGCGCCCATGCCTGCCGCGCCGGTCCCGGCGGCCGCTCCGGTCTCGGCCGCGCCGGCCACCGCGCCCGCCCCCGAACGCAAGGGCTGGCTGGACCGCCTGAAAAGCGGCCTGCGCAAGACGGGCACCAGCATCACCACCGTCTTCACCGGCACGCAGATCGACGACGCGCTGTATGAAGAGCTGGAAGAAGCCCTGCTCATGGCCGACACCGGCGTGAAGGCCACCACCCACCTGCTGGCCGACCTGAAACGCCGCGTGAAGGAAGCCAAGGCCACCGACCCCGCCGCCGTGAAGGGCCTGCTGGCCGACGCGCTGGCCGACCTGCTGCGCCCGCTGGAGAAGCCACTGGTCATTGGCGAATACACGCCCACCGTGATCATGGTGGCGGGCGTCAACGGCGCGGGCAAGACCACCTCCATCGGCAAGCTCACCAAGCACCTCGCGGATGAAGGCGCGGCCGTGCTGCTGGCCGCCGCCGATACCTTCCGCGCCGCTGCGCGCGAGCAGCTCGGTGTCTGGGCGGACCGAAACACGGTGGAGATCGTGAGCCAGGAAGGCGGCGACCCTGCCGCCGTGAGCTTTGACGCCGTGACGGCCGGCAAGGCGCGCAGCAAGGATGTGGTGCTGGTGGACACGGCGGGCCGCCTTCCCACGCAGCTGCATCTGATGGAAGAGCTGAAGAAGATCCGCCGCGTGGTGACCAAGGCCGACGCCACGGCCCCACACGAGGTGCTGCTGGTTATCGACGGCAACACCGGCCAGAACGCGCTGGCCCAGGTGCGCGCGTTTGACGACGCGCTGCAGCTTACCGGCCTGATCGTGACCAAGCTGGACGGCACGGCCAAGGGCGGCGTGCTGGCCGCCATTGCGCAGGAGCGCCCCGTGCCGGTGTATTTCATCGGCGTGGGCGAGAAGCTGGAAGACCTGGAAACCTTCAACGCGCGCGAGTTCGCCCAAGCGTTGCTCGCATAGTCACCGGGGCCCTGCCCCGCCCCCCCGCGAATTTCACATTTACGGAATCGGGCAATTCCCCCATGATGGCCTTTCGGACCGCCCCGTACCGAAAGGCCCATGTTCATCGAACTCGTCAAAGGCGTGGCACTGCTGCTGGCCCTGTGCTTTCTGCACGGGGTCAACATCCGCGTGTGGCGCCAGCGCCCGCGCGTGGGACAGGTGTTTTCGGGCATCCTGTTCGGCGGCATCTGCGTGGTGGGCATGCTGACGCCGGTGGTGCTGATGCCGGGCGTCATCTTCGACGCGCGCTCGGTCGTGCTCAGCATGGCGGGCCTGTTTGGCGGACCCGTGGTGGCCGGCATTGCTGCTGCCATGGCCATTGCGGGCCGGCTGTGGCTGGGTGGCGCGGGGATGGAGGTGGGCGTGATGGTGATCACGCTATGCACGGTGATGGGCCTGGCGTATCGCGAGGGGCGCGCCCGCGGATGGCTGGGTGTTGAGCCCCTGCCGCTGGCGTTTTTTGGACTGCTGCTGCACACGGCCGTGATCGGGCTGTTCCAGTTGCTGCCCCCGGCGACCGTAGTGCGCGTCAACGAAACCCTGGCGCTGCCCTTTCTGCTCACCTTCACCCCCGCTACGGTGGTGCTGGGCCTGCTGCTGCGCGACGTGGAGGCGCGCCTGGCCACGGAGGTGGCGCTCAAGGACACGGCAGCGCGGCTGCACGCCATCACGCACGCCATCCCCGACGTCCTGCTGGTGCTGGACGCCAACGGCCGCTATGTGGAGGTGCTGTCGCCTGACGACGACGCCCTGGTGGCCAGCGCCAGCCAGCTCGTCGGCAAGCGCCTGCACGACGTGCTGCCGCACGACCAGGCAGAGCGGTTCATGGCACTGATCCGCGACACGCTGCGGTCGGGCCAGACCCACAGCATCGAGTACGAGATCACCACACGCGCGGGCCTGCGGCACTTTGAAGGGCGCGCCCAGCCGCTGGCTGCGCGCGTGGGCGGCCAGGCAGCCGTCGTCTTTCTCGCGCGCGACTGCACGCAACGCAGGCAGGCCGAGAGCGCGCTGCGCGAGTCGGAGCTGCGCTTCCGGTCGCTGCTGCGCAACATCCCGTCCATCTCCGTGCAGGGCTACTTGCGCGACGGCACCACGAGCTACTGGAACAAGGCGTCCGAGCAGCTGTACGGCTACCCCGCCGAGGAGGCCCTGGGAAGCAACCTGCTGGAGCTCATCATCCCGCCGCCCATGCGCGATGCGGTGCGCACACATGTCGAGCACATGTTTGCCACGGGCGAGGTGATCCCCGCGGGCGAGCTGCAGCTGCAGCGCAAGGACGGGTCGCTGGTGCATGTGTTTTCCAGCCATGCCTACATCCACGTTCCCGGCCACCCGCCCGAGATGTTCTGCATCGACATCGACATCTCCGGCCGCAAGGCGGCTGAGGAAGAGGCGCGCTACCTCGCGTTCTACGACGCGCTCACCCAGCTGCCCAACCGCCGGCTGCTGGTGGACCGGCTGCAGCAGGTGCTGGCAAACAGCGCCCGCTCCGGCCTCACGGTGGCCGTGCTGTTTGTGGACCTGGACAACTTCAAGACGCTGAACGATTCGCGCGGCCACGAGGTCGGCGACCTGCTGCTCACGGAGGTGGCGCGGCGCCTGCGCGACTGCGTGCGTGAGCAGGACACCGTGGCGCGCCTGGGCGGCGACGAATTTGTGGTGGTGCTGCAAAACCTGAGCGGCGACCCGTCCGAAGCCGCCGCCCTGACCCGCACGCTGGGCGAGCTGCTTCTGGCGCAGTTGCGCCAGCCCTATGACCTGGCGGGCCATGAACACCACTTCACAGCCAGCATCGGCGTGACGCTGCTGCGCGACCACAGCGACACGGTGGATGAAGTGCTCAAGCAGGCCGACATGGCCATGTACCGTGCAAAGGACGCCGGCCGCAACACGCTGCGCTTCTTCGACCCCGACATGCAGCAGGCCGTGAACCGCCGCGCGCTTCTGGAGGCCGAGCTGCACAACGGTCTGCGGCAATCGCAGTTTCTGCTGCTCTACCAGCCACAGGTGGACGCCGAAGGCCGCGTGGTGGCCGCCGAGGCGCTGGTGCGCTGGTGCGCTGGCAGCACCCCGTGCAAGGCGTGGTTCCGCCGTCGGAATTCATCCCGCTGGCCGAGGAGACGGGACTGATCCTGCCGCTGGGGCGCTGGGTGATGGAAACCGCGCTGCGCCAGCAAGCCCAGTGGCGGCTGGACCCGTCCCTGGCGCACCTGGGCCTGTCCATCAACGTGAGCGCCCGCCAGTTTCTGCAGGACGATTTTGTGCAGCAGGTGCGACAGGCCTTGCTCCACACCGGCGCCGAGCCCGCGCGCATCAAGCTGGAGCTGACCGAGAGCCTGCTGCTGGACAACGTGGACCACGTGGTTACCACACTGCTGGCCCTGCGCACGCATGGGCTGGGCTTCTCGCTGGACGACTTCGGCACGGGCTATTCGTCGCTGAGCTACCTCAAGCGCCTGCCGCTGGACCAGATCAAGATCGACCAGGGCTTTGTGCGCGACGTGCTGCTGGACCCGAGCGACGCGGCCATCGCGCGGTCCATCATCGCGCTGGCAGACAGCCTGGGGCTGGACGTGATTGCCGAGGGTGTGGAGACCGAGGCGCACCTGGACTTCTTGCGCACCCATGGCTGCCGCACGTTTCAGGGCTACCTCTTTGGACGGCCGCTGCCGCTGGCGGACTTTGAGCAGATGGCCCGCACGGCGCCTGCCCGCGGAGCGCCGGGCGCGGCTTAAGCGTGCAACGCCACCGCCGCATCCGCCATTTGCGCGTCCACCCATCCGCCGTATTCGGCAGAAGCCTGCACGGGCTGCACCACCAGTTGCGGCAGCGTGTAGGGGTGCTGCGCCCGAACCAGCGCCAGCAGGGCTGGCACCGCTCTGGGCATGGTCTTGCAGACCACGCGCACCTCGCGGTCCTCCTGCAAGGCGCCCTGCCAGCGAAAGTACGCGGTGATGGGCTCCACCTGCACGCAAGCCGCCAGCCGCGCCTGCAGCACCGCCTGCGCCAGCCGACGGGCTTCGGCTTCGGTGGCCACGGTGGTGGTGACCAAATGGATCTCGCGGACGGCGGTGGGCTCGGTCATGCGCTGCTCCCGAAGGCTGTGGGCTGCGCAGTCTGCCACAGGGAGTGACGCAAGGCCATAGAAAGAACGCCCAGGAAAACTATGATTTTTATAGCTGTCAGCGCATACCCACAAAGCGCTAGAACCTATTTTTAATCAATATTTTCCCGGTGATTTGTCCTACAGATACCAGGGAACTCCGTCCTTAGCACTCAATCACAGAGAGTGCTAATATTCACGGCTTAGAGGAAAGGATTCCCGGAATGAACATTCAATCTGGAACCGCAACGACCACGCTGGCGCCCGCCAACCCCTGGGCGCTGGTGCCCCCGCTGGGCAATCTGGACGCCTACATCTCAGCCGTCAACCGCCTGCCCCTGCTCACCCACGAAGAAGAGCAGACCTACGCACGCCAACTCAAGGATTCGCACGACCTGGACGCCGCAGGGCGGCTGGTGATGTCGCACCTGCGCCTGGTGGTGTCCATTTCCCGCCAATACCTGGGCTATGGCCTGCCCCATGGCGACCTTATCCAGGAAGGCAACGTGGGCCTGATGAAGGCCGTCAAGCGCTTCGACCCCGACCAGGGCGTGCGCCTGGTGAGCTACGCCATGCACTGGATCAAGGCCGAGATCCACGAATACATTCTGAAGAACTGGCGCATGGTCAAGGTGGCCACCACCAAGGCCCAGCGCAAGCTGTTCTTCAACCTGCGCTCGATGAAACAGGGCTTCAAGGCCGACGCAGCAGCAGCTGATGCCGCCACGCACCGCGACACGCTGTCGGATCACGAGATCGACGCCGTGGCTGCGCAGCTGAACGTGAAGCGCGAAGAAGTGATCGAGATGGAAACCCGCATGTCGGGTGGCGATGTGCTGCTGGACCCAGCGCCGTCAGACGACGGTGAACAGGCCTTTGGCCCCATCGCCTACCTGGCCGATGCCTCGCACGAACCGACGGCCATGATCGAGTCGCGCCAGCGGGATTCGCTCGCCACCGACGGCATTGCCACGGCGCTGGACAGCCTGGACGATCGCAGCCGTCGCATCGTGGAAGAGCGCTGGCTCAAGGTCAACGACGATGGCAGCGGCGGCATGACGCTGCACGAGCTGGCGGCCGTGTACGGCGTGAGCGCCGAGCGCATTCGCCAGATCGAAGTGGCCGCGATGAAGAAGATGAAGAAGGCGCTGGCTGAGTACGCCTGACGAGGCGGCGCGGGGGCGCGTTAATATCCCTCCTTGTGCAGAAGTTGCCGTGCAGGCCCCAACTCTGGGGCCTGCTTCATTTTGGCCCGTACATTTTTGGAGGAGATCCATCCATGCCCCGTCCGTCGTCCCCCCGTTCGACCTCCCGCAACCTCTCGCGCCGCGCCGCCGTGCTGGTTGCGCTGGCAGCCGCGTCCCCATGGGCCCTGGCGCAGAACAACGCGCGCCCGGCCGCCGGTGCGGCAGCCACCACCGCCGCGCAGGCCTGGCCCACCAAGCCGCTCAAGATCATCGTGGGCTTCCCGGCCGGCACGTCGCCCGACCTGACGGCCCGCACCTTCTCGGAGCCACTGTCCAAGGCGCTGGGCCAGCCCGTGATCGTGGAGAACAGGGTGGGTGCAGGCGGCAACATCGGCGCTGACGCCGTGGCCAAGGCCCGCGACGACCACACCATCGGCCTGATGATCAACGGCAACATGACGATTGCCAAGCTGCTGAACCCGGCCGTGCCCTACGACCCCCTCAAGGACCTGGCCCCGCTGAGCCTGATCGGCACGTCGCCCCTGGTGCTGACGGCGCCCGTAAGCCAGCCCGGCGTGCCCGCCAACACCGATGCGCGCGACTTTTTTGTGGCCGCCCGCAACGCTGGCGACAAGTGGAGCTATGGCACGCCCGGCGTGGGCACCGTGGGCCACATCGGCACCGAGCTGCTCAAGTCCCGCAGCAACATCAACCCCGTGCATGTGCCGTACCCCGGCTACCCCCAGGTCGCCAATGCGATGCTGGGCGGCCAGCTGCAAATGGCGCTGATGCCGCCGGCACTGGCGCAGGCGCAGGTGCGCGCCGGAAAGCTGCGAGCGATCGGCGTCACGTCCGCCGGCCGCAGCCCGCTGGCGCCCGACATCCCGAGCCTGTCCGAGGCAGGTATCCGCGGGTTTGACCTGGAGATCTGGAACGCCTTTGCCGCGCCGTCCACCATGCCCAAGCCCATTCAGGCCAAGCTGGCGGCGCTGATCGGCGAGATAGCCCGCAGCCAGGATGTGCGTGGGAAGCTGTTCCAGCAAGGCTGGCAGGTGGCCGGTACGTCGCCAGAAGGCTTGGCCAACCGCATCAAGGCCGACACCAGCCTGCTGGGCGGCGTGATCGCGATGCGCGGCATCAAGGCGGAATAAGCCCTGGCGGCGCCTTGCGCCGCCAGGCAGTGAATCCGGGCCCGGTCCATGGACCTGATCCGGGTTTTTTGTTTCGGGTGCGGGGCGTGCCCCCGCCGCGTTGCTCAGCCAGCTTCGGCCAGCAGCACCTTCACGTCCGCCGCCAGCGCCTGCGCGCCGCTGCCGTAGCGGTTGTACACACGCAACCGCCCGGCGGTGTCGTACACGTAGCTGCCTGCGGAGTGGTCCATGGTGTAGCTGGTGGGTGTCTTGCCTTCGACCTTCTTGTAGTAGATCTTGAAGTCCTTGGCGACGGCGGCAAGCTGCTCTGGCGACCCGCGCAAGGCCAGAAAGCTGGGGTCGAAGTTCGCCATGTAGGCCTTGAGCACTTCGGGCGTGTCGCGTTCCGGGTCCACCGTCACGAAGATGCCCTGCAGGCGGTCGCCATCCTTGCCCAGGATCTGTTTGACCTCGGCCAGCTCCTGCATGGAGGTGGGGCACACGTCCGGGCACTGCGTGAAGCCGAAGAACACCACCACCACCTTGCCGGCGAAGTCCTTGATGTGGCGCTGCTGGCCGTTGTGGTCGGTGAGCGGCAGATCGCGCGCGTACTCGGCGCCCGTGATGTCCACGCCGCGGAATTCGGCCTTTTTCTCGGTACAAGCACTAAAAATGCCTGTAGCGCTTATGGATAAAGCGCTGACAGCTATCGTTTTCAGAGCATTTCTTTTGTTCAGCATGGGATCAGTACACGTAGTGGTCCACCAGCAGCGCCGCAAACAGCACGCTCAGGTGGATGAGTGAAAAGCGGAAGGTCTTGCGGGCCAGCGCGTCCGAGTAGTTGCGCCACAGCGCAAAGCCGTAGCCGCAAAAGCCGGCGCTCAGCACCACGGCCGCAGCCAAGTAGATCCATGAGCTCATGCCATAAACAAATGGCATCAGGCAGCCGGCAAACAGAATGAGGGTGTACAGAAAAACCTGCAGCCGCGTGAACTCGTTGCCATGCGTGACAGGCAGCATGGGCAGGCCGGACTTGCGGTAGTCCTCCACGCGGTACAGCGCCAGCGCCCAGAAGTGCGGGGGCGTCCACAGGAAGATGATGAGGAACAGGATCAGCGCCTCGGGCCCCACGTCGTTCGTCATCGCGGCCCAGCCCAGCACGGGCGGCATGGCGCCGGACGCCCCACCGATCACGATGTTCTGCGGCGTGAGGGGCTTGAGGATCACGGTGTAGACCACTGCGTAGCCGACGAACGTGGCGAAGGTGAGCCACATGGTGAGCGGGTTGACGGCGAAGTACAGCAGGGCCGAACCCGCGCCACACAGCACGGCCGAGAACAGCAGGGTCTGCGCATTGGACAGCTCGCCTTTGGCCGTGGGGCGCCATGCGGTGCGCTTCATTTTGGCGTCGATGCCCTGCTCCACGATGCAGTTGAACGCGGCGGCGGCACCCGCCACCAGCCACACGCCCACACAGGCCAGTGCCATCAGGCCCAACTGGGCTGTAGTCGGGAGGCCGGGCACCGCGAGCACCATGCCAATCAGTGCGCAGAACACGATGAGCTGCACCACGCGCGGCTTGGTCAGCGCGTAGAACTGCCGCAAGCGCGACGGCGGGACAACCAGGGCGGGGGCAACACTCATGCGGATACTCTCGATGCGCCGGTCGGCGCGGAAATCTCTCGGGGCGACTTGGCGGCGGTGCGGCTGGCCACCAGGGCCCAGGTCAGCACCACTACCATGGCCGCAGCACCGCCGGTGTGAAGCACCGCGGCTACCAGCGGCCAGCCCAGCACCACGTTGGACAGGCCTGTCACCAGTTGCGCCGCCGTGAGCGCCAGCAGCCAGGCAGCCTGCGCCTGCAGCACGGCGGCGCGGCGCAGCCGCCACACCAGCGCGAGCAGTGCCGCGAGCACCACATAGGCCATGAGGCGGTGCGTGTAGTGAATGGCTGTGAGGCCAGCGAAACTGATGTGGCTGCCGTCCTGCAGCATGCCCAGTTGGCGCCACACCTGAAAACCCTGCCCGAAGTCCATGGGCGGCCACCAGCTGCCCTGGCAGGTGGGGAAGGTGGTGCAGGCCAGCACGGCATAGTTGGTGCTGACCCAGCCACCCAGCACCACCTGCGCAGCCACCAGCACGCCCGTCCAGACCATGCCGGCACGCAGTGCGGGCGCAATGCGCACCGGTTGGCGGCCCTGCGCCCAGTGACTGTGCCGCACGGCCTGCACGCACAGCAGCCCCAGCAACACCAGCCCGCCGATCAGGTGCAGCGTGACGATGGCGGGGAAGAGCTTCATGGTGACCGTGAGGGCACCAAACGCTCCCTGCAGGCACACCCAGAACAGCGTGAAGGTGGGCCACCAGGGGCTGATGGGCGGCGCCTCGTCGGCCCCGGCCTGGCGCGCGCGGCGATGCTGCACCCACGACGACACCGTGATCACGATGATGAGCACGCCCACGCCAGTGGCCAGGTAGCGGTGGATCATCTCCACCCAGGCCTTGCTGTGTGTGACCGGGCCGGTGGGCATTGCCTCCTGGGCGGCGGCGATTTCAGCGCGGGCGCCCACGGGGCTGGCGCTGCCGTAGCAGCCCGGCCAGTCGGGGCAGCCCAGGCCGGAATCGGTCAGGCGCGTGAAGGCGCCAAACAGCACCAGGTCGAAGGTGAGAAACAGCGTGAGCACGGTGAGCGCCTGCAGGCGTCGCACCGGCGAGCTGCGGCGGTTGCGCAGCCACACCCAGGCCAGCGGCCCGAGGGCGATGACCACGCCCAGCAGCATGAGCCGCGCGAGCGGTGCCAGGTCGTAAAGAGGCTGGGTACTTTCCATCATGGCTTTGCAGGCCGGCCGGCCTCGTCCCACGAGGACGAGGCGCGCAGGAGGCGCTCCAGATCGCGTTTGGCCTTGGCCGCGCCGCCAGAGTCCATGGCGGCCGGAAACCGCATCATCCAGTTGCCCATCGGGTCCACCACATAGAGGTGGTCTGGCAGGGCGTGGCCCGCCGCAGGAGTGAGCCAACCTGCCAGATCGGCCGGGTCCATCCGCAGCACCGTGGCCTTTTGCACGGCCGTGGCCAAGGCTGGGGGGGGCGTAGCCGAGTCGTTCACCAGCCAGACCCAATCGAGGCGGTCTTTTTCTCTACCGAGGCTCTCGCGCAGCTGGCGTTGCAGGTACAGGTGCTTTTGGCAGGTGGCATCGCAGGCACCCCCGCCCACGCTCACCAACAGCCACTGGCCCTTGAGGGACGACAGCGGCACCGCCGAGCCGTCAAGCGCGGTGGCGGTCCGCTCCGGCAGGGTGCGCTGCGGGTCGATGAGCTCGCCGTAGTTGCGCCGGCCTTCGGGCCGAATGACGTAGTAGGTGAAGTACGAAGCGATCACCGGCGCGGCGCACACGGCCAGAACCGCCAGCATCTTCCAGCGCCCATGGCGGGTGCGCTGGGCGGACGCCACCGCATCGCCTGCGGACGGCAGGGTGTGCACTGTCAGTCCCAGCGGGTGGTCTGCCTGCGCTTCAGGCGGCAGGCTGGCTGCGCGGGCGAATGAACCGTCGGACGATTTGGAACCAGACATAAAGAAGTGCAATCAGGCCGCAGAGCCCGAACCATTGAAATGCGTAACCGTAGTGTTTGTCGACGCCTGCACCCACCACGGGCCAGTCGCGGAGCAGGCCATCGCCGGTCGGGCCTGCGGGGTCGGTCTGCAGCACCGTCAGGCTGGAAAGCGCCAGCCCTGTCTCGGCGCGAAAAGCTGCCAGGTCGAGATTTTGCCGGATGCGCGAAGACCCCTCTGCGCTGTGGCCCCCCTGGAACTCGTACAGCCGCGACGGTGCAGCCGCCACCCGGCCCTGCACGCGCACCGGCCCCACGGGAGTGGACACCGGGGGCAGTTGCGTGCGGTCCTGAAAATTGCGCGGTATCCATCCGCGCTGCACCATCACCACGTCGGCCCGCCCCTGCAACTGCAGCGGCGTGAGCACGAAGAAGCCGGGCCGGCCCTGCATCTGGCGGTTGTCCAGAAACACCGTGTGGTCCGCGAGCCAGTGCCCTTCCAAGCTGACCTGACGGTGCACGAGATTGGGGGCGTGTGGTGAGACCTCCGCATCGGTAGGCGGCGCACCCATTGGCCCTTGCTGCTCCTTCGCAGCCTCCAACAGCTCGTCTGCGCCCACCGCAGGCAGGCGCGTCCGCGTGTCCAGCGTGGCCTGCAGCGCCTGCTTTTCAGCGGCGCGCGACAGCTGCCAGCGGCCCAGGGACGCGGTGATGGCCATGGCGGCCAGCGCCGCCGCGGTGATCAGCCAGAACCGCAGTCCCACACGGGAAGCAGACGGGGGTATGGATGGGCTCACGGGATAATGCGCTCCATGAAATATCTCGTTGTGTTGGCGTTCATCGGCATCCTGGCCAGCTTGGGCTCCGCCCTGTTCTTCATGATGCGCAGGGGCAAAAGCGACACGGACGACAAGGCCAAGGGCAGCCACATGGCCCGGGCCCTGGCGGTGCGCGTTGGGCTGTCCATCGTACTGTTCCTGTGCATTCTGGTCGCCTGGCAACTGGGCTACATCCAGCCCACGGGACTGCCGGCGTCCCGCTAAGCGTTCAGCCAGCAGCGCTGACGCGAGTACGCCACGCCCGCCCCTTGCGCTCGCCACACGCAACAAAAAAGCGCCTGGCGGCGCTTTTTTGTTGATGCCGAGGGGTCGGTTACATCCAGTACACCAGCACGTACAGGCCCAGCCACACCACGTCCACAAAGTGCCAGTACCAGGCCGCGCCTTCAAAGCCGAAATGCTTGTCAGCCGTGAAGTGCCCCTTCTGCAGGCGCAGCGTGATCACCAGCAGCATGAGCATGCCCAGGAACACATGGAAGCCGTGGAAACCGGTCAGCATGAAGAAGGTGGAGCCGAACACGCCCGAGTTGAGCTTGAGGTTCAAGTCGGTGTAGAGGTGGTAGTACTCATAGCCCTGCACCAGCAGGAAGACAAAGCCCAGCAGTACCGTGGCCCACATGAAGGCGATGGTCTTGCCTCGGTGGTTTTCGCGCAGGGCGTGGTGGGCAATGGTCAGGGTCACGCCCGACGTCAGCAGCAACGCCGTGTTGATGGTTGGCAGCCAGAAGGGGCCCACAGTCTGGAATGGCTCCACGATGCCTGCGGGCGACGCGGTGGCGCCAGCCACCACGCTGGGCCACACGGCTTTGAAGTCGGGCCAGAGCAACGCGTTGTCCAGGCTGCCTAGTGCAGGCACCGAGTGCGACCGAGCCCACCACAGGGCCGTGAAGAACGCACCGAAGAACATCACTTCGGAGAAGATGAACCAGCTCATGCTCCAGCGGTAGGAGAGCTCGATCTTGTGCCCATACAGGCCGCCTTCGCTCTCACGCACGGCATCGCCAAACCACTGGTACAGCGTGAACAGCCACCACACCAGGCCCAAAGCCAGGGAATACTTGCCCCAGTCGTGCCCGTTGATCCACTGGCCAGCGCCCAGGATGACAAAGAACAGGCCGGCGGCCGCCATCACCGGATGGCGCGACTCGGCCGGCACGTAGTAGTAAGGGGTTCCGCCGTGGGTTGATGCACTCATTTCAGCTCCTGAATCTCAAATCTTTTGTTTTCAGCGTTGTTTGGCTACGTCTGTCTGTCTGTATGCCTGGCCGTTTCCCAACCTCACACCACCCAGTTGACCAGCCCGATCAGGCCGACCACCAGCAGAAAAACCGCCACCAGCCCCACCACGATGATATGCAGCGGGTTGAGGCTTTCCACATCTTTCTGGTACTCGCTGCCCTTGCGCAAGCCCACCAGCGACCACGCCACCGCACGAACCGTGCGCAGTAGTGAGCCTTTGCGCTGGTGCGGCTTGGTCATTGCAGGATCATCGGCGGGCGAGCGGGTCATGTGCCGGCTCCATTCACCATGATGGCGCGTTCGGTGGGCGCGACCGCGGTGGACTCCGGCGCAACCGGCGTCTTGCCACCCACTTCAAAGAAGGTATACGACAGCGTGATCGTGGTCACGTCCTTCGACAGACGCGGGTCGATCACGAAGGCCACGGGCCATTCTTTCTTCTCGCCGGGCTCGAGTACATACTGGTTGAAGCAGAAGCACTCCAGCTTGTTGAAATGTGCCGCAGCCTGGCGGGGCGCGTAGCTAGGGATCGCCTGTGCGGCCATGCGGCGGTTCTGGATGTTCTGGAACTCGTACATCACCGTCGTCAGCTCGCCGGGGTGCACCTGCACCGAGCGCTGCGCGGGCTTGAAGTCCCAGGGACCGCGCGCGTTGGCGTCGAATTCGACCGTGATGGTCCGGCTCCTGTCCACCTGCGTATTGGCGGGCACCTTGACATCTCTACCCGCCACGCCGTTGCCCGGCACCTGCCGCTCGGAGAGCGACAGGATGTTGATGCCCGTCATCTCACAAATGTGCTTGTAGATGGGAATCAGCACATAGCCGAAGGCGAACATGCCAGCCGCAATCACGACCAGCTTGCCGACCATCTTGGCGTTTTCGCGGCGCAGGCTCATGGCAGGTGGGGCCTCAGCTCAGCGGGAGAGAAAGAACACCTTGGCCATGAACCCGACGAAGAACACCGCCGCAATCGACGCCAGGATCAGCGCCATCCGCAGGTTGCTCTTTTTTTGCTCGGGTGTCATGCCATCAATCCTCAGCCGATCACACGGGTGGCCGTGGCGTCCAGCTTGGGTGGGTTCTCAAAGGTGTGGAAAGGCGCAGGGGATGGGACTTCCCATTCCAGGCCCTCGGCACCATCCCATGGTTTGGCAGCGGCCTTTTCACCCTTGCCACGCATGGCGGGCACGATAACGGCCAGGAAGAAATACACCTGCATCAGACCGAAGCCGAATGCACCCACGGAAGCAATTGCATTGAAGTCAGCGAACTGCATGGGGTAGTCGGCATAGCGGCGGGGCATGCCGGCCAGGCCCAGGAAGTGCATCGGGAAGAACGTGATGTTGAAGGTGATCAGCGAGCCCCAGAAGTGGATCTGGCCACGGGCTTCGGAGTACATCACGCCAGTCCACTTGGGCAGCCAGTAGTACACGCCAGCGAACATGGAGAACAGCGAACCGGCCACCAGCACATAGTGGAAGTGGGCCACGACGTAGTAGGTGTCTTGCAACTGGATGTCGATGGGTGCCATGGCCAGGATCAGGCCGGTGAAACCACCCATGGTGAACACGAAGATGAAGCCCACCGCAAACAGCATGGGGGTCTCAAACGTCATGGAGCCACGCCACATCGTGGCGATCCAGTTGAAGATCTTCACAGCCGTGGGCACGGAGATCAGCATGGTGGCGTACATGAAGAACAGCTGGCCGGTCACAGGCATGCCGGTCGTGAACATGTGGTGGGCCCACACGATGAACGACAGAATGGCGATGGAAGACGTGGCATACACCATGGAGGCGTAACCGAACAGCTTCTTGCGCGCAAAGGCGGGCACGATCTGGCTGATGATGCCGAAGGCCGGCAAGATCATGATGTACACCTCGGGGTGGCCGAAGAACCAGAAGATGTGCTGATACATCACCGGGTCACCACCGCCTGCGGGGTTGAAGAAGCTGGTGCCGAAGTGGCGATCCGTCAGCGTCATGGTGATCGCGCCAGCCAGCACGGGCATCACGGCGATCAGCAGGTAGGCCGTGATGAGCCAGGTCCAGGCGAACATGGGCATCTTCATCAGCGTCATGCCGGGGGCGCGCATGTTGAGGATGGTCACGATGATGTTGATCGAGCCCATGATGGACGAGGCACCCAGGATGTGCATCGCAAAGATGCCGGCGTCCATGGAGGGACCCATCTGCAGCGTCAGCGGGGCATACAGCGTCCAGCCGGCGGCGGGTGCGCCACCGGGCATGAAGAACGATGCCACGAGCATGATGGCCGCAGGAATCATCAGCCAGAAGCTAAAGTTGTTCATGCGCGCAAACGCCATGTCGGATGCGCCGATCTGCAGCGGGATCATCCAGTTCGCGAAGCCCACAAAGGCCGGCATGATGGCGCCGAACACCATGATCAGGCCGTGCATGGTGGTGAGCTGGTTGAACAGCTCGGGGTTCACGATCTGCAGGCCGGGCTGAAACAGCTCGGCGCGAATCAGCAGCGCCAGGATGCCGCCGATCATCAGCATGGTGAAGGAGAACAGCAGGTACAGCGTACCGATGTCCTTATGGTTGGTGGCATACACCCAGCGGCGCCAGCCAGTGGGGCCATGGTGGCCGTGATCATCGTGTGCGTGGTCGCCCGCGTGACCGTGGTTGTCCAGAACTGCGCTCATGTTCGATTCCTCAATACGTTGGGGCGGTGATTACTTGCCACGCTGGGCCACGATTTCGGCGGGCTGCACCAGCTGGCCGGTCTTGTTGGACCACGCATTCTTGGTGTAGGTGGCCACCGCAGCGATGTCAGTGTCGCTCAGTTGCGCCCAGGCGGGCATGGCACCGTTGGCAGCACCCTTGAGCAGAATCTGGATCTGCTTGGCGTGGTCGGCGTCCAGCACCACGGCCGAGGCGTCCAGCGCCTTGATGGGGCCGGCGCCCTTGCCATTGGCCTGGTGGCAGGCCGCGCAGTTGGCGGCGTACACCTTTTCGCCGCGCTTCACGAGGTCGTCCAGCGCCCAGACCTTGCTGGGGTCGTCCAACTTGGCCGCGGCCAGCTTCTTTTGCTCGCCAACCCACGCCGTGTAGTCCTCGGCAGACACCACTTTCACATGGATAGGCATGTAGGCATGCTCCTTGCCGCACAGTTCGGCGCACTGACCGTAGTAGTCGCCAATCTTTTCGGCACGGAACCAAGTATCGCGCACGAAGCCAGGAATCGCGTCTTGCTTGATGCCGAAGGCCGGCACCATGAAGGCGTGGATCACGTCATTGGCGGTCGTGATGATGCGGATCTTCTTGCCCACGGGCACCACCATGGGGTTGTCGACCTTGAGCAGGTAGTCGGTGGGTGCGTCCTTGACATTACCGCTGTCGGACATGACGCGGTGATTGCTGTCCAGCGTGGAGAGGAAGGCAATGCCCTCGCCTTCACCGGTGATGTAGTCATAGCCCCACTTCCACTGGTAACCCGTGGTCTTGATGGTGAGGTCGGCGTTGGTGGTGTCTTTCTGGGCTACAAGCACCTTGGTGGCGGGCAGCGCCATAAGGATCACGATGATGAACGGCACCACCGTCCACACCACTTCCACCGTGACGGACTCGTGGAAGTTGGCCGACTTGGCGCCCTTGGATCGGCGATGCTTCCAAATGGAATAGAACATTACGGAGAACACTGCAACAAAGATCACCGTGCAGATGATCAGCATCATCCAGTGCAGGAAATGCTGCTCTTCAGCAATTTTCGTGACCGGCGGATGCAGGTTCAGCTGGTTGACTGCAGGGCCGCCAGGCAGGTCCTGGACAGCATGGGCCGCGGAGCCCACCCATGCACCGGCAATCAGCAGCAGAGAAGCCAGCTTGTTGGAAATGCTCTTCATAGTTCTCACTTACTTCTAAGCCTCAATTTAACCAATCCCTTGGCGCGCCTGCGTGGGGTCAGGCTGCGCGCAAGGCCATGCGGATCTCCGATGCCAGGGCCGGTCGAAGTTCGGGGCGCACGTAGCGCCCCACTTCCACAGATCGGCCCTGTGCAGACAACGTGATCAGCGAACGGTCTCCGGTCTTGGGTTCGACTCGAACCCGGCTCCGGTCAAACTCGGCGCGTTGCAGTTTGCCTGCTGTCTCCAACTCCACCACAAGGCGCGAGCCCTGCAATGAAATCCTCTCGCCATCCGCCGCATGGCGACCGTACATGGCGAATGCAATCCCGACTGCCACTATCTCCAACCATGCGAATGGCATGACCAGACGGGCACCCAACATCCAGAAACCTGTCGCAATACCCAGGGAGACCACGCACAGCGACAGATAGATCCAGCCCAGTTGTGTCGGCGTGACCGAACAATTGCGGACCAGACGCCAGTCAATTCGCTGACCTGACACCGTGGCAAAACGAAAAATCAAGCCCGTCACCGGAAGTGCTCACAAGGCTGCCGGCTGCACCCTTTGCCATGCATTGGCACAACAGGCGCGGCCCGCAAAGTTGCACGGGAAGATGCCCAAACCAAACTCTCAATAACCTGGAATTGTAGCGTGCCTTGTTCCATGTCATTGACAGCAGGTAACAGGTTAGTTCTCTTTGCCGCCCTTGCGCAACATGGCGCGCATATCCTGAAGCGACACGGCACTGCTTTCGCTGACGCGCACGCGCGGCGCGGGCTTGAATGCATGGCCGTAGATGATTTCAAAAGTCAGCGCCAACTGACCGCCGTGGGTGGCATCACCCAGCCGGTCCGTCAGCGCTTGATAGAGCATCTCGCGCCAGCGCCGTCCGCGCAATGAGGGAAAGCGATCAGGGTGCAGGTTGCAGCCCAGCTCGCGCAGCTCCTGAATCAGGCGCTCAGGCGTGGCAAACGTGAGCGTGATGCGCTCCATGTCCATCACCGGCTCGGCAAAGCCGGCGTGAACCAGCATGTCGCCCCAGTCGTGCATGTCGGTGAACGCATGGCCCGCCGGCGGCCAGCCCAGATCAGCGTACACGGCGCGCAGTTCGCGCAGCGTGTCGGGGCCCAGGCACGAGAACATCAGGTAGCCGTCCACGGCCAGCGCGCGGTGCCACCGGGCTATCAGGCCTTGCGGATCGGCTGCGGTGTGCAACGCCATGTTTGCCCACAGCATTTGCACACTGGCTTCGGGCGGGGGGCCAAACTGCGGACTGGCGGCGCTCCAGCGCGATGGGCTCCACCAGGGCTTTGCCAACGTGTCGCGCGCCACAGCCTCGCAATGCGGGGCTGTTTCGTGCACCAGCGTGCGCGCATTGCGATAGCGGGTACTGACCAGCGCGTGGCCTTCGACACCGCCGCGCACCATGTCCCAATCGCACCAGACTGCTGGCGCAGTGCGAATCCACTGCAGGCGGTCCTCCATGCGGCGGGCCACTTCTTCGTGCAGCCAGGGGGACAGCGCCGGGGCGCGCGCATGCCAGCGGGCCGCAGCAACAGGATCAATGGTGGGAGGACGCTCGGACGACATGGCGGCAATGAGGGACGCGCGAGTATATTGATTCATGCTCTTCAAGGCCTTGCCAAGGATTTTCCGCCCTCTGCCTGCGCTGGCCGCACGCATACCCAGCCAGTGCGCTGCCTGCCACGCCTGGCCGGCAGAGCGGGTGTGCCAGGCCTGCGTGGCCCGGTTTGCGCAGCCTGCGGCGCGCTGCCAACGCTGTGCCGTGCGCGTGCCGGAGGGCGTGGACGTATGCGGCGCCTGCCTGCGCAAACCGCCCGTGCTGGACGCATGCCTGGCGGCCGTGGACTATGCCTACCCCTGGGCCGGCGCGCTGTCCGACTTCAAGTTTCGCGGCGACCCGGGATGGGCCCACACGCTGGCGGCTCTCCTGCGCGGCACGCCCGGGGTGGGGCCCGCGCTTGCGGCCGCGGACCGGGTGCTGCCCGTGCCGCTGTCCGCGGAGCGCTTGCGCACGAGGGGATTCAATCAGTCGGCCTTGCTGGCACAGCATCTCGCCACCTCCCAGGCTGACGCCCACACGCTGCTGCGCCTGCACAGCACCGACGCCCAAAGCGGCCTGCCCCGCGCACAGCGCCTGCGCAATCTGCAGGGGGCCTTTGCCGTGGAGCCTGCCCTGGCGCCGGGCCTGCGCGGCCAGCGCGTGGTGCTGGTGGATGACGTGATGACCACGGGCGCCACGCTGGAGGCTGCCGCAATGCCGCTACGGCAGGCGGGGGCAGCCCACATCACCGGCATCGTGCTGGCACGCACCGCGCTGGACTGAGCAGGCTCACCAACCGCCCGGGCGGAATACTTTTGTTTACCAGCGGTTGCTTAACTCACAATCCGGCCGATCACAATAGCAAGCATGTTCCATATCGTCCTCGTTGAACCGGAGATCCCGCCGAATACCGGCAACGTGATCCGGCTGGCGGCCAACACCGGTTGCACCCTGCACCTCATCGAGCCCCTGGGGTTCTCGATGGAGGACCGGATGATGCGCCGGGCGGGGCTGGACTACCACGAGTACGCCCAGGTGCAGCGCCACGCCGGCTGGACTGCCTTTTTGCGCGACGCCGAACCCGACTCCGCCCGCATGTTCGCCATGACCACCCACGGCTCTCAACCCGTGCACTCCACTGCCTTTTACCCCGGCGACTGGCTGGTGTTTGGCGCCGAAACCCGTGGCCTGCCGCCCGAACTGCGCGACAGCTTTCCGCCTGCGCAGCGGTTGCGTCTGCCCATGGTGGCGGGGCAGCGCAGCCTGAACCTCTCCAACGCCGTGGCGGTGACGGTGTTCGAAGCTTGGCGGCAAAACAGCTTTGCCATGCCCGACGGGGAAGTGACCGTGGAGCCCGAGGGCACCATCATCAGCGGTTTCGCGCAGCTGGGCTAGCTGCCGCACCCCGCCCCTTTAAGCCAGTTGCGCGCGCTGCTCTGCCATCGCAATGGGGACCTGCTCCGTCAGGAAGTCGAGGAACACCTTGGTGCGCGCCGGCAGGAGGCGACCGGAGGGCAACGCCGCATAAATCGTGTAACGAGAAAATATCCAGCTGGGCAGCAGATGCACCAGCTCACCCCTGGCCAGATGGTCCTCCGCCAGCAGGCGCGAAGTGACTGCCACCCCCATGCCGTCAACGGCGGCACGCATCAGCAGTTCGGTACTCACCGACTGCAGCACTGCAGGCGCGTCCACCTCTTCGTCGGGCAGGCCAGGTTGCAACGACTGCAGGCGCAACTTGCGTCCCGCCCCCATCTGCGCACGCACAGGGGCGCTGGAGTCGCGCAAGTGGTCATGGTGCGCCAGGTCCCGTGGCACGCGCGGAATGCCTTTGCGTTCCAGATAGTCAGGCGAGGCCACTACGATCGCCTCTCCTTTGAGCAAAGGGCGGGCCACGATATTGGCATCGAAGTCCTCGCCCGCCACCATGATGGTCACATCGAACTCGTCCACGCGGCTTGATGCATAGGCGTCCAGGCTTACGTCCAGCATGACCTTGGGATGGCGCGAATGCCAGACCGCCACCATGGGCGCCAGAAAGTTGGTGGCCAGCACCGGTGCCGCCACGATGCGGATGGTGCCGCGCAGGTCGCGCGTGCTGGCTGCAGCCGCAGCCTCGGCGTCGTCGATCTCGTGCAGGATGGCGCGCACGCGCTGCAGGTAGGCGTCGCCCGCATCCGTGAGCGCAAGCTTGCGGGTGGTGCGCTGCAACAGCCGTGTGCCCAGGTGCTGCTCCAGTTCGGCCACCATGCGGGTGACTACCGGGGGAGACATGTCCATGGCGCGGGCGGCGGCGGCAAAGCCGCCCTCTTCCACCACACGCTCGAAGATCTTCATGGCTTGGAGGCGGTCCATGGTTCAGACCTTCTGCCTAAAAACACGAACGTCTGGCGAGAACGCAGTCGGTGAAACACGCGCGATGCAGGCCAGCGACCGCCGCGCAAGGGCCGTCCAAGCTGGGCCGCGGCCCCATGCCTGCCTGCGCAGGCATGGACGTGCCCGAAGAGCCGTCGCTTCTGGCAGCGGCACCGAGCGGCGCTGCCGCTCAGGAGGTTGTCCTGCTACGCCGGAGCGCCGAAGTTCCGCGCCAGCGACTCGGCCACGCACACGGGCTTGTCGCTGCCCTCGCGCTCCACGGTCACCAGCCAGGTCATCTGCATGCCGTCTGGCGCCACGGGCTCGGCCGCCTGCAGCGTAAGGCGCGCGCGCAAGCGGCTGCCCACCGGCACCGGCGCCGTGAAGCGCACCTTGTTCAGGCCGTAGTTCACGCCCATGCGCGCGCCTTCGATGGTGAGGCCGGCTTCGAAGAACTTGGGAATCAGCGACAGCGTGAGGAAGCCGTGCGCAATGGGCGCGCCAAACGGCCCGGCCTTGGCGCGCTCCGGGTCCACATGGATCCACTGGTGGTCGCCCGTGGCCTCGGCAAACAGGTTGACCTGTTCCTGCGTGATGGTGATCCAGTCGGTCACGGCGACCTCCTGGCCTACGCAGGCGCTGACTTCGGAATAGGAGCGGAAGATTTTCATCGGCCCAATGTAGCGCCGCACCAGCAGGGCCATTGTCTGCAGGGTGACAGGCTATTTCTCTCACGGGTACTGGCAAGTGCTGTTTCACACGGTCCTTGTTTGCTTGCTTTTTAGCTTCAGTCGTTGAGCCAGGTGCAGATGGCCTGCCACTGCTCCAGGTCGCGCGCCACGCGCCCTGGCGCCACATCAAACAGCGTAAGGCCGTGCGCCGCCAAGTGCACGTAGTTCTGCGTGTCGCGCAGATAGCCCAGCACCGGAAACCCCAGGCTGTCCACAAAATGGTGCAGTTGCTCGGCCGCCTTGGTGCGCGCGTCCACCCTCATGCCAACGATGCCGATCTGCACGCCCTCAGCCCGGCGGTGCTCGGCCAGCTGGTCCAGAAAAGCGCGCGTAGCGAAGATGTCGAACACGCTGGGCTGCAGCGGCACGATGACCTTGTCGGCCAGCTTGAGCACGTCGTTCAGGCGCCAGCCGTGCAGGCCGGCGGGCGTGTCCAGCACAGCGTGCGTGGTGCCCTTGGGCGGGCGGCTGACCACGTCCGAGCTGGTGTCCCAGCCACCAATCGCACGCGCGGCCGGGGGGCGCAGGCCCAGCCAGAGCCGGGCAGATTCCTGCCGATCGGTGTCGCCCAGGATGACCGGATGGCCCTGGCTCGCAAAGTAGCCCGCGATGTTGGTGGACAGCGTGGATTTGCCTACCCCGCCTTTGGGGTTCGCTACGACAACGACTGGCATGACAAGCTCCTTGGAAACAACGAACGACGGATTCCTGAAAATACTGGTCAAATATGCCTCTAGCGCTTATCCAGCAAGCGCTTGCAGCTATCAAAATTGAAATATAGGCGGCACATCCGGAACGTCACGCGTGCTGCCCGCCCCGCTTCACAAAGAACAGCCCCGCGCCCACCGCCATCAGCAGGCCGCCAAACACGCGGTTCTGCGTGCGCACCGCGCGCGCACTGCGCATCAGGCGGCGCAGCGCGCTCGCGCCAAAAGCGTAGCCGTGCATCACCACCACGTCCACCGTCACCGTGGTGGCCGCCATCACGGCCAACTGCGTCCACAGCGGGCGCGTGTCGGTCATGAACTGGGGCAGCACAGCCACCATGAAGATGATGCCCTTGGGATTGGTGGCGTTGGTCAGAAAACCCGTCAGACAGCGCTTTTTCCAGGTGCCGGCAGCCTCCTGGGCATCACCCCGCACGGGCGACGCATCCCCGGCGCGCCACTGGGCGAAACCCACATAGATCAAATAGCAGGCGCCCAGCACCTTGACCACGCTGAAGGCCAGCTCAGAAGCCAGAAGCAGCGACCCCACACCCGCCCCGGCAATCAGCAGGATCAGCAACAGCCCCAGCTGCAGGCCCAGGATGGTGGCGCCTGTCTTGCGCACGCCGTACGAGAGCCCATGGCTCATCGACAACACCGCACCCGAACCGGGCGAGACAGCAATAAGGCACGACGCCGCAAAAAAAGCGAGCCAAGTCTGCAAATCCATGAGTGAAACGCCGAGCCCCGAGCGCAAGAAGAGAAGAGGGGCCGCATCTTAGCAATGGATGGTTAGAGAGGCTGGGGGTGGAACTGATGATGTGCAAAAAAGGCCCTGGCGCTTTTCAGTAATGCGCCGGAAGCTATCAAATTTGAAGCACGCGGCCAGCGAGGCCGCTGCTGGTGTCGGGGCAGAGTCCACATTGCGTCAACACGGCTTCCCGTCACCCAACCCAAACAGGCTAGGCCAACAAACAAGAACGATTCGCATTAGAATTCACCACCCGCCGCCAGCCAACGTCCCGAATTGCCACGTGAGCCAGCGCCTTCTGCGTTTTTTGCTCAACTTTTTCGGGACTTCCATGCTTCCTCAGCCCCTGCGCTCTGCGCGCACTTCGCCCTTGTTGGCGTCTGCACGCCTGCCCTCGTCGTTGTCCCGCCAGACCACCCTGTTTGCACTGACCCCGCTCGCCCTGTGCATCGCCCAGGCCGCCATGGCACAGCAGACCAGCGCACCGACCGCCGACCCGGCGGTGGAGGCGGTAGCCGCGCCCCAGCTCCAAGAAGTCCGAATCAACGCCAGCACCGAAAAAGACATGGGCTTTGCGCCCGTCGAAGCGCAAACGGCCAGCAAGGCCCCGATGCGCCGGCTGGAAACGCCGCAGTCCGTCAGCGTGGTCACGCGTGAGCAAATGGAATCCCGGCAGATCACCAACGTGCAGCAAGCGCTGCAGACCGTGGCGGGCGTGAGCCCGGTCAACTTTGGGCGCCGGGGGTTTGATGACCTGAACATCCGGGGCTTTCGCTCCACCGAATCCATCCTGGTCGATGGCCTGGTACAAAGCCCGGGCATGTGGGCCAAGCTGCAGCCCTACGGCTACGAGCGTTTTGAGGTGCTCAAGGGCTCGGCCTCAGTGTTGTACGGCCAGGTGCAGCCCGGCGGCATCGTCAACGCGGTGAGCAAGCGGCCCAAGAAGGAGGCGATCAACGAGGTGGGCGTGGAGGTGGGCAGCTTCGGCCAGCGCACGCTGCAGGCCGACATCAACCGGCCACTGTCCGAATCGGGCAAGACGGCGCTGCGCATCAATGCGCAGGTGTCCAACGCCGACGACCCGACGCAGTTCGTTTACCGCAAGGACCGCTGGTTTGCGCCGTCGCTCTCCATCGACCTGGGGCCGCAGACCGACCTGGTGCTGTTTGCCACCTACAGCCAGAGCCAATGGATGCGCCAGCAGGGCATCACGCCCTACGGCACGCTGCTGCCCAATCGCAACGGCACGCTGCCCGTCACGATGTTCACCGGAGACCCAAGTTTTGGCGGGTATGACGTAGAGAGCAAAACCGTGGGCTACACACTGGAGCACAAGATGTCGGAGGCCATGACCTTCCGCCAGAACGTGCGCTACGAAACCGAAAAGGGCACGGGCAACTTTGTCTCCAACCAGGCGCTGCAGGCCAACCAGCGCCTGCAGAACCGCCAAGCCTCGCGCCAGTACATGGACTACGACCTGCTAGCCACCGACACCTCGCTGCTGTCGCGCTTTGAAGCGCTGGGCGTGAAGCACCAGCTGGTGACGGGCCTCGATGCGCGCAGCGGCACCAGCCTGCTGGCCAGCCGCACCTGCCGCATTGGTGCGCTGGACCTGTTTGCACCCGTGTATGGCATGCAGGCCACCTGCCCCGAGGCGCTGACGCAGGATGCGCCCGCCAAACTCACCGTAGCCGGGCTGTATGCGCAGGACCAGATCAAGTTTGGCCAGGGCTGGACGGCCCTGGTGGGCCTGCGCCGCGACTGGTCCACCACCGATACGAACAACCGCGTGGCCAACACGCAGACGCGCCAGAAGGACAACGCCACCACGCTGTCGGCCGGGCTGGTGTACGAGTTCAAGCCCGGCTGGGCCGCGTATGGCAGCTATGGCGAGTCGTTCCTGCCCCAGTCGGGCCTGACGTTTGGCGGATCGAACTTTGTGCCCGAAACCGGCAAGCAGTGGGAGGCGGGCGTGAAGTACGAAGCCCCCGGCGGCCAGATCACCGGCGCGCTCGCGGTGTTCGACCTGGTGCGCCAGAACGTGACCACGGCCGACCCGGTGAACACGGGCTTCAGCGTGCAGACCGGCGAGCAGCGCGCACGCGGGCTGGAGCTGGAGCTGGGCGCGGACCTGAAGAACGGCTGGAAGCTGACCAGCGCCTACACCTACACACAGACCAAGGTCACGCACGACAACAACGCCGCCATCGTGGGCAAGCCGCTCAACCTCACGCCGCGCCACACGCTCACGGCCTGGGCTACCTACAAGCTGCCGCAATACCCGCGGGTGACGCTGGGCCTGGGCGGGCGGTATGTGAGCGAGCAGATCGGCTCTTACCCGTTCACCTTGCCGTCGTACTTTGTGGCCGATGCGTCCATCAGCTACGTGGGTGAGAACTACCGCGTGACCGCGGGCGTGAAGAACGTGTTCAACAAGGCGTACTACGACGGCGCGATCAATGCCAACGTGGTCTCGCCCTCGCTGCCACGCAACTTCAGCCTGGGCGTGACGTACTTCTTCTGACGCAGCGCTCCACTCCCGCCGCCCGCACGCCATGACCAGCCAGCGCACGCTCAACCGCCTGTTCACCCTGCACTCCTGGGCAGGTATCGTCACGGGGCTGCTGATGTTCATCGTGTGCTTTTCGGGTGCGGTGGTGGTGTTCAAGCACGAGATCGACCTGTGGGCCAACCCGTCGCTGGCGCAGCTGCCGCGCTCTGACAAGCCTGCTTCCCTGGATGCAGTGCTGAGCCAACTGCACACCCGCTACCCCGGCGCCACAGTGGAGACCATTGCGCTGCCCGATGCGGTCAACCCCAGCTACTTCGCCTTTGTGCGCGAGCGTGGCGCGCCCGCCAGCACGCGCACCAAGGTGGCCTTGCGCTCCGACACGGGCACGGTGGTGGGCCCGGTGGACAGCCAGCTCGGCCAGTACCTGCGCATGCTGCATGTGTTTTTGTTCTTCGGGCCGCGGTGGATTGTGGGGTTCCTCGGCGTGGCCATGCTGGTGCTGATTGCCACGGGCATCGTCATCCACCGCAAGATCCTGGCCGAGCTGTTCACCCAGCGCTGGGGTCGCAGCTTTCGCGTGGTGATGTCGGACCTGCACAAGTCCGCAGGCATCTGGGGGCTGGGCTTTCACATCCTGATTGCAGCCACAGGCGCATGGATGGGGCTGGCGCCGCTGTTTGAGCAAGGCTACCAATACATCACCACCCCTGCAGCAATGGCCGCCGCCAAGCCCGCGCGCAAGGCAGAGGCCAGCGAGCCCGTGCCCATGCAGTCACTGGACGCGCTGTATGCCACCGCGCAGGAGGCCGTGCCGGGGCTGGAGGCGCGTTATGTGTCCATGCGCCGCTGGGGCACGGACGCGGCCGAGGCTAGCTTTACCGGCAACCTGCGCGATCACCTGGCCAGCACCGCGCGGGTGGATATCCACGCCGTCACGGGTGTGCCGAAGAAGGTGCACGACCCGCGCACGGCGGGCTTCTGGTCGCTGGTCAATGGGCTGATGGAGCCGCTGCACTTTGGCGACTTTGGCGGGCTGGCGCTGAAATGGCTGTATTTCTTTCTGGGCATGACGCCCGCGTTTCTGTCGATCTCGGGCACGCTGATCTGGCTGGACGCGCGCCAGCAGCGGCGGCGCGAGGCCGGGGCGGCGGAGCCCGCGCCAGGCGCGGCCGGTGTGGCGGGCTGATCCCTTCTCCTCCATCGCGCGAGCTGCCACCATGCAACGCTTTTTGATTGCCCTGCACGCCACCGTGCCCGCCGCACTGGTGGTGGCAGTGTTCGTGCACCTGTGGGGCCCGCCGGGCCTTCCCCCGCTCGCGCAGCGGCCCGTGTGGACGGTGTGGGCGCTGATCGGCGTGTGGCTGCTGATGTCGGCGGTGGCCGCATGGGCGTTGCGCACGCTGGCGCTGTGGCGCGTGGCGCTGGGCGCAGCGGGCGGGCTGCTGGGCGCGGCCGGCGCTACGGGCCTCGTGCTGGGCAGCGCGCTGGCACCGGCCATGCTGGCCGGCCTGGCCGCAGTGGGGCTCGCCTGCGCGGGCCTGGCCGCATGCATCGGGCCAGCACGGGTGCACGCCCACCGGCGGTCCGCGGTGCCCGCCCCCCGGCGGCATGGGCCCGCCCTAACCGGCCGCTGGCGCCAGCTGGCGGCGCGCGGCACCGCACACCTGCCCTTCTGGCTGTGCGGCGTGCTGGCGGTGGAATCGTTCCGCCTGGCCCACATCGTGGCCACCGGGCCGGCGCGCCCGTCCGGCATGCTGGGCCTGTTGCTGGCCTTTTTTGTGGCCCTGCCGGCCGCCACGCTGCGCCACTGGGCGCCCCGCACCACGTCCGCGCTGTGGTGGCTGGCGGCTGCAAGCTATGGCGGCCTGTGGGCCAAGGCCGGGCTGTGGCAATGGGCAGCGGCAGCGGCGCTGTGCCTGCTGGCCGCGCTGGCCCCTGCACTGGTGCAACTGCGGCGCCGCGCGCTATGGGCCCCGCGCGGCATGGCCGGGCGCAGCGCCGAGCCGCCCCGTTCGGAGGCCGCATGAACCCCGAGCTGATGGGCGCGAGCGCGGCGCTGGCCTCGCTGCTGGGCCTGAGCCACTGGGCACAGGCAGTGCCCACCCGCGCCTGGGGCGATGGCGTGCAAGGCGCCGCGCGGGTGCGTGCCAGGGCCGTGGTGCTGGCCACGCTGGCGCTGCAGACGGTGGCCGCGGTGGCAGCCGCCGGGCCGGCGGCGGGTGCGGCGCTGGTGCTGGCAGCGTGGATGGCGCTGGGCTGGCTGCTGGTGCTGGGCATGAACCAGTGGCCCCAGGCGGCGCGGCGGTGGGCAGTGCGGCTAGGGGTGCTGGGGTGTGTGGGGTGCGGCGTCGCTGTGGCCGTTGTCGGGTTACGCCCTGCGGGCTAACCCGACCTACCTTGAGGCCAAATCGCTCCCCAGCGCTTGATGAATAAGCGCTGGTAACTATCAAGTTAATAGCATCTTGATCAGGCGGCACAATCGCAGGCATGGATGCCTCGCTGCTCAACGCCCCCTGGGTGAACACCCTGCGCTTTGTTCTGGAAGTGGCCGCCACCGTGGCGTTTGCGCTGTCGGGCGTGATGGCCGCGGCGCGCAAGCGGCTGGATGCCGTGGGCGTGTGCGTGGTGGCGTTTGTCGCGGCGCTGGGCGGGGGCACGCTGCGCGACCTGCTGCTGGACCAGCGGCCGTTCTTCTGGATTCGCCACACCGAATTCGTCTGGGGCATCCTGGCGCTGTGCATTGGCGCCATGCTGTTCATGCGGCAGCGGCACTTTCAGCCCACCGAGCGCGCCATGCTGCTGCCCGACGCCATCGGCCTGGGCCTGTTTGCCGCCGTGGGCGTGGACATTGCCACCGCCATCGGCATGCCGCCCATCATCAGCGTGATGATGGGCGTGACCACTGGCGTGTTTGGCGGCGTACTGCGCGACGTGCTGTGCAATGAGGTGCCCCAGGCCTTCAGCGACCACCGCCCCTATGCGCTGTGCGCGTTTGCCGGTGGCTGGGCCGACGTGGCGCTGCGGCAGCTGCAGGCACCGAACTGGGCGCCGCTGCTGGCCTGCGTGCTGCTGACAGCCGGGCTGCGCGGTCTGGCGCTGTGGCGCAATTGGGAGCTGCCGGCCTGGCGGGTGTGACCGGCCCGCGCACCGTCCACGCCCGCACCGGGCTGGCGCACCTGTGACAGCATGCTGAACCCAAGGCCCGCACACTGGGCCCGTCTGATCCCAGGAGACTCGCCCGATGACCCCACTTGCGCCCGCGCCCGCCACCCTTGCCCCCACTGCGCTCATCGACAGCGACACCCCCATCGTTCAGGCCTTTGCCGCCCAGCATGCGCAAGGCAGCACCGACCGCGAACGCGCCGTGGCGCTGTACTTGGCCGTGCGCGATGGCTTTCGCTACGACCCCTACCGCATTAACCTGTCGCCCCACGGCATGACGGCCAGCACCGTGCTGGCCCAGGGCTACGGCTGGTGTGTTCCCAAGGCCGCGCTGCTGACTGCCGCGTGCCGCGCAGCGGGAATCCCCGCACGCATTGGGTTTGCCGACGTGAAGAACCACCTCAGCACCGAGCGCATGCGCGAGACGATGAAGACCGACCTCTTTATCTGGCACGGCTACACCGACATCTGGCTCGATGGCGCCTGGCGCAAGGCCACACCGGCTTTCAACATCGAGCTGTGCGAGCGATTCGGATTGTTGCCACTCGAATTCGATGGCGAGCACGATTCCATCTACCACCCGTTCGACAAATCCGGCGCGCGCCACATGGAGTACGTGCTGCAGCGCGGCGCGTTCGACGACCTGCCGTTGGCGCAGATCGTGGCCGATTTCCGCACCGCCTACCCTGGCTGGCTGCCCGACGATGGCGCAACCCACAGCCGGCTGGACGGCGCCAGCTTTGCGCAGGATGTGGAGCAGGAAACGCGGGCGTGAGCAGCCCTCAGTGATAATGGGTCGCAACACCCGGACCAGACCGCGCCGCTCGCTCCGCCGGGTGTTCTACCATCCACCACCTGCCCCGCCCCATGCTTTCAAAGCTGTCTGCGCTGAGTGTTGCTACCGCTGTCGCCACCGCGCTGTGTCTGGTTCCGGCGGGGGTCCGCGCGCAGCAGGCACCGCCGCAATGGTTCACGTTGACGGGTGACAGGGACGACACCAGCCAGAACCTCATCGAGATCCTGCCGGAGCCCGTGGGCGTGGACCAGCGCGTGCTGCTGGACCTGCGCGTGTCGCGCGACCAGATGCGAACGTCGTTCAGGGGGCAGAAGTACCGGTCGTACTACGCCAAGGTGGTGGTGGACTGCGCCGCCCACCGCGCGTGGTACCTGCAGCTGACGTACTACGCCCTGCCGCTGTGGGTGGGCGCGGTGACGGGGCAGGAGCGCTACCGCGAGGGCGAGGCCGAAGTGCTGTTCCGTGACATGGCCAGCGACTGGTCGCGGCGCATGGTGTCTGCAGCATGCAGAGTGCGCAACCGCTGAGTCTGCGCCCGTTGATATTTGAATGAAAAGCGGCCCCAGCGCTTACCCTATAAGCGCTGGCAGCTATCGTTTTTAACAATCAAAGGCGCCTTGCCATCAGTCCACACTGGCGCCAGACTCCTTCACCACCTTGCCCCACTTCACGCTTTCGGCCTGGATGAAGGCGGCGAACTGCTCGGGCGTTTCGCTGTAGGTTTCAGCGCCCTGCTCGTTGATCTTCTTCTTCACGTCGGCCTGGTTCAGCACCTTCACGATGGCCTTGTTGAGCTGCGCAACCACGGGTGATGGGGTGCTGGCCGGTGCAAACAGGCCGAACCACGACGTGGCCTCGTAGCCCGGCACGCCGGCTTCGGCGATGGTGGGCACGTTGGGCAGCTCGGGCGAGCGCTTGGCCGTGGTCACGGCCAGGGGCACCAGCTTGCCGCTGCGCACGTGCTGAATGGCCGAAGGCATGTTGTCGAACATGATGCCGATCTGGTTACCCAGCAGGTCGGTGACAGCGGGTGCGCTGCCCTTGTAGGGCACGTGCACCATGTCCACCTTGGCCAGACTCTTGAACAGCTCGCCCGACAGGTGGATGGAGCTGCCGTTGCCCGACGAGCCAAAGTTGACCTTGCCGGGGTTGGCCTTGGCGTAGGCGATCAACTCCTTCACCGTCTTGTAGGGCTGCGCGGGGTTGGCCACCAGCAGGTTGGGCACGTTGGCCACGCGGGTCAGCGGGGCAAAGTCCTTCACGGGGTCAAAAGGCATCTTCTTGTACAGCGCGGCATTGATGGCGTGTGTGCCCACCGTGCCCATGAACAGCGTGTACCCATCGGCCGGGGCGCGGGCGGCCGCTTGGCCGCCGATGTTGCCGCCTGCACCGGCGCGGTTGTCCACCACCACCGACTGGCCCAGTTCCACCGTCAGCGCCTGGCCAATGATGCGCGCCAGGATGTCGGTGGTGCCGCCTGCGGCGAAGGGCACGATGATGGTGATGGGCTTGGAGGGGAACGCCTGCGCCATGGCTGCGTTGCTGGACATCAGCCCCGCGCCCAGCACGGCGGCAGAGGCGATGGCACCGAGCGTGAAGCGGCGGCGGGTAGAAGTCTTGATCGGGTTCATGAGGCTTGTCTCCTTCAGGATGGTGGTAAAAAAAATCGAGTTGGCGCGCCAGCAACACAGACGCTGGCCGTGCCATGGCCTCAACCGGGCGCGAGCGCCTGGGCGAGAACATCGGTGGATGCCCCCCGTCAGGGGGTCGTGAAAGAAGTCGTCAGTTCAAGTGCTAGATCGGCGCCACTCCCAGCGTGGTGCCGCCGCACACGTACAACACCTGCCCGGTCACGAAACCGTTGTCGGGCGAAAGGAAAAACAGCGCCGCGCGCGCCACGTCGTCGGGCGTGCCCATGCGGCCCACGGCGATGCTGTTCAGGATGCGCTGCGTCTGCGGTGCACCTTCGGGGTTGCTCTGGCGGAACAGCTCAGTGGCGATGGGCCCTGGGCCAATGGCGTTGACGGTGATGCCGTCACGCCCAAGCTCCATGGCCAGCGTGCGGGTCATGCCGATCATTCCGGCCTTGGTGGCCGAGTACACGATGCGCTCGCCCTTGCCTAGCGCAGCGCGCGACGACATGTTGACGATGCGGCCCTGCCCGCTGGCGCGCAGCGTGGGCAAAAAGGCTTGCACCAGCAGCATGGGCGCGCGCAGATGCAGGCCCACCACGTCATCCAGCTGGGCGGTGGTCGCGGTGTCGATGGTGCCGGGGCGCGTGGCGCCCGCGTTGTTCACCAGCGCCGTGACGTTGTGCTTGGCCGCAATCTCGGCCGCACGTTCGCGGGTCGATGCCTCGTCGGTCAGGTCGCCCTGGTACGAGGTGAGTTGCGAGTGGCTCCAGGTGGGCAGCACATAGTCCAGGTTGACCACGGCGTGGCCCTGGGCCAACACGGCTTCGGCAATCGCGCGGCCGATGCCGTTGCTGGCGCCGGTGATGACGGTAACCGGTGTCGGGTTGCGCTCGATTTCGGTCACACGCGCTCCAGGATCACGGCAATGCCTTGGCCCACGCCGATGCACATGGTGCACAGCGCGTACTTCCCGGCGTGTTCGTGCAGGCGGTTGACGGCGGTGGTGACCAGGCGCGCGCCGCTGGCGCCCAGCGGGTGGCCCAGTGCAATGGCGCCGCCCCAGGCGTTCACGCGCGCGTCGTCGTCCTTGATGCCCAGCGCGCGCAGCACAGCCAGGCCTTGCGCGGCAAAGGCTTCGTTGAGTTCGATCACATCCATGTGGTCGATGGTCAGGCCCGTCTGCGCCAGCACCTTCAGCGTCGCCGGCGTGGGGCCAAAGCCCATGATGCGCGGCGCCACACCGGCCACGGCCATGCCCACCACGCGGGCGCGGGGCTTGAGGCCGTACTTGGCGGCGTTGGCTTCATCGGCCAGCAGCAGCGCGCAGGCGCCGTCGTTCACACCCGAGGCGTTGCCCGCCGTCACCGTGCCATCGGGCCGCACCACGCCCTT
This sequence comes from Acidovorax sp., assembly GCF_046294525.1. Lineage (GTDB taxonomy): Bacteria > Pseudomonadota > Gammaproteobacteria > Burkholderiales > Burkholderiaceae_C > Acidovorax. Next base: position 230,534 of record NZ_JBKBKQ010000001.1, read on the forward strand.
GAGCTTGGCCAGCGCTTCCAAGCTAGTCTCCCGCGGGTGTTCGTCCTGGCTGACGATGATGGCATCGCCCTTCTTTTGCGGGATGTGCACGGGCACGATCTCGCGCGCCAGGTGCCCAGCCTTGATGGCGGCCACGGCATTGAGCTGGCTGCGCAGGGCCATCTGGTCCTGGGCTTCGCGCTCAATGTTGAAGTCGGTCGCCACGTTCTCGGCGGTTTCGGGCATCGAATCCACGCCGTACTTTTCCTTCATCAGCTTGTTGATGAAGCGCCAGCCAATCGTCGTGTCATACACCGCGTTGTTGCGGCTGAAGGCCGACTCGGCCTTGGGCATGACAAAGGGCGCGCGGCTCATGCTTTCCACACCGCCCGCGATCATCAGGCCCGCCTCGCCCGCCTTGATGGCGCGCGCTGCGGTGCCCACGGCATCGAGCCCCGAGCCGCAAAGGCGGTTGATGGTGGCGCCCGCTACATCGATGGGCAGGCCCGCCAGCAGGCTGCTCATGTGGGCTACGTTGCGGTTGTCTTCACCGGCCTGGTTGGCGCAGCCGTAGAGCACGTCGGTCACCGCCGCCCAGTCCACGCCGGGGTTGCGGTCCATCAGCGCCTTGATGGGGATGGCGCCCAGGTCGTCGGTGCGCACGCTGGAGAGCGCGCCGCCGTAGCGGCCGAAGGGGGTGCGGATCGCGTCGCAGATGAAGGCTTGGCGTTGTTGGCTCATGGTTTTGTCTCCTCGTTTCTGGGGGGGGTGGATTCAGGCGGCGGGGCGAATGGGCAGGCCCACCAGTTGCTCCAGCTCAGCGTGCGACAGGCCGGGCACGGTGTCGATGAGCTGCAGCCCGGTGGGTGTGCAGGCCAGTGTGCACAGATCGGTGTAGATGCGCTTCACGCAGGCGACACCGGTGAGCGGGTAGGTGCATTGCGTGACGATCTTGCTGGCACCCTGCTTGGTCAGCAGGTCCATCATCACCCAGGTCTGCTTGGCGCCGATGGCCAGGTCCATGGCCCCGCCCACGGCGGGGATGGCGCCGGGCTCGCCCGTGCTCCAGTTGGCCAGGTCGCCCGTGGCGCTGACCTGGAAGGCGCCCAGCACACAGATGTCGAGGTGCCCGCCGCGCATCATCGCGAAGCTGTCGGCGTGGTGAAAGTACGCGCCGCCGGGCAGCAGCGTGACGGGCTGCTTGCCCGCGTTGATCAGGTCATAGTCCTCCAGCCCCGCAGCGGGCGCCGGGCCCATGCCCAGGATGCCGTTTTCGCTTTGCAGGATGACCTCGCGGCCTGCCGGGATGTGATTGGCCACCAGGGTCGGCTGACCGATGCCCAGGTTGACGTAGGCGCCGTCGTGGATGTCTTGCGCCACGCGCTTCGCCAGTTCTTCTTTACTACGCTTTTGATAGCTGCTCACGCTTACTCCTCAGGCGGCAGGTGCCAATTTCATGCTGATTTTTTGAATCCACCCGCCTGGGTCGCAGTGCGCGCGATCTGAACCACATGGCTCACGTAGATGCCGGGGGTGACGATGGCTTCGGGGTCCAGCGCGCCCAGCTCCACCACCTCGTGCACGGTGGCAACCGTGGTCTTGGCAGCCGTGGCCATCACGGGGCCAAAGTTGCGCGCCGACATGCGGTAGGTGAGGTTGCCCCAGCGGTCGCCCTTCTCGGCCTTGATCAGGGCCACGTCGCCGTGGATGGGGTACTCGAGCACGTAGTGTTTGCCGTTGATCTCGCGCGTCTCCTTGCCCGCAGCCAGTTCAGTGCCATAGGCGGTGGCGCAGAAGAAGGCGCCGATGCCCGCACCCGCAGCGCGCAGACGCTCGGCCAGGTTGCCCTGGGGCACGAGTTCGAGCTCCAGCTTGCCGCTGCGGTACAGGACGTCGAACACGTAGCTATCCACTTGGCGCGGAAAGCTGCAGATGATCTTGCGCACCTGGCCCGCCTTGAGCAACGCGGCCAGGCCCTGGTCGGCGTTGCCTGCGTTGTTGTTGACCACCGTTAGGTCACGCGCCCCCTGGGCGATGAGGCCATCGATCAGCTCGCCCGGAATGCCGGCGGTGCCGAACCCGCCTATCAACACCGTGGCACCATCCTTCACCCCCGCAAGGGCCTGGGCCACCGAGTCCGCCAGTTTGTTGATCATTGCAACGCTTTCTTGGTTTCTCTGTTGTCTCTTTGAAATTTGTTCATATATAGAACAAATGTTCGCTTAAAGAATTATAGTTTGCATACGTATGAATTCCCAAACCCCTGAAGCCAAAGACCCCAAACCGAGCGACAGCTATGTGCAGTCGTTCGCGCGCGGGCTGGAGGTGATCCGCTCGTTCAGCGCGGCCACGCCGCAGCAAACCTTGAGTGAAGTCGCCGCGCAGACAGGCCTCACGCGCGCCGGCGCGCGCCGCATCCTGCTCACGCTGCAGACGCTGGGTTATGTGGAGACGGACGGCAAGCTGTTTCGCCTGACCCCGCGCATCCTGGACCTGGGGTTTGCGTACCTGTCCTCGCTGCCCATCTGGAACCTGGCCGAGCCGGTGATGGAAGACCTGGTGGAAGAGGTGCGCGAGTCGTCATCGGCGGCAGTGCTCGACGGCCTGGACATCGTCTATGTGCTGCGCGTGCCCACGCACAAGATCATGCGCACCAACCTGGGCGTGGGCTCGCGCCTGCCCGCGCCGTGGACGTCGATGGGCCGCGTGCTGCTGGCATCGCTGCCCGACGACGAACTGGAGGCCCGGCTGCAGGGCCACCCCATGGAGCGGTTCACCGAGCACACCACCACCGACGTGGATGCGCTGCTGGCCCACATCCGCACGGCACGCCAGCAGGGCTGGTGCCTGGTGAACCAGGAGCTGGAGGAGGGCCTGATATCCATTGCCACGCCCCTCACCGACCGCGCGGGTCGCACGGTGGCGGCGCTCAACATCAGCGGCCAGGCCAACCGCACGAGCGAGGCGCAGATGCGCGAGCAGATGCTGCCCGCGCTGCTGCGCGCGGCGCGCATCATCTCGCGCATGATGGGCGCGCCGGGCCACTGACTGGCCCCCCAAAAAAAAGAAAGCCCGCGCAATGCGGGCTCACTTGGGCGTTGAACGCTTATGCAACAGCGGCCACGCCGGCACCGCGCTTCTTGCGCGCCAGCAGGCGCAGAAGGGGGGGCACCGACACCATGGCGGCCGCGCCAACCCACAGGCTGATGGAGATGGGGCTTTCCACCAGAATGCCCAGCTCGCCGTTGGTGATGGACAGCGCGCGGCGCAGGTTCTGCTCCATCATGTCGCCCAGCACAAAACCCAGGATCAGCGGCGCCATGGGCACGCCGCGCTTGCGCAGCAGGTAGCCCGCCACGCCAAAGCCGGCCATCAGCAGCAGGTCGAACGTGGTGGCATGCACCGAATACACACCCACCGCGCTCACGGCCAAAATGCCGGGCACCAGCATCCAGTTGGGCAGGCGCAGCACGCGGGTGAACACGCCCACCAAAGGGATGTTGATAAACAGCAGCATCACGTTGGCGATGAACAGCGAGGCGATCAGCCCCCAGACCAGCGTGGGGTTCTGCGTGAACAGGGCGGGGCCGGGCGTGATGTTGTAGAGCGACAGCGCGCCCACCATCACCGCCGTGGTGCCCGAGCCCGGCACGCCCAGCGTGAGCATGGGCACGAACGAGCCTGCGGCCGAGGCGTTGTTGGCGGCTTCGGGTGCCGCCACACCGCGGATGTCGCCCTCGCCAAAGCGGCCATCTTCACCGGCCAGGCGCTTTTCCATGGAGTAGGTCATGGCACTGGCAATGGTGGCACCCGCGCCCGGCAGCACGCCCACCACAAAGCCCACCACGCTGGAGCGCAGCGTGCTCCACCAAGTCTGCGCCACTTCCTTCAGGTTGAAAAGGCTCCGGCCGGTGACCTGGATGATCCCTTCGTTGCGGTGGTGCTGCTCCAGCATCAGCAGGATTTCGCTGACCGAGAACACGCCGATCACCACCACGATGAACTGGATGCCGTCAGACAGGTGCACGCTGTCGCCGGTGAAGCGGTACACGCCCGAGTTGGAGTCCAGCCCCACGGTGGACAGCGACAGGCCGATGACGGCGGCCAGCACTGCCTTCATGGGCGCATCGCCCATCAGGCCCGTGATGCAGGCAAACGCAAAACACATCAGCGCAAAGTATTCGGCCGGTCCAAAGGCCAGCGCCCAGCGGGCCAGCAGCGGCGCGAACAGCACGATGCCCGCCGTGGCCACCAGCGAGCCGATGAAGGAGCTCCAGGCCGAGATCGACAGCGCCACGCCGCCCAGCCCCTTGCGGGCCATGGGGTAGCCGTCCAGCGCGGTCATGATGGCGCCCGCGTCGCCGGGCACATTGAGCAGGATGGACGAGATGCGCCCGCCGTATTCGCAACCCATGTAAACGGCAGCCAGCAGGATCAGCGCCGTCTCGGGCGGCAGCTTGAGCGCAAAGGCCAGCGGCATGAGAATGGCCACGCCGTTGATGGGTCCCAGGCCCGGCAGCATGCCCACCACGGTGCCGATGAATGCACCCAGCGCCGCCACCATCAGGTTGGAGGGCGTGAGTGCCACGCCAAAGCCGGACCACAGGTATTGCAGCGTATCCATCTCACCGCCCCCCGAAGATGAAGGCCAGCAGACCGGTGGGCAGGATCACGTCCAGCAGCTTGTCGAACATCAAGTACATCACCACGCCCATGCCCACCCCGGCAGCCAGCGACTGGCGCCAGGTGCCGCCAAACGCGATGCCCACGGGCAGCGCCATCAGCGCCGTGGCCAGCGGAAAGCCCAGCCACTGGAACAGCGTCACATACACGGCGATGGCCGCCAGCGCCAGCGCCAGCGGCTTGAGGTGCTGCCAGCGGTTGGCCGGGGCGCCCGTTACGCCCGGTACGCCTGCGGCATCCGCGTTAGCGTCGGCAGGTGCATGCGAAGCCGCCGCCGCACCGGGGCGCACCACCAGCCACGCGCCAGCGGCCACCATGAAGGCCGACAGCAGCAGCGGGAAGGCGCGCGGCCCCACGGGTTCGTACGAAATCTCGGCCGCGTAGCCTTGGGCGGCCCAGGCCATGCCGGCGCCCACGGCCACGGCCACAGCGCCCAGAATGCGATCACTCATGTGGTTCTCCTCATGCGGCAGCCGCAGCTGCGCCCGGGCGGCATGCCCAGGCGGCTGCTCACGGCTGGCGTGATGAATGGGGAAGGGTCGGTTACTTGCTGACGTTCAGGCCGAACTCGGCGGCCAGCGTGCGGTACTCGCCCACGCGCTTCTTCACGTAGGCATCAAGCTCAGGCCCGGTGAGCGTGAACTGGAACAGGCCGCGTTCGGCGCGCAGCTTCTGGAAGGCCGGCGTGGCCAGCATGCGGCTGAAGGTGTCCTGCCAGACCTTGTAGTCGGCATCGCTGACCTTGGGGCCCAGATAGAAGCCGCGGATGATGGGCCATTCGATGTCCAGGCCTTGCTCCTTGGCGGTAGGCACTTGCGCCAGGCCACCGTCCAGCCGCTTGTCGGCCATCACGGCCAGCACGCGGATCTTGGCGCCGGCCTTGATCTGCTCTTCGGCCTCGGACGCGTCGCCCGAGTACACGTGCACGTGACCCCCCTGCAGCGCAGTCAGCGCCTCGCCACCGCCTTCAAACGCCACGAAGCGCATGGACTTGGGGTTGAGCCCGGCCGCGCGCGCGGTGAGCGCAGCCTTCATCCAGTCCTGGCTGCCCACGGTGCCGCCCGCGCCAAACACCACCTTGGTGGGGTCGGCCTTCACGGCGGCAATCAGGTCCTGCAGGGTCTTGAAAGGCGACTTCTCGGCCACGACGACGGCGCCAAAGTCGGTGCCGATGGCGGCCAGCCAGCGCACGTCGTTTTCGTTGTAGCGGCCGAACTTGCCTTGTGCCAGGTTGAGCAGCGAGCCGCCGGAGAACGCCACCAGGGTGTTGGACTCGGCCGGGCGCTGCGCCACGATGGCGTTGTAGGCCACCGCGCCAATGCCGCCGGGCATGTACGAGATGCGCATCGCATCGCTGATGTGCTTGCCTTCCATCAGGCCCGACTGCACGAGCTTGCAGGTCAGGTCAAACCCGCCGCCGGGCTTGGCGGGTGCGATGCACTCGGGCTTGTCCAGCGGGCCAGCAGCGGCTGCGGTGGCGGCGCAGGCCAGCACCAGCGGCAGGGCCAAGGACAGGAAGGAAAACTTGCGGTTCATGGGATCGTCTCCTGAAAAGTGTGTGTCCGGTCGGCAGAGCTGGCACGGGCTGAGCGGTGCACGCATGCCGACCGGTGCAGGGCACTGTATCGAGCGGCGACTTTCAAACCGCTTTCAGCGAAACGCCAAAAATTTCAGGGTAAACCCGGTGCCATGGAGGGGGCCGTAGCCTGGTCCGCAGCGGCCATTGGCGGCAGGCAGAGACTCACGCACAGGCCCTGGCCCGCGGCCCCTGGGGCAAAGCGCAGCTGGCCGCCATGCCGCTCCACCACCGACTTGACGATGGCCAGCCCCAGGCCCGTGCCCGGCAGGCGGGCGCCGCTGGCGCGGTAGAAGCGTTCGCCCAGCCGCGCCATCTCAGGCTCGGCCACGCCGGGGCCCGTGTCCTCCACCATCACCGCCACGCAGTCGGCCTGGGTGCGCACGCGCACCGTCACCTGCCCGCCGCGCGGCGTGTAGCGCAGGGCGTTGTGCAGCAAGTTGGACAGCGCTTCTTTGAGCAGCGCAGGGTGCGCCTGCGCCCAGGCGGGCTGGGGCGCGGGCTCCAGGCCCAGGTCCAGCCCGCGCTCGCGCGCATCGCTCCACCACTTGCGTGCCACGTCCCGCGCCAGGGCGTTCAGGTCTACGGGCTCGGCCGCAGCCTCGGCGCCCGCAGCGCTGTCGGCGCGCGCCAGCGCCAGCATCTGGTTGGTCTGGCGCACGGTCTCATCCAGCTGCTGCTTGATGGCTTCCAGCGCGCGGCGCTGCTCGTTGGCATCGGTCTCGCGCAGCGCAAAGCTGACCTGCGTGGCCAGCGTGGTGAGCGGTGTGCGCAGTTGGTGCGAGGCATCGTCCACAAACTGTCGGTGTGCCTGCGCCTGCCGGCGGTTGCGCTCCACATGGTGGTTGATGGCCTCCACCAGTGGCCGAACGTCGGCCGGTATGCCGTGCGTGGACACGGGCGTGAGGTCCAGCGCCGACCGCGACTGCACGCCGCTGCGCAGCCGCTGCAGCGGGCGCAGCGCCCAGCCCACGATGAGCACCATGGCGCCCATGGCCGCCACCACCAGCAGCACGTCCCGTGCAAGGGCCTGCAGCACCAGCACGCGGGTGAAGGCCTGGCGCGACTCCAGGGTTTCTGCAACCTGGATGACCAGACGCTGCGGGCCCACCTGGCCTGCCAGCGGTGGGTCGATGAAGCGCGCGTACGAGCCGATGCGCACCGGCGTGTCGTAGTACACCGCGTCGCTGAACTGCGGCCACTCTGTCACGAGCTCGTGCGGGGGCGCGGGCAGGTCGGCGTTGCCGATCTCCACCAGCTCGTTCTCGGTCGCCACGCGGTAGTACACGCGCCCGCTGGCCGTCAGCTCAAAGAACTCCAGCATGCGATAGGGCAGCTCCACGCCCAGACCTCCGCTGGCGGTGGAGATGTTGGCATCCATGGCCTTGATGGCGCCGAGCAACGACCGGTCGTAGGCCGCATTGGCAGCGTCCAGCGCGGTGCGCCAGGTCAGCCACAGCTCCATGCCCGCCAGCCCCAGCAAGCTGGGCAGCAGCACCAGCAGCAGCGTGCGCCGCAGGCTGAGCGTGTGCAACCGCTCCAGCAGGTCGCGGGCTTGCTGCCGGATCAAGCCGCGTTCTCCAGCACGTAGCCCAGGCCACGCAGGGTGGTGATCTGCACGGTGGATGAAGCCAGGCGCTTGCGCAGGCGGTGCACCAGCACCTCGGTCACCTCCGGGTTCACGTCCTGCTCGTCGCTGAAGACGCGCTCGATGATCTCCTGCTTGGACAGCGGCTCGCCGCTGCGCTGGATGAGCGCGCGCAGCACGGCGTGCTCGCGCGGCGTGAGGGCCAGCGGCTGGTGGCCCAACGTGAACTGGCGCGCGCCCGGGTCGTACGCCAGCGGCCCGCAGGCCAGGCGCGGGTGCTCGCCCCCGCGCGCGCGGCGCACCAGCGCGACCAGGCGCGCCTCCAGCTCAGCCAATTCAAACGGCTTGGCCAGAAAGTCGTCGGCCCCTTCGTGCAGGGTGCTCACGCGCTCCATCAGCGAATCGCGCGCGGTGAGGATGAGCACGGGCAGCGTGTGCCCCGCGTCGCGCAGGTCGGCCAGCACATCGTGCCCGCCCAGGCCGGGCAGGCCCAGGTCCAGGATCAACGCGTCGTAGCGGGTGGCCTTGAGGCTGCGGCGCACCATGCGCCCGTCGTCCACCCAGTCCGCCTGAAAGTCGGCCTGCTGCAAGGCACGCACAAGCCACGTGGCCAGCTCGGGCTCGTCTTCTGCCAGAAGAATGCGCATGGGACAACGGCCGCCGCCAAAGCAGCGGGAGAGTGAAAAGGCGGCCATTGTGCCGCTCCTTCACTCTCCCGTCGGGCGCGTTCCGCGGCGCCCCGTTTATCTACCCGCGCGTCAGTTGCGGCGGAAGCCCAGCACCAGCACCATGCCGCCCAGCACCATCGCGCCCAGGCTGAGCCATTGCGGCACCTGAACAGATTCTTTTTCTTTCACAGTCAGCTCCAGGGGCCCGAGCTTGGCCTGCGTGGTGTCCTTGGTGAAGCTGAAGCCGCCGGTCAGGAACCCTGCCAGCCCCAGCACCAAGAGCAGCACACCTACGATTCGCATTGCAGTCATGACAGTTCTCCCAAACAACCGGGCAGCAGCAAACACAAGAAGGGGAATCAACAAATACACGGGGTGTGCAAAGAAGACCCGGCTGGCTCCTCGTCTTTGCGCCACGCCACTGTAGGGTTGCCGCCGTTGCGCCCGCGTAGGACGCCGCCGCAGCCCTGCGTAGCGGGCACGCCTGAGAGATGCATTCCCCCCCCAACCCCACGCGCACATCGGCCAGGGGCTGCGTGCTACGCTCTCGCCCCATGTTCAGCCCCTCCCAAGCCGACGTGCGCCGCTTTCTGTGCGGCGTGCATGCCAAAACCCGAGACGGCGCCCCCATGGAAGCCATCGAAACCCTGGCCAGCCTGTGGATCGCCGAGCATCCCGAATACCACGCCGACCTGTCCGACGCCGACGCGGCGGTAGCCCGCAACTACGACCAAACGCCGGGCCAGACCAACCCCTTCCTGCACCTGTCCATGCACCTCTCGATCAGCGAGCAGTGCAGCATTGACCAGCCCCGCGGCATCCGCCAGGCGGTGGAGCTGCTGACCGCGCGGCTCGACTCATTGCACGATGCGCACCATGCCGCCATGGACTGCCTGGGGGAGATGCTGTGGGAGAGCCAGCGCGCGGGCCGCCCACCGGACGGCGACGCGTACATTGCGTGCGTGCAGCGGCGCGCCACGCAGGACTAACCCTCTTACCTTGTCAACAGGCGCCGCTGCGTTGATATCATTTTGATAGCTATTAGCGCTTGCTGCATAAGCGCTAGCGGCCATTTTTACTCATATCCGGAAGCACAAAACAAAAAGCCCGCAAGACGCGGGCTTTGTTGTTCAAGCGATGGCTTTTACGTTCAGCGGAAGCGCGATTGCGGCGTGACGTGCAGGTCGCCCTCGATGCTGCCCAGGTAGTTAGACAGCGCCTTCAGCTCGGCGTTGGTGAACTGCTTGGCCACGCCGGCCATGATGGCGTTGCTGCGACCCATGGTGTTGTTCTTTTCCACCTTGTACGACTTGAGGGCCACGAACAGGTAGTCCGCGTGCTGGCCTGCGATCTTGGGATAGGACGGGTCGATGGGCTTGGCAAAGTTCTCGCCGTGGCAGGACACGCAGGCGCCCTTTTGCAGCAAGGCGGCCACTTGCACGCTGGGCTCGCGCTTGGGTTTGGCGGCCAGCTCGGTGCTGGTCTTGCCGTGTTGTTCATAGTAGGCGGAGACGTCTGCGATGTCTTGTTCAGACAGCGTCTCGGCGATGCCACGCATGGTGGGGTGCTTGCGCTCGCCCTTCTGGTAGGCGGTCAGTGCGGCGGCGATGTACTTGGCGCTCTGGCCCGAGATCATGGGCACCTTGTGCACTTCCGGAAAGCTGGCCTGGTAGCCCGGGATGCCGTGGCAGCCAATGCACATGGCGATCTTTTGCTTGCCGGCTTCCACGTCGCCCTTGGCTTCCTGGGCATGGGAGATAGCGGTCACGGAAGCGACAGCCAGGGCGAATAGCGTGGTCAGCGTTTTGTTCATTTTGCGCGCACAATCTCGTGGAAGTTCAGCTCTGGGCTCTGATCAACCGCAGATTATAGCCAGCGCCCTGTCAAGCCCATTCATCAACGATCCGGTGTTTTCCCCCATGAAATTCCAAGGCTCCCAGAACTACGTCGCCACCCAGGACCTCATGCTCGCCGTCAACGCAGCCATCACGCTGCAACGGCCTCTGCTGATCAAGGGCGAACCTGGAACGGGCAAGACGATGCTGGCCGAGGAAGTGGCACAGGCGCTCGACATGCCGCTGCTGCAGTGGCACATCAAGTCCACCACCAAGGCCCAGCAGGGCCTGTATGAATACGACGCCGTGAGCCGCCTGCGCGACAGCCAGCTCAATGACGAAGGCAGCGCCGAACGCGTGAAGAACATCCGCAACTACATCGTGCAGGGCGTTCTCTGGCAGGCCTTCACGGCCGACCGGCCGGTAGCGCTGCTCATCGACGAGATCGACAAGGCCGACATCGAATTCCCGAACGACCTGCTGCGCGAGATCGACCGCATGGAGTTCTACTGCTACGAGACGCGCGAACTCATCAAGGCCAAGCACCGCCCGCTGGTGTTCATCACGTCGAACAACGAAAAGGAACTGCCCGACGCCTTCTTGCGTCGCTGCTTCTTCCACTTCATCAAATTCCCCGAGGCCGACACCATGCGGCAGATCATCAACGTGCATTTCCCCACGCTCAAGAGCGAGCTGCTGAGCGTGGCAATGAAGACGTTCTATGACGTGCGCAATCTGCCGGGTCTCAAGAAAAAGCCCTCCACCAGCGAACTGATCGACTGGCTCAAGCTGCTGGTGGCCGAGGACATTCCGCTCACCGCACTGCAAAGCGCCGACAACAAGGTGGCCGTGCCGCCGCTGGTGGGCGCGCTGTTGAAGAACGAACAGGACGTGAGCCTGTTTGAAAAGCTGGTGTTCATGAATCAGCGCAACCGCTGAAGACTGGAGCCCGGCCATGAGTTTCGTGGAACCGCTGGTCATGCGCCACAACGGGGTGCGGCTCGAACCTCTGGCGCTGTCGCATGAGGACGGGCTGCGCGCAGCCGCCGCTGATGGCGAGCTGTGGACGCTGCGCATCACATCCGTACCCGAGCCCGAAAACACCCGCAAGTACATCGAGGACGCGCTGCGCATGCGCGCCGATGGCAACCGCTTTGCGTTTGCCGTGGTGGATGAGGCCACCAGCACCGTGCTGGGCACCACGAGCTACCACGACATCCTGCCCGCCGTGAAGCGCGTGGAGATCGGCTACACCTGGTACCGCCAGAGCGTGCAGCGCACGCACGTCAACACCACCGCAAAGCTCTTGATGATGGGCCACGCGTTCGACACGCTGGGCTGCCACGTGGTGGGCTGGCGCACCGACAATTTCAATTTCGCGTCGCAACGCGCCATCGAGCGCCTGGGCGCCCAAAAGGACGGCGTGATCCGCGGCCACGCGCTGCGCCGCGACGGCACGATCCGCGACACGGTGATGTACAGCATGCGCGCTGGCGAGTGGCCCGAGGCCAAAGCGCAGCTGCTATATCTTTTAGAGCGCCGAGCGCACGCCCAATAAGCGCTGGAGGCCAAAAACATGCTGATCGACTTCTTCTACACCCTGCGTTCGGCCAAGCTGCCTGTGTCCGTGAAGGAATATCTCACGCTGCTCGAAGCGCTGCAGGCCGGCGTGGTGGGCCCGAAGTCGGATGACGCATGGAGCCTGGACGATTTTTACAGCCTCTCTCGCCTGACCTTGGTGAAGGACGAGAAGCACTACGACAAGTTCGATCGGGCCTTCGGCGCCTACTTCAAGGGCGTGGAGATGGTGGCCGATTTCACCAAGGAGATCCCGGCCGACTGGCTGCGCAAGATTCTGGAGAACGAACTCACGCCCGAGCAGAAGGCCGCCATCGAGAAGATGGGCTGGGACGAGCTGATGGAGACGCTCAAGAAGCGCCTGGAAGAGCAGAAAGAGCGCCACGAGGGCGGCAACAAGTGGATCGGCACCGGCGGCACCAGCCCATTCGGCCACGGCGGCTACAACCCGCAGGGCGTGCGCATTGGCGGCGCGGGCAAGAACAAGAGCGCGGTGAAGGTGTGGGAGCAGCGCGCCTACAAGGACTACGACGACCAGCAAGAGCTGGGCACGCGCAACATCAAGGTGGCGCTGCGCCGCCTGCGCAAGTTTGCGCGCGAAGGGCATGAGCTGGAGCTGGACCTGCCCGACACCATCCGCAGCACTGCCGCCAACGCGGGCTACCTGGACATCAAGATGGTGCCCGAGCGGCACAACAACGTGAAGGTGCTGCTGCTAATGGACGTGGGCGGCACCATGGACGAACACATCCAGCGCGTGGAAGAACTCTTTTCCGCGGTGAAGAACGAGTTCAAGCACCTGGAGTTTTATTACTTCCACAACTGCGTGTACGACTTCATGTGGAAGAACAACCGCCGCCGCTTTGCCGAGAAGTTCCCGACCTGGGACATCATCCGCAAGTACAACAAGGACTACAAGCTGATCTTCGTGGGCGACGCGACCATGAGCCCGTACGAAATCCTGCAGCCCGGCGGCAGCGTGGAATACAACAACGAGGAGCCGGGTGCCGAATGGATCCAGCGCCTCACACATGCCTTCCCCAAGCACGCCTGGATCAACCCCGAGCCCCAGGGCGTATGGCAGTACCGCCAGAGCATCAGCATCATCCAGCAGCTGCTGGGCAACCGCATGTACCCGCTGTCGCTCAAGGGGCTGGAAGAGACCATGCGGCTGCTGTCCAAGTAGGCAGCGGGCGGCCTGCAAAGGCGCGACACTGTCTGACACGGAAGGGGTATTTTTCAGGGCATAGTCGGGCGCAGCGCATACTGCGCGCTCCTCGCTCCTGACACCCCTTCACTCATACGTCCTCCTGCCGTGCTGTTCCGCGTTCTGCGCCTTTCCCCTGCGAATGCTCCAACGCCGACCCTCTGGTCGGCGTTGCTGCTTTTCGGCGCGCTGGGCTTGCAGGGCTGCAGCCTGCTGCCGCGCGGCGATGCCGACAATCAGGGCGATGGCAGCGACGGCGCCATGCCCCCCGTGATTGCCGAGTCGGCCACCCCTTCGTTTGCCGTGGAGGTACGCGCACCCGACACCGTGCGCGAAACACTGGAGCGCCACCTGGAACTGCAGCGCTTTCGCAACCTGCCCGACCTGCACGCCAACGAACTGCAGCGCCTGCTGGGCGCGGCCGATGCCAACGCCCGAGAACTACTGGGCACCTTGGGTTATTTCGCACCCACCATCACTGTGGAGCTGGTGGAAACGCCGGAGCACCCCACCACCCCGCGCAAGGTGGTGGTCACGGTGGACACCGGCCCGCAGACCCGCATCGCCGGGGCCGACGTTACGTTTTCAGACCCCGCCGAGGGCAGCAACGACGCCGAAGGCCGGGCGCGCCAGTTGCGGCGCGTGCAGCGCGACTGGTCCCTGCCGCCGGGCCAGCCCTTTACGCAATCAGCCTGGGACGGTGCCAAGGCGGGCGGGCTGCGCCAGTTGCAGGCGCGCCGCTACCCCACGGCCCGTGTGGCCAACAGCCGTGCCGAGGTGGACGCCGACACCCACCAGGCCCAGCTGAGCGTGACGTACGACCCAGGGCCCGTCTACCGCTTCGGGCCGCTGCGGGTCGAAGGCAACGAGCGCTACGACCCCGACGGCGCGCGCCGACTGGCCCGCCTGCCCACCGGCGCCATCTATGACGAGGCCGAGATGCTGGACGCGCAGCTGCGGCTGGCCAGCAGCGGGTACTACGACGCGGTGTTCCTGACGCTGGACACCGAAGGCACCGACCCGCAGGCTGCGCCCGTGGTGGCCCAGGTGCGGGAGGCCCCTCTGCAGAAGCTGGTGTTTGGCCCCGGCTTTTCTACCGACAGCGGCGCACGCCTGTCGCTGGAGCACATCCACAACCAGTTGCCCGTGCTGGGCTGGCGCGCCGTGAGCAAGCTGTCATTGGACCGCGAGACCAAGCTCGCCAACACCGAATGGACCGGCCTGCCCAACAACAACGGCTGGCGCTGGTTTACCGGCGCGCAGCTGCAGCGCGAGGCCACCGGCGACTATGACGTGAACAGCGGGCGGCTGCGCTACGGCCGCAGCAAAAGCACCAAACACATCGACCGCAACTACTTTCTGCAGTACGACTATGCGCACAGCCAGGGGCTGGCCGAGCGCGAGCAACTGCCCTCCAACTCCAGCACGGCCATCAGCGCCAACTATGGGTGGACGGGCCGCTATTTCAACAGCCTCACGGCGCCCACGCGCGGCCACGGCATCGCGGTGGAACTGGGCCTGGGCACCACGCTGCGGCCGGAGCGCGACCCATTCGTGCGCACGCTGGTGCGCTGGCAATCCTTCATCCCCGCCGGCCGTGTGCGGGACGACGACGGCCAGAGCCGCAACGCACGCATTGCCCTGCGCGCCGAGGGTGGCGCAGTGCTGGCGCGTGACGGCGCGCAGGTGCCCGTCACGCAGCTGTTCTTGACAGGCGGCGACACCACGGTGCGTGGCTACGGCTACCGCAGCATCGGCGCACGCACCGACAACGGCCAACTTTATGGCGGCCGCTACATGGCCGTCGGCAGCGTGGAATGGCAGCGCCCCATCGTCTACAAGGGCCAGATGACCGACTGGGAAAGCACGCTGTTTGTGGACGCAGGCGCCGTGGCGGACCGCGCGGGCGACCTGGACCCACGCGTGGGCGTGGGCGCCGGCGTGCGCTGGCGCAGCCCCGTGGGCCCGCTGCAGGCTGACCTGGCCTACGGCGTGAAGACCAAAGAGGTGCGGCTGCACCTGCGCCTGGGGTTCAGCTTCTGATGGCCGCGCCCAACCCGCCCCCGGTGCCGCGCGCGCCATCGTCCGATTTCAGCGCGGGTTCGTCTTCCACCCGGCGCGCCCCGCGCCAGCGCATGCGCCGCGCTGCGCGTGTGCTGGGCTGGCTGCTGGTGGGCGTGGTGGCGCTGCTGCTCGCGGCCGCCGCTGCCCTGTGGTGGTGGGCGGGCAGCAGCACATCACTGGCTACCGCCCTGGCACGTGCCGCGCAGCACCTGCCGGCCGAGCAGCGACTGGAAAGCCGGGATGTCACCGGCTCCCTGCGTAGCGGCGGCCAGATCGGCTGGCTGCGCTGGAGCAGCCCTGCCCTCAGCGTAGAAGTCACGGACATCCGCCTGGGCTGGCAGTTGCTGCCGCTGCTCCAACGCCGCCTGGAGCTGGGCGAAGTCCACGCGGCGCGCGTGCTGATCACGCCCCAGGCGGTGGAAAAGCCCGAGCCCGACACCCGGCCTGCGCCACTCGAATCGCTGGTGCTGCCGCTGCAGATCAGCGTGCCTTTTCGCGTGGACGAGATCCAGTGGGCCGGGCCGCCCGCCGTGCAGGCGCTGGGCCTGCAGGGGGATTACCACTTTGACGGGGCCGAGCACCGGCTCAACATCGGCCAGGTAGCGCTCGCCCAGGGCCGCTATAGCGCCCGCGTCACGCTGCAGGCCCAGGCCCCCATGGCACTGCAGGCCACCGTGGACGGCACACTCGAGACCGCCGTGCCCGGCAGTACCCGCACCACGCCCATCGCCCTGGGCGCGCACGCCACGCTGCAAGGCACGCTGGCCACGGCCGCCGCGCAGTTGCAGCTGCAGGCAAACATCCGCCCGGTCGCCGATGCTGCGCAGTCTGCAGCGCCGATTGCTTCAGGTGCTTCACGCGCAGGGGCGAACGCACAGGCCACCCCCGCATCCCGCACGCGCGCCAATGCCGCTCCGGCGCCCGAACCCATGCAGGCCGAAGTACGGGCCACGCTGGCCCCCTGGGCGCCCCAGCCCCTGCAGTCCGCCACCGCCACGCTGCGCGCTGTAGACCTGGCCACCCTGTGGTCCGAGGCCCCTGCAACCCTGCTGCAAGGCACGGTGCAGGCCGGCCCCACGCACGCTGCAGGGGGCTGGGCACTGCAAGCCGATTTGCGCAACGACCTGCCCGGCCCCTGGGACCGCAACCGCCTGCCGCTGACGGCTCTGCAGGCCAGCGCCACCTACGACGGCACGCGCTGGAACGTGCCCGGCGCCACGGCCAGCGCCGGCTCTGGCAGCGCCACGCTGCAGGGCCACTTCACGCCGGCTACGGGCGCGCTGGAAGGCCGCGCCGACCTGCGCGGCATCCGCCCCGACGCGCTGCACACCGCCATGGCGGCCGCGCCGCTGTCGGGCCGGTTGCAGGCGCAAACGCAAGGCGACAGCGTGAGCTTCAGCGCCGATGTGCGCGCGGCCGCGGCTGAACGCGCGGCACCCGCAGGCAACCGCCCCACACCGTTGCGCATCAACACCTTCTCTGCAGAAGGCCGCTGGCAGCCGGCCCCCGCGTCGGCTGCGGGCGCGCAAACCGGCGGCACCATTCAAGTAGACCGCCTGCTGCTGGACGCGCTGCAAGCCCGCGCCGAGGCCACCAACCTGCGCGTGGCCCTCGGCGCCCGGTCCGCACAGGGGCAGTTCGCACTCACCATGCCCGGCACCACGCTGCGCGCCAGCGGCCAGGCCGGCCCGCAATCAGGCAACGGCGAGGTTCAATGGCAAAGCAGCGATATCGAGCGCACGCTGCGCTGGCTGACCACCCTGCCCTTTGTGGGCACGCAAGTGCAAGACGCGCTGCGCGGCGCCACCGCCAAAGGCGGTGTGCAGCTCAACGCGCGCTGGAAGGGCTGCTGGCAGGCAGCCGCGGACCAGTTGCAGGCCGCCGCCGCAGGCGCCGCGCTGCCGCGCAGCAGCACCGCGTTCGATCTGCAGGCCACGCTGACCACGCCCCAGCTCGACCTGACCTTGCCTGCTGCTCCGTCCGCACCTGCGGCCGCACCCACGCCCATGCCAGCGACCCCATCGCAGGCATCGCCTTCCGCCCAGGTCGTGACAGCACCGCAGACCATTGCGTTGCGCGGCGTGTCTGCGGAGCTTTCGGGCACACTGGCCCAGGCCACCCTCGCACTGACCGGCGAGGCCCGCACCATGGGCCCGGAGCCTGTGCGTGCCAGCGTGCAAGCGCGCATCGCCGGTGGGCTGACGGGCGCAGGCCAGTGGCAGGCCCAGATCAACAGCCTGCGGCTGCAGGCCCAGCAAGGTCAGCGCCCCGGCCCCTGGGCGGTGCAGTTGGCGCAACCGCTGTCCATCACTGCCACGCAGGCGGCCACCACCACCACGGTGCAAACCTCCGCAGGCCAGGCCCAGCTAACGGGCCCTGCGCCGGGCGCCGTCACGCTGCGCTGGTCGCCCGCACGCTTGGCCATGACGCCCGCTGGCACGGCGCTGCAAACGCAGGGCACGCTGCAGGGCCTGCCCACCGCCTGGGTGGACGCTCTGGGCCTGGGCACCCCGGCGCCTGCCGCACAGGGCAGCGCAGCGCAGCCCGCGGCCCAGCCACTGCTCGCCCGCATGGGCCTGGCCACCACGCTGGTGCTGGACGGCCAATGGAATGTGGACACCACCCAGCCCAACGCCCCGCGCGCCAGCGCCAGCCTGCGCCGTGCGGGCGGCGACCTGCGCATCCTGGCGGGCGACCCCACCGCCGTCACCGCCGTGCAAAGCAGCGGCCAGGGCACGGGCGCCGGCGCACCCACACCGATTGCCACCGAAGCCACCGACAGCGCGGGGACGGCCCGCACAGCCACCCTGAGAAGCGCCACACCCGAGGCGGGCACGCCCGCCGGCGTACGCCAGGCCGAACTGGCCATCGACCTGGACGGCGACACCCTTCGCGCACGCCTGCAATGGGCCAGCGACCGCGCAGGCGAGATCGACGCCAACGCCACCACCCGCCTCACCCAGCCCACGGCAGATGCCTCATGGACCTGGGCCGCCAGTGCGCCCCTTGAGGGTACGCTGCGCGCCCGCCTGCCCGATGTGGGTGTGTGGTCGGCCCTGGCGCCACCGGGCTGGCGCGTGCGCGGCACCGTGGACGCCAGCGCCACGCTGTCCGGCACGCGCGATGCGCCCCGCTGGTCGGGCACGCTGGGGGCGGACGACATGGCCGTGCGGTCGGTGGTGGATGGCGTGGACCTGCAAGGCGGGCGCCTGCGTGCCACGCTGGAGGGCAACCAGCTCAACATCACCGAGTTCCGCCTGCAAGGCGGCCGCGGCAGCAGCGCGCGCATTGCGGGCTTCAGCGGCAACCGCACCGCCGCGCCGCGCGATGGCGGCACCCTGACGGCCACCGGCCGCGTGAGCTGGGGCAACGCCAGCACAGCGGCCGCGAGCGGCCTGTCAGGCATCACCATGGCGCTGCAGGCCGAGGCGCGCGCGCTGCAAGTGCTGGTGCGCGCAGACCGGCAGGTCAGCGTGTCGGGCCAGCTGCAGGCGCAGTTGCAGCAGGGCCAGATAAGCCTGCGCGGCAAGCTCACCACCGACCGCGCCACCATCATCCTTCCGGACGAGTCCGCCCCCAGCCTTGGATCGGACGTGGTGGTGCGCTCTGCCGCCAAGGACCGCGAAGCGCAGGCCAAGGCCCAGCAGGCCGCCAAGGCCAGCCAGAACGCCGCACAGGTCGAAGCCGCCAAACCGCCCGACATCGCCGTCACCCTCAACCTGGGCAACGACTTCGCGCTGCACGGCCACGGCATCACCACGCGCCTGACAGGCGAGCTGGACATTCGCAGCAGCCCTGTGCCCGGCGCGCCGCCCCGGGTGATCGGCGAGGTGCGCACCGAACAAGGGCGCTACCGCGCATGGGGCCAGATGCTGGACGTGGAGACCGGACTCATCCGCTTCAATGGGCCCTACAACAACCCCTCGCTCGACATCCTGGCGCTGCGCCCCAACATCAGCGTGCGTGCGGGGGTGCAAGTCACCGGCAGCGCGCAGGCGCCGCGCGTCAAGCTCTATTCCGACCCCGAACTGCCTGATGCAGAAAAGCTGTCGTGGGTGGTGCTGGGCCGCAATGCTGCAGCCGGCGGCGCCGAGGCCGCCGTGCTGCAGCAGGCCGCCCTGGCCCTGCTGGGTCGCGGCGGCACCAACCCGGGCGGCGGCTTTGCCAAGCGCATCGGCCTCGATGAAATCGGCTTTCGCGGCGCAACGCCGGGAGACGATGCCAGCAGCGCCGCAGTCACCTTCGGCAAGCGCCTGTCGCAAGACCTGTACGTGACGTACGAGCGCAGTCTGTCGGGCACGCTGGGCACGCTGTACATCTTTTACGACCTCACCCGCAGCCTTACGCTGCGCGGGCAAACGGGCGAGAAAAGCGCGGTGGACATCATCTACACCGTGAAGTACGACTGAGGCTGCGCCCGCCAGAGGGTGTGCGTGGCCCCACTACAATGCGCGGCTGTCTTGCCTCCTCGTAGTTCAATGGATAGAACGAGTGCCTCCTAAGCGCTAGATACAGGTTCGATTCCTGTCGAGGGGACCAGATTTATGGTCAAAATGGCCTCTAGCGCTTATTGGATAAGCGCTAGCAGCTATCAAAACAGTAGTATCCAAAGAAGAAGCAACCCCGTGGCAGGGTCTTCGCAGTGTGTGCGGCGGGCCTGCCCGCTTGACGGCCCCTTGCAGGCCACACACCGCAGCCACATGCTCCAAGACATCCAGAAAACCCTGTGGGCCACCGCCGACAAGCTGCGTGCCAACATGGACGCCGCCGAATACAAGCACCTGGTGCTCGGCCTCATCTTCGTCAAATACATCTCTGACACCTTTGCCGCCCACCACGCCACGCTGGTGCTGCGCCTGGCAGACCCCAACGACGAATACTTCTACGGTGACGCCGACCCCGCCGACATAGCCGCCGAGCTGGAAGACCGTGACTACTACAAGGAAGCCAACGTCTTCTGGGTGCCCGAAGCCGCCCGGTGGGAGCAACTGCGCAGCAGCGCCAAGCAGCCCGACATTGGCAAACGCATTGACGACGCGCTGACGCTGATCGAGGCCGAGAACCCCACGCTCAAAGGCATCCTGGACAAACGCTACGCCCGTGCACAGCTGCCCGACGGCAAACTGGGCGAGCTGGTCGATTTGGTGTCAACCATCGGCTTTGGCGACACCCCCGACGTGGCCCGCGACACCCTGGGCCAGGTGTACGAATACTTTCTGGGCATGTTCGCCAGCGCCGAAGGCAAACGCGGCGGGCAGTTCTACACGCCCGCCAGCATCGTCAAAACCCTGGTGGCCGTGCTCAACCCGCACACCGGCAAGGTGTACGACCCGTGCTGCGGCAGCGGCGGCATGTTTGTGCAGAGTGAGAAGTTCATTGAGGCACACGGCGGCAAGAAGGGCGACGTCTCCATCTACGGGCAAGAGAGCAACCCCACCACCTGGCGCCTGGCCGCCATGAACCTGGCCATTCGCGGCATCGACTTCAACCTGGGCCGCGAACCCGCCGACACCTTTGTGCGCAACCAGCACCCCGACTTGCGCGCCGACTTCATCCTGGCCAACCCGCCCTTCAACATCAGCGACTGGTGGCACCCCAGTTTGGAGGGCGACGCCCGCTGGGTGTATGGCGACCCACCCCACGGTAACGCCAACACCGCCTGGCTGCAGCACATGCTGCACCACCTCAAAGCCACGGGCCGTGCGGGCATCGTGCTGGCCAACGGCAGCATGAGCAGCAGCCAGAACAACGAAGGCCAGATCCGCGCCGCCATGGTCGATGCCGACGTGGTGGAAGTGATGATCGCCCTGCCCGGCCAGCTGTTTTTCAACACGCAAATCCCGGCGTGCCTGTGGTTTTTGGCCAAAAGCAAGAAGCGCAAGGGCGAGGTGCTGTTCATCGACGCCCGCAAGCTCGCCACCCCTATCAGCCGCGTGCAGGGCGAGCTGACCGACGAAGTCATCGACCGCATCGCCGCCACTGTAGCCGCCTGGCGCGGCGAGCCCGCACCCACCGTCATCACGCCCTCGTCCTCGTCCACCCCAAACCCCGTTCGGGCTGAGCCCGTCGAAGCCCACCCCCACCCCACCCCCTACCAGGACATACCCGGCTTCTGCCGCAGCGTGCCCCTGGCCGAGATCGCCCAACACGGCCACGTACTCACCCCCGGCCGCTACGTGGGCGCCGAGGCGGTGGAGGACGACGACGAAGCCTTTGCCGACAAGATGGTGAAGCTGACGGAAAAGCTGGGTGAGCAGATGGCCAAGGGCGCGGAGCTGGATGCGGTGATTCGGCAGAAGTTGGGGGGGTTGGGGTATGAGTTCTGAGTGGCCTCAAGTCTCACTTCGAGAGTTTGCAGATCTACTCGCTGGGTTCGCATTTAAAAGCAGCGGCTACACAGACGACTCCTCGGATGTTCGACTCCTTCGAGGAGACAACATCGCACCCGGCCAAGTCCGGTGGGATGGTGTAAAGCGGTGGCCCAAAGCTCCGGCTCTCACACTGTCGAGATATCGCTTGGAACCCGGCGATGTCGTGCTCGCTATGGATCGACCGTGGATACCCGCTGGTTTGAAGGTTGCGCAGGTTACCGAAACCGACACGCCTAGCTACTTGGTACAGCGCGTTGCTCGCCTTCGTACAACTTCACGAGAGGATCGCAGCTTTCTATTTGCGCTCTTATCAACGACAGATTTTGAGTCGTACATCCAGAACGCGACTACTGGAACAGCCGTTCCTCACATCAGCGCCAAGCAAATACTCGACTACAAATTTAATCTTCCACCAGCGACTGTACGAACTGGAATCGGCGCTCTCGCAGCTGCACTTAACGACCGCATCACCCTCCTGCGCGAAACCAACGCCACGCTCGAAGCCATTGCCCAGGCGCTGTTCAAGTCGTGGTTTGTCGATTTCGACCCCGTGCGCGCCAAGATGGAAGGCCGTGCCCCCGAAGGCATGGACGAAGCCACCGCCGCGCTGTTTCCCGATGCGCTGGAGGAGTCGGAGTTGGGGGAGGTGCCGAGGGGGTGGCTACCCGTTCGACTGAACTCGTTTTTGGAGCTTGCTTACGGGAAGGCACTCAAAGCAGAAAACCGCAACCCCGGTCCAGTGCCTGTGTATGGGTCTGGCGGAATTACGGGGTGGCACGACACGCCGCTGATTGATAGCCCGTCGATCATCGTCGGCCGTAAGGGCACAGTTGGAAGCCTCTACTGGGAGAGCCGCCCGTTCTACCCAATCGATACGGTCTTTTACGTGAAGTCCAAGTGTCCGTTGACGTATTGCCACCAGCTTTTGAAGACTGTGGGTTTGCATGACATGAATACCGATGCAGCGGTCCCTGGGTTGAACAGAGAAAACGTCTATCGCTTGCTGGTTCCAGATGCCCCTGCAAACGTTCTCGCAGCGTTCGATGCGTCGGCCAACGCATTGAGAAACAGCATCGACCAAAACGAAGCCCAAGCCCAAACCCTCTCCACCCTCCGCGACACCCTGCTCCCCCACCTGATCTCGGGCCAGTTGCGCTTGCCCGAGTCGCAGGCCGCTATGAAGGACGCGTTATGACCGAACGCATCCACATCTATTGCGACGAGTCGTGCCATCTGGAAAACGACCACATGCGTGCGATGGTGCTGGGCGCCGTGTGGTGCTCGGCGTCGCATCGGCAGTCGCTGGCAGACAAGATCAAACGCTTGAAAGCAGACTACGGTTTGCCAGCTCAGTTTGAAATCAAGTGGGTGAAGGTGTCACCCGGAAAATTGCCGTTCTACCAAGCGTTGCTGGACTTGTTTTTCGACGAACCCTTGCTGCATTTCCGAGGATTGGTGGTGCCAGATAAGGGGGCCTTGGATCATGGCCGTTTTTCCCAAAGCCATGACGATTTCTATTACAAGCAGTGGTACACGCTACTCAATCGACTGATCGACCCGAGCAACCGATACCGCATTTTTCTGGACATCAAGGACACACGCGGCCAAGCCAAGGTGCGCAAGCTGCACGATGTGCTGTGCAACGCCAACTATGACTTCGACCGCAATGTGATCGAGTCGATCGAACTGGTGCATTCGCACGATGTGCTGCTACTCCAACTGGCAGACCTGCTGATTGGTGCGCTGGCGTATGTGCACCGGGGTTTGCACGGCAGCCCGGCCAAGCTGGCGCTGGTGGCGCATCTACGGCACCGCTCGGGCTTGCGGCTGGAACAAAGCTCACTGCTGCGGGCAGACAAGTTCAATCTGTTCATCTGGAGGCCGCAGTCTTGAGCATGCCGCCACCTTTGATGCCATTCAGTGGGGATGACGACTGGGCCGACTATGAAGATGCCATTTACGAGGTGTACTTGCAGACGGTTGCACATGCTCAGCTCACGTTCATGGGTGCCCCGGTCAAAGTGCGCTTTATGCCGACCACCAAACACAAAGGCTACGGGTTTTGGCACTTGATCTCTGAAGCACCCGACCAGGACAACCGGAATGAAGATGACCGCGTACCTGACCTGCGCCGATGCGAGCGGGTGCGCTGGGTGGCATGGTGCATTCAGAATGCAGGCAAGACGGGGTTTTCGTGGTGGGAAAACGACCGCAAAGGTCAAACCCATGTGGTCATATGGGCCGAGGAGCACGACTATGCGGTGATGCTGGGCAAGCGAAACACGCCAGAAGGAGTTCGCTTTTATTTGCTCAAGACCGCCTACTGCCTGCGGTCACACAACGTACGCCGCTTTGCCAAGGAACGCGATGCGTATTGGGCAAGCCAGAAAGACTGAAGCCCCGGCACACGGATGTGCAAGGGCTTCGGATACTCCTTCTACACGTGGTAGATGAGCTGGGCTGATTGTAGCGGTGCAAGCAAATCAAGGCATTCCGAATGTTGTATTACCCACAAAAAGCGAAAAGCATACTGGCGGCGCGGGGCCGCTGCTGGGGAGTTGCCTGTGGGGCTCCGAACATTCGCAGCTGAGGTCCGAACATTTACAGCTCAGCTCCGAACATTCGCAGATACCAAAAGCCGCGCGATGCCGAGAATCTCCGGCCACTTGCGCTTGTCCGAGGCGCAGGCGCTAATCAACGCGGTTTGAAACTGAACAGCTATGAAAGTGGTCTTTCACAGCGGCCCGACCTTTAAAGAGTTCTTTCACAGCTTGCCGGACGACAAGCTGGGCGTCGCTGACATGTATAGAAATCCGCGTTTTCTATACATGTCGCAGTCCACATGCTTAAAAATCCGTGTTTTTTGTACAGATGCTGGCTAACATGGTGAAGCCATTGCGTTTTTTCGCCATGTTTCCCCCTCCCCCACTCTGGATGCACCGGCATGCCTTTTGACCGCAGCCAACCCCACAACGACCTGCCCCTGCTGCCGCCCGCAGTAGAGCTGGAGAGCAAGGCTGTGCTCAAGCAGGCGATTGCGGCCAACCGGGTGCTGGCCAACCTGCGCGGGCTGGCGGCGCAGATTCCGAACCAGGGCGTGCTGATCAACAGCATCGTGCTGCAGGAAGCGCGCTTGTCGTCGGAAATTGAAAACATCGTCACCACCAACGACGAGCTGTATCGCGCCGACGCGGACGCTGACGGCAAGGCCGATGCCCATACCAAGGAGGTGTTGCGCTACCGCGAGGCGCTCTACCACGGCTTTGCCGCGCTGAAAGACCGCCCTTTGAGCACCAATCTGTTCATAGAGATAGCCCAGCGCATCAAGCAGATGGATTTGCAGGTGCGCGCCGTGCCCGGCACGGCTTTGAAGAATGAGCGGGGCGAGGTGGTGTACACGCCGCCTGTGGGCGATGCGGTGATTCGCGACAAGCTGTCCAACCTTGAAAAGTTCATCCACGCCGATGACGACCTCGACCCGCTGGTAAAGATGGCGGTCATGCACTACCAGTTCGAGGCGATTCACCCGTTCCCGGATGGCAACGGCCGCACGGGGCGCATCCTGAACCTGCTGTTTCTGGTGGAAAAGGGCTTGCTGGACATTCCGGTGATGTTCCTGTCGCGCTACATCATTGCCCACCGTGCGGCCTACTACGAGGGTTTGCGCCGGGTGACGGAAGAGCAGGACTGGGAGAACTGGCTGCTTTACATGCTGCGTGCGGTGGAAAGCACGGCTCAGCAGACGTTTGATCAGGTCAACCGCATCCGTGACTTGATGGAGCAGGTGCGCGAGCGTGTGCAGCGCGAAGCGCCTGGCGTGTACAGCAAAGACCTGATCGAGGTGATCTTCAAGCAGCCCTATACAAAAATCCAGTTCGTGGTGGACGCTGGCATTGCCAAACGGCAAACCGCGTCCGGTTACCTGCAAACCCTGGCGGGCCTGGGCGTGCTGCGCGAAAGCAAGCACGGGCGCGAGAAGTACTACATCAACGACGCCTTGTTGGCAGAGCTGGTGGGTTGACCATATGGTGATGGCATCGACAGATCACGATAACTTGTCGATTTTCTTTGTTTTTTTAAACATATTCTCCCCATCTGTCGATGGCATCGACACATCCGCCACCTCTCAGCCCCGGACCTGACCGCATGACCGAAGACCAGCTCGAACGCGAAACCCTGGCCTGGCTGCAGGACGTGGGCTACACCCACATCGCCGGTCCCGACATCGCCCCCGACGGCCCCGCGCCCGAGCGCAGCGACTACCGCCAGGTGCTGCTGGCAGGCCGCCTGAAGGCAGCGCTGATGCGGCTGAACCCTGCCGTGCCCGTGGTGGCCATCGACGACGCGCTGGCGCAGGTGCAAGACCTGGGCGTGCCCGCGCTGCTGGCGGCCAACCGACGGTTTCACCGGCTGCTGGTGGCGGGCGTGCCGGTGCAGTACCAGCGCGGCAACGAGACAGTGGGCGACTTCGTGCGCCTGGTGGACTGGGCTGCGCCCGAGCGCAATGAGTGGCTGGCGGTGAACCAGTTCAGCGTGCGCGGGCCGCGCCACACGCGCCGGCCCGACGTGGTGCTGTTTGTGAACGGCCTGCCGCTGGTGCTGCTGGAGTTAAAAAACCCCGCCGACCAGGCCGCCAGTGTGTGGAAGGCGTACGACCAGATCCAGACGTACAAAGAGCAGATCCCGGACCTGTTTAACACCAACGAGGTGCTGGTGATTTCAGACGGCACCGAGGCACTGCTGGGGTCGCTGAGCGCAAGCGCCGAGCGCTTCATGGCGTGGCGCACGATTGACGGCGTGGCGCTGGACCCGCTGGGCCAGTTCAACGAGCTGCAGACACTGGTGCGCGGCGTGCTGGCGCCGCAATACCTGCTGGACTACCTGCGCTACTTTGTGCTGTTTGAGGACGATGGGCAGCTGGTCAAAAAGATCGCGGGCTACCACCAGTTTCATGCGGTACGCGCCGCCATTGCGCAGGTGGTGGCTGCTGCCACGCCGGGCAGCGGCGCAGACCCGGCCATCAAGGGCAAGGGCGGCGTGGTGTGGCACACGCAGGGCAGCGGCAAGAGCATCACCATGACCTGCTTTGCCGCCCGCGTGATGCAGGAGCCCGCGCTGCAGAACCCCACCATCGTGGTCATCACCGACCGCAACGACCTGGACGGCCAGCTGCTGGGCGTGTTTGGCCTGGCGCAAGACCTGCTGCGCGAGCAGCCCGTGCAGGCCCGCACCCGGCAAGAGCTGCGCACGCTGCTGGCCAACCGCCCCTCGGGCGGCATTGTGTTTGCCACCATCCAGAAGTTCATGCCCAGCGAGGACGAAGACAGCTACCCCATGCTGTCGGACCGCCACAACATCGTGGTGATTGCCGACGAGGCGCACCGCACGCAGTACGGGTTTGAGGCGCGACTGAAGGTGCGCAAGGCTGATGTGAAGGCCGATGGGAAGGAAGATTTCAAGCCAAATCAGGCTATAGCGCTTGATACACAAGCGTCACCAGCTACAAATAATGTAGCAAACCCCATCGCCACAGGCAGCGGCACCGCCCCCGCACACCGCGCCGAATTTGCGCCGCCCACCTACCGGGCAGGCACCGAAGCGAACACAGTGGAACACGCCCGCGAGCATTACCAGGTGGGCTACGCCCAGCACCTGCGCGATGCTCTGCCCAACGCCACCTTTGTGGCGTTTACCGGCACCCCGGTGAGCGGCACCGACCGCGACACGCGCGCCGTGTTTGGCGACTACATCCACGTGTATGACATGCAGCAGGCCAAGGAAGACGGCGCCACCGTGGCCATCTACTACGAAAGCCGCATGGTGAAGCTGGGCCTGAAGGCCGACGAGCTGCCCAGCATTGACGCCGAGGTGGACGAGCTGGCCGAGGACGAAGAAGAAAGCGTGCAGTCGCGCCTGAAAAGCCGCTGGGCGGCGCTGGAGCAGGTGGTGGGCGCCGAGCCCCGCGTGGCGCGCGTGGCGCAGGACCTGGTGGCGCATTTTGAAGAGCGCAACACCGCCCAGCTCGGCAAGGCCATGGTGGTGGCCATGAGCCGCGACATCTGCGCGCACCTGTACAACGAGATCGTGCGCCTGCGCCCCGACTGGCACAACGCCGACCCCGAGCTGGGCGCCATCAAGATCGTGATGACCGGCAGCGCCAGCGACAAAGCGCTGCTGCGCCCGCACATCTACAGCGCGCAGGTGAAAAAGCGGCTGGAAAAGCGCTTCAAAGACCCGGCCGACCCGCTGCGCATCGTGATCGTGCGCGACATGTGGCTGACCGGCTTTGACGCGCCCTGCGTACACACCCTGTATGTAGACAAGCCCATGAAGGGCCATAACCTGATGCAGGCCATTGCCCGCGTGAACCGCGTGTTCAAGGACAAGCAGGGTGGCCTGGTGGTGGACTACATCGGCATTGGCAACGAGCTGAAAGCCGCCATGAAGGAATACACCGCCGCCCAAGGCCGGGGCCGCCCCACGGTGGACGCGCACGAGGCCTTCAGCGTGGTGCTGGAAAAGCTGGATGTGCTGCGCGCCCTGCTGCACGGGTTTGACTACAGCGGCTTTCTGACGGGCGGCCACCGCGTGCTGGCGGGTGCTGCCAACCACGTGCTGGGCCTGCCGCGCCAGGCCGGGCAAGACGGCAAAAAACGGTTTGCCGACACTGCCCTGGCGATGAGCCAGGCCTTTACCCTGAGCTGCACACTGGACGAGGCGAAGGGCGTGCGCGAGGAAGTGGCCTTCATGCAAGGCGTCAAGGTCATCCTGACCAAGCGCGACATCACCGCCAAGCAACGCACCGACGAGCAGCGCGAGCTGGCAGTGCGCCAGATCATCAGCCATGCAGTGGTGTCTGAAAGTGTGGTGGACATCTTTGACGCCGTGGGGTTGGAGAAGCCCAACATCGGCCTGCTGGACGAAGGCTTTCTGGCCCAGGTGCGGGCGCTGCCCGAACGCAACCTGGCGGTGGAGTTGCTGGAGCGACTGCTGGAGGGCGAGATCAAGAGCCGCTTTGCCAGCAACGTGGTGCAAAGCAAAAAGTTCTCGGAGCTGCTGGGCGGCGTGATCGTGCGCTACCAGAACCGCAGCATTGAAACCG
Organism: Acidovorax sp.; assembly: GCF_046294525.1. Taxonomy (GTDB): domain Bacteria; phylum Pseudomonadota; class Gammaproteobacteria; order Burkholderiales; family Burkholderiaceae_C; genus Acidovorax. Next base: position 259,185 of record NZ_JBKBKQ010000001.1, read on the forward strand.
CCCAGGTGATGGAAGAACTGCTGGACATGGCCCGCCAATTCCGCGAGGCACATGGTCTGGCCGACAAGCTGGGGCTGAGCGAAGACGAGGTGCGCTTTTACACCGCGCTGGCCGAGAACGAATCTGCCGTACGCACGCTGAGCGACGACACGCTGAAAAAAATCGCCCACGAACTGACCGACAACCTGCGCAAAAACCTGACGGTGGACTGGACCGAGCGCGAGAGCGTGCAAGCCAAGCTGCGCCTGATGGTCAAACGCATCTTGCGCAAGTACAAATACCCGCCGGACCTGGAAGCTGCAGCGGTGGAGCTTGTGCTGCAACAAGCGCAGGCATTGGGTGAAGAGTGGAGCGAGCTGGCTGCAGCGGTCTGAACAAACCGACACAAAAAACACCCTCTGTCGTTTGCCACACACCACGCTTGCAATTGGTGACAAACGAACACATTGACATGATATGTCGATGCACCTATTCTCCCGATCCATGCAGGCACACGGACTTTCTCCCGGCCGCCTGCCCCACCCGCACGACGAAGGAGACGCCGTGGCCACTTTGCTGGAACAACTCAACAACCTGGACGTGCTGACTTCGGCACTCATGGGCGGTGTGGCGGTGCAGTTGCAGCCGATTGCGGGCGATGTGCCCGTGGTGCAGGTCAGCATTGAGGGGCGCGATGAGCTGCCCATCTTCGTGACCTGCTCGGACATGCAGATGATCTGCCTGTGCTACCTGTGGACCGATGCCGATGTGCGGCCCGAGCGCCGGGCCGAACTGATGGAGGCGCTGCTGGACCTGAACCCTTCCGTGCCCCTGTCGGCCTTTGGCCGCGTGGATGGCCGCTTTGTGCTGGTGGGCGCCCTGGCCCGCGCAGCGCGTGCTGAAGACGTGGCGCACGAGGTGGCCGTGCTCAGCGACAACGCGCTGGATGCGCTGGATGCGCTGGCGGAATTCCTGCATTGAACAGGCGCCCCGTCATCCCCGCTTCTTCCTCTTCACACCGTTTCGGTCCCGCAATTTTCGACATTGACAGGAGAACACCATGTCGGTCATCAAGAAACTCGTCACCCTGCTGCGCGGCAGCGCCCGCGAACTGGGCCAGAGCGTGGTCGATGGCAACGCCACGCGCATTTATGAACAAGAGATCATCGACGCCAAGGCCAGCATCGCCGAAGCGAAGACCGAACTCACCGGTGTGATGGCCAAACAGATGCAGACGGCGCGCGACATCGAGCGCATCAAGGGCGACATGCTGCGCCACGAAGACATGGCCGTGCAGGCGCTGGACAAGGCTAACGAAGGCCTGGCGCTGGAAGTGGCCGAGCGCGTGGCCGGCCTGGAGGCCGAGCTGAACGAGCAGACGCAGGCCCACGCCAGCTATGCGATGCAGGTGTCGCGCCTGAAGGACCTGATCCGCAGCGCGGAAGGCCGTGTGCGAGAGCACGAGCGCGAGATCGGCATTGCCAAGACCACCGAGAGCGTGTACCGCGCCACGCAGAGCATCTCTGAAAGCATCGGCGCCACGGGTTCGCAGCTGACCAGCGCGCGCGATTCGCTGGAGCGCATCAAGAAGCGCCACGAAGACCTGGCCGACCGCATGGCCGCCGCCGAGCAGCTGGACCAGGAGTTCGGCCACCGCGCGCTGGAGCGCAAGCTGGCAGACGCGGGCATTGGCGACAGCGACAAGGTGCGTGCCGCCAAGGTGATGGAGCGCCTGCGCGCCCGCCAGGCCGGGGCTGCCGCTGCAACCACCGCCGCCGCCCCCCACGCGCTGCCCTCCCCCACGCCCACACAGGCCCCATGAGCCCCGCACCGCGCAAGCCCGCGCGGTGGCAGGGCTCCGAGCCCGCTCTGCGCGCCGTCCAGGTGGCGTTTGACGTGGAAGAAGCCGTGATGGAGGCCATCCGCGTGGCGGCTTTCCATGCCAACGTGTCCACCTCCACGCAGATCCGCAGCGTACTGGACTTGCCCGTGGCGGCCCGGCCCAAGCGGCCGCGCCTGACGGTGACGCTGGACGCAGCCGACTACGAGTTGCTGGCGCAGCGCTACGGCCTCACACCGGAAGACCGCCTGGGCATCAAGGAGGCGGCCACGCGCGAGCTGATTGCTTTTGTGCAGCAGCCACCGCGCGCGGCCCGGGCGGGCACCGGCGGCGGCAAGAAGAAAAACAGTCGATAAAAAATTAAGAGAACCGCTTCACAAACAAGACATAAAAAGCGGTTCCCGGTGTCTTCGGTTCACAAACCAACACACAACACAACGAGGGGGGATTTGATTCATGTTTGCCAGTCTTCTTGGGGCGGTCTCCGCGTTCCCGACCGCCATCTACACCGTGCTGTTGGGCGTGGTGCTGGTGTATTGGCTGATGGCCATGCTGGGCATGGTGGACTTCGAGTCCAGCGGCATCGACGTGGCGATTGACGCCCACGCCGACGCCAGCGTGGACGACCTGGGCACCATTGCCAGCTATGTGGTGGCCTTCGGCCTGCACGGGGTGCCGTTCTCCATTGTGGTGAGCCTGCTGGTGCTGGTGGGATGGACGCTGTCCTTCCTGGCCGGCGTCACGCTGCTGGCCTGGGTGCCCACCGACATCCTGCGCTGGGCAGCTGGCGCCGTGGTGCTGGTGGTGACTGCGGCGCTGTCGGTGGTGATCACGGCGCGCATCGTGCGGCCGCTGCGCGGGCTGTTTGTGCACCACACGGCGCAAAGCAATGCCTCGCTGGTGGGCCAGACCTGCAAGGTGCTGACCGGCGTGGTGGACGAGCGCCAGGGCCGTGCCGAAGTGGCCCAGCGCGGCGCCAGCATCAACATCCGCGTGTGGTCGCCCAGCCCCAACACCTTGAAGCGCGGCGACGCCGCGCTGATCACCGAATACGACCCGGGCAGCCACCGCTACCTGGTTGTGCCGCTGCCACCCGCGTGATGTGGCGCCCCACGGGGCGTCCGCCGGGCCAGGCTCCGTCGTTTTTCCAAGTTTCCTTTTCTCTCTCCACCCTTTCACCAGAAAGCGTACTTCTCATGCCGCAATCCTTCATGGTCATCCTGATTGCCGTTGGCATCTTTGTCTTCCTGATCCTGGCGATGTTCGCCATGTTCGCGAAGTTCTACCGGAAGGTGGAGCAAGGCCACGCGCTCATCATCAACACCCTGCGCTCCGAGCCCGAAGTCACCTTCACCGGCCGCATGGTCTACCCCATCATCCACAAGGCCGAGCTGATGGACATCTCGGTCAAGACCATCGAGATCGACCGCTCGGGCGACCAGGGCCTGATCTGCGCGGACAACATCCGCGCCGACATCAAGGTGAAGTTCTTCGTGCGGGTGAACAAGACGGCCGAGGACGTGCTGCGCGTGGCGCAAGGCATTGGCTGTGCGCGCGCGTCCAACCACGAGATTCTGGAAGACCTGTTCTCGGCCAAGTTCTCCGAGGCGCTCAAGACCGTGGGCAAGTCGCTCGACTTCGTGGACCTGTACCAGGCGCGCGATGCCTTCCGCGACAAGATCATCGAGCAGATCGGCGACGACCTGTCGGGCTATGTGCTGGAAGACGCGGCGATTGACTACCTGGAGCAGACGCCGCTGTCCAAGCTTGATGCCAACAACATCCTCGACGCGCAGGGCATCAAGAAGATCACCCAACTCACTGCAGTGGAACACGTGGTGACCAATGAGCTGCGCCGCAACGAGGAAATGCAGATCAAGAAGAAGAACGTGGAAACGCAGGAAGCCCTGCTGGAGCTGGAGCGCCAACAGGCCGACGCCACCGCCCGCCAGGCGCGCGAAGTGGCCAGCGTGAAGGCGCGCGAAGAAGCCGAAACCGCCAAGGTGCGTGCCGAAGAACACACACGCGCCGAGATGGCGCGCCTGCAGTCCGAACAGTTGCTGGCCGTGCAGAACGAGAACGTGTTGCGCGAGAAGGAAGTGGCCGAGAACAACCGCAAGCGTGCGGTGGTGATCGAGCAGGAGCGCGTGACCCGCGCGCAAGACCTGGAAGTGGTGGCGCGCGAGAAGGAAGTGACGCTGCAACGCATTGAAAAAGACAAGGCGGTGGAGGTACAGAAGAAGGCCATTGCCGACGTGGTGCGCGAACGCATCGTGGTCGAACGCACGGTGGCCGAGCAGGAAGAAGCCATCAAGGAAGTGCGCGAAGTGGCCGAGGCCGACCGCACCCGCAAGGCCGTAGTCATCGGCGCCGAAGCAGCTGCCGAAGAAAAGGTGATCCTGGAAGTGAAGGCTGCTGAAGCCCAGGAACGCAAGGCGCGCCACAAGGCCGCCGAAGACCTGGTGCTGGCCGACGCCCGTCTGAAGGTGGCCGAGCGCGAGGCCGAAGCCAAGAAGCGCGAAGCCGAAGGCATTGAAGCCCTGACCGCCGCGCCCGGCCTGGCCGATGCCAAGGTGCAGATGGCCAGCGCCAGCGCCAAACTGGCCACCATGGAAGCCGAAGCCAGCGGCAAGGAAAAAATTGGCCGTGCCGAAGCCCAGGTGACCGAAGCCCAGGCACATGCCGACGCCGTGGGCCTGCGCGCCCGCATGGAAGCTGAAGCCGCCGGCAAGGAAAAGGTCGGCCAGGCCGAAGCCTTGGTGCGCACCGTGGACGCCGAAGCCCTGGCCAAGATGGGCGACGCCGAAGCGCACAACATCGACGTGAAGTTCAACGCCGAGGCGCGCGGCCTGAAGGAAAAGTTCGAGGCCATGAAAGCCATGAGCACCGAAACGCGCGAGCACGAGGAGTACCGCATGCGCCTGGAGCGCGCGCACCTCGAAACCCTGAAGCAGATCGAGGCGCAGCAGCACATCGCCAAGGAACAGGCCGAAGTGCTGGGCGTGGCGCTGAAGAACGCGCGCATCGACATCGTGGGCGGCCAGGGCGACTACTTCGACAGCTTTGTGCGTGCGCTGTCCGTTGGCAAGGGCATCGACGCGGCCGTGAACAAAAGCGACACGCTGCAGGTGGCCTTCAAAGACCAGCTCAGCGGCGAGCGCGACGTGGTGGAAGACGTGAAACAGATCCTGGGCGCTGCAGGCCAGTCGGCAGGCGAGCTGCAGAACCTGAGCGTCTCGGCCCTCATCGCACGGGTGATGCAGACCGGCACCGACAGCCAGAAGCAGGCCTTGCAGCAACTGGCACAGAGCTTTCGCAAGTAAGCAAAAACCATAGCATCTGGCGCTTGGTGCACAAGGGCTTCAGATGTTTTTCATTTGAAACCCAATGAAATCAAGCGCCAAAAGCTCTCATTTTCATAGCACAACACAGCCATGACCCCACGCTTGCATTGCAGCTGCACCCTGCGCTCCGTGCTTAAAAACGTGGCGCTGGACGAAGGCCTTCCCGCACTGGCCTGTCCCGACTGCGGCGCCGTGCTGCTGAAGATGGACGACTGGCGCCGCTGGCGCAGCCGCTCGCCTGCGGCAGTGGCGCTCGGTGTTTCCGTAGCCGCTGATGCCGTCTCTGCCGACCCAGGCCGTGCGCGCGCCTGCCCGGCCTGCACACGGCTCATGGAACGCCTGCCCTTGGACGCCGCCGGTGCCCTGCGCCTGGACCGTTGCAGCACTTGCCAGACGGTGTGGCTGGACCCGGGCGAATGGCAGGCCCTGGTGGAGCGTGGCCTGGCGTCACAGCTGGACGCTCAGATGTCGGACGGCGGTCAACGCCGCCTGCAGGCCGAACGTCTGCATGCAAGCCGCATTCAGGCTTTGCGCCAACGCCACGGCGACGCTTGCATGGACGAAGTGCTGCGCATCCGCCGCTGGCTGGCCGAACAGCCGCGCCGTGACGAAGTGCTGGCGCTGTTGCAGGCGCCCGAAGCGGCAGCGCCCTCACAAAGAAACTGAAATAAGACGACGGGCAACGCATATCAACGCTCTCGCGTCTGCCTTAAATTTGAACTGGATAGCTGCATGACCTACAAATCCACCTGGCAATTGCCCGGCCATAACCCGCCAATGCTTGTCCAGCTTTCCATCGTTCCCTATGGCGCCAACGGCACAGCTTCTTTCCGAATCTCAAGCTGCGTACTTAAAAAGGACCCGAGTCCCACCATTTTTCCCGGCGGCGAGGTGCTTCAGCTGACGCAGCCGGACGGCGACCGAATCGTTGTGCAGAAGTATCTGGACTGGATTGCAGCCAACCCTGGGGTAATTCCGCGGTTCGACAACAACAACGGTCTTTTCCCTGAGTACTTCTTGGAGCCACAAGGTCGGCGCAAGACAGCCACTGAACTCCTGCTCGACGAAGCCATGTTGCGAGTGGAGCTGGGAGACTACGAGATTGCCCAGACCCTTCTCAACTCCATCGTTGAGCCTTCAGACTGCATGTTTCACCACACCGTGCTGCGCCGTCTTTATGCCAACTGGGCCACCGACGCTGCTGGCGCACCGGCACAAGTGCATGCACAACGGGCAGTGCACCATGCAGAAGTCATCGTTGACATCTATCGCAAGATGGAGTCGGTGCATGAATACCCTGACAGATATGTTTGCTACTACTTCGGTGACTACAGCACCGCCGGCTCTCAAGTCTCCAGCGCATGCGCGACCTTGGTGAGACATCGGTTACAGCAGCGGCAATTCCAAGCTGCGCTGGAAATCGCCGCATACGGAATCGCCGCAAATCGCTGGGACAGCGACTTGCGTGAACTGCAGATTCGCGCCCTGATGGCTATGGGCCGCAATGAGGAGGTTTGGCCGATATACGCCCTAAATCATCGCGGTATCGGCCCCATGCCGGAGGTAACCGAAACGGAAGGCTATCGCGCCTACATACGCGCGCAGTCTGAAGAAGCGCAGACCCAAGAGAAAAAGCGCCGCGCCAGCGTCGTCTTGCGCTATCACGATAGCCCTCTCCTCACCGACACAGAGCAGGCTGCATGGAAGGCACGGTATCTGAATCTGCCGCAGAACTTTCTGTCCTGGGTCTCCAGCGGCCAGCGTACGCATCTGAAGGGCAGCGTGGAAACGGACGAGTACGAATACCGTCTGTTCAACCTGCAACAAAGCCAAGAATGGCACACCGACTTCATGGGGTGGCTCAATCTGCACGCAAAAAGCAGCCCAGACTTTCATGCGGAGATTTGGCAACACATCCACGCAAGCGGCATTGATCCCGAACGCATGACTCCCATCCTAGGTGATACACACACGCCAGATGGCTTTCTGGTGCGATGCGACGGCGGGCCCGGAGAGTATGGCGCCGTCTACTTCTGGAGCCATGAGGAACTGCCAGTGTTCGAAAAAATCGCTGACAGCGCCCAAGACCTAATGCCGTGGCTTGCGACCGCAATAAGAGAAGGCAAGCCATTCATTTTGTAACCGCCTTGCTTCTCAATGCATGCAAATTTGATAGCGCGTAGCGCTCATTGGATTAACGCCACAGCGACTTTTAACAAAATTCCGCCATGACCTCCATGTCCGAAACGCACGATGACGCCATCGACACCAGCGTGGCCGAAAGCAGCAGCTATGAGTTGCTGAAGAAACGCCTGGAAGCCCAGGGCGACACGCTGTTGTCCAAAGCACAGGCGCTCAACGCGGCGCGCATTGGCCAGTTCGGCCAGCGCGACCAGCAACTGCTGATGCGTTTGCGTGCGCGCACCGAGCACAGCTGCGTGGCGCGTGACCTGGCCTACATCGGCGGCAACCGGCTGCTGTTTGGCTACAACGTGTTCATGGGCCTCAAGCGCGAAACGCGGGTGGAGGACGTTTTCGCGCTGTACGAGTTGGCGCACCACGATGCGACCCGTGAAGAAGCGGGCGCTCCCGACAGCGACGAGCTGGTGCAGGTGCCGATGGCGGGCGGCTTTCTGGACGACCCACGTTTTGTGGCCGACTTCAACGAGCTCTACACCTACTACAAGCAGGCCACGCTGCAGTTGCTGCGCCCCACGCCCGAATTTTTGTTGGCCGCGTTTCAGATCGGCCAGCAGGCGCAGGACATTCGAGTGTTTCGCTGGCGGCGTGAAAGCGATGGCTCGCTGAAGTACGTGGACAACCGCGGCGAGCGCGACCTGGCGCCGCCGCCCAGCCACGATTTCAGCTGGACGCCGCTGACACGCGAACACCATGTGGGCGGCGCGCACCCGCACATCAATGTGCTGGACACCATCTTTGTGGAAACCACCGGTGGCACGCTGACGGTGAAGGTGGAGAACAACACCGAGTCTGGCCTGGGCATCTACGATGAGCCCGTGGAAGACGCCAACCAGGCGCTGGGCGATGCCGAGTTTGCCTACGCCAAGCTGGGCCTGTTGATCCTGCTGCAGGTGCGCCCCTACCGCGAGAGCACCACGCGCTACCTGGTGTTCAACCAGCGCACGCGGCAGGTGGTGCGCATCGACGCCATTGGCGCATCGTGCATGCAGCTGCCGGAGGACCACGGCATCATCTTCCCCGGCGGGTACTACCTGCAGTCGGGCGAGACCAAGCGCTTTGACCTGCCGCCCGAGCTGACCGAGCAGCTGCGCTATACGCGCATGAAGCGCTCGCCGAACGGGGAAGACGTGGCCTACATCTTCTACGGCACGGTGCCCCCGCCGCAGGGCAGCCCGGCCACGCTGGATGCGGGCTGCTATGCCATCTTCACCTACAACCTCATCGACAAGTCGCTCGCGCCGCCCGTCCTGGCCGATGGGTACAGCACCTTCCCGGACGGGCGCATGCTGGTGTTCCAGGCCGCGCGCGGCGAGGCCGCGCGCGTACACCCTATGCAGCTGTGGCGCACACCCTTTGCCACCGAGGAACACGCCAGCCGCCAGCCCGCCGGCACGGGCTTCTTTGGCCGCGTGGGCAATGCCGACCTGGTGCGCGGCATCTCGGACCTGCTGGGCATTGCCCGCATGGTGCGCGAGCAGGTGCCCACGCGCACTGCGTACGAAGACCTGATACGCCAGTGCCAGCGCGCACGCGACGCCTACTTCTGGCTGGACGCCGGCGAGGTGCAGAACGCTGCGGCTGACCTGTCGGCCATCGAGCAGGCCGCGCAGGCCACGCTGGGCGAGTTTGAAAAGGTTGAGAGCATCCGCCAGGACACGGCCCGCGCATTGCACAAGGCCGAAGGCCAGCAGCGCGAGCTGATGACCGCCATTGCCAGCCAGATGTGGCGCAGCCCCAGCGACTTTGTGCAGGCGCTCAACCGCCTGCGCCAGCGCCAGGGCGAGCTGCACCTGCTGCGCGAGCTGCGCTATGCCGACCTGGCCGCCGTGGATGCCATGGCCGCGCAGCTCACGGCCGAGCAGCAGCGCGTGGGCGAACGCGCGCTGCAGTTCCTGTCCGACGAAAAAGCCTTTGACGGCCAGCGCCAGGCCCTGACCAAGGTGGCCACCACCCTGCCCCAGGCCGCCACCGCCGCGCAACTGGCCGAGCAGTTGGACACGCTGGACGCCGAAGCCGCCAGCCTGGACCTGCTAAGCGAACAACTGGGCAACCTGCCCGGCGGCGATGCCGTGCAGCGCACCACCATCCTCGACCGCATTGCGCTGCTGTACGCTGACATCAACCGCCTGCGCGCCGATGCCCGCGCGCGCCGCCGCAACCTGGGTGCGGCCGAGCAGCGGGCGGAGTTTGGCGCGCAGTTCAAGCTGTTCGGCCAGGCCGTGGAAAACGCGCTGGAGCTGTCGGACACGCCCGAAAAGTGCGACGAGGCGCTGACCCGCCTGCTGGCGCAGCTGGAAGACATCGAAGGCCGCTTTGCCGAGCAGGAAGAGTTTCTGGCCGACATCGCCACCCAGCGCGAAAGCGTGTACGAGGCCCTGTCGGCCCGTCGCCAAAGCCTGGTGGATGCACAGCAGCGCCGCGCCAAGGCCCTGGCCGATGCGGCCGGGCGCGTGCTGGACGGCGTGCCGCGCCGCATTGCCGGCTTTGGCGAGCTGGCCCAGGTGCACAGCTACTTCGCGTCCGACCCCATGCTGACCAAGCTGCGCGAGCAGGTGGCCGAGCTGCGCCGCCTGGGCGCGGCCGTGGCGGCCGACGACATCGACACGCGCCTGAAGACCGCCCGCGACCAGGCCGTGCGCGCGGTGCGCGACCAGCGGGAGCTCTCGGCCGGCGCCGAGGGCGGCCTGAAGCTGGGCAGCCACACCTTCACCATCAACAAGCAGCCGCTAGACCTGACCCTCGTCGCCCACGGCAATGGACTGGCCTGGCAGATCACCGGCACCGACTACCTGGCCCCGGCGCACGACGCGCGGCTGCAGGTGCTGCGCCCCTTCTGGCAGCAGGCCCTGGTGTCGGAGACGCCGCAGTTGGCACGCGCCGAATACCTGGCCGCCGAATGGCTGGAAGCCCAGCAGCGCGGCGAGGCCGAGCCCGGCTGGAGCGAGCTGCTGGTGCAGCTGGCCGAGCATGCGCGCACGGATGGCATCGATGGCACCGAGCCCACCACCCCGCCCGCCGTGCTGCTCGATTCACTACGCCGCTTTGCCGCCAGCCGCTATCAAGAGGGCTACCAGCGCGGCATCCACGACGACGACGCCCTGGCCATCGTGCGCGTGCTCGCGCCCATCCAGGATGCGGCCGGGCTGCTGGTCTATGGCCCATCCGAGCGCGCGCTGGCCAAGCTCTACTGGCACCTGGGCCTGCGCGAGGAGAGCCGCAACTCCCTGGCCCGCCGCGCTCGCAGCGCCCAGCACATCGCGCAGCTGTTTTCACAGACCACGCTGCGGGACACGCTGGAGGCCGAGGCTGCGCAGGGTCTGCGCCAGTTTGTGGAGCAGCACCCCGTGCTGGCCGATGAGTGGCTGCCGGAGCTGGCCCAAGCACTGGGAACCGACAGCGCGGAAGGCGGGAGCGACGAGGCTTTGCTGCGCACGCTTGTGGAAGAAGCCAGCGCCTACCTGGTGCGCGAGCTGGCCCACACCGACATCGGAACGGCCGAGCTGGCCTCCGTCACGCCGCAATGGGTGATCAGCAACACGGGCGCGGACCTGGTGCAGGCCCTGCAGCGCGCGCTGGACCATGGGGGCCTGGCCAGCGCCTGGCAGCGCGACCTGGCGGCCGCCGAGCCGCTGGAGCGCTGGCGCCTCGCGCGCGGCTGGCTGCGCGCGTTTGCCGCATCGCAGGCGGATGCCGACGGTGCCACGCCAGCCCTCGCCTGGATTGACGATGCCGCCACGGCGCTCACCTTCCAGGGTACGCGCCGCCGCATCAACGCCACGCTGGACGCGCAGGTGGCCGGGCTGCGCAGCGAGCACATGCGCATCCAGCACGGCGCGCTGGCGTTCAACCTCAACGACTTTCGCCGGCGCGTGCGCCATCACCGCAGCCACGCGGTGCGCGGCTTTTTGCAGTTGCAGGCCCTGCGGCACGAGCTGCTGGTGCAAGAAAAAGCGCGCCTGCACCTGGCCCAGTTCCAGGCCAAACCGCTGGCCACCTTTGTGCGCAACCGGCTCATCGACGAGGTGTACCTGCCGCTGGTGGGCAACAACCTGGCCAAGCAACTGGGCGCCGCAGGCGAGAGCGCACGCACCGACCGCATGGGCATGCTGCTGCTGATCTCGCCGCCCGGCTATGGCAAGACCACGCTGATGGAATATGTAGCCAACCGCTTGGGCCTGGTGTTTGTGCGCATCAACTGCCCGGCCCTGGGCCATGGCGTGACCAGCATCGACCCCAGCACCGCGCCCAACAGCGCGGCGCGGCAAGAGCTGGAAAAGCTCAACCTGGGCCTGGCTATGGGCAGCAACGTGATGCTGTACCTGGACGATATCCAGCACACGCACCCCGAGTTTTTGCAGAAGTTCATCGCTCTGGCCGACGGCACCCGCCGCATTGAAGGCGTGTGGCAGGGCCAGCCCCGCACCTGGGACATGCGCGGCAAGCGCTTTGCCATCGTGATGGCGGGCAACCCGTACACCGAATCGGGCGACGTGTTCCGCATCCCCGACATGCTGGCCAACCGCGCCGACATCTACAACCTGGGCGACGTGCTCTCGGGCCGCGAGGCCGTGTTTGCGCTGTCGTACATCGAAAACAGCCTGACCGCCCACCCCGTGACCCAGCCCCTGGCCGCGCGCGAACCGCAGGACGTGCACGTGCTGGTGCGCATGGCCCAGGGCGAGGCCATCGACACCAGCAGCTTTGCCCACCCCTACAGCGCGGTGGAGCTGCAGGAACTCAAGGGCCTGCTGCAGCGCCTGTTCAAAGTGCGCGACGTGCTGCTGAAGGTGAACCTGGCCTACATCGCCTCGGCCGCGCAGGACGACCGCTACCGCGAGGCGCCGCCCTTCCGCCTGCAAGGCAGCTACCGCAACATGGCGCGCCTGGCGCCGCAGGTCACGCCGCTGATGCAGGACGACGAGCTCGATGCGCTGCTGCGCGACCACTACCGCGGCGAGGCGCAGACTCTGACCACTGGCGCCGAAGAAAACTTGCTGCAGCTGGCGCAGCTGATCGGCCGCCCCACGCCCCAGGAGCAAGAGCGCTGGGACCAGATCCGGGGCGACTACCAGCGCCAGCGCAAGATGGGCGGCGCCGAGGACGACCCGAGCGTGCGCGTGACGCGTGGGCTGCTGGACATTGCCCGCAGCGTGGAAGCCCTGCAGCCCCGCCAGGCCACCGAGCAGCTCACGCAGCAGATCGCAAAGCCGTTGGCCGCTATTGCGCAGCAGCTGGCCCAGCCCTCGCCCGCGCAGCAGGCCCAGGCCGCGGCGTTGGACCGCATCGAACCCGCGCTGAACGCCCTGGCGGAGCTGGCCCAGCACCTGCAAAAGGGCACCACCCAGACCCAGGCGCAGATGCGCGCCAGCCTGGACGCCACGGCAGAGGCGCTGCTAGCCCTGCAGGCCAGCACCCAGGTCCTGCACGCCCACAGCGACCAGGCCCAGAGCCAGCGCATGGTGGACGCACTGCTGTCGCTGTCGGTCACCTACCGCCAGCTCATCATGCCGCTGGTGCGGGCGGTGGAAAGCCGCGTGGGGGCCGACGCCAAGATGCACCAGGAGGTGGAACGACTGGAGGGCATGATCGACAACCTGCGCGAGGCTCCGCCATCAAGGGAAGCGCCGCCACCAAAGAAGAAGCCCCATCAGACTTAGGCGATGTCGTCGCGCACGGTTCTACTTACTTCAGCCAGCTGCGCTTGGGCCGGGGCTGCACCGTGATATCCACCGCCTGGCGCACAGTGGGCTGGCCGCTGGCGGGGTCGGTGTCTACCACATCTTCCAGATCAATGTCCTTTACATCGGAGTCGGTGGACTCTTCCAGCTCTTCCAGAACGGCGTTGACCTTGCGTTCGGCCTGCTGGACTGCGGCCTCGGAAACAGGGGGGTTGCCCATGGCGGTGGCTCCTCAGGTTGGCGGATATCCCCCATTCTTGCCGCAGTACAGCCTGTGCGCTGTCAGCCGATGCCGGCGGACAGGGGTAGGCGGCGGGCTCGCTCAGGCTCCCGCGTTCAGGCCGGTTGGGTAGCGGCGCGCTGCGCCGCGGGCGCCCGGGCCGTGGCCGCGCTGCCCATGGACGCGGCCATGATGCAGCCGATGGCCAGCCACTGCACCGCACTCAAGTGTTCGCCCAGCAGCACCATGGCCACCAGCGCAGCCACGGCGGGCTCCATGCTGATCATGATTCCGAAGGCCTCCTTGGGCAGGCGCTTGAGGGCCATCATCTCCAGCGATATGGGCACGGCGCTGGAGACTGCCGCCACCGCCACGCCGATCAGCAGCAGGCTGGGCGACAGCAACGCCGCGCCCGCATGCGCCACGCCCACCGGCACCACCACCAATGCGGCCACCAGCAACCCCAGCGACACCGAATGCCCCGCGTGCAGGTGTCCTGCCCGCTTGCCGAACACGATATACATCGCCCAGAACACCGCAGCACCCAGCGCATAGGCCACGCCTACTGGGTCCAGCATGCTGCCGCTCAGCCCCAAGGGCAGCAGCAGCCCCAGGCCCGCCATGGCCAGCAGCACCCACACAAAATCCACCGCGCGGCGCGACGACCAGATGGCCACGGCCAGCGGCCCCGCAAACTCGATGGCCACCGCCAGCCCGAACGGCAGCGTGCGCAATGACATGTAGAACATCAGGTTCATGCCGCCCAGGGCCGCGCCGTACAGCACCACCGACTTCGCGTCGGCCCGGCTCAGGTGCCAGCGCCAGGGCCGCCACAGCAGCAGCACCAACAGCGCCGAAAACCCCACGCGCAACGCCGTGGTGCCCTGTGCGCCCACGGCCGGAAACAGCCAGTGCTTGGCCCACGATGTGCCGATGCCCAGGGCCGTGACGGAGCCCAGGACGGCAAGAAAAGGAAGAAAACGGTGGAACACCGCAGAGGTGGAGGAAGAAACTGGCATGCGCAAAAATATAGTTCGCCCACGCCGTTTTTTTGACTCTGATTTGAGGGGTAAAACGCAACTTTCACTCACCCCGTTCTCGCCCCCGCAGAAGGTTCCGCATGACCGCACCCACCGCACTCGACCGCTTCGACCTCGCCATCCTGGACATCCTGCAGGCCGACAACACCACGCCCCAGCGCGTGATCGCCCAGGCCGTGAACCTCTCGGCCCCGGCCGTGCAGCGGCGCATTCAGCGGCTGCAAAGCACCGGCGTGATCCGCGCCAACGTGGCCGTGCTGGACCCGGAGAAGGTCGGCAAGCCGCTGACCATCATCGTGGAGGTGCACCTGGAGAACGAGCGCCCCGACCGCACCGCCCCGCTGCGCGCACGCATCGCTGCCGAAGAGGCCGTGCAGCAGTGCTACTACGTGACGGGCGAGGCGGACTACCTGCTGGTGGTGACGGTGGCCTCCATGGCCGACTACGAGGCGCTGACGCGGCGGCTGTTTGATGGGGATGACAACGTGCGGCGGTTTCGCACGTCGGTGGCGCTGGGGTGCTTGAAGGCGGGGCTGAGGGTGCCGCTGGGAACGGCGCCCGCGTCACCCGTAGGTCGGGTTAGCGAAGCGTAACCCGACACCCTCTTCAGAAGCCCGCCCGACCCATGCAATACCGCCGCGCCTTCACCCCGGGCGCCACTTTGTTCTTCACCGTCGTCACCCACGACCGCCGCCCCCTCTTGCAAAGCGAGGACGCCGTGGAAACGCTGCGCGCCGCTTTCCGCAGGGTGCGCTCGGCGCGACCCTTCGTGATCGACGCCATGGTGGTGCTGCCGGACCATGTGCATTGCATCTGGACACTGCCGCCAGACGACGCGGATTTTGCGACCCGGTGGCGGCTGATCAAGACTTGGTTCACCAAGCACGGCCCTGCGAACCAGCGAGGCCCGCAGAATGCCGCCCGCGCCGCCAAGCAGGAGCAAGCCGTTTGGCAACACCGCTACTGCGAGCATCGAATCCGGGACGAAGAGGACTACGCCCGGCATGTGGACTACATCCACTACAACCCGGTCAAGCACGGGTGGGCGAAATCTGCGGGGGGCATGGCCGTATTCGAGTTTTGGGCGGTATGTGGCGGCGGGGATTTATCCGCCCGATTGGGGGCACTCCGCGCCAGATCTTGAAGGGGTAGGTCGGGAGTGAGCGGTGGCGTGCGTCGGGTTACGCCCTTCGGGCTAACCCGACCTACGGTCGAGTACCCGCGTCCTGGGCCTCTTGGCCGCGTCGGGTTACGCTGCGCTAACCCGACCTACGGGAGCGAACGGGCCCCATGGTAGGTCGGGTTAGCCCGAAGGGCGTAACCCGACAAGCCCCGCTCCTACACCCCCGCCATCCGGCGCATCTCCATGCCCGAAAGCCGCAGCCGCGGCCCGCTGAGCAGCTCGCACATCCTCGCATTCAGCGGCGCAGCCATCCCCTGCTGCGCTGCCAGCCGCACCACCGCGCCGCACAGCGCATCGACCTCTGTGACGCGCCCGGCCTCCAGGTCGTCCCACATGGACGAGCGGGCCGTGGCGTCGATCTGCAGCATGCGTTGGGCCAGCCGCGTGAACAGCCAGTTGGGCAGGCGCAGCACATGGGGCAGGAGCTTGGGCGCCACCGCCGTGACCTTGGCCGGCTGGATGCCCGCGCGGGCCATCACGGCCAGGGCTTCGGATTGCAGGGCGGCGAAGACGCGGCGGTAGTCACGGTCCAGCAGCTGCTGGCGCAGGGGCAGGTCGGACAGCGCATTGACAGGGTTGTTGAGGTTGAGCAGAAGCTTGCCCCACTGCACCGCCCGGATGTCCGGCGGCAGCACGGTGGCGAGGCCCGCGGCTTCGAAGACCGGGGCGATGCGCTCGGTGGCGGCATCGCGCTGCAGTTGCAGTTGCCCCGCCGTGGCCCGGTGCACGTGCGCGCCGCGCAGCACCACGTTGTACGGCACCATGCCGGCCAGCGCGCGCAGGGCCGGTGCCTGGGCCGCGATGCGGGCCACGTTGTCCACGCCGTTCTGCAGCGAGACGACCGCCGTGCCGGGCGCGCACGCGGCCGCCAGCTCGCGCGCGGCGGATTCGGTGGCGCCGCTTTTCACACACAGCAGGACGACGCTGCCCCCGAGGGGCGCGGCCTCGGCCAGGGTGGAGGCAAGCTGCATTGCGGCCGCGGGCACCGTGCGGTCAAAGCCGTCCAGGTCGGTCACGCGCAGGCCCTGCGCGGCGATGGGCTGCAGGGCGTGGGCACGGCCCACCAGCGTGACGGCCTGGCCGTGGGCCGCAAGGCGACCGCCCACATAGCAGCCGATGGCGCCGGCGCCGAGAACGATGAAATGCATGGCTGCGAGGTCCTCTTTGAAAAGCGGGCTCTGTACCCGGGTGGCATTGTGAGGGCCTTCCCCAACAACCGTCTGGCGCCCAGGCGACGCTCAGCTCTGCGGCAGAAATTTCAAGCCATTTCGGCATCTAGCGCTTATCTATCAAGCGCCAGGAGCTATTGTTTCAGGAGCAAAAACAACCGCCACTCGCAGGCCACCCAAGCGTTCCGATGCGCCCAGCTCCACCGCCGCGCCATGCCGCTGCGCGATGGCCTGCACGATGGCCAGGCCCAGGCCGCTGCCGGTGGCTGCGCTGTCGCTGCCCACGCGCACAAAGCGCTGCAGGGCGCGGTCGCGGTGCTCGGGGGCAATGCCCGGGCCGCTGTCTTCCACGGTGAGCCGCACGGCATGGCCTGAGGCCTCGGCACGCACCTGCACGTCCACCTGTCCGCCGGGCGGGGTGTATTTGATGGCGTTGTCGAGCAGGTTGCGCACCAGCATGCGCAGCGCTTCGGCGTTGCCGGGCACGGTCGCGGCGTCGGAGTCGAGCAGGCCCGCATCCGTGCCGCGCGCCTGGGCGGCAGCGGCCACGTCGGCCAGCGCCAGTTGGGCCACGGCCCGCAGATCGACCGGCTCGGTCGGGGTGGCGGCGGCCTCCTGCCGGGCCAGGGCCAGCAGCTGCTCCACCAGGCGTGTCGCGCGGTCGATACCGGAAGACAGGCGCTCTGCCGCCGCGGCGCGCGCAGCGTCGTCACTCGCGCGCTGCAGGCCCTGCAGCTGCAGGCGCAGCGCAGCCAAAGGCGAGCGCAACTCGTGCGCGGCGTCGGCCACAAAGTGCTGCTGAATTTCAAACGCGCGCTGCACGCGCTCGAACAGCAGGTTGAGTTCGCTCACCAGCGGCTGCACTTCGTCGGGCAGCTGCGCATCGCTCACGGGCGAGAGGTCGTCGGCCTGGCGCTCGGCCAGCTGGCGGCGCACGCGCTCCACCGGGGCCAGGGATCGGCTCACGCCCCACCAGACGGCCACCACCAGGAGCGGCGCCATGAAGGCCAGCGGCGCCAGCGTGCGCAGAGCCAGGCTGCGCGCCATGCCCTGACGCACGGCCATGTTCTGCGCCACCTGGATGACCTGCGCGCGCGTCTGCAGGGAGAACACCCGGTAGGTGCCGCCACGCGCCTGCACGTTGGCGAAGCCCAGCACGGCAATCTGCGGAAGGTCGGCACCGACGGCGGATTCAAAAATGCGCAGGCCCTCGTTGGTCCACACCTGCACGATGAACTCATGGTTCTCGTCCTCCGGGTCCAGCCCCGGGCCCAAGCCCTGCGCATCCACGGGCAGGCCCGAGCGCAGCGCCAGCGCGGTCTGCTGCATGTGGTAGTCGAACAGCGCATCGGCCTCGCCCAGCGCGCCGCGGTAGGCCAGCGCGCCCTGCACAGCACCGGCCAGCACGATGGCTGCGAGCAGGAAGGCCAGCAGCCGCATGCGCAGAGAACGGGGGAGCAACGACCGCAGCTTGGAGTACCGAGAAGTCACTTGCTTGTTCATGGTCGTGCCTGCCCAAAGTGTGCCGCTCACCTCTGGGCCTCCAAGACTGGCGCTGCCAAGCCCAGTGCCCCCGCGCAAGGGCCTCCCCGCCGCGCTGGGGGCGTCCCCCTCTCGCATTGCGCAGCAATGCGAGAGAGGGGGAAGGCGCGAAGCGACTCAGGGGGTGCCATCCGAGCCATCACATTTTGGGTACGAGATAACCGACGCCGCGCACGTTCAGCACCAACTCGGGCCCCAGCTTCTTGCGCAGGCCGTGGATGTACACCTCCACTGCGTTGCTGCTGACCTCGTCGCCCCAGCCGTAGAGCTTGTCTTCAAGCTGCTGGCGCGACAGCACCATGCCGGGCCGGGCGATGAGCGGCTCCAGCACCGCCCATTCGCGGCCGGACAGCACCACGGGCACGCCGCGCACCGTCACCTCGCGCGTGGCGGGGTTGATGCTCACGCCCTGGTGCTCGTACACCGGCTCGGCGCGTCCGGCAGCGCGGCGCAGCAGCGCGCGGATGCGGGCGAGCAGCTCGTCCAGGTCATAGGGCTTGAGCACGTAGTCGTCGGCGCCTGCGTCCAGCCCCTCGATGCGCTGGGCCACGGCATCGCGGGCGGTGGCCACCAACACGGGGGTGCGGTCCTTGCGGGTGCGCAGGTCGCGCAGCACGGTCAGGCCATCGCGGTGCGGCAGGCCCAGGTCCAGCAGCACCAGGTCGTACGCCTGGGTGCGCAGGGCCGTGTCGGCTGCGTTGCCGTCGCGGGTCCAGTCCACGGCGTACTGCTCGGCGCGCAGCAGGTCCTGCACGGCCTCGCCGATCATGGGGTCGTCTTCTACTAGCAGCAGGCGCATGGGGTGAGCATAGCCAATGGTGGAACACAAAGGCTGTGCCCTGGCTTCGACAGGCCCAGCCCGAACGGGTTGGGGTCAAGGCTCGTTGCCCGACCCCGCCCGCCCTACCCCATCAACCCACCCGCACCGGCACAAAGATCTTGTTGCCGTCGCGCTCGATCAGCAGCGCCACCGACTTGCCCGCCTTGGCCATGGCCGCGCGCACCTGTTCGATGCTCTTGGCTGGGGCGCCGTTGATGGCCAGCAGCACGTCGCCGGGCTGCACGCCCGCGGCCGCGGCGGGGCCGCGCGCCTGCTCGATCACCAGGCCATCGACGCCGACCTCACGGCGCTCCTGCGGGTCCAGCGGGCGCAGCGACAGGCCCAGCTGGCCCTTGCGCACGGCCTCGTCGTCATTGCGCGCCTGCTTGCTGCCCGCTTTGGCGCTGGCATCGCCCAGGGTGGCGGTCAGCTCCACGGGCTTGCCCTGGCGCCACACCGACAGCTTGGCCTGCTGGCCGGGCTGCGCCTGGCCCACCCAGGCGGGCAAGTCGCCCGAGGCCACGATGGGCTGGCCGTCCACCTGGCGGATCACGTCGCCGGGCTGCAGGCCGGCCTTGTCGGCAGGGCCGCCGGGCGCGACGCTGGCCACCAGCGCGCCTTCGGGCTTGTCGAGGTTGAACGACTCGGCAAACGCCTGGTTCACCTCCTGCACGGCCACGCCCAGCTGCGCGTGGCGCACCTTGCCGGTGGCGACGATCTGGTCCTTGATCTTGCCGGCCAGCTCGATGGGGATGGCGAACGACACGCCCTGGTAGCCGCCCGAGCGGCTTAGATCTGCGAGTTGATGCCCACCACCTCGCCGCGCGCATTGAACAGCGGCCCGCCGGAGTTGCCCGGATTCACCGCCACATCGGTCTGGATGAAGGGCACCAGGCTGTCGTCGGGCAGCGAGCGGCCCTTGGCGCTGACCACGCCCGCAGTCACGCTGTTTTCAAAGCCGAAGGGCGAGCCGATGGCCAGCACCCATTCGCCTACCTGCAGATCGCGCGTGCTGCCCAGGCGCACGGTAGGCAGGTTCTTGGCGTCGATCTTGAGCACGGCCACGTCGGTCTTGGCGTCGGCGCCCAGCACCTTGGCGCGGAACTCGCGCCGGTCGGTGAGCTTGACCACCACCTCGCTAGCACCCTTGACCACGTGCGCATTGGTCAGCACCAGCCCGTCGGGGCTGACGATGAAGCCCGAGCCCAGGCCGTGCGTGGGCACGTTGCGCGGCGCCTGCTGCATGCCAGGCGCGGGAAAACCGAACTGGCGGAAGAACTCGTAGAACGGATCGTTCGGGCCCATCTGCGGGCCGCGCCCCTGGCGCACCGTGGGCTGCTCGTCATCCTCATCGTCGTCGTCCGCAGCCATCGCTGTCTTGGTCGTGCCGGTGACGCTGATGTTGACCACGGCCGCACCGTTCTGCGCGGTGATCTGCGCAAAACTGGGCAGCGCTGCCGCCCCCGGTGCCGCCGCCTGGATGGCGGGCGCGCTGGTAGCCGCCACCGGCGCCGGGTTGGCCTGCGCGCGGTGCCCCACCACAATGCCCGCCCCCGTGCCGCCGATGGCGCCAGCGGCCACCAGGGCCAGGATGAGACGGCGGGGGGTGATTGCAACGGTGTTCATGGTGTCTGCCTTTCCTTGGCTGAGATTGCGATGGAAGGCAGTGTGGGAGCGCAGACTTAGACGAGGCTTAGGCGCCGTTGCAGGCGCCTGCCGTCACAGGAACATCCCGCCCGAAGCCTCGACGCGCTGCGCATTCACCCAGCGCGTGGACGGCTGCAGCAGCGCAGCCACCAGCGGGCCGATGTCGTCGGGCACGCCCACGCGGCCCAGGGCCGTCTGGCTGGCGATGAAGGCGTTGAGCTGTGCGTTGTCGCGCACGGCGCCGTCGCCAAAGTCGGTTTCGATGGCGCCGGGGGCCACGACGTTCACCGCAATGCCGCGCGGGCCCAGCTCTTTGGCCAGGTAGCGGCTCAGTACTTCGATGGCGCCCTTCATGGCCGCATAGGCGGCGTAGCCCGGCAGCGCGAAGCGGGCCAGGCCCGACGACACGTTCAGGATGCGGCCGCCGTCGTTCATCAGCGGCAGCAGCTTCTGGGTGAGGAAGAACACGCCCTTGAAATGCACGTTGGCGAGGGCGTCGAACTGCGCCTCGGTGGTCTCGGCAAAAGGCGTGTGCACGCCCATGCCGGCGTTGTTCACCAGGAAGTCAAAGCGCTCGCGCTGCCAGGTGGTCTGCAGGGCCTGCGCAAGTTGCGCGGCAAAGGCGCCGAAGCTGGCGACGTCGCCCACGTCCAGCGCCAGGGCCACGGCGCGGCGGCCCAGGGATTCGATCTCGGCCACCACGGCATGCGCTTCGGCGGCCTGCTGGCGGTAGGTCAGCACCACGTCGATGCCGCTCTTGGCAGCAGCCAGCGCGGCACTGCGGCCCAGGCCGCGGCTGCCGCCGGTGATGAGAACGATGGGACTGGAGGATGAAGAAGGTGTCAAGGTCACAGAGGTCGTCATGGCAAGGTCCTTTGCAGAGAGGAATGGTTGATGGGTATGGACTTTATTGATTGCCAAAGGACCGATAAATCACCAAAATTCAGATTCATTGTCCAGATTAAACAAACAATGAACCCCCTCCTCGACCAGATGCAAACTTTTGCCCGCGTGGCGGAGCTGGCCAGCTTTACCCAGGCCGCGCAGGTGCTGGGCATTCCCAAGGCCACCGCGTCGCTGGCGGTGCAGCAGCTGGAGGCGCAGCTGGGCACGCGCCTGCTGCACCGCACAACGCGGCGCGTGCAGCTCACGCAGGACGGCCAGGCGTATTACGAGCGCTGCAAGGACCTGCTGGACGATGTGGACGAGCTGCAAGCCCTGTTCCAGCAGCCGGGCGGGGCGGCCCTGCGCGGGCGGGTCCGCATCGACATGTCCACTGGCATTGCGCGGCAGCTGGTGCTGCCGCGCCTTCCGGAGCTGATGGACCGCCACCCGCTGCTGGAGGTGGAGCTGAGCAGCACCGACCGCCGCGTGGACCTGGTGCGCGAGGGCTTTGACTGCGTGATCCGTGTAGGCCCCGTGGCCGAGCCCAGCCTGGTGGCGCGCCCGCTGGGCAATGTGCGCGTGGCCACCTGCGCCAGCCCAGGCTACCTGGCGCGCAAGGGCTGGCCCCACACGCTGGTCGACCTGGCGCAGCACGACCTGGTGCACTACGTGAGCACGCTGGGCACGCGCTCGGCGGGGTTTGAAACACTGGATTCCAACGGCGAGACCCGCTTCCACACCATGGCGGGCCGCATCACGGTGAACAGCGCCGAGGCCTACCTGGGCGCCTGCGCTGCCGGGCTGGGGCTGATCCAGGCGCCGCTGCTGGGCGTGCGCGAACTGATTGACCGTGGCCTGCTGGTGGAGGTGATGCCTGAGCACCCCGCCCCGCCCATGCCGGTGACTCTGCTGTACGCCCATCGGCGCCACCTGTCGCAGCGTGTGCGGGTGGTGATGGACTGGCTGGCGGAGGTGGTGCAGGCGCACCTGCGCAGCGAAGCAGAGACTGCGGACGCCCAAAAACTATCAAAAAAATAGCTGCCAGCGCTTGCTGGATAAGCGCTAGAAGCCAAAAACACTTCAAACCCTGTGAATTGACGGATAGCTACGCGCCAGAGAACCGGTACACGATGGCGCCACGCGCCACCTCGCCCGGTTGCCACCAACGGGTAGGGAAGGCAGGGTGGTTCGGGGCGTCGGGGTACTCCATGGGCTCCAGGCAGATGCCATCGCCGGGTTGCCACAGCCAGCCCTCGCCAGGTGCGCCCACGGCGGGGCGCCCCAGGTCGCGCGCAGGGTCAGCCTTCAGGCCGTGGCCCGCGTACACCTGCACGCCCGGTACGCTGCTCCACACCTCCATGGCGCGGCCACTGACGGGCTCGGCCAGCAACGCGGCCAAGCGCAGGCCTGCGGGCGTGACGGCCGAGGTGGGCATGTGCGGTGGTGAGGCGTGCGCGCGGTCGTCCAGCACCAGGTAATGGTCCAGCCCGCCAGCGCGTGCCAGCTGCTCGTGCGGCTGCGCCACGGCGTCGCCCACGCGGCGCGGTTGAAGAAAATCGAACGGCGTGCCCTGCGCCGGCGCCAGCGCGCCGCTGGGGCACACGTCGGCCTCCAGCGGCACGTAGCGGCTGGCGGGCACCTGCAGGGTGTGGGCGTGCGTGCTGCCTGCGCCAGCCAGATTGAAAAACGCGTGGCCGGTGGGGTTGAACACCGTGGAGGCATCAGCCACCTCGGCGGTCCACGCCATGTGCAAGGCGTTGTCGGGCGCGGCATGCAGCACCAGCTGCAGTCGCACCGAGCCGGGTACGCCATCGTCTTCGGTGCGGAAGGTGTGGCCCAGCACCAGGGTGTCGGGCTGCACATCCTGCACCACAAACACCTGGAACCGGCTGCCGCGCGGGCCGCCATGGTGGTGGTGCGGGCCGCTGTTGGTGGGCAGCTGCAGCGCTGCGCCATCGGGCAATGCCAACTTTCCCTGGCGCAGCCGCCCGGCCCATCGGCCGATGAAGGCGCCCATGGAGAGCTGGCCGTCCAGGTAGCCCTGCAGGCTGTCATAGCCCAGGGCCACATCGACCAGACCGCCCTGCGCGTCGGGCACGGCCACCTGCACCAGGCGGGCGCCGTAGTTGCTCACGGCCACCTGCAGGCCGCCTGCGCCGTGCAGGGTGAAAAGATCGGTGCGCTGGCCATGCAGGTCGCGCTGGAATGCGTCGCGGGAGAGTGTGAAAGCCATGGCGGCAAGTCTATTTGTTGGCAGGCGGCGCGTCGCGCGTCACCAGCCAGATGCCCGCGCACACCAGCACCAGGGCCAGCAGGTTCTTCCACTCCAGCAGCGCCTCGCCCAGAAAGAGTGCCGACAGCGCTGCGCCGAAGATCGGCACCGTGAAGTTGAACACCGTGACCTGGCTCACGCGGTTGTGCTTGAGCAGAATGCTCCACAACGAAAACGCGGCCGAGGACAACAGCGCCAGGTAGATCAGCAGCACGGTCGAGCCCACTGTGAAACCTGTGAGCGAGCCCCCCAGCGCCCAGCCGATGGCCAGCAGCGCCACGCCGCCAATGCCCAGCTGCCAGCCGGTCATCACCACCGAATCCATGCGCTGCGACACCTGCTTGCCGTAGATGCTGGCCGCGGCCAGCACGAAGGCGGCGAACACCACAAAGCCCTCGCCCAGCAGGGTGAAGTCCAGGTCCAGCGTGCCGCGCCCGAGGTTCACCACCATCACACCCACAAAGCCCACCACGCAGCCCCAAAGCTTGGCATGGCTCAGGCGGTCGTTGTGATAGACCCAGTGCGCCAGCAGCACGCTAAAAAACGTGCCCGTGGCATTCATGATGGAGCCCTTGACGCCCGTGGTGTGCGCGAGGCCCACGTAGAAGAACACGTACTGCAGTGTCGTCTGTGCCAACCCCAGCACCACCAGCTGGCGCCCGGCCCCGGGCCCCAGACCCCAGATGGCCTTGCGCGTGGCCACGGCCCAGGCCAGCAGGATCAGCCCCGCGCCCAGAAAGCGCCAGCCTGCGAATACGAGCTGCGTGGGAATGTCATTGCGGACGATGCCAAACCAGGCGTAGCCGGTCTTGATGGCCGGGTACGAGCTGCCCCATAGCAGACAGCACAGCAGCGCCAGCGCCACCACGACCTTGCGGTCGGAAAAACGGGTGTGACCCATGAGAAACGGTCTTTCAAGGACAACAGCCCTTGCAGGCAAGGGCTGTTGGAGGGGAAACACAAGGGGCCATAGCCCCTATAACTTCACGTCACCGGCGCCGGGTTGAACAGCCCCAGCGCGTTGTGCAGCTTCCACTGCTCGGCCCAAGTCTTCTTGCGGCCGCTGGCCACGTCGAGCAGCAGGTGGAACATCTCCCAGCCCAGGTCTTCGATGGTGGCCTCGCCGTCGGCTATCTTGCCCGCGTTGATGTCCATCAGGTCGTGCCAACGGCGCGCCAGGTCGCTGCGCGTGGCCACTTTGACCACGGGGCATTCGGCCAGGCCGTAGGGCGTGCCCCGGCCGGTGGTGAAGACATGCAGGTTCATGCCCGCAGCCAGCTGCAGCGTGCCGCAGATGAAGTCGCTGGCGGGCGTGGCGGCGTACACCAGGCCGCGCTGGTCGCGGCGCAGTTTTTCGCCCGGAGCCAGCACGTGCGCAATGGGCGCAGTGCCGCTCTTGATGATGGAGCCCATGGCCTTCTCGGCGATGTTCGACAGCCCGCCCGCCTTGTTGCCGGGGGTGGTGTTGGCTGCGCGGTCCACACGGCCGCGGTCCAGGTAGCGGTCGTACCAGCCGAGTTCGCGCACGATGGCTTGCGCGACTTCAGGCGTGGCGGCGCGGCTGGTGAGCTGCTCCACGGCGTCGCGCACCTCGGTGTTCTCGCTGAACATCACCGTGGCACCCGCGCGCACCAGCAGGTCTGCGCAAAAGCCCACGGCCGGGTTTGCGGTGACGCCCGAGAACGCATCGCTGCCGCCGCACTGCACGCCCAGCACCAGCTCGCTGGCCGGGAGGGTCTCGCGGCGGCGGGCGTTGAGGCGTTCGAGGTGCGGGCGCGCGCTTTGCACGATGTGGTCGAGCATGGACATGAAGCCGACATGCTCTTCGGCCTGCAGGCACACGGTCTCTGGGCCCAAGGCCGCATCGCGTTCGTCGGTGATGGGAAAGCTGCCCGGGGGCAGCAGGCGGTCGGGTTGCAGCTTTTCGCAACCGAGACTCACCACCATGACCTCGCCGCCAAAGTTGGGGTTGAGGCTGATGTTGCGCAGCGTGCGGATCGGGATGATGGCGTCGGGCGCATCAATGGCCACGCCGCAGCCGTAGGTGTGCTCCAGGCCGATCACATCATCCACATGGGGGTACAGAGGCAGCAGCTCGGCCTTGATGCGGCGCACGGCCTGCGTCACCACACCGGCCACACACTGCACGGTGGTGGTGATGGCCAGGATGTTGCGCGTGCCAACCGAGCCGTCGGCGTTGCGGTAGCCCTCGAAGGTGTAGCCGGTCAAAGGCTCCGGCACCGGCGGCTTCACCGTGGCCATGGGCAGGCCCTCGAGCGCGCGGGCCGAGGGCATCTGCAGCAGGCGTTCGTGCACCCAACTGCCGGCTGAAATATCTTTCAACGCATAGCCGATGGGCACGTTGTAGCGGCGCACCACCTCGCCTTCGGCAATGTTTTGCAGCGCCACCTTATGGCCTTGCGGTACCTTGTCGCGCAGCGCCAGGCCTGCGCCGGGCACCCCGGGAGGCAGCACGGTGCCAGCGGGCAGGCCGCCATCGTTGGCGACGATGGCGACGTTGTCATCCGCGTGCATGCGGATGGTGAGGGCGGGTCGGGTCATCGGTGGTGGGGTCTTGGCAAAGTCGGCAATGCAGCAAAGGTCATGCCTCAGGCTGCAGGGGCAGCATCGTGATCCAGTTCGGATTCAGGCCCACATCGTGCTCTGCCACCTGCGTCAGCGCGCCGCTGGCGGGCGCAATCAAGTGCACGCCGACCCGGTGGCTCAGCTGGCCTGCGGCCAGCAGGTGGCGGCCGTCGGGCGCGATGGCGAAGCCGCGAGGCTGAAGCTGGGTGTGCCAATGTCCGATGGGGTTCAGCAGGCCACTGGTGGCGTCCACGGCAAAGCCCGCCAGTGTGTGGCTGTTGCGCTCGCTGGTGTACAGCCAGCGGCCGTCCGGGCTGAGGTGAATATCAGCAGCCCAGGCCGTACCGACAAAGCCGGGCGGCAGCGTGGGCAGGCTTTGCAACAGCTCCAGGCCGCCGCTTGCTTCGTCCCACGCCAGCACATGCACGAAGGCGTCGAGCTCGCCCAACAGATAGACCCGGTCGCCCCGCGCGTTAAAGCGCAAGTGCCTTGGACCGGTGCCCGCAGGCAGGGCGAAGACAGCGGGCTCGCTTGGCTGCAAAGCCCCCGTGGCCGCATCGAGGCGGTAACGGTGCAGCTGCCCACCACCCAGCGATGCCGCCAGCACAAAACCGTTGCCAGGGCTGGGCAGCGCGCTGTGCGCATGGCGGCCCGTGGCGTAGGTGGCGGCGGCAGCAGCAGCATCCACGACACCATTGGGGCCGATGGGCTGCACAGCCACCAGGTCGGACCCGTACGAGGCTGTAAGCAGCCAGCGTCCCGTGCCATCCGTGGCCACATGGGCCATGCTGGCAGGTAGCGGCGCCTCGCCCAGCACCTCGGCGCGGCCTGCGCGGCTGTCCACGGCCAGCGTGACCACAGCCAGCGGATCGCTGCGCCGAGCGACATACAGGCGGGTGCTGTCGGGACTCAATGCCATGGGCATGAGCTGGCCACCCAGAGGCAGTACCTGCTCGGTGCGCAGCTGGCCCGTGTGGGACGCCAGATGAAGCACGTGCAACTCGCCGCTGTCGGCGCAAGAAACCAAAACCAGGGTATCGCTCATCGAACAAGCCCCATGGTCAGAGCCCCATCGCGCGCGGCAGCGACAGCGAGATGGCCGGCACGTAGGTGATCATCAGTAGCACCACAAACAGCGCCGTAAAGAACGGCAGCATGGCGCGCGAGACGATGCCAAGCGGCAGCTTAGCCACGGCCGCACCGGTGAACAGCACCGTGCCCACGGGCGGCGTGATGAGACCGATGCCCAGGTTGACCATCATGATCATGCCGAAGTGCACCGGGTCCACGCCCAGCAGCTTGACCACGGGCAGCAGGATGGGCGTGAGGATGAGGATGAGGGGCGACATGTCCATCAGGCAGCCCAGCAGCAGCAGCATGATATTGATCAGCGCAAGGATGACGTACTTGTTGTCCGACAGGCTGGTGAGGAACATGGTGACCTTCATGGGGATCATCATCATCGTCATGAGGTAGCCAAACGCTGCCGCAAAGCCGATGAGGATCATCACCACGGTCACCGTCTTCACGGTGCGGTGCACCAGCTTGGGCAGGTCGCGCCAGCGGTAGTCGCGGTAGATGAACATGGTCACGAAGAACGCCCACAGCACCGCAATCGACGCCGATTCGTTGGCAGTGAACACGCCCGACAGGATGCCGCCCAGGATGATGACCATGGTCATCAGGCCCCACAGGGCTTCCACACAGATCTTGAGCGCCTGCTTGAGCGGGATGACCTCGCCCTTGGGGTAGCCCTGCCTGTGGGCCGTGAACAGGCACAGGCCCGCCAGCGTGAGCCCCAGCATCAGCCCTGGCAGCACGCCGGCCATGAACAGCGCAGCAATGGACACGGAGCCCCCCGCTGCCAGCGAATACAGCACCGCGTTGTGGCTGGGCGGGATGAGGATGGCCTGCACCGAGCCGCTGACGGTAACGGCCGTGGCGAACGGGCGTGGGTAGCCCTGCTTTTCCATCTGCGGAATCAGCACCGAACCGATGGAGGCCGTGTCGGCCACCGACGAGCCCGAGATGGCGCCAAAGAACGTGGAAGCCAGGATGTTGACCAGCGACAGCCCGCCGCGGATAAAACCCACCAGCACGCCCGCAAACGCCACCAGCCGCCGCGCCATGCCGCCTTCGGCCATGATGGCGCCGGCCAGCACAAAAAACGGAATCGCCAGCAGCGAGAACTTGTTGACGCCCGAGGCGAGCTGGATCATCACCGCGTCCAGCGGCAGCTCGATCCACAGTGCACCGGCCAGCGCCGCCAGGCCCAGCGAATAGGCAATGGGCACGCCAATCATCATCAGCACGAAGAACGTGCCCAGCAGTACGAGGGTGTCCATGGTCAGGCTCCGTCAGCGAGTTCTTCGTAGCGCACGATGCGCCGATGGGCCTGCGTGCCGAACACCATTTTTTCCAGCACGAACAGCAGCGTCACTGCCGCGCCGATGGGCAGCGATGCATACGTGGCACCCACGGGCAGCCAGGGTAGTTCGGCAATGCCCTGCCCCCAGGTTTCAATGCAGAGGTTGGTGCCATACCAGGCCACAAAGCCGCAGATGACCAGCATGAGCAAGTCCACCACCGTGCCCAACACGTGTTGCACAGCACGGGGCAGTTTTTCGGTGAGCATGTTGACGGCAATGTGGCCGCCCGCCCGGTAGGCTGCTGCGGCGCCGATGAAGGTGAACACCATCATGAGCAGGATGGCGATGGGCTCGGGCCATTGAGACCCCGTGCCCATCACGTAGCGACTGAACACGCCCCACGGGATGATCAGCGACATGAAGAAGATGGCCGTGCCGGCGGCCCAGATGGTGGCCAGATACAGGCGGTCCATCCAGCGCAAGAAGGGGTGGTCCATACGAATGGGTCCAGGAGAGGTCCAGGGGGCAAGGAAAAAGGCGCAGGCGCCCCACCAGGAGCTTTGCCTGCGCAAGACGTGAACGGTGGTGCTTACTTCACCGCCTCGATGCGCTTCATAAGGTCCGCATAGTTGGCGCCGTACTTGGCGCGCACGGGGGCTGTGGCGTCAAAGAACGGCTTGTTGTCCACAGTGATGAACTCCACACCTGCCGCCTTGAGCTTGGCGGTGTAGTCCTCCACACTCTTGTCCCACAGCGCGCGCTGCTCCATCTGGGCTTCGCGCCCAAACTTCTTCAGGAGGGCCTGGTCATCCTTGCTGAGCTTGTCCCACGTCACCTTCGACACCACCAGCAACTCGGGGATGATCAGGTGGTTGGTCTGCGTGTAGAACTTGGCGCCCGTGCTGTAGTGGTTGCTGGTGAAGAAGCTGGGCGCATTGTTTTCAGCGCCATCCACCACGCCGGTCTGCAAGGCGGTGAACACTTCGCCGTAACCCATCGAGATGCCGTTGCCGCCCATGGCATTCATGGTGTCCACGAACAGCGGGTTGCCCATCATGCGCACCTTCTGGCCCTTGAGGTCGGAGGGGCTGCGCACAGGCTTCTTGGTGTACAGGCTGCGCGATCCGCCGTCCATCCAGCCGATGGCCACCAGCTTGGCGGGCGATGCGCTGATCTTGGCCAGCAGTTCGTCGCCAATCGCGCCGTCGATCACCGCGCGCATGTGGTCCTGGCTGCGGAACACGAAGGGCATGTTGAACACGTTCACCTCCGGCACCACCGTTCCCACCGGGCCGAGCGAAGTGCGCAGGATGTTGATGGCGCCGAACTGCGTCTGCTCGATCATTTCCTTCTCGCCGCCCAGCACGCCGCCGGGGAAGGTCTGGATCTTCAGGCGGCCTTGCGTGGCGGCTTCGAGCTTTTTGCCCATGTTTTCCACCGCCACCACATTGGGGTAACCGGCGGGGTGCACGTCGGCCGCCTTCAGCACCATGGACTGGGCCTGGGCGGCAAGGGGAAGCATTGCCATCGCGGCCACAGCGGCGGCGCAGGCAGTCAGCAGGGATCGGCGAAAGGTCATGGTTTGTCTCCGGTGGAATGGTTTTTGAGAGATGTGGAATGGACTGAAATCCCGGCGCCGGGGTCATTCGAAAGGACCAGTGCGCACGAACGGACCGCCCTGGTAGATCACGGCGGGGTCGGTCATGTCGGGATGCGGGTCGGCCGCCTCCACTTTCGCGCGGAAGGGCTCAGAGCTGTCCTCTGGGCGGTAGCCGATGTGGCGCGCCAGGGTGTTGTCCCACCAGGTAGTGGTGTTATCGCCCATGCCATAGATGATGCTGTGGCCTACCACTGGCGCCGTGAGGCTGGCGACCACCAGGCGCTCCAAGTCGTCGTAGCTCATCCAAGTGGCCAGCATGCGGCGGTTGCGCGGCTCGGGAAAGGATGAGCCAATGCGCAGGCACACGGTCTCGATACCGTAACGGTCGAAGTAGAAGCGCGAGAGGTCTTCGCCAAACGCCTTTGAAACGCCGTAAAGCCCATCGGGCCGCGCAGGGTCGCGCAGGCCCACGACTTCGTCCTGGCGATAGAAACCGGTGACATGGTTGGAGCTGGCAAACACCACGCGCTTGACGCCCTGCTTGCGCGCCGCTTCGTACAAGTTAAAGACGCCCACGATGTTGGCGTGCAAGATGGGCTCCCAGGGCTGCTCGGTGGACACGCCGCCCAGATGCACCACAGCCTGAACACCCGCCAGCAGGGCCAGCATGGCGCCTGCATCTTCGAGCCGTGCAGGGCGCAGCTCTTCACCCTCGCTGGCGGCGCCCAGGTCAGCGATGTCGGAAATGCGCAGCGTGGCGCAATAAGCCTTGAGCCTTGGGCGCAGCTGCCGCCCCAGCCCTCCCGCGGCACCAGTCAACAGAAGTCGTTGGAATCGGATCGGCGTCGGGTGGCAGGGCATGGCAGTGGCGAAGGTTCTTGGTACAGTGGCGTTACACGGGGTTGCACGTCATCAGTTGTCGTACAACAATGCGGCAATGTACCCGTCTCTCCGTCGCCGCCACATAGGGATAACACCGAGAATGAACACCGATACCCTGCTCCGCCGCAAGCCCCGCACCCTGGCCCTGGAGCTGGTTGAGTCACTGGGCGACCGCATCCGCGACGGCCGGTTGGCGCTGGGCGCCAAGCTGCCCACAGAGGCAGCGATCATGGACGAGTTCAGCGTGAGCCGCACGGTGGTGCGCGAGGCAATTTCCAAGCTGCAGGCGTCGGGGCTGGTGGAAACGCGCCACGGCATCGGCACGTTTGTATTGGGCCTGGGGCAGGCCCCGGGCTTCAAGATTACGCCAGACCAAGTCAGCACGCTGCGCGATGTGATTGCCGTGCTGGAACTGCGCATCGGTGTGGAAACCGAAGCCGCGGCCCTGGCCGCGCAGCGACGCACCGACGCCAACTTGGCAACCATGCGCGAGGCGCTGAATGCCGTGGCGTCGGCCGTGGACGCAGGACGGGATGCAGTGGCGGCGGATTTCCAGTTCCATCTGGAAATCGCCCGTGCGACACAGAACAGCCACTTTGCCGAGCTGATGGGCACGCTGGGCAGCATGATCATTCCCCGCGCGCGGCTGGATGCCACCGACGCACTGAACGACGAGCGTCGCCAATACCTGCGCCGTGTAAACGGCGAACACGAGAGCATCTACGATGCCATCGTGGCGCAAG
The DNA here is from genome assembly GCF_046294525.1 of Acidovorax sp. Classification (GTDB taxonomy): domain Bacteria; phylum Pseudomonadota; class Gammaproteobacteria; order Burkholderiales; family Burkholderiaceae_C; genus Acidovorax. The sequence goes on from NZ_JBKBKQ010000001.1 coordinate 291,186, forward strand.
ACCCGGACGCCGCACGCGCCGCCATGCGCACCCACCTGGCCAACAGCCGCGAGCGCCGCCGCCGCGCGCAGGCCGAAGCCAGCTGATATCAGAGACCCGCTGCAGCGACCAACCGCTCGGCGCTGCGGCCGAAGCAACTGCGCCGATACCTGCTACAGGGAGCTCCGCTACAGCTGACTCCCGATACCAAAACCTCTCGCATTGTTGTACGATGACATACAACAAAATATCATTCTGTCACCGCTTTGAGCGCGGCATGTGCCCGGCCGCGGGCGTTACGCAAGCGACTGCCACGTACTCCCATCGTGCCGTGCACGGGCCTCGTACCAACTTTCTTCCACCACCAACCACACCACCACAGCCATGCATGCAAACCTGATCGGCGGCGCCTGGATCGACGGCGTCCGCACCTACCAGAACACCAACCCCTCTGACACACGCGACGTGATTGGCGACTACGCCGTGGCCAGCCGTGAGCAGGCGCTCGATGCCGTGGCCGCCGCACACGCTGCTTTCCCGGCATGGAGCCTGTCCACCCCACAGCAGCGCTTTGACATCCTAGATGCCGTGGGCAACGAAATCATCGCCCGCAAGGCCGAGCTGGGCGACCTGCTGGCCCGCGAGGAAGGCAAGACCCTGCCCGAAGCGATTGGCGAAGTGGGCCGCGCCGCCGCCATCTTCAAGTTCTTTGCTGGTGAGGCGCTGCGCCCCGGTGGCGAGATGATCCCATCCGTGCGCCCTGGCGTGGGCATCGAGATCACACGCGAGCCGCTAGGCGTGATCGGCATCATCACGCCGTGGAACTTCCCCATCGCCATCCCGGCCTGGAAGATTGCCCCCGCCCTGGCCTACGGCAACACGGTGGTGTTCAAACCCGCTGAAGTGGTGCCAGGCTCTGCCTGGGCGCTGGCCGACATCCTGCACCGCGCGGGCCTGCCCGCCGGTGTGTTCAACCTGGTGATGGGCAGGGGATCGGACGTGGGCGCCGTGCTGCTGGAAGACGAACGCATTGCGGGCGTGAGCTTTACCGGCTCGGTCGGCACCGGCCAGCGTGTGGCCGCCGCCTGCGTGCCGCGCGGTGCCAAGGTGCAGCTGGAGATGGGCGGCAAGAACCCGTTTGTGGTGCTGGACGACGCCGACCTGAACGTTGCTGTGGGCGCCGCCATCAACAGCGGGTTCTTCTCGACCGGCCAGCGCTGCACCGCCAGCAGTCGCGTGATCGTGACCGAAGGCATCCACGACCGCTTCGTGGCCGCCATGGTCGAGAAAATGAAGACCTTGAAGGTGGACGACGCCCGCAGGGCTGGCACCGACATCGGCCCCGTGGTGGACGACCGCCAGCTCGCGCAAGACCTGGAATACATCGGCATCGGCCAGCAGGAAGGCGCCAAGCTCACCTACGGCGGCGAAGCCCTGGAGAAGAACGCCGACGGCGCGCCCGGCTACTACCTGCGCCCCGCCCTGTTCACCGAGACCACGCCCGGCATGCGCATCAACCGCGAAGAAATCTTCGGCCCCGTGGTGAGCGTGTTGCGCGCCAAGAACTACGAAGAGGCCCTGGCCCTGGCCAACGACACGCCCTTCGGCCTGGCCAGCGGCATTGCCACCACCAGCCTCAAGCACGCCACGCACTTCAAGCGCCACGCGCAAGCCGGCATGGTGATGGTGAACCTGCCCACGGCGGGCGTGGACTACCACGTGCCCTTCGGCGGCCGCAAGGGCAGCAGCTACGGCCCACGCGAGCAAGGGCGTTACGCGGCGGAGTTCTACACCACGGTGAAGACGGCGTACACGCAAGCGTGAAGCGGCCAGCCCGCAACCCACCGGACAGGCGGCGCAGCGGGTTGCTGAAAATATGAGGAAAAAATAGGCCCTGCCGCTCTACCACATTGCGTCACAAGCTATACATTTAATAGCAAGCAGAACGCACGGGGCCTATCTCCTGATGGGAGGCTCGCCCCTCCCCCATGCCGGCCTCAGCGCGGGACTGGATCCCCTCCGCTATCATCGCGCCCCATGACCGCCCCCCGACGAACCTTTGCTGCGCTGCGCCTGTGGGTGCTCGCATGGTTCGTGGCGTCAATGGGGGTGGCCATTGCATCGCCGCTAGCGCACCCGCAATCCTTTGAGGTGATCTGCTCGGGCGCGGGCACCATCAAGCTGCTGGTGCAGACCGACGATGGCACCGTCGAAATGGGCGCGATGGGCATGGACTGCCCCTTGTGCTCCACCCCCAGCGCCCCGCCACCCACACCGGCAGCCGCCGTGCTGCCACCCCATCCCCTGGCCCATGCGCTGCAGCCTGTAGAGGCTGCCCGCATCGCGGCCGCCACTGCGGCGCCCCTGCCCGCACGCGGGCCCCCATCGCGCTCTTGATCTGAAGCTTGTTGGCAGTGCCCGGTACCTGGTGGTCGGGTGCTGCCCTGTTCCCGCTGTTTTCCAGATCGCGCAGCCCTGCGTGCAACTCACGCAGGCCCGGCTGCGCTGTCGCCTCAAGACAAGAGCGTTTTCATGTCCTGTATTTCCTTTGCTTCGCGCAGCGCTGCGGCCTTGCCGCGCCTGCCCCTTTCCCCTCTGTGCCTGGGCGTGCTTGCCACCTGCGCGCTGGCCTCGGCCGCCACCCATGCACAGCAGCCCACTACACCCACATTGCAGGCCGTGGACGTGGTCGATGCCACTGCATCCCCCAACGGCAAACTCAACCTGGACACCCCCGTGGACACCGGCAGCCGCCTGGGCCTGACGGTGCGCGAGAACCCCGCCTCCGTCACCGTGGTAGACCGCGCCACCATCGACGCACGCGGCGCACAGGACACGCAGGAAATTCTGCGCGCCGTGCCGGGCGTGGTGGCGCACAACGCGCCGGGTTCGATGTCCGCGCACTACCGGGGCTTTACCAGCAACTCGGTGGCGCAGCTCTACAACGGCATCAACCCGCAATACGGCAGCGCCACGCGCGCGGTCGATAGCTGGATCTACGACCGCGTGGAAGCCATCGGCGGTGCCTCAAGCTTTTTGTACGGCTCGGGCGGAGTGGGTGGCTCCATCAACTACATCACCAAGACGGCCGAGCGCAGCGACTTTGCCGAAGGCCAAGTGCGCCTGGGCTCGTACGACCTGAAAGAAGTGTCTGTGGGCTTGAACCGCCGCATCGCAGGCGGCGACGGCACTGCAGGCCCCACGCACTACGCACGCATCGACCTCAACCACCGCGACGCAGGCAGCTGGACCGAGGGCACCAAGACGCAGTCCACCCAGCTCGCTACCTCGCTGCTGTCGGACCTGGGCGGCGGCTTCAGCCACACGCTGGCCTACGAATACCAGAAGGACCATGTGGACCGCCCTTACTGGGGCACGCCGGTGCTGAACCCTGCCGTGGGCGCGCTGACCATCGACCCCGCCACGCGCTTCAAGAACTACAACAGCGCCGACGGCATGTACGAGCACCGCGTGCAGTGGCTGCGCTCGGTGGCGCAATGGCGCGTGTCCGATGCGCTGCAGCTCAAGAACACGCTCTACGTGTACGACGCGCTGCGCGACTATCGCAACGTGGAGATCTACACCTTCAACGCCACCAACACTGCCGTCACCCGCACCTCCCCCCTGCTCCAGCGGCACGACCAGCAACTGCTGGGCAACCGCATTGAAGGCACGTACCTGGGGCAACTGGCTGGCAGGAAAAGCGACTGGGCGTTTGGCCTGGACGTGAGCGTGAACAAGCAAACCCGATTCCCGCTGGGCCCGTCGGTCACCGTAAGCACGGTCAACCCCTACAACTTCTCCACCGAGAACTTCTTCAGCATCACTGGCATCTCGCCCGTCTGGAGCCCCGACAAGGACAACAAGATCACCAACACCGCGCTGTACCTGGAAAACCGCACGGCCGTGGTGCCTGGCGTGAATCTGATCACCGCGCTGCGGCACGAGCGCATCGATCTCGACCTGGTGAACCGCCGCGCCGTCACAGCCACCGCGCCCGCCACCTTCAGCCGCAGCTACAGCCCCACCACTGGCCGCCTGGGCGTGGTGTGGGACATTGCGCCTGGCGCCAACCTGTATGCGCAGGCCTCCAACGCGGCCGACCCACCCTCGGGCTCGCTGGCCTCGGCCTCGTTTGCCGATGTGCGCAACAACAGCGAACTGACCACCGGCCGCCAGGTCGAGGTGGGCAGCAAGTTTGACTTCTTGGACGGCAAGGGCAGCGCCACGGTGGCGGCCTTTGACATCCGCCGCAAGAACATCGCTTCGCAAGATCCGTCCAACCCCAATCTCACGGTGCTGGTGGGCGAGCAGTCGTCCAAGGGCATCGAGCTGTCGGCCGGTATCCGCCCCACGCCGCAATGGCAGCTGCAGGGCAACCTGTCGCTGATCCGTGCGCGGTATGAAAACTTCGTGCAGGGCGGTGTATCGCGCGCGGGCAACGTGCCGCAACTGGTGCCACAGCAGGTCGCCAACCTGTGGGCCTCGTACGCGATCACCCCCAACGTCACCGCCAGCGCGGGTGTGCGCCATGTGGGCAAGGTGTATGGCAATGCGGCCAACACCAAGTTCTGGCCGTCATACACGCTTCTCGACCTGGGCCTGGCCTGGAAGGTCAACAAGTCCACCACTCTCACGGGCCGCGTGCGCAACGCTACCGACCGCATCTACGCGGCCGAGACGCGCGACCAGGTCTACCTGGGCGCACCGCGCACGCTGGACGTGACGCTACACACCGCGTTCTGACGCAGGCGGAGCACCAGACATGCCACACGCCAAACGCTGGCTGTACCTCGTCCATCGCTGGCTGGGCGTGTTGCTGTGCGCCTTCTTCGCCATGTGGTTCCTCTCGGGCGTGGTGATGATGTACGTGGGCTATCCCAAGCTCACGCAGGCCGAGCGCCTGGCCCATCTGCCGCCGCTGCGCAGCGCCACGCGGGGCCCCGAACGCCTGCTGGAGCCCGCCGACGCCCTCGCGCGCGCGGGCCTGACAGGCCCGCTGCAGGACCTGCGGCTGGCCGTGGCCAGCGGCGGGCGCGCGGTGTACTTGGTGGTTCCCGCGGCCCCGACGGGAGACGCCGCACCCCGCCCGCGCCGGGCACCCGCACCTGCGGTCGTCGACGCCCTCACGGGCGAGCGGTTGCAGCATGTGGACGCCGCACACGCCATCGCCTCGGCCCAAGCCTTCGCGCAGCAGCCCGATGCCACCATCGACTACCAGGGCACGATCGACGAAGACGCCTTCACCCACTCGCGTGCACTCGACGTGCACCGCCCACTGCACCGCCTGCACCTGGGCGACAGCGCGGGTACCGTGGTCTATGTGTCGGGCACCACGGGCGAGGTAGTGCGCGATGCACCGCTGCAAGAGCGGGCCTGGAACTACGCGGGCGCCTGGATCCACTGGCTATACCCGTTCCGCGGCAATGTCTTCAACGACTACTGGACGGACATCGTGAACTGGCTGTCCATCGCAGGCATCGTGCTCACGGTAACGGGCACGGTGGTAGGCGTGCTGCGCTGGCGCTTCAAGGGTCGGTACAAGACGGGCGCGCGCACGCCCTACCGGGGCTTCATGATGCGCTGGCACCACATGTTCGGGCTCGTGTTTGCGGTCATCACGTTCACGTGGATCTTCAGCGGCCTCATGTCCATGAACCCCTGGAAGATTTTCGACAGCGGTGCCGCCCCCCTGCGCCAACAGGCCATGCACGGCGGCCCACTGGTGCTGCCTGCGCAAGCCGCCACCGTGCATGCGCTGCTCTCGGCCGGGTCCCTCGACACCCGCGAACTGCGCTGGATACGCAGCGCAGGCCACACGCTGGTGCTTGCAAGCAGCCCCACCGGCGCACCTGCGGTGCTGGACGCCACCACGGCCGCGCCCCACACCTGGGCCACAGGCGCTGTGGCCCAGGCCGCCACACAGCTGCTGCCCCACGCCGTGGTGCGCACCGAAACCCTGACCGCCTACGACCTGCACTACTACGACCGCGCCGCCCACACCATGACCGGCGGCGCCGAGAAGCCTTTGCCGGTGCTGCGCGTGGTGTTTGAAGACCCCCACGCCACCTGGGTCCACATCGACCCCCACACCGGCGCCGTGCTCGGCCGCACCGACAGTTATCGCCGCACCAGCCGCTGGCTGTTTGCCATGCTGCACAGCTGGGACTGGCTGCCCCTGCTGGAACGCAGGCCGCTGTGGGACGTGGTACTCATCGTGCTTAGCCTGGGCGGGGCAGTGATGAGCATGACGGGGGTGGTGTTGGGGTGGCGCAGGCTGGGGGTGAAGCTGCGCGAATCGAGGGGGCCGTCAGCTTCGGCTGCGCAGCGTCCGGCTCAGCAGAATCACCGGCACCAGCCCCACGGCCACCAGCGCCAGTGAAGGCAGTGCCGCCTCGCCCAGACGCTCGTCGCGCGCGAGCTGGTAGGCCACCACGGCCAGGGTGTCGCTGTTGAAGGGGCGCAGCACCATGGTGGCAGGCAGCTCTTTCATCACGTCCACAAACACCAGCAGCGCGGCGGCGGCGGTGGAGCGCTTGAGCAGCGGCCAGTGCACGCGGGTCAGCAGGCCGGGGCTGCCGATGCCGAGCATACGGGCCGAATCGTCCAGACTGGGCGGGATGCGTGCATACCCGCTTTGCATGGACTGCAGGGCCACAGCGCAAAAACGCACCAGGTAGGCCCACACGATGCCGAACGCAGTAGCCGTGACGAGCGCGCCCACGCCCCAGTGCGGCATGGCGGCCTGCAGCCAGCCCACAGGCAAGAGCAGGCCCACCACGATGACGGCGCCGGGCACGGCATAGCCCACGCTAGCCAGTTGCACCACGCCACGCGTAATGGCGTCGGGCTGTCGGCGCACGGCAAAGGCCAGGGCCAATGCGATGACCACAGCCAGCGCGGCGGTGATGCCACCCAGGCGCACGCTGTGCCAGGCCCATTCCATGAAGCGCTCCCACGGCAGCACCGACCAGTCTGCGGCCAGCGGCCGGAGCATGAAGAGGACCGGGGCGACAAAGCCCATCAGCACGGGCACCGTGCACACCGCCCAGGCTGCCCAGCGGCGCGCTCCACGCAGGGCCAGCGGTTGCGCTTCGGCCGAGCCTGCGCGCCCGCCAACTGCGGCAAAACGCATGCGCTTTTGCGCGCGGTGTTCCAGGTGCAGCAGCGCCATCACCACCAGCAGCAGCATGGTGGCCAGTTGCGCGGCCGCCAGGCGGTTGTCCATCGACAGCCAAGCCTTGTAGATGCCGGTGGTGAAGGTTTGAATGCCAAAGTAGCTGGCCACGCCAAAGTCGGCCAGGGTTTCCATCAGCACCAGCGCCACGCCAGCCGCCACGGCAGGCCGTGCCAGCGGCAAGGCGACAGCGCGAATGCGGCGCGACAGCGGCGCGCCGAGCAGGCGTGCGGCCTCCATGAGGTGAGCGGCGCGCTCACCCAGCGCCGTGCGGGCCAGCAAGTACACGTAGGGGTACAGCGAGAAGATGAAAACCCACACCGCACCGCCCAGGCTGCGCACTTCGGGCAGCAGGCGGCCCTCCAAGCCGAAGGTATTGCGCAGCCCTACCTGCAGCGGGCCGCTGAACTGCAGGAAGTCGGTGTACGCGTATGCCGTCACATAGGCGGGCATCGCCAGCGGCAGGAGCAGCAGCCATTCGAGCGTGCGCCGGCCCGGAAAATCAAACAGCGTGACGGCGGCCGCCGTTCCCGTGCCCACGATGGCCGCGCCCAGCGCCACCAGCACGCTCAGCCACAGTGTGGTCCACACATAGCCTGGCAACACGGTGGCCGCCATCTCGCGCAGGATGGCGCCGGCATGGGCGTCGCCCTGGCCCACGGGCAGCCATGACGCGAGCACGGCCAGCACGGGCAATGCCAGAAAGCCCGCGAACAGGATCAACGGGACGGAGCGAAAGGCAAAACGGGGCATGCGGCGCAAGGCGGGGGCTCGATCAACGGAGTAGAAAGTAACACCCATGGCCGGGCTCCGGGGGCGGGGCAATGCTCAAGAATGCAAATGCGAATTTTAAGCATTCGCCCCGCGCCTAGAATAGGAGTATGTTTCTTGAGGTCTCCCAACTCGAAGTGCGCTATGCCGGCCGCGCCCAGGCCGCTGTACAAGGCGTGACGCTGGCATTGAAGGCCGGTGACATTGGCGTGCTGATCGGCCCGTCGGGCTGTGGCAAGACCACCCTGCTGCGCGCGGTGGCGGGACTGGAGCGAGTGACGGGTGGTGAGATCCGCCTGAGCAAAAGCGTGGTCAGCAGCGCCAGCCTGAGCTTGCCGCCCGAGCTGCGGCGCATCGGCATGGTATTCCAAGACTACGCGCTGTTCCCGCACCTCTCGGTGGGTCGCAATGTGGCCTTTGGCATCCACCAGCTGCCGAAGGCCGAGCAAGCCGCGCGCGTGACCGAGGTGCTGAAGCTGGTCGGACTGGAGGGCAGCGAGCAGCGCTTTCCGCACGAGCTCTCCGGCGGGCAGCAGCAGCGGGTGGCGCTGGCGCGTGCGCTGGCGCCGCGCCCGCAGCTCATGCTGCTGGACGAGCCGTTTTCGAACCTGGACGTGGACCTGCGCGAGCGCCTCGCGCACGAGGTGCGCGGCATTCTGAAAGCCGCGGGCGCCACGGCCTTGTTTGTGACGCACGACCAGTTCGAGGCCTTTGCCATTGGAGACGTGATTGGTGTGATGCACGAGGGCCAGCTGCACCAGTGGGACGATGCCTATACCCTGTACCACCGCCCCACCAAACGCTTTGTGGCCGACTTCATCGGCCACGGCGTGTTTGCCCCCGCCACACTGGTGCAGCGTGGCGACAACGTGGTGGCGCAGACCCCCCTGGGCGAGCTGACGGACCTGGACGAATGCCCCCTGCCCGGCAGCTACCCCGCTGGCGAATGCGACGTGTTGCTGCGCGCGGATGACATCGTGCACGACGACCACGCGCCGGTGCAGGCGCAGATCGTGCGCAAATCTTTCCGCGGGTCGGAATTTCTGTACACCCTGCGCCTGGCCAGCGGCCACACCGTGCTGGCTCATGTGCCCAGCCACCACGACCATGCACTGGGCGAATGGATCGGCATCCGCGCCCAGGTGGACCATGTGGTGACTTTTCCCCGGGGCTGACGCCTCGAAATTTGGGTCAAATCAGGCTCTAGCGCTTTTCCAGAGCGCGCTGGCAGCTATCAAATTTGACCAGTTTGCATACTGACTGTGCGTGTCGCGCCACAACCGCGTCATCGCGCCCCCGACCCATCGGCCGCATCCACCAGCAAGTGATTTCTCATGGGCATGCCTCACAGCATTCCCGCGCTGCCCGGCATGAAGACCGCACTGACCGCACCCATGAGCACACCCATGACGATGGCGGCAATGAGCACCACAACGGTGTAGGCGACCGACTTTTCGGGGGCGCTTTTCATCAGCACGGGCAACCCGGTGTACAGCAGGTAGATGGAATAAAGGGCCGCCAGCAGGCCCAGCATGGACAACACCGACAGCAGGCTGAAAACGCCCCCCAAGAGCGCCGCCGTGCTGGCGTACACCGCCACCTTGAGGGCCTGAATCTGGCTCTTTTGGCCCCCAAAGGTGGGTGCCAGCGCGTCGATGATGAGCCCCAGCACGAAGATGCCCGCCAGGCTGAGGGCATACGACAGCACCATGTTGACCAGCCCCGCCAGCAGGGGCATGCGTACCGACACGCCAAAGGCGCTGAACCCGATGAGCGATAGCCCGATGAACCCGCACACGGCCGGGACCGCGGCCAGGACCATGGCGTAGCGGGTGTAGAGGGTTGCGGCGTCGGTCGGCTCCGCGTCGATGGTGGCCCAGGTGGTCTGGGGCTGCAGAAGAATGCTCTTGGCGCGCTCTATCAGGTTCATGGTGCCCTCCCGGCAATGGCAATGGCGTGTAGCGGTGTTGGAACAAGGCCCGTGCGGCGACTCGCGCGGGCCTACGAAACCGCGAACGATAGGAGCAAACCACCCGAGGAGGAGGACGGCCCGCCACAGAGCAAGGCCACGGTTGTGCAATATGTCCGGTTTTTGCCGCGCGTCGTGCGCGTCGCCGAGCATGCCGCGGCTGCGTCAATGCGGTCGGGAGGCGGCCAGCGACCGGTATCAGCCTTGTGCGGGAGGCAGTGGTGCAGGTTCTGGCGGGGTTTCAGACGGGGACTGGGCGGGAGGGGGTTCCGGTGTTTGCGCCGGAGTCTGGCTGGCCGGGGCGGGTGGCGTCTGCGCTGGCGTGGTTGCCGGCGTGGCGCCGGGGGCCGACGCGGGCGGTAAGGCAGGCCGCAGTCCCGGCACCACGGCGGGGGTGTTGACCCCTTGCGCCACAGCGGCCATGGCGCTGAACATCATCAGGGCCCACACGCACCATTCACGGAAACCTTGGCGGAACAATTGCAAAGCAGACATGGCGACCTCCTTGATGCCACCCCGGTCGATGGACCGCAGGCTGGCCGCCAGTCTCGCGCCCGCCGCGCTGGTGCGGCGTCGGACAAGGCCGCAAGGCTGCCGCAGCACAGCGCGCAAAGCGACCGGGAAGACTCAGCTGCGGCGCAGCCCGTCGACCACGCCCTGCAGGTGCTGCGTGAAGGTGCGGCGATCGCGGCCCGCAGGCAGCTCAGGCTCGCCATAGTGCACCACCGCTTCGATGGCCGGGGCACTCAGCGTGCGCCAGATGGATCCCACCAGGGTTTCATCGCCGATATAGCTGGGGGCAAAGCTGGTGGTACCGCTGGCGCGGTCCACAAAGCGCAGCCCCACGGGTTGCACGGGCGCATCGGCGGCCACCGCGGCCTGCAGCAGGTTGGCGTGAAAGGGCAGCATCTCGCGCCCGTCGCCCGTGGTGCCTTCGGGGAACACGGCCAGCACCTCGCCGCGCTGCAGCGCCTCCTGCATGGACTTCACCATGCGCAGCGCGTCGCGGCGCGAGCTGCGCTCGATGTAGAGCGTGCCGGCGGCGGTGGCCAGTGCGCCGATGATGGGCCAGCCCTGCACATCGGACTTGGACACGAAACGGCAATGGCGGGCGGCGTGCATGACGGGGATGTCCAGCCACGAAATGTGGTTGGCTACCAGCATCACCGGCCCCGTGACGGGCGGACGGCCCTGGATGCGCAGACGGATGCCCGCATGGGCCAGCAACTGCAGCGACCAAGCCTGCACGTGAGCGTGCTGCTGGTCGGGGGAAAGCGCCGGAAAGCGCAGCGCCACGATCCACACGCCCTTGGCGATGTGCGCCAGCATGCGCAGCAGCCGGCCACTGGCGCGCAACAGTCTCATCACCAGGCCCGAGGGTGGCGGCGGCGCACTGCGTCAGGCCGCGTCGAAGGCGACTTGGCCGCCGACCAGCGTCATGCGCACGCGGCCGGGCAGTTCGTAGCCTGAGAACGGCGTGTGTTTGCCCTGGCTGCGCAAGGCGTCGTCCTGCACCGTCCAGGCGGCCTGCGGGTCAAAGATGCAGAGGTCACCGACGCCCCCTTCCACGATCTGGCCGACGCTGGCCTGCAAGGTGCCCAGCGCATTGCCCAGCACCCGGGCCGGCTCGCTGGTCACCACGGCGAGGGCGCGCGCCAGCGGCACGCCGCTGTCCTGCGACCACTTGAGCGCCAGGGACAGCAACAGTTCAAGCCCCGTGGCGCCGGGTTCGGCCTCAGCAAACGGCAGGGTCTTTGCGTCTTCATCCACCGGGGTGTGGTCGGACACCAGCGCGTCGATGGTGCCATCGAGCAGCGCCGCGCTCAGGGCATCGCGGTCACGCTGCTGGCGCAGCGGCGGCGTCAGGCGCGCGCGGCTGTCGAAGAAGCCGATGTCGTTCTCGGTGAGGTGCAGCGAGTTGATGCTGACGTCGGCCGTCACCTTCAGGCCATCGGCCTTGGCGCGGCGCACCAGCTCCACGCCGGCAGCGCTGCTCAGGCGGCACAGGTGCACTCGCGCGCCGGTGGTCTTGAGCAGTTCAAAAATGGTATGCAGCGCAATCGTCTCGGCCGCCACGGGCACGCCCGACAGACCCAGGCGCGTGGCCAGCGCACCGCTGGCGGCCACCCCACGCCCCAAGTGCATCTCTTGCGGGCGCAGCCACACGGTGTAGCCAAAGGTGGCCGCGTACTGCAGCGCGCGCTGCAGCACCTGGGTGCTGGCCAGCGGCACCTCGGCCTGGCCGAAGCCCACACAGCCGGACTCGGTCAGCTCGGCCATCTCGGTCAGCACCTCGCCGGCCAGGTTGCGGGTGAGCGCACCGAGCGGGAACAGGCGCGACTGGTGCAGCTTCTCGGCGCGGAACTTGAGCATCTCGACCAGGCCGGGCTCGTCGAGCACAGGGTCGGTGTCGGGCGGGCAGACCAGGCTGGTCACGCCACCGGCCACGGCGGCGGCCATTTCGGATTCGAGCATGCCTTCGTGCTCGTGGCCGGGCTCACGCAGCCGTGCGGCCAGGTCCACCAGGCCGGGCAGCACGATGCAGCCGGCAGCGTTGATGGTGCGGTTGGGCGCAAAGTCGGGGGGCACGCGGTTGACGCTCACGATACGGCCTGCCGCCAGCGCGATGTCGCAGGTCTGGTCAAGGCCCGAAGCGGGGTCGATCACACGGCCGTTCTGGATCAGTATCTTCATGATTTCAAGCCAAATTGGCTGCTAGCGCTTACTGGATAAGCGGTAGCAGCTATGAAAACAGGAGTGTTTGTTCCGAGCGTCATGCTTCGTTACCAGCCACGATGGACATCACAGCCATACGGACCGCAATACCGAAAGTCACCTGCGGCAGGATCACGCTCTGCTTGCCATCGACCACGGCGGAGTCGATTTCCACGCCGCGGTTGATGGGGCCGGGGTGCATGACGATGGCGTCGGGCTTGGCCAGCTGCAGCTTTTCCTGCGTGAGGCCGAAGCTCTTGAAATACTCCTGGCTCGACGGCAAGAGCGCACCGCTCATGCGCTCGTTCTGCAGGCGCAGCATGATGACCACGTCGGCATCCTTGATGCCCTCTTCGAGCGTGTGGCACACGCGCACGCCCATCTGCGCCATGTCCGACGGCACCAGTGTGCGCGGCCCTACCACACGCACTTCGGCGCAGCCCAGCGTGGTAAGGCCGTGGATGTCCGAGCGCGCCACGCGCGAGTGCAGCACGTCGCCCACGATGGCCACGGTGAGGTTGCTGAAGTCCTTCTTGTAGTGGCGGATGGTGTACATGTCCAGCAGCCCCTGCGTGGGGTGGGCATGGCGACCATCGCCGGCGTTGATCACGTGCACATGGGGCGCCACATGCTGGGCAATCAGGTACGGCGCGCCCGACTCGCTGTGCCGCACCACGAACAAATCGGCCGCCATCGCGCTCAGGTTGGCGATGGTGTCGAGCAGCGACTCGCCCTTGCTGGCCGAGCTGCGCGCGATGTCGAGGTTGATCACGTCGGCCGACAGGCGCTTGGCCGCGATCTCGAAGGTGGTGCGGGTGCGCGTGCTGTTCTCGAAGAACAGGTTGAACACGCTCTTGCCACGCAAGAGGGGCACCTTCTTCACTTCGCGGTCGTTCACGCTCACGAAGTTGGCCGCCGTGTCGAGGATGTGCGTGACGATGTCGCGCGGCAGGCCCTCGATGGACAGCAGGTGGATGAGTTCGCCGTTGCCGTTGAGTTGGGGGTTGCGCTTGTGCAGCACGGTCAGGCCTCTTTGACTTGGAATTGGAAGATGCCGCTGTCGTCACGCGCCAGGGCCAGCGACTGGGCGGCAGGCAGGGCCACACGCGCAGCGGCAAAGTCGGCCTGCACGGGCAGCTCGCGCCCGCCCCGGTCCACCAGCACGGCCAGGCGCACGCTGGCGGGGCGACCGTAGTCGAACAGCTCGTTGAGCACGGCGCGGATGGTGCGGCCGGTGTAGAGCACGTCGTCGAGCACCAGCACATCGGCGCCATTCACATCAAACGGCAACGCGGTCTGCGCGCTGGCCGACAGACCGCGCTGGGCGAAGTCGTCGCGGTGCATCACCGACGAGAGCACACCTGCGGGCCCTTCGAGGCCCAGGTCTTTTTGCAGGCGCTCGGCCAGCCAGGCGCCGCCCGAGGCAATGCCGGCCAGGCGCGTGGTGGGGGTCAGCATGCTGCGCACTCCGCGCAGCAGTTCGCGGTACAGCGCCTCGGCATCAAGCACCAGGCTGCCGGACATTCCGGGGGATGGGGTGGTCATGGGAGATTCCTCAAAAACTGTTCCAGGATGATGCAGGCCGATGCCGCGTCGGCATCCTTGGCACCACCCGCGATGGCTTCCGTGGTGCTGTAGCGCTCGTCCACCTCGAACACCTGCAAACCAAAGCGCCCGCGCAGCTGGCGCCCGAACTTGAGAGCCCGCGCAGTGTTCTCGTGGCTGGCGCCGTCAGGGTGGTAGGGCACGCCGATCACCAGTGCGTCGGGCTGCCATTCCTTGATGCGCTCGGCCACCTGGGCAAAACGAGCGTCGCCCTCGGCCTGGATGGTGCGCTGGGGCGTGGCGCTGCGCAGCATGCGGTTGCCCGAGGCCACGCCCGTGCGCTTGAGCCCGAAGTCAAAAGCAAGAAAGGTCTGGAAATGCGCAGGAACCGCTGGCGGCTGGATGGACTGAGCGGGCGCGCCAGTCATGCGTGCCCCGCCTCGGGCGACAGCATCCAGGCCTGCAGGCCCAGCAGCGACAAGGCCCGGTCGTAACGCTCGGGCACGGGGGTGTCAAAGATCACCGACAGATCGGCCGCCACGGTGAGCCAGGCGTTCTCGGCCAGTTCGGATTCAAGCTGCCCCTCGCCCCAGGACGAATACCCCAGCGTGATGAGCACGCGGCGGGGGCCGGCGCCGGTGGACAGGGCTTCGAGCACGTCCTTGGAGGTGGTCATCTCCAGGCCGCCGGGGATGGTCATGGTGGAGGCATAGGCCGACTCGTCGGTTTCCGCCTTGTCCATCAGCATGGGTTCGTGCAGCACAAATCCGCGCTCGGTCTGCACCGGGCCGCCCTGGAAAACGGGCTCTTTGGTAAGGTCCTCGCGGCGCAGGGACAGGTCTACCTTGTCGAACAGGCCCTTGAGGGTGATATCGGTGGGCTTGTTGATGATGAGGCCGAGCGCACCGCGCTCGCTGTGCTCGCACAGATACACGACGCTGCGCGCAAAAGACTCATCTTCCAAGCCGGGCATCGCGATCAGGAAGTGATGCGTCAGGTTGATGGGCGCAGAATCGAAAGACATCCCGCAATTTTAACGGTGAACATGCCCCCCTCCCCCGCGTCCGCCTACCCCTGCGGCCTTGTCTGGTTTCGCCGCGACCTGCGCGCTGAAGACCATGCGGCCCTGTACCACGCCCTCACCCAGTGCGCGCAGGTGCACTGCGTTTTTGTGTTCGACACCGACATCCTGGACACGCTACCGCGTGCGGACCGCCGAGTGGAATTCATTCGTGAATCACTGGTGGAGCTGGACGCAGCGCTACGCAACCTGTGCGGCCATGCGCAAGGGGGCTTGATCGTGCGGCACGCGGCTGCCAGCGAGGCGGTGCCTGCGCTGGCAGAGGAGCTGGGCGCACAGGCCGTGTTTGCCAACCACGACGACGAGCCGGCCGCACTGGAGCGGGACAGCCAGGTGCGCACGCGGCTCGCTGCGGCAAGCCGTGCGTTCCACACCTTCAAGGACCACACGGTGCTGGAGCGCAGTGAGGTGCTCACGCAGTCGGGCAGCCCATACAGCGTGTTCACACCCTACAAGAATGCCTGGCTCAAGAAGGTGGATGCGTTCCAGCTGTCGAGCTACCCGGTGGAGCGGCATGCACACCGCCTCGCCCCGCGCCCTCCAACATGCCGCCATGCGGTGCCCGATCTGGCATGGTTGGGCTTTGAACCCGCAGGCCTGGCGCAGCTGCGCATTCCGACCGGCGCCAGCGGGGCCCGACAACTTCTGAAAGATTTTCTGGGTCGCATTGCGCGGTATGACACAGCACGGGATTTTCCGGCCATCAAGGGCCCGAGTTACCTCAGCGTGCACCTGCGGTTTGGCACCATCTCGCCGCGTGTGCTGGCGCGCACTGCGCACGGGCTGATGCGCGAGGGCAATGCCGGCGCCACGACCTGGCTGAGCGAGCTGATCTGGCGCGATTTCTACTTTCAGATCCTGCACCACCATCCGCACGTCGTGGGGCACAGCTTCAAACCCGCGTACGACGCCATTCAGTGGGAAACCGGACCCGAGGCCGACGCCTTGTTTGCCGCGTGGTGCGAAGGCCGCACGGGCTATCCGCTGGTGGACGCCGCCATGGCGCAGATCAACCAGACCGGCTACATGCACAACCGCCTGCGCATGGTGGTGGCGAGCTTTCTGGTGAAGGACTTGGGGCTGGACTGGCGCCGGGGCGAGGCCTACTTTGCCGAGCACCTCAACGATTTTGATTTGGCGGCCAACAACGGCGGCTGGCAGTGGGCCAGCTCCAGCGGCTGCGACGCGCAGCCCTACTTCCGCATCTTCAACCCTGTAAGCCAGAGCGAGAAGTTTGACCCCGAGGGCAAGTTCATCCGCCGCTACCTGCCGCAGTTGGCCAGACTGCCCGACAAGGCGCTGCACGCGCCATGGCTGGCACGGCCACTGGACCTGCAGGAGGCCGGCGTGCACCTGGGGCGCGACTACCCGCACCCCGTGGTGGACCACGACGCCGCACGCCAGCGCACGCTGGCGCGCTACGCGGTAGTGAAAGCGGCTCACGCCGACTGAGGGGGGGGTAAGGGGTGAGCGACCCCGAGGGGAAATGGGGGCTCACGAAAGCCTGCGGGCTCAGCGGCCGTTGGGCGCTCCTGCTTCCTGCTGGGCACTCATGCTCATGCCGTCCACGCTGAGCGTGCCTCCAGCTGCCAACCGCAGCTTGAGCGAAAGATCGGTGCGATTGTCGGCATGGGCGATGGCCTCTTCGGCGGAGATGGCCCCCGCTTCCACCAGCTTGAACAAAGAGTGGTCGAAGCTGCACATGCCCTGCTCGGTGCCACGGTTGATGGCGGTCTTGAGCTCGTCGATCTGGCCTTTTTGGATCAGGTCCGCCACGTAGGGTGTCAGCAGCATGATCTCGGTGGCCGGCACCAGCCGGCCCTGGACACCTTTGATGAGGCGCTGAGCCACCACCGCCCGCAGGTTGAGCGACAGGTCCATCTGCAGCTGCTTGTGCGCGTGTTCAGGGAAGAAGTTCAGGATGCGCTGCACCGCCTGGTTGGCGTTGTGCGCGTGCAGGGTTGATACGCAAAGGTGCCCGGACTCGGCATAGTGCAGCGCGTGCTGCATGGTGGCCCGGTCGCGGATCTCGCCGATCATGATCACGTTGGGCGCCTCGCGCATGGCGCGGCGCAAGGCCTCGTCGTACGAACGCGTGTCGATGCCCACCTCGCGCTGCGTGATCAGCGACTTCTTGTGTGGGTGCAGGTATTCGATGGGGTCTTCAATGGTGAGGATGTGCCCGCTGGCATTGGTGTTGCGGTGGTCCAGCAGCGCCGCCAGCGTGGTGGTCTTGCCAGACCCTGCCGACCCCACGGTCAGGATGAGCCCGCCCTTGAGGAAAGCAAGGTCCTTCAGCACCTGGGGCAGGCCCAGCTCATCCAACGTGGCAATGCTGCCCGCCACATGCCGGATCACCATGCCCACCTGGCCGCGCTGCAGATGCACGTTCACCCGGAACCGATCACCTTCGGCGGTGGCATACGAAAAGTCGCACTCCATCGTGGACTCGAACTCGTGGTGCTGCGCCTTGCCCATGATGGAGTACGCCATGGTGCGGATGTCCTGCGCCCGCAGCACCTGCTGGCTGATGGGCAGGAAGGCCCCCTGCCTCTTGACGGTGGGCGGTGCGCCCGCCAGCAGGAACAGGTCCGATGCCTTCTCCCTCGCCACCAACGCGAGGCATGCGAGCAGGCGGCTGTCGCCGTACGGAGCAGGTGCGGTGGCTTCCAGGGAAACAGCCGATTGATTCATGGAGTCCATAGGCAAAGTCGCTGGGTTGGGACGAGAGGAAAACGCTGCTGTGGAAGAAAAAACGCTCTGCCCCTTGCGGGGAAGAGCGTTTTACAGGAGCACCAGGGGTCGTTCAGACCTCGGCCGGCGCCGCCAGTCGGGCGTAGTGCTGGATCAGGCTGAGCAGTTCCTCGTCGGAATAGGGCTTGCCCAGGTAATGGTTCACGCCCAGTTCCATCGCGTGCTCGCGGTGCTTTTCGGCAATGCGCGAGGTGATCATGATGATGGGCAGGTCGCGCAGCGCGCCATCGGCGCGGATGTTGCGCGCCAGGTCAAAACCGTCCATGCGCGGCATTTCGATGTCGGACAGCACGACCGTGGGGCGCTCTTCCTGCAGACGTTCGAGGGCTTGCAAGCCGTCGGCCGCCAGCGCGACCCGGTAGCCTTCGCGCTGCAGCAGGCGCTGCGTCACGCGGCGCACCGTGATCGAATCGTCCACCACCAGCACCAGTGGGACCTGGCTGGTGCCCGTCAGTTGGGCAGACGCCACCGCCTTGCCCGCACCCGAACCGCCTGCCGCATCCGCCGCCACCGGTGGCAGCCCCACGCTGGACGAACGCACCTGGTCGCCATACACCGTGGCCAGCGCCACGGGGTTGTAGATCAAGACCACCGCACCCGAAGCCAGCACGGACATGCCCGCGAGGCCCGGCAGGCGGGACAGCTGCGGCCCCAGGTTCTTCACCACCACTTCCTGGTTGCCCAGCACTTCGTCCACGTGCATGGCAATGCGCTGCGACGCGCTTCGGAAGATAACCACCGGGCGCGTCTTGCTGCCGGGCTCGTGGCTGCGGGCCGAGGCCTGCAGCAGCGCCCCGGACCAGAAGAACGGCAGCTTTTCGGTGCCATCGTCAAATGTGCCCGTACGGTACGCCTCCTCCAGATCGGCAGCCGAAGTGCGGCGCACGATTTCCACCACGTTGGCGGGCACTCCAATGGCCAGTTCGCCCGCGCGCAGCATCACCACCTGCGTGACGGCCGTGGTCAGCGGCAGCACCATGCGGAAGGCCGCACCCTTGCCGGTTTCGGTCGAGGTCTCGATGCGGCCGCCCAGGGCGTTGATCTCGGCACGCACCACGTCCATGCCAATACCGCGGCCGGAAAGGCCGGTGACCTCGCTGGCCGTCGAGAAACCGGGCATGAAGATCAGATTGGCGGCATCAGCGTCCGACAGCTCTACATCCGCGCTCACGATGCCCTGGGCCAGGGCCTTCTCGCGGATGCGGGGCAGGTTCAGGCCGGCGCCGTCGTCACGGAACTCCACTGACACGTCGTTGCCTTCGTGGTGCAGATCGATGGTGATGGTGCCGGAGGCAGGCTTGCCCGCAGCCGTACGCACCTGCGGCTCCTCGATACCGTGGGCCACGCAGTTGCGCAGCAGGTGTTCGAACGCGGGCGTCATGCGGTCCAGCACGCCGCGGTCCATTTCAATAGATCCGCCGGTGATGTCCAGCTTGATCTGCTTGCCCGTTTCTTTCGATGCTTGGCGCACCACCGCGTACAACCGCTCGGAGATGCCTTCGAACTCCACCATGCGGGTGCGCAGCAGGTCGCGCTGCAGTTCACGCGCCTGGCGGCCCTGGGCGATCAGGTCGTCTTCGGCACCTTCCATCGCACGCTGCAGGTTGCGCTGCACGGTGGCCACGTCGTTCACGGACTCGGCCATCATGCGGGTCAGTTCCTGCACGCGGGTGAAGCGGTCGAACTCCAGAGGGTCAAAGCCGGCGGCCGAGTCCTTGGACAAGGCCAGGCGCGACTGCATCTGGGATTCAGCCTGGACCTCAATGTCGCGCAGTTGCTGGCGCAGACGGTCCAGGTTGCCCGACAGGTCGGTCAGCGAAGTGCGGAATTGACCCAACCGCACATCCAGGCGCGAGCGGCTGATCAACACTTCGCCGGCCTGATTGACCAGGCGGTCCAGCAGCTGTGCACGCACGCGCACTGACTGGCTGGCCGCCACGCGCAGCGGTGCGAGCTGCGAGGGAACGGGCATACGCGCGGCAGCGGGCGCCACGGGCTTGGCGGCGGAGTCTGCAGCGGGCGACTCGGGGGCCGCGGTCGCAGCAGCATCCACCACGGCCGACGCTACCGCCGCTGTGCGAGGTGTTTCCACCGGCAGGGAGACCACCGTGTCCGCAGGGTTCTGGCCGATCGCGCGCAGGGCCTCGAAGTTGGCCTGCAGGCCGTCAAAGCTGGCCTGCAGCGGCTCGATCTGGTCGGCCGTGACGGACTCCGCGTCGAGCTGCTCGATCGCGGACTCCAGTCGGTGGGCCATTTCGCCCAGGCGCATCGCGCCTGCCAAGCGTGAGCTGCCCTTGAGCGTGTGCAGTGCACGAAGCACCTCGCTGCGCGCACCCAGGTTGTCGGGCCGCGAGGCCCACTGGCGCAATGCACCGCCAAGCTGAGGCAACAGTTCCAGCGCTTCTTCTTCAAAGATCGGGAACAGGTCCGGATCGATGACGTCGATGGCATCGATGTCATCGTCCACGTCCGTGCTCATCGCGATTGCGTGTGCAATAGCGTCGTCAACTTGCTGGTCGTGGTCGTGCACCACCGCCGACAGGGCTGGCGCGACATGACCCGGATGAACCACCGGGGACTCTGGCTCAGGAGCAGCAACTGCTTGCAAGGGCTCGGCCCCGGGCTGTGCGAACGCCACGGGCGCCGCGTCCTCCACCAACTCTTCACGTTCGAGCGGGAGGTCGTCTTCTTCTTCAGGAGGCGACAAGGTGTTGGCCACCTCGGCTTCGAGGATTTGGCGCAACTGCTCCAGCACGTCAGGATTGGGCTCCTTAAGGAAGCCGGCGGCAAACTGGTGCAGCAGGCGGCGAATGTCTTCCGCTGCGGCCAGGAAGGCGTGCGACTGTTCTTCGGTGCCACCAGACTGCAACTGCACATGCTGCAAGGCATGCTCCAGCAAGCGCGAGAGCTCGGACAGCGCCGTGAACCCGACGGTGGCGGAACTGCCCGCCAGCGAGTGCGCGAGTGCCACCGAGGTATCGGGCAAAGGCTGGTGCAGCTCAAGAGCCCATTCCTGCAGGCACGTCACCAGACGACGCGACCATTCATCGGCCTCGTTGAGGTACACGTTGTACAGCGGGATGCCGATGCGCAGGGTCTCTATCACCTTGACCGCGTCGTCACCCGAGCTTTCATCGAGCGGCAGGTCCTCGTGGATGTCGGCCACCTCGGCAGGGGATGCTGCGGCGACCTCTTCCACCAACGCTGCGGGAACGTCTTGCGCCGCCGCTGTCACCGCTTCGATAACTTCTTCGGCGAGTGGAGGCTCAGACGCCTGCGCGTCGGCAGGGGTGTCCAGAAGGCTTTCCAGTTCTGCGAGGGTGGCAGCGTCGAGGTCCGAGATTTCCAGGGCTTCGGTTGCCAGGTCGGGCAAGTCGTCTGGGGCAGCTTCGGAGGGCAGGACCAGCAAATCAGCGTCCGCCCCTGCGGTGGGTCCAGGCTCGGCCGCCGCAGGCACTGCAGGCTCCAGATCGGGTAGCTCCAGGTCCAGGACGAAGTCCACACTGGACGGATCGACAGCGGGCGCCCCGCCCAGAGTTTCATTCACGGCCGCAGCAAACACCGAGAAGTCGATGTCTTGTGCCATACCGGGTGCTGCGGCGCCTTCTGACGGCGCTTCGGGCACGTGGTCCGAAATCTGGGTGATCTCGAAGTCGGGAACAGCCAACTCCTGGTCGGAGGTTTGCGCCACTTCCTGGACAACTTTCACTGCGGATGGATTCGCATCCACACTCAACGGCGTTTCGGGCGTCAGGGTTGCGGGCTCAACATCCAACAGAGGTGCGTCCATCAGCGCCTCTGCCGCCACCAGCGGTTCTGGCGCAGCGGGTGCAGGGGCCAGCTCGGCCTCGCCGCCTGTGGCAAATGCCAGGGGCACCAACTTGCCATCCAGGCGCATGGCATCAGCCGATTTGCGGAAGGGCTCGGTACTCCAGCCCTCAGCCGTGCCGGCGGCGATGTCGTCCGCCCAGCGGCTGAAGGCGCGCATCGCATCGGACGAAAGCTGCAGCAGGTCTGGATGCATGGGCTTTTGCTCAGCCAGCCAGGCATTCAGCAGTTGCTCCATCGACCAAGCGGCTTCACCGAAGTCGTTGAGCCCCACCATGCGCGAGCTGCCCTTGAGCGTGTGGAACGCGCGGCGCAGCGTGGTCTGTTCGCTCAGATTCCCTGGCTCTTCCTTCAGCTGTTCAATGGCCGCCAAGCCCGTCACCACCACCTCACGCGCCTCTTCAAGGAACACGTCCAACAGTTCGTCCTCGATCTCCAGGGGCCGGGCCACCGGTGCGGACGCGGCAGGCGCGGCTGCCGGAGGAGGCAGGGATGCCGCGGTATCTGCCGCGGGCGGAGCGTCAAACGAAATCTCCGGCGCCAGGGCCGCAGGCTCGGGCTGCGCTGCGGCGGGTGCTGGAGCAAAGTCGGGGAACGGAGCGAAATCGGTGGGTTCGCTCACGGGTTCGGGAACCGGGAAACGCGGCACCACGTCCGGCAGCGGCACGCCAGCCCGTGCGTCAAGCTTGGTCGGAGCCTCCTCGGCTGCATCGCTCGCACGCGAGCGCGTTTTGCCCATCAGGATGCGCAGTTCGCCAAGCTCCTCGTCGTACACAAACAGCTTGCGCGCCATGGTGCGCTGGTAGCTGAGCATGTCGATGAGGAACCCCAGCGCCCCCAGGCTGTTGCCCAGTTTTTCAAAAACGCCCTGACGCTGGTCTTCGGGCACCTCGTTGATGAGAAGACGATCCACGGTGTCGCGCATCCGCACAACGGCGAGCGAGGCCTGGTCCAGGCCCAGCACTGAAAGCACACCGCGCATTTGCGCGAGATGGCTCGGCACGGTGGCAAGCACCGCCGTGTCCTGCGTGTTGCGGAAGAACTGGTCCAAGGATTTTTCCACTTCGCCCAGCGTGGCACGCAATTCGTCCACCACACTGCCCATGGTCTGGTTATCGCTGACGCGGCGGTACAGCTCTTCCATCCACTGCTCGAGGGGCTCCGGCTCGGCGCCGGCACCTACAGCGTCCAGACGCTCGGCCAAGCGCGTGGCGCGGGCAGCCATCTGGTCATCCGCTGCGTCCAGTTCTTCAAAGGCCGCTTGCAGATACAGAACGGATGTGGCCACTTCCATGGCCAGCGCTGCGGAAGGGGGTTCCCCGGAGCGCGTGGTGGTGTCCAGGGCACGGGTCAGCGCCTGAGCGAGGCTTTCGCTGCCCGGGTGCAGCTTGCGCAGCGAGTCGCACACCAAGCTGAACTGGTCCGCCGCAGGCTTGAGCTTGTTGCGGTCGCCGCCAGCCAAGGCGGACCACGTCTCAGTGGCCGATGCGATGCGCTTACGCGCCTGCAGCAGCAAAGCGGGGTCGAAACGACCGAAGCGGGCGGTCTCATAGTCCACCGGCTTGAAGCGATCCAAGGCGAACGCCTGGCGCACCGCCATCAGGGACGGCAGATCGGACGAGGCGGAGTCCGCTGGCTTGGCCTGCGAGCAGAAGAACAGCAGATCCTGCACGAGACGGTCGGCGATGGTGGGATCGCCCTTGGCCAGCGTGGCGTATTGCATGAGCACGCGGGATGCCACGCGCTTGACGTAGACGTCGGGCGGCAAAAGGCCTGAGCCGAAGGCTTCGAAGAAACCTGCGCAGATTTTCCAGAACGCGCGGGACTGCCTGTCGGAATGCGCGGCCACAAACCCGAGGCACGTGTCACGCAGACTGAGGGCAGCCGTCAAGTCACCCGTCTTGACTATCCGCAGGACTGCGGAATCCAGGCGCGCACGGGCTTCCGGTCCGTAAGGCAGCGGGGGCACGGCCACGGTGCCTTCCGGCTCGCGAAAGCGGCGCTCCACTGGCCAAAGGTCGGCGGGGTGGACGCGGTCGGCGCCCGCCAGCGCCTGGGCGTCTCGGTACTGAGGAAACAGGGCCACCGGCGAGGCGGGTTTGCCAGCCAAAACGGTCTCAAGGTACTCAATCAGGGCAAAGCTGGCACGTTCGATCACGGCTGCAGCATCGTCGCTGCAGGTCTCGGGCCGCTGCACGAACTTCTGAACCGCAGTTTCCATGGACCGCAGCACGAGTGCCGGCGGGCCCATTCCGACCATTTCCAGAGCACCGCAGGCTTGGTGAAGCTGTTGGCGCGCTATGCGCAACGGGCCGGCGTCCAGCGCGGCCAGATCCGACTCCCGTGCAGTTTCAGCATCGCGCACAAAGCGCCGCATGGCCTTGACCGCACCGTCCAGCGACTTGCGCAGTTCGTCTAGCACCCACGCCAGCGGCCCCAGGTCGTGATCTCCCTGGCTCCCATCCGCGGCCGGTGCGTTGTTGACATCAATAGATGACATGAATTCGTCCCCGGCTGCAAAGAGCCAGCTAGTTGGTGACTACGTACTGCTGCTGGGTCAGGCGATCTTGAACCGAGACACCGATTGGCGAAGTTCTTCAGCCATGTGCGAGAGTTCGCGCACCTGCTGCGCCGTGGAGCGCGTACCCTCACCGGTCTGCTCAGTCACAGCGAAAATGTGCTGGATGTTGTCGGCCACTTCGTTCGCCAGAACGGCTTCGCGGGATGTGGACGAGGAAATCTGCTCAATCAGCTCTGCAAGACGGCGCGACACGCGGTCGATTTCGGTCAGTGCAGTACCAGCAGAGTCGGACAGACGGGCCCCCTCCACCACACCCTGCGTGGAGCGCTCCATAGCGGCCACAGCATCTTGCGTGTCGGTCTGAATGGCCTTCACCAGCGCCGAGATCTGGCGCGTAGCGTCTGCGGAACGTTCAGCAAGGCGCTGCACTTCTTCCGCCACCACAGAGAAGCCACGGCCGGCTTCACCGGCAGATGCGGCCTGGATGGCAGCGTTCAGAGCCAGCACGTTCGTCTGCTCGGTAATGTCGGAAATCAGCTCGGTGATTTCACCGATCTCTTGCGACGATTCGCCCAGGCGCTTGATCCGCTTGGAGGTGTCCTGGATCTGATCGCG
The DNA here is from genome assembly GCF_046294525.1 of Acidovorax sp. Taxonomy (GTDB): domain Bacteria; phylum Pseudomonadota; class Gammaproteobacteria; order Burkholderiales; family Burkholderiaceae_C; genus Acidovorax. The sequence goes on from NZ_JBKBKQ010000001.1 coordinate 316,141, forward strand.
GATGGAGTTCATACCGCCGATGGCGTTCTGCACGGCCTGAAGACCGGAATCCGCAGCTTGCAGCGACTGGCGGGCCACAGTGGCAGACTCCTGCGCTTGCGTGGACACTTCGTTGATTCGGGTCGCCATGTCCAGAACGGAGCGCCCGGTTTCGCGGATTTCGCGCAGCTGCTCTGTCGAGGCGGCCAGCAGCTCGGTCGAGGTGGAATCCACCTGGGCAGTCGTCTGGGCCACGCGGGTCGCCGTGTTCTGCACACTGCCCACCAGCTGGCGCAGCTCTTCCACCGTGTAGTTCACCGAGTCGGCGATAGCGCCCGTGATGTCTTCGGTCACAGTGGCTTCTTGCGTCAGGTCACCTTCAGCGACCGACTGCAGTTCGTTCATCAAACGCAAAATGGCGGCCTGATTGGCGTCATTGACGCGCTTGGCTTCCTGCTCCTGGCGCTTGGCGTCGCGCTGCTGCATTTCAGCGTTGGCCTGGCGGCCACGGCTGTCCAGCAGTTGCACGCGGGAAATACCGATACCGCAAAGCACCACGAACAAACCGGCCAGTGCCAGGGCGGCCACCTGGCCACCACCCAGACCTGTTTGGGCCGAGAGCTTCGTCTGCAGACCTTCCAGCTGGCGGCGCAACGGTTCGCTGTCGGCAATGATCGCGGACTGGGCTTCACGGGCGGACACCAGACCTTGCAGGTTGCCCAGAATGGCGCTGGCCTGGGTGCGGGTCTGTTCGTACAGCTTGATCAAGGCATCCAGTTGCTCGCGGGTTTGGGCATCCTTCGTGGGAGCCAAGCGCAATTCAGGACTGCCGTCCAGCAGGCCCTGGGCAATCTCCTTGAACGAGTTCAAGTCCTTCCCCAGCAGGAACACGGCCTCGGGGCTCACACCTTCCATGGTCTGGAATTCGTTGGCGGACTTGCCGATACGCTGGGTCAACATCACCAGCTGGCCAGCTGCGGAGATTTCAGCCGCGGGCGCGTTCTGTTGCAGCTTCAGGGACGAGACCGTTTCGGCGATTTCCAGCAGGTCAGAAGACTGGCGGTTGATGGTGCGCAGAGCGTCGCCCACCTGGGTCAGGATCTTCTGCTGGCCCATCACCACGCTGGCGTTGCGCTCGGCGCGCTCCATCAAGGGGTTCACCGCTTCCAGGTCGGGCTTGTAGGGCTCGCCCAGCGAATCCACACCCAGTTCGGCATCGCCACTGTTGAGCGCGCGCACGTTACGCGCCAGCACACCGGAGCTTTCCACCACGTCGGGGAAGGCCTGGGGGCTCCCCACCAGCGCCTGCGACACCGACTTGGCCAAGCGCTGCGACTGCATCAGCGACTGGCCGGTGGCCGCAAGCTGCTGCGCAGACCGGTCGGCCTGCTGCAGCACCCAGAACGCGATGGCACCCAGCACCAGCACACCCACACCCAACAGCGCCAGCAGGCGCCGCTGATGGGCTGCGGCCGTGGCCCGACCCAGCAGTGGCAGGGCAATCAGGTCTTCTTCCGCATCGGGAGCAGTCAGCTCCGGGGAATAACCCTCTGCATCACCCTGCACACTGTTCAAGGCATCGGATGGGTAGCCATCAGCAAGCTGGGCCGCTTCAAGCGACCCGGTGCCCATGAGATCACGCCCGTCATCGGCCTTGCCGGCATCCGACGCGGCGGGTTTCCGGTTGAACATTTTTCCAAATTGATTGACGACGGACATGGTGCAGCCTTACAGAAAAACTCAAGCACTGATGCTCAGGAAAGCGGGATGTTGGGACAGGATCTGCAAGTTCAGCTCCTGCCAGCGGGTGCCGCTGGAATCGATATAGGTGGTGCCGAAGTAACCTGGGGAATCTTCGGCGGGCGGCTCGGAAGTGACGAAGGCGTCGGTGCCGCGCAGGCCGGAAAGGCGATCCACCAGCAGCGCGGCATTCACGTCCAGCGCGGCGTTGAAGGACAGCAGGCTGGACTCGGCCAATGCCTGGTCGGACCGCGGCGCCGTGGACCCCAAGAGGCCTGCCAGATCGACCACGCCGACCAAGCCACCGCGCAGGTTGGCCACGCCCAGGAACCAGCTTTGCGTATAAGGCACCGCCTGCACGGGAACCCACGGGAAGATCTCCCCGGATTGCCCAAGCGGCAGCAAATAGAAACTCCCGGCGGACTCCACAGCCAGCCAGGACGAAACAGACGTACCTTCGGATCTTGCAGCCTGCAGCCGGCTGGCAAGTCGGGTCTGGAGCTCTCGAAGGGCTTCGCGGTTGGCCATGAACGCGCCGCAGCCTCAGTTCAGAGCGTCGATTTTGGCTTGGAGCTCAGCAGGATCCACCGGCTTGGTGATGTAGCCGCGCGCACCCTGACGCATCCCCCAGACACGATCAGTTTCCTGGTTCTTGCTGGTGCACATGATGATGGGCACATCGGCATACAGCGGGTCGCGGGTAATGGCGCGGGTGAGTTGAAACCCATTCTGGCCGGGCATGACCACGTCCATCAAAATCAGGTCGGGCTTTTCTTCGGCGAGACGGCGAAAAGCCTCATCGGCATTTTCGGCGGTACGCACTTGCATGCCTTTTTTCTGAAGCAGGTCGGTCAAAAACATCAACTCGGTCTTCGAGTCATCGACGACCAGTACTTTCTGGATAGGCATTACATCGCTCCTTGTTGGGCATTGCCAAACTGCTGCACGGCTTGCAACAGCTGGTCTTTGGTAAACGGTTTGGTGAGATATTCTTGGCAGCCGACCATGCGCCCGCGCGCCTTGTCGAACACGCCGTCCTTGGAGGACAGCATAACCACCGGAGTATCTGCAAAACGGGCATTGCGCTTGATGATGGCGCAGGTCTGGTACCCGTCGAGCTTGGGCATGAGGATGTCGCAGAAAATCAGCTGAGGCTGATAATCGTTGACCTTGGCCAAAGCATCAAAGCCGTCGTCAGCCAACAAGACTTCGTGCCCCCCCTGCTTGAGAAAAATCTCGGCGCTTCGACGGATGGTATTGCTGTCATCCACCACGAGCACTTTGAAAGATGCGCCTGTTGTAGTCAATTGTTACTGCTCCCGATGGAAAAATAAACAACGCAGCAGCAGATGATCATGCTGGTGCGCCTCAAATCTGAACCATCTCGAAATCTTCCTTGCGGGCGCCACATTCCGGGCAGGTCCAATTCATGGGAACTTGGTCCCATGGAGTGTTGGGTGCAATGCCGTGCTCGGGTGAACCCTGGGCTTCGTCATAAATCCAACCGCAAATCAAGCACATCCAGGTTTTAGAGTCGATCACAGCTTAAAGGGCCTTCACATAGAATGCAACGATTGTATCTAGTCATCTCCGCGGCCTGCAGCTTCTGTGCCACCCCTCTGGCAGGATCTGGTCAATGACCTCCAAAGCACCTTCCCCCTCCCCTGAAATCCTAGACATTGAAGATGACAGCGCGGAGGAGGCGACGCCGGCCTGCGTGCTCGTTTTCAACGCCAACGACCCCAGCGGTGCCGGCGGCCTCACAGCGGACGTCACCACCATTGCGTCGGTCGGCGGGCATCCGATCGCGGTCGTGACGGGCGCCTACGCCCGCGATACGGCGCAGATTTTCGACCATTTCAGCTTTGACGATGACGCCGTGGCGGAGCAGGCCCGTGCCGTGCTGGAAGACCTGCCGGTGCAGGCCATCAAGATCGGCTTCGTAGGCAGCCCAGAGAACATCAGCACCATCGCCGAAATAACCGCAGACTATGACGAAGTCCCGGTAATAGCCTATATGCCCAACCTCTCCTGGTGGCGGGAAGAGCTGATCGACGAGTATCTGGACGCCTTCCGGGAATTGTTGTTACCGCAGACCTCGGTGTTGGTTGGAAACCACAGTACGCTGTGGCGCTGGCTATTGCCCGACTGGTCGAGCGACCGCAGCCCCACGGCGCGCGACATCGCCCGCGCTGCTTCCGAGATGGGTGTGCCCTACACGCTGGTCACCGGGATCCCGCTGCCTGAACAGTTTGTGGAAAACGTCCTCGCATCGCCGCAGGCCGTGCTGGGCAGCGGCAAGTTCGAGTTGTTCGATGCCACCTTCTCGGGTGCTGGCGACACCCTGTCGGCCGCACTCACGTCGCTGGTGGCCGCAGGCAACGACCTGGGCGAGGCCACAAGCGAAGCACTCGGCTATCTCGACCGCTGCCTGGACGCGGGGTTTCGCCCGGGCATGGGGCACATCGTGCCCGACCGCATGTTCTGGGCCCTGCCCGACGAAGATGACGACGCCGCCGCGACAGAAGACGAAGAACCCGCCATTGATGAAGCACAGGCCCTGGAAGGCTTTGTGATGCCGCCCCATGACACCAAGCACTGACCTCAACATTCCCCTGTTCGAGCGCGCCAAGGCGCTGATCCCCGGCGGCGTGAACTCGCCCGTGCGCGCCTTCAAGGCCGTGGGCGGCACGCCGCGCTTCGTCAAGCGGGCACAAGGCGCGTACTTCTGGGACGCCAACGACCAGCGTTTCATTGACTACATCGGCTCCTGGGGCCCGATGATCCTCGGCCATGGCCACCCCGCCGTGCTGGAGGCCGTGCAGAAGGCGGCGCTCGAAGGCTTCAGCTTCGGCGCGCCCACCGAGCGCGAGGTTGAGTTGGCCGAGGAAATCCTGGGCCTCGTGCCTTCCATGGAGATGATCCGCCTGGTCAGCTCGGGCACCGAGGCGGGCATGAGCGCCATACGCCTCGCGCGCGGCGCCACGGGCCGCAGCAAGTTCATCAAGTTCGAAGGCTGCTACCACGGCCATGCCGATTCGCTGCTGGTCAAGGCTGGCTCGGGCCTTGCGACCTTTGGCAATGCCACCAGCGCGGGCGTGCCGCCCGAGGTGGTGCAGCACACCATCGTGCTCGAATACAACAACGTCGCCCAGCTGGAAGAAGCCTTCGCCCTGCACGGCAAGGACCTCGCCTGCGTGATGATCGAGCCCATCGCTGGCAACATGAACTTCGTGCGCGCCAGCGTTCCGTTCATGAAGCGCTGCCGCGAGCTGTGCACCGAGCACGGCGCGCTGCTGGTGCTGGACGAGGTGATGACGGGCTTTCGCGTCGGCCTGGGCAGCGCACAAGGCGTGTATGCCCAAAGCATCCCCGGTTTCAAGCCCGACCTCACGGTGCTGGGCAAGGTGATCGGCGGCGGCATGCCGCTGGCAGCCTTTGGCGGCCCCCGCGCCATCATGGAACACCTCGCCCCGCTGGGCGCCGTGTACCAGGCCGGTACGCTCTCGGGCAACCCGGTGGCCACGGCCTGCGGGCTGACCACGCTGCGGGAAATCAAGAAGCCCGGCTTCTTCGATGCGCTTTCAGTCCGCACCCGCTCGCTGGTCGATGGCCTGGCCCAGGCCGCCCAGGACGAAGGCGTGCCCTTCAGCGCCGACTGCGAAGGTGGCATGTTCGGCTTCTTCCTGCTGCCCGAGCTGCCACAGAACTACGCCCAGGTGCTCAAAACCGACAGCGCGCGCTTCAACGCCCTGTTCCACGGCCTGCTGGACCGCGGCGTCTACATCGCCCCCGCGCTGTACGAAGCCGGCTTCGTGAGCGCCGCCCACACCGCCGACGACATTGCCGCCACGGTGGCTGCCGCGCGCGAAGTGTTCAAGGCACTACAAAAATAATAGCTGCCGGCGCTTTTCCACCAAGCGCTGGAGCATATTCTCACTGAGATTTCGCCGGATAGCCGTCACAGCAACCCGCGCAGCTCCCGCGCGGCGTCCTGCAGCAGGGGCAGCATGTCGCGCAGCAGGCTGCCTTCGTCGATCTGCTTGGGAGACGCCACCACGTTCAGCGCCGCCACCGTGTGGCCCTGCAGGTTGCGCAGCGGCACGGCCAGGGCGTGCACGCCCAGTTCATGCTCCTCCACCGCCAGGCAGTAGTCATCGCGCCGCGCCTGGGCAATCGCCTGGCGCAGGGGCCCGACCTGCGTGATGGTGCGGGGTGTGAGCCGCTGCAGCGTGCGCCCCTTGAGCCAGGCCGTGAGTGCTGCGGGCGGCAGCGCCGCCAGCAGCACGCGGCCGGTGGACGTGGGATGCGCCGGCAGCCGCGCCCCCAAATGCAGGCCGTATGCCAGCACACGCGACGGCGCGCCATACACCCCGCTGCGCGCCACGATCACCACTTCATCGCCATCCAGCACCACGGCCGAGAACGACTGCTGCGTCTGCGCGGCCAGCCGGTTCAGCGTGGGCTGCAGCACGCGCGGTAGCCGGGCCGAGGCCAGGTAGCTGCCCGAGAACCGTAGCACCTTGGGCGCCAGCCAGAAGTAGCTGCCATCCGTCTCCAGATAGCCCAGATGCGCCAGGGTGAGCAGATGCCGCCGCGCCGCCGCCCGCGTGAGCCCGGTGCGCTGCGCGGCCAGCGTGGCATTGAGCCGCTGGCGCTCGGTGTCGAAGCTCTCCAGCACGGCCATGCCTTTGGCCATGCCTTCGATGAAATCTGCCTTGGCGATGGGGGCGGCGGCCTGCACGATGGTCATTGCGCGATGATCGCACAACACGACCGACAATCGCACGCAACCGCCACGGCGGCCCGCTCTCTTGACACAGATCAACCTACGCTTGGCAGCATCGAACTTCACGAGGTTGCCCCACCATGCGTACCCAGGTTGCCATCATCGGCGCAGGCCCCGCCGGCCTGCTGCTCGGCCAGTTGCTCTACAAATCCGGCATTGACGCCGTCATCATCGAACAGCGCAGCCCCGACTACGTGCTGGGCCGCATCCGCGCGGGTGTGCTGGAGCAGGTCAGCATGGACCTGCTGGACAAGGCCGGTGTCGGCGCCCGCGCCCACGCCGAAGGCCTGCCCCACGACGGCATCGAGCTGCTGTTCAAGGGCGCACGCCACCGCATCGATCTGCATGAACTCACCGGCGGCAGCCGCGTGACGGTGTATGGGCAGACCGAGGTGACGCGGGATCTGATGGACGCCCGCGCAGCGGAAGGGCTGACCACGGTGTACGAAGCCCACAACGTGAGCGTGCACGACTTCGACGGCCAAGAGCCGCGCGTGACCTACGAGAAGGACGGCCAGACCCACACTCTGCACTGCGACTTCATCGCAGGCTGCGACGGCTACCACGGCGTGTGCCGCGCCAGCGCGCCGGCCGACCTGCTCAAGACCTACGAACGCGTGTACCCCTTTGGCTGGCTGGGGGTGCTGGCCGATGTGCCGCCCGTCTCGCATGAACTGATTTACGCCAACACCGAACGCGGCTTTGCGCTGTGCAGCATGCGCAGCGCCACGCGCAGCCGCTACTACGTGCAGGTGCCCAGCACCGACAAGATGGAGAACTGGACCCTCGACCAGTTCTGGACCGAGCTGGGCAACCGCCTGGATCCCGAGGCCCGCGCCAACCTGGTGACCGGCCCGGCACTGGAGATGAGCATCGCCCCGCTGCGCAGTTTTGTGGCCGAGCCCATGCGGTTTGGCCGCATGTTCCTGGCGGGCGACGCGGCCCACATCGTGCCGCCCACCGGCGCCAAGGGCCTGAACCTGGCGGCCAGCGACGTAGGCTTCCTGTGGACTGCGCTGACCGAGTTCTACACCGAGAAATCCTCAGTGGGCATCGACACCTACTCCGACCGCTGCCTGCGCCGCGTATGGCGCGCCGAGCGCTTCTCGTGGTGGTTCACCTCGCTGATGCATCGATTCCCCGACACCGGCGAGTTCGGCCAGAAGATCCAGGAGGCTGAGCTGGACTACTTGGTGAACTCACGCGCCGCCTCGGTGTCGTTGGCGGAGAACTATGTGGGACTGCCGATGAACTTCGGCACCTGAACCTCACCTTAGTCCTGACAATGGGCATAAAAAAAAGCGGCTTCCTTGGAAGCCGCTTTTTGTTAGGTACCCGCCTTCGGTCGGATCAGTGACGGAAGTGACGCACGCCGCTGAAGACCATGGCCACGCCGCGCTCGTTGGCTGCGTCAATCACTTCGTTGTCGCGCATGGAGCCACCGGGCTGGATGACGCAGGTGGCACCTGCATCCACCACTACATCCAGACCATCGCGGAAGGGGAAGAACGCATCGCTCGCCACGACCGTGCCTTGCAAGGTCAGGCCCGCGTGGCCTGCCTTGATGCTGGCGATGCGGGCCGAGTCCAGGCGGCTCATCTGGCCGGCGCCCACGCCCATGGTCATGCCGCCCTTGCAGAAGACGATGGCGTTGCTCTTGACGTACTTGGCCACCTTCCAGGCAAAAAGCAGGTCTTCCATCTCTTCCAACGTGGGCTGTTTCTTCGTCACGACCTTGAGGTCGATGAGCGACAGCTCATGGTTGTCTGCCGTCTGCAGCAGCAGGCCCGAGCCGATGCGCTTGGCGTCCATGGCGTTGCGGCCGCGTTCCCAGTCGGTCTTGCCACCGTGTGCTGGCAAGGCAATCTTGAGCAGGCGCACATTGGCTTTGGCCTTGAAAATCTCCAGCGCCTCGGCGGAGAAGTCGGGGGCCATCAGCACTTCCACGAACTGCTTGCTGACCTGCGCTGCGGCTGCGCCATCCACCACGCGGTTGAAGGCGATGATGCCGCCGAAGGCGCTGGTGGGGTCGGTCTGGAACGCCTTGCTGTAGGCGCTCAGTGCATCCAGGCCCACGGCCACGCCGCAGGGGTTGGCGTGCTTGACGATCACACAGGCGGCAGCTTCAAAGCTCTTCACGCATTCCCACGCGGCATCGGCGTCGGCAATGTTGTTGTAGCTCAGTTCCTTGCCTTGCAGCTGCTGTGCCGTGACGAGCGAGCCGGGTGCTGGGTACAGGTCGCGGTACAGCGCGGCCTGCTGGTGGCTGTTTTCGCCATAACGCAGGTCCTGCACCTTGGTGAAGATGCCGTTGCTCTGGCCGGGAAACTGGGTGCGCGTGGGCACGTAGGTTTCCGACAGCTTTTCTTCTTCGAACGTGACGGATGAGAGGTAGTCGCTGATGGCCCCGTCGTACTGCGCGATGCGGTTGAATGCGGCCACCGACAGCGCGAAGCGCAGCTTGTCGCTCAACTTGCCACCGGCCTTCAGCTCGGCCAGCACGGCCTCGTACTGGTCGGCGGAGGTAATCACACCGACGTCCTTCCAGTTCTTGGCGGCGCTGCGCACCATGGCGGGGCCGCCGATGTCGATGTTTTCGATGGCATCGGCCAGCGTGCAGCCGGCCTTGGCCACGGTGGCTTCAAAAGGGTAGAGGTTGACCACCAGCAGGTCGATGGTGTCGATGCCGTGCTCTTTGAGGGCGGCCATGTGTTCGGGCAGCTCGCGGCGCGCCAGCAGGCCGCCGTGCACCTTGGGGTGCAGCGTCTTCACGCGGCCGTCCAGCATCTCGGGGAACTGGGTGACCTCGGCCACTTCGGTGACGGGCAGGCCCTTGTCGGCCAGCAGCTTGGCGGTGCCCCCGGTGGACAGCAGCTTGATGCCCAGCGCGTGCAGCGCTTGCGCGAATTCGACGATGCCGGTCTTGTCGGAGACGGAGAGGAGTGCGTTCATGGCAGTGGTGGTGCGGAGGTTTTGAATAAAAACAGGCCCCAGCGCTTATCGATCAAGCGCCAGCAGCTATAAATTTAATAGTATTGAACCCGAGGGTGTCAGAGCAGCTTGTGCTCCACCAGCTTCTTGCGCAGGGTGTTGCGGTTCAGGCCCAGCCATTCGGCGGCGCGCGACTGGTTGTTGTCGGCCTGTTGCATCACGACTTCCAGCAACGGGCGCTCGACCACGCGCACCAGCATGTCGTACATGCCATCGGGCGTCTCGCCGCCCAGGTCGCGAAAGTAGCCTTGCAGGCTCTCGCGCACGCATTCCTCAATGTGTTTCTTGCTCATACAGCCAATCCCTCTTGTTCTTCTGTGGCAGCGTCCACGTCGGTGGCGGCAGGCAACCGATCCATCTGTTGCCCCAGGGCATCGACGTAGTCGGCCACTGCCTGCCACTGCGTGGCGCAGTCTTCAATGGTGTTGATGTGTTGCCTGAAAACCTCGCCGCCCGGCAGCGCGCGCAGGTACCACGCAATGTGCTTGCGCGCACTGCGCACCCCGGTCAACTCGCCGTACAGGCTGTAGTGGTCTTGCAGGTGGTCCAACAGCAGGCGGCGCACCTCGGCCACCAGCGGTGGCGCCAGATGCTCTCCGGTGGCCAGAAAGTGGCCGATCTCGCGGAAGATCCATGGCCGGCCTTGTGCGGCGCGGCCAATCATGATCGCGTCCGCGCCGGTGGCGGCCAGGACAGCGCGCGCCTTCTCGGGCGAGGTGATGTCGCCGTTGGCCACCACGGGCACCTTCACCGCCGCCTTGACCGCAGCGATGGTGTCGTATTCCGCGTGCCCCTTGTAGCCCTGCTCGCGCGTGCGGCCATGCACGGTCAGCATCTGGATGCCCACGGCCTCAAATTGCCGCGCAAGCTGCACGGCATTCTTGTGCTCCTGGCACCAGCCGGTGCGCATCTTCAGCGTGACAGGCACGTTATAGGGCGCGCAGGCTTCGACCACCGCCGCGGCGATCTCCACCGCGAGCGCTTCGTTCTGCATCAGGGCGGAACCCGCCCATTTGTTGCAGACCTTCTTCGCCGGGCAGCCCATGTTGATGTCGATGATCTGCGCGCCGCGTTCCACGTTGTAGACCGCGGCCTCGGCCATCATGGGCGCTTCGGTGCCGGCAATCTGCACGGCGATGGGGCCCGGCTCCCCGTCATGGTTGGCCCGGCGCGAGGTCTTGAGGCTGTTCCACAAATCCTTGCGCGAGGTCACCATCTCGCTGACCGCATAACCCGCGCCCAACGCTTTGCACAGCTGACGAAACGGCCGGTCGGTAACGCCTGCCATCGGGGCGACGAACAACCGGTTCGCCAGAGGAATGTGGCCGATGTGCATGGCAGGGGAGGGGGGAAGGGAAATGCAGCGGATGCTGAAAAAGGAGGCAGGATTGTACCTGCTCAAAATTTCAGCAAATGAAATTTTGAGGGGCGCTGCGCAGCCATGGCGCACCGCTCCGCCCTCCCCCAGCGCCGGCCAATTGCGGTGGCGTTTTACCGAATGGCGAGGTCCGTGTCTGCGGACGATGGCACACCCGCTCCGCGCCGCGCGAAGTGCCACCACGCATCGGGCAGGTTGTTGAACTGGTGGCGCGCCATCTGCGCCTGCAACCACTGGCGGTTGTGCTCCACGTCGGGCGAAAAGCCGGTCGCGGCCAGTGCAGCGTCGGCGGCCTCCACACCGGCTGGCGTGCCCATGTCCACGTCGTGCCCGTCGGCCAGGGGGCCGCGCACGACCTGGCTGGCCTTCATGCCGTCCATCACACGCACCCGCACCGCCCAGCCGCCGCTGGCCGCTTGGCAGGTCGCGGTCAGTGCCAGGCCCTGGCTGCGCAGATCGCGCTCCAACGCGTTAAGCGCCGCGCGCTCGGCCTCTGCATCTGCACAGCCCATCTGCGGCGCTGCCAAGGCCACGGCCCCAGTGGCCTGCTGCGGGGTGACCGCTGCGTGGGGGCTTTGCGCGCAAGCAGCCAGCAGCAACGCCACGACCAGCGCGCCACCGTGCATGGGCACAATCCCAGCGCGGTGGCGAGCAGGCGTGCCGTGAGGAATGGTTGCGTGAGTGGCGGGTTGGTGCATGAGAGCCTCCTGCAATCGGTTCGAAAACATGTGGCTTGACGATACAAATACGCCCGAGGCACGAGCCATGCGCGCATGCCGCTGGCCGCTGTAGGACGGCGCCCCCTGCGCGCAATGCGGACGTTGGCCGCCTCTACACTCGCCGGCTATGGAAATCTGGATGCACCAGTTGCTGGAATGGCTGGCCCTGCCACAGTTCGGGCTCAGCACGGTCTTCATCGTGTCGTTCGTCTCGGCCACACTGCTGCCGTTAGGCTCCGAGCCCGCGGTGTTCGGCCTCATCAAGCTCAACCCCGAACTCTTCTGGGCGGCAATTGGCGTGGCCACGGTGGGTAACACGCTGGGCGGTGGGGTGAGCTGGTGGATGGGCCTGGGCGCGCACAAGGTTGTGGACAAGGCGCGGGGCAATTCCACCGATGTGCGGGCGCTCGGCTGGCTCAAGCGCTTTGGCCCGCGCGCATGCCTGCTGAGCTGGCTGCCCGTGGTGGGTGACCCGCTGTGCGCGGTGGCCGGGTGGCTGAAGCTGCCCTTCTGGCCCTGCCTGGCTTATATGGCTGTGGGCAAGTTCTTCCGCTACCTCGTCATGACCGCCGTGCTGCTGTACCTGATGCCCGGGCATCTGGCCGTGTAGGCGCAGGGCCTTCCAACGTTCAGAGCGTGGGGTACCCGCTGGCTTCGGCCATCAGCGAGTCGCCGCGGACCACGGGCTCTTCCACCACCACCTGGTTGCGGCCGCCTTCCTTAGCCATGTACATGGCGGTATCGGCGCGCGAGAAGAACTCCAGCACCGACTCGCCCAGGACATACTGCGTGACGCCAATCGACACCGTGACCCGCCCCCGCAGCAGCCCGTTCCACGCGTACGACTCCACCTGCGCACGGATGCGTTCGCAGGTGTTGAGCGCGGGGAGCAGCGACGTGCCCGGAAAGATCAGCAAGAACTCTTCGCCACCGTACCGCCCGAACACGTCGCCTCCGCGCACGCCCTGCTGCGCAATGCGGGCGAAGTTGCGCAGCACCTCGTCGCCGCCCAGGTGGCCGAGCTCGTCGTTGATGCGCTTGAAATGGTCGATGTCGAGCACGGCCAGGCACAGGGGAATGCCGCTCTCGTCGGCCAGCTGTTTTTGTTCTTCCAGCGCGGCCAGCACATAGCGCCGGTTGAAGCAGCCCACCAGCGGGTCGCGCTGCGCGTCTTCCTGGATGTTCTTGATCTTGCGACTGGCCTGGTGCAGGCTGCGGTACAGAGACTGCACCTTGCCCAGCAGCACGATAAAGGCTGGCAGCGACACCACCAGCGCCATCAGGTGCAACACCTCCAGCCGCAGCAGCGCCGAATTTTGCTGCTGCACATGGTGCAATCCCACCACCAGCGCATAGGCCGCCGCCACCGCGCCCGCCAGCGCGAGAAGGGTGCGCCGGGGCACGACGAAGATGCCGTAGGCGACCGCCACAAACGTAAAAGGCGTGAGCAGGATCTGCGTGACCGGTGCCAGGTAGCACAGGACCATCATGCCGGCCAGCGCGGTGGCCACAATGGCCAGCTTCAGGTGGCGGTGCCGCATCTTGCGCACCAGCCCCGAATGCGCCACCCACCAGAAGCCTGCAGCGCCGACGGCGATCATCCCCAGCAGCGCGCCCAGGACTTCTGCCTCCACCATCCCCAGGACCCAGAAGCCCGCCAGCGCCACTGCATACAGGCCGATGAGCACGCTGGCCGCCCTCCAGTCGCGGCCGGCGCCAGCCAGGGGCCGCTCACCCACCCCGTCGAGGGCCCGGCGCGCAGGGCGCACCGCGGCGGACGAAGAATCATCAAACTCCATCACGGCATCGGACAATGGAAAAGCGTCCGTGGCCGAAAACGGATTCTTGCGTCCAAAAAGCATAAGGAAGCAGGCGTTGGCCTGGTTGGGTTCGGGGACGGGCACCGGAACGCGCGCTCGTCAGAGAAGTGCCTGCCGTCTTCGGGCAAACCCGCGCATCTTACGGAGAACTGACACGATCACGCTCCGTGTTTTCCAGTAGGGGTGACAGGGTAGCCGCACCCGGCCGCCGCTGCGGCCACCCCGCCCCAGAGTCCTGCGACAGATCAAAAAAAAATCCCTGTGCCGCACAGTGCGGACAGGGATCGATCGGTGCGCAATGTGCATGCGCCACCACCAAACGCCCTCAGTATCTGGGCGCCAGTTTGCCGGGCACGCCGTTTAGACGTTGAACAGGAAGTTCAGCACGTCACCATCCTTGACCACGTAGTCCTTGCCTTCGGCGCGCATCTTGCCCGCGTCCTTGGCGCCCTGCTCGCCCTTGTACTGGATGTAATCGTCAAACGCGATGGTCTGTGCGCGGATGAAGCCGCGCTCGAAATCTCCGTGGATGACCCCGGCCGCCTGGGGCGCAGTGTCGCCGACCTTGATGGTCCAGGCGCGCACTTCCTTCACACCGGCGGTGAAGTAGGTCTGCAGGCCCAGCAGGCTGAACCCGGCGCGGATGAGGCGGTTCAGGCCGGGTTCCTCCAGGCCCATCTCCTGCAGGAACATGTCTCGGTCTTCGTCGCTCATCTCGGCCATTTCGGCTTCGATCTTGGCGCAGATGGCGACCACGGGCGCGCCCTGGGCTGCGGCGTATTCCTTGAGACGGTCGAGCAGCGGATTGTTCTCGAAGCCGTCCTCGCTCACGTTGCCCACGAACATCGCCGGCTTGGAAGTGATGAGGCAGAACTGCTTGAGCAGCGGTGCGTCTTCCTTGCTGACAGCGATGGTGCGCGCGGGCTTGCCCTCGTTGAGCGCCGCCTGGATGGGGGTGAGCAGCGAGACGATCTTGGCCGCCTCCTTGTCATTGCCCGATTTGGCGGCCTTGCTGTAGCGGTTCAGGGCCTTCTCGACCGTGGCGAGGTCGGCCAGGCACAGCTCGGTCTGGATGACCTCGATGTCGGCGATCGGGTCCACGCGGCCGGCCACGTGGATCACGTTGGGGTCTTCGAAGCAGCGGACCACGTTGACGATGGCATCCGTCTCGCGGATGTGGGCCAGGAACTGGTTGCCCAGGCCTTCGCCCTTGGAAGCGCCCGCCACCAGACCGGCGATGTCCACAAACTCGACGATGGCCGGAACGACGCGCTCGGGCTGGACGATCTCGGACAGCTTCTGAAGGCGCGGGTCAGGCACCTCCACCACACCCGTGTTGGGCTCGATGGTGCAAAACGGATAGTTCTCGGCGGCAATGCCGGCCTTGGTCAGCGCGTTGAAAAGGGTGGACTTGCCGACGTTGGGCAGGCCCACGATGCCGCATTGGAGGCTCATGGCAGGGCTTTCTGGAATTCGGAGACAAACCGCCGATTTTACGGGGCCGCCAACCGACCCACCTTCAGCCTGCGCTCCGGGGCGTCATTCGAACCGAAGATCGGCAGCCACCCGCTGGCCCACGCGCAGCATCTGGCCCGCGCCCTGGCGCACGATGGCGTTCATTCCGAAGGTGATGGCGCCCCCCAGGCGCTTGTCATGGCGGTACTGGCGCAGGGTGTCGCCGACGGCAGGGTGGGTCTCGGCCGTCGCCGGGTCGATGTCGGGGATGGGGCACCGCGCGCAGGGTTTGACGAGCTGCAGGCAGGCTTCGTCTGCACCCGTGTCGATGCGCACCCGGTCCACCCGGTCTTCGTCGTGGGCCTCCACGCCTGCCAGCACCACGTTGGGCCGGAACCGCTCAATGCCCACGGCTTCGTGGCCTTGCGCAGCCAAGCGTGTATTGAGGTCGTCCATCGACGCCTCGCTGGCCACCAGAACGGGAAAGCCATCGGAGAACTGGTTCGGCGCCTCCAAACCACCGGTCCAGTCCAGGCTGGACAGGCGCCTGTGTTCGGGATCAAACCGCACCAGGCGGCAGGGCTGACCCAGGAAATCAGTGAACCACTGCGCCGCCACGGCGCCCATGTCCCAGGCCGGCACGGTGTCGCGCCAGACGGTCACGGTGGCGGGCGCCTCCACGGCATCAATGGCGATGTGCAGCACCAGCATGCCCGGGGCGCGCAGAACCAGTTCGTCTGTCTTGAGCTGGGGGCGAATCAGGGCCATGCGAGGCAGGTCCCGCTGCGTGACAAACACCCCCTTGTCGTCTACCACCATCCAGGCCCGGTCCAGGTCCAGTCCGGTTTCGGTGAGCAGCGCTTCCTGTACTTCGATCCCCGCGCACGACTTGACGGGGTACACAAACAGGCGCGCGATGGTGCCGGTCAAATCAGATTCGGGGTTGAAGCTCACGCCAAGCGCTCCTGCGGGACAAAGCCGCAATTCTGCACTGCGCGCGGGGGCCGTAAGACCGCTCCTACAATGGCCCGCATGGCCCAAAACTTTGATATCTGTATTCGCGGCGGCGGCATTGTGGGCAAGACGCTGGCACTGCTGCTGGCGCGGGACCGGCTGAAAGTGGCCCTGGCGCCGCACCCCGGGCCCCAGAACCCCGCAACCACCGACGTGCGGGCCTACGCGCTGAACCTGGCGTCGCGCCGCCTGCTGGAATCTCTGCGCAGCTGGCCCGACGCCAAACACGCCACCGCCGTGCGCCAGATGGAGGTGCGCGGCGACCAGGATGGCGTGGTGAATTTTGACGCTGCCACCCAGGGGGTGGACGCGCTGGCCTGGATTGTGGACGTGCCCGCGCTGGAAGCGCGCCTGGACGACGCCGTGCGCTTTCAGCCCCATGTGGAGCGCGTGGAAAACCCGGTGCCAGCCCCACTCAACGTAGTGTGCGAAGGCCGCGCCAGCACCACTCGGGCAGAGTTTGGTGTGAACTTTCGCGTCACGCCTTATGGCCAGACGGCCATCGCCACTCGGCTGACCACCGAACGACCCCACGGACAGGTGGCGCGGCAGTGGTTCTCTCCCGAGGGCATTCTTGCGTTTCTACCGCTTGACGGGCCCACGGGGAACTCCGTGGCCGTTGTGTGGTCCGTCCTGCACGACCATGCCGCGCCGCTGATGGCCCTGTCGCCCGAAGCCTTTGTAGAGAAGTTGCAAGCTGCCAGCCACGGAACGTTGGGCACGCTGGCGCTGTGCGCCGAGCGCGCAGCCTGGCCCCTGCAATTGGCAACGGCCGACCGGTGGTGCGGGCCTGACCCGCACAGCGGCGGCGCCCGCCGCAGCTGGGCGCTGGCGGGTGACGCCGCCCACAACGTGCACCCGCTGGCCGGCCAGGGGCTGAACCTGGGCCTGGCGGATGTGGAGGTATTGGCCCGTGTGCTGCACGGGCGCGACTACTGGCGCAGCGTGGCCGACTTGAAGCTGCTGCGCAGCTACGAGCGGGAGCGCAAAGCCGCCGTGCTGGCCATGGGGTGGACCACGGACGGACTGGCGCAACTGTTTGCACGCCAGGAGGGCCCGGTGCAGGCGCTGCGCAATTGGGGCATGAAAGGCTTCGAGCGCAGCGGCCCGCTCAAGGCCTTTGTGGCCCGCCAGGCCATGGGCATGTATTGAAAGACTGTGGCCCTTGCACGGGCGAGCGAACTTACGAAATTGACCGATCGAGACCACCATGAAACTGTTTTCCACCCTGCTGACCGCCCTCGCCCTCGCCACGCTCAGCCTCACGGCCGCCGCCCAAGAGTCCGACATCCGCAAAGCGCTGGCAGAGCGCATTCCGCAGATGGACAAGATCGACGAAGTGCGCCCCACGCCCATGAAAGGCCTGTACGAGGTGCGCATCGGCACGGATCTTTTCTACACCGATGCCAAGGGCAACTACGTGATCCAAGGGGAGCTTATCGACACCAAGGCTCGCCGCAACCTGACGGAAGACCGCATCGCCAAACTGACGGCAGTGGATTTTTCGGCGCTTCCGCTCAAGGACGCGTTCACCATTGTGCGGGGCGACGGCAAGCGCAAGGTGGCGGTGTTTGAAGACCCGAACTGCGGCTACTGCAAGCGGTTTGAACGGGATCTGCAGAACGTGGACAACGTCACGGTATACCTGTTCCTGTACCCCATTCTGAGCCCGGACTCGGCCGAGAAGTCGCGCAACATCTGGTGTGCCAAGGACAAGACGGCCGCCTGGCAGGACTACATGGTGCGCGACAAGGCCCCTGCAGCAGCCAGCTGCGACACCAGCGCCCTCCAGCGCAATCTGGCGTTTGGCCGCAAGCACAAGATCACGGGCACCCCGACGCTGATCTTCGCCAACGGCACGCGCGTGCCAGGCGCCATCGGGGCGCAGGAAGTGGAAAAGCGGCTTGTGGAAGCGAGCGGCGAGACACCCACCACCAACTGACACCCTGTTTGCCGTTGCCTGCGCCGCTGCCCACGCCCATGACCTCTGCCCGACCTGCCGCCCACTCCGCTTCTGCACCCCTCCACTACCGTGTCGATCCCTCGGACCTGAACGCGCACCTGTTCACCGTCACGCTCACAGTGGCACAGCCTGCGCAAGGGCAGGAGGTGTCGCTGCCTGCGTGGATACCCGGCAGCTACCTCGTGCGCGAGTTCTCCAAGAACCTGCAGAACCTGAAAGCCCGCCAAGGCCGGCGCGAGGTGCCGTTGACCCAGCTGGACAAACACCGCTGGCGCGCAGACAGCACGCCGGCCAAGCCGCTGGTGCTGACCTACTCGGTGTGCGCCTACGACAACTCGGTGCGCACCGCCTGGCTTGACGCTGCGCGGGGGTTTTTTAACGGCACCAGCCTGTGCTTGCGTGTCCATGGGCAGGAATCGGAACGCCACGTGCTGGAAGTGGCACGCACACCGGCGACTTCGGCGTGGTCGGTTGCCACCGGACTGAGCGCGTTGGACGTGGACGACCAGGGCTTTGGCCACTACGCCGCAGCGGACTACGACGAGCTGGTGGACTGCCCGGTGGAGATGGGCACGTTCTGGATGGGCCGCTTTACCGCCTGTGGTGTGGCGCACCGCTTTGTGGTGGCCGGTGCTGCGCCTTCCTTCGACGGCAAGCGCCTGCTGGCGGACACGCAGAAAATCTGCGAGGCCAACATCCGCTTCTGGCATGGCGATGGCAAGGCGCCGTTCAAGAACTATCTCTTCATGCTCAATGCCGTGGGCGATGGCTACGGGGGCCTGGAGCACCGCAATTCCACCGCGCTGATCTGCGGCCGCCGCGACCTGCCCCGGGTGGGCGACTCGCGCGCCAGCGAGGGCTACACCACGCTGCTGGGCCTGATCAGCCACGAGTACTTCCACACCTGGAACGTAAAGCGCCTGCGCCCGGCCGAATTTGTCACCTACGACTACACGCGCGAGAACTACACACAGCTTCTGTGGTTCTTCGAAGGCTTTACCAGCTACTACGACGACCTGCTGCTGCGCAGGGCCGGGCTGATTGACGATGCCACTTACCTGAAGCTCATCACCAAGACCATCAACCAGGTGCTGCAAACGCCGGGCCGGCGGGTGCAGTCGGTAGCCGAGGCGAGCTTTGACGCCTGGGTGAAGTACTACCGCCAGGACGAGAACACCCCCAATGCCACCGTGAGCTACTACACCAAGGGCTCGCTGGTGGCGCTGTGCCTGGACCTGGCACTGCGGCGCGAGGGCAAAACCACGCTGGACAACGTGTTGCGCGCGCTGTGGGCGCGCACCGAAGGCGGCCCCATGTCCGAGGCGGACCTGCGCGAGGTGCTGCGCGAGCTCGCCGGCCGCTCGTTCGACGACGAGCTGCAGCAGTGGGCGCATGGCACGGATGAACTACCTCTGGCGGACCTGCTGGCGGCCCACGGCGTGACGCTGAAGGGCGAAACGCCGCAGCTGGCGCAGCAACTGGGCCTGCGCGTGGCAGAGAACCACAGCGTGCACATCAAGACCGTTCTGCGCGGCAGCGCCGCAGAAAAGGCCGGGATGATGGCCGGTGACGAATGGCTGGGCCTTGCCGTGCAGGAGCAGGAGTGGCGCATTGCCCGGCTGGACGACGTGAGCTTTTATGCCGGCGCGCAGCGCCAGGTGACGGCGCTGGTGGCGCGCGACGGCCGCCTGCTGCGCCTGCCGCTGGATCTGCCCCGCCATGGCACCGCCGCGGCCGCTGGCAGTGGCAAGTCCGTGCAAGCGGCCCCGCCCGACACCATCAGCCTGACACCCGCCGACCCGGCAGCCCTGGCGCGCTGGCTGGACTGACGGCACGGTTCTTCGATGGGCGCGCCGAGCTTGCTTCGTTATATGCTGTGCCCGGTTCCACCCCACCATAAGGATGTCCTGCATAACTCCCTGCGGTCGGTGATGGCGCGGCCTCGGGCAGTCCGCGGCGTTGCTTTTCTTGCCAATAGCCATGCTATTGGCTCCTAAAAGACGCCTTGCGGCCTTTCCCAATCCGCGCCATCACCGACTCGCGAGGGTTATGCAGGACATCCATAACAATCCATAACCCAGGAGATTCCATGGCCTACGAAACCATCGAAGTCCGCACCGAAGCGGACAAGGTTGGCGTGATTACGCTGAACCGCCCCAAGCAGTTGAACGCGCTGAACGACCAGCTGATGAACGAGCTGGGCGAGGCCCTCAAGGCCTTCGATGCCGACGAGAAGATCGGCTGCGTCATCATCACCGGCAGCGAGAAGGCCTTTGCCGCGGGCGCCGACATCGGCGCGATGGCCAAGTACAGCTTCGCAGACACCTACAAGGGCGACTACATCACGCGCAACTGGGAAGCCATTCGCTCCATCCGCAAGCCCGTGATTGCCGCCGTGAGTGGTTTTGCGCTGGGCGGCGGCTGCGAGCTGGCCATGATGTGCGACTTCATCATCGCTGCGGACAACGCCAAGTTCGGCCAGCCCGAAATCAAGCTCGGCGTCATCCCCGGCGCGGGCGGCACGCAGCGCCTGCCCCGCGCGGTGGGCAAGTCCAAGGCCATGGACATGGCGCTCACGGGCCGCATGATGGACGCGGTGGAGGCCGAGCGCGCCGGCCTGGTAAGCCGCGTGGTGCCGTTCGACAAACTCATGGACGAAGCGCTGGGCGCGGCACTCATCATCGCTGGCTTCTCGCAGATTGCCGTGATGGCCGCCAAGGAATCGGTCAACCGCGCGTTCGAAGGCTCGCTGTCCGACGGCGTGATGTTCGAGCGCCGTCTGTTCCATGCGCTGTTCGCCACCCAGGACCAGAAGGAAGGCATGGACGCGTTCATGAACAAACGCCCCGCGAACTTTACGCACCAATAAATTCTGTTCTATAATTTGCGGCTTCGGTGGTATAGCTCAGTTGGTTAGAGCGCAGCATTCATAATGCTGATGTCCCAGGTTCAAGTCCCGGTACCACCACCAGCTTCCAACCCACAGTGTCTGCACACTGTGGGTTTTTTTATTGGCCAACCTGTCAAAATTCATAGCTGGTAGCGCTCTTATCCATTGGCTTTGACTGCATAAACACTGTCAAAGTCAATAACAGCAAGCGCTGGCAGCTATCGTTTTTCAGCTCTTCTGCAGATACACGTACTTTCCAGGCACACCCGTGTCCTGGTCCCAGCGCAGCGGGGCGCTGTGGACGTGGGCCACCTGAAAGCCGTGCCGATCGGCCAGCGCGTCCACATAGCCAAGCGGGTGCGCATAGCGCAGGCTGGGCAACAACTGCGGCTCTCCGCCGCTGGCATGCGCTTCCTCGATGGTGAAGGCCAGCCAGCCGCCCAGGCGCATGCGCTGGGCCAACTGCGCAAACGCATCGTCCAGATGGCCCACGTAGATGAACACGTCCGCAGCCAGCACCAGGTCAAACCGGGCGGTCTCGCCGCGCAGCGCGTCCACCAGGTCGCCCTCGATCAGGCGGTCGTACACGCCGCGGGCACGGGCTTTGTCCAACATGGCGGGCGACAGGTCCAGGCCCACCAGTTGGTCAGCGCGCGGCCGGATGTAGGGGCCGCACAGGCCGGTCCCGCAGCCCAGGTCCAACACGTGGTCGAACCGGGGTGGGCAGGCGGCGGGCAGCTGCTCCACCAGCACCCGGTGCCCCTGGTAGCGCAACTGGCCCACCAGGTGGTCCTCAAACTCTTCGGCGTACTGGTCGAACAGGGTTTGCACGTACTGACGCGGCGCGTGCGCCACTGGTGCGCCGTGCTGCAAGGCCGCGAGATAGTAGCGGTGCAGCTCCGCATCCGCGCCTCTCTCCAGCGCGTTCTGATAACAGCGCGCGGCCTCGGCCGGCTGCTGCAGGTCGCGCCGCAGATGGCCCAGCTGGCTCCACGCCTCGGCCAGGTTGGCGTCCAGCGCCACGGCGGTCTCCAGCGCGGCCAGCGCCTCAGTGGTACGCCCTGCACGCGCCAGGCACTGGCCCAGGCGCATGTGGACGGCGGCGGTGCCGGCACCGCGTTCCACCGCGTTTTCATGGCTGCGCAGCGCGACCTCCCACCGCCCCAGCTCCATTTGGGACAGTCCCAGCGCCGCCCAGCCGTCTGCGAGCGAGTCGTCGGCCGCCAGGGCCTCCTGCAGCACAGGTTCCGCTTCTGCAAAAAGCTGCCGGTGCACCTTGGTCACCCCCAGGTTCAGCAGCACGGACGCCCGCCCCGGTGCCAGCGCCAGGGCCTCTGCAAACGCCCCGTCGGCGGCGTCGTACTGCCCGCCCTCGAACAGCGCTACGCCGCGCAAAAAGGCCTCCCGGGCCTGCTCCAATGCTGTGCTCATGAACGGTGCCTTGCGTGGTGGTTTGCCGCGCATCTTAGGGACCCCCGTAGAATCGCCCCTCCAGCCCCTGGATATAAACCAAGAACCGCTGCCCCATGAACGCTGCACACACACCCTCACCCTCCCGGTTTCTGAAGCATGCCCTCGCCCTTGGCCTGGGCTGCGCTCTGCTTGGCGGCATGCTGCCGGCCAGTGCCCAGGTGCAATCGGCCCTGGGCGGCATGCGCACCTTCCCCGACGCCGCACTGCGCGGCACGCTGACCATCACAGCCGCGTCGGACGCCACGCTCAATGGCCGCGCCATCCGCATGGCCCCCGGCATGCGGCTTTTCAGCCCGCAGAACACATTGGTCATGGCCCACACGGTGCTGGGCCAGAGCTTCCGGGTCAACTACCTGATCGAGCCCAGCACGGGCATGCTCCAGACCGCCTGGATCCTGAGCCAGGGCGAAGCCGACCAGCCCCGCAAGGGCAGCGACACGGTGGATCGCAACTACCGCTCCGAGTACGACGCGGTCCAGAAGTAACCCACCCCGTTCGAGCCGCTGAGCGCGGCCCGGCCTTTGCAACGTGCGGCGCCGCCTCGGGCGCGCCGCCGCATCCTTTTTCCGACAGCGACAGACCGCCATGGCCAAAAAAGTCTTCATCAAAACCTTCGGCTGCCAGATGAACGAGTACGACTCGGACAAGATGGCCGACGTGCTCAACGCCGCCCAAGGCTACGAGCCCACGCAGAACGTGGACGAGGCCGACCTCATCCTCTTCAACACCTGCTCGGTGCGCGAGAAGGCGCAAGAAAAAGTCTTCAGCGACCTGGGCCGCATCAAGCACCTGAAGGCGCGCGGCGTGAAGATTGGCGTGGGCGGCTGCGTGGCCAGCCAGGAAGGCGCCGAGATCATCAAGCGCGCCCCCTATGTGGACGTGGTGTTTGGCCCGCAAACCTTGCACCGTCTGCCCGAGA
The DNA here is from genome assembly GCF_046294525.1 of Acidovorax sp. Taxonomy (GTDB): domain Bacteria; phylum Pseudomonadota; class Gammaproteobacteria; order Burkholderiales; family Burkholderiaceae_C; genus Acidovorax. Next base: position 339,271 of record NZ_JBKBKQ010000001.1, read on the forward strand.
TGCTGAATCAGCGCGAGCGCCTGGACAAGCCACAGGTGGACATCAGCTTCCCCGAGATTGAAAAGTTCGACCACCTGCCGCCCGCGCGGGTCGAAGGGGCTTCGGCCTTTGTGTCAATCATGGAAGGCTGCAGCAAATACTGCAGCTACTGCGTGGTGCCCTACACCCGGGGCGAAGAGGTGAGCCGCCCGTTTGACGACGTGTTGGTGGAAGTGGCCGGCCTGGCCGACCAGGGCGTGAAGGAAATTACCCTGCTGGGCCAGAACGTGAACGCCTACCTGGGCAAGATGGGCGGCACGGCCGAGATTGCCGACTTTGCCCTGCTGCTCGAATACGTGTCAGACATCCCCGGAATCGAACGCATTCGCTACACCACCAGCCACCCCAACGAGTTCACGCCACGGCTGATCGAGGCCTACGCCAAGCTGCCCAAGCTGGCCAGCCACCTGCACCTGCCGGTGCAGCACGGCAGCGACCGCATCCTGATGGCCATGAAGCGCGGCTACACGGCCATGGAATACAAGAGCACCATCCGCAAGCTGCGCGCCATCCGACCCGACCTGGCCATGAGCAGCGATTTCATCGTGGGCTTCCCCGGCGAGACCGAGGACGACTTCAACAAGATGATGAAGCTTATCGACGACATCCACTTCGACAACAGCTTCAGCTTCATCTTCAGCCCCCGCCCCGGCACGCCCGCAGCAGGCCTGCACGACGACACGCCGCACGACGTGAAGCTGCGCCGCCTGCAGCACCTGCAGGGCGTCATCAACGCGAACATCAAGTCCATCAGCGAAAGCCGCGTGGGCACGGTGCAACGCATTCTGGTGGAGGGCGCCTCCAAGCGCGACTCCACCGAGCTGATGGGCCGCACCGAGTGCAACCGCGTCGTCAATTTTGTGGGCCAGCCCCGCTTGGTGGGCCAGATGGTGGATGTGACCATCACCGAAGCCAAGGCCTATACCCTGCGCGGCGAGGTGGTCACGCGGGAACCAGCCCTGGCAGCCTGACGACTGACCACCTTACGACGTCTTTCTCCACGCAACCCACCGCATGTCGGCTGACAGCCTCCCACGCTCCCGCTCGCTGCCCGAAGGCGCCCTGCACGGGCTCTCTTTCCAGCAGCTGCTGCTGCTCGCCTTTTTGATGATCGCCGGGCTGCTGGGTGTGAGTTCGTTGCGGGCCCTGCACACGCTGGAACAGCTGATGGTGCAGAGCCGACTGGGCGCTACCCAGGCCACGGCGTTGAATGCCGCCGCGCAGTCGCTGAACCAGCGAGGGCAGGCGCTGGAGCGTTCGGCCCGCCAGTCTCTGGTGCTGCGCGACGCCACCTTGCGCCGGAGTTTCAACGACATGACGGGCGAAGCGCAGGCACTTCTGGAAAAACTGCAAGGCGGAGGCCTGCCACAGGATTTGGCCGACCAGTGGACGCGCCGCCTGGAGACGGTGAAGGCCCTGCTGGATGCGCCCCCCGAGCGCGCGCTGGAAAACGAGCGCCGTGTCGCCGATGAGTTTGCGGCGCTGGAAGTGCTCCATACGGTGATTGCCCAGGCCGTGCAGGACGTGAACGACCAGCGCAACAAGGCCCTGGAGGCTCGCGTGGAGGACAGCCGCCGCAGCGTGACGCACCAGGTGGTGGGCGCCATCGTGCTGGCGCTCACGCTGGCCCTGGCGCTGGGCATCTGGCTTGCGCGGCCATTCAAGCGGCTGGAGAACGCCATCCGCCGGCTTGGCGAGAACCAGCTCGACGAGGCCGTTGTCGTGAGCGGCCCCGACGACATGCGCCGCGTGGGCCAGCAGCTGGAATGGCTGCGGCTGCGGCTGCTGGAGCTGGATGCCGACAAGGCCCGCTTCTTGCGCCATGTCTCGCATGAACTCAAGACCCCGCTGGCCGCCCTGCGCGAAGGCGTGGCCCTGCTGCAGGATGGCGTTACCGGCGAGCTGACCGCCGGGCAGCGGGAGATTGCGCAGATCCTGCACCACAACACGCTGGTACTGCAAAACGAGATCGAGGCGCTGCTGCGCTTCAATGCAGCGGCCTTTGAGGCCCGCCAGCTGCAGCGGCGCGACACCCCGCTGCTGGCCTTGCTGGAGTCGCAAGTCGAAGCCCAGCGCCTGCAGTGGCAGGCCCGCGGGCTGCGCGTGCTTGCCGAAGGCCCCGAGCTGACGGTGGCGGTCGACCCGGACAAGATCGCGTCCGCCGTCAGCAACCTGCTGTCCAACGCGATCCGGTTCTCGCCCAAAGGCGGCACGGTGCGCCTCTTGCTATCTCGGCACCCGGGCACGGTGCGCATCGACGTGACCGACCAGGGGCCGGGCGTGGCCAGCGCCGACCGTGACCTGATTTTTGAGCCCTTTTACCGGGGCGAACGCCAGCCCGACGACGCCGTGCGCGGCACGGGGATCGGGCTGTCCATCGTGCACGAATACATCGTCGCCCACGGCGGCCGCGTGCAACTGGTGGACGAGGGCGTCCACTCCTTTTTTCGCATTGAACTACCGCATGCCTCCTAGCCCTCTGCAACCCTCCCCCGTGCTGCGTCGCCCTCCCGCCCTGTGGGCGGTCACGGGCTTGATGGCGTGCGCGCTGGGGGCGTGCAGCACCCCTCCGCCCGCACCCATGCCGCCGCCCGAGCCTCCTCGGCCTGCCCCGACAGAGGTGGTACAGCCGCCCGAGCCGCCCCGTGCAGACAGCGCCGAGGCCCCGGACGCCAAGCCAGGCAAGGTGGAAGCGGCAGACCCGGTCACCACCGTGCTCGCCCAGATGGATGCCACCCTGCGTCTGGCGCCGCCCGACCTGGCCCGGGAGATCGCGCGGCTTGCCGAGGCCGAGGAGGCGGCGGTAGAAAACCCGCTGCTGCTGGCCAGCGCCCTGGTGCAGACCCGCCAGCCTGTGGACACCGCCCGCGCCCTTGGCTTGGTGCAGCGCGTGCTGGGCAACAAGGGCCCGCAGGCGCAGCCGCTGCACCCGCTCGCACGCGTGCTGGAAGCCCGGCTGCTGCAACAGCGGCGGCTGGAAGAGCAACTGGAGCGGCAGAACCAGCAGCTGCGCGACGCGCAGCGCCGCAACGACCAGCTCAACGAACGCCTGGAGGCCGTGCGCGCCATTGAGCGCAGCCTGACCACCCGTCCTGCCCCAGCGCCCACCCCGCCCACCTCGGCCAACGGTGGCAGCAACAACGCCCCGCGGCCCTCGCCCTGATCGATGCCACCTTCCAAGCTTTCCATGGCCACGCAGACTTCTTCTTCCTCCCGCCCCCACGCTGGCGCCCGCATCCTGGTGGTGGACGACGATGCCGACATGCTGAGGCTGCTGTCCCTGCGGCTTCAGGGCGCGGGCTACGAGGTGGTGGCCGTGGGCTCGGCCGAGGCAGCCCTTGCGCAGCTGGACGTCGCACGGCCACAGTTGGTGCTGAGCGACGTGCGCCTGCCCGGCCGCGATGGCCTGGCCCTGTTCGACGACGTTCGGGCGCGCCACCCATCGCTGCCGGTGATCCTGCTCACGGCGCACGGCACCATTCCGGACGCGGTCGAGGCCACGTCCCGCGGCGTGTTCACCTACCTCACCAAACCGTACGACGGCCGCGACCTGTTGGAGAAGATTGCGCAGGCGCTTGCGCTGAGCGCTCCGGCCGTGACCCACGCCCATGCCAACGAGGCCTGGCGCGCCAGCATCGTGAGCCGGTCCACGCGCATGACCGACCTGCTGGCCGAGGCCTACATGGTGGCCCAGTCGGATGCCAGCGTGCTGCTGCAGGGCGAGAGCGGCGCCGGCAAGGAGTTGCTGGCCCAGGCCATCCACCGCGCCAGCCCGCGCGCGGCCAAACCGTTTGTAGCGGTCAACTGCGGGGCCATCCCGGAGGCGCTGCTGGAGTCCGAACTGTTCGGCCACGTCAAGGGCGCATTTACCGACGCGGTCAGCAACCACAAGGGCCTGTTCCAGGCGGCCGATGGCGGCACGCTGCTGCTGGATGAAATCGGAGACATGCCACCGGCCCTGCAGGTCAAGCTGCTGCGCGTGCTGCAGGAGCGCGCCGTGCGCCCCGTTGGGGCGAGCCAGTCGATTCCCGTGGATGTGCGCATCGTCTCCGCCACGCACCGCGACCTGGAAAGCGCCATGGGCACGGGGCAGTTCCGCGAAGACCTGTACTACCGGCTGAACGTGGTGACCCTGGTGCTGCCCACGCTGGCCGAGCGACGCGAAGACATTCCCCTGCTGGCGAACCACTTCCTCGACAAGTTGGCGCGCAAATACGACAAGCGCCTGTCGGGGTTTGCGCCCGAAGCCTTGCGCGCTTTGACCACCGCCGCCTGGCCCGGCAACGTGCGCCAGCTGTTCAACGTGGTGGAGCAAGTCTGCGCCCTGTCCACCACGCCCCTGGTGCCGCTGACGCTGGTGCAGCGCGCGCTGCGCACCCCGTCCACACAGGTGCTGAGCTTTGCCGAGGCACGCCAGCGCTTCGAACACGAGTACCTGGTGGGTCTGCTCAAGATGACGGACGGCAATGTGGCAGACGCTGCGCGCCTGGCCCAGCGCAACCGCACGGAGTTCTATCGCCTGCTGCAAAAACACGCCCTGACCCCGGGCAATTTCAAGGCCGACGGTGCGCCCGGCGACGACGTCGCCGATGAGCGACACGAGTAAGTGATTGATTTAAAAGGCGTTTCCAAATCGCCTACAAGGCCTCGTCGCTAAACCACGACAAAAAAGCCTTGTTTGAGGTGTTTGCCGCAGCCCGGCACAAAAACTTACAAGGCAAATGGCGCATAAGTCTTTGATTTAATTGGATTTTTTTATGCTGGCACAGGGTTTGCCCTAGATGTCGGCATGGACGCCTTTTTCCCTCGTTTTTCGACTACAGCCCGCTGTGCCCGGCAGGCTGTGGCAGCGCTTGCAGCCATGCTGCTCGCTGGCGCTGCCCAGGCCCAAGCACCTGTTCAGGCGCGGCTGGAGCCAGGCTTTGATTTCGAAAGCCTGACCCGCTTGGCCAGCGAGCGGGCCGCCAAGCCGTATCGCGCCGCCAACGACAAGCTGCCCGCAGACCTCGCCCAGCTCAACTACGACCAAGTGCGCGACATCCGCTGGCGGCCGGACCGCGCGCTGTGGCGCAACGAGAAGCTGCCGTTCGAGGCCATGTTCTTCCACCTTGGCCTGTACCAGACCGAGCCTGTGCTGCTGAACGAAGTGACGCCACAGGGCGCGCGCCACATCAGCTACAGCCGCGCCGATTTCGACTATGGCAAGAACCGGGTCAACCCGCAGGCCTGGGGCGATCTGGGTTTTGCGGGCTTTCGCCTGCACAACCACGTGAACTCGCCCGACTACAAGGACGAACTGGTGGTGTTCCAGGGCGCCAGTTACTTCCGGGCGCTGGGCAAGGGGCAGCAATACGGCCTCTCCGCGCGTGGTTTGGCGATCGACACCGTGGGCGGCGCGGGCGAGGAGTTTCCGCGCTTCACCGAGTTCTGGCTGGTCAAGCCCGAGCCGCAGGCCACGCAGGTGCGGGTGTACGCGCTGATGGATTCCCCCCGCGCCACGGGCGCGTACCAGTTCGACATCACGCCAGGCACCAGCACCACGACCACCGTGCGCAGCCGCGTCTTCCTGCGTGCCGGCACGGGCAAGCCGCCCGTCGCCACGCTGGGCATTGCGCCGCTGACCAGCATGTTCTTTTTTGGCGAGAACCAGCCCCGCAAGGAAGACTTCCGCCCCGAGGTGCATGACTCCGATGGCCTGATGGTGGCCACGGGCGAAGGCGAATGGCTGTGGCGCCCGCTGCAGAACCCCAAGCAGACGGTCGTCACCTCGTTTGCCACCAAGAACCCCAAGGGCTTCGGCCTGATGCAGCGTGACCGCCAGTGGGCCAGCTACGAAGACGTGGAAGCCCGCTATGAGCGGCGCCCCAGTGCCTGGGTGCGCCCCTTGCACGACTGGGGCGCGGGCCGGGTCGAGCTGGTGCAACTGAACACCCCAGACGAGACCCACGACAACATCGTCGCGTACTGGGTGCCCGCGCAGCTGCCACCGCCTGGGCAGCCCCTGGAGTTTGCCTACGAGCTGAGTTGGCAGGGCGATGAGCAGCAGCGCCCGCCCGGAGCCTGGGCCACGCAGTCGCGCCGGGGCATGGGCTACACCAAGCTGTCTGCCGACGCGCTGCGCCGCCAGACGCAGTACGTGGTCGATTTCGAGGGCCCGGCCTTGAAGGCCTTGCCCGACAACGCCGCCGTGAAGGCCGTGGTCACCAGCGATGCCAACGGCAAGGTGCTGGAAAACCTCGTCTACCGCAATCCGGCCACCAACCAATGGCGCATGACCGTGCGCATCGAGCGCCTGAAGGCCGATCGCCCGATCGAGCTGCGCGCATTTCTTCAACACGATAACCACGCAGTGAGTGAAACATGGACGCACATCAGTCTTCCCGAGTAAACCCTTCGGGCCCCCACCGCTCACACGCCACGGCAGCCCCTGCCGTGGTGGCGCGGCGTGGCGCCGCCTACCCACGCCCGGTGGAAAGCCGCCGCAGCCCGCTGCGTGAAGAGCGCCACCCCAGCGCCGTCACGGCACCGCCCATCAACCGCGGCTCCATGCCGCAGGTGCCGTGGCGCGGCTTCTGGAACAGCATTGGCACGGCGGTGCTGATGCGCCTGACGGGGCGCACCAAGTTGCCCGCTGCTGCATCACCCGCCGCCGGCCTGCCGAACGACCAGGCCTGGCAGGGGGCAGCCCAGCGCCGCCGCTGGACCTTTGCGCTGCTGACGGTGCTGACCACCGCCTTTGCCAGCACGCTGTTTGCCGGGGTGCAGCCCGACTACGACAGCGCTTGGCTGGGATACGGCCAGATCGCGCTGTTTGCGCTGCTCTCGGCCTGGGTCGTCACCGGGTTTCTGACCGGCCTCATGGGCTTCTGGGTGATGGTGCGCGGGGACAAACATGCGCTCTCGGTGCGCAGCGTAGCCGGGCACACGCTGGCGCCCGACGCGCGCACGGCCATCATCATGCCCATCTGCAATGAGGATGTGAACACTGTGTTCGCAGGCCTGCGCGCCACCTGTGAATCGGTCGCAGCGACCGGGCACGGCGCCACCTTCGACGTGTTCGTGCTGTCCGACAGCTACGACCCCGAGATCGCCCGCGCCGAGCGCGCTGCATGGGAGGAACTGCGCACCGCACTGGCCGGGCACAGCCAGCAGCCCCAGGTGCAGGTGTATTACCGCCTGCGCACGCGGCGCACACACCGCAAGGCAGGCAATGTGGCCGACTTCTGCCGCCGCTGGGGCAAGGACTACCGCTACATGGTGGTACTGGATGCCGACAGCGTGATGAGCGGCGACTGCATCGTCTCCATGGCCAAGCTGATGGAGGCCAACCCCAGCGCCGGCATAATCCAGACCGCCACGCAAGCCATCGGCCACGTCACGCTGCACGCGCGTGCGCAGCAGTTTGCATCCCGCGTTACCGGTCGCCTGTTCACGCTGGGCATGCAGTACTGGCAGCTGGGCGAGTCGCACTACTGGGGCCACAACGCCATCATCCGCGTCGCGCCCTTCATGCAGCACTGCGCGCTGGCCCCCATCAAGGGCAAGGGCGGCTTGGCGGGCGGAATCATGTCGCACGACTTTGTCGAAGCCGCACTGATGCGCCGCGCTGGCTACCACGTGTGGCTGGTGTCCGACCTGATCGGCAGCTACGAGCAGCAACCCCCCGACTTGCTGGCCGAGCTGCAGCGCGACCGCCGCTGGTGCCAGGGCAACCTGCAGAACGCGCGCCTCATGGCCGAGCCCGGCATCCATCCCGTGCACCGCTCGATGTTCGTGACGGGTGCCATGGCCTACCTGTCGGCCCCGCTGTGGCTCGCATTTCTGACCCTGGGCACCGCGCTGTGGCTGTCGGGCGCCAAGCTGGTGGCCGACTGGAACATTCTTCCCAGCGAGCTGATCGCGCTGTGGTCGTGGACGCTGTGCATGCTGTTCCTGCCGCGTATCCTGGGGGTGGCCGCCGTCTTCATGCGACGCGAGCAGCAGCAGTACGGCGGCGCCGCCAGCCTGCTCAAGAGCGCAGTCGTCGAAAGCGTAATGGCCGTTTTGCAGGCGCCCGTGCGTATGCTGGCCCACTCGCTGTTTGTGCTGATCGCTCTTACGGGCCTGAAGCTGGAATGGAAGTCGCCTCCGCGCGAAGCGCACGCGGTGCCTTGGAGCCATGCCATGCGCCAGCTTGCGCCCATGAGCGCCATCATTGCCCTGCTGGCTCTGGGCGTTTCGCTGATCGACAGCGGCGCGCTGCTGTGGCTGCTGCCCGTAGGCCTGCCGCTGGCACTGGCCATCCCCATGGCCGTGATCACCAGCCAGATCGCCCTGGGCAAGTCAGCGCGCGATCAGCGAATCCTGCTGATCCCCGAAGAGGCTTGGTCGCCGCCAGTGCTGCGCCGCGCCTGGCTGCATGCGCGCCAGTTGGCGAGCCCCGCGGCATTGTGACAATCTGAAAGAGCGTTCACAAAATGGGAGCCGGTGCATGCACCGGCTTCGTCTTATCTGCTTCTGTTTTGATAGCTATTAGCGCTTTCCAGATAAGCGCTAGACGGCAAAAACGCTTGAAATTTTGCAGCGAGCAACGGTCCACCACGCCTTCGGAGCACCTTTAGGATAGGGACCCTTTGCACACCCGCACCCAGTGTGCGGATCCTCTTGCTGCCCCGCCAGCACCGATCCTCCCGCGCAGCGCTGCGCGCCGACATTGATGCCACCGTTATCCATTGTCCCTGCCGCCGGTCGGCGGCTGCTGGTCCAGTCCAGCGCCATCGTTGCCCTGACCTCCCTGCTAGCAGGTTGTGGCATGTTCACCCCGCAGCCCCCTGCCCAGCCCCCCGTGGCCGAGGCCCCTGCCGCGCCGCCGCCGCCACCCGAGCCGCCGGGCCGCATCATTTTTGCGGGCCTGGCCATGCACTCGCAGGCCAAGGCGTTCCGCAACGACGTGGAGCTGGCCGAGAAATGGGTGAAGGACATCGACCCCAACGCGCTGTTGGTCAAGCTGGCGAATCCGGCGCGCGACCAGAGCAGCGACTGGCCCCAGGTCACGGTGGAGAACTTTGCGTTGGTGATGTCCAAAACCGCCGAAGTGGCCCAGCCGCGCGACCGGGTGCTGCTGTTCATCTCGACCCACGCCAATCCCGGTTTGCTGAACATCAATGCCGCCGGCAAGCACCTGCAGCCCCTCACGCCTCGCATGCTGAGTGAAGCGCTCGCGCCGCTCAAGGACGTGCCCACGCTCGTCGTGCTGTCCGCCTGCTACAGCGGCGCTTTCATCGAGCCCCTCAAGGCCGCCAACCGCGTCGTGCTGACGGCGACGGACGTACGGCGCACCAGCTTCAACTGCCGCTATCCCGGCAACCACACGCCGTTTGCCGAGGCGCTGTTCGGCCAGCCCGAGGCGGGCAGCCGCTCGGCCACGGAGTGGATGGAGGAGGCCCAGAAGGCCATCGCCGCGCAGGAGAAGCGCCGCAAGCTCCCGCCCTCACGCCCGCGCATCTTTGTGGGCGACGAGGCCAAGGCCTGGGCGGAGCAGCCGCTGGGCCAGTGGCTGCAACCGATCCCCAGTCCCTGAGCGCGCGGAGCTGGGGCCGCCCGGCGTGCCGGGCATGTGGCGTGCAGTGCGCCCCGCACCGGAGAAGGCAAAAGCCCCAGGAGAAGAGAACTCCGCCTGGGGCTTTTGGGGGTTGGCGGGGCCGCACTGTCCGGCCGCCGTGCTGAGGAGTTGACGGTCTTCAGAACGGCATCTTGGGCATGCCGCCGCCCAGGCCCTTCATGCCGCCCATGCGCTTCATCATTTTCATCAGGCCGCCACCCTTCATCTTCTTCATCATCTCCTGCATCTGCTCAAACTCCTTGAGCAGGCGGTTGACCTCCTGCACCTGAACGCCCGCGCCGCCAGCAATGCGCTTCTTGCGTGTGGCCTTGATGAGCTCAGGCTTGCGGCGCTCCAGCGGGGTCATGCTCTGGATAATGCCTTCCTTGCGCTTGATGTCCTTCTCGGCCTTGTCCATGTCCAGTGCGCCCGCTTTAGCAGTCAGCTGGGACGGCAGCTTGTCCATCAGGCTGGAGAGGCCGCCCATCTGCTTCATTTGCTGGATCTGCGCAAGAAAGTCGTTCAGGTCAAAGCCGTCGCCGCTCTTCACCTTGGCGGCCAGCTTCTGGGCTGCCTCCATGTCCACACCGGCAGTGACCTGCTCCACCAGCGCCACAATGTCGCCCATGCCCAGGATGCGGCCCGCGTGGCGCTCCGCATCGAACACCTCCAGGCCGTCGATCTTTTCGGATACGCCCGCAAACTTGATGGGCGCGCCCGTGATCTGCCGCACCGACAGCGCAGCGCCGCCGCGCGAGTCGCCGTCCAGTTTGGTCAGCACGATGCCGGTGAGCGGCAGCGCCTCCTTGAACGCCTTGGCGGTGTTGATCGCGTCCTGGCCCTGCATGGCATCGACCACGAACAAGGTCTCGACGGGGTTCAGCGCGGCGTGCAGGTCCTTGATTTCCTTCATCAAGGCTTCGTCGATGGCCAGGCGCCCGGCCGTGTCCACCAGCAGCACGTCGAAGAAGTGCTTCTTCGCATAGTCGATGGCAGCGCGGGCAATGTCCAGCGGCTTCTGGTCGGCCGTGCTCGGGAACCACTCGGCGCCGGCCTGCTTGGTCACGGTCTTGAGCTGCTCGATGGCGGCCGGGCGGTACACGTCGCCCGACACGGTCAGCACCTTCTTCTTGCGCTTTTCGATCAGATGCTTGGCCAGCTTGGCTGTGGTGGTGGTCTTGCCCGCACCTTGCAGGCCGGCCATCAGGATGACGGCGGGCGGCTGGGCGGCCAGGTTGATGTCGGCAACGCCCTCGCCCATGGTGGCAGCCAACTCGCGGTTGACGATGCTGACCAGCGTCTGCCCGGGCTTGAGCGAGCCCAGCACCTCCTGGCCCAGGGCCTTTTCCTTCACGCGGGCGATGAAGTCGCGCACCACGGGCAGGGCCACGTCGGCCTCCAGCAGGGCCATGCGCACCTCGCGCAGCATGTCCTGCACATTGGATTCGGTGATGCGGGCCTGGCCACGCATCTCCTTGACTAGGCGCGTGAGTTTGTCGGTAAGGGCGGAGGCCATAGAGAGATGTTCCGGTGTTGCCTGCGCGGCATCAACGCTGGGCGGAGCGCGCAAGCCCGCCAGGGCGCTGGCGGTGGGGCGAAAGGCTAAACTGTATCCATGATTTTAGCGAGTAGCTCCCCTGCCAGCTGGCTTCTTGCCCTGGCAGCTGCCATGGCCTACGCCGTTCCAGCTGCTGCGGCGTCCCGCCTGAGTGCCGCGGCATCCCGCAACGCGCTGCTGCTGGCCTGGACGCTGCACGGTGCCGTGCTGGTATGGGGCCTGTGGGGCGAGGCGCCCCGCTTTGGCTTTGCACCCGCGCTGTCGATGACAGCCTGGCTGGTGCTGACGGTTTATGCGGTGGAGCGGCAGCTGTTCCCGCAGATGCAGGCCCGCTGGGTGCTGGCCGCACTGGGCGCCGCAGCCATCGTGCTGGCCATGCTGTTCCCCGGCCAACCCCTGCATGTCGCAGCATCCGCCTGGTTGCCTCTTCACCTCGCGCTGGGCATCGCGTGTTATGGCCTGTTTGCCGCCGCAGTGGTGCACGCCTGGCTCATGACGCGCGCCGAGCGACACATCCGTCAGGCCGAGGATCCCCACAGCGGCATTCCGCTGCTCACGCTGGAGCGGCTGACCTTTCGCTTCGTGACGGCCGGCTTCGTGCTGCTCACGGCCACGCTGCTGGCGGGCTGGCTGTTTGGCGACACGCTCTACGGCCGCGCCTGGCGCTGGGACCACAAGGCCATCTTCTCGCTGCTGTCGTGGCTGACTTTTGCCACGCTGCTGCTGGGCCGAGCGCGATTTGGCTGGCGCGGCCGCAATGCCGTGCGCGTGCTGTATGCGGGCTCGACGCTGCTGCTGCTGGCCTATGTGGGCTCACGATTTGTGATGGAAGTCGTGCTGGGACGCGCCCCATGAAGTACCTGCTCCTGCTGGTGGTTCTGCTGGTGGCGTTCGGCATCTGGCGCAGCCGTAGGCCTTCGGACACTGCCGCCCCTCGGCAACATCCCCAGACGCCGGCCCTGCCGCAAGACATGCTGGCTTGCGCCCATTGCGGCGTGCACGTCCCCCGGTCCGACGCCTTGATGCTGGGCAGCGACGCCTACTGCTGCGCCGAGCACCAGCGCCTGGGCCCGGCCTGAGAACCATGCAGACACCGACGCCTGGACCCCTTTGGTCTGCGGCAGACGCATCATTCGTGCGCCTGTGGCGGGGATTCCTGAGCGCCCGGGTGATGGTGGCGCTGGCACTGCTGGTCCTGCAAGGCGTGGGGCAGATGGTGAACCAGGTGGCCGAACAGGGAGTGCTGGCGGTGTGCTTGGCCTACCTGGTGGCCACGGTGCTGCTGCGCGTGCTGGCGCGACACGCCCCGCCGTCGCCCAGTGCCGGCCCGCAATGGCTGCCCTCCATCGGTGTGGACTTGGCTGCGATTTCCGCCCTGCAGTTGCTGCAGGTGGGGGCCATGAACTTCACGCCCCTGTTCGGCCTGCCCATTCTTATGGCGGCCGTGCTGGGCACACTCACACTGGCTCTGGGCACCACCGCCGGCGTGACCCTGCTGTTGCTGGCCTGGGCTTGGTGGCTGGGTACGCGAGCCGGTGGTGACGACGCCCAACGGTACCTGCAGAGCGCGCTCACCGGCACGGGTTACTTTATCGTGAGCTACTTGGTGCACCAGTTGGCCACCCGCCTCACGCGGGAGCAGGAACTGGCCCAGCAAAGCCAGGTGGCAGCGCAGGTGCAGGCCCAGGTGGCCGCTCTTGTCATACAGAACCTGACCGACGGGGTCTTGGTGGTGGACGAGAACGACACGGTGCGCCTGGCCAACCCCGCAGGACTGCAACTGCTGGGCAGCGCCGCGCTGCCCGTACCCCCCTTTGCCCTGGCATCCGAAGCCCCGTGGCACCCGCTGGTGCTGCTGGCGCGCCGCACTTTCCGCCAGGAGCAGCCCCAGACAGCGGACGTGGATTTGCTGCATCCTGGGCAAAGCCCCACCGGCCTGCACGTGCGCACCTGGCTCACCTCCACCCGAGAAGCCGCCAATCACACCCGCAGCGAACGTCTGTGCGTGATGTTTCTGCACGACCTGCGCGAAATGGAAGCCCGCCTGCGCACGGAGAAGCTGGCCGCCATGGGCCGCATGTCGGCCGCCGTGGCCCATGAGATCCGCAACCCGCTCGCCGCCATCGTGCAAGCCAACGCACTTCTGGAAGAAGACCTGCACGACCCCGCCCAGAAGCGGCTAGCAGCCATGGTGCAGCAGAACGCGGACCGCCTTGCCCGCATTGCTGAGGAAGTGCTGGACATTGCCCGCGTGCAGCACCAAATCAGCCACGCCCCCGCGTCCGCCCTGGCGCTGGACGACACCGTGGCCCAGATATGGAACGACTGGCAAGCCCACGATACGTCCCGCCGCCGCGCTCAAGTGCAGCTCGACGCCGCTGGCGCCCACGTGGAGTTTGATGCCGAGCATCTACGCCGGGTGCTGGTCAACCTGCTGGACAACGCGTTGCGCTACATGGGCCCGGAGCCGGACTCCCTCGCCATCACCACCCGCACCACGCCCAATGGACAGGTGAGCCTGCAGGTCTGGAGCGATGGTGCCCCCATGGACAAATCCGTGGAACGCCATCTTTTCGAGCCCTTCTTTTCATCCGAGAGCCGCTCCAGCGGCCTGGGCCTGTATATCTGCCGTGAATTGTGCCAGCGCCACGGCGCCTCCATCAGCTACCAGCGGTTGAACCGCAGCACCACGCGCGGCGACACGGGCGGCAACGCCTTCACCGTCGCGTTCCGGCGCATCACCCGGCCCAGCGAGTCGGCCACGCTGTTTGACACCATTGTGGTGTAGGGATGCGCCCTGTGAGTCGCATTGCACCCTGGCCCTGTGTTTCAGGCTTGTCGCGGGACGATGGCACCGCCGTCGCCGCGCACGCCTGGGACGCACCGATCACATGCGCAACGCAATAGACAACTGATATGAGTACGTCCCCTTCTTCTCCAGCCTCCATTCTCGTCGTGGACGACGAGCCCGACCTGCGAACGCTGTACGAGCTGACCTTGCTGCGCGAAGGCTACCGCGTGGACACGGCTTCTACGGTGCAAGAGGCGCGCGAGCAACTCAAGGCACACCGGTTTGATGCCGTGATCACGGACATGCGCCTTCCCGATGGTTTTGGCATGGAGCTGCTGCAGGATCTGCGCGACCAGCAGCGCCGCGAGCGCTGCGTGGTGATGACGGCCTACGGCTCCGCCGAAAACGCCGTGGAAGCCCTGCGTGCAGGCGCTTTTGACTACCTCACCAAACCGGTGGATCTGAAGCAGTTCCGGCTGGTGGTGGCCTCCGCCGTACAGGGCACCGGGGGCGTTCCCGCGCCGCGCAGCGGGCGCGGCAACACCGCAGGACGCGCGGGCGCCGCCGCTACCTTAGAGCCCCTCGGCAGCAACCATGCGCTTGACCGCCTGGTGGGAGAGTCCGACGCCATGCGCAATGTCAAACAGCGTGTCGCGAAAGTGGCCCGGGGCATGGCACCCGTGCTGATCCACGGCGAATCCGGTACCGGCAAGGAGTTGGTGGCCCGCGCGCTGCACGCCAGCAGCCAGCGCGCCGACGGCCCGCTGGTCGCCGTGAACTGCGGGGCGATCCCTGAAAACCTGCTGGAGGCCGAGTTCTTCGGCGCTCGCAAGGGCTCATACACCGGCGCCGCACAGGACCGGGACGGCTACTTTCAGGCTGCGCGCGGAGGCACGCTCTTCCTCGACGAAATCGGAGACCTGCCCCTGGCCATGCAGTCCAAACTGCTGCGCGCCATCCAAGAACGCAGTGTGCGACCGCTGGGCTCCACGCAGGAAGAAACCGTGGACGTGCGCATCGTCAGCGCGACCCACCGCGACCTGGCGGCCGATGTTCAGTCCGGCCGGTTCCGGCAGGACCTGTACTACCGGCTCAACGTGATCGAGATCGTGATCCCACCGCTGCGAGAGCGGCGCGAGGACTTGCCCTCGCTGTGCAATGCGTTGCTGGTCCGCATCGCCCAGGAATCCGCCATCCCGGTACCCGCCCTGACCACGGCCGCGCTGGACGCCATTGCCGCGCACCCGCTGACCGGCAATGTGCGCGAACTTGAAAACCTGCTGCACCGTGCCGTGGCGCTGAGCGACGGAGAAGAACTTCATGTCGACCCGCCGCATGGCAGCGCAGATCCCACAATGCCGCGCTCACCCACAGCCGCGGCCGCGTCTGCGCAGGGAAGCACTGCTCCCCCGCCCCCATTGGCCCCATCCGCATCGCACGCGCCCTTCACGTTGGGCAGTACCGTGCCACTGCCCAGCGATCTGCAGGCCTGGCTGGACCAGCAGGAGCGCGACATCCTCATCCGCGCGCTGCGCGAGGCGGGATTCAACCGCACCGCCACCGCGGCGCGCCTGGGCATCAGCCTGCGGCAGATCCGCTACCGCATCGCGCGCCTGAACATTGCCGCACCGACCGATTCCGACGCCCATGAAGACATCGGCTGACGCGTGGGAAGGTGGTTGGCACCGGCGCGCCCACCGGCTTGTGTCACCCAACCAGGGCCCGCGCCCTGGCGGGGATACTGCGGTCGTCGATCTTGTCGTGATCCACTCGATCAGCCTGCCCCCGGGCCAGTACGGGACTGGCGCCGTGCAGCAGTTGTTCACCAACATGCTGGACTGGGACGACCATCCTTATTTTCAGAGCATTCGTGGGCTGCAGGTGTCAGCGCATTTTTTCATTGACCGCGGGGGGGTGCTTTGGCAGTTCGTGGACTGCGACCAACGGGCCTGGCATGCGGGGCAGTCCCACTACCGCGGGCGCAGCCAGTGCAACGATGACTCCGTGGGCATTGAGCTGGAGGGGCTGGAGGGCCAGCACTTCGAGCACGCGCAATACACCACGCTCATCGCGCTGTGCCAGGACCTCGCGCAGCGCTACCCCATACGCCACATTGCCGGCCATGAACACATCGCCCCCGGCCGCAAACAGGACCCTGGTGCTGGATTTGACTGGCAGCACCTGCAAAGTACCCTCGGCTGGCCGGCCGACCGTTTTCCGAGCAGCGTGCTGGTGCGGCCCTGAGCGAGAGCGTGCGTGGCCTGTAGTTGCGGCGCTGCATCTAAAAATCTTCGAAAAATCTTTGTGCGGATGCACAAAAATTCGGACGCGAGATACCACGCGGGTTCCCGGGCAAAACCCGCTGGCATCGCCCGCGATTGCGAGTCGCGCCGCGACTTTTCCAAGCGCCGACACGCTGTCCGCAGAGCGACGACCTCACCACATAGTCGCTTACATACCAGCTGTTTCATTTTTGCTGGCGTCTACGGCGGTACACTACCGGTAGTGTCTTGAACCGCCTCGACACACCATATATAGTGTGCGCCAGACTGAAGTCCGGTGCAGCACCCACACATTGCGGCGGCACTCCAGGCCGCACGCCCACCCAGACAGCCCACAGAAGAGGACACCCATGCAAGCTGCTTTGAACACGCCTTCCACATCGCCAACCGCCTCTGCGGATGTCGCCACGCACGCTGCGGCGGCCGCAACTTCCGGGCACCCGCTCACGCATTACCAGATCATTCGCCGCAACGGCGCGGTGGTGCCGTTCGAGCCCCAGAAAATTGCGGTGGCGATGATGAAGGCGTTTCTGGCAGTGCACGGCACGCAGGGCGCGGCCTCTGCCAGCGTGCGTGAGGTGGTGGACACGCTCACCCAGAACGTGGTCCGTGCCCTCATGCGCTCGCGTCCTGGCGGCGGAACCTTCCATATTGAAGATGTGCAGGACCAGGTCGAGCTGGGCCTGATGCGCGGCGAGCACCACGAAGTCGCCCGCGCCTACGTGCTGTACCGCGAGCGCCGGACGCAGGAGCGCGCTCACCACCAGGAACAGCTCGCCCCCGCCACCCCGGTGATGCACGTGATCGACAACGGTCAACGGGTGCAGCTGGACATCCTGCGCCTGCACGCATTGATCGAGTCGGCCTGCGCCAACCTGGGCGCCGACATCCAGGCTGCCCCCATCGTCGCCGAGACCATGCGCAACCTGTATGACGGCGTTCCCATGGACGAGGTCTACAAGGCATCCATTCTGGCCGCCCGCACCCTGATCGAAAAAGATCCCGACTACACCTACGCCACGGCCCGCCTGCTGCTGCACACCATCGTGCGCGAGGTGCTGGGACGCGATGTGGCCCAGAGCAACATGGGCCAGGCCTACAAGGACTATTTCCCCACCTTCATCCAAAAGGGGGTAGACAACGAGCTGCTGGACGAGCGCCTGCTCAAGCAATACGACCTGAACCGCCTGGGCGCTGCGCTCAAGGCCGAACGCGACCTGCAGTTCGACTACCTGGGCCTGCAGACGCTGTACGACCGCTACTTCCTGCACGTCAAGAAGACACGCATCGAGCTGCCCCAGGCCTTCTTCATGCGCGTGGCCATGGGCCTGGCACTCAACGAAACCGACCGCGAGGCACGGGCCATCGAGTTCTACGAAGTGTTGTCCAGCTTCGACTTTATGTCCAGCACGCCCACGCTGTTCAACAGCGGCACGCTGCGCTCGCAATTGTCAAGCTGCTACCTGACCACCGTGCCGGACGACCTGGACGGCATCTACGAGTCCATCAAGGAAAACGCCCTGCTTTCCAAGTTTGCGGGCGGCCTGGGCAATGACTGGACGCGCGTGCGCGCCCTAGGCTCGCACATCAAGGGCACCAACGGCGAATCGCAAGGCGTGGTGCCTTTCCTCAAGGTCGTGAACGACACGGCCGTGGCCGTGAACCAGGGCGGCAAGCGCAAGGGCGCCGTCTGCACGTACCTGGAAACCTGGCACCTGGACATCGAAGAGTTCCTGGAACTGCGCAAGAACACCGGCGACGACCGCCGCCGCACGCACGACATGAACACGGCCAACTGGATTCCCGACCTGTTCATGCGCCGCGTGATGGAGAAGGGCACCTGGACCCTGTTCTCGCCCTCCAACGTGCCGGATCTGCACGATCTGTTCGGCGCCGACTTTGAGAAGGCCTATGTGGCCTACGAAGAAAAGGCGGCACGTGGTGAGATCAAGCCCGCCAAGACCATCCAGGCCACGGACCTGTGGCGCAAGATTCTCACCATGCTGTTCGAGACCGGCCATCCCTGGATCACGTTCAAGGATGCCTGCAACGTGCGCTCGCCCCAGCAGCACGCTGGCGTGGTGCACTCGTCCAACCTTTGCACCGAGATCACGCTGAACACCAGCGACACCGAGACCGCCGTTTGCAACCTGGGTTCCGTCAACCTGCTGCAGCACATCAAAGACGGCAAGATCGACCACGAGAAACTCAAGAAAACCATCACCGTGGCCATGCGCATGCTGGACAACGTGATCGACATCAACTACTACGCCGTGAACAAGGCCCGCGACTCCAACCTGCGCCACCGCCCCGTGGGCCTGGGCGTGATGGCCTTCCAGGACAGCCTGTATGCGCTGCGGATTCCTTACGCCTCGCAGGAAGCGGTGGAATTCGCCGACAAGTCGATGGAAGCCATCTGCTACTACGCTTATTGGGCATCCACCGAACTCGCAAAGGAGCGCGGCCAGTACTCCAGCTACAAGGGTTCGCTCTGGGACCGTGGCATCCTGCCGTTTGACACGCTGGACATGCTTGCCAAGGCCCGTGGCGGTTATGTGGAAGTGGATCGCTCGTCCACGATGGACTGGGATGCGCTGCGCAAGAAGATTGCTCAGGACGGCATGCGCAACTCCAACTGCGTGGCCATTGCGCCCACCGCCACCATCTCCAACATCATCGGCGTGGATGCATCGATCGAGCCCTCGTTTGGCAACCTGTCGGTCAAGTCCAACCTGTCGGGCGAGTTCACCGTGATCAACGGCGGGCTGGTGCGTGACCTCAAGCGCCTCGGCCTGTGGGATGACGTGATGATCATGGACCTCAAGCACTTCAAAGGCTCGCTGCACCCCATCGACCGGGTGCCCGCCGACATCAAGGCGCTGTATTCCACCGCCTTCGAGGTCGAGCCGAAGTGGCTGGTGGAGGCTGCATCGCGCCGCCAGAAGTGGATCGATCAGGCACAGAGCCTGAACATCTACATGGCCGGCGCATCGGGCAAGAAGCTGGACGACACTTACAAGCTCGCGTGGATCCGTGGCCTCAAGACCACGTACTACCTGCGCACGCAAAGCGCCACTCACGTCGAGATGAGCACCGTGAACACGCGCCAGCTCAACGCCGTGTCTTCGGGTAGCGAAGGCGGCGCGCCCGTTGCATCGGCGCCTGCACAGGCCGCGCCGGCTGCACGCGAAGCGGTGGCCGCAGCAGCCGTTGCGCAGTCCTCCGTGCTCCCTGCCACGGATGTGCAATTCAGCGCAATCGACGATCCTGGTTGCGAAGCCTGCCAATAAGGACTTCGCGCGCAACACCGCGGATGCGTTCGAGGTGTTGCGCATGTGCTGTGAAGCAACAAAACGTTGCTGCACAACGCTGCAGTGCTTTCCTTTTTGCAGCACTGCTTTCATAATCCGAACACTGGAAAATCTATGTTGTCCTGGGACGAAGAAGTCAAGCCCTCATCGCAAAATCAACTGGACGGTGGACTGAACACGAGCCACCCGGCGGGACAGCCGCCCCTGCCTTTCCAAGCGCCTTCCTTGCAAGCCGTGCACGCAACGACGACGGCCTCTGCCACAACCCCCGCTTCCACATCCTCCCCCGCTGCAGCCACGCACCGTCGCGTCAACGCAGCCGACAAGCGCATCATCAACGGCCAGACCGACGTCAACCAGCTGGTGCCCTTCAAGTACAAGTGGGCGTGGGAAAAATACCTGGCTACTTGCGCCAACCACTGGATGCCCCAAGAGGTGAACATGACGCGCGACATCGCGTTGTGGAAGGACCCCAACGGCCTGACCGATGACGAGCGCCGCATCATCAAGCGCAACCTCGGCTTCTTCGTCACCGCCGACTCGCTGGCCGCCAACAACATCGTGCTGGGCACTTACCGGCACATCACCGCCCCCGAGTGCCGCCAGTTCTTGCTGCGCCAGGCGTTTGAAGAAGCGATCCACACCCACGCCTACCAGTACATCGTCGAGTCGCTGGGCCTCGATGAGAGCGAGATCTTCAACGCCTACAACGAAGTCCAGTCGATCCGCGACAAGGACGAGTTCCTGATCCCCTTCATCGAAGCGATCATGGATCCTTCCTTCAAAACCGGTACTCCCGAAACCGACCAGACCCTGCTCAAGTCGCTGATCGTTTTTGCATGCCTGATGGAAGGCCTGTTCTTCTACGTGGGCTTCACGCAAATCCTGGCACTGGGTCGGCAGAACAAGATGACGGGCGCTGCCGAGCAGTACCAGTACATCCTGCGCGACGAGTCCATGCACTGCAACTTCGGCATCGACCTGATCAACCAGCTCAAGCTGGAGAACCCGCACCTGTGGACGGCCGAGTTCAAGGCCGAGATCAAGGCGCTGTTCCTGAAGGCCGTGGAACTGGAATACCGCTATGCCGAGGACACCATGCCCCGTGGCGTGCTGGGCATGAACGCGTCCATGTTCAAGGGTTACCTGCGCTATATCGCCAACCGGCGCGCCACACAGATCGGGCTGGAAACGCTCTTCCCCAATGAAGAGAACCCTTTCCCGTGGATGAGCGAAATGATCGACTTGAAGAAGGAACGTAACTTCTTCGAGACCCGGGTTATTGAATACCAGTCTGGTGGTGCGCTGTCCTGGGACTAGCGCCGTTTCTTTGCAGGCCCACACCACCATGGATTTCTACACCACGCCCGACACACTGAGCGCCGCAACGGCGGCCGTGTGGGGCGTTCCCGTGTTCATGGAGATGGAGTTCTTCTCCATCTCCATGGATCGCTTCCTGCCCACTGCAGACAGGGAGTGCTCTTTGCATGCAAATTGACCCAAGGAGAACATGATGGCAACTGCGAAAAAACCAGCCGCTAAAAAAGCGACCCCAGCGAAGAAGGCTGCACCCGCCAAGAAGGCCGTAGCAGCGAAGAAGGCTGCACCTGCCAAGAAGGCAGCAGCACCGGCAAAGAAAGCCGCTCCCGCCAAGAAGGCCGTAGCAGCGAAGAAGGCCGCACCTGCCAAGAAGGCAGCAGCACCGGCAAAGAAAGCCGCTCCCGCCAAGAAGGCTGTAGCAGCGAAGAAGGCCGCACCGGCAAAGAAGGCAGCAGCACCGGCAAAGAAAGCCGCTCCCGCCAAGAAGGCAGTAGCAGCGAAGAAGGCCGCACCTGCCAAGAAGGCAGCAGCACCGGCAAAGAAGGCCGCTCCCGCCAAGAAGGCTGCAGCTGCCAAGAAGGCCGCACCTGCAAAGGCGCCAGCCAAGAAGGCAGCCCCTGCCAAGAAGGCCGCCAAGGCCCCTGCCCCTGCGGCCGCTGCTGCAGCACCCGCAGCGCAAACCACGCTCAACCCCCAGGCAGCGTGGCCTTTCCCCACAGGCAACAAGCCCTGATCGCGGCGCCCTTGTTGGCGCCCCAGCCCGGCATTTCGATGCCGGGCTTTTTTTATGGGCACACGCCGGGAACCGCTATCAATTGTGGAGCGCGCAGCGCAAGCCCACCCTTGATTTCAAGCAAAAATCCGCTGAAACTCTTATAAAACAAGCGCTAGCCGCTCTCATTTCGAGAGCGGTCGCCTCTATTCCGGGGTGAAGTCCAGCGTGTAGTTCTGGGGTCCTCGCTGGGCGATTTTGAGCGCACCTACCCGGTTGCCCAACGCCGCACAGCGCTCCAGCGGCCAGCCCTTTTCCAGGCCGTACAGCAGCGCACCGCGCCATGCGTCTCCGCAACCGGTGGGGTCCACCACGGCGGCGGGCACGGCGGGGGGAATGTGCGTTTTCTGGCCGTCCACCCAGACCTCGCAACCTTCTGCGCCCAGGGTGACCACGAGGCCGCGCACCTTGCGCGAGATGGCTTCGAGCGTCCAGCCGGTGCGGTCGCACAGCATCTTGCCTTCGTAGTCGTTCACAGCCACCCACGAGGCCTGCTCCACAAATGCCGCCAGTTCTTCGCCATTGAACATCGGCAGGCCCTGGCCCGGGTCGAACACAAACGGAATGCCCGCTGCCACGAACTGCGCGGCATGCTGGAGCATGGCGTCGCGCCCGTCCGGCGCGATGATGCCCACGGCCACAGAAGCCGCATCGCCTGCGGTAATCTGGTTCGCATGTGCCTGCATCATGGCGCCGGGATGGAAGGCGGTAATCTGGTTGTTGTCCCGGTCCGTCATGATCATGGCCTGGGCGGTGTAGGTGTCCTGCACCTGTCCGACGTGGCGGGCGCTGATGCCCAGCGCTTCCAGGCGCTGCAGGTAGTCTGCTCCGTCGCTGCCCAGCATGGCCATGGGCAGAGGCTCGCCGCCCAGCAGCTTCAGGCTGTAGGCAATGTTGCCCGCGCAGCCGCCAAAATCGCGGCGCAGCGATGGCACCAGGAATGACACATTCAGGATGTGCAGCTGGTCCGGCAGGATCTGCTCCGCGAACCGGCCCTCGAAGGTCATGATGGTGTCGAACGCCAGGGATCCGCAAATGATGGCAGCCATATGAATTGGATAGAAGTTAGGAAGTTGGAAAGTGGGCGTGGCCATGCGCAGCCCGCTGAGGCGCAGCCCCTGCGGTAGCGCAGCCCTGGCACCAGCTCATGGATAGAAGGCCAGCAGCCGGTAGCCCGCCACGCGTGCGCCCCCGGTGGTGACGATGACAGCGGCCGACGCGCTCCACTCGCCCCGCGCCGGCAGTTCTGCGGGTGCGGCCAGATCGGTGGGCAGCAGCACACGGCGCAGCACAGGCTGGTCCTGCGCATCGGTCAGCGTGAGCTCCACTGCGGGCATGGCCAGCGGAATGCTTGCCTGGTTCTTCATGGTGAGCGCCAACTGGTAGCTGTCGCCCCGGGCCTTGTTGAAGGATGAGCTGTCGATCACCACGTCCGCAATCTGGCGCGGCGGGGCAATCTCGCAGCGCAAAGGCTCGCACAGCTTCACCAGCCAGGGCCGCGCGCGCGGGTCCATTGCCGCGATGCGGTCACGCTCCTGTACCGCCACCTGCAAGGCCAGTGCCGCCAGCGACACCAGGACCACGAGCAGCAGCACACCGCGCACCCACCGCTGGCGCCAGAAGGCCTGGCGCCGCGCCGCGCGCACGAAGCTGACCTCGCTGGCGGGGTCCAGCTCCGCATCTTCATGATCAGCGTCCTGCGCAGACGCGGCCCGGCGCGGGTCCGCCCGAAGCACTGCAGCCGCCGAGTCGTCGGCCACCAGGCTCAGCGCATCCGGACTGAGCACGTCTGCCGCAGGGCTGGCATCGAGGGCGGGCACGGGGTGGCCTTCCACGGCCTCAGGCGAATTTCCAGTTGCGGCGGCCGTAGCCACACCCCGCATGCGGCGCGGGCGCATGGAGCCATCGACGGGCGCGGTGGACTTGGCAGTCGGCAACGCCACGTCGAGCGCGGGGAAGGAAATGTCCGGAATCTCGGCAGGCGGCGTCGCCAAAGCCGACACACCACCTGCATTGAGCACACCAGCCCCCGCTGTTGCGGTGTCCGGCTCCAGCAGGTCCGCAGGCCAGTCGGAATCCGGCAGGTCTGCCACCGGCAGTTCGTACCCTCCTGGCACGGAAGGTACCGAAGGCGAGGGAAATGATTCGTTCGCCAGGTTCTGGCCCGATGCGGTCGCGGTCTGCTGCGGCTTCGGCGCAGAGCGGGGCAGCTCCAGCGGTTCATAGGGCTCCAGCGCCTCCAACGCGTCCAGCGACGCGGGCACGGTGTCCATGAAGTTGGGCGGAGCGTCTTCCTCGTCATCGTCCGTGCGGCCCGCGACTGTCCCTTGCACCTGTGGCGCGGGCACTGCTGCAGCTGCAGGCGGTTCCTCCGGCCAGGGGCGTGGAGATGGGGGCGAGCGCCATGCGAAGGGCGTGTCAGGCTCCAGGCTCAGACCATCGGCCAGACCCGATTGCGCGCCGGTGGTAAGAAAGGCCGGCACCGCGGGGGTGGGCACTTCCATGACCGGGGGGTGGGCCACCTCGGGTAGCGCCGGCACGGCGGGCGGCGTCCACGGCGCGGGGGCGACGGTGGCTGCCGGCAAAGGCAGGGGCGGCGCCGCCGCGCGGGAGCCGGAAGGAGTCAGAGCCAGCGGCGCCGCACCCTGCTGGTCCTGGGATGCCACGCGCGCTGCCGCAGGTGGCGGCGCCCCCCAAGCGCGCCCCTCGTCGGACGCGCGCGCCACGGGCGCGGGCGGGGGTTTCACATCCGTGAGCGACACATCCGGCAGCAACGCAGGGGGCGCGGACGGCAGTAGGTGGGCCGCAGCGTCGAACACTTCCTTGCATTGGCCGCAGCGCACCCATCCTTCGGATATGCGCAATTGGTCGGCCACCACCTTGAACGAGGTGGCGCAGGCCGGGCAGCGGGTGATCTGGCTCATCAGCGGGCGATTGTAGGGGCCGCGGCGCAGGTGCTCGCGTGCGGACGCCGGTCTGGCTGCCCAGATGCGGGCGCCTTCCGGCCGACTGTAGTCAGCGCTGCGCCGTCATCAGGATCCAGCCGTCCTCGGTGTCGGCCACCTCCAGCCGAACCCAGGGCGCATAGGCCTCTTTCAGCTCATCCGCCTGGCGCTCCAGGATGCCGGCCAACACCAGATGGCCGCCCTGCGCCACGTGGGCGCACAACAACGGTGCCAGCACACGCAGCGGCGTGGCCAGGATGTTGGCCAGCACGGTCTGGTACTCGCCCTTCGCCTTGTCGGGCAGGCCCGCACGCAGCTGCACGTCATTGGCCTGCGCGTTCTGGGCGGTGGACTCCACTGCCGCCGGATCGATGTCCACAGCGTCAATGTCGGTCGCGCCAAACTTGGCGGCGCCAATGGCCAGGATGCCAGAGCCGCACCCATAGTCCAGAACGCGACCCAGCGGATTGCCCTGCGCCGGGTCGGTGGCGCCGTTGCGCGCAATCCAGCGCAGGCACATGCGGGTAGTGGGGTGCGTGCCGGTCCCAAAGGCCAGGCCTGGGTCGAGGCGGATGCTGCGCACGGCCTGCGCAGGCAGCTCGTGCCAGGTGGGCACGATCCAGAAATCGGGCGTGATGTCCACCGGCGCAAACTGCGATTGGGTGAGCCGAACCCAGTCCTGCTCTGCCACCTGAGCCACGCCCAGCACCTGGCAGCCCACAAAAAAGTCCTGCACCACCAGCAATTGCTGCGCTTCGCGGGCCGCCACTTCGCTGGGGAACAAAGCCACCACACGGCTGCGCTGCCAGCCATCCTTGGGGGGCGGCATGCCGGGCTCACCAAACAGCGCCTGCTCAGCATCGGTCTGGGCGTCGGCATCTTCGACCGACACGCTCAATGCATCGAGCGCATCCAGCGCGTCGCTGACCGGTTCGATACAGTCCTCGGGGCACATCAGACTCAGCTCAAACATGGAACGCCTCTCAGAAAAATGAAAATGCTGGTCCCTGTTGCCAAGGGCCAGCATGTGAATCAACGGCTGCCGTACCCACAAAGGTCCGACACAAATCCGCAGCCCGCAAAAACGCACCGCTCTGTGCCAGCGACCGCCGCGCAAGGGCCGCCCCGCCGCGCTGGCGGTGTCCCCCTTCCCGAACTACACAGTAGTTCGAGAGAAGGGGGATGGCGCGAAGCGACTCAGGGGGTTGTGCCCGGCCTAGCGCTTGTGCTGCGACAGCCACTCTTCCAAGTAGTGGATGTTCGTGCCGCCGGCCATAAATTTGGCGTCCACCATCAGCTCGCGGTGCAGCGGCACATTGGTGTTGATGCCTTCGATCACCGTCTCGGACAGCGCCGTGCGCATGCGGGCCAGAGCCTGCTCGCGTGTGTCGCCGTGCACGATGATCTTGCCGATCATGGAGTCGTAGTTGGGTGGCACAAAGTAGTTGGTATACGCATGCGAGTCCACGCGCACGCCCGGACCGCCCGGCGGATGCCACGTGGTGATGCGCCCCGGCGACGGGATGAACTTGTACGGGTCTTCCGCGTTCACCCGGCACTCGATGGCGTGGCCACGGATCTCGATTTGGCGCTGTGTGAAGGGCAGCTTCTCGCCCGCCGCCACCATGATCTGCGTCTTCACGATGTCCACGCCGGTGATCCATTCGGTCACGGGGTGCTCCACCTGCACGCGGGTGTTCATCTCGATGAAGTAGAACTCGCCGTTTTCGTACAGGAACTCGAACGTGCCCGCGCCGCGGTAGCCAATCTTCTTGCAGGCGGCCACGCAGCGCTCGCCGATCTTTTCGATCAGCTTGCGGGGGATGCCGGGGGCCGGCGCCTCTTCGATCACCTTCTGGTGGCGGCGCTGCATGGAGCAGTCGCGCTCGCCCAGGTAGACGGCGTTGCGGTGCTTGTCGGCCAGCACCTGGATCTCGATGTGGCGCGGGTTCTGGAGAAACTTCTCCATGTACACCGCCGGGTTGCCGAAGGCGGCGCCCGCTTCGGCCTTGGTCATCTGCACGGCATTGACCAGCGCCGCCTCGGTGTGCACCACGCGCATGCCACGGCCGCCGCCGCCGCCAGCGGCCTTGATGATCACGGGGTAGCCGATGGCCTTGGCGATGCGGCGAATCTGCACCGGGTCGTCGGGCAACTCGCCCTCGGAGCCGGGCACGCAGGGCACGCCCGCGCGGATCATGGCCTGCTTGGCCGACACCTTGTCGCCCATGATGCGGATCGACTCGGGCGTGGGGCCGATGAACTGAAAGCCGCTCTTTTCGACGCGCTCGGCGAAATCAGCGTTCTCGGACAGGAAGCCGTAGCCGGGGTGGATGGCCTCGGCGTCGGTCACCTCGGCCGCCGAGATGATGGCTGGCATGTTGAGGTACGACAGCGGCGAGGGCGCGGGGCCAATGCAGACGGCCTCTTCAGCCAGCTTGACGTATTTGGCGTCGCGGTCGGCCTCGGAATAGACCATCACGGCCTTGATGCCCAGCTCGCTGCAGGCGCGCTGTATCCGCAGGGCGATCTCCCCCCGGTTGGCGACCAGAATCTTTTTAAACATATTGTTTTTCCACAATGCGACGCAATGCACGCGGCGCGTGAAACCGACGCGGCGTCCACGCGCGACCACCACGCAAGGGCCGTCCCGTCGCGCTGGCGGTGCCCCCCTTTCCGCAGCGCGCGGCAATGCGAGAGAAGGGGGAAGCGCCGCAGGCGCTCAGGGGGTTGTTCTCTGTCATTCGATGACGAACAAAGGCTGTCCGTATTCAACGGCCTGGCCGTTTTCGCCCAGGATGCGGGTCACCGTGCCCGACTTGTCAGCCTCGATCTCGTTCAGGATCTTCATGGCCTCAATGATGCAGATGGTCTCGCCTTCCTTGACCTGGCTGCCCACTTCCACAAAAGGCTTGGCACCGGGGCTGGACGAACGGTAGAACGTGCCCACCATGGGCGACTTGACGATGTGGCCAGCAGGCGCTGCGGGCGCGGAGGGCGCGGGCAGTTCGGCCATCTGGGCAGCGGCAGCTGCCGGCGCAGCAGCGACAGGCGCTTGGGCCGGTGCGGGCACATACTGCTGCACGACGCCCGCCACACTCTTCACGATGCGGACTTTGCCTTCGGCCTCGGTGATTTCAAGT
Source organism: Acidovorax sp. (assembly GCF_046294525.1). GTDB lineage: Bacteria > Pseudomonadota > Gammaproteobacteria > Burkholderiales > Burkholderiaceae_C > Acidovorax. The sequence goes on from NZ_JBKBKQ010000001.1 coordinate 367,012, forward strand.
TCGGAAACGTTGGACTCGGAAACGAGATCGATGAGGGTTTTGAGTTTTCGCAGATCCATGGAAGCTCCAACGGCTATAAAACTGAATAGGGCGCGAATTTACTCCAATTTCGCCCTATCGCAGCCATCGATCATCAATTTTCATGAACTTCAACAAGGCCTGCGCACCGACAGGCGGCAGCTTTTAGAAGCATTTGGCTACAGATGATGCTCCGAACTTCACCGGAGAGCGGCCCACTGCTGGAGATCCTGGGGCGTGATCTGGCCCATTTTACGATGCAGCACTTTTCCGGCCCCGCCCAGCACCACGGTAAAAGGCAGGCCGCCTGTGAGGTTGCCCAGCGACCGCCCCAGGTCCGTGCCCCCCAGTCCCGCCAGCCCCACCGGAAAATCCAGCGGAATGCGCTGCAGGAACTTGCGCACGGCCGAGGGCTGGTCAATGGCCAGGCCCAGCACCTGCCAGCCGTTCGGCGACTGCTCGCGGTAGAAGGCATTGAGCATTGGCAGCTCGTCCACACAGGGTGGGCACCAGGTGGCCCAGAAGTTGAGCAACAGCGGCTTGCCCGCAAACGACTGCAGCGCCAGAGCACCGCCTTCGGGTTTGTCAAACTCCATGCCCCACAGCGCCTGCTCGGCACCGGGCTCCATGGCGTGGGGTTGGAACTTCCACCACGCTAGGCCTGCGCCGCCTAGCGCCGCAGCGCCCGCCACCCCCGCATACAACACGCGGCGGCGCGCGGTCAAAGGCGGCGCAACGGCGGTAGCCTCTGGAGCCTCGGTTGCGCGAGTTGAACCAGAAGGATCAGCGGGATTCGTCATGGGGGTCCGTATCGGTCTCTTGTAGAAGCAGGCGGCGCACTGCAGCCAAGTCACCCCGGGGGGTGCGGCCCTGGCTGTCGGGCCGCAGCGCGCCGCGCAAGTCGTCCAGGTCGTAGATGAGCAAGTGCACGCCGATCATCTCGGAAAGCTCTGGGCTCAGGCTGCTCAGGCTCAACGCCTCCACCGGCTGGCCGTTGAAACCGGTCACCGTGCGGGGCTCATAGTCCACACGGTGATCGATAAGCGCTATCTCGGCGGATTTGGGGTCATCACAAAACAACTGCACGTATATATCCGACAGCCGCGTGGCGGTGCCGTGCCAGACGGCGCCCGCCAGGTGTGGCCGGAAGTCCGCCATGCGCTCCATCCACACCAGCGCCAGCTGCCGCAGGGCGCGCAATTCGCGCGGCTGGGTGTCGGCACAAAAAATCTGGATGTATTCGCGCACCGCGGCTTCGACTTGGTCGTTGTCGGGCAGCGGGGTGCGGGCGGGCAAACCCAACTCGCGCACGGCACGGCGCTTGGCCGGGCCCCATTCCAGGCCCTCCTCCACCACCAAGCGTGCGGTGGTGTGGGCGATTTCGTCGCTCAGAGGTGTGTGCATGGGAATGGTGGGAAACGACGCGGAGGCAGAGGCAGCATTGTGGCCCCAGTCCTTGAACAAGGGTCGCAGCATCCCCCCATGGTCCCGCGGGTTGCTGGGTAACAGAAAGGCAAATGGTCAAATTTGATAGCTGTCAGCGCTTTCTGGTAAAGCGCTAGAGGCCATTTTTATTCAAAGTATTGCCCACAGGATGCCCGCTTAGAATCTGCGCCCATGCACATACACATACTGGGGATCTGCGGCACGTTCATGGGCGGGCTGGCGGCGCTGGCGCGCGAGGCGGGCCACCGCGTGACGGGCTGCGATGCCGGGGTCTATCCCCCCATGAGCGACCAGTTGCGTGCGCTGGGCATCGACCTCATCGAGGGTTACGGCGCCGACCAGATGGCGCTGAAGCCAGACATGTTCGTCATCGGCAACGTGGTCAGCCGCGCCCGGCTGGCGGACGGAGCGCCCAAATTTCCGCTGATGGAAGCCATCCTGGATGCCGGAGCGCCCTACACCAGCGGCCCGCAGTGGCTGGCCGAGCACGTGCTGCAGGGTCGACATGTACTCGCAGTGGCCGGCACGCACGGCAAGACCACCACCACGTCGATGCTGGCATGGATTCTGGAGAGCGCCGGCCAGCAGCCGGGTTTCCTGATCGGCGGCGTGCCGCTGAACTTCGGCGTGTCGGCGCGCCTGGGAGTCAGCGCCCCCACGCTCCCTGCTGCGCATGGTTCGCTGCCCCCTGAGGCGGCCCTCACCGCCTTGGGGCGGCCCGGCGGCGGTTCGACCGTGCAGGGGGCCGACGCAGCGCGGCCGCTCTTCGTGATTGAGGCCGACGAATACGACACCGCGTTTTTCGACAAGCGCAGCAAGTTTGTGCACTACCGGCCCCGCACCGCCGTGCTCAACAACCTGGAGTTTGACCACGCCGATATCTTTGACGACCTGGCAGCCATCGAGCGCCAGTTCCATCATCTGGTGCGCACCGTTCCCCCGACAGGGCGCGTTGTGGTCAATGGACTGGAAGAAAGCCTGGCGCGGGTGCTGCACACCGGCTGCTGGAGCGAGGTGACCAGCTTTGGCGCCACAGTGAGCGACTTCAGCGCCGAGGGCACGCACCAGGCGTTTGATGTGCTGCACCACGGCCAGGCTGTGGCGCGCGTGGAATGGGCGCTGACGGGCCAGCACAATCAGCTCAACGCGCTGGCTGCCATTGCCGCCGCGCACCATGTGGGCGTGAGCCCGGCGCAAGCTGCGGCAGCTCTCGGCACATTTCAGAACGTGAAGCGGCGCATGGAACTGCGCGGCACCGTGGCGGGCGTGGCGGTGTATGACGACTTTGCCCACCACCCTACCGCCCTGCGCACCACGCTAGATGGCCTGCGCCGCAGCCTGGGCAACGGAGTGCGCATCCTGGCGGTGTTCGAGCCCCGCAGTAACACCATGAAGCTGGGCTCCATGAAGAGCCAGTTGCCCTGGGCGCTTGAGCCTGCGGATCTGGTTTTCTGCCACACGGCCGGACTGGACTGGGATGCCGCCCAGGCGCTTGCGCCGCTGGGCGTGGGCCCGGGCCAGCGCGCGCAGACCGCCGCGGACATCGACACGCTCGTGGCCCAGGTGGCACAGGCCGCACGCCCCGGCGACCACGTGGTGTGCATGAGCAACGGCGGCTTTGGCGGCATCCACACCAAGCTGCTGCAGGCACTTCATAAATAATAGCTATCAGCGCTTACTGGATAAGCGCTAGAGCCATTTTTTATTGATATTTTGTCTTAGAAAGAGACAGTCATGGCCTCGACATCCACCCGCACGACGGGCTTGGCCAAGGCAGCACTGGCGGCGCGCGCAAAGTTGCGGGACCAGTCCGGATCGCCCAGCAGCGGCGCTCCGGCGGCACGCGCCACCGTCAGCACCTTGTCGGCCAGCAGCACCTTGCCGCTGGCGCGCAGGGGCTCGCAGTCCAGCGTGGTGAACTGGTCGTCCAGCCAGCGCCGCCCCTCCTCGTGCCCCATGGGCTCGGCGCCCTGCAGGTCAAAACGGAACTCCTGATGCCCGGCCAGCCGGACCGACACTTCGCTGTGCATGAGATGCCTTTCTGTGTGCTAGCGGGCCCGACCGCGCTGTAGTCAGCGAGCAAGCCCTTGATCAAACAAACAGGAGCTTACACGCCGGCGCCACCCACCATCGAACCACGCGCCGCGGCGAAAAGCGCGCGGCTCAGACCAGCGCACCCGCGCAAGGGCCGCCCCGCCGCGCTGGGGGCGTCCCCCTCCCGCATGGCGCAGCAATGCGAGAGAGGGGTAAAGCGCGAAGCGACTCGGGGGGGCTTCACATTCCACGGCGTGCCTTGACGGCGTTGGACAACTCGGCCAGCGCCACCAGCGACGGGTCCCAGCCCAGGCAGGCGTCGGTGATGCTTTTGCCATATTCCAGCGCGCTGGGGTCGTCCTTGCCGGGCGTGAACTTCTGCGCGCCTTCCGTCAGGTGGCTCTCGATCATCAGGCCGAACACGCTGCGCGAGCCGCCTGCAATCTGCGCCGCCACATCGCGGGCCACGTCCAGCTGCTTTGCGTGCTGCTTGCTGCTGTTGGCGTGGCTGCAATCCACCATCAAGGTGGCGGGAAGATTGGCCGCCTCCAGGTCCTTACAGGCAGCGGCCACGCTGGCCGCGTCGTAGTTGGGTGCCTTGCCGCCGCGCAGGATCACGTGGCAGTCCTTGTTGCCGCTGGTGTTGACGATGGCAACCTGGCCGTTCTTGTGCACCGACAGGAAATGGTGGCCGCGGCTGGCGGACTGGATGGCGTCGGTGGCAATGCGGATGTTGCCGTCCGTGCCGTTCTTGAAGCCGATGGGCGCTGACAGGCCCGAAGCCAGCTCGCGGTGCACCTGGCTTTCGGTGGTGCGCGCGCCGATGGCGCCCCAGGCGATCAGGTCGCCGATGTACTGGGGCGAAATAACGTCCAGGAACTCGCTGCCGGCGGGCATGCCCAGCCGGTTGATGTCGATGAGCAACTGGCGCGCAATGCGCAAGCCTTCGTCGATGCGGTAGCTCTCGTCCAGGTAGGGATCGTTGATGAGGCCCTTCCAGCCCACGGTGGTACGCGGCTTTTCGAAGTACACGCGCATCACGATCTCCAGCGTGTCCTTGTACTGCTCGCGCACAGCCTTGAGGCGGCGGGCGTACTCCAGCGCGGCGGCCGGGTCGTGGATGGAGCAGGGGCCGATGACCACCAGCAGGCGGTCGTCCTGCCCGGCCATGATGTTGTGGATGTTCTTGCGGGTCTGCGTGATCAGCGTCTCGACCGGCGTGCCGCCGATGGGGAAGAAGCGGATCAGGTGCTCGGGAGGAGGCAACACGGTGATGTCCTTGATACGTTCGTCGTCGGTTTCGCTGGTTTTGTCGACGCTGCGGTACCAGGCATCGCTGGTGGGGGTGTTGGGGACCGTCATGGTTGCTTCCTCGTGGTGTGAGTGATGAATTGAAGAATGGGAAAACGGGAGGGCAGAAAAACAAAAACCGCCGGGCTTTGCAGCGTCGGCGGTTGGTATGGGGAGGTTGTGTGTGCTTGCGCGTTTTCCTCTCATCCGCCGGGGACCGAGATAAAAAACCAAAAATAAAACGCGCTGCGAACTTGCATGGCAGGCAATGTAGCACAGGAGTGCGGCAGTGCAGCAAGCCGGAACTGTTGCGATTGCACTACAAAAAGAGGGCCACACGGGCATCCAAAGCGCGCAGCGGTGCGCCTTGTGAGGCCGGTTCAGCCCCTGCCGATCCCCAGCCAAGCGCGGATGCGCTGCAGCACCGAGCGCTTATTTCGCGGGGTCGAATCCGGCAGCTCACTGACGGGTTCACTCTGGTGCTCGTACATGTCGATGAGCAAAAGCGCCTCGCCCAGCGTGCGCCAGGCCAGAAGCTCGAACTGGTCGAAGCTGGCGCTCTCGCCCGGGCTGCGCTGCTCCAGCATCTGCTGCCACACGGCAATGGCGTTGCGCAGTTCGCGCAGCGCGCGCTGGTAGGCGCCAAACTCGTACAGCGCATGCCAGGCCGAGCCCAAGCCGGTGAGCAACAGCTGGTGCTCGCGCGCGCAGTGGGACAGGCTGACCACGCGGCGCGCGATGGCCGACGTGTCGGTACTGGTGCGGCGCACACGCACGGCCTCGTCGATCTGGGTAGACAGTGCGCTGAGACTGTCGCGCAGCTGGCGCGAGTCCTCGTCGGCCACGCCTTCGCGCAAAAAACGGCTGATGTCGCCAAACGACTGGAGCGTCATCAATTGGCTGGGGCGCGTAACAGGCATGGTGTCACCCATTGTGCGCCGGCTCGGGCCGGGTGCAAGTGTGGAAAAGGGGGGTAAAACGCGGACACCGCGCCTTCATGCGGGCCGCGCATGCCAGGATCCCCGCACCGGGGCCCAGCCGCCGGGGGGTCAGGCCGTGCCGCCCACCGTGAGGCCTTCGATGCGCAGCGTGGGCTGGCCCACGCCCACGGGCACGCTCTGGCCTTCCTTGCCGCAGGTGCCCACGCCGCTGTCCAGGCGCATGTCGTTGCCGATCATCATGACCTTCTTGAGCGATTCCGGCCCGCTGCCGATGATGGTGGCGCCCTTCACGGGGTACTGGATCTTGCCGTTCTCCACCCAGTAGGCTTCGCTGGCCGAGAACACGAACTTGCCAGAGGTAATGTCCACCTGCCCGCCGCCAAAATTGCTGGCGTACAGTCCCTTCTTGATGCTGGCGATGATCTCCTGCGGGTCCTTGTCGCCGCCCAGCATGTAGGTGTTGGTCATGCGCGGCATGGGGATGTGGGCATAGCTTTCGCGCCGGCCGTTGCCAGTGGGGGCGACACCCATCAGGCGCGCGTTCAGCGAGTCCTGGATATAGCCCTTCAGGATGCCGTCTTCGATGAGCACGTTGCGCTGGCTGGCGTGGCCTTCGTCGTCCACGTTGAGCGAGCCGCGCCGGTCGGCGATGGTGCCGTCGTCCAGCACCGTGACCCCCTTGGCCGCCACGCGCTGGCCGATGCGGCCGCTGAACGCACTGGAGCCTTTGCGGTTGAAGTCACCCTCCAGCCCGTGGCCGATAGCCTCGTGCAGCAGGATGCCCGGCCAGCCCGAGCCCAGCACGACGGTCATCTCGCCCGCCGGGGCCGGACGCGATTCGAGGTTGACCAGGGCGGCATTCACAGCCTCGTCCACGTACTTGCCCATCTGCTCGTCGTCGAAGTATGCCAGGCCAAAGCGGCCGCCGCCGCCGGCCGAGCCCATCTCGCGGCGGCCGTTCTGCTCAGCGATCACCGTGACCGACAGGCGCACCAGCGGGCGCACGTCGGCCGCCAGGGTGCCGTCGGCACGCGCCACCAGCACCACGTCGTATTCGCTGGCCAGCCCGGCCATCACTTGCGCCACACGCGGGTCTTTGGCGCGGGCCCGCTGTTCCAGTTTTTCAAGCAGGGCCACCTTGGCCGTGCTGTCCAGCGAGGCAATCGGGTCCACACCGGGATACAGGCTGCGGCCTGCCGCTACCTTTTTAGGAGCTACTCGCGCTTTACCCGCCTGCGCTGCGGCCGAAATTGACCTTACTGTACGGGCAGCATCCAGCAAGGACGCCTCGGAGATGTCGTCGGAATACGCAAACGCCGTCTTTTCACCGCTGACCGCGCGCACACCCACACCCTGGTCGATGCTGAAGGAGCCCGTCTTAACGATGCCTTCCTCCAAACTCCAGCCCTCGCTGCGGGTGTACTGGAAGTACAGGTCGGCGTCGTCCACCTGGTGGGCGCGGATCTCGCCCAGCGCGCGCGCCAGGTGGCTTTCGTCCAGGCCAAACGGGGTCAACAACAGTTCGCGAGCGACATCGATGCGCTGGCTGGTGGCCGCGCGCTGGGGCGCGGCGGTGGTGGGGCGGAAAGTCATCCAGGCATTTTAGGCGGGCGCCCTCGCCCTGGCAGGCGCAGGGGCACCCGCCCCGGCGCGGCTGTGCCCGCGCTACAGGGCCGCCCGCGCGTCCTTGCTGTCCTGCTTCTGGGCCCGGGCGACGGACATGAGGATGCCCAGCGCCAGCCCCAGCGTCACCATGGCCGTGCCGCCATAGCTGATGAAGGGCAGCGGCACCCCCACCACGGGCAGGATGCCGCTGACCATGCCCATGTTCACGAAGGCGTAGGTGAAGAAGATCATGGACACCGCGCCCGCCATCAGGCGGCCAAAAAGGCTGTTGGCGCCTGCGGCAATCGCCAGCCCGCGCCAGACCAGCAGAATGAACGACGCCACGAGAAAGAGGTTGCCCGCCAGCCCGAACTCTTCGGAGTACGCCGCGAAGATGAAGTCGGTGGTGCGCTCAGGGATGAACTCCAGATGGGTTTGCGTGCCGGCCATGAATCCCTTGCCCCACACGCCACCGGAGCCGATGGCGATCATGCCCTGGATGATGTGGAAACCCTTGCCCAGCGGGTCGCGCGTGGGGTCCAGCAGGGTGCACACCCGCTGCTGCTGGTATTCGTGCAGCACCACCCAGCGCACGCCGTCGGCGCACCACTGGTCGCCCATCAGCACCAGGGTGAGGATGCCGGCCCCGCCGATGAGCACGGGCGGCAGCACCAGCCTCCACGACAGGCCCGCAAAGAAGATCACCGACAGGCCCGCCGCCAGCACCAGCAGCGAGGTTCCCAGGTCGGGCTGCTTCATGATGAGGCCCACAGGGATGGCCAGCAGCAGCCCCGCGGCCACAAAATCGAGCGGGCGCAGCGTGCCCTCGCGCTTCTGGAACCACCAGGCCAGCATGAGCGGCGTGGCGATCTTCAGAATCTCGCTGGGCTGGATGACGATGCCGAGGTTGATCCAGCGCTGCGCGCCCTTCTTGGTGATGCCAAACAGCGCCACGGCCACCAGCAGCGCCACCCCGGCGGCGTACAGCGGCACCGCAAAGACCATGATCTTCTGCGGCGGCACCTGGGCCACCATGAACAGGATGGCGCCGGCAATCAGCACGTTGCGACCATGGTCCATGAAGCGCGTTCCATGGTCGTACCCGGAGGAATACATCGCCACCAGCCCGGCGCCGGCCAGCAGCAGCACCACCAACAGCAGCGGCAGGTCAAACCCGCGGAACAACGGGACAAAGCGCTGTGCAAGAGTGGGCTTTTCAAATACGACGGCCATCCCCCGATTATCGGGCCCCGCCGCGCCACGCCGCAGGCGGTCAACCCGCCTGGCGGAAGGCCATCACGGCCTGATTGCGCAGGGTGCGAAGCAGGCCCAGGGCCTTGTCGTCGACCACGATCCCTCCGGCGCTCGCCTGATCGGCGTAGATGAGCGCAAAAGTCTGCCCCTTGATCTGCAGCGGCAGCAGCAGAAAGGCGGGTGCATTGAGTCCCGTGCGGTACCAGTCGGGCAGCCGGGCCTGCAGGCGTGGTTCAGTGGCATCGTTGATGAGCGTGTCGGCGCCCCGCAGGCACACGGCGGCAAACAGGTCGCCCTGCACCTTGAGGGGCACGCGCATGGCCCGCACAGCGGCCTCGCTACCCTCGCCCAGGCCGAAGCGGCCGGTCAAAATCTCGGCCCTGGCGTCCCGCAGGCAGAACACCATGCGCCGGAACCCCAGGGCGCGGAACATGGTTTCCAGGATCATGCGCAGCACATCGTTGAGCTGAAAGTTCTCGACCATCGCGTTGGTGATGTCCTGAATCCCCGCAGCCAGTACCTCGTTGACCTGGGCCACCGACACCTCGCCACCCGCCTGCGACGGCAGCACAGCTGGCAGGGGGTCGGGGTCGCCAGCCCGCAGTTCGTGGTGCTCCAGCGCATCGTCGACCGGCGTGGCACCTTCGGGCGGTGGCAATGTCAGCAGCCGCGCGGCCGGCGTGCCGGGTTCCACGCGCAGGTCCAGCGCTTCGGCCAACGCCACCAGCTTGTGGCGGGCGCGCAGCGTGGCCTCGGCAATGTCAGGAACCGACAGCGCCAGGGGCCGCGCATAACGCGCCCCGATCTGGTCGAGCTGGGCGGCCTGCGGGGCCGGCTCGCTCCGCAAAAGGGCAGTAGCGACCTCGTTGGCGGCCATGGCAGCCCAGCGAAGCCGCTCCACGCCCTGCTCGGGCGGGCGCTGCATGGGCGACCCCAGCGGCTTGCGCATGCAGCGCTGCAGGCTTTCAGGCAGCGCCCAGACGCGGGCCACGCCCACGCCCAGGTCCTCAAATCCCAGCCCTAGCACCTGCAGGGCGGCCGCTTCTTCGCCGCCCTCGAGTCGGCCGGACGCGACCAGGCTGCGCACCTGACGGGCTTCCTCCGGGAAGTAGAACTCACACAGCATGCGCCCCAGGTTCTGGAACATGGCGCCGATAAACGCTTCTTCTGCCGCCTGCGCAGTGGCGCACAACTCGGACGCCACCGAACCGGCCATCATGGCGCGCAGAAACTCTTCGCGCATCTGGCTGGCGTGCTGCTTGTCCTGCATGTGGTCCAGCAGCACCAGGCTCAGCGCCATGTTGCGCACCGCGTTGAAGCCCACCAGACTCACTGCGCGCGACACCGTGCTGATGGTGCCGCGGCTGGCGTGCGCGTAGTGCACGCTGTTGACCAGACGCAGCAGCTTGTTGGTCAGCGCCACGTCCTTGAGGATCTCGTGCGTGAGGTCGCTGATGCTGTCGTCCTCGGAATTGGCCACGCGCTGGATGCGCGCCACCGAATCCGACAGCGCCGGGAAGTCGCTTTTGTGCCGCATGCGGCGCAGCAGGAAATCCAGCGTGGCATTGCTGGCCGCAGTGGGGGCGCTGGCGGGAGCAGCCCAGGCGCGCAGCGCGTCCCTGAAGTCCGCCGCCGACGCATACCGCTGGCCCGGGTCGCGCGCCATGGCGCGCTGCAAGATGGCCCGCAGGCCGTCGTCCACACCCGGGCCCAGGTCGTCAGGCAGCACCAGATCTTCATTGGCAATGCGGTACAGCGCCTGCCAAGTATCTTTCTGGTGGATCAAGGGCCGGCCGGTCAGCAACTCCACCAACACCAGGGCGGCCGAATACACGTCCATGGACGGGGCCGGCGCCGCACCCGCCACCGCCTCCGGCGCCAGGTAGGCGGGCGTACCGCTGGCCAGATGGGCATCGGGCTGCTGCGCCACCGGCGCTGCCATGCCGAAGTCCATGACCCGCGCATGGCGCTGGGTGTCCACCATGATGTTGGATGGCTTCAGGTCGCGGTGCACGATCCCTGCCTGGTGCGCGGCCTGCAGGCCGTCCAGCACATCCACCACCAGCGCCACAGCGTCGTGCGGGGGACAGCGGCCTTGCTGCGCCAAGTGTTCGGCCAGGGTACGCCCGGGCACATATTCAAAAACGATGTAGGGCTGGCGGCCCTGCACGTCGGCCTCGAACACCGGCACGATGAAGGGGTGGGCCAGCCGGCTCACATGGCGCGCCTCTCGCAGCCACTGCTCCAACACAGCCGCGTCCTCGCCTTCCACCGAGGGCAGCAGCTTGATGGCCACCTCCCGCTGCAGCCGCGGGTCCAGCGCCAGCCACACAGAGGCCTGCGCACCCCGCCCCAGCAGACGCTGAAGCTCGAAACGTCCCACCGTGGTGGGCGGCTTGCCGGGGGATCCCAGGGCCCGGCGTCTGGCGGAGGAAAGCGGGGCAGAATCGGTCATGGTGGGGATCTGGGGCAGCGGGCCCGCTGCGCGGTGCCCATGCGCACATCCTACGCCGCCACTCAGGCCACCCACAGCAGTGATTCCCCTCCCCCCCATGACCACCACCCACCTTCTCTACCTGCACGGTTTCCGCTCATCTCCACAGTCCGCCAAGGCGCAGCAGATGGCTGCGCATGTGGGGCGGCACCACCCGGAGGTGCACTTCTGGTGTCCGCAGCTGCCGCCCTCCCCCCAGGCTGCCATGCAGCTGGTGGCCCAGGGCATTGCCGACTGGCCACGCGGGCAGATGGCGGTGATGGGTTCATCCCTGGGCGGCTTTTATGCAAGCTGGGTGGCGCACCATGCGGGCTGCCCCAGCGTGATGCTCAACCCCGCCGTAAACCCCGCGCGCGATCTGGAGCGCTACATCGGCGAACAGACCACTTGGCAGAACCCGCAGGAGCGCTTTTACTTCCGCCCGGAATACATCGCAGAGCTGCACGCGCTGACGTGCCCCCCGGGACGCGCGCCTGCAGCACCGGAGCTGGTCATCATCGCCCAGGGCGACGAAGTGCTGGATTGGCGCGAAATGGCGGCGCGCTACCCCGCCGCACGGCAGATCTTGCAGCCGGGCGGCGACCACGCGCTCAGCAATTTCAGCGACTACCTGCCGGTCATCACCGATTTTTTGGCGCTGTCACCGCGCAGACGCTGAAGCCCCCTGCGCCGCCGCCGCGCTCCAACGCGCGTACTCCTTGGGATAGGCCAGACGGTAGCGCTTCAGATGGAAAGCCGCTTCGTCGTCGCGACCCAGCATCACCGCGCTCTCGATCACGACCTGGATGACGCGCGGCTCGGGAGAGTAATGCAGCAGGTCCTTGGCCATGCGGTTCAGTGCCGGCGCGTTGGCACGGGTCAGCGGCGTGGTGGTCAGCTGCGCAAACTCAAGCTGGCAGGTGAACAGCACGGAGCGCGTCACCTTGGCCTGGACGTTGTCGCGGTACGCGACCGCACGGGCCGTGTTGGCCTTGTAGAGCTGGCTCACCCGGAAATAGTCCCACGCCGCCAGCGCACACACGCCCCACACCAGCACCGCGGCCGCACCCAGCAAGCCGGCCAGCGGCCACGCGCGCCCTCCATGCGCTGGGCCCTGGCCGCGCTGCGCCGCCACCTGTGGCCAAGCCAGCACCAGTACGGCGAATAGGGCCACCAGCTGGAAGGGGCCGTACCACAGGGGGTACTCCAGCATGCTGTGCAGCCCGATGAGCGCCAGCACGCCCCAGGCCAATTGGCGCTCGGGCCGCACCTCGCGCCACGGCCGGGACCACAGCACCCAGCCCGCCACAGCCGTGCAAAGCAGCACTGCGGCTGGCAACCCCAGTTCCACCGCCAGATGCAGCGGCAGGTTGTGGGCGTTGTCCAGCAGCACACAAAAACGGTCGCCCGGGAACAACGTCACATAGTGCGCGTAGTCCAGCTCCCCCCAGCCCCAGCCCACCCACGGCTTTTCGCTGATCAGCGTCAGCATGTTGGACCACAGCGCCCTCCGGCTCGTGCAGGCCGGCGACGTATCGGTGAACCGGTGAAACAGCGCGTCGGCGCGCACGCCCTGCCAGCGCCACAGCAGCTCGGGCAGCACCCAGGCTGCCACCAGAAACACGCCCAGCCCCAGCACCGCCAGCAGCACGGACGAACCGCGCCCGGTGCGCCGCCACACCACGGCCAGCAGCAGTACCAGCGCCCACTGCACCGCGCCCGTGCGCGACGCCGTGGCCGCCGCAGCCACCGCCAGAAAAACAACGGCCGCCACCGCCAGGGGTGTGGCCAGCAACGCCTTTGCACCTTGGGAGCGTGCGCCTACCCCCGTTTGCGGCGAGCGATGCAGCCACCACCACAGCAAAGCCCAGGCCCCCATGGCCAGCAAGGTGGCCTGCTGGTTGCGCTGCCGCAAATTGCCCGCCGCCAGCCCGGGCTGCGAGGCATGGACCCAGGGCTGCAGTCCCACATCGCCCACCACATACTGCGCCAGCCCGATCGCCCCGGCCACCAGCGCCGCCAGCAGCAGCCCCGCCGCCAGCCGCTGTGCACGCGGCGCGTTTCCCGGAGCCCATCCCGCCGCACCTTCGGCACGCACGCGCCACGCCCAGGCTGCGAGCAGTACCCCGGCACACGCCCAAGAGGCCAGCATCGGCCAGAAGTTGGAGACGGGGGCGTCGGTGTAAGCGAACAGGAAGGGCAAGGCGACCGCGACCACGCCGAGCAAAGCGCCTGGAAAAACAAAAGACATCGCGCAGGAATCCCGTGCCTCAGTAGAGAAGGAGGCGATGATAGGACTCGCAGAGCGAGTGAACATCTTGATGCAGTCTCAACACCGACACAGCACTACCCCGCCTTTAGACTCTCGCGTCGCACGCGCAGCCCTTTCCCCATGCTCCTTAAGCCTCTACGTACCCAACGTGGGTTCACCCTCATCGAACTGATGCTCGTGGTGAGCACCATCGGCATCCTCGCGGCCGTTGCAGTACCGGCGTACGCCGACTATATGGCGCGCGCCCGAGTCGCCGAAGGTCTGGAACTGATGGCGCCGGTCCAAAGGAGCGTGGCCGAGTACTACGACCGTTGGGGAGCGCTGCCCGAAGACAATCAGGCTGCTGGCTTGCCAGCTCCCGAATTGATTCGCGGCAACGGGGTGATGGGCATCCAGGTGATGCAGGGCATGGTGCTGGTTCGATTTGCTGACTTGCACAACAAAAAGTCTTCGCCCGCCCAATATTTGACGGTGCGGCCCGCCATCAACGCCAGCCAGCCGACGGCCGCCCTCACCTGGGTCTGCCAATACGCTCCCGCAGCGGAGACTGTGCTCGTCGCGCCCCTGCCCACCATGGATGAGGTCAACCCCATAGCGGATAAATTGCTGCCCCGCGCCTGCCGGTCACGCACATGAGCTGGCGCCCCGACTGGTTGCGTCAGCGGCACGCCGGACTGGAGTTGCTGTTCTATTTTTCGATTGTGGTGACAACCATCACGCTGTGCGCGCCATGGATCAGCGTGATTCTCGACAAAGCACGCATGCTGGACGCGATCTCGCTCCTTTCCGCAGCACGCGGCGAGGTGGTTCTCGACTACGCACACAGCGGCGAGTTGCCCAGGCCCGACCCAGCAAACTCCGGCGGCCAGCCTTTGGCCGAGACGACCAAAGGAATGGAGTATGTGCGGCAACAAAGCCGCCTGGTCGCGCGTGGCACCCTCTCCCCAACAAGCGGTAAAAGCTTTGAAACGTTCATCGAGAACGACGCACCGCCGTCACGCCCCATCGCCCTGTCCTTTCGACCCGCAGTCCCCCAGTCCAGCCCGGCCTGGTCCGTGCTTTGGTTGTGCGGCGAGAAGGCAACGCCCACTGGATGGATCAGCCCGGGCGAAGGCCTTGTGGTGGGATTGACGCGTGACCAGACTCCATTTGTATGCAGAAACACAACCATCACCCCATGACCGCGCCCCGCGTGACCCTCCCGCGCAGCAATATGTTTGCAATCCCGTGTTCTTCAAAAGGAGCCGCTGCATGCGTTTAGCCTCTGACAGGCGCGACGCCCTGCTGTTGCATCAGCTTGCAGCAGCTGTGCAGGCAGGCGCGCCCCTGGCACCCGTAACCCAAGCGCTGGCAGGTGACACCACACTCACCACCACGCAGCGCCTGTCCTACGAAGCGCTGTCCCGACGATTGACGGAGGGGTTGCCGCTTGGCAAGGCACTACCGACAGGCATGGAGTCCTTCACGGCCGAAGCGGGCGCCTGGCTGGATGGTACAGCCCATGCAGCAGACAAGGCGGCTATCTTGCGAGCTATTGCAGCTGACCAGGAACTGCGGTCGCGTGGCCGTGCCCGGCTGCGCTTGGCGCTAATCTGGCCCACGTTCCTCGCGGCAGTCGCTTGTTTTTTATTTGCCGTGATCTCCATTTTTGTTGCACCCGCTCTGCGTGCGGCCTTTGAAGCCATGGGCTCGCCACTGCCCCCCATCACCCAGCAGATGTTCTCCGGGGAGTCCGATCAGTGGCTCTTCGTAGGCTGGCAGCCCGGCTTTCTGCTTGGCGTCCTGCTGTTGTGCGTGCTGCTGACCTACACGCGTGCTGAAGTCAACCGGCCGCTGGTGCGCGCCGGCTACAGCGTGGGCCTGCTCAAGCGTACTGAGCGCGCTGCTTTCACAGCACGTGTGCTTGCATTGATCGGCCAAGTGCCTGCTCGCATGGCAGGGCCAGCCCTCGCCCATCTAGCTGCGGCAGGTTTGGTTGCACCATTGCATCCCAAGGCGTTGGCGCTGCGCACCGCACTGGAGTCAGGCCAGCCCTGGGGCAAGGCGCTGCAGGTCTCGGAGGCGGTTGCTTTGCACATCAGCCTTCACCTGCAACTTGCGGAGCAGGCAGAGGCTGCTTCGGCGTCCGTCCTGCAGACGCTGCAACATCAGGCACTGGAAGATTGGGACGACGCGCTGGCGCGCTTCGAACGCAATGTGGTCGGGCTCGTCTACTTCGGTGTTGCGTCGCTGATCGGCACGTTAACTGTCGCCGTTTACCTGCCGATCTTCAAGATGGGGCAGCTCATATGACTCCTATGAAAAACAACACCATGTCCATGCATCGCACGACCGCCCGAGGATTCACCTTGATCGAGTTGATGGTAGTGATCTCCATCATCGGCATTCTGGCGACCATGGCCATGCCTTCCTTTCAGGATCGCATCATCCGCACCCAGGTGGCCGAAGGCCACGCACTCGCGGACTTTGCACGCCAGGCCGTAGCAGCGCACTACAGCCGCACCAAAACCCTGCCCAAGGACAACACTGCTGCCGGCCTGCCACCAGCGGACCGCATCGTGGGTAATTACGTGACACAGGTCTCCGTGGAGTCCGGCGCGCTGCACATTCGCTACGGCAACCTGTCCAATCGCCATCTGGCGGGCAAGACGCTCACACTGCGCCCTGCTGTGGTCGAGGGCTACCCCCAGGTGCCAATTGCCTGGGTGTGCGGCTTGGCCCAGGTGCCAGACAAAATGAAAGCCCAGGGCAGCAACGCGACCGACCTGCCTGCGCCCTTTCTCCCGCTGGACTGCCGTACAGGCCCACCGCCTGCTGCCTGACCGCACGGCGGCCCTCCCTGCCACCCATGGGACAATCCCCGCCATGCATGCACTGTTTGAAGAAGCCGGCAAGTTCCTCGCCGGCCGTATCCTGTCCGAAGCCGATACCTCTGCCCAGGTCGAGCTGGACTCCGGCAAGCGGGTCAAGGTTAAGGCCGCCAACATCCTCCTGAAGTTTGAAAAGCCCGCCCCTGCCGAGCTGATCGCCCAGGCCCAGGCCGTGGCCGAGACCATCGAGCTGGACTTGGCCTGGGAATTCGCGCCCGAAGACGAGTTCGGCTTTGCCGACCTGGCGCGCGACTATTTCTCCGACAACGCCACCCTGGCCCAGCAGGCCGGTGCGCTGTTTCGCCTGTACGACGCGCCGCACTACTTCCGCCGCGCAGGCAAGGGCCGTTTCAAGAAGGCCTCGGCCGAGATCCTGCAGCAGGCGCTGGCCGCCATAGAGAAGAAAAAGGCCATCCTCGCGCAGATCGACGAGTGGGCCGCACAGCTGGGCCGGGGCGAATGCCCGCAGCCCATCCGCGACCAGCTCTACAAGATCCTGTTCAAGCCCGACAAGAACGCGCCCGAGTACAAGGCCGTGGTCGAGGCCAGCCGCGCCACGCACACAGCGCCGCTGGACCTGCTGCAAAAGGCCGGCGCCATCGATTCGGCCTACCAGTTCCACTGGAAGCGGTTCCTGTTCGAGAATTTCCCCAAGGGCACCGGCTTTCCGGCCGTCACTGCGCCCGTCATTGCCGACGAGCTGCCCCTATCCACTGCGCAGGCGTATTCCATCGACGACTCGCAGACCACCGAGATCGACGATGCCCTGTCCGTGCAGGGCCTGGGCACAGGCACCGTGGTGCTGGGCATCCACATCGCCGCGCCGGGCTTGGCCATCCAGCCCGGCAGCGCGATTGACCAGCTCGGCCGTGCGCGGCTGTCCACGGTGTACATGCCGGGCTACAAAATCACAATGCTGCCCGACGACGTGGTGCAGACCTACACGCTGGACGAAGGCCGCGCCAACCCGGCCGTGTCGCTGTACGTGACCATTGATGAGGCCACGCTGGAGTTCAAGGGCACCGAGACCAAGCTCGAGCGCGTGCACGTGGCTGCCAACCTGCGCCACGACCAGCTCGACAGCGTGGTGACGGAAGAATGGCTGTCCAACCCGGCGCTTGAGCATCAAAATGACCCGCAGCTCTTGTCCAGTCTGCGCGAGCAGCTATCATTTTTATATCGCCTCGCCAAGGACCTGAAGGCCCGCCGGGAGGTGGTGCGCGGCAAGCCCGAGAACTTCAACCGGCCGGACTACAACTTCCGGCTGGTCGGTAACCACGGTGCCGAACCCACGGGCGACGAGCAGGTGCAGATCAGCGTGCGCCAGCGGGGGGCGCCGCTGGACCTGATCGTGGCCGAGGCCATGATCGTGGCCAACAGCACCTGGGGCCTGATGCTGGCCGACCACGGCGTGCCCGGCATCTACCGCAGCCAGGCCAGCATGGCGCCGGGCGTGAAGGTGCGCATGGGCACCAAGGCGCTGCCGCATGCGGGCATTGGTGTGAAGGCGTATTCGTGGGCCACCTCGCCCCTGCGCCGCTACACCGACCTCGTCAACCAATGGCAGATCATTGCCTGCGCCCGCCACGGCAAGACTGCTGCGCTGGCCGCGCCCTTCAAGCCCAAGGACGCCGACCTGTTCTCCATCATCAGCAGCTTTGACGCGGCCTACAGCGCCTACAACGGCTACCAGGCTGGCATGGAGCGCTTCTGGACGCTGAAGTACGTCGAGCAGAACGGCATCACCGAGCTGAACGCCACCGTGTTCAAGGAAGGCCCGGGCGGCAGCTTTTTGGTGCGGGCGGACGACATTCCGCTGGTTTTCCCCGTGCTGGGCGCACAAAACCTGCCGCGCGGCGCGCGCCTGAAGGTCAAGCTGGGCGAGGTGGACGAGATCACCCTCGACATCCACGGCACCGTGATCGAGCGCCTGGACGACCCGGCCGACCCGAGCGACGACGGCCCGGTGGAGGATGCGGAAGAAGACGACGACACCGTGGCCGGCCCCATCGCCATTGCGGTGGATGTGAACGAACCGGAACCTGCCGCTGCGGCGGCCACTCCATAATCGGCTCTTTGTCCACCACCGCCGCCTCTCAAGCGCTTATGCAACCCGCGTGGCCGCTGCCTGCATTGCGATGAAACTGCCCACCTTCCTCCGCACCTTTAGCACGCTGCAACTGGCGCTTGGCGTCTCTGTGGCGGTGCATGCTGCGCTCATCACCGTGCGGTTCGTTGACCCGGCGGGCTTCAACCGCGTGTTCCAGGACACACCGCTGGAAGTCATCTTGGTCAACGCCAAGTCCAACGAACGCCCCGAAAAAGCCCAGGCCATCGCCCAGGCCAACCTGGCCGGGGGCGGCGAGGCGGCCAAGGGCCGCGCGACCAGCCCGCTGCCCTATTCGGCACTGACCACCGTGGGCGACGACTACGAGGAAGCGCAACGCAAGATGGACGCGCTGCAGGAGCAGCAGGCCCAGATGCTGGCCCAGCTGCGCAAGCAACTGGCCACCATGCCCGAGCCCGACCCACGCAAGCCCAGCCAGAGTGCCGACCAGGCCAACGAGCAGGAGAAGCGCCGCCAGCTCGTCAAACTGCTCGCCGAGATCGAAAAGCGCATCAACGAAGAAAACGCGCGCCCCAAGAAGCGCTACATCAGCCCCGCCACCCGCGAAGAGGCCTACGCCATCTACTACGACGCGCTGCGCCGCAAGGTGGAAGACAAGGGCACCGAGAACTTCCCCGAACAAGGCGGCCGCAAGCTGTATGGCGAGCTGACCATGATCGTCACCGTCAACCACGACGGCCGCGTGCTGGACACCGAGGTGGTGCAGGGCTCGGGCAACGCCACCCTGGACCGCCGCGCCGAGGCCATTGCCCGCGCCGCCGGGCCCTTCGGCGCGTTCAATGCCGACATGCGCCAGAAGGCCGACCAGATCGCGATGGTGGCGCGCTTCAAGTTCACCCGCGACCAGACACTAGAAACCGTGGTGAGGTAGCCGAGAGTGCGGCACCCTCCCTATTTCGACGATGGCCGTCCGCCCTTTGACGACGCATTCGCACGCGAGCTCATCGGAAAGTGCGTATTGGTTGGGATGACGATTGAGGACAAAAGGGGCAACGTAAAACGACAGGAGCAGTTTTATGGTGTTGTCACCTCAGCTGCCGCCGACGTCGGAGTCCAGCTCAATTTGCGAGGCTCTCGGTCTGGCGAAGTGAAATGGCTACCGCCTGCGACACACGTATTCAGCCCGGCCACACCGGGAATCTACCGCCTTCGCAGTACAGGTGAAGAAGTCGTTGATCCGGATTTCACAGCCATGTGGACGGTTGCCCAGCCTGACTCATAGTTCATCCTGCCATTGGTGTTGAGTTGGGCAACATCGTTAACTCCCTTCCAGTGGCGCACGTCGGCCATGACGGCGCACGAAGGCAGACTCACACATTGCTACCAGATCCGTCCGGGCTCCCGCACTCACCTCGGACCAAAACTCTACTATGAGCCGATCCTTTGATCTTTACTGCGTGATGGGCAACCCCGTGGCCCACAGCCGCTCGCCCGCCATTCACGCCCGCTTTGCCGAACTGACGGGCCAGAACCTGCGCTACGAGCGCCGCCTGATTGCACTGGACGGCTTTGCCGACGGCGTGCGCGCGTTTGCGGCCGAGGGCGGGCGCGGGTGTAACGTGACGGTGCCCTTCAAGTTTGAAGCCCCCGCACTCGCCGCCGAATGCAGCCCGCGCGCGCAACTGGCGGGCGCCGCTAACACGCTGGTATTTCGTCCCGATGGCAGCATTTATGCCGACAACACCGACGGCCTGGGCCTGGTGGCCGACATCACCCGCAACGCGGGCGTGGCGCTGCAGGGCGCACGCGTGCTGCTGGTGGGCGCAGGCGGCGCCGCAGCGGGCGTGCTGGGCCCGCTGCTGCAGGCCGGTGCCTCCCACATTACCGTGACCAACCGCACGCTCGCCAAGGCCGAAGCCCTTGTGCAATCGCACAGCGGCCTTGCTTTGCTACAAAAAACAGAGCTTCTAGCGCTTACCCCACAAGCGCTGGATGCCGATTTTGACGTGATCGTCAACGCCACGGCCAGCAGCCTGGCTGGCGCCGAGGTGCCCGTGCCCGCCAGCGTGTTGTGCCCCGGCTGCCTGGCATACGACATGATGTACGGCCCCGCGGCGCAGGGCTTTCTGAACTGGGCCCGTGCGCATGGCGCCGTACCGCGCGATGGCCTGGGCATGCTGGTGGAGCAAGCCGCCGAGGCCTTCTTGGTGTGGCGCGGCGTGCGCCCGCCGTCGGCGCAGGTGCTGCAGGAAATGCAGCAGGCCCTCGAATCCAAATAGCAACACCGAACAAGAGAGAGAGACACTGCGATGAAAGCCGTGCTGCGCTGGCTGGGCCTGGTGGCGCTCGCCTTCTTGGCGCTGCAACTGTTCTTTGTGGTGCGCATTGCGGCCATGGCGGCCATCGACCCAGAATCCACCAGCTTTCAGCGCTCCGAAGCCTGGGCGCAGATCGCCAGCACCGGCCGCGTGCGCTGGCGCCAGCAATGGGTGCCGTACACCGATATCTCCGACCACCTCAAGCGAGCCGTCATTGCATCGGAAGACGACAGCTTTGTGAACCACGACGGCGTGGACTGGAACGCGATTGAAAAGGCCTGGGAACGCAACGCCAAGGCCGAAGCCCAGGCCAACAAGGCCCAGGCCCGAGCCCCCGACCGCCCCGTGCGCACACCCAAAATCCGCGGCGGCTCCACCATCACCCAGCAGCTGGCCAAAAACCTGCTGCTCTCGGGCGAACGCACCCTGCTGCGCAAGGGGCAGGAGTTTGTACTGACCCTGCTGCTGGAGCAGTTGCTGAGCAAGCAGCGCATCCTGGAGATCTACCTCAACAACGTGGAATGGGGCGAGGGCGTGTTCGGCGCCGAAGCCGCCGCGCAGCACTACTTTCGCAAGAGCGCCAGCAAGCTCAGCACCGCCGAAGCCGCCCGCTTGGCCGTGATGCTGCCCGCGCCCAAGCGGTTTGAGAAGACGCCCGGGTCGGCGTATCTGGCGGGGCGCACGCGGACGATTTTGGGTCGGATGGGAAGTGCGGAGCTGCCGTGAAGGATCCAGTGCTCAACGGAAGGATTTGCTGATGAGATTCTCGCGAGCCGAGCGTTGGGCGGCCGCCGCGAACATCGTACTGGTTGTTGTCTTTGGCGCCTGGAGCCTCGGGGTCGCCTATGGCGAGATTCCACTTTCAGCATGCTGTGGCGTCCCGAGTTATGTAGAGGCCGTGCTGGCAACACTGAACTTCCCTTCGTGGTTGCCAGCCGCACTTGCCGCGAAAGCTCTCTATGGTCAGGACTTCACCGCATTCATTGCCATCAAGCAACTGGTGTGGACACCCTCTGCGGGCCGCAATGGTGGGCCTACATTTCCATCTATCGGTTTTTGAGAAATCGGCAACGCTCCTCTCCGTAGCAGTACCTCAGCATCAGTCTGGGGAGCAAATTGCCAAGCTAAATGCGTCCACCCCCTTCGCGCTAGTAGCAGCGTTACCGGTTCCTCCGGCCGTAATGTCACCAGCTGCTTCGGCGCACACACCACCGTCCCTTCCGGCAACCGCAGCCGGCACCGTTGCAGCGGCATCGCCGCCAGCAGCGTCATCTCTAGCATCGCAAAGTGCTGGCCAATGCAGACGCGCGGCCCCACACCAAACGGTATCCACGCCTTTGGGGATGGCTAGGGCATCATCCAGAAAACGTTCCGGCACAAACCGGTTTGCCTGGACAAACCAGCGTTCATCCCGGTGCAGCACCCAGGGCATGATGCGCAACATGGCGCCCTTGGGCACCTCCACGCCGCCCAGCGTGATAGGCGCGGTGGTGCGCCGGGTCATCAGCGCGGCAATGGGTGGGTACCGGCGCAGCGCCTCCTTGAGAGTGGCAGGACCTCGGGGCCGGGCATCTGGCGTCAGACTGCTGCCGAAGCCGTTGCCTTGCGGTGATGCGGCCCACCCCACAGCGGTTTGAGAAGACGCCGGGGTCAGCGTATCTGGCGGGGCGCACGCGCACGATTCTGGCGTGGATGGGGAGTACGGAATTGCCGTGACACACGAACGAATCAAAGTCGCTCCTTGGACCGAGCGATAGATATGGCAACAGGTAAGGCCGCGCCGCTGTAGGCGCGCTTGCGGTCTATATCTGAAAGCACTGTCACCGGAACAACAGGCGCTGCCCCTTCCAAGTCAAAGAACGGGGTTTGCCGATAAGCCCCGTTGATTGAACTCAGCATGACCCGTGGCACAAAGCCAGCAAGCGAAAACGCCGTACCCCAACGCATGGGTGGTGGCGCTTGCTTGGCACTCCCGGTGTTGACACGCATTTGCACACGGGGGAAGGACTGCTCGAAGGCGACGGGGTCGGTCTTCATGCAAGCGCCAATCAAACCCACGTAAGGCACTTTCCAGTTTCTTGTGGTGTTGCAGATTGGTGTGTTGCAGCATGTGGCATACCAGCGCAACAACCCGTTTTCTGCCAGAGACAGGCAAGCAAGGTGTTCGACACCCGAGGTGAACGAGACGTGCTGGGCTTGCGCTGCCACAAAATCAGCTCCGCCCAGAGCATCATGGGTCCAGCCCGCCGCGCCCAGATGGTGCGCGTAAGCGCGGCAGTCTTTGCAATAGCACACGCCGCGAAGGGCTCGGTGCGGTTGGCTGAGAAGTCCATTGAGGGTGCCACACCGGCATTGAAAGCGATGGTTCATGGGGGTGATTTGCGCCATGGGGCGCTCTTGCGGTTGAAAGGTGGGGAATCCGTGGCGCGATGTTGAAGCGCGGCATCTTCACGGTATTGAACGAATGCGACATCGCCCCTGCTCTACACTCGCCGCCCATGGCAACCTTGGTCTCACCTTCCCCGCGGCATTCGCGGGGCTTGATCCCCTCGGGCCATCTGTGGCTGCCGCGTGCCAATCTGTCAGCCTGCCTGCGCGGCACCATGGTGCGCAGCACGGTGGGCCACCCGCTTCGTGATGAGCAACGCATCAACCGCTTTCCGGCCACGCCCCTGTGCAGCCTGAGCTGGTGGTTTGAAGGCCGCAGCGAAGTCCTGGTGGCAGACCGCCCCGACACCCTGCCCGGCCTGCACAGCCCGCGCGAGGACTACCCCGGCCGCTGGGTGTTGTCCGGCCCACACACCCGGCCCAGCACAAGCTATTGCGCCGATCCCACCCACGCCATGATGGTGATGTTCATGCCCGACGCACTGCACCTGCTGACGGGCCTGGAGCCCGAGGCGTTGACGAACCGCTTGGTGGACGCGCAAACCGTGCTGCCGCCCGACTGGATTGCCATGTGCGAGGCCGTGCAGCATCAACCCGATGACGCCGCGCGCATGGACTGCCTGGAGGCATTTCTGGAGCCCCGCTGGCAAGCCTGTCGCCCCACGCAAATGCTACAGACTCAGCGCTATGGCGACTGGGCCATGCACTTGGCGCAGCGCGCCGCTGTGTCAGCCCCCGGCCGCAGCCTGCGCCAATTGGAGCGCCGCATCAAGCGCTGGGCAGGACTGCCGCTGCGCGAGCTGCGCGGCTTTGGCAAGGCGGAGCAGGCGTTCTTCGACACCATCGCGGCCGATGCCCGTCAAGGCACGGTGAGGTGGGCGGATGTGGCCGCAGGCGCGGGTTATTCGGACCAGGCGCACCTTTGCCGCGTGACGCGGCGCATCACCGGTTACGCCCCACAAGCGCTGTATGAAGGTATCTACGGCGACGAAGCATTCTGGGCGTATCGCCTGTGGGTGTAGTGGCCGCAGGGACAGTATCTGCCCGGCGGGGGCACGCCGCAGCACACGTCCGGCAGAACATGCATCGCCCCGTATCATCGCGCCCATGCTTGCCAAGTTGATGAGTCTTCTCCTGCTGGGGATCGTGCGCTTTCTCACCGGCTCCCAGGCGCGCTGGTACGGCTGTCCGCCCAAGGCCGAGCAGCGCATCTACTTTGCCAACCACCAGAGCCACGCCGACATGGTGCTGATCTGGGCCGCGCTGCCTGAAGAGCTGCGCACCATCACCCGGCCGATTGCCGCCAAGGACTACTGGACCAAGACGCCCTTCCGGCAGTGGATCACCACGGCCGTGTTCAACGCCGTGTATGTGGACCGCCAGGCCACACCCGCGCGCCCCGCGGCCCCGGCAGCGGCCACCGACGCCGTGGGCGTGCTGGACGCGATGGCGCTGGCATCGGCCGAGGCGGACACCGCCATGGCGGGCGGCCCCGACCCGTCACCCGAAGCACCGCCGCGTGCGCCCTCGCCCGAGGAGCTGCGCGCCGCGCTGCCCCCGTCCGACCCGCTGGCGCCGCTGGTGCGGGCGCTGGAGAGCGGCGACTCCATCGTGATCTTTCCGGAAGGCACGCGCGGCCATGGGGACGAGCCGCAGCCGTTCAAATCCGGCCTGTTCAAGCTGGCGCAGATGTTTCCGCAGGTGGTGCTGGTGCCCGCCTGGATCAACAACGTGCAGCGTGTGATGCCCAAGGGCGAAGTGGTGCCGGTGCCCATCCTGTGCTCGGTCACGTTTGGCGCGCCCATCCAGCTGGAGGCCGATGAGGAGCGCCGCCCGTTTCTGGACCGCGCACGCCGCGCCGTCATTGCGCTGAGGGACGTCTGAGCATGGCCGCACCCGCATTCATCATCCAGCCCATGGCTTGCCTGCCCGCTGTCCACCAACGCACCCTCGCCCGCCGCACGCCAATTTGCGCAGCCACTTGGTCTTGGGGCAGCGGAGTGGCACTGACATGAACGACTTCCTTCGCAATCTCACCGCCACCCAGCAGATCGGGGCGCTGTTCATCGTGATGTTCGGCATCCTGTCGAGCGTCACTATCTGGTCCTTTGTGCGCAATCTGCGCGAGCACGCCAGCGACGACCCGCAGGCCGAGGCCGATGCGCTGGAGGCCAAGCGCTTCTGGGGCTTGCTCAAAACGTCATGGGCCATGGCCACCGTTTTCTGGGTGGGATGGGTACTGGGCGACACCGTGGCAACGGTGCTGTTTGCGATCGTCGCGTTTTTTGCGCTGCGCGAGTTCATCACGCTGTCGCCCACCCGGCGCGGCGACCACCGCAGCCTGGTGCTGGCTTTCTTCGTGGTGCTGCCGCTGCAGTTCTGGATCGTGGGCTCCAGGCACTTCGACCTGTTCACCGTGTTCATTCCGGTTTACGTCTTCCTGGCGCTGCCCGTGGTGAGCGCGCTGGCCAACGACCCGCAGCGCTTTCTGGAGCGCAATGCCAAGCTGCAGTGGGGCATCATGGTCTGCGTGTACGGCATGAGCCATGTGCCCGCGCTGCTGCTGCTGGACTTTCCGGGCTACCGCGACAAGGGTGCCTTCCTGGTGTTCTTCTTGGTGTTTGTAGTGCAGACCTGCATGCTGGTGCAGCACCTGTTGGGCCGGCGCTTCTCGCACAAGCCCGTGGCGCCGCAGGTGAGTCAGAGCTTTCAGTGGACAAGCTGGCTGGCGGGCGTGGCGGCCGGTGGCCTGGCCGGCGGGCTGCTGTCGTTCATCACCCCGTTCAAGCCCGGCCAGGCGCTGGGCATGGCGCTGCTGGCCTGTGTGGCCGGCAGCCTAGGGCACCTGGTGATGAAGGCCCTCAAGCGCGACCGGGGCGTGACGAGCTGGGGCATGCAAGGCATGTCGGTCACCGGCGCGGGGGGGCTGCTGGACCGCGTGGATGCGCTCTGCTTCGCGGCGCCGGTGTTCTTCCACTCGGTGCGGTGGTACTTCGGACTTTGAATAAAATTGGCCTCTAGCGCTTGTCCATCAAGCGCTAGCAGCTATGAAAAAGAGAGCAAATGCGCATTCTCGGAATTGACCCTGGCCTGCAAACCACCGGCTTCGGTGTGGTGGATGTAGACGGCCACAAGCTGAGCTACGTGGCGAGCGGCACCATCCGCACCACCACACTCGCGCTGGGTGACCTGCCGGGGCGCTTGAAGATTCTGTTTGACGGCATCAGCGAGGTGGCGGCGCGCTACGAACCCGATGTGGCCTCGGTCGAGATCGTGTTCGTCAACGTCAATCCGCAGTCCACCTTGCTGCTGGGCCAGGCACGCGGCGCCGCCATCACCGCGCTGGTGGCCAGCAACCTGCCCGTGGCCGAATACACCGCCCTGCAGATGAAAAAAGCCGTGGTCGGCCACGGCCGCGCCGCCAAGAGCCAGGTGCAAGAGATGGTGCGACGGCTATTGCATCTGCCCGGCCTGCCCGGCACCGATGCAGCCGACGGCCTGGGCCTGGCCATCACCCACGCGCACGCCGGTGCGGCCATGGGGCGGCTGGGCGAGGCTGCCACGCTGAACCGGCGGCAGCATGCGATGTACAAGGGGGGGCGGAGTTATTGAGGCTGGCCGACGCACAGTAGCGCAGAAGCAGGCGGGGCGGCCCCGATCGCCCGCTAGCTAGTCGCAGTAAGCAAACTTACCCGACTTCGGCCCCGCCGCTTGGGCAGAGGCTCGCGCCAAAGCCAGCAGTTCGCGGGTCGCCGCAAAGGCTGAGCCAACGCCCGCCCCGTAGTAGCCCTTCGGACCTCGGCACAACATCACGATCTGCGGACCGCTGGAGAGCGAGATGCTGTCGCCCCGATCCACCACCACCTCATACCGCACGCGCTGCATCGCAGGCCCGCGCAGAGTCTCCAGCACCTGCGCCTCGTAGATGTGGCGCTCTTCGGTCATCACGGGCATTTCGCCCTCGCCCAGTCGGCGGGGCTTCTCGCCACTCGGGATGTGTTCGATTGTGGCGCGCGTGTGCACCACCAGCAGGGCATGCGGCGTCTCCGTCACCGCGTGGCGCAGCGCACTGGTGAGCTCTTCCGCCATGGGGCCGGGCTCAGAGGGGATCCAGCGCACCTCTGCGGGCACGCGCGGACCCGCGTGCCCCACCGCGCCCCAAGCCACGAGGACAAGCGCTGCCACGCATCGCACCCGCTTTACGGCCACGCCGCATCCTGGCGTGCGGCCTCGGAGGATGGCGGAAATGGCTTGCACGCCGATGTCATTGCGCATTCATCGCCCCGTGCGCTGCAGGCCCGACTCGGCGGTTTCCGAGTTATTGCACATGCGCAGTGCCTCGCGGTACAGCTCGCGCGCTGCGGCTTTGTTGCCGACGATGGCTTCCTGGTTGCTGGCCTTGGTCATCACCAGGTTGAAGCGAAGGTAGTTGACCTGCGCTTCCGGCAGGCGGGCCTGCTGCGCTTCAGTGACAATGCCCTCCACCTGATCCATGGAACCACCCCAGCGCGGCTCCAGGTAGCTCATTGCGGCTACGCGCGCAGACAAGTTCTTGGGATCGGCCTTGTTGGCTGCCTGCAGTACCGGTACCACCGCATAGCCCCCTTCGCGCGTGCCGGCCATCACGATGAGGCCGCCAAACGGCAAGGCGGAGTCTGGCTTGAGTTTGCGGGCGGCTTCCAGATACTGCAGCCCGCGCTGCTGGATCGCCTGCATGGCCGCCAGCTGCTGCTTGCTGGTCCGTGCGGCAGACTGGTAGCCGCGTGCTTCGTGCGCCTGCTCCATCAGCTGGCCACCGTAGGCAAGGTTGGCGAAGAACGAGCCGGGGGTTTTCTCGGCCCATTCTTTGAGCAGTGCCATGTCACGGCCGGACATCTGGAACATCTCGTACAGGTCGCGCACGATCATCAGGTCGGACCGGCGCCCCTTCTGGTGCTCGCGCCACAGCGCCTCCAGCTCGGTATCAAGTTTGGCGTAGTCGCCCAGTTGCAGGTATTTGGTGCGCTGCGCCCCGGCCATCGATGCCGTGCCGTTGTAGACCAGTTCACAGCCGGCGGGCATTTTGGCGCTGGCGGCATGGGTAAAGAGCGCCATCACGGTGGCCAGAAGAATCTTGTTCATCAAAATAGAAAATTGAAGTCAGCACGCACCCAGGCAAGGAGCGCGTCGCAGGACTTTGCCGCGACGTTCTTTTCGGGGTGCGATCCGGGCGCGCCCAGGTCGCGTCGCACGGGCAGCCGTGCGAGGGGAGATCTGAGGCAGCTCTCGCGGTGCGTGCGAAGGGACTGAAAAGGGTCTGAAGAAGTGGCGGCCGGGGACGCCGAAGGGGGGGCGCCAAGACTGCGTGCCGAGCGCCCCCGATCCAAGAACGCAGACCGTCAGGCCAATTGCGTCTTCATCCGATCCGCCCGCTCGCGCGGCGAGGGATGCGTGGACAAAAAGTTGCTCGAATCCCCACCCGACATCGCGACCAGCTTCTCCAGCGCGGTCACGCACGCTTTGGGGTCGTAGCGCTTGGCTTTCATGAAGCCCATGGCGTAGTCGTCGGCCTCGCGCTCGTTGCTTTGCGAGTGCTGGGCGCGCACCACTTTTTCAAACAGGTCGCCCAGTTGCGAATTGGCAATGGCGCCGGCGCGGCTGTTGCTGGCCGATACGGCGTTGCGCAGGGCGCTGGTGCGCAGGGCAGCCTGGATGCGGGCCTTGCTGTGGCCCTTCTTGACGTGGCCGATCTCGTGGCCGATGACGTAGCGCACTTCGTCGTCGGTGAACTTGTCCATCAGGCCCGAGTACACGCGGATGGTGCCGTTGGCCATGGCAAAGGCGTTGATCTCGGGCGTCTGGTAGACCTTGAAGTTCATCTTCAGGCCGTCGTAGGACCCCAGGCCCGCGGTCAGCTTGGACAGGCGCGCTGCGTAGGGGCTGCCAGCCGGGGCGATGCGGTTCTGGCGGTCCATCTCGGCGGCCATCTGGTCGAAGGCGGACTTCACTTCCTCATCCGTCAGCGATTCGGACTTGGCCAGGTCTTTGCCCGCATCCAGCATCTTGCCCAGATCGAACTGCGCCCATACGGGCGATACGGCGCTTACGCCTGAGGCCAGGGTGACGAGCGTCAACAATTTGCGGCGGTCCATCGGGGATTCCCTCTCATTTTTCGGTGGTTGGTTGAATGATTTTTTTGTTGCTTTGAGCAACCGACTGCAAGCATCGGTTGTCAAGTGCGGCGAAATATAGCCACGCATCCGACCGTTTCCGGGGGGTGCCAGTGTCTGCAGATGTAAGAGCTGTGTGCCGATGCTGGCGGCGGCGCAGGGGAAATGGCGCGGGTGAAGCTGCACCCCACGGCGGGCAAAGACGGGGTCCGTTGCGCGTCCTAAAAATCAAGCAAAAAGAGGCTCTGGCGCTTAACCATCAAGCGCCAGAAGCTATGAAATGTGTAGCACAACCCGTGAAAACCCACTGCTGCAAGGGCAGGGCATTCACCCCAGACACTGCGCGAGAGAAAAACCTCAGCGCCCCAACCCGCGCTTGAGTTCCTTCAGCAGCAACAGCACCTGGTTGGACGCATGGCGGCAGCTGCTGTTGAGCAGTTGCACTGCTTTTTGCTGCTCCCCCGTCTGGAACAGCGTCACGACCTCGGCAGCCTGCTGGTGAAAGTATTTGTGCCGTGCCACCAGCATCGAAAACGCAGGGTAGTGCCCCAGGCGTACGCGGCCTGTACCGTAGAGCCAGCGGCCCAGATCGCAGCGGTCGTCCTGGCACACACGCTCGGGCCGCATCACCTCGTTGGAGCGGCCGTTGACCATGTCCTGCAACTGCAGCCGCCAGCCTTCATGGCTGGCAATGGCTGCGTCGATATCGATTTCTGTCATGAGGGTCGCGGCGTACTCGGCGTCCAGCACCAGTTCGCTGCCGTTGTCTTCCACGGCCCAGGTGGTGTCCTGGCTCTCGGGGTCCTGGTCCTTGATCCTGAACAGTCGGCTGAAAAAACCCATGCGTGATCCCTCGTTTGGAGTGCGTTCCGGGTCGTCCGGTGGGGCGAGCGCGGAAAACTCTTGAAACATTTTGTGGGGTCCGCCCGGTTTTGGCTATCAAAAAATCGCCGTAAGGTGAAGATGGCGGAGGACGACCCTTCTGCCTCTGCCGCCAATGGATAGGGGGCCTGCCAAAAAAGCAGCCGGGCAGGACAATCCGCCCATGACCGCTGCATCCCCCTCTCGTCCCGCCCTCTCCATGCTTGACCTGGTCGCCGTCCGCGAAGGCGGCACGGTGGCCGATGCCCTGCAGATCGCCCTGCGCACCGCCCAGCATGCTGAAAAGCTGGGTTTTGTCCGTTATTGGCTGGCCGAACACCACAACATGGCGGGCATTGCCAGCTCGGCCACGGCTGTACTGGTGAGCCATATCGCGGGCGGCACCCAGCGCATCCGCGTGGGATCGGGCGGCATCATGCTGCCCAACCACGCGCCCCTGGTGGTGGCCGAGGCCTTTGGCACGCTGGCCGAGCTGTACCCTGGCCGCATCGACCTGGGCCTGGGCCGCGCCCCGGGCACCGACCCCGCCACCATGCGCGCCCTGCGCCGCAATCGGGTGGAGACGGAAGAAGACTTTCCGCGTGACGTGGCCGAACTGCAGCGGCTGCTGGCGCCGGCCGAGCCCGGCCAGCGCCTGATCGCCATGCCCGGCGCGGGCACCAACGTGCCCATCTGGCTGCTGGGCTCCAGCCTGTTCTCGGCGCAGCTCGCGGCGCAGCAGGGCCTGCCGTACGCGTTCGCGTCGCACTTTGCACCGCGCATGCTGCACCAGGCCATCGACCTGTACCGCAACCTGTTCCGCCCGTCGGCCGCCTGGCCCAAGCCCTATGTGACCATTGGCGTGCCGCTGATCGCAGCCCCCACTGACGAAGAGGCCGAATACCTGGCCAGCAGCACCTACCAGCGCGTGCTAGGCATCCTGACGGGCGACCGGCGCCGCTTGCTGCCGCCGATGGAGAACTTTGCCGCCCAGTTGCAGCCGCAGGAGCGCGCAGCCATCGGCGACTTTTTGGCGGCGGGCGTGATCGGCGGACCTGACACCGTGCGCGCAGGACTGCAGCGCCTGGCCGACGCCACGGGCGCCGACGAGTTCATGCTGGTGAGTGACGTGTACGACCCCACGCTGCGCCTGCGGTCGCTGGAGATTGCGGCCCAGGCCCATGCGGCACTGGCGCCCACCACCGCCACCGCATGACTCCCGTCCTTGCTGGCTACCGCGCCAGGTAGCCGCCGTCCACCGGGTAGTACGCGCCGGTGATGAAAGAGGCCTTGTCCGAGGACAGCCAGGCCACCAGCTCAGCCACCTCTTCAGGCTGCCCCAGGCGGCCGATGGGGTGGGCGCCCACCAACATGGCATGAATGGCGGCGTCCTGCTCCAGCCCGCTGATCATCGGCGTGTGGATGAAGGCGGGGCCCACGGCATTGATGCGAACACCTTGCGCGCTGTATTCCAGCGCCGCCGCCTTGGTCAGCCCCAGCACTCCGTGCTTGGCCGCCGTATAGGCCGGCGCCGTGGCAAAACCCACGGCCCCCAGGATGGAAGCCATGTTGATGATGGAACCACCACCGCTGCCGTTTTTGAGCATGGCCGCGATCTGGCACTTCATGCCATAGAACACACCCGACAGATTGATGTTGATGACCTGCGCCCAGCCGTCCAGCGGGTAGTCCGCCGTGGGCGCCTGCGGGCCACCAATGCCCGCGTTGTTGCAGGCCACATCCAGCCGCCCATAGTGCGCGACGGTGCGGGCCACCAGCGCTTCGCAGTCCTCCGGCTTGCCCACATCGGCCGCCACAAACAGCGCATCGCCCCCGGCCGCACGCACCAGCGCGGCGGTCTCTTCCCCGCCTGGTACGTTCACGTCCGACACCACCACCCGGGCACCCTCACGGGCCCACACCAGCGCAATGGCGCGGCCAATGCCCGACGACGCTCCCGTCACCAGCGCAACCTTGTTCTTCAGCATGAAGGACTCCTTGTTCAGAACGCCTGCAACCCGGTGCCGCAGGTCGAATTTGATTGTGCGCAGCGGGCTGGGCGAAGCCTTGACGTGGGTCATGTGGCGGCCAATGCGCCCCACGGCACCTTGCCGCCGCAGGTAGCGGCTACCATCACGGGCTGCCGGTGCTGTATGCCCCACTCCACAGCCCGATCGTTGTGATTGTTTTGTTGTGACCCTCTCAAGCCCACGCCCGCATGCCCGCCTTTTCCTTTGAAGCCCTGGACGCCCAGGGCCAGACCCGCAAGGGCCTCATGGAGGCCGATACGGCCAAGGCGGCACGCAGCCTGCTGCGGGCTCAGGCGCTGGTGCCGCTGGCGGTTGAGCTGGTGCAGACTGGCCAGACGGTCGATGGGCGCCCGGCCGGGTGGGGCCAGCGGCTGTTCACGCGGCCGGTGTTCAACGCCACGGCGCTCGCGATCTGGACGCGGCAGATTGCGGGGCTGGTGTCCTCGGGCCTGCCGCTGGAGCGCGCACTGACGGCCCTGGCCGACGAGGCCGACGACGAACGCCAGCGCCACCTGGTGGCGGCGCTGCGGGCCGAGGTGAATGCGGGATCCACCTTCGCACGCGCCTTGGCGCAACACCCGCGCGAGTTCTCGGACATCTATTGCGCGGTGATCGGCGCGGGCGAGCACAGCGGCAACCTGGGCCTGGTGCTGGAGCGCCTGGCCGACGACCTGGAAGAGCGCCAGGCCCTCAAGGCCAAGCTGGTGGGCGCCGCGCTGTACCCGGCCATCGTCACCGTGGTGGCCATCGTGATCGTGCTGTTTCTGGTGGGCTATGTGGTGCCGCAGGTGGCCAGCGTGTTTGCAGGCACCAAGCGCGCACTGCCCTTTCTCACCGTGGTCATGCTCGGCATCAGCGCCTTTGTGCGCAACTACGGCTGGGCCATGCTGATTGCTACTGTTTTGATAGCTTTTGGCGCTCGATGGGCCTTGTCTTTTGAGCATTTTCGTGAAAAGTTCGATGCCACCTGGCTGCGGTTGCCCGTGGTTGGCAAACTGGCCCGCGGCTACAACGCGGCCCGGTTCGCGGGCACGCTGGCCATGCTGGCGGGTGCAGGTGTGCCCATCCTCAAGGCCTTGCAGGCCGCTGCTGAAACATTGAACAACCGCGCCCTGCGCGCCGATGCGCTGGAGGCTCTGGTGCTGGTGCGCGAGGGAGCGCCGCTGGCATCAGCCCTGGCGCAGAAAAAGCGATTTCCGGGCCTGCTGTCCATGTTTGCGCGCCTGGGCGAGCAGACCGGCCAGTTGCCCGTGATGCTGCAGCGCGCCGCACGCCAGCTGTCCACCGAGGTGCAGCGCCGCGCCATGCAGCTGGCCACCATTCTGGAACCGCTGCTCATCGTTGCGATGGGCTTGATCGTCATGATGATCGTGCTCGCGGTGCTGCTGCCCATCATCCAACTCAACCAGTTCGTGAAGTAACCCTGCCATGGCCGTGACGCTGGACGACAAGCTGGTGGTGGCGATCTCCTCGCGCGCCCTGTTCAACTTTGAAGAGGAGAACCTGCTCTTTGAATCCGGCGACGAAGAGGCGTATATGCGCCACCAGCTGGCGCTGGTGCACCAGCCCGCGCGGCCGGGCGTGGCGTTTTCGCTGGTGCGCAAGCTGCTGGCGTTCAACACGCCCGAGGCGCAGCGGGTGGAGGTGGTCATGCTCTCGCGCAACGACCCGGCCAGCGGCATGCGGGTGTTCGCCTCGGCCCAGGCAGCGGGAATGCGCATCGAGCGCGGCGTGTTCACACGCGGGCGGGACCCGTTTGCCTACCTGCGGCCGCTGGGCGCGCACCTGTTCTTGTCGGCCAACGAGGCTGACGTGCGCCAGGCGCTGTCCATCGGCTTTCCGGCGGCGCGGGTGATGACCGACTCAACGCCGGCGGGCGACCGGTTTCCGAACGAGGTGCGCATCGCGTTCGACGGCGATGCCGTGCTGTTCTCCGACGAAGCCGAGCGCGTGTACCAGGAGGGTGGCCTTCCCGCTTTTCAAGAAAACGAAGTGGGCAAGGCCCGGCTGCCACTGGCGGGCGGGCCGTTCAAGCCGCTGTTGGCCGCCCTGCACCGGCTGCAGGAGCAGGCCCACGCCTCGCACACCATGCGCATCCGCACTGCGCTGGTCACCGCCCGCAGCGCGCCGGCGCACGAGCGCGCGGTACGCACGCTGCTGGACTGGGGCATCAGCGTGGACGAGGCGATGTTTTTGGGCGGGCTGGAGAAGGGGCCCTTTCTGCGCGAATTCGAACCCGACTTCTTCTTTGACGACCAGACAGGCCATGTGACGTCCGCCGCGCGGCATGTGCCTGCCGGCCATGTCAGCAGCGGAATTTCCAACCCCGTTTGACATGTAGCCCGATGGATGGCAAAAGTTCTGCAAAGCCTTGCAACCGCGGGTGAAAGACTGCAAAGCCTGCGTTGCAATCCCCTAGCAGACGCCCACCTGTGCCAGCATCATCACCTTGCCTGCACGCACTGGATTGACCAATGAGCTTCGGTTTGCACACGCCCACTTCCCACACCCCACCACCATTTGCCGCTGGCCGTGCGCAGCTGCCGCGCTGGGCGGTGGTGGGCAGCGCGCTGGTGCTGGCGTGCTCACTGGCCAACGCCCAGGCGACCGGGGTTGGCCCAGCAGCCACTCCATCGACGCAGGCCGCCACTGCGCCTGCCGCCACGCCAGAGGGCGGCCTCACCAAGGGCGAGATCAAGGCCCAGCGCGAGTTCAAAATGCTGGACTTCAACGGCGACGGCAAGCTGAGCCGTACGGAGGTGAAGCTGTTCCCGCGTCTGGCTGCAGCTTTCGACGACGCGGACACGGATCGCGACGGCTATGTGTCGTACGAGGAAGTGCGTGTTTTTGCCGCCAAGTACCGCGCGGAGCGCGACCGGCAAAAAGCAGAGCAGGCTGCCGCTGCGGGCGCCGCCGCTGCGCCAGCCCCGGCACGTAAATAGGATTGGCTGGGGCCGGCGAGCGCCCGGGCGTGCATCCACGCAGCCAGAAATATCAGTTTAATAAGGCTCTAGCGCTTATCCAGCAAGCGCTAACAGCTATAAATTCAGGAGTAATTCCAGCGGAGTGTGCAAGCCCCTGAACGGCTTGTAAAAGCTGTTTACAGCCCGCCCGTGCGCTTGACCTTGGGGTCGGTGTAGGTCAGCGGTTCGTTCTTGGCCTGCTGGGCCAGGCGTTCTTGCAGCGTCATCTTGTTGACCTCCTGGGCCGCCTCAATGGCGCTGCCGCTGGCCCGCCACATGGACTGGATGAATTCCAGCAACTGCTTGTACAGAGGCTCCTTCGGAGGCTCCGGCGGCTCCTCCACCGTTTCCTTTTTCTTCACCTCGGTCCAGTCGCGGTTGGGTGCATCGGGCGCCGAGGGCTTCTCGGGCGTTTTCACGATGGCCCCGTCGCCGAGGCGGTCCATGGACTCGACGGGGTTGGCCGAATTGATGGGGCGCACAGGCGGCGCGCCGGAGGCGCCAGTGGAATACAAATCAGCGCCCTGAGGACGCCAATTTGGCGATCGATCGACAGGTGGCATTTGCATGGCGGTGGCCCTGTGGGTGAATAGGAAGGGTGGGTGCAGAGGCTTTTTCAGCGTCTTCGTAATTCATAACGGCAAAAAGAAGGGGAAATTTAGGTCTTTTTGCAGGATTGACTGAAAACCAGGGTTTTCACTGATGAAGAAGACGTTGTCGGATCTAAAAACAGATCACGCACGCGACCAATGCCCCGCACACGACAGCATTGAATCGGATTCCATGACCAAACGGAGCTCCCGGCCCGCGCGCGCAGCAAAGCCCCGGGTGGGTTGGACACCACACGGGGACGCAAAAACCCACACAAACAGCGGATACCGACCAAAACCACCGCCGCCCGGCGGACTGATTTCAGAGAAAACGCTCGAGCAGCTTGCGCGAGTGGCGGTCCAGCGCCGTCGTGTCACGCACGCGGAACTGCAGGCCGTCGCCTCCGGCGATCAGCAGGTGCGTGCGGGTTCCCAGGCGGCGGATGTCTTCCTCGCCCTTAAGTACCAGGCGTGCGGGGCCGCGATCAGTCTCCACCTGCCAGGTGCTGGGGGTGGAGAAGCTCGACACGGCAACGATTCTTTCGATAGTGGGCACAAACTCGCGCGCCTGTAGCTCCTCATCGATCAGCTGGCGCGCGGGGCCCGCCACCGCGTCCAGCCGGGGAACCCACAACAGCTCGTGCCCATCGGTGCCCACCAGAGAGAGCCCCTCGCCCGGCGCCGCGATGGGGAATGCGCGCACGGGCGTCACGCCCTCGTGCACGGTGCCGTCGGGCAGTGTCAGCACCAGGCGGCCGTGGGCGTTGCGCGCCAGATGGAACCCCTCCGAGGGATCGGCACGAAAAGAAGAAGCTGCGTCAGTCATGGCGGAAGGTCTCACGGGTTGCCGGCGGGGTGGGCCGGATGCAGCAGACTGCTGTCGATGATGACGCCCGCTGCCTGTGCGTCTTCCTCTGCACGGCGTGCCTGGGCTTCGTACAGCCGCCAGTAGGCGCCCTCTTTTTCCATCAGCTCGTCGTGCGGGCCCACTTCCACTACCTCGCCCCTGTCCATCACCACCAGGCGGTCGGCCTTGCGCAACGTGGACAAGCGGTGGGCAATGGCAATGGTGGTGCGGCCTTGCACCAGGTTGTCGAGCGCCTTCTGGATTTCTTTCTCCGTCTCGGTGTCCACGGCCGAGGTGGCCTCGTCCAGGATCAGGATGCGTGGATCGATGAGCAGCGCGCGCGCAATGCTGATGCGCTGGCGCTCGCCGCCCGACAGGCCCTGGCCGCGCTCGCCCACCAGCGAGTCGTAGCCATGCGGCAGGCGCAGGATGAACTCATGCGCATGGGCAGCGCGGGCGGCTGCCACGATTTCCTCGCGCGTCGCTTCGGGCTTGCCGTAGGCGATGTTCTCGGCAATGGTGCCGAAGAACAAAAATGGCTCCTGCAGCACCAGGCCTATGTGGCGGCGGTAGTCGGCCACGGCAAAGCGGCGGATGTCGATGCCATCCACCTGGATGGAGCCGTCGCTCACGTCATAGAAGCGGCTGATCAGGTTGACCAGCGTGCTCTTGCCTGAGCCGCTGTGCCCCACCAGCCCAATCATCTCGCCAGGGCGGATGTCCAGATCCAGCCCCTTGATGACCGCCCGGCTGCCGTAGCGGAAGCCCACACTCTGCATGCTGATGGCACCCTGCACCTTGTCCACCTTGACGGGCTGGGCGGGGTCGGGCACGTTGCTCACGTGGTCCAGAATGTCAAAAATGCGCTTGGCACCAGCGGCGGCCTTTTGCGTGACCGAGACGATGCGGCTCATCGAATCCAGACGCCCATAGAACCGCCCGATGTAGGCGATGAAGGCGGTGAGCACCCCCACCGTGATCTGGTTGCGTGACACCAGCCAGATGCCGAACGCCCAGACCACCAGCAGGCCAATTTCAGTCAGCAGCGACACGGTGGGGGTGAACAGGCTCCAAGTCTTGTTGAGCTTGTCGTTCACTTCCAGGTTGTGCTGGTTCGCGTCGCGAAAGCGCTGGGCCTCGCGCTTTTCCTGTGCAAAAGCCTTCACTACACGGATGCCGGGGATGGTGTCGGCCAGCACGTTGGTCACCTCGGACCACACGCGGTCGATCTTTTCAAACCCGGTGCGCAGGCGGTCGCGCACAGTGTGGATCATCCAGCCAATGAAGGGCAGCGGCACCAAGGTGACGAGAGCGAGCCACGGGTTGATGGAGAACAGGATGGCAGCCGTCATGACGATCATGAGCACATCGGTGACGAAGTCGAGCGCATGCAACGACAGGAACACGTTGATGCGATCCGTCTCAGACCCGATCCGTGCCATCAGGTCGCCGGTGCGCTTGCCGCCAAAGTAGTCCAACGACAGGCGCAGCAGGTGCTCGTAAGTCGTGGTGCGCAGGTCGGCGCCGATGCGCTCGGACACCAGCGCCAATATATAAGTGCGCGCCCAGGAGAGGCCCCAGGCCAGCAGGGCCGACAGCAGCAACCCGCCCAGGTACATCAGCACCAGCATGGGGTCGATCTGCTTGCCGTTCTGGAACGGGATCAGGATGTCATCCATCAGCGGGATGGTGAGGTAGGGCGGTACCAGCGTGGCGGCGGTGGATGCCAGCGTGAGCGCAAAACCGGCAGCCAGCTGCTTGCGGTAGGGCCTGGCAAAACGCCACAGGCGCAGCAGCACCCAGGTGGACGTTTGTGGCGGCTGGGCGCGGGCGCACGCGGGGCACTCGTCGGTATCTGGCGGCAGGGGCGTGTGGCAGGTAGGGCAGGCCGG
Organism: Acidovorax sp.; assembly: GCF_046294525.1. Lineage (GTDB taxonomy): Bacteria > Pseudomonadota > Gammaproteobacteria > Burkholderiales > Burkholderiaceae_C > Acidovorax. Next base: position 405,321 of record NZ_JBKBKQ010000001.1, read on the forward strand.
TTCGTCGTCGTCCGTGGACACGTTACCCGCGCCCAGCGCCCGTTGTTGCTCGAACCGCTGCACCAGGCGCAGGGCTTGCGTGTGGTGGGTGAGCGTGAAACGCCACAGTGCCTGGCGCGCGGCGGGCGTGTGCAGCTCCAGCGCACCCACGCCCCCATGGTCGTGCAGGCGCAGGGCCAAGCCATCACCCAGGGGCCAACTGCGCCAAGCGGTGGTGCCGGCATCGCAGGCCAGCAGGCGCTCGGATGTCACCACCACCCAGCCCTGGGCAAACCGCAGGTCGGCGCTCAGGTCAACCTGCAACGTGGCCAGCACGTTCTCTTGAGGTGCGAGCATGGCCCGCAAATCGGCCCCCACGGGGCCAGTAAAGACACCCGAGGCGTCCACAGAATGGTGATGTTGCATTTTTGGTTGGTTGTACCGCCCGTGGCGGCTGGCGCCGACCCGGTCCGCGCAAGCGCGAATTCTCCCCGATCTGCCCGGGGCTACATGCCCGGGCTGGGGTGCATCCACCACTAACGCCCAAGCCCCGTTTCTGGCTGACACTGCCGAAACCGCTCCGTCTGACGCACAATCTCCGGCGACCTCTTTCACTGCACCGGCGCCGTCCGGCGCAGGCCACCCAACCGCTGAAATCCATGGCGAAACTCAACGACATCCAACTGCTTCGCATCAACTACCTGCGTGGCCCCAACATCTGGACGTACCGGCCCGTGCTGGAGGTCTGGCTGGACCTGGGCGAGCTGGAGGACTACCCCTCGCACACCATTCCGGGCTTCAATCAGCGCCTGACCACCTGGCTGCCCGCGCTGATCGAGCACCACTGCGGCGTGGGCGAGCGCGGCGGCTTCCTGCAGCGGCTGGAAGAAGGCACCTGGTGCGGCCACGTGCTGGAACACATCGTCATCGAACTCCTCAACCTGGCCGGCATGCCTACGGGCTTTGGCCAGACGCGCTCGACTTCCCAGCGCGGCGTGTACCGCATGGTGTTCCGCGCCCGCGACGAAAGCGTAGCCCGCGTGGCGCTGGCCCAGGGCCATGCGCTCATCATGGCGGCCATCAACGATGAAACCTTCGACGTGCAAACCGCCGTGGCCCGCGTGCGAACCGAGGTGGACGACCAGTACCTCGGGCCTAGTACGGCGTGCATCGTCACTGCCGCCACCGATCGCGGCATTCCCCACATCCGTCTGAACGACGGCAACCTGGTGCAGCTGGGCTACGGCGCCAGCCAGCGCCGCATCTGGACGGCAGAGACCGAATACACCAGCGCAATTGCCGAAGGCATTGCCAGCGACAAGGACCTGACCAAGACCCTGCTCAAGTCCTGCGGCGTGCCCATCCCCGATGGCCAGGTGGTGAACAGCCCCGAGGAAGCCTGGGAAGCCGCGCAGGACATCGGCTTGCCTGTGGTCGTCAAACCGTCCGACGGCAACCACGGCCGGGGCGTTACGCTCGACCTGCGCAAGAAGGAAGACATCGAGGCGGCGTACCACGTGGCCTACCCCGAGGGCAGCGACGTGATGGTGGAGCGCTTTATCCCGGGTGACGAACACCGCCTGCTGGTGGTCAACGGCAAGGTGGTGGCTGCCGCGCGCGGTGAGGTGGTCAGCATCACCGGCAACGGCCGCAGCACCGTGAAAGAGCTCATCGACAGCCAGCTCAACTCCGACCCGCGCCGCGGTTACGAGGAGGAGTACCCGCTGGAGATCATCGACATCGCCACCAACCTCAAGGTGCAGCTTGAACTGCAGCGCCAGGACCTTGCCGCAGACGCAGTGCCTGCCGCCGGCCGGCAGGTGGTCATTGAGCGCAACGGCAATGTCGCGGTGGATTGCACAGACGACGTGCACCCCGAGGTGGCCTATATCGCCCAACTGGCCGCCAAGGTCGTAGGCCTGGACATCGCTGGCATCGACATGGTGGCGCAGGATATTTCCAAACCCCTGCACACCCAGGGCGGCGCGATTGTGGAGGTGAATGCCGGCCCCGGCCTGCTGATGCACCTGAAGCCTGCCGTGGGCGCGCCCCGGCCTGTGGGCCAGGCCATTGTGGAACACCTGTTTCCCAGCGACGACAGCAACGATGCCGGCCATGCGGGCCGCATCCCGCTGGTGGGCGTGGCCGGCACGCGCGGCACGTCCACCATCACCAGGCTGGTGGGCTGGCTGCTGCATCTGGGCGGGCACCACACGGGCCTGGCCTGTGGCGAAGGCCTGTTCCTGGACCGCCGCTGCATGGACACCACTGACTGCACGCATTGGGAGGCATCGCACCGCCTGCTGATGAACAAGATGGTGCAGGCCGCCGTCATCGAAAGCAACGCCCGCACCATCCTGCGAGACGGCCTGGCCTACGACCGCTGCCTGGTGGGCGTGGTGACCGACATGGACGGCGCCGACACCCTGGCCGAGTTCGACGTGCATGAGCAGGACCAGATGACCAAGGTCATGCGCACGCAGGTGGACGTGGTGCTTTCCGAAGGCGCTGCAGTTCTCAATGCCGCCATCCCGCAGGTGGCCGACCTGGCCCCGCTGTCGGATGGCGCCGTGGTGCTGTACGCACAGGACAGCACGCTGCCAGTGATCGTGGAGCACCGCGCCAAAGACAACGGCCGCGCTGTCTTTGTGAAGAACGGCCGCGTGGTGCTGGCCACCGGCAGCGCCGAGCACGTGCTGGGTGCGCTGGCCGACCTGACCTTCGGCCGCAATGCCGTGGTGCCCGACACCGACGCATTGTTGGCCGCCATCAGCGCCGCGTGGGCGCTGGACATTGCCCCCGACCTGATCGGCGCAGGCATCAAGACCTTTGAGCCCGACCTGCCCGCCCCGGTGGGCCTGCCCTCCTGATGCGCTGCCCCACACACCGCGCCCCGCACTGAACGATCACTGAGAGAGACACCCATGGATGTATCCCGCACCCGGGCCCTGCGCGGCCCCAACCTGTGGAGCCGCCACATGGCCATCGAGGCTGTGGTGGCTTGCGCTGAAGACGAACGCGCCATGGCGCAGATCGACGGCTTTGAAGCGCGGCTGCGCGCCCTCTTCCCCGCCATCGGCGTGCTGCACCCCGAAGGTGGCGATGCCGACATCTCGCTGGCCCACGTGCTGCAGGCCGCTGCGCTGGCGCTACAGGCCCAGGCCGGCTGCCCCGTGACCTTTGCGCGCACCACGGCCACCACCGACGCGGGCGTGTACCAGGTTGTCGTCGAATACAGCGAAGAGGCCGTGGGACGCAAGGCGTTTGACTACGCGCAGCAGCTCATCCAGGCCGCATTGGGCAACGGCAGCTTTGACGCCGACGCCGTCATTGCCGAGCTGCGCGAGCTCGACGAAGACGAGCGCCTGGGCCCGAGCACCGGCTCCATCGTCGACGCTGCCGTGGCACGGGGCATTCCGTACCGCCGGCTCACGCGCGGCAGCCTGGTGCAGTTTGGCTGGGGGTCCAAGCAGCGCCGTATCCAGGCGGCGGAGATCGACTCCACCAGCGCCGTGGCCGAATCCATCGGCCAGGACAAGGATCTGACCAAGCGCCTGCTGCACGCCGCCGGCGTGCCCGTGCCACTGGGCAAGCCGGTGGAGACGGTGGACGAGGCCTGGGAAGTTGCCCAGAAGGTGGGCCTGCCCGTGGTCGTCAAGCCGCAGGACGGCAACCAGGGCAAGGGCGTGACGGTCAACATCACCGACCGCGCGCAGCTGGAAGAAGCCTTCCGCACCGCTGCCGAATACGGCACCGTGATGGTGGAGCGCTTTCTGCCCGGTCACGACTTCCGCCTGCTGGTGGTGGGGGACCAGCTGGTGGCCGCTGCGCGCCGCGAGCCGCCCCAGGTGCTGGGCGACGGCCAGCACACGGTGCGCGAGCTGGTGGACCTGGTCAACCTCGACCCGCGCCGGGGCGAAGGCCATGCCACCTCGCTCACCAAGATCCGCCTGGACGACATTGCCGTCGCGCGCCTGGCCATGCAGGGCCTTACGCCCGATGCCGTGCCGGCCAAGGGCCAGCGCGTCATCCTGCGCAACAACGCCAACCTGTCCACCGGCGGCACTGCCACGGACGTGACCGACGACGTGCACCCCGAAGTGGCCGCGCGCGCCGTGGCCGCCGCCCAGATGGTGGGCTTGCACATCTGCGGCGTGGACATGGTGGCCGAAACCGTGCTGCGCCCGCTCGAAGAGCAAGGCGGCGGTTTTGTGGAAGTGAACGCCGCCCCCGGCCTGCGCATGCACCTGGCGCCGAGCTACGGCAAGCCCCGCAACGTAGGTCAGGCCATGGTGGACAAGCTGTTTGCCCATGGCGACGACGGCCGCATCCCCACCGTGGCCGTGACCGGCACCAACGGCAAGACCACCACGGCACGCCTCATCGCCCACCTGTTCACTGCACAAGGCCTGCGTGTGGGCATGACCAACACCGACGGCGTATACGTGAACGGCCGCCAGATCGACAGCGGAGACTGCAGCGGCCCCAAGAGCGCGCGCAACGTGCTGCTGCACCCCGAGGTCGATGCAGCCGTCTTCGAAACCGCGCGCGGCGGCATCCTGCGGGAAGGCCTGGGCTTTGACCGCTGCACGGTGGCCGTGGTCACCAACATTGGCGCGGGCGACCACCTGGGCATGAACTACATCACCACGGTGGAAGACCTGGCGGTGGTCAAGCGCGTCATCGTGCAGAACGTGGCGCCCACGGGCTACGGCGTGCTGAACGCGGCCGACCCCATGGTGGCCGCCATGGCGCCATCATGCCCCGGCAAGATCATCTTTTTTGCTGCCGACCGCCATCACCCCGTGATGGCCACGCACCGCGCCCAGGGCCACCGCACCGTGTATGTGGACGGCGACACCATCGTGGCGTCCGAAGGCTCGTGGCGCGAGACCATCCACCTGCGCGACGTGCCCATCACGCGCAACGGCAAGATCGGCTTCCAGGTCGAGAATGTGATGGCCGCCGTGGCCGCCGCCTGGGGCGTGGACATGCCCTGGCAAACCATCCGCCGCGGCCTGTCGGGCTTTGTCAACGACAGCGACAATGCACCGGGCCGCTTCAACGTCATGGACTACCGGGGCGCCACCGTGATTGCCGACTACGGCCATAACCCCGACGCGATGCGCGCCCTGGTGCAGGCCGTGGACGCGCTACCTGCCAAGCGCCGCAGCGTGGTCATCAGCGGCGCGGGCGACCGCCGCGACGAAGACATCCGCGAGCAGACAGTGATCCTGGGCGCCGCGTTTGACGAAGTCATCCTGTACCAGGACGCCGCCCAGCGCGGCCGCGCCGACGGCGAGGTGATGGCCCTGCTGCGCGAAGGACTGGCTGGCACGCCCCGCACCACGCATGTCGAAGAAATTCGCGGCGAGTTCATCGCCATCGACACCGCCCTGGCGCGCCTGCAGCCCGGCGACCTGTGCCTGGTGCTGGTGGACCAAGTGGAAGAAGCCCTGGCCCACCTGGCCCAGCGCTGCACCGAAGGCGAGGCCACCGCATGAAGGCGCTACTGGCCTCGGCGGCAACGCTGGTGCTGGCGGGTGCGGCCCATGCCGCCGGCGAGAAGATCGGCACCGTGGACACCGCCTTCCAGTGGATCGGCCGCGACCACGACATCATCGTGGAAGCGTATGACGACCCCGCTGTGCAGGGTGTGACCTGCTACGTGTCCCGCGCGCGCGTGGGCGGCATCAAGGGCACGCTGGGCCTGGCCGAAGACCGCGCCGAGGCCTCCATTGCCTGCCGCCAGGTGGGCCCTATCAGCATCCCTGCACCCCTCAAACAGCAAGAAGAAGTGTTCAGCGAGCGCATGTCTATCCTGTTCAAGCGCCTGCGCATCGTGCGCATGGTGGACGCGCCGCGCAACACGCTGGTGTACCTGACCTATTCCGAAAAGCTCATCGACGGATCGCCCCAGAACAGCGTGACAGCAGTGCCGGTGGACCGGGCCACCGCCATCCCGCTACGCAAGTAGCGGGTGCACAGGCAAGCCGACAAGGTGCGCCGCCAAAAGCCAGGGGGCCCCACAGGGCCCCTTGGTCATTTATATGCGTCAAAATGGCCTCCAACGCTTATCCGTCAAGCGCTAGAAGCTATCAAAAACATAGCATTTCTCAGCCCTCGCCGGCAATCTGCCGCAGCGCCTGCTCGAACACTTCCACCGGCTGCCCGCCCTGGATCAGATGGCGGTCGTTCACGATGATGGCCGGCACTGAATGGATGCCATGCTGCAGGTAAAACTGCTCGCGCTCGCGCACCTCGTCGGCATAGCGGCCCGACACGAGCACCTCCCGCGCCTCGGCCGCATCCAGCCCCACCTCGCCCGCCACACGCACTAGCACATCGTGGTCGCCGGGGCTTTGGCCGTCGGTGAAATACGCCTTGAACAGAGCCTTCTTCAACGCGGGCTGCACGCCCTTTTCTTCGGCCCAGTGCAGCAGCCGGTGGGCATCAAACGTGTTGTAGATGCGGCTGCGCTTGTCCATGTTGAACGTGAACCCCAGCGCCGCCCCGCGCGCCGCAATGGCCTCCCGGTTCTTCTGGCTCTGCTCGGGCGTGGCGCCATACTTTTCTTGCAGGTGCTCGCCAATGTCCTGGCCTTCGGGCGCCATCTGCGGGTTCAGCTCGAAGGGCTGGAAATGCAAATCCAGCGCCACTTCGCCCTTCAACCGATCCGCCGCCTGCTCCAGCGCGTTGAGGCCGATGATGCACCAGGGGCAGGAGACATCAGAGACGAAATCGATTTTGAGGGTGGTGGGCATGGGAAGGTCTTGATGGACGAAAAAGCAGGATGGTAGGCGCGGCTGGGTAACCGTGGAGCGAGGGGGACTACTGGGTGGGGATGCCAGTGCCTTGGCGACCCGCTGCAATGTGGGCGGATCGTTGTGCACCAGCGCAGCCTGAGGCGATCGTCCTTCTAATACGATGACCCCCTCAAGACGTTGCATCGGTTCGCGGTTGCAGCGCGAAAACGGTCAGCATTCGCCAGATCGGCAACGGGAGACAGCAGTTGTCGGTCGAACTCCTCAAGCTCAAGCTGCTTCTGGACCCGCTGCGGCCAGTCCGCATGGGCAAGGGCTCCCCGGCCGAGTGATACCACGTCGGCATCACCCCGCTCCAGCATGGCGATGGCTGCATCCGGTTCATGCAGGGAGCCGTTGGCAATCACGGGAACCGAACCATGTCTGCGCGCAAGGGCCGACAGGCTGGGACCGTTGCTGAACGCCGGACGCCAAGCTTCGAACTCTGTCGTGTGCAGGTAGTCAACGGGTGCGGCGGACAGTGTTTCGAACACCAACGCTGCCTCCGATTCGCCACCGGTCCACTTGTGCTGGAAGTCGTTAACCTTGCCTTGAGAGACCCGGTAGCCAACCAAAAAATCGCGTCCTACAGCGGCACGTACGGCATAGATCGCCTCGACACCGAGCCGGAGACGACGCTCCAGCGAGCCGCCATACACATCGGTGCGTTGGTTGGTGTAGTCGGTCAGGAACTGGTCTAGCAGGTAGCCGTTGGCACCGTGGATTTCCACTCCATCGAACCCGACTTCTTTGGCACGAGACGCTGACAGCGCGAACCCCTCCAGTACTTCTTCTATCTCAGAAAGTGATAACTCCTCCGGGAGGCGATATCGGCCCTCGCCGCGATAGAAATTCATCTGCATTCCCTTGGGCTGGACTGCCGAGGGACCTTTTGCAGTCGATGCGTAGGCGCTGCCCTGGGATATCGCCCCGGCGTGCATCAACTGGGCGACGATCTTTCCACCGGCAGCGTGCACACGTTCCACCACTGCCCGCCAGGCCGCAGCTTGGCGGTCGTCTGCGATACCCGGCTGATGGAGGTAACCCTGCGCATACCGCTTGTCCGTGTAAACGCCCTCGGTGATCACCAAACCGAACCCACCAGCTGCGAACTCACCGTAGTACTCCGCCATACGCGCTGTTGCGTGGCCATAGGCCGTGGCGCTCACGCGGGTCATCGGCGCTACCGCCAAGCGATTCGCCAAGGACACAGAGCCCAGCGCGATCGGTTCGAAAAGCTTTGAGTTTTTCATCTCATCGCCCCCCGGGATCCGGTACAACGGCGATCGCTTCGATTTCGATCATCGCCTCGGGCGTGTAGAGAGCCCTGATCTCGGCGATTGTGTCAGCAGGGTAAGGTGCGGAGAAGAATTCGCGACGCAGGGTCACCACATCGTCAAAGTGCCCCATGTCGGTAACGAAGATGGTGACCTTGACAACGTCTTTCAGACTAGCGCCACCAGCCTTGAGGGCTCGGCGCAAGTTCGCGAACGCTTGGCGTCCCTGCGCCAGAAACCCTCCGGGAACCATCTTGCCGTTGTCACCGGCACCGGCCTGCCCGGAGATAAACAACCATCCATTGGATTTGATGCCCTGCGACAGCAGGAAAGGCTCGTAGGGGTCTGGATGCGTGACGACACGTTCGATCATGATGAATACCTCTCATTTGTTAATCCCCCGCGACCGTACGCGGCGAATGAGAGAAATTTATTGGTTCGACGCGCCAATGACAAAGGTTCATTTGTCAGCTGTAAGATGAGTCAATCTCATCCTTTTAGCGCAACGTACTTGCCTTTGACTTGCCATGCATCGTCGTGCACTCCCACTTTCAGCTCTGCGCGCGTTCGAGGCAGCGGCTCGCCTTGGAAGCTTCAAGGCGGCGGCCGAGGAGCTTTCGGTCACACCCACGGCGGTCAGTCACCAGATACGCGGGCTCGAAGAACTGATCGCCATTGCGCTTTTCAGCCGCCAGGCTCGGCGTGTTTCGCTGACCGAGGCTGGCGCCGGCCTCTACCCTGTGCTGCGCGAGGGCTTTGACTCCTTTCAGGCGGCGCTTGAGCGCCTCAACAAGGCTCGCCAGCGACCTCAGGTGGTCATCTCTGCGACCAACGCCTTTACCGGGAAGTGGCTTCTCCCGAGGATGGCCTCGTTTCGACGTGACCTTCCAGGGCTGGACCTGCAACTGCACGCCTCTGACGAAACCGTCGACCTGAACTCAACAGCCGTTGACGTCGCCGTCCGGTATGGCCGGGGCCCTTACCCGGACCTGTCGGCCGAACCGCTCTTCACGGACCGGTTTGCACCCGTCGCAAATCCCCACCTGGGCGTGCGCTCAGTGCGGGACTTTGCCCGTTGCCCGCTCATCCATTTCACTTGGCGGCGGGCTCATCCGCGCAATCCGACCTGGAAGCGCTGGTTCACCGAAGCACATCTGGCAGAAGAATCAGCCGCTGGCGAGTTGCGTTTCTCGGACGAGGGCCACGCAATCCAGGCGGCCGTCGCGGGGCAGGGAATTGCCCTGGTCAGCCTCGCCCTGGTCGAGGATGAATTGGCGTCAGGCCGCCTCCACCAGCCGTTCGGTCCCTCCATCGAGGGCCACACCTACCACCTGGCTGTGAGCAACGAGCGGCCGATATCGCCAAGTGCTCAAGCCGTGCTGGCCTGGCTCAAAGCGCAAGCGGCATCGCAACGTGAGACCACCGGCTAGGCGCCGAGGATGAACCCGGCCGCACTCCGGCAATACAACATCTCGGTCATCTCGTCAGGCAAAACAGCGGCGATCACTTCAAGTTTCGCAACTCCGTCTTCAACACCTTCCCATAGGCGTTCTTCGGCAGCGCCTCCACCCACCGGTATTCCTTGGGCCGCTTGAACCGCGCAATGTGCGCGAGGCACAGCGCATCCAGCTCCGCCCCTGCCACTGCACCGCCCTCCCCTGCGACCAGGTAGGCCACCACCACCTCGCCCCATTCGGCATCGCGCTGACCCACCACGGCGACCTCGCGCACCTGGGGGTGGAGCAGCAGCACCTCTTCGACCTCACGCGGGTAGATGTTGCTGCCGCCAGAGATGATCACGTCCTTGGACCGGTCCTTGAGGGTGAGGAAGCCATCGGCATCCAGCGCGCCCATATCGCCGGTATAGAGCCAGCCGCCCTGCAGCGTCTGCGCGGTGGCGGCAGGATTGTTCCAGTACCCGGGCATCACGGTGTCGCCGCGCACCACTACCTCACCCGTTTCGCCGGTGGGCACGGGCTGGCCTGCGGCATCGACGACACGCACCTCGACCAGCGACTGCGCCACGCCCACCGACACCATGCGTTGGGCCCAGCGCGGGTGGTCGCGGTCGGCCAGCTGGGAGCGCTGCAAGGCGGTGATGGTCATGGGGCTTTCGCCCTGGCCGTAGATCTGTGCAAAGCGGTTGCCCATCACGGCCAAAGCGTTGCGCAGGTCATCAGCGTACATGGGGCCGCCGCCGTAGACGATGGTCTTGAAGCCCGACACATCGGCGCCCGTGGCGCGCACATGGTCCACCAGGCGGTGCACCATGGTGGGTGCGGCAAACAGCGTGAGCTGGCCCACGCTGGCCGCCAATTGCACCAGTTCGGCCGGCTCGAACCCGCCCGACTGCGGCACCACATGCCGCTCGCCGCGCAGCACCTGGGCGTAGTTGTAGAGCCCCGCGCCGTGCGACATAGGAGCGGCGTAGACCATGGCGTCGCCGGGCAGGATGTCATCCACATCGGTGAAGTAGCAGGCCGTCATGGCCAGCAGGTTACGGTGCGTCTGCATCACGCCTTTGGGGCGGCCAGTGGTGCCCGAGGTGTAGAACAGCGAGGCCACGTCGTGCGGCGCGCGGTCGCACACGTCCATGGGCGCGTGGGCGACTGCGGCGCGGTATGCGTCGGAGCCAAAAACCAGGACGGCGTCCTGCGGCGCCCCGGCCTCGCGCACGGCGGGGGCCAGCGCTTCAGAGGTCAGCACCACGCGCGCGCCCGAGTCGGCCAGCACGTAGGCGAGTTCTTTGGCATGCAGCTTGTAGTTGACGGGTACCGACACGGCCCCAGCCCACAGGATGGCGTGCAAGGCCTCCAGGTATTCGGGCGCATTGGCGGCGTAGATGGCCACGCGGTCGCCCGGGGCCACGCCACAGCGCGTGCGCAGATGAGCGGCCAGCGCGGCGGTGCGGGCGGCCAACGTGCCGTAGCTCCACAGCACCTGATCGCCATGCAGCAGCGCGGGCCGGTGGGCGTGCAGCAAGGCGCTGCGGCGCAGCAGGTGGGCAATGTTCATCGGGCGCGCTCCAGAATGCTCACGTAGTTGGCCACTGCCGATCCGCCCATGTTGAACACGCCCGCCAGGGTGGCGCCGGGCACCTGCAAATCTCCTGCCTCGCCCATGAGTTGCATGGCCGACACCACATGCATCGACACGCCCGTGGCGCCAATCGGATGCCCCTTGGCCTTGAGCCCGCCTGACGCGTTGACGGGCAGGCGGCCGCTGCGCAGCACCGTGCCGTCTTCCAGCAGACGGTGGCCCTGGCCTGCGGGCGCCAGGCCCATGGCCTCGTACGTGAGCAGCTCGGCGATGGTGAAGCAGTCGTGCACCTCGGCCAGCGACAGGTCGTGCACCGCGCACCCGGCCTGCTGCAGCGCCTGCGCCCAGGCGCGCCGGGGGCCTTCAAAGTCCACCACGCGGCGGCGCGCCATGGGCAGGTAGTCGTTGACCTGGACCCGCGCCCGCAGGCGCACGGCGCGGGGAAAGTCGCCCACCGCATCATCGGCCGCCAAGATGATCGCCGCCGCGCCGTCGGACACCAGAGAGCAATCCGTCTTGCGCAGGGGCGCGGCAATCATCGGGTTGCGGTCGGACACGGTGTTGCAGAACTCGAAGCCCAGGTCCTTGCGCATGTGGGCCCAGGGGTTGAGCGCGCCGTTGGCGTGGTTCTTGGCGGCGATGCGCGCCAGGGTGGCCGAATGGTCGCCATGCGCGGCAAAGTAGTGCTGCGCGATGGACGCAAAGATGCCCGGAAAGCCACCAGGCGGGTTCCCCGCCTCGGCGGAGTAGCCGCAGTCACCCAGGATGCGCGTGGTCTCGGCGCCGGAGACAGCGGTCATCTTTTCGGCGCCGATGACCAGGGCGACCCGGGCGCGGCCGGCCTCAATGGCGTCGCACGCGGCATACAGGGCGGCCGAGCCCGACGCGCAGGCGTTCTCCAGCCGGGTTGCGGGCTTCCAGCGCAAGGCGTCGTCGCACTGCAGAGCCAGCGACGAGGCAAACACATCCGGCGTAAAGCCGCCGTTGAGGTTGCCCAGCCACACTCCATCCACGGCCCTGCCGTCCACGCCCGCATGCTGCAAAGCCTGGCGCCCGGCGCGGATGATGAGGTCTTCCAGCCCCATCCCGTCCAGCCGGCCAAAGGGCAGGTGTGCCCAGCCCACGATTGAAACGCCCATGTGCGTCCTCCGTCAAAGAAACCACGATGGGGCCACTGTAGGCATGGCGCGCGCTGTCGCACAGTCGCCCAACTACCCAAGGGAAAACCCGGTTGGAAGGGCACGTGCTGCCCCTGGCTGGCAAATCCCCCACGACCTGTGGCGTTGAAACCGGGTTGCCTAGACTGCATATGCCCCATCTACGCCGCCGTGGCTTCTGCGCTTGACGGCTTCATGGACTTTTCATCGCACGCCCTCGCGGGCCCCACCTATGACACTGGACCAGCAAAAATCCATCCTCACCATTGCCCTGCTGGCTGCGTTTGCAGACGGCCACAAGGACGACACGGAGCGCGACGAGATCCGTCGCATTGCGCAGTCCTTGGCCAGCGACGCGGGTATGGCCGACCTGCCGCGCATCTATCAGGACGTGCTGCTCAAGCGCACCACGGTGCAGGCCGCTGCCGCCGGGCTCACCGACTCCGCGCTCCGCCAGCTGGCCTACGAGATGGCCGTGTGCGTGTGCGACGTGGACGGGCGTCAGAGCCCCGCCGAGCGGGAGTTTCTGTCGCACCTGAAGTCGGCCCTGCAACTGGGCGCCCCGCAGACGGCCGCGTTTGAGCACGAGGCCGATGCCCTGGTGGAGGTGGCCGAGACAGCCGTGCCGATGGCGGTGCCGGTTGCTGCAGCTGCTGGTACTGCCACCGCCTCCGCCACCGCCGCTGCGGCGCCCACGGTCGCCACGGCCTCCAGCGCGGAGCTGGACAAATCCATCCTCAACTACGCCCTGCTCAACGGCGCGCTGGAGCTGCTGCCGCAGTCTTGGGCGTCGATGGCCATCATCCCCATGCAGGTGAAGATGGTGTACGGCATTGGCAAGGCCCATGGCGTGGAGCTGGACCAGGGCCACATCAAGGAGTTCATCGCCGCTGCCGGCGTGGGCATGACGTCGCAATACCTGGAGCAGTTTGGCCGCAAGCTGCTGGGCGGCCTGCTGGGCAAGGCGGCGGGCAAGACCATCGGCCGCATGGGCAGCGCAGCCACGGGCATGGCGTTTTCGTTTGCCACCACGTACGCGCTGGGCCAAGTGGCCAAGCGCTACTACGCGGGGGGCCGGGTGATGAGCACCGCCATGCTGCGCGAGACTTTCCAGAACCTGCTGGGCCCCGCCAAGCAGATGCAGACCCAGTACCTGCCGCAGATACAGCAAAAAGCCGCCACGCTGGATGCGGGCCAGATCATGGCGATGGTGCGGGGTGGGTAAGGCCACGGCAAGAACTATCAATTTGATAGCTGCTAGCGCTTGATGGATAAGCGCTACAGGTCATTTTTATTAAAACTTTTCCGCTCAGCAGTCAATACTTGGCAGCACGCTGCTGTGTGCGAGCAACACGACCTGTGATGTCTCAGCGCCGTGGCCTCACACGCCGCGCTGGCGCGGCGGTGCTGCGTGACAGAATCGGGCCATGCGCGCCACCACGGACCCTGCAGACTCCCTGATCCCGGCCATGTCGCGGAACTCCCCTTCCGACAACGCCATGACGGCGCTGTACCGCGTGGCGCTGGGGCCCGTCAACACCGACCGCTACCTGCCCATCTTTGCGCGCTTTGACGCCACCGGCCGCACGACCACCAGCTGGAACTGGGCAGCCTGTCTGGTGACGCTGAACTGGATGGTGTTCCGCCAGCTGTGGAGCGCGGCGCTGGTGTACGTGGCCGCGGCGGAGGGCCTGGCGCTCGTGGTGTTTGGCCTGGGCCGCTCTTTTCTGCAGTGGCCGCAAGGGGTGGAATGGGGTGTGCTGGGCGCGTTTGCGCTGTTGGCCTTTGCAGTGCCCGGGCTGTATGGCAACGCGCTGCTGCATGCCGACATCCGCAGGCGCATAGCCCGCGCACTGGCCGCGTCTCGCACGGTGCCGGAGGCCTGCACGCTGCTGAACCAGCAGGCCAGCTCCCGCAAACGCCTGACCACGGTGGTGCTGGCCAACGTGGTGATCGCCGCTGCCGCTGCGCTGGCTTATCTGATGCTGCCCCGCGCAGGCTTTACGCCGCCGGCCTGGGAGCAGCGCGCGGTGACGGTGGCCGATGCAGCGTCGGCAGCCCTGCCGGCGGCGTCCTTGCCAGCGTCACCAGCCGCACCTTCACTCACGGTGTCGAACGAAGCGTCTGTACCGTCCACGCCTGCGTCATCGGCGGTGCCGGAGCCCTCGGCCCTGCCCGCTCCGCCGCCCTCTTCGCTCGCCGCTGGCCCAGTGCCAGCTGCCTCCGCACCGGCCCTTGCAACCGCGTCCGCGCCCGCGGCTGCAGCGCCTTCCAAGCCTGCACCGCCGCCCGCGCCCAAATCGCCCGCGCCAACGGGCGCAGCCGCGTCCACCCCCCCGTCGCCTGCGACCTCTGCCTCGACCAAAGCCCCTGCTGCCAATCCCGACGCTCCACGCACCGCCGCGCCACGCACCGCAAAAGCACCGGCGGCCCCTGCGGCCGCATCTTCGTCATCGCCAGCCTCATCCGCCGCCGCCGAGGCCCCAGCGTCCGCACCTGCGCCCGTGGGCAGCACGCCGGGCTACTACATCAATGTGGGCCTGTTTGCAGACGAAGCCAACGCGCGCAAGGCGCAGGCGCGGCTGCTGAACGAGGGCCTGCCGGCTTTTCGCCAGGAGCTGAATAGCGCAAGCGGCCGCCGCATCCGCGTTCGGGTGGGCCCGTACGACACGCGCGCCAAAGCCGACGCGGCGGCGGCTTCCATCCGCGCGATGGCACTGGACGCAGTGGTGTTCCGGCAGCAGCGCTGAGCCGCAGCACCGCGCGCTGCTGAGCAGCTTGCGCCTGCGCCCGCGTCCTACGCCAGCGCACCGGCCATGCCGACACGCCGCGCACGGCCCTGGCTCGTACGCTGTGCGAGCGCGCCGCCTTGAACCCCAAACACACCGGTGGCGCTGTGCATACCATGCCTCAGAGACCACCTGCTTCATCCTCCGCGCCCCGCTTGATCACCCCCCGCCACGTTGCGCTTGTCGCCGCCGTGGCTGCGGGAGCCCTGCTGACCACGGCCTGCGCACCGTGGCGCCTGTGGAGCACCGCCGAACTGGCGCGCGACGCGCAGCCCTACACCGCCCATCCGGCCAATCCCACCCGCCGCGTGCTGGTGGTGGGTGACAGCACCGCCGTAGGCACCGGCGCCACATCGCCCGTGCAGAGCCTGCCGGGCCTGATCGGCCAGCACCACCCGCAGTGGCACATCGATAACCTGGCTGCTAACGGCGCCAAGTTTGCCGACGTGGTGCAGCAGCTGGAGCGTGCCGAGGCCGGCTACGACCTGGTCCTGGTGCTGGCTGGCGGCAACGATGTGATCCGCTTCACGCCGCCCGACACGCTGCGCCCGCAGGTGCAGCGCACGGTGGCATTGGCCCGCCAGAAAGGCGAGCGTGTGGTGGTCATGCCCTGCGGTGACGTGGGGAACGCGCCGTTTTTCAAGCCCCCGCTGTCGTGGGTGATGTCGCGCCGCTCCGAGACACTGCACACGCTGGTGCAGCAGGCGGCAGCCGGGCAGCAGGTGCGCTATGTGCGCCTGTTGCGCCCCCGCAGCCAGGACCCGTTTGTGACGCGCAGCAAGGAGTTGAACGCAGCAGACGGCCTGCACCCCAGCAGCGCAGGGTACGAAGAGTGGTACCGCGAGTTGGTGGCGCAAGGCGGGCTGGCAGGCATGGGGCACCGGTAGGCGCCCGCCCTGCAAACGCAGCCCTTAGCGCATCAGCCGGGGCCGGCATGCCCCAGCCACCCACACACTCCGTCGATGACCCATTGGGGGTCGTCCAGCGGCAGGTCGTGGCCCGCGAAGGGGTGCATTTGCAGAGGGCAGCCCCAGGCCCGCGCAAGGGCTTGCGAACATCGGCTTGCCACCAACTGGTCATGCTGGCTGGCCAGCAGCAGCACGGGCACGGGGGGCGCCTGGATCGGCGCGCGGTAGCTGGCCGCCGCAATCAACTGGCACATCGCGTTGGCGGGCGACACCGGCCTCTGCGCGCGCACTGCGGCCCACGCCTCCAGCACCGCTCGGCGCTCGTCCACGCGGTTGCTGGTCAGGCGCAGGATGATGTCCTCTGCCGCCAGGCCGCTCGTTTGCCAATGCCACGCCAGCCGCAGCAGCGTCCCCAGGTTGCGTACGCGCAGCCGGTGGTGCACGGGGCTGAAGGGCCGCATGCTGGTGTTGATGAGCACGCAGCCCGCCACCTCGTGCGGCGCGCTGTGGGCCCATTCGGCAGCGACCATGGCGCCCAGCGACATGGCCAGCAGGTGGTAGCGCGGCGGAGGCTCCGAGGCGGCCGCCGCACCACCGGCGCTGGCATGCGGGCGCCCATGTGCGCGCTGCGCAAGCGCGCTGCGGCAGGCCTGTACCATGCCGTGCACCGTCGTCGCAGACTGCTGCCGGTGCCATGCGCCGTTGCCGGGCAGGTCCAGCGTGCGCACGGTGTCGCCGGGCAGCGCCTGCTGTAGCCGCTGGGCGAAGTCGCCCCAGTGCGCGGCCTCGCGCGTCAGACCGCGCAGCAGGATCCAGTGGCGGGGGGTGTGCTGTGGCGTCATCACGTGATGCAGTTGGCAGGTCAGTACCAGGCTGCCAGCGCCTCGGCCCGGCGCTGCGCGCGCTCTTCGGGCGCTGGCAGCCAGCGCGCGTGGCTGCATGCCGCACGCGACAAAAAGTCCAGCAGTGAAAGGTGGCGGCGCAGCACGCGCTGCTGGCGGTGGCTGATGAGCGGGTTGAAGATACCGTTGCGCGAGAACAGCTGCCGCGGGTTCTTCTTGATCCACAACCACGACCCCATCTCCAGCGTCAGCGGCAGGAAGGTGTGCGCAGGCAGATCGTTGCAAGCACGCAGGTACAGGTGGTCCCACAGGTCGCCGTGCGCCAGGTACTGCGCGCTTTGCGGCTCGATGACGTACTGGTGGTTGCTGTAGGCCTGCAGGTAGATCTCCTGCAGCGCATGCAGCTCGGCCAGGTGCGGGATGGGCTTGCGCGTGTGGGCGTACGGAAACCACAGGCGGTCTCGCGCGCCAAAACCCGAGTGGCAGTCCAGCGCCATGCTGAAGGGCCGCGCCAGCAACTCGGCCTCCACCACCTCGCACAGCGCCTGGCTCTCCTGCTCCATCGGGTCGCCCAGCCCCCCGCGGTACCACGGCAGCCCGGCGCTCAGGCGCTGCCCGCCAATGCCCAGGGGCACCCGATCCACGGCGTCCACGGGCGCATTGCGCATCAGGTCCACGCCACGCAGGTTGGCGCGCGTGCCCGCCCACATGCCTCCCGGGTTGACCACCGGCATGAAGACTAAGCGCACGCGTTCGAGCTGCTGGTGCAGTGTGGTGTCCCACTGCAGGCGCATGACCAGACTCTGCAGATAGGCCAGCACCACCTGCGCGCCAATGCGCTCCAGCCCATGCACACCGCCGAAGAAGCCCACCGCCGGCACGTCCAGCGCCGCGTTGCCAATGCCAATGGCGTACACGGGCAGGCGCGCGCCCGTGGCCAGCTCCACGTGGCGCACGGTGTGCACCTGCAGGTGGGGTCCGCCCAGCTCAATGATTTTTTCCAGCGCCTGAAGCTCGGCCAACATGCAAAGTGGGTGGGGTAGATGGCGTGAAGGCCGGTGGACGAAGGCGGTGTGCGTGGTCGCGGCCGCGCAAGGATAGCCCTGGCCTGTCTGCACGGGAAGCCCCGTGACGCAGGTGTGTGGATTCAGCGAAACGACGCGAAACCGTCACACAAGCGCGCTACCTTGCGGGCAGTCTCAACCTTCCGAAAAGAGGTGCGCCATGCTCTGGAAATTGCTCGGATTGCAGCGGCTTTTGGACGAGCTGTTCGACGAACGCGGGTGGCTGAGCCTGGACCTGCCTCGCACCCACGAGTGGACGCACGACGATGTCCCGGCCGCTGCGCAGGACTGAGGCCTACCGCTGGGCCGTAGGGCTGGGCCTGCTGGCCTGTGCCGCCACCTGGGGCTTGGTAGAGCTGGTGGCGCTGCAGCGCTCGCGTTACCAGCTGTGGCGCGCGCGGCAGCCCGCTGCACCACTGCGCTGACGCCACTGCCTTGCGACTTTTGGCGGAATCCGCACCGCAGCCGCCACCCACCGCGCAAGCTGCCTGCGCGACAACAACAGCCGCCTCTTCGGTTGCTCACGCCAGGCCCGCAATGGGCCCGCAGCGCATGGGGCTAGGGCGTTCGCGGCATCGCCCCTAAAATCCGGTGCCCCTCCCGAAAAATCGGGCGGGCACCTTTCAACCCTGAACAACGAAAAACTTCCATCACCATCATCATGGCAACTGCAAAGAAGACCCCTGCTGCACCCGCAAAGAAGGCCGCTGCTCCCGCAGCCAAGAAGGCCGCCCCCGTGGCCAAGAAGGCCGCCGCACCTGCAAAGAAGGCCGCCGCCAAGCCTGCTGCCGCCGCACCCGCAGCACTCAAGCCCATCAAGGCTGCTTTCAACAAGACCACGCTGGTGGCCCACCTGGCTGAACAGTCGGGCGTGGAACCCAAGGCCACCAAGGCCGTGCTGGCTGCACTCGAAGCCGCCATCCTGGGCTCCGTGCACAAGAAAGGCTCCGGCGAGTTCACTCTGCCTGGCGTGCTGAAGATCGGCCTGCAGCAAGTGCCCGCCAAGAAGAAGCGCTTTGGCAAGGACCCCTTCACCGGTGAAGAGCGCTGGTTCCCCGCCAAGCCCGCATCGGTCAAGATCAAGACCCGCGCGCTGAAGAAGCTGAAGGACGCAACGGTCTGACCCGGCTGCGCTCCCAAGCGAGAAGGACCAGATGCCTCCGGGCCTCTGGTCCTTTTTGTTTGTCCGCCAGCTGCCGCTACTGTGCCGCGATGTGGACGACACCTTCTCCCACCGGGCTCGCCTGCAGGCGGGCTACGTCGGCGGCGCGGCGTGCCAGCACCGCACCCTGGTTGACATAGCCCTTGTCCGTGATCTCGCCGCTGTCCGGGTCGGGGGGCTGCACCATCACCAAGGCGCGCGTCGGGCACTGCGACGAGCCCGCGCCGGACTGGCGCCGTGCCTGCATGGCACCGAGCAAGGCATCGGCCAGCCGCGCAGGGTCTGCCGCCCCGGCAGCAGAGGGAAACACCAGCATGCCCACTTCGTCGTGGTTGTGGCCAGTGAGCACGATGTCCTGCACCAGAGGCGCCAGTTGCGAGATCAGCTCGATGCGCAGCGTGCCCACCGACACCCAGCTGCCGCTGGACAGCTTGAAGTCTTCGGCCACCCGGCCGTTGAACACCACGCCCTGCTCGGGCCGCTCGGCATCCACCAGATACCCCGCATCGCCGATACGGTAGAAGCCTTCTTCATCAAACGCCGGCGCGGTGTCGCGCGGGGCGTTGCGGTAACCGCAGAACACCGACACCCCCTTTACCCGCATCTCTAGCTTGCTGCCGTTGGGTACCAGCTTGAGCTCCAGTCCCGGCAACGGTGCGCCAATGCAGCCCGCACCGTCGAGCCCCCAGTGTGCGGTCGTCACGGCGGGAGCGGTTTCAGTGGCGCCCCACGACGTGGTCAGCCACAGCGGCTGCGCAGGGCGCACGCGCCGGGCCACGGCCTGCAGGCGCTGCCAAGTGGAAGGAGCCAGCGCCGCCGCAGCATAAAACGCAAGCCGCATGCGCGAGAACACCTCGGCAGCCAGCGTGTCGTCGGCCTCCAGCAGCGGCAGCAGCATGTCGAACCCGCGCGGCACGTTGAACAGCATGGTGGGCTTGACGTCGCGAAGGTTGCGCACGGTCTTCTCGATCAGGCCGGGCACGGGCCGTCCTTCGTCGATGTAGAGCGTGCCACCGTGGCACAGCACCGTGTTCAGGTTGTGGTTGCCACCGAAGGTGTGGCTCCATGGCAGCCAGTCCACCAGCACGGGCTTTTCACGCTCCAGAAAGCGCCAGGTCTGCGCCATCATCTTCTGGTTGGCACACAGCATGCGGTGCGTATTGATGACCACCTTGGGCCTGCCAGTGGAGCCGGAGGTGAGCAGGTATTTGGCATGGTCGTCCGGCAGCAGCGCCTCAAAGGCCTGCCGCACGGCCGGGGTTTCACGACCTGCCTGCAGCTGCGCAAGCGGCAGACTGCCGGGGCAGGCGTGCGCATTGCGGCTGAACACTTTCACCACCCCGTCCACGCCGGCCAGCGCGCGCGCATACACCGCAGCGTCCGACGCGTACACCAGGCTGGGCTGCAAGGCGGCCAGCATGCTGTGCAGCCGGCTCGGGTCGCTGGAGCGCGCATAGGCGCTGGACAGCGAACAGGGCGTGATCCCCACGTGCATGGCGGCCAGCATGAGCACGGCATGGTCCAACGCGTTGTCCGACACGATGGCAATGGGCTGGCCCGCTGGCAATTGCAGATCAAGCAGCGACTGGGCCACGGCGCCCAGCTGGGCGCGCAACTCTGCATAACTCAGGCCGCGCCAGCGCTCGCCCTGTTCGTCACGTTCGGCCAGCGCCAGCGTGTGGGGCGTTTCTCGCACCCAGCGCTCCAGCCAGTCGCCAATGCAGCGGGCATAGGGACGCAGGGCCATGGGCGAACGCAGGGTGAAGGAGCCATCGTCGAACCGCGTGAGCACGGTGCGCGGTGGCGCGATCTGGGTCTCATCGTCAAGAAAAGCGGGGTGCATGGAGATTCTCGTGGGATGGGTGAATGCTGGGCCGGTGTGCCCGGCACACAAATACGGGCGAGAGCGCAAGCGCTCCACTCAGTCCAGCGCGCTGGACTGGCGTTTGGCCTGCAGCAAGCCAGTCAACAGGGCATCTCTTGCCTGGGTTATGTCTTGTGTGGTGCGGTCTCCCAGTGCGTGCGCAACGCCTTCGATCACCTGGCGCTGCAGGGCGGCGTCCATGGACGGGTTGCCCAGGTCTCGCCACCAGTCTTCAATGGGGCCGCCGAGGTGGGCAAGCAGGTGTTCGATTCCGCCCTCGCCGCCAGACAGATGGAGGTTCATGAACGGTCCCATCAGCGCCCAGCGAGGCCCCGGGCCATGGGCCATGGCGGCGTCCACATCGGCCACGCTGGCCACGCCTTCGCGGACCAGATGAAACGCTTCACGCCACAGGGCTGCCTGCAATCGGTTAGCAATGTGGCCCTTGATCTCGCGCCGCACGTGGATGGGCCGCTTGCCCAGGGCCGTGTAGAACGCCATGGCATCGGCCACCGCCTCGGGGGGGGTCTGCTGGCCACCGCCCACCTCCACCAGCGGAATGAGGTGTGGTGGATTGAAGGGATGGCCGAGCACCACTCGCTGCGGGTTGCGGCAGGCGCGCTGTATGGCGGTGATGGGCAAGCCCGAAGTGCTGGACGCGAGCACGGCGCGGGCGGGAGCCGCCGCATCCATGCGGGCAAACAGGTTCACCTTGGCCTCCAGCTTTTCGGGCCCGCTCTCCTGCACAAAGTCGGCGTGCTCCACGGCGGCCTCCAGTTGTGCATGAAAGCGCAGGCGCTCCGTGCTGGCGCCTGGTGCCAGGCCTTGCTGAACCAGGGCGGGCCAGTGGGCCTGCACCGCGTTCCGCAGGCGCTGTTCCGCCCCGGGCGAAGGATCGGTCGCGTCCACCTCCAAACCCCGCGCCAGGAACAGCGCAGCCCAACTGGCGCCGATCACCCCCGTGGCCACCACGGCCACACGCTCAAAGTTCAAAGCCATGGCCGATCCTCAGGATTCGGCCGTGAAGCCCACCTTCTTCACCAGCGGACCCCAGCGCTCGAACTCGGCTTGCTGCGATGCCGCCATCTCGGCCGCAGTGGAGCCTTTCGCGATCAAGCCCACCACGGCCAAGCTGTCGATCACCGATTTTTCCTTGATCGCGGCGTTGATGGCTGCGTTGGCGGCCGCCACCACTTGCGCAGGCGTGCGGGCCGGGGCGTAGAAGCCGAACCACTCCTCGGTGGTCAGCTCCGGAAACCCTTGCTCGGCAAAGGTCGCAACCTCCGGCGAGAACGGCGAGCGTGCGCTGCCCGACGTGGCCAGCAGGCGCAGCTTTCCGGCCTTGTGGTTGGGGATGAAGTCGCCGCTGGGCGTGACCATGGATGCGATCTGGCCGCCCACCACATCGGTCACGCCCGGTATGGAGCCCCGGTATGGCACATGCTTGAGGTCCACACCGTTGTTCAGCCCCAGCAGCGCGCCGATGAAGTGCGGCGTGGAGCCCGCTGCAGGTGAGCCGTAATTGGCCTGGCCAGGGTTGGCTTTGGCCCACGCCAGAAAGTCCTTCACCGTTTTGACCGACGCGGGCACCAGCGGACCCACCGCCAGTCCATGGTGCATGACGGCGGCGATGGACACCGGTATGAAGTCTTTGACCGGGTCGTAGCTCAGCTTGCTGTAGATGTGCGGGTAAATCGACGTGCACGAGAAAGGCGACAGCGTCAGCACGCTGCCATCCATGGCCGAGCCCTTGAGGGATTCGAGTGCGATGCGCCCGCCCGCGCCGGGCCTGTTCTCGACCACGGCCGCATTGCGCGTGTAGGCCGATCCCGCGAGCTTCTCGCCCACACGGCGCGCCACGCTGTCCCCTGCGCTGCCGGCCGGAAAGCCGTAGAAGATCTTCACCTGTTCGATTGCCGGCGCCTGCGCCCAGGCGGTGAGCGGTACCAGCGGCGCGAGGGCACCTGCCATGGCGGCTCCCGCAGTGTGGCCCATGAACTGGCGGCGTGTCGGTGTCATCAACATCATGTGTCTCCTCTTTGGGGATGGTGAGCAGAAGGCGTCTGCCGTTTCAACGGTCTCTCGGGTGCACCGCGGCCCTTCGGGTTTCACGGCCCGCCGCGCGCTATTTACACAGCACTGCAACGGGTCCTTTTCACACCTGCACGCTGGTGGAAAATGACGCAGGTCATTATTTTTTTTGCGCCTGGCGACTCAGTCATCGCGATGACATTTGCACTCAGGGTATACGCGGGCCTTGCACCGCGCAGCCCTCCGGGCGGGAGAACTTTTTCACCATGCTGGTCACACCGGGCTCCGCCACCCTTTCCGATCTGCTGGGCACCTCTGCCTGGTTTCCGGCGCTGGACGCGGCGGCGCAGCAGCGGGTGCTTGACGATCTGCGCGAGGTGCATGTGCCGCAGGGCGCCGGCCTGTGCCACCGCGGCGAGGCGCCCGTGCACTGGTACGGCGCGATCGAAGGTTTGCTCAAGTGGAGCGTGACGTCGGACGACGGCCGGTCCGTCACGCTGGGCGGCTTGTCGGCGGGCAGTTG
The DNA here is from genome assembly GCF_046294525.1 of Acidovorax sp. Lineage (GTDB taxonomy): Bacteria > Pseudomonadota > Gammaproteobacteria > Burkholderiales > Burkholderiaceae_C > Acidovorax. The sequence goes on from NZ_JBKBKQ010000001.1 coordinate 428,759, forward strand.
GTTTGGCGAAGGCACGCTGCTGCGGGGCGTGCCCCGCACGGCCGACATCATTGCGCTGCGCCCCAGCCGTGTGGCCCTGCTCCCGCTGGAGACCTTTGAGTGGCTGCACGCCACGCAGCGCAGTTTCGACCACTTCCTGCTGCGGCAGATCAACGAGCGCCTGCACTGGTTTCTGGGCAACTTCACGGCGCACCACCTGCTGGATACCGACAGCCAGGTCACGCGTGCGCTGGCGGGGCTGTTCCACCCCTGGCTGCACCCGGGCAGCGACCCCCACCTGCAGGTGTCGCAAGAGGAAATCGCCAACCTGTCTGGCGTGTCGCGCCAGCGCTGCAACGCGGCACTCAAGCGGCTGGAGGCACAGGGAATCCTGCAGATTCAGTACGGCGGCATCACCGTGACGGACCTGCAGACCTTGCGCGCACGCGTAGAGTGAGTGATTCCGCGCACAGCACTGCCAGACGCCCTCAACACGCAGCGTGCATCAACGGCGCGGGTCGCTGTTCTTTAGGACAAAGTCCACCGTTTCTGCCACCACCGTACCACCCTGCTCGCGGTGCGGCGAATGCCCGCAGTGCGGCAGCTCCATCAGGCGCGTGCCCGGCACACGCTGCGCAATGCCTCGGATTTGCGCGAGCGTGCCATATACATCGTCCAGCCCTTGTATAGCCAGCACGGGCACGCGGATGGCGCTGATCTCGGCCTCGATGCTCCACGACCGGAAGGCCGGGTCCAGCCAGATGCGGTTCCAGCCCCAGAAGGCAGAGTCCGAGCTGTCGTGGTAGCGGCCAAGGCGGGCGGGCAGATCGGTCTGCAGATAGGCGGTGCGGGCCTGTTCGATGTTGTGGATCGTTACTTCTTCTACCAGGATGTGCGGAGCCAGCAACACCAGACCGCGCACCCGCTGCGGGAACCGTGCCGCAAACAGCAGGGCAATCGACGCCCCATCGCTGTGGCCGAACAGCCAAGGAGCTTCGGTGATGCCCAGCGCCTCCAGCAGGGCCGGCAGCACCTCGTACGCCTGCCGGTGCATGAAATCCGTGCCCCAGGCCTCGCCCTCTTCGCGAGGTGTGGACCGGCCGTAGCCGGGCCGCGAGAACACCAGGCCGCGGAACCCGCCGGCATCGCACAGCTGGCGGGGAAAGTCCTTCCACATGGCCACCGAGCCCAAACCTTCGTGCAGGAACACCACCAGCGGCGCCTCCGCGCGCTCGGGTGCTATCCACTGCGTCTCGATCTGCACCGCGCGGCCCCGCCATACGATCGGCACCCGCTGCGATGCAGCCTCAAGGGTTCCGGCGCTCATGCCTGGCGCTCCAGCTCGCGCAACCGAAAGCGCTGGATCTTGCCCGTCGCGGTCTTGGGCAGGTCGTCCACAAACGCGATGAGGCGCGGGTATTTGTAGGGCGCCAGGCGCTCCTTCACAAAGCCTTTGAGATCGTCCTCCGATGCCGAATGGCCGGGCTTGAGTACGACAAAGGCCTTCGTCTTGGTGAGCCCCTCGGCATCCTGCGTGCCGATCACCGCCGCCTCCAGCACGGCGGGGTGCTGCATCAGCGTGGCCTCCACCTCGAAGGGCGACACGTAGATGCCGCTGACCTTGAGCATGTCGTCACTGCGGCCCGCATAGGTGTAGTAGCCCTCGGCGTCGCGCACGTACTTGTCGCCGCTTTTGGTCCAGCCGCCCTGGAAGGTGTCGCGCGTCTTTTCGCGGTTGTTCCAGTACATCAGCGCGGCGCTGGGGCCACGGATGTAGAGGTCGCCGATCTCTCCGTCCGCCACGGCGCGGCCGTCCTCGCCGCGCAGTTCGATCTCGTAGCCTGGCACCGGCTTGCCAGTGCTGCCGTAGCGCACGTCGCCAGGGCGGTTGGACAAAAAGATGTGCAGCATTTCGGTGGACCCGATGCCGTCGATGATCTCGCAGCCATAGTGCGCCTCAAAGCGCCTGGCGATATCCGCAGGCAGCGCTTCGCCGGCAGACGAGCACATGCGCAGCGCCACCGCGTCGCGCGGGGGCAGGCGCGGCGATGCCAGCATGCCCGCAAAGCCCGTGGGCGCACCGAAGAACACTGTGGGTTGATGCTCTTGCCAGCGCGCAAAGGTCGCATCGGGCGTAGGGCGCTCCGCCATCAGCACCACCGTGGCGCCCACCGACAGGGGGAATGTGAGCGCATTGCCCAAGCCATACGCAAAGTAGAGCTTTGCAGCGGAAAAGCAGGTGTCCTGCTCGTCCAACCCCAGCACCGGCTTGCCATACAGCTCGGCCGTCCACCACAGGTTGGCATGTGTGTGCACCGTGCCCTTGGGCTTGCCGGTGGACCCTGAGGAGTAGAGCCAGAAGCCCGGGTCGTCCGGCGCAGTGGCCGCCGCGGGGGGCGCCTGGGGCGCGTGGGCCAGCGCCTCGGCCATGTCGCGGGCGCCTGCGGGCAAGTTCTGGGTGCCCGGCTGGGACACCAGCAGCGTGTGCACTTCATGCGGCGCCCTGCCCATGGCGTCACACAGCACGGGAAGCAACGCCCCCGACACCAGCGCCGCCTGTGCGCGGCTGTGGCCCAGCATGTAGGCGTAGTCGTCTGCCGTCAGCAGCGTGTTCACGGCCACGGGCACCACCCCGGCGTACAGGCACCCGAGGAATGCCACGGGCCAGTCGTTGGTGTCCAGCATCAGCAGCAGCACCCGCTCCTCTCGGCGCACGCCTGCTGCGGCCAGTGCGGCCGCCATCTGCTGCGCGCGCGTTTGCAGCTCGCCGTAGCCCATGCGTCCGTGGTCGTCGATGTAGGCGGTCTTGGCCGCACGGTGCCGGTTCAGGTCGAACAGGTGCTGCGCAAAGTTGAAGCGCTCGGGCAGGGCAGGCATGGGTGTGTCTCCGTCTTTGGATGTTCAGGTCGCCGGGCAGCCAGCATGGAGTCGGCCAATGCCGTGTCTTCGCCGGAACGCGTCTGCCCGCACGTGGCTGCGCAGCTGGCAAGAAGGTCGGGGGTCATCTGCGGCCTTAGCGAGCGCGTAAGTGTCGAACCACGGAGGTGTCAGCGCGTAAAGGTGATCTGCCCCTCGGGCAACAGGTAAAGCACCAGCGCACGGCCCCGGGCCACCGTTGGGCTGTGAGCGCTACCTGGCGGGTACACGCACCAGCCTGCAGGGTGGCCATCGAATTGCGCGTCGCCTTCCAGCGGCATGATCAGGTCGATCTCTCCCTGCGGATGGGTGTGGTGTGGCCCCGCGATGTCGCGCATGTCCACCACGTCCACAGAGAACCGCTGCAGCGCGTCCTCCGGCCGGAAGACACGACCGTAGCGGATGCCGCCACCTTCGCGGTTGCACAGCCATCCTTCTTCCATGCCCTGCAAGCAGGCCGCCTTGAGCGCCCGGTACGAAACCGAGGAGGGGCCGTGTGCTTTGTTCAGCCAGTCGGCCAACGCATCATCCAGCGGGCGCCCGGCCAACTGTGCGGTCAGATCCGCCAGGGCGTCGTGGAATGCCGCTTGTGTGCTCATGGCAATCTCCTGCGAATAGGCTGCGGCACTGGAAGATGCACCGTTTGATCTGGAAACTTGCGCGCTGATGCGATGTGCAGTATTTTGCATTTGTATAAACCATAGTTTTTCAGCACCCGCATGTCAAGCACTATAGTGCATGTTTTTTGTCGCACGGTATCGAGACCGGCAGCACGTGGACAATGGCACCCCGCAAACAAGGATGGGTATGAACCAACAGGATGACGCCGGCACGCTGGCATCCCCCGCGCTTGTCGGGGAGGCCGCCCCGGGCATGGCCGACGAGGCCAAGAACCCCGTGCTCGTGGCACTGGGTGAGCGTGTGCGCAATCTGCGTGCGCAGCGCGGCCTGACGCGCAAGGCCGTGGCGCTGGCGGCCGATGTGTCCGAGCGTCACCTTGCCAACCTGGAATATGGCACCGGCAACGCGTCCATCCTGGTGTTGCAGCAGGTGGCCGCCGCCCTGCACTGCTCGCTGGCCGAGCTGGTAGGCGACTTCACCACACGCTCGCCCGAATGGCTGCTCATTCGCGAACTGCTGGAACACCGCAGTGAGGCCGATTTGCGACGCGCGCGCCTGGCCCTGCACGAGCTGTTGAGCGGTGGCGCGCACGACACCGCGCGCCACCGGCGCATTGCGCTGGTGGGGCTGCGGGGCGCGGGCAAGTCCACGCTGGGCCCCCTGCTGGCGCGCCAGTTGGATGTGCCCTTCATCGAGCTGAGCCGCGAGATCGAAACCCTGGCGGGCTGCAGCGTGCGGGAGATCCACGACCTGTATGGCACCACCGCCTACCGACGCTACGAGCGCCGCGCGCTGGAGGAGATTGTCCAGATCCACAGCGAGGTCGTGATCGCCACGCCCGGCGGCATCGTGTCAGACCCGGCAACCTTCAACGAACTGCTGACCCACTGCACCACCGTCTGGCTGCGCGCCGCGCCTGAGGAACACATGGGCCGCGTCGTGGCCCAGGGCGACATGCGCCCCATGGCCGCGAGCAAGGAGGCCATGGACGACCTGCGCCGCATCCTGGACGGCCGCGCGGCGTTTTATTCCAAGGCCGACATCACGGTAGACACCTCCGGCCAATCGCCGGAGCAAAGCCTCCAGACGCTGCTTGCCCGTGTTCGGGCATCGATGGCCCTGCCCGCCTGAGGCACCACCGGTTACCCGCCCCTCTCCCCGTTCTCCCAAGCGCTCCCACCGCGGGACTCTCAGCGCCCGCACTGTTCTCAGGCAAGTCTTCATGCACTAGGGTGCATTGACTTACTGGCAAATACGCATCATGATGCACATCATCACCCATTGACATGCATTATTATTCATGTTTACTACAGAATGGAGCCTCCGCTGATGACCGACACCCCTCTTGCCCCGGCACGCGTTGACTACCGAACCGACCCTGCGCAATACCGCCACTGGAAGCTGACCGTGGACGGCCCGGTGGCCCGCCTTGCGCTCGACATCGCCGAAGACGGAGGCATCCGGCCCGGCTACAAGCTCAAGCTCAACAGCTATGACCTGGGCGTGGACATTGAACTGCACGACGCCCTCAACCGCATCCGCTTCGAGCACCCGCAGGTACGCTCGGTCATCATCACCAGTGCCCGTGACCGCATCTTCTGCTCGGGCGCCAACATCTTTATGCTGGGTGTCTCCAGCCACGCTTGGAAGGTGAACTTTTGCAAGTTCACCAATGAGACGCGCAACGGCATCGAGGATTCGTCCAGGCACTCCGGCATCAAGTTCGTGGCCGCAGTCAACGGCGCCTGCGCAGGCGGCGGCTATGAGCTGGCCCTGGCCTGCGACGAGATCGTGCTGGTGGACGACCGCTCGTCGGCCGTGTCTTTGCCCGAAGTGCCGCTTTTGGGCGTGTTGCCTGGCACGGGTGGCCTGACGCGCGTGACCGACAAGCGCCATGTGCGCCACGACCTGGCCGACATTTTCTGCACCAGTGTGGAAGGCGTGCGCGGCCAGCGCGCGGTGGACTGGCGCCTGGTGGACCGCATTGCCAAGCCCGCGCAGTTTGCCGCCGTGGTGAACGAATCCGCAGCACGCCTGGCCGGAGGCAGCCCCCGCCCCACCCATGCGCAGGGCATCGCGCTGACCCGTGTGGAACGCGAGGAATCGGCAGACAGTCTGCGCTACGACTATGTAGCCGTAGACATCGACCGCACCCGCCGAACCGCCACGCTCACGCTGAAGGCCCCCACCGACGCGCAACCCACAGACCTCGCCAGCCTCGAGGCCGCTGATGCCGCCTGGTGGCCCCTGGCCCTGGCGCGCCAGCTGGACGACGCCATCCTGAACCTGCGCACCAACGAACTCGACATCGGCACCTGGCTGCTCAAGACCGAAGGCGACGCCCAGGCCGTGCTGGCCAGCGACGCCACGCTGCTGGCGCACCAGGACCATTGGCTGGTGCGCGAAACCATCGGCGCACTGCGCCGCACCCTCGCGCGGCTGGACGTCTCCTCGCGCAGCCTGTTTGCACTGGTGGAACCCGGCTCGGCCTTTGCCGGGTCGCTGGCGGAACTGGCCTTTGCGGCCGACCGCACCTATATGCTGGCGCTGCCGGACGACGCGGACCGCGCGCCGCGCCTCACGCTCAACGAATTCAATTTCGGCCTGCTGCCCATGGTCAATGACCAAAGCCGCTTGCAGCGCCGCTTCTACGAAGAAGCCGCACCGCTCGAAGCCGCGCGTGCGGCCGCCGGCAAGGCGCTGGACGCCGACGCGGCGCTGGCGCTGGGTTTGGTAACGGCCGCCCCGGACGACATCGACTGGGACGACGAGATCCGCATCGCCATCGAGGAGCGCGCCGCCATGTCGCCCGACTCGCTCACCGGGCTGGAGGCCAATCTGCGCTTTGCCAGCAAGGAAAACATGAACACCCGCATCTTTGGCCGCCTGACCGCCTGGCAAAACTGGATCTTCAACCGCCCCAACGCCGTGGGCGACAAGGGCGCGCTCAAGGTCTACGGCACCGGCCAGAAAGCCGGCTTCGATTTGAATCGGGTGTAGCCCCCTGAGTCGCCCGCGGCGCCTTCCCCCCTCAGGGGACGACGCCCTCGGTGCGGGGCGGCCCTTGCTCGGCGTCTCTCGCCCAGACCGTGCCAGTTGCGGGAGGCGTGGGTTGCAAGCAGCACCAATGGATCACTGAATTCCCATTCCAAGGAGACCTCCATGAGCACGATCAACTACAGCGAGAAGATCCCCAACAACGTCAACCTGGGAGAAGACCGCACCTTGCAGCGCGCGCTTGAAGGATGGCAGCCCAACTTCATCAACTGGTGGGACGACGTGGGCCCCGAGGGATCGACCAACCACGAGGTCTACCTGCGCACCGCCGTGAGCGTGGACCCCAACGGCTGGGCGCAGTTCGGCCACGTCAAGATGCGCGACTACCGCTGGGGCATCTTCCTCAACCCCGGCGACACCAACCGTGAAATCCACTTTGGCGACCACAAGGGCGAGAAGGCATGGCAGGACGTGCCCGGCGAGCACCGCGCCAACCTGCGCCGCATCATCGTGACGCAGGGCGACACCGAGCCCGCGTCGGTGGAGCAGCAGCGCCACCTGGGCCTCACGGCGCCCAGCATGTACGACCTGCGCAACCTGTTCCAGATCAACGTGGAGGAAGGCCGCCATCTGTGGGCCATGGTCTACCTGCTGCACAAGCACTTCGGCCGCGACGGGCGCGAAGAGGCCGAGGCGCTGCTGCAGCGCCAGTCCGGCGACGTGGACAACCCGCGCATCCTGGGCGCCTTCAACGAGAAGACGCCCGACTGGCTGGCGTTCTTCATGTTCACCTACTTCACCGACCGCGATGGCAAGTTCCAGCTCTCGGCCCTGGCCGAAAGCGCGTTCGACCCGCTGGCGCGCACCACCAAGTTCATGCTGACCGAAGAGGCGCACCACATGTTCGTGGGCGAAAGCGGCATCTCGCGCGTGCTGTCGCGCACCGCGCAGGTGATGAATGACCTCAAGACCGACGACCCCGCCCAGGTGCGCGCAGCCGGCGCCATCGACCTGCCCACCATCCAGCGCTACCTGAACTTCCACTACAGCGTGACCATCGACCTGTTCGGCGCCGACCAGTCGAGCAACGCCGCGACCTTCTATAGCTCCGGGCTCAAGGGCCGGTATGAAGAAGGCAAACGCGACGACGACCACATCCTCAAGGGCCAGACCTACAAGGTGCTGGAGGTCAAGGACGGGCAGCTGCTGGAGAAGGAAGTGCCCATGCTCAACGCGCTCAACGAGGTGCTGCGCGACGACTTCATCAAGGACTCCATGGCCGGTGTGGGCCGCTGGAACAAGGTGCTGGAAAAAGCCGGCGTGCCCACACGCCTGGCCGTTCCGCACAAGGCCTTCAACCGCCAGATCGGCGCCCTCGCAGGCATCAAGATGTCGCCCGACGGGCGCGTGGTGAGCGAGGCGGAATGGACCGCACGCAAGGCCGAATGGCTGCCCACGCCGGAGGACTTTGCGTTTGTGGCCTCGCTCATGGGCCGCGTGGTGGAGCCCGGCAAGTTTGCAGGCTGGATTGCACCGCCGGTGATGGGCATCAACCGCCAGCCGATCGACTTCGAGTACGTCAGATTCAATTGAGCCCCCTGAGCCGCCGCGCGGTGTCCCTCGTCCCAGCCCGCGGCAGCGCCAGAGGCCGCTCCTGTGTATGACGGGTGACCTTTTGAAGAAAAACATGGATACCACCACCACGCTGATCGACAACGGCATCCTGAAGCAGCACCTGATCGACCCCGAGATCTGCATCCGCTGCAACACCTGCGAGGCGACCTGCCCGGTGGGCGCCATCACGCACGACGACAACAACTATGTCGTGCGCGCCGACGTGTGCAATGGCTGCATGGCCTGCATCGCGCCCTGCCCCACGGGCTCCATTGACAACTGGCGCAGCGTGCCCGTGGCACGGGCCTATTCGGTGGAAGAGCAACTAGGCTGGGAAGCTCTGCCGGCAGAACTTCCGCCCGAACAGTGGGGTACTGCAGACAGCGCCCACTCCGGCAGCGCGGCCACCGCCGTGCAGGCGGCGCCCGCCCCGGTGCCTGCAGAGCCCGGCACGCAGACCTTCCGCTCGGCGCAATACGGTGCCACGGTGCCACCATGGTCGGCCGCGCACCCCTACACCAACCTCTTTGGCCCTGCAAAGCCGACCACAGCCACCGTGGTGGGCAATTTCAATTGCACCGAGGCAGGCTTTGACAGCCAGACCCACCACGTGGTGCTGGACTTCGGCAGCATGCCGTTTCCGGTGCTGGAGGGCCAGTCCATCGGCATCATTCCGCCCGGCACCGACGCTCTGGGCAAGGCGCACCATGCACGGCAGTATTCGGTGGCCAGCCCGCGCAACGGCGAGCGCCCGGGCTACAACAATCTGGCTCTCACCGTGAAGCGCGTGACGCAGGACTACGACGGCCACCCGGTGCGCGGCATTGCCTCCAACTACGTGTGCGATTTGAAGGTGGGCGACCAGGTGCAGGTGATCGGCCCCTTCGGCAGCTCGTTCCTCATGCCCAACCACCCGCGCTCGCACATCGTGATGATCTGCACTGGCACAGGCAGCGCCCCCATGCGCGCGATGACCGAGTGGCGCAGGCGCCTGCGCAGCAGCGGCAAGTTCGAGGGCGGCAAGCTCATGTTGTTCTTTGGTGCGCGCACCCAGCAAGAGCTTCCCTACTTCGGCCCACTGCAAAGCCTGCCCAAGGATTTCATCGACATCAACCTGGCCTTCTCGCGCACGCCCGGCCAGCCCAAGCGCTATGTGCAGGACCTGATGCGCGAGCGCGCGGCCGACCTGCTGGCACTGCTGCGCGACGGCAGCAGCCATTTCTACGTATGCGGCCTCAAGGGCATGGAGGAAGGCGTGGTGATGGCACTGCGCGACATTGCGCAGGACGCCGGGCTGGACTGGGAGACGCTGGGTGCCGCCCTCAAGCGTGAGGGGCGGCTGCACCTGGAGACGTACTGAAGAGATCCGGCACGCGGGCAGCCCGCCTACCGCGCAAGCGGCACCGCCGCAGCCCCGTACGGCGAAAAGCCGCTCTGGTTCTCGTCCACCGCCAGCGCGCGCCCCACAAACGGAAACGCGCGCTGCGGGCAGCCCTCGCGCTCGCACACCTTGCAGCCCATGCCGATGGGGGTCGCGGCCTCCGGGTCGCTCAGGTCCAGGCCTTTGGCATAGACCAGCCGGCTGGCATGGCGCACGTCGCAACCCAGGCCGATGGAGAACACCTTGCGCGGCGCGCCATAGCCGCGGGATGAGCTTCCGACCACTGTGCGCGCAATCCACAGGTAGGCACGACCATCCGGCATGCGCGCCAGTTGCGGCAGGATGCGCTCGGGCTGCGCAAAGGCTTCGTACACGTTCCACAGCGGGCAGGTGCCGCCCGTCCGGCTGAAGTGGAAATGGGTGGCCGACTGGCGTTTGGAGATGTTGCCCGCGCGGTCCACCCGCACAAAGAAAAACGGCACGCCCGGCGCGCTCGGCCGCTGCAGCGTGCTCAGCCGGTGGCACACCGTCTCGAAGCCCACGCCAAAGCGCTGGCCCAGCAGGTCGATGTCGTAGCGCAAGGCCTCGGCCGCTTGCAGAAAGGCTGTGTACGGCAGCAGCAGCGCACCGGCAAAGTAGTTGGCCAGCCCGATGCGCGCGAGCTGGAGCGTGGGAGCATCGTGCGCAAACGGCGAGGCCTGCGTGAGGGCGTTGATGTGCGCATCGGCCTCCAGCAGCGCCAGTTGCGTGGCCAGCTGAAACGCCAGCTGGCCCGCATCCAGCGTGCGGGCAAGGTGCAGAGTGCGGGTGTGCGGGTCGTACTGACGCTTGGCGGCCTGCGCGCCTTCGGTGGGCTGCAGTTGCACGCCGTGCCGCGCCTGCAGGCGCGCCTCGATCCATCCCCCCATCGCGGCACCTTGCAGGCCTGCCTCTGCCGCCAGCGCCTCGGCCGCGCGGTCCAGAAGGTCGAAGTGGTTCTGGTGCGCAAAGAAAAAATCGCGCACCGCCTCGAAAGGCATCACGCGCGGCACGACGGCGTCTGAGCGGTCATCGCCTACGCGCAGGGCCATGGCCTCCAGTTGCGCAGTGGCCTCCATGTTGCGGCGATACAGCGCCACGATGGCGCGGCCCAGGCCGGGCATCTGCGCCGCCACCTCCTGCAACTCGGGCAGCGACACCGGCTCGGCCGCGTCGGCCAACGCCTCGCGCATGCCGGCAATCAGGCGGGCCTCTTCGTCTTCGGAGAACTGCTGGATGTCCACCCCCAGCGCGCGGTTGAGCTTGAGCAGCACGCTCACCGTGAGCGGCCGCTGGTTCTGCTCCACCTGGTTGAGGTAGCTGGGTGATATGCCCAGCGCCTGCGCCAGCGCGATCTGCGACATGCCGCGCTCGGCCCGCAGGCGGCGCAATTTCACGCCCATGAAAGTCTTTCTTGCCACCCTGGGGCCTCCTTTGCCCGATGTTGTTGCGCCACACGGCAGCGCATGACAACTTCGCAAAATTCGCAGTTTGCGCGCATGCCATTCGCACAAATTCGCCTTTTCAGTGCTGTTGCACGCCTCGCATTTTGCGTAAATTGCGAAGCATGACAACACCGCCCGGAACCACGGAACTGCATGAACTTGTGCTGCCCGCGCATGCCAACCACCACGGCACGCTGTTTGCGGGCCAGGGGCTGCAGTGGATGGCGAAGGCGGCCTTTTTGGCAGCCCGCAGCTTCGCGCAGCGCGAGGTGGTGATGGCCGGCGTGACGGGCGTGGACTTTTTGGCGCCCGTGCCGGTGGGGTACCAGCTGGTCCTGCGCGGCTGGGTCAGCCGTGCGGGCCGCAGTTCCATGACCGTGTGCGTCACTGGCCTGGCCGACAGGCCCGATGTGCCTGCCGAGGAAGTTGTCAAAGCGGTGTTTGAGATGGTGGCGGTGGATGCCGCAGGCCGTCCCGTCGCCATCGGCCGTTCTTACCTGCACAAGGAGTCCACTCCATGACCACCAACCTGAGCCACGCTGTCGCCCCCGAAGCTGCGACCGCGGCCTTCAAGCCCAAGAAATCCGTCGCCCTCTCAGGCGTGACTGCGGGCACCACCGCACTGTGCACCGTGGGCCGCACCGGCAACGATCTGCACTACCGCGGCTACGACATCCTGGACATGGCCGAGGTCTGCGAGTTTGAGGAAATCGCCCACCTGCTGGTGCACGGCAAGCTGCCCACCCGCGCCGAACTCAGGGCCTACAAGCACAAGCTGCGTGCCATGCGCGGGCTGCCCGCCAGCGTGAAGGAGGCGCTGGAGCACCTGCCCGCCAGCGCGCACCCCATGGACGTGATGCGCACCGGTGTCTCGGCACTGGGCTGCATCCTGCCCGAGAAGGACGACCACAACCTGGCAGGTAGCCGCGACATTGCCGACCGCCTGATGGCCAGCCTGGGCAGCATGCTGCTGTACTGGTACCACTGGAGCACGCAGGGCAAGCGCATCGCGGTGGAGACCGACGATGACTCCATCGGCGGCCACTTCCTGCACCTGCTGCATGGCGAGAAGCCCAGCGACGAATGGGTGCGCGCCATGCACACGTCGCTCAATCTGTATGCCGAGCACGAGTTCAACGCCAGCACGTTCACGGCCCGCGTCATTGCCGGCACGGGCAGCGACATGTACTCGAGCATTGCGGGCGCCATCGGCGCGCTGCGCGGGCCTAAACACGGCGGTGCCAACGAGGTGGCTTTCGAGATCCAGAAACGCTACGACACGCCCGACCAGGCCGAGGCCGACATCCGCCGCCGCGTGGAGGCCAGGGAGGTGGTGATCGGCTTCGGCCACCCGGTGTACACGGTGAGCGACCCGCGCAACGTCGTCATCAAGGGCGTGGCCAGGCGGCTGTCTGAAACGGCAGGCTCGACCAAGATGTTCGACATTGCCGAGCGGCTGGAAACGGTGATGTGGGACGTGAAGAAGATGTTTCCCAACCTCGACTGGTTCAGCGCGGTGAGCTACCACATGATGGGCGTTCCCACCGCCATGTTTACGCCCCTGTTCGTGATTGCGCGCACCAGCGGCTGGGCCGCGCACGTGGTGGAGCAGCGGCTGGACAACAAGATCATCCGCCCCAGCGCCGAGTACACGGGGCCGGAGGACCAGATGTTTGTGCCCATCGACCAGCGCAGCTAGCACTGATTCAAAAATCATAGCTGCCAGCGCTTGCCATCAAAGGGTTTCAAGCCATTTTTATTTGAAATCCTTCAACAGCAAGCGCTACCAGCTATCAAAACAATAGTAGAAGCCCTGCGACATGACGAACACTGCTCACCGCAAACCCCTTGCTGGCACCCCGCTGCACTACTTCGACGCCCGCGAGGCGGTGGACGCGCTGCAGCCCGGCGCCTGGGCCCGCTTGCCGTACACCGCCCGCGTGCATGCCGAGAACCTGGTGCGCCGCGCCGACCCCGCTCTGCTGGATGCTTACCTGCGCCAGCTCATCGAACGCAAACGCGACCTCGACTTTCCCTGGTACCCCGTGCGCGTGGTGTGCCACGACATCCTGGGCCAGACGGCGCTGGTGGACCTGGCGGGCCTGCGCGATGCGATTGCGAAGGAAGGCGGCGACCCGGCCGCCGTGAACCCGGTGGTGCCGGTGCAGCTGGTGGTGGACCATTCGCTGGCCGTGGAGTGCGGCGGTTTTGACCCCGACGCCTTTGCCAAGAACCGCGCCATTGAAGACCGCCGCAACGAAGACCGCTTTCACTTCATCGAGTGGACGAAGAAAGCGTTCACCAACGTTGAGGTGATCCCGGCGGGGAACGGGATCATGCACCAGATCAACCTGGAGAAGATGTCGCCCGTGGTCTGCGTGGAGGATGGCGTGGCGTTCCCCGACACCTGCGTGGGCACCGACAGCCACACGCCCCATGTGGATGCGCTGGGCGTGATCGCCGTGGGCGTGGGCGGGCTGGAAGCCGAGAATGTGATGCTGGGCCGCGCCAGCTGGATGCGCCTGCCGGACATTGTGGGCGTGGAGCTGACGGGCCAGCGCCAAAGCGGCATCACGGCCACAGACATCGCCCTGGCGCTGACGGAGTTTCTGCGCAAAGAGAAGGTCGTGGGCGCGTACGTAGAGTTCTTTGGCGAGGGCGCAGACAGCCTCTCGATTGGCGACCGCGCCACCATCAGCAACATGTGCCCCGAATACGGCGCCACCGCCGCGCTGTTCTACATCGACACGCAAACCACCGACTACCTGCGCCTGACCGACCGCGCACCTGAGCAGGTGCGACTGGTGGAGACCTATGCCCGCGCCGCAGGCCTGTGGGCCGACACGCTGCGCGAGGTGCAGTACGAGCGTGTGCAGCGTTTTGACCTGGGCGGCGTGGTGCGCAGCATGGCCGGCCCCAGCAACCCGCACCGCCGCCTGCCCACCACGGCACTGGCCGAGCGCGGCATTGCCGCCCCCTGGGTGCAAGAGCCCGGCCGCATGCCCGATGGGGCCGTCATCATTGCGGCCATCACCAGTTGCACCAACACCAGCAACCCGCGCAACGTGATTGCCGCCGCGCTGCTGGCGCGCAACGCCCGCCGCCTGGGCCTCACGCGCAAACCGTGGGTCAAGACCTCGCTGGCGCCGGGCTCCAAGGCGGTGGAGCTGTATTTGAAAGAGGCCGGCCTGCTGGCCGACCTGGAGGCGCTGGGCTTTGGCATCGTCGCCTTTGCCTGCACCACCTGCAACGGCATGAGCGGTGCGCTTGACCCCGCCATCCAGCAGGAGATCATCGACCGCAACCTGTACGCCACGGCCGTGCTCTCGGGCAACCGCAACTTTGACGGGCGCATCCACCCGTACGCCCAGCAGGCTTTTCTGGCCAGCCCGCCGCTGGTGGTGGCCTATGCGATTGCGGGCACGGTGCGCTTTGACATCGAGAACGACACCTTTGCCGTGGTGGATGGCCAGCCCGTGCGGCTGAAGGACCTGTGGCCCAGCGATGAAGAGATCGACGCCATCGTCGCCCAGGCCGTCAAGCCCGCGCAGTTCCGCGCCGTGTACGGGCCCATGTTCGCCATTCGCCAAGACGACGGCGAGGCCGTGAGTCCGCAGTACGCCTGGCGCCCCCAGTCCACCTACATCCGTCGCCCACCGTATTGGGACACCGAAGGTGTGGGCGCGCTGGCAGCCCGTGCCCGCACGCTGAAGGGCATGCGTCCGCTGGCCCTGCTGGGCGACAACATCACCACCGACCACCTCTCGCCGTCCAACGCCATCCAGGCTGGCAGTGCAGCGGGCGAGTACCTGGCCCGGATGGGCCTGCCCGAAGAGGACTTCAACTCGTATGCCACGCACCGCGGCGACCACCTGACGGCCATGCGCGCCACGTTTGCCAACCCGCAGCTCGTCAACGAGATGGCCGTGGTGGACGGGCGCGTGCAGACAGGTTCGCTCGCGCGCATCGAACCTGAGGGCCGCGTGGCGCGCATGTGGGAGGCCATCGAGACGTACCTGCACCGCCGACAGCCGCTCATCGTCATTGCCGGCGCCGACTACGGCCAGGGATCCAGCCGCGACTGGGCCGCCAAAGGCGTGCGGCTGGCGGGGGTGGAGGCGGTGGTGGCCGAGGGGTTCGAGCGCATCCACCGCACCAACCTGATCGGCATGGGCGTACTGCCGCTGGAGTTTGCGCCGGGGGTGAGCCGCCTCACGCTGCAGCTCGACGGCACAGAGACCTACGACGTGGACGGCGCATGGGCGCCGGGTGCCACCGTCACGCTCGTCATTCGCCGCAAGCAAGGCGAGGTCAACCGCGTGGCCGTGGCTTGCCGGCTGGACACGGCGGAGGAGGTGTCGGTGTATGAGGCAGGCGGAGTGCTGCAGCGGTTTGCGCAGGATTTTCTGGCCCGGAAAATTTAAGCAAAAATAGGCCTCAGCGCTTATCCATAAAGCGCTGCAAGCTATCAATTCAGAAGCATATTCATGACAGACCCACGGCCTCCCCAGGTTCGGATCCCAGCCACCTACCTGCGCGGCGGCACCAGCAAGGGCGTGTTCTTTCACCTACCCGACCTGCCCCCCGCCGCGCAGCAACCGGGCCCCGCGCGCGACGCCCTGCTGCTGCGCGTGCTGGGCAGCCCCGACCCCTACGGCAAGCAGATCGACGGCATGGGCAATGCCTCGTCCAGCACCAGCAAGGCCGTCATCCTGAGCCGCAGCACACGCCCGGGGCACGATGTGGACTACCTCTTCGCGCAGATCAGCATCGACCAGCCCCTGGTGGACTGGAGCGGCAACTGCGGCAACCTCTCGGCCGCCGTGGGGCCGTGCGCCATTCACCTGGGGCTGATCGACGCAGCGCGCATCCCCAATAACGGCGTGTGCACCGTGCGCATCTGGCAGGCCAATACGGCCAAAACCATCGTGGCGCACGTGCCCATCCGCAATGGGCAGGTGCAAGAGACGGGTGACTTTGAGCTGGACGGCGTGGCCTTCCCCGCTGCCGAGGTGCCCCTCGAATTTCTGGACCCGGCGGAGGACGGCGAGGACGGCGGCGCGATGTTCCCCACCGGCAACGTGGTCGATACGCTGGAGGTGCCGGGGGTGGGCCGATTCCAGGCGACCCTGATCAACGCAGGCATTCCCACCCTGTTCCTCAACGCCCGCGACCTGGGCTACACCGGCACGGAGCTGCAGAGCGACATCAACGAGGACCCTGCGGCGCTGGCCCGGCTGGAAAGCATCCGCGCCTGGGGCGCCCTGAAGATGGGCCTGATCCGCGACGTGGCCGAGGCTGCCACGCGCCAGCACACGCCCAAGATCGCGTGGGTGGCGCCACCTGCGGCCTACACCGCGTCCAGCGGCCGGGCCGTGCACGCGGGCGATGTGGACCTGCTGGTGCGCGCCCTGTCGATGGGCAAGCTCCACCACGCCATGATGGGCACGGCGGCTGTGGCGATTGGCACGGCAGCGGCAGTGCCCGGCACGCTGGTCAACCTGGCTGCGGGCGGCGGCGTGCGCAACGTAATACGCTTTGGCCACCCCTCCGGCACGCTGCGGGTGGGGGCCGAGGCGGTGCAGGTCCATGGCCAGTGGACGGTGACCAGGGCGCTGATGAGCCGCAGCGCGCGCATCCTGATGGAAGGCTGGGTGCGGGTGCCGGACGATCTGGCATGACGCCCCGACACTAATACTCCTGATTTGATAGCTACTAGCGCTTGTCTAGAGAGCGCTAGAGGCACTTTTTATTGAAACTTCAATCTCCATGTCCACCCGCAAGCAACTCAAGCAACTCGTCGAAGCCCGCAATGGCCTGCTCGTACCCGGCGCCTTCAACGCCCTGTCCGCCAGGGTGATTGCCGACCTCGGATTTCAGGCCCTGTACGTGACTGGCGCGGGCGTCACCAACATGTGGTTTGGCATGCCCGACCAGGGCTTTATGGGCTTGCACGAAATAGCCGACCACACCGCCCGCATCCGCGATGCGGTGGAGCTGCCGCTGATCGTGGACGCCGACACCGGCTTTGGCAATGCACTCAACGTCTACCACACGGTGCGCACGCTGGAGCGCGCAGGCGCCGACTGCATCCAGCTGGAGGATCAGGTCGCGCCCAAGCGCTGTGGGCACTTTGCGGGCAAGGAGGTCATCAGCACCGAAGAGGCCGTCAGCAAGATCAAGGCCGCAGTGGATGCGCGGTGCGACCCGGACCTGCTCATCCTGGCGCGCACCGACGCCGCCGCCACCCACGGCTTTGAGGCGGCCGTGGAGCGCGCGCAGAGATTTGCCGAAGCCGGGGCCGACATTCTCTTCGTGGAGGCCGTCACCCACGCCGAAGAGGTGCGCACCCTGCCCCTGCGCCTGTCCACGCCCCAGCTCATGAACATGGTGATCGGCGGCAAGACACCCCTGTTCAACGCGGACCAGCTGGGCGAGCTGGGCTACGGCATCGTGCTGTACGCCAACGCCGCGCTGCAAGGCGCAGTGATGGGCATGCAGAACGCATTGACCACGCTGCGCGACGCCAAGGAAGTGCGTGAAGACAGCGGCCTGGTCACCCCCTTTGCCGAGCGGCAGCGCCTGGTGGACAAGCCGCGGTGGGATGCGCTGGAGCAGCGCTACCGCTGAAGCGGGCGGGCAGCGGGCGCGTCTGGTATGGTCCCCGCCATGCCGAATCCGCCCAATCCGCACGGCCTGCCCGATACGCACCACACCACGCCGGTGCCCAGCGCCCGGCGTGGTGTGCGCGCGCTGTACGCAGCGGCCGGGTGTGCGTCGCTGGCGCTGGGCGTGCTCGGCGTGTTCCTCCCCGGCCTGCCCACTACACCCTTCGTGCTGCTGGCTGCCGCGTGTTTTGCCAAGGCCTCGCCCCGGCTGCACGCCTGGCTGCTGGCCCACCGCCTGTTTGGACCCATGGTGCGCGACTGGGAAACCCACCGCAGCCTCACGCCCCGCACCAAGGCCCTGGCGGTGGGCTCCATGTCGGTGATGGTGGCCGTGTCGGCCCTGTGGGGTCTGGCCGGCCGCCCGCTGGCGCAGGCCGCCGTGGTGGCAGCCGGTGCCGTCGGGGCCATCGTGGTGCTGCGCATTCCCACCCGGCGCTGACCTGCCTGGGCGCACCGTTGCACGCAGGCCCGCGCGGGCCGCTCGCTGTCCATCAGACGGCCGCGCCGCGGGCCAGCTCCACAAACGCGCGCAGGTAGTCAATGTCCACGTCAGCCTCGCGCGCGCCCAGGTGGATCTGCTTGGCAATGCCCTGGCGGCCCAGCTTGACGGGCACCACGCCCATCTTCCCGGCATATTCCATCGCCAGCCAGCGCGGCAGCGCCGCCACGCCGCGGCCACTGGCCACCATCTGCAGCATGATGTCCGTGGTCTCGATCGTCTTGTGCCGGCGCGGCGCAATGCCGGCAGGCGCCAGGAACTGGGTGTACACATCCAGCCGCTCGGGGCTGACGGGGTAGGTGATCAGCGTCTCGCGCGTGAGCTGAGCGGGCTTCACATAAGCCTGCTGCGCCAGCGGGTGGCCGCTGGCCACCACCAGCACCTGCTCGTAGTCAAACACGGGCTCGAAACGCAGGCCGGGCTTGTACAGCGGGTCAGGCGTGACAAGCAGGTCGATCTCGTACCCGAACAGCGCACCAATGCCGCCAAACTGGAATTTCTGCTTCACGTCCACATCCACATCCGGCCAGCTGGCCAGGTAGGGCGAGACGATCTTCAGCAGCCACTGGTAGCAGGGGTGGCATTCCATGCCGATGCGCAGCGTGCCGCGCTCGCCCTGCGCAAACTGGCGCAGTTGGCTTTCCGCCAAGTCCAGCTGGGGCAGCACGCGGCCCGCCACCGCAAGCAGGTACTGCCCGGCCTGCGTCAACCGCAGGCTGCGGCCCTCGCGCAGCCAGATGTCGGTGCCCAGCTGCTGCTCCAGCTTCTTCATGCTGTGGCTCAGAGCCGACTGCGTGACACAGAGCACATCGGCCGCGGCGGTCAGTGAGCCCTGCTTTTCGACTTCATGAACGATGGCGAGGTGTACGCGTTCCAGCATGCTTTGAATGAGCAAAACTCATTGATCCGTGAAATAAGACCATTTTACTTCATGCATCTGGTTGCCTACGATCGCGCCTCGTTGCTAACCCATCCACCGCTTTGACCGCGATCCCATCATGACCATCACACTGCACAACCTTGGCTTTCCCCGCATCGGCGCACGTCGCGAACTCAAGTTCGCGCTGGAGTCGTATTGGAGGGGCGACACCCCGCGCGACGCGCTGCAAGCGGTGGGCGCGCACCTGCGGCAACAACACTGGGCAGACCAGCGCGGCCTGGACTTGGTGCCCGTGGGCGACTTTGCGTTCTATGACCAGGTGCTGGACATGAGCTTCACGCTGGGCAACCTGCCCGAGCGCGTGCAAGGCTTTCCCGGCCACCCGCTGGACAACTACTTCCGCGTGGCGCGCGGGCGATCTGCCCAGCGCGCGCACGACCACGGCAGCGACTGCTGCGGCGGCGTGGCCGCTGGCGAGATGACCAAGTGGTTCGACACCAACTACCACTACATCGTGCCCGAGCTCACGGCGGCCACGCAGTTCACACTGGACGCGTCCCGCCTGCTGGAACAGCTGGCCGAAGCCCGGGCCCAGGGCGTGCCCGCCAAGCCGGTGCTGATCGGCCCCGTGACCTACCTGCACATCTCCAAGGCCAAGGACGGGTCGGACAAACTGGCCCTGCTGCCGCGCCTGCTGGTGGCCTACACCGCGCTGCTGGACACGCTGGCGGCACACGGCGTGGTGTGGGTGCAAGTGGACGAGCCGGTGCTGGTGACCGAGCTGGATGCCGACTGGCAATACGCCTTCACGACCGCATACCACCAGCTCAAGACTGCGAAGGTCAAGCTGCTGCTGGCCACCTACTTCGGCCAGCTGCAAGAGAACGCGTACCTGGCCGCCAACCTGCCCGTGGCCGGCCTGCACATCGACGCGGTGAACGACCGCGACGGCGTGCTGCCCCTGCTCAACCTGCTGCCCGCGCACAAGGTGCTGTCGCTGGGCGTCATCAACGGCCGCAACATCTGGAAGACCGACCTGACCGCCGTGCTGGACTGGCTGGAGCCCCTGGCCGAGCGCCTGGGTGACCGGCTGTGGATTGCGCCGTCATGCTCGTTGCTGCACGTGCCGGTGGACTTGGCGCAGGAGCAGGCGCTGGATCCCGAAGTCAAAAACTGGCTGGCCTTTGCACTGCAAAAGCTGGACGAACTGCGCGTGCTGGGCCGGGCCCTGAACGAGGGCCGCGATGCCGTGCACCAGGAACTGGCCGCCAACCAGGCAGCGCTGGCCGCACGCCGCAACTCGCCACGCGTGCACAACCCCACCGTGCAAGCTGCTGTGGCCCGCATCGCCCCGCACTTCGGCCTGCGTGAAAGCCCGTACGCCCGCCGTGCACCGCTGCAAGCAGCCCACCTGCAGCTGCCGGTCTATCCCACCACCACCATCGGCTCGTTTCCGCAAACTGGCGAGATCCGCCGTGCGCGCAGCGAATACAAGGCAGGCCGGCTTGAAGAAGCCGGCTACCACGCTGCCATGCGCGCCGAGATCGAACGCAGCGTGCGCGAGCAGGAAGCGCTGGGCCTGGACGTACTGGTGCACGGAGAAGCCGAGCGCAACGACATGGTCGAATACTTTGGCGAGCAGCTGGAAGGCTACGCCTTCAGCCAGTTCGGCTGGGTGCAGTCCTACGGCTCGCGCTGCGTGAAGCCGCCCATCCTGTTCGGCGACATCCACCGCCCCCGCGCGATGACGGTGGACTGGATCGCCTACGCACAGTCGCTCACACGCAAGCCGATGAAGGGCATGTTGACCGGCCCCGTCACCCTGCTGAACTGGTCCTTTGTGCGCGACGACCAGCCGCGCGCGGCGTCCTGCAAGCAGCTGGCCCTGGCCATCCGCCAAGAGGTGCTGGACCTGGAAGCGGCCGGCGTGCGCGTGATCCAGATCGACGAAGCTGCCCTGCGCGAAGGCCTGCCGCTGCGCCGCGCGCAGTGGGCCGACTACCTCGGCTGGGCCGTGGAGTCCTTCCGCATCACCGCCAACGGCGTGCGCGACACCACCCAGATCCACACCCACATGTGCTACTCGGAGTTCAACGACATCCTGGACGCCATCGCCCGCATGGACGCCGATGTGATCACCATCGAAACCTCGCGCTCGGACATGGAACTGCTGGATGCGTTTGAGCACTTCCAGTACCCCAACGAGATCGGCCCCGGCGTGTACGACATCCACTCGCCCAACATTCCCAGCGAAAGCCACATCGTGCAGCTGATGCAAAAAGCCGCCGAACGCATCCCTGCCGAACGCCTGTGGGTGAACCCCGACTGCGGCCTCAAGACCCGCCAGTGGGCCGAAGTGCTGCCCGCGCTGCGCAACATGGTGGCTGCGGCGCAGCAGTTGCGGGCGGCGGCCTGAGCGCTACTCCACCGTCACGCTCTTGGCAATGCCTGATTCGGTTGTGCCGCCGCATAACTTCGCTGCGCAAAGTGAGCGGCGTCCAAGCCGCGCATCCTGGGCGCTGCGCGCGGCGGCTTTGCCGCCCCCAGCCCACGCCGGTCATTCGACCGTCACGGACTTGGCCAGGTTACGCGGCTTGTCCACATCCGTCCCCCGCGCACATGCCGTGTGGTACGCCAGCAGCTGCAGCGGCACCACGTGCAGCAGCGGGCTCAGTGGACCGTAATGTTCGGGCATGCGGATCACGTGCAGGCCTTCGCCGCTTTCGATGCGGGTGTCGCCGTCGGCCAGCACATAGAGCACGCCGGCGCGGGCGCGCACTTCCTGCATGTTGCTCTTGAGCTTTTCCAGCAGCGCGTCATTGGGGGCCACGGTGACCACGGGCATGGCGCTGGTCACCAGGGCCAGGGGGCCGTGCTTGAGTTCGCCCGCGGGGTAGGCCTCGGCGTGGATGTAGCTGATTTCCTTGAGCTTCAAGGCGCCTTCCAGTGCGATGGGGTAGTGCAGGCCCCGGCCCAGGAACAGCGCGTTTTCCATGCGGGCGAAGTCTTCGGCCCAGCTGATGATTTGCGGCTCCAGGGCCAGCACGGCTTGCAGGGCCACGGGCAGGTGGCGCATGGCCTTGAGGTGGGCGGCTTCCTGCTCTTCGCTCAGGCGGCCCTTGCTTTGGGCGAGGGCCAGGGTCAGCAGGAACAGGCCCGCCAGCTGCGTAGTGAAGGCCTTGGTGCTGGCCACGCCAATCTCCACGCCCGCGCGGGTGATGTAGGCCAGCTTGCATTCGCGCACCATGGCGCTGGTGGCCACGTTGCAGATGGTCAGCGTGTGCTGCATGCCCAAAGACTGCGCATGGCGCAACGCAGCCAGGGTGTCCGCCGTTTCGCCGCTCTGGCTGATGGTGACGACCAGGGTGCGGGGGTTGGGCACGCTGGTGCGGTAGCGGTATTCGCTGGCCACTTCGACTTGCGTGGGGATGCCCGCGATGTCTTCCAGCCAGTACTTGGCGGTGCAGCCGCTGTAGTAGCTGGTGCCGCAGGCCAGGATGAGCACGCTGTCGATCTCCTTGAACACGCGCCAGGCGGCAGCACCGGGCTCGCCGTGCAGGCCCGCGCCGTCAAACAGCTCGGGCACGATGCCTTCGACACCCTCCAGCGTGTCGGCGATGGCGCGCGGCTGTTCAAAGATTTCCTTTTGCATGTAGTGGCGGTACGGCCCCAGCTCGGCCGCGCCGCTGTGGGCCAACACGGTGCGCACGGGGCGCTGCGCGGGCGTGAGTGCGGCGCCATCCTTGCCGACGATCCAGTAGCGGCCCAGTTGCAGGTCCACCAGGTCGCCTTCTTCCAGATAGACGATCTGGTCCGTCACGCCGGCCAGGGCCATGGCGTCGCTGGCCAGGAAGTGCTCGGACGCCGCACCGGCGGCCGCGTCCTTGCCCACGCCCAGGATCAGCGGCGAGCCCGCACGCGCGCCCACCACGCGGTGGGGTTCGTCCTTGTGCATGACAGCGATGGCGTACGCGCCATGCAACTCGGCCACGGCGGCCCGCACGGCGTCGAACAGGTCGCCGCTGTAGTGGCTGTCCACCAAGTGGGCGATGACTTCAGTGTCGGTCTGGCTGGCAAACACGTAGCCACGCGCCTGCAGGGTGCGGCGCAGCTCTTCGTGGTTCTCAATGATGCCGTTGTGCACCAGGGCGACGCGACCGGGCCTGGCCGCGTCGCTTCCGTCGTTCTGGCCTGGGGTGCCTGCGGCATCGCCCGTGCCGTGGCTGAAGTGCGGGTGGGCGTTGTGCACCGCCGGTGCGCCGTGCGTAGCCCAACGCGTGTGGGCAATGCCGGTGGCGCCGTCAATGTGCTCGGTGATCACCTGCTCCAGCAGCTCGGCCACGCGGGCGGTGCTGCGGGCGCGCTGCAGGCCGGCGGCGCGGCACGCGTCCAGGCTGGACGCGTGCACGGCCACGCCGCAGGAGTCATAGCCCCGGTATTCCAGCCGCTGCAGGCCCTGGACAAGGATGGGAACGATGTTGCGCGTGGATACTGCGCCGACGATGCCGCACATGGTGACTGCCTTGGAGGTGAATAAGGAATGGAGGCGATGGTAGGCAGCCGATGTGTGAATTTGTGATTGATATTGAACAGAGTTTGAATTTAAATTTCATTGACCCATGCTTATGAAATTTTGATTCATAAAATTCAAGGATATGGAATCCATCACCCTAGACGCTGTGGACCTGCAGCTGCTGCACCTGCTGCAGACCGATGCCTCCCAGAGCAACCTGGCCCTGGCCGAGCAGGTCCACGTATCGCCCCCTACCTGCCTGCGGCGGGTGAAGCGGCTGCAGGACGCAGGCCTGATCGAGCGGCAGGTGGCCATCCTGCAGCCTGACCGGCTGGCGGCCCTGCAGGGTCACGGGCTGGCGTGCATCGTGGAGGTGTCGCTGGACCGCCAGGGCGCCGAGCTGCTGGACGCGTTTGAAGCCCGCGCAGTTGCCGATGAGGCCGTGCAGCAGTGCTGGCGCGTGTCGCCCGGGCCGGACTTTGTGCTGGTGGTGCACACGCGGGACATGCCGGGGTATCTGGCGCTGTCGCAGCGGCTGTTTGCGGGGGATGCCAATGTGCGTAACGTGAAGGCCTTTTTTGCCACCAAGCGCGCAAAATTTGATACAAAAGTGCCTCTAGCGCTTAACTAGCAAGCGCTGGCAGCTATCATTTTTGATTTCACCGCTCGCGCCGCGCCATGTAGCAGCAGTCCGTCAAACAGGCGGGGAAGGCGTGGTCATTTGTTGCTGGCATCTGGCGGCGTGCACGGGTAAGCTCCCCGCCACCTTTCCTGCCGTCTGCGCACACCCCCTCCAGCACACGCGGTCCGCCCCACCAGCCCGGGCGCCCCGGCCTTTGTTCCAGATTTTTCTGATCCCCGTCGCCGCACCGCATGCCCACCCGCCGCCGCCAGATGCCCCGCCGTATCTACCCTCTCCGCATTCTGGGCATGGGGCTGGGCGGCATGGTGACGGCCGTGGTGTTGTGGGAGCGGCAGGCGTCCATCTACGCCTGGGTGGCCATGGCACTGCCGGCCTTTGTGTGGCCGCATGTGGCCTACCTCATCACGCGGCGCAGCGCAGACCCGTACCGGGCCGAGGCGCGCAACCTGCTCATCGACTCGGCCATGGCAGCCAGCTTTGTGCCGCTGATGCACTTCAACCTTCTGCCCAGCGTGCTGCTGCTGACGCTGACCATGGTGGACAAGATCACCACCGGCATCCGCCGGCTGTGGGCGAGGTCCATCCCCGCCATGCTGGCGGGCGGACTGGTGGGGTTGGCGCTGGCGGGTTTTCACTGGTCGCCCGACACGTCCATGCGCGTCATCGTGGCCTGCCTGCCGGTGATGGTGCTGCACACGCTGTCCGTCAGCGTGGTGAGCTACCAGCTCATCCGCAAGACGGCGCAGCAGAACCAGCAGCTCGATGAACTGCGGCGGGTGGACGCCCTGACGGGCCTCTTTGGGCGCGGCCACTGGCAGGAGCAGGCCGAGGCCGCACTGCGCCGCCACCACACCACCAGCGAGCCGGCCTGCATGCTGCTGCTGGACATTGACCACTTCAAGGAGATCAACGACGAACACGGCCACACTGTGGGCGACGAGGTGATCCGCGCTCTGGCGCATGTGGTGCGTGGCAATGTGCGGGCGGGCGACTGCGCTGGACGCTATGGCGGCGATGAGTTCGCAATCATTCTGCCCGGCATGAAAGCCAAGGACGCGCTGGCGATCGCCCACCGCATCCGCGAGCAGACCGAAGGCGTGCGCCTGCGCAGCCTGCCGGGCCTGCGCATCACCAGCAGCATTGGCGTGGCCCCCGCCGACCACCGCCACAGCAGCCTGCGCGCCTGGATCGACGCAGCCGATGCGGCGCTGTACGCCGCCAAGAACGGCGGGCGCAACCGTGTGGCGGGGCACATGGAGCGGGACCTGGCACCGGCGGTGTAGCGGCCCACCCCTCACACGGCGCCCCACGGCGCCACACAGCGCCGCACTGCCCGGCGCTATGCCGGTGGAGTGTTCGTTGCCATCGCCGCCGGCCACAGCACCCGCACTGTGCAGCCTTCGCCCGGCACCGCCGTTGCACTGATCTGGGCACCGTGCCGCTGTGCAATGGCGCGGCACAGGGCCAGCCCGGTGCCCACACCTTCGAACTCGCCCTCCCGGTGCAGCCGCTGGAACACGCCAAACAGACCGGCCGCGCGCGCAGGGTCAAACCCCACGCCGTTGTCCTGCACCACAAAGCCATGCTGACCCGCGGGGGCCGACGCGTCTGCCAGCACGGCAATGCACGCCTGCGCCACGGGCCGCGTGAACTTGAGCGCATTGCCCAGCAACTGCACCAGCAGGGTCTGCAGCAGCGCCGGGTCAGCCTGCAGCGTGGGCAGGTCGGGCGCCACCCGCCAGTCCACACTGCGGCCCGCGGCCTGCGGGGCCAGTGCGACGCGGGCCTGTGCCACTGCGTCTGCCAGCGGCACGGCTTGGGGATGCAGCGGTGCGCGGCCTGCGCGCACCAGGGCCTGCAGGCCGTCAATCATCAGGCCCATGCGGCGGGCCGACTGGTCCATGGTGGCCAGAAAACCCAGCGCCTCCTGCACCGGCTCGCCCTGCGCCACATCGGCGGGCAGGTCGCCCAGTACCTCGCGGACCAGCGTGCCGTACGACGTCACGTGCCGCAGCGGCGCACGCAGGTCGTGCGATACAGCGCGCAGAAACTCTTCCTGCGCAGCCGCCATGTCAGCCATCTGCTGCTGGCAGCGGGCCAGTTCGGCGCGCAGCTGCGCGGCCTCGTCAGAGGGGCTTGCCGGGGGTGCGGAGGGATCGTGCGACGCCATGTTCAGCGCCTTACGGGGCCTTGGGCAACTTGGCAGGGCGTTGCCAGTTTTCTTTGGTGATCTGCTTGCCGCGCGCCACGCTCAGAGCGCCGGGGGGTGCGCTTTTGGTGAGGGTGCTGCCCCCACCCACCGTGCCACCGGCGCCGATAGTGATGGGTGCCACCAGCACGCAGTTGCTGCCGATGTGCACGTCGGCCTCGATGACCGTGCGGTGCTTGTTGGCGCCGTCGTAGTTGGCGGTGATGCTGCCCGCGCCATAGTTCACGCGCTCACCCACCGTGGCGTCGCCCAGGTAGGCCAGGTGATTGGCCTTGGCGCCGTCGGCCAGCGTGCTGTTCTTCACTTCCACAAAGTTGCCGATGTGCACCTCGCGGCCCAGCTGCGCGCCGGGGCGCAGGCGTGCAAACGGGCCGATCAGCGCGCCCTCGCCCACGGTGGCGCCGGCCTTTTCGCCGTCGATGTGGGTGTAAGGGTGGATCACGGCGCCCGCCGCGATGCGCGCGTTGGCAATGCAGCAGTTCGCACCGATGGTGACGCCCTCGCCCAGCTCCACGCGGCCGGTGAAGACGCAGTTCACGTCGATCTCCACGTCTTGGCCGCAGACCAGCTCGCCGCGAACCCCGGTGCGCGCATCGTCGCGCAGGTCCAACCGCGCCGGGTCGGCCAGGCGCACGCCCTGCTCCATCAAAGCGCGCGCCGTGCGCAGCTGGTGGGCGCGCTCCAGCTCGGCCAGTTGCAGCGGGCTGTTGACACCTGCCACCTGCAGCGCGTCGCTGATGCGGTGGGCCACCACGGGCACACCGTCGGCCACGGCCATGGCGACGATGTCGGTGAGGTAGTACTCGCCTTGCGCGTTGTCATTGGTCAGCCGCGTCAGCCAGCCGCGCAGCAGGCGTGCGGGCACAGCCATGATGCCGCTGTAGATCTCGGTGATGGCGCGCTGGGCGTCGCTGGCGTCCTTGTGTTCGACGATGCCTCGCACCGCGCCATCGGCGTTGCGCACGATGCGGCCGTAGCCTGTGGGGTCCGGCAGGATCACGGTGAGCAGTGCCAACTTGCCGCCCTCACTGGCGGCCACCAATGCGCGCAGCGTGTCCGCCTGGGTCAGCGGCACGTCGCCCGACAGCACCACGGCCGTGCCGTCGTCCGGCAGCTGCGGCAGGGCCTGCTGCACGGCGTGGCCGGTGCCCAGCTGGGGTTCCTGGCGTGCAAATTTGATGTCAAAACTGCCGCTAGCGCTTTTGTAGTCTGCGCAAGATGCTTCCACTTCTGTAGCACCATGGCCGGTGATGACGATGGCGCTGCGGGCCTGCAGGTGCGCGGCCTGGTCCAGCACGTGGTGCAGCAGCGGGCGTCCGGCCAGGCGCTGCAGCACCTTGGGAACGCGGCTTTTCATGCGCGTGCCTTTGCCGGCCGCCATGATGAGGATGTCAAGTGAGGTCATGGAAAAGCTCTGAATCGGTAGAAGCTGCGGCGCCCGCGCACCCAAAGTGGCGCAGGCGGCATGCGCTGGATTATCGGCTGCCCCTCATGCCACAGCCCCGCCTTACGGTTGCTACACAAACCATAGCTGCTAGCGCTTGCCTAATAAGCGCCAGAGGCCATTTTGCCTTGAATTTTTTGCAAGCTAAGGACACCAGTCCACTGAATCCGAGAAATCGGCGGTGCGTGAGGGCCCGGCAAGGCCGCAATCTAGGCGCAGAGCGCAGTCGGGTTGCACACCCGCCGCAGCCCCGGCGCACCGCCAATTTCTTGGATTCAGTGGACTAGAGCAGCGGCATCAGCCGCGGCGGCGTGTTGTAGTACTCGGCAATGCGGGCCAGCGCCTTGGTGTTCAGCAGCCGCAGGCGCCCGTTCTTCAGATCGTGCAGGCCCAGGGCCGACAGGCGGCGCAGTGTCTTGTTGGTGTGCACCAGCGACAGCCCCAGCGCGTCGGCAATGTGCTGCTGGTTCAGCGGAAACGCCACCGTGCCGTCGGCGTCCACCAGCCCGATGCGGTCCAGCCGCCTGTACAGATGCATGAGCAGCATGGCCACGCGCTCGGTGGCGTTGCGGCGGCCGGTGGTCAGCAGGTTTTCGTCCAGGTGCCCTTCGCTGTGCGCAGCCAGCCAGGTCACGTCATAGCCCAGCCGCGGGTGTTCGCGGAATACGGCCCACAGGCTGTCGTTCTGGAACACGCACAGCGCGCAGTCGGTCAGCGCCTCGATGCCGTGGGACGACACCTCGCCAAACTCTTGCTGCAAACCCACCAGGTCGCCCGGCAGCACAAAGTTGAGGATCTGCCGGCGCCCGTCGCTCAGCGTCTTGTAGCGAAACGCCCAGCCGGAGTACAGGGTGAAGAGCTGGGCGTTGCTCTGGTTCTCGCGCACCAGCGCCTGGCCGGCCTCCACCACCTGGGCGCCTTGGCGAAAACCTTCGATGAACGCCAGCTGCGCCGGGGTGACCAGGGTAAAGGCGCCCGTCTGTCGCAGCCTGCATGTGTGGCAATTTTCGGGGCAGGCGGCGGGGGGCGGGGGGGCGTTCATGGTGGCGAGATTCTAGAGAGCCCCGGCCGGATGTTTGCGTGTGCGGCGGGCACCACAACTATGTCTTTTGACATTGCACAAGCCCCACCCTCCACCTACATTGACCCCCTCTATGGAAATCCGCACCGCCCTCTACGAGGTCCTTTACGTGAGCACGATTGCTCCTGATCAACCTCTGAGCGTGGTGGCAGGCATCGCCGGGCGTGCGCGCACGGCCAATGCCGCACTCGACATCACCGGGCTTTTGATTTTTGACGGCCAGCGCTTTTGCCAGCAGCTGGAAGGCCCGCAGAAAGCGGTGCTCAAGCTCATTGAGCGCATCCGCAACGACCCGCGCCACGTCAATGTGGAAGTGCTGCACCACGGCCCGCTGGCGGGCCGGCGGTTCCAGAGCTTCAGCCTGGCCTTCAGCACCGTGGAAGACGCCGATGCCCTTGCCCGGCTGGAGCAGCTGGACGGCGCCACGGCGCTGGCCGCCTTCGAGGCGGTGCGGGAAGAGCTGGTGCTGTGATCCGCCATCACATCCACATCCCTGTCTGAATAACAAAAAAGAGCTGCCAGCGCTTGCAGTACAAGCGCTGGCAGCTCTTTGGATGGCTGAGCCCCGAGCGGCCCAGCGTGCGAAAAGCCCGAAGAGTGCGCTCAGGCGCAGCAGGCATCGCCCCAGGCGGGAGCCCCATTGCCCACGGACGCACGGCGCCACCAGGCGGCGGGGCGTGTGTCGGCAGCATCGCCGCGCACCCAGCGGTACTGCAGGCGGCGACCGTTGAGTGCCTCCACCACGACCGACTGGCCTGCGGCCACGGGCAGCGTTTGGCCAGCGCACAGAAACACATCGCTGCTGTCGCCCAGGCCCTGGCCCAGCGTGACCCAGGCCTGGCCTTCGGCAATGCGCAGTGTCATCGCGGCCTTGGGGGCCAGGGTGACGGCGGCGCCTGCGGCCACGCTGCCCGCCTCACCGGCGGCAGCGCCCGTGGCGCGGGAAGATGCAAACAGATGAAGAGCGTGAGAGGTTGTCATGGTTTTCTCCGGGTTAACCCTAATAAGACCGTATGGTGCGCCGACTGCAGAACAACGTCCAATGAAAAGCACGGCGCTGATTGATGCTTTTCCTGCATGAAGCCGTCAGGCGGCGTTGCGCGACCACTGTGGCGCTATCCGATTGAGAGCAAACCGGGCCAAACCAGCGGCAAACCGGCCGCCTGCGCCTGTCACATCGGCCAGCGCCGCGCCCAGGGCACGCCCGCCCCGGCCCAGCGCCTGCAGTGCGTCGCGCAGGGGCTGCACCACACCGCATTCCCAGTCCCGGGCGGCGGGGCTGGCGGACTCGGGCAGCACAGGGGCTGCGAGGGGGTCCCAGCGGAATGCCACGGCTGTGGCGTGATCGTGGCTGCTCCAGGCCTCCATCACCACATGCTGGCCCGGCGAGACGGTCAATTGCTCGCCAGCGTGCAGCACATGGTCCGCAGCGGCGCCGGGCATGTCTGCCAGTGCACCGCACAAAGTCACCCACGCTTGACCCTGCGCAATGTGCAGTACGCCAGGGATTTCGGGACGCAGCGACAAGGCTTTGCCTGTGGCCAGATTCCAGCAACCGGCCGCGCGACTGCCAGCCGTGGCGGCGTGGACGGATTGTTGCGATTCCAGAACGTTGCGGGGGGACATGACAGGCTCCTTGGCTTCAGTAAAACGTGTTGAGGAGCCTGAATGGTGCGCCTTGCACCGTACACAGTCCAATGAAAACGCGGTACGCTATTCATTCCGCCACCGCATGAATCATGCCGCCATGACCGCTGCTGAATACTCCCCTGCCGTCTTGCGCACCCGGCCTGTGGCCACCGGGCATTGGCGCGCCTTTCTGGCCGTGGCCAAGCACCTGAACTTCCGGGCTGCGGCCGATGAGCTGGCGCTCACCCAGTCGGCCGTGAGCCGCCAGATCCAGGCGCTGGAAGAAGAAGTGGGCGTGCCCCTGTTCCTGCGCCACACGCGCGCGGTGGAGCTGACCAGCGCGGGCGCGCAGTTGCACCGCGCCGTGGGCCCGGCGCTGGAGCGCATGGACGCGGCTGTGCGCCTGGTGCGCCAGACCGCCGGGCGCCGCAGCGTGGCCATCACCACCTGGGCCAGCTTCGCGTCGATGTGGCTGATCCCGCGAATGGAGGAGTTCCAGCGCGACAACCCGGGCATCGATATCCGCATTGATGCGAGCGACGTGCAGGTGGACCTGGAGACGTCGGACGTGGACCTGGCCTTGCGCTATGCCATGCCCGCCGGGGCCACCCAGGGCGGCATCCGCCTGTTTGGCGAGCAGCTGGCCGTGGTGGCAAGCCCCTGGCTGCTCAAGAGCGGCAAGCCGCTGCGCACCCCCGCCGATGTGGCGCAGTTCACCCTGATCGAGGCGGGCGACGCCCACCGCACGCACTACCTGGAGTACCTGAGCTGGCGCCGCTGGTTCGACACGCGCGACCTGACCAAGCTGCAGCCCCAGCGCTGGCTGTACTTCAACTACGCGCACCAGATCGTGCAGGCCGCGCTGGCCGGCCAGGGCCTGGCGTTGGCCCGCATGCCACTGATCGCCGATGCCCTGGCCGCTGGCGACCTGGTGGAGGTTCTGCCCGGCCACCGCATCGACTCGCCCCTGGCCTACTGGCTCATGGTGGGGCCGCGCAGCGCGCAGCGGCCGGAGATCAAGGCGTTCTGCGCCTGGCTGCAGGTGCAGGCCGAGGCCACCCGCCAGGCGATTGGCGATGTGCCCGACCCGGATTTGAACGACAACCTGGACGGGTCATGAAGGAAAAAAGCGCCGAGCCTTGCGACTCCAGCGCTTTTATTTTGATAGCTGCTAGCGCTTTACCAACAAGCGCTAGAGGCCAATTTCATTCATATTTTTTCATCAGGTCAAGGTCACCCGCGCAAACTTACGCTTGCCCACCTGCACCACGTAGGTGCCGGCGTTGAGCTTCAGGCCTTTGTCGCTGACCACGCTGCCCTCCACCCGCACGCCGCCGCCGTCGATCAGGCGGTTGGCCTCGCTGGTCGAGGGGGCGAGGTTGGCCTGCTTGAGCAACGCACCAATGCCCAGCGGTGCGCCCGACAGGCTCACCTCAGGGATCTCATCAGGCACGCCGCCCTTGCTGCGGTTGATGAAGTCCTGCTCCGCCGCATCGGCCGCCGCCGCGCTGTGGAAGCGCGTGGTGATCTCCTTGGCCAGCATCACCTTGGCGTCCTTGGGGTTGCGCCCGCCCTCCATCTCGGCCTTGAGCGCAGCGATCTCGGCCAGGCTCTTGAACGACAGCAGGGTGAACCAGTCCCACATCAGGGTGTCGCTGATCGACAGCACCTTGGCGAACATGGTGTTGGCGTCTTCGGTAATACCGATGTAGTTGTTCTTGGACTTGGACATCTTGTCCACGCCATCCAGACCGACCAGCAGCGGCATGGTGAGCACACACTGCGGCTCCTGGCCGTATTCCTGCTGCAGATGTCGGCCCATCAGCAGGTTGAACTTCTGGTCCGTGCCGCCCAGCTCCAGGTCGCTCTTCAGGGCCACCGAGTCGTAGCCCTGCATCAGCGGGTACAGAAACTCGTGCACGCTGATGGACTGGCCGGAGGTGAAACGCTTGTGGAAGTCATCCCGCTCCATCATGCGGGCCACGGTGTAGCGGGAAGCCAGCTGGATCATGCCGCTCGCGCCCAGCGGCTCGCTCCACTCGCTGTTGTAGCGAATCTCAGTCTTGGCCGGGTCCAGCACCATGCTGGCCTGCTTGTAGTAGGTCTCGGCATTCACCTTGATCTGCTCGGGCGTGAGCGGCGGGCGCGTGCTGTTGCGGCCGGAGGGGTCGCCAATCAGACTGGTGAAGTCGCCAATCAGAAAGATCACCTGGTGGCCCAAATCTTGCAACTGCCGCATCTTGTTCAACACCACTGTGTGGCCGATGTGGATGTCCGGTGCCGTGGGGTCGAGCCCGAGCTTGATGCGCAGCGGCTGGCCCGTGGCCTCCGAGCGGGCGAGCTTCTTGACCCATTCGTCCTGCGGCAGCAGTTCCTGCACACCGCGCAGCGAGATTTCAAGGGCGCGTCCTACACCATCAGACACCGGGGTTGTTGTAACAGCAGATTGATTCATAAGGGTTTTTTGGGATGTCTATACAGCGTGCGCCGCTATACTCCAGCCCACATTGCGTGTGACGGATTCTAGTAGGCCCGCCGTCTCGACTTGTTTTTCACGCTGTCAAACGGCTGCAGCCCGACAGCATGTGGCCCGTGCACTGGGCCCCGCTCGCCACCGCAGCGCAGTGCCACGGATCCACGCTCACCCTGGGGATAGACCATTGATTCACGGCTTGACCACCGCACGCACGGCTTTGCTTGACCGGCTGTCCCACACGATCCAACTACACCCCAAACGCATTACCGCCGCCCTGGCAGCCCTGCTGCTGACGGGTGGAGGCGGCGCATTCGCCGTGGCTTCGCTCGCACCCGACGCGTCGGACCTGCCCGTGCGCATGGTCAGCTACCCCGTGGAATCGCTGGCCGAGAACGTGGTGCTCGACCAGTTGGAGACCCCGGGCTTCTCGCTGTTCCGCTCCGAGCAGGTGCGCAGCAGCGACACCCCCGAGTCGCTGCTGCAGCGCCTGGGTGTGGCCGACCCTGCAGCTGCCGCTTTTCTGCGCAGTGACACTCCTGTTCGACAAAACGTGCTCGGCCGCACGGGCCGTGTCGTTTCCGCCGAGACCACCGACGACCACCGCCTCCTGCGCCTGACGGTGCGCTGGGTTCCGGACGACAGTGGCAACTTCCGCCGCCTGGTCGTTGAGCGCACCGGCGACAAGTTCGCAACGCGCATCGAAACCGCGAAGATGACGGCCAGCAGCCGCCTGTCGGGCGGCATCAT
This sequence comes from Acidovorax sp., assembly GCF_046294525.1. GTDB lineage: Bacteria > Pseudomonadota > Gammaproteobacteria > Burkholderiales > Burkholderiaceae_C > Acidovorax. Next base: position 462,519 of record NZ_JBKBKQ010000001.1, read on the forward strand.
CCAGAGCTCGTTGTTCGCCGCCACGGACGCCTCCAACATCCCCGACGCCGTGGCCGTGCAAATGGCCGAGCTGTTCTCGGGCAACATCGATTTCCGCCGCTCGCTGCGCAAGGGCGACCGCTTCTCGGTGGTGTACGAAACGCTGGAGGCCGACGGCGAGCCGCTGTCCACCGGCCGCGTGCTCAGTGCCGAATTCATCAACAACGGCAAGACGCACGAGGCCATCTGGTTCCAGGAGCCCGGCGCCACCAAGGGCGCGTATTACACGCTGGACGGCGAAAGCATGCGCCGCGCCTACCTCGCATCTCCGGTGGAGTTCTCACGCGTCACCAGCGGCTTCAAGATGCGCATGCATCCCATCCTGAAGACCTGGCGCGCCCACCTGGGCACCGACTTTGCCGCCCCTACAGGCACCGCCGTGCGCACCGTGGGCGATGGCGTGGTGGAGTTTGCGGGTGTGCAGAACGGCTACGGCAACGTGGTGTTCGTCAAGCACCGCAACCAGCATGTCACCGTGTACGCCCACCTGAGCCGCATCGACGTGCGCCAGGGGCAGTCGGTGGAGCAAGGCCAGAACCTGGGCGCCGTGGGCGCCACAGGCTGGGCCACCGGCCCCCACCTGCACTTCGAGTTCCGCGTCAACGGCCAACACCAAGACCCCATGACCATGGTGGCGCAGAGCGAAGCCGCAGCCCCCGTCTCGGCCGCAGGTCGTGCCGCCTTCGACCGCCTGGCCAGCAACATGCGCGTGCAGCTGTCGGCTGCGGCCCTCATCCAGCAGGCCAGCGCAGAGTGAGCGTCCGAAGCAGGGCAAACGCGTTCTTTCCCAGCTTCTTTCCTCAGCCTTTTCCAGGCCTTTTCTCACACCCGGGCCATGTCTGACCTGTACATCGGCCTGATGTCGGGCACCTCGCTCGATGGCATTGACGGTGTGCTGGCTGACTTCTCGGGCGACCGCTTGGCCGTCACCCACCATGTCAGCGCAGAATTTGCCCCCGCGCTGCGGGCCGAACTGCTGGCACTGAATACCCCAGGCGAGAACGAACTGCACCGCGCCGCACTGGCTGCCAACGGCCTGGCGCGGGCCTATGCGAGCGTGGTCGCCACGCTGCTGGCCCGTAGCGGCATAACTGCCCACAGCATCCGTGCCGTGGGCGCCCACGGGCAGACCGTTCGGCATCGCCCTCAGGAGTTCGACGCCACCGGCTACACGCTGCAGCTAAATAACCCCGCCCTGCTGGCCGAGCTGACCGGCATCCCCGTGGTGGCCGACTTCCGCAGCCGGGATGTTGCGGCCGGCGGGCAAGGAGCCCCACTGGTACCGGCCTTTCACCAAGGCGTCTTTGCGCAGCCCGGGCGCACGGTGCTGGTGCTCAATATCGGTGGGATATCCAACCTGAGCGTGCTGGGCGCTGACGGCTCGGTGCTGGGCTTTGACTGCGGTCCCGGCAACGCGCTGATGGACCACTGGTGCCAGCGCCATACCGGCCAGCCGTTCGATGTTGGGGGGGCCTGGGCGGCGAGCGGACGGGTTGCACCAGACCTGCTGGCGCGACTGATGGAAGAACCGTTTTTGCACCGGCAGCCCCCCAAAAGCACGGGCCGCGACCTGTTCAACCCGCCCTGGCTCACGGCCCACCTGCTGGCATTTCCGTCCTTGTCGCCAGTGGACGTGCAGGCAACACTGACAGAATTCACCGTCAGCGCTTGTGCAGAAAGCGCAAACAGCTACAAAAACAATAGCAGTCTACTTGCCGTTTGTGGGGGTGGGGCGCTGAACACCCACCTCATGCTGCGCCTACAGGCCCTGTGCCCCCGTCTGCGGGTGGTACCCACCGACACCCTGGGGCTGCCTGCCCTGCAGGTAGAGGCGGCGGCCTTTGCATGGCTGGCCCGCCAGACGCTGACGGGCGCCCCCGGCAACCTGCCGGGGGTAACGGGGGCGGCAGGCCCACGCGTGCTGGGGGCCATTTACCCGGCCTGAGGCAGTCCCAGTACTGCCGGCGCTGGCGCCAGCCTGTGGCAACCGCAGCGACCCAGCAAAAAGCCGCCCGAAGGCGGCTTTTGAACCCAATGGGGTGCTTTGGTGCTTTTAGATCAGGCCGAGAAGCTGGAACCGCAGCCGCAGGTGGTCGTGGCGTTCGGGTTCTTGATGACGAACTGTGCGCCTTGCAGGTCTTCCTTGTAGTCGATCTCTGCGCCCACGAGGTACTGGTAGCTCATCGCGTCAATCAGCAGCGACACACCATTCTTTGTCATGGTGGTGTCGTCCTCGTTGGTGATTTCATCGAAGGTGAAACCGTACTGAAAGCCCGAGCAACCGCCGCCTTGCACAAACACGCGCAGTTTGAGGTCAGGGTTGCCCTCTTCCGCGATCAGGTCGGCCACCTTGGCGGCTGCGCTGTCCGTGAACAGGATGGGGGCGGGCATGTCGGTCTGGATGTTGTCGGCAACGGCGCTCATGGGGTACTCCGGGGATCAAAGCTGGCCGTGAATACTACTGCAAACCGCTCGGGAATTCAGATCACTGTCCATTTGACGCCAACTTGAGTGGGGGCTTTTCCTCCACCAGCTGGGCCGCCGGGCACATCTGGCCCGCGATCATCGCGCCCTGGTGCATCTCCAGCGCCTTGTAGTGCACGTTGCCTGTGATGCGAGCCTTGGGCTGCAGTTCCAACAACTCCTTGGCGTGCACGGGCCCGATCACCTGGCCGTTCACGATGACATGGTCGCCATGCACGGCGCCCTCCACCCGCGCGGTCTCCGAAATGACCACGATGCTCGGCTGGTCGGTCCCGGCGCGGATGTCACCCACCACCTCGCCATCGATGCGCATGCCTTCGGCAAATTGCACGTCCCCTTCGATCTTGGTGCCCTCCGCGATCAGACTTTTGATGGGGGGTTGCTTTTTACGGGAAAACATGGGCGGAACTCCTGGTAGTGGTGGGACCGGACGGCCATGGGCCGGCGGGCAACAACAGCAATTGAAAGGAAGTGCGCTGGGCACTTCCACAGCAGGCTGGCGCTGAAAGATGCCGGGAGATGGCCCCCAGCACTGCAAGGCGCTGGCAGCCGAGCTTGGTCAATCCAGCACCATGGTCTGGGTGGTGCGGACGGTGGTGCCGTCCAGCACGCGCGCTGTCACGGTTTTTACCACGGCGTTGGCGGGGAGATTCAGCACGCCTTCAATACGACGGTACTGCTTGACCTGCAGCGGCTGCCCTTGGGGAGGCTGGGTCTGGGTCCAGGCCTTGCCGTCCTGGGTGCCCGTGAGCACCAGCTCCAGCTTGCCGTTAAAGTCTGGCGCATTGCGCGCGGCTTGAATCACCAGCACCTGCCAGCGCAACTGCATGCCCCCCAGCACTTCAGCCTGTAGACCCCGAATCGCCAAGCCATCTCCAGAGGCCGCGGGTAACAACTTTTCAAAAAATCCCAGGTCTTCACGCAGCGTGCGGTTGTCGGCCTCCAACTGACGCACCTGGGCCATGAGGCTTTCCTTGGCCGAGCGCTCGGCCACCAGCAGGCTCTCGGCCGTATGGGCCACGGTCTGCTGCTCGTTGCCCTCGTCCCGCAGCCGGGCGACTTCCGCGCGCAGCTGCAGCAACTCCTGGCGGGACACGGTGTCCAGGCCAGCAATGGACTTGCCAAACTCAAACGCCCAAAGCGCCACGGCGCCGCAAAATCCCAACACCACCGCCAACGCCATCCAGCGGAAAGGCCATGGCAGTGCGCTGCGGATCGCCACCCGCGGAGCGCTGATGGTCAGCCGGCGGCGAAGGAGGCGAAGACGCATGGTGAAGGCTTCATGGGAGAACGGCCAAAAACAAGAAAGATGCGCACCTTAAACGAAAAAACCGCCCGAAGGCGGTTTTTTGTTCTGTAAAGCATCCCGTAGAACACCTTGCAGGGGATGGATGCCGCCCCGAGGAACGGACATCCGGCAGAACAGCAGCGATTAACGCTTGGAGAACTGCTTGGCGCGGCGTGCGGAGTGCAGACCGACCTTCTTACGCTCGACTTCACGGGCATCGCGGGTCACAAAGCCGGCTTGGCTCAGTGCGGACTTGAGCGATGCGTCGTAGTCGATCAGGGCGCGGGTGATGCCGTGGCGGGTGGCACCGGCCTGGCCGGATTCACCGCCACCGTGCACGTTGACCTGCACGTCGAAGGTTTCGACGTGATTGGTCAGCACCAGCGGCTGCTTGGCAATCATGATCGAGGTTTCGCGGCCGAAATACTGCTGAATGTCCTTGCCATTCACAGTGATCTTGCCGGAGCCCTTCTTCAGAAACACACGGGCGACGCTGGACTTGCGACGGCCGGTGCCATTGTTCCATTCACCAATCATTCTCAAGGCTCCTTAGATTTCCAGAGCCTTGGGCTGCTGGGCGGTGTGTGGATGCTCTGCACCACCGTACACCTTGAGTTTCTTGATCATTGCGTAACCCAGGGGGCCCTTGGGCAGCATGCCCTTGACGGCCTTCTCCAGCGCGCGGCCGGGGTGCTTGGCTTGCATGTCGCGGAAGTTCGTGGCCGTGATACCGCCGGGGTAGCCCGAGTGGCGGTAATACACCTTGTCCAGGGACTTGGTGCCGGTAACCTTGAGCTTGGCTGCGTTGATGATGACGATGAAGTCACCGGTATCGACGTGAGGCGTGTAAATGGCCTTGTGTTTGCCGCGCAAACGGAGAGCAACTTCGCTGGCTACTCGTCCGAGGACCTTGTCGGTCGCGTCAATCACAAACCACTCGTGCACGACCTCAGCGGGCTTGGCGCTGAAAGTAGTAGTCATGAGATTTCTCTGCAAAGAGGGTTTGGCGGGTCCTTTTCCACGGTCGGTGCTTCTCTTTCGGAAGCCTCTTAGGTGGCGTTAAGTTCTCCGCCGCGGGACCACAAATGCGCTGCGAAGCCGCGATTATACAAACCAACGCAGAACCGGCGCAAGCTGCAGGGGCCCGGTGGGGCAAGTGCACCCTTCAGTTAGGCGTTTGGCGGCGGCGCTGCTCTTCGGCTTCGTAGCGGCGCCGGTTCTCCACGCAGATCTGCTGGCCGGCCTGGGCGGGTTTCTGGCACTCCTGGTGGATGCACATGGGGCGCGCCAGGAAGCTGGAGTCGGCGCACACCTCTTGCGGCGTGGGGATGCGCACGGGGGCTGGCCTGGGCTTGGGCGCCACCACCACGGGTGGAGGCTCTGGGGGTGGCTCCTCTTGCACGATGACCGGCGCGGGCGCGGGTTCCGGCACCACGGCTTTCTTTGGCGCTGCCCGGGGCGCAGGCTTTGGCGCGGAGGCCGCAGCCACCGCCACTTCGGCCGGTGGTGCAGCACCGTCGCTGGCGGCCGAGGCGGGTGATTCCGCAGCCGACGCCGCAGCCAGGGTGTCCGACGCAACCGCCTCGGCAGACGCGGCCGGAAGCGGCGGCTCCGCCAACTCCGTGATGATGTCGTCTTTGGGTTCCGGGCCGTGCTGCGCCCAGCGCACGCCTGCCGCAGCAGCCACGACCACCAGCGCCCCGGCCGCCACCCAAAGCAGGGGCGACCGCCTGCGCCCCGCGGCGGGTTTGGCAGCACGCGCCGCGTGGCGATCGCCGTGGTGCGGCCGGCGATCGGCAGCAGAGGGCGGGCGGTCCCCCCCGTGTTCGCGGCGCGTGGGCGGCGGCGCATCGTCCGCCGCCACGGTGTTTCCGGCGTCGATGAAGACGGTATCCCCCGCATCAATCACCACGGTGTCGGGGCCACCCGTCACCGCATCGCGCGACACAGTCTGCACTCCCGCCGCGCCATGGGCCGCCGCGCGCTGAGCTTGCGCCTGCAACTCGGCTGCCAGCTTGGGTGCAGAAGTGACGTCGACCGTGGGCGTTACCAGGCCGGGTCCAGGCTGGTCGGCAGGCTCCACCCAGATGTCGCCCAGGTCGGCGCGGAAGTCAAAATGCTGCACGCCCTCGGGTGGCGAGGTCATCTCCATCGCCTGCAGGAAGGCATCGATGCTTTGGGGACGGTCTTCCGGGCGCAGGGACAAAGACTGTGCGATGGCCGCCACGAACGGCGCGGAATATTCCACCCCGAACTGCCGCTTCACCGTCTTGGCGACGCGCGGAAAGGACACCATCCGGTCGCGGATGGAACGCAGCGTGGCCGGCAGCGGCGTGTCGTTGCACAGGCACCCGTGTACCACTGCTGCCAGAGAGTACAGGTCGCTCCACGGACCTTGGCGCAGGTCCTCGTCCCCATCTGCATACTGCTCGATGGGCGCGTAGTTCACCTTGAGCACGGCCGTGTGCTTGCGGTCCTGGTCGTTGATGGCGTGGCGGGCGGCGCCCAGATCCAGCAGCACAGGTGGGCCGTTGTCCTGCAGAAAGATGTTGTCAGGCGATATGTCGCGGTGCAGCGTGTTGCCGTCGTGCAGTACCCGCAAGGCGCCCAGCACCGTCCACAAAAGTTTGCGCAGCCAGATTTCAGGGGGCGGCGTACGCATCTGCGCCCGCGCCTGCTTGAAGGTCATGCCGCTGTACAGGGGCATGACCATGTACGCGGTGTTGTTGGCTTCCCAGAAGCGAAACACCTTGACCAGCGACGGGTGGTCAAACTGCGCAAGCAGGCGCGCTTCATCCACGAAGGAGGCCAGCCCCGTCTGGAATGTCTGCTGGTCTGACGAAGAGCGAACCCACAGCGACTGCCCCTGTGAGCGGCCCGCCAGCGCCGAGGGCATGTACTCCTTGATGGCCACCGCGCGGTGCAGCGAATGATCGAACGCCTTGTAGACCATGCCAAAGCCCCCCACGCCCAGCAGCGCGAGGATCTCGAACTCCGCCAGCCGCGTCCCGGGGGGCAGCGCGTCCACATGGCTGACACCGCTGGAGGAGGCTGGGCTGGAACTATCGGTCATGGTAGGAAGGGGTAGCGGGAAGCGTGGGCACGTCAAAATCAGCAGCTGCAATCAGGATCAGCCTCAGATTCGGGCCGCGGTAGCGATCATGCGGTCAGGCTGTTGCTGCAATAGCAACAAAAGGCATCCTGTCTGCCAAAAACGTCACATGAGAGCCACTTAGCCCGCCATTGTGCCCCGCCGCGAGGGCGGACACCATTGGCAGGTCATGAGCAAGCAGCATCATCGGGCAATCTGGAATGCCATTCCAGCAGCATTCGTGCCACCTGCTGGTGCGCACTCGCTACCATTGCGCCATGTTCAGTTACCGCCACGCCTTCCACGCGGGCAACCATGCCGATGTGCTCAAGCACACGGTATTGATTGCCGCCTTGCAACACCTCACCGAGAAAGACGCGGCCCTGACCGTGCTGGACACCCATGCGGGCGCAGGCCTGTACCGGCTGGACGGCGACTATGCCAGCACCAGCGGCGAGGCCGCCGAGGGCGTCGCCCGCCTGTTCGCACCCACTACGCCCGCCCTCGCACCGGCCTTGCAGGGCTACGTGGACATGGTGGGCGCCTTCAACCAGGGCAACACCCTGCGCGTTTACCCCGGCTCGCCCTTCATCATCCAGCGCCTGCTGCGCAGCCACGACAAGCTCAAGCTGTTCGAGCTGCACCCGACGGATCTTCGCTCTCTTGCGGGTAATGTCGCGCAGCTGGAGGCAGGCCGCCAGGTGGCCGTGCTGCACGAGGACGGGTTTGAAGGCATCAAGAAATTCTTGCCCCCGCCAGCCCGCCGCGCTCTTGTATTGTGCGATCCTAGCTATGAAATCAAGAGCGACTATGCCAAAGTGCTCGACATGGCGGCCGATTCGCTCAAGCGTTTTGCCACAGGCACCTATGCGTTCTGGTACCCCATCATTCCCCGCCCCGAGGCCCACGATCTGCCCCGCCGGCTCAAGACCCTGGCCACCAAAGCCGGCAAAAGTTGGCTGCACGCAACCCTGACCGTCAAGTCGAGCAAGATCACGGAGACAGTGACAGGCGACACCAAGCGCCCCGGCCTGCCCGCCAGCGGCATGTTCCTGATCAATCCGCCTTACACACTTAAGGCGGCGCTGAAAACCGCACTCCCCCAAATGGCCGAGCTGCTGGCGCAGGACAAGCACGCCACGCACACGCTGGAATCGGGCGGTTGACCGGCCCCGCCCCCCGCGCCCTTCCGGACCAAAGTTCACCTCGCCTCCACCAAGGGCAGCACTACCCACACGCACTCACCAGCCACTGTCCTAAACCGCGTAAGAAAAGCACCGCCTGCGCACAACCGGTTGAGGACAAGCCCAAGGCGCTCCCGCCACCAAGCGCGCTCTAACGCCTGCAGCGCTGAAGAAACGCCTCCTCAAAACGGCGCAGGTCGTTCTTTTCGCCTTCCGTCAGATCCGTCCGCGCCCCCTTGGTAGCCAGAATGCGACGCGACTCGGCACATTGCTGGGCGCGGCGCGCCTCCTGTTCCCGGTCGGCCTGCGCCGCCAGCGCGGCGGCTTTTTCCTGCTCTCGGCGCTGGCTTTCCCGGCTGCGCCGCTCAGACGAAATGCGTGAATACGCGTCCTGCTCTTCCTCGCGGCAATCACGCCGGTATTCGCGACGCATGCCTTCTACCACCTCGGCCTTGATGCCGCGGCCGTACGCGCTGCGGATGTTTTCGTCCAGGGCACGGCAGCGACCACTCAGATACTGGTGATGCTCGGGGGTCTCTGGAGGAAGGCGAGGCGAATTGCTGGTGCTACCAGTGCTACTGTAGGAATTGCGCTGCGGCGCAGGGCCTGCCGCAGCCGCTGTCGTGCGGGTACCACTGGGACAGGGACGCGACAGCACGTAAGTGTTTCCGCCATCGTCTCTGCAGTGGTATTGGATTTGTGCCTGACCGGGCAATGCAACGGCTGCACCCGCAAGCCCTACGCACCACCATGCCGCCATCGCTGCTCTCATCACCTGCCCCGCTCCCTGGTTACTATGGACCGCAATGGTAGCGAAATGTAAACGCGACAGATCCCACCCGAGCAAACCCACGTGCATGCCAGAGGCTGTGTTGAAAGACGCACTACCGCAAAGGTGAACGCAAGGGGACAAAAAGTCGGGCCCGCCGCAGCCACGCTGAAATCGGGCGGCTGACGCGGGTGCGCCACCTCCCGGCGGGCCCTAGGACGCATCAAGGTTCGGGGCAATCACGCTCGCCGTCCTGCAGGGCGAACAACTCCACGGGCTTGAGCCCCAGCCCGATCATCCCCAGTTCTTCGGCCGCGGCCCGGCTGAGGTCGATGACGCGCTTGCCCGTGTGCGGGCCCCGGTCATTGATGCGCACGATCACAGTGCGTCCGTTGACCGTGCTGCGCACGCACACGAAGGAGCCAAAAGGCAGCGTGGGATGGGCAGCGGTCAGCGCCCGCATGTCAAACAGCTCACCACTGGCAGTGCGGCGGCGGTGGAATTTGCCCCCGTACCAGGACGCCAAGCCCACCTGATCGGCCTGGGCCCGGGATGGCGCCGTGGGCGGGGCGGGATTGGAACGCGCTTCCGGGACCGTATCCTCGGTCTCGGTGGCCTCCGAGCGCGGCGGGTCGGCCAGAGGCGCCTTGGCGGGCTTGCCGGCGCGCTGCGGCGGCACTGCCACCTTGGGCACTGGCGCTGGGGTTTGTGCAACCCCTGCCTCGGGGTGCTCTGCGGACATGCGCTCCCCAGGAGCGCGTTCGCCAGACGCGCAGCCAGCGACGACCACGCAACAGGCCAAGGACAGCGCGCGCCACCCCAGGCTCCCGGCGGCCTGCGCCTGCATCAAATCCCCAGCCGACGGCAAATTTCGAGCGTCGCCGTGCTCTGGTTCATCGTGTAGAAATGCAGCGCAGGCACGCCCGCGCTGCGCAGTTGGTCGCACAAGTCGGTCACCACATCCAGGCCGAAGGCCTTGATGCTGGCCGTGTCATCGCCAAACCCCTGCAGGCGCAGGCGGATCCAGCGCGGGATCTCGGCGCCACACGCGTCGGAAAAGCGCATGAGCTGCGTGGAGCTGCCAATCGGCATGATGCCCGGCACCACCGGCACATCCGCGCCCAGGCGCTGCGTGTCTTCGACAAAACGGAAGTACGCGTCGCTGTTGTAGAAATACTGGGTGATGGCCGAATCCGCCCCGGCCTGCACCTTGGCCACATAGGCCTTGAGGTCGGCCTCGGGCGAACGCGCCTGGGGGTGCACCTCGGGATAGGCCGCCACTTCGATGTGGAAGTCGCGCCCCGTCTCTGCACGGATGAAGGCCACCAGGTCGCTCGCGTACTGGAACTCGCCGCCCGCGCCATAGCCGCTGGGCAGGTCGCCGCGCAGCGCCACCAGGCGCTTGACGCCCATGGCCTTGAGCGTGGCGAGTTGCTCGCGCACCGACTGGCGCGTGGCGCCAATGCAGGAGAAGTGCGACGCGGCGCCCACGCCTTCGGCCAGGATTTCGCGCACGGTGCCAAAGGTGCCTTCTTGCGTGGAGCCCCCGGCGCCGTAGGTCACCGAGCAGAAGTCCGGGTGCAGCGCATACAGCTGCTGGCGGGCCACGCGCAGCTTGTCGGCGCCTTCGGGCGTCTTGGGCGGGAAGAACTCAAAGCTCACAGGGAAACCGGTGCCCTGTGCATTGGCAGCATTCATGCAGCCCTCCTTGCATGGATAAAAAATTCACGGTTGCCGTCGCCGCCCTGGATGGGGCTGTCCAGCCACGCCAGCACGGCCAGGCCCACGGTGGCGCAGCAATCGCGGATGCGTTGTTCGACCACGGCGTACAGAGCCTCGTCGCGCACGATACCGCCCTTGCCCACCTGGCCGGGCTGCAGCTCGAACTGCGGCTTGACCAGCATGACCAGATCGCCCTGCGGCGCCAGCAGCGGCACCAGCGCGGGCATCACCAGCGTGAGTGAGATGAACGACAGGTCGCCCGTCACCAGGCCGAACTCGGGCGTGATATCGACGTCTGCACGGTCGGCGCGGCGGCGGCGCTCCACCGGCAGCGTGCCCTGTGCGCGTGCCTTGGCCAGCTCGGCGCGTTCGGACTTGAAGGCTTCGATGTCCTTTTCCTTGGCATCGTCGCTGTCGTCGTAGTCCTCGTCCACCTGGCCGCCGTTGCGCATCCAGCTGTAGGGGGCTTCGGGCTGGGTCTCGTTATCTTCTTCCAGCTCGATGACTTCCGAGAGCGCCAGATCGCAGGCCAGCTGCAGCGCCTCGGCGGTCAGCGAGCGGGCATTCACCCCCTCGACACACACCACCCGCAGGTCGCTGCGCAGCCGTTCATGCAACTGGTCATGACCCACGTCCACGCCAATCACCTGCGCGGCGCCGCGCTGCAGCAGGCAGTCGGTGAAGCCGCCGGTGCTCTGCCCCACATCCAGACAGCGCAGCCCCTCCACCTTCAGACCCAGGGCATCGAGCGCACCTTCGAGCTTGAGCCCGCCGCGCGAGATGTACTTGGCCTCGGCGCCGTCGAGCAACTGCACCTCGGCAATGGCCGGGATGTCGTCGCCATTCTTGGCCACCTTCTGCCAGGGCGCGAGCGGCGACAGGCGCCATTCGACACCCGACGCAATCAGGCGCTGGGCCTGCGAGCGGGTGGCGGCATGCCCCCGCTCCACCAAAAACACATCTGCGCGCATGGCGCCCATCCTTTTTTGAGTAAAAACAGCCGCCACCGCGCGACCATCATGCCCCGATAGCTATTATTAATATAGCAAACAGGTTATCAGCACACGGCGTGCAAGCGCCGCTGCCCGGCCCCCGCGCGGCTTCACGCCACGGGGGAAGGGGGCGCAGCCCCCTCAGCAGATCCAATCAATAGCGGTACGTATCAGGCTTGTAAGGGCCTTGCTTGGGCACGCCGATGTAGGCGGCCTGGTCGTCGCTCAGCTCGGTCAGCATGGCGCCCACCTTCTTCAGGTGCAGGCGCGCCACCTTTTCATCGAGGTGCTTGGGCAGCACGTAGACCTTGCCGTTTTCGTAGTAGTCGCTGTGCGTGAACAGCTCGATCTGGGCAATGGTCTGGTTGGCGAACGAGTTGGACATCACGAAGCTGGGGTGGCCCGTGCCGCAGCCCAGGTTCACCAGGCGGCCCTTGGCCAGCAGGATGATGCGCTTGCCGTCGGGGAAGATCACATGGTCCACCTGCGGCTTGATCTCATCCCACTGGCAGTTTTCTTCGAGCTTGGCGACCTGGATCTCGTTGTCGAAGTGGCCAATGTTGCAGACGATGGCCTGGTCCTTCATCGCCGCCATGTGCTCATAGGTGATCACGTCGCGATTGCCGGTGGTGGTCACGAAGATGTCGGCCTTGTCGGCAGCCCATTCCATGGTCACGACCTTGAAGCCTTCCATCGCGGCCTGCAGCGCGTTGATGGGGTCGATCTCGGTCACCCACACCTGGGCGCTCAGGGCGCGCAAGGCCTGGGCACTGCCCTTGCCCACGTCGCCGTAGCCCGCCACCACGGCCACCTTGCCGGCAATCATCACGTCGGTGGCGCGCTTGATGCCGTCCACCAGAGATTCGCGGCAGCCGTACAGGTTGTCGAACTTGGACTTGGTCACCGAGTCGTTCACGTTGATGGCGCGGAACATCAGCGAGCCCTTGGCCGACATTTCCTTCAAGCGGTGCACGCCGGTGGTGGTCTCTTCGGTCACGCCAATGATCTCGGCGCTCTTGCGGCTGTACCAGGTGCCGTCTTCGGCCAGCTTGGCCTTGATGGCGGCGAACAGGATGCGCTCTTCTTCGCTACCTGGGTTGGCCAGCACAGACGCGTCCTTCTCGGCCTTCTTGCCCAGGTGCATCAGCAGCGTGGCATCGCCGCCGTCGTCCAGGATCAGGTTGGGGCCTTCGCCTGCGGTGCCCTTAGGGCCGAAGTCAAAAATGCGGTGGGTATAGTCCCAGTACTCAGCCAGCGTTTCGCCCTTGACGGCAAAAACGGGCGTGCCGGTGGCGGCAATGGCGGCGGCGGCGTGGTCCTGCGTGGAGAAGATGTTGCACGAGGCCCAGCGCACTTCGGCGCCCAGGGCCTGCAGCGTTTCGATCAGCACGGCGGTCTGGATCGTCATGTGCAGGCTGCCCGTGATTCGGGCGCCCTTGAGCGACTGCTTGGCAGCGAATTCCTCGCGAATGGCCATCAGGCCGGGCATCTCGGTTTCGGCGATGCGGATCTCTTTGCGGCCCCAATCGGCCAGGCCGATGTCGGCAATGATGCAGTCGGTGTTGACCGGGGCGTTGACGCGTGCGTTCATGGTGGTGTGCTCCAAAGCATGTTTGAAAAACCACTGGTCGGGGGAGTGACAAGGCTCACCACACGAGAAGTGGCTGAGCGTCGTTGCGGGTAGATGGTTCCGAGCCTCACGCCCCGCCTGTGCTGGGGGCGCTGCAACGCTCCTCGGATCGGCGGATTATAAAAGCAAGTCGGCAGCGGTCCTTTGCGCATGTCGCCTGCGCGGCTGCCAGCGCGGTCCACCAGGCCGACACTGCGCTTCTTTAAAAAAGCGCCAAGGAACACAGCATGGACCCCAAGGACAAGGTCGTCATCGTCACCGGTGCCGCCAGCGGTATTGGCCGCAGCATCGCGCGGCGGTTTGCGCAGGAGGGCGCGCGCGCCGTGGTCGTGGCGGACCTGAACATGGAGACCGCGCAGGCTGTTGCCGCAGAATTTGGCGGCCTGGCCGTGCGCTGCGACGTCTCCAAAGAGGCCGACATCCAATCCCTTGTGGCCACCACGCGCGAGCGCTATGGCCGCGTGGATGCGTACATCTCCAACGCGGGCATCCTGGGTCGCCCGGGCGGCATCGAACTCGAAGACCCGCTGTGGGACGCCATGTGGAACATCCACGGCATGGCCCATGTGTGGGCGGCACGCGCCGTGGTGCCCGAAATGGTGGAGCGTGGTGAGGGCTTCTTCATGGTCACCGCTTCGGCCGCCGGGCTCTTGACCATTGTCGAGTCGGCCCCTTATGCCGTTACCAAACATGCTGCCGTGGCTTTTGCCGAATGGTTGCGTATCGTGTACGGCCGCCGGGGTGTGGGCGTGGCCTGTCTGTGCCCGCAGTCGGTGCAGACCGCCATGGTCACGGGGGACGGCGGATCGGCTTCGCACGACGGTATCCTGCCGCCCGAGCAGGTGGCTGGCGACGTGCTGGCCGCGATGTTGGACGGGCGCTTTCTAGTGCTGCCCCACCCCGAGGTGGCGCAATACTTCCGCAACAAGGGACAGGACTACGAACGCTGGATCGGTGGCATGCAGAAGATGTACGCCCGCCACGCGCAGTCATCCACAAGCTGATACACGTCCAGAGACTCAAAGAGAGTAACCCGCCCAGTAAAATTGCGCGCTTCGGCGCACAGCGCCTGTCGCGCCCTCTGCCGCAGCCCTTGCCGCAGCGGGCCCCTAGCACTCCTGGAATCCCCTGTGTCCTACGCCCCCGAAACCCGGCGCCGCCGTACCTTTGCCATCATTTCTCACCCCGACGCGGGTAAAACGACGCTGACCGAGAAGCTGCTGCTGTTCTCGGGCGCGATCCAGATTGCAGGAGCGGTGAAGGGCCGCAAAGCCAGCCGCCACGCCACATCGGACTGGATGGAAATTGAAAAGCAGCGTGGCATCTCGGTGGCCAGCTCGGTGATGCAGATGCTGTACCGCGAGCATGTGATCAACCTGCTCGACACGCCCGGCCACAAGGACTTCTCGGAAGACACGTACCGCGTGCTCACCGCCGTGGATTCGGCGTTGATGGTGATCGATGCCGCCAACGGTGTGGAAGCACAGACCCGCCGCCTGATCGAGGTCTGCCGCCAGCGCGACACGCCCATCATCACCTTCGTCAACAAGATGGACCGCGAAGTGCGCGACCCACTGGACATCATGGACGAGGTGGAGCGCGAACTGGGCATGCCCTGCTGCCCCATGACCTGGCCCGTGGGCCAGGGCAAGAGCTTTGGCGGCATCATCAACCTGCGCACCAAGACGATGACCGTGTTCGAGTCCGGCAGCGAACGCCGCCCGCAGGACTTTGAATCCATCCCACTGTCGGACGAGGCCACGTTGCGCGCGCGCTTTGGCGCCGAGTTCGACGCCGCGCTGGAAAGCATGGAACTGGCCGTGGGCGCATCGCCCGCGTGGGAGCACGAAGCCTTTCTAGCTGGCAAACTGACCCCCGTGTTCTTCGGCTCCGGCGTGAACAACTTTGGGGTGATGGAAGTGCTGGACGCACTGGTTGACATGGCGCCACCACCGGGGCCACGCGTGAGCACGCTGGAAGTCAATAGGCAGACAGTCGTCAAGACCATCCAGCCCGAGGACGAAGGCTTCTCTGGCGTGGTTTTCAAGGTGCAGGCCAACATGGATGCCAACCACCGCGACCGCATCGCCTTCGTGCGCGTGGCCAGCGGCAAGTACACGCCGGGCATGAAGCTCAAGGTGCAGCGCACCGCCAAGGAGCTGCGCCCCACCTCGGTGGTGACCTTCATGTCGCAGCGCCGCGAGGCGGTGGAAGAGGCCTACGCGGGCGACATCATCGGCTTCACCACGCACGGCGGCGTGCAGTTGGGCGACACCATCACCGACGGCGCCAATCTGCAGTTCACCGGCCTGCCCTTCTTCGCGCCAGAAATGTTTATGACCGTGGTGCTCAAAAACCCGCTGCGCACCAAGCAGCTCCAGCAGGGCCTGGCCCAACTGGGCGAGGAAGGCGCCATCCAGGTCTTTAAGCCCGACGCCGGCGGCAATATGCTGCTCGGCGCCGTAGGCCAACTCCAGTTTGAAGTGGTGCAGCACCGCTTGAAGGCGGAGTACGACGCCGACGTGCGCCTGGAAGGCTGCCAATACACCGGCGCACGCTGGATCACAGCGGACAACGCGGCCGACCTGCGAGCTTTTGCAGATGCGTACCCGCTGCGGCTAGCGCACGACGCGGCGGATACCTTGGCGTATCTGTGCACATCCCCGTATGACGTGCGCCTTGCACAAGAGCGGTTTCCGAAGATTCGCTTTCACCCGCTGAGGGAGCACGCGGGGTTGTCGCTTGGTAATGCATATTAGGCCAACAAACGAACACGAAACGTCGGGCGAAAGGGCACCCATCCTATGGCGCCCTTTCGCCTGCCTGTCCGGGCTGCTCGCGTTGGTTTACGGCAGCTGGCTACTGGCTTTCTGGCCCGGCGTCTTGGGAGAGGATAGCCTCGCTGTACTGCTGGAGATAGAACACCCTGATGACCGCCACTCAGGCAAGCCTGCGCTGTGGTATTGGTTCGTAAGGCTTTGCTATGAGGGCACGCGCCGGGTCGAGGTACCTATTGCCGTATTGATGGTGCTGGCGATACTTGTCTTCGCCCGGATTCTCGCGTGGTACTGGCAGCACGGCCTGCGCAAGAGCGGCGTGGCACTCTTTATTCTGATCTGTGTGACCCCGCATATGGTGTATTTTTCGGGGACGCTGTACCCCGACGGCTACTACGCTATAGCGGTCGCAGGCTTGCTGTTTGAGCTGTGGTTTGCGGTAAAAGTCGGGCGAATGAGTGCCGCAGGATTACTGGTGACCGCAGTCACCCTACCGTTTGCCGCATTCGCTAGGCCCAACGGCATCATATTTCTAGTCCCGATAGCGGTTGCACTGCTGTGGGTGGATCGCAGGAGTCGCGTCTGGATGTCAGTCATTCTCGCGACCTCCCTTGGCCTAAACATCGCCGCCGTGGAAATGCGCCGTGACGTGCCAGGCCACGGCGCGCTCTTCCCGCTGGTAATTTTTGAGACTGCCAACTTTCTGCAGCCCCGCCCTATGAATATCTGGACTACCGAGCCTCGCGTGCTTCCAGAAACAGTTGCGCTCCTGCAGCAGCGCGGTATATACGATCAGGTAGTGCGGTACTACGACCCCGACTACTGGGATCCGCTCGTATTCAATCCGCAGGGGCCGCGCGTGATGGGGCTCCCAAAAAAAGACCAGAAGGTACTCGTCCATCAGTTTCTGACATACAACCTCTGGCACAACATCCCCAAATTTGTAGGCAGCCGCGTAAATGTGATGTTGACGTCCGCTTTAGCACAAGGCGGCCTACCTGCCCACAGCTATGCGGAACATGTTTTGGCACAGCTAGAGTCACGGTCCCGTTTCAGAATACATGGCTGGGAGCCGCTAACTGTTGCACTGTTTCAGTTGCATGAACAGTCTTACAAATGGCGATGGCTGCTTTGGACACCGTTTATTGGCATCGCAATGACCTTCTGGGCACTAGCCACTGGCTGGCGTCGCCGTGACCGTGCACTGCTGCTTGTGGGAATTCCGATGTGCATTCAGTTCGTCGCGATCATGCTGTTCTCCATTGCGGGGGAATACCGCTACTTATTGCCATTTTTTACACTGCCGCTTGCGATGATTCCTGCATATGTGGGTTTGCGGTCGGAAGTTAATTCTTAACGTGCAATTTGCTCTTTCGACATCGAGGGATCCACCACCCGGACTAGGATTGCCTGCGGCTTAATGACCAAGGGCTGACTCGAGGACCCAAGAGCGCTGCGCCATACACCGCGTCACCAAACTCGCACAAATTACATCAGGCAGCTTTTAGACTTCTGCTGTCGACGCGGGTGATGACACATGCCCAATTGACTCCAGTCATACAACAGGCATGCTCCTCCTGCAGGGCCCCTGGTCAACTGGCAGGGAACTGAATTGCTCGAAAGCCGCCACCCTTGGGATTGTCTCGGCCCCTATCCGTTAATGTGAAGTAAGTTTCATGCTAAGGGTTGGCTCAGCCAGTTCAGCCATGAGATCAGGACCTGTTAGAACACTCATGACCTTCATCCTCAGTCTTTACACCATTTTTTGTGTAGTGTGCATTTCAGTCGGACAGCTTTTGTTTAAAAAGGCCGCGACAGCGCTTCCTGCGCATCCAAACGTCATTGACTGGGTATTCAATGGCTGGCTGGTCGCCTCGCTGATCTTGTACGCACTAACTACCATCGGCTGGGTCTGGATCCTGCGCAACGTCCCATTGCATCTAGCCTACCCTTTCATGGGCTTAGCTTTTTTGATAGTGCCCACACTAGCTTGGGCTTTTTTAGGGGAGCCTTTGCACTGGCGCACACTCGCAGGTGGGGCACTCATCATCGCCGGTGTCGCACTGGCGTCAGCACATTAGAGGCGACTCATGCGCATAGCCGTCGCCATCCCTTGCTATAAAGTCACCCAGCACGTTCTGGGAGTGTTAGCCGCTATCGGGCCAGAAGTTCATACCATCTACGCCGTAGATGATGCCTGCCCAGATCACAGTGGTCGCTTTATTGAAGCGCACAACAAAGATCCACGCGTCAAAGTGTTATTCAATTCTGAAAATCGTGGCGTCGGAGGAGCCATCGTCACTGCGTACAAAGCCGCGATTGCAGAGGGCTTGGATATCGTGGTGAAGATAGATGGTGATGGGCAAATGAACCCCGCCCTGTTGCCCAAGTTCACTTTCCCCTTGCTGCGCGGCGAAGCTGACTACACCAAGGGCAATAGGTTTTTCCGCCCAGAGTCTGTGCAGGGCATGCCGCCTGTCCGGTTGTTTGGAAATGCGGTGCTATCTTTCATGACCAAGCTCAGCTGCGGGTACTGGAACATCATGGACCCGACCAACGGCTACACGGCAGCCCGCACCTGCGTGCTGGCGGAGTTGCCTCTGGACAAGCTGGAAAAGCGTTATTTCTTCGAGACTGACATGCTCTTCCGGCTCAATACACTGCGTGCCGTTGTGAAAGACATTCCGATGGATTCGGTCTATGCCGACGAGGAATCCAACCTCAAGATCGGCAAGGTGCTGCCTGAGTTTTTGAAAAAGCATGCATCGCGCTTGTGGCGCAGGTATGTTTACAACTACCTGGTGCGGGACTTCAATGTGGGCACGCTCTATAGCCTCTTTGGGGGCGTGCTGCTAACCGTTGGCTCTGCATTTGGAGCGATGCACTGGCTCGATAGCGCTTTGTCCAACCAACCGGCCACCAGCGGCACGGTCATGCTTGCGGCGCTACCTGTATTGATTGGCATCCAGTTCCTGATTGCATTTTTGCACTATGACGTGAGTAACCTCCCAACAGAGCCCCTCAGTAACTCGCTCGCTGCGCCACAGCCCTATGAATCTTGACGGGCGCACGTGAAGCTACTCCCATCGATATGTTCTGAGTTGGTTGACCAACGCAGTTTGGCGCGGTTTCTTCCGTTGTTGGCAGTGCTCACCACTGCCTATTCCATCTGGCTGCTGACGTTCTGGCCCGGCGTCCTGGGCGAAGACAGCGTCGCCATCCTGCTAGAGGTCCAGAACCCTGAGGCTTTCCGCTCGGGCAAGACAGTCGTCTGGTATTACTTTGTCAAACTGCTGTACGGCACCACCGGGCGTGTGGAGGCGCCGATCGGTGTGGCACTGGCACTGTGCGCTGTGATGTACGCCCGGATGCTGGCCTGGTATTGGGGCCAAGGCCTTTACAAGACATTGTGGTTTGCGCTGTTGGCCGTCGCCATGGCACCCCACATGATTTACTTCATGGGCACGCTGTACCCCGATGGCCTGTTTGCTGTGGCATCGGCAGCGTTGATGTTTGAAGTGTGGCTGTGTGTGCAGCGCAGGTCAGCCTCCGCTGGCTCTTTGCTGATGATGGCCGTCGCTCTGCCATTTGCAGCGTTTGCACGGCCCAACGGGTGGGTGTTTCTCGCGCCCCTGGCAATCGCCACCCTCTGGCTGGATGCACGCAGCCGCCGCTGGACGCTGCTTATTGCGCTGGCTTGGTCGGCTGCAGTTTTTGCGGGTAACCAGTTGCATAAATCGACCACGCAAGAGACCCAGTTTCCGCTGGCTGCCTTTGAAACCGCCGGCTTCTTGCAAAAGCGGGCGATGAACGAACTTTGGGCACTTTACCCCCACATGAATGACCCCTGGGTGCTGCAAAAACCCAAAGTGTCCCCTGCAACCATCGAGGCCCTGAGCCACCGAGGCCCGCTGGAGAAAATCCAGCAGTACCGTGACCCTGCCTATTGGGACATGCTGGTATTCCACCCCAACGGCCCTCAAATCGGTGCGCTATCGGATGCAGACAAGCAAACCGTGGTGAAGGAGTTCTGGACCTACAACCTGTGGCAAAACCTACCCGACTTCCTCGCCAGCAGGGTCAATGTGTTTGCCTCTGCCGCACTGGCGCAGGGCGGCTTTCCCGCACTGTCCTATGCGACGAATGTGCTGCCAAGGGTGTCTTCACAGTCCACTTATCGACTCTGGCAGTGGTCTACGCTGGAGAACTGGCTACGTAAGGTACACGCCAAGAGCTACGCGTGGCGCTGGTTGCTATGGACGCCATGGCTGGGCTTTGGGTTGTTGTTATGGGCACTCACCCGAGGATTGCATCGTGCTGAAGCTGGCTTGCTGCTTGTCAGCGTCCCCATGTTCATCCAGTGGGGCGGCGTATTTGTCTTTTCTATCGCTGGCGAATACCGGTACCTCTTGCCATTTTTTACTCTCCCTCTGGTGCTGCTGCCCGCGTTGGCCACAAGAAGTAAACCCGCCGTTTTGTGAATCCAGTCCCCATTCACTGCGAAGTCAAGGCTTGGCGCTTCGCGTTTATTTCCGCGCTCTGCTGGAGCGCTGCCCCGAACACTAGTTTGCTTCGATGAAACCACTTTCCGATCTCAAATTCAGCACAACTTTCGCGAGCCTCGCAAGCGTTCTCGTGCTCGCAAATTGCACCCCTGCGGTCGCTCAAACTGGACTTTTGCGCGGTCCCTTGGTGGTGGCCCCGGTCATTGAGGGACTGCAAATGTGCGATGAGGCCGCACAAGATCAGCGTTTTACTAACGTCTACGAAGCGGAAGCGCAGTGCAGAAGTCTGAAGGTCAGCGGAACCGCTGCCTTGAACAGACTTCTCGACACGCTGGAGCCCGGCGGCCCCAAAGGCCAGGTACAAATTGGCTTCACCGCAACATTGCAGTTGCTTGGCCTGTACAAGCAAAGTGGAAAGGGCTGGGAGATTGATGACGCACAGCTGGATAATTTTTTTCGAGTCATCAGCCAGGTCAAACGCCCAGTTGTACTTTACCTGGCCGCAGACCACTTTGACTCTTTCGGGCCTCTGACCCGAGAACTGCAGAAAGACCCTCGAAACCTGTTACAGCTGCGTGCTGGCAAGCCATTGACCCTGAACTATTTTGGCTACCACGTCATTCCGTACACCCTACAGACCGACCCCCATCTCCCCGTCAACAGGTACCGCTACGCGGCACTCAAACACGTTGCCAAGAAAATCAACGCCTTGCCGAAAGAAGCGCAGTCCAGGATAGTCGCCATCACTTTCATGGGGGAACTGCACCAGATGTTCCCAGACTTTGAAAACGGCATGGGATCGTTCAAGGACATTCAAGTCACCGATTACAGCCCAGCCTCTGTCACGGGGTTCCAACGTTGGCTGGAGAAGCAGTTTTCCACCATCGAAAAACTCAACTCAGTCACAGGGCTTACCTTCAAGTCCTGGACTGAGGTGACTGCACCTGCCAAGGACATCCGAAAAGAAAAACTGGCGCATTTTGGCGAACACTACGATGCGTTTGCGGATGGCAAACTGCCCTTTTCAGGCTGGTTGTGGGATCCACAGAAGCAAATCCAAAAACTTGATCTGTACGTAGACGGTCGCATGGTTGCGCCGATTGAACGAGGGCTTAATCGTCTGGATGTCTATCGCGCCGTAACCGACATCACCGATCCGAACGTGGGATTCAGGCTTGACTACGACTTTTCCCAACTGCCATCCGGTCGGCACCTTGCTCAAGTCGTCGCAGAAGCCAAAGGCAAAAAATATGTTGTGGGAGAGGCACCGTTCACCGTGGTCCCCCGCAATCAATCCTCGATTGCAACAGAGCCCGCAGCGCCATTACGGTCGATGCCAAAAGTCACCAAGCTGCCGGGGGTCAAAGCATGGATGGATCTCCCCTCGTCAGGGCAGGACGTTTACTTCAACCCTTTGGCCAAGCTATGGAACCAATACCGAGAATGGCAAGTGCAACACATGCTGGAAGAGTTTCATGCCCGAGCCATTCAAGCGGGGTTGCCAGCTGCCAAGCTGTTCTCACATCAAATCATGCCGCAGGTGAACTCCTCATGGAATCACAACCTGTTTGCGGCAAATTCATCACTGAAGGCCCGGATGCCCTGGAAGCAGGGCATCAATATGTATGGCGGCGCCACTCACAGCGCATGGATGCGAGACTACCTAGCCCGCGAACGAATCACCGACTATGGCATTCCTGAATTTCATCCTCAGCAATGGAAAACGCCAAGCGTGCACACGACTGCCCTGCAGGCTCAGTACGAACAAGGTGCCCGATTCATCAGCCCCTACTACTTTTCGCTCGTCCCTCAACGTTTTAAAGGCAATGGATTCGGCATTAACCGCCTGGAGCTTGGGCCACACAATCAACAAGATGGCTCCCACCATTTTTACAAAGCGCTGATCGAGTTCGCAAAAAAATGACGACAGCCCCCAACCACACAGTCACGCACCACCACCATGACTCCACGCACGACCTAAGCCCGCTCAAGACGTGGAGGGCAACACAACACATCGCAGGCCTGTTCACCGACATCGACGACACGCTGACCACCGACGGAGCAATCACCCCCGACGCCCTTCAGGCCCTCGCTGATCTCAAGGCCGCAGGTCTGAGCGTGGTGGCTATCACTGGGCGCCCCGTGGGATGGAGTGAGCCGTTTGCACTGCAGTGGCCGGTGGATGCCATCGTGGCGGAGAACGGGGCTGTGGCGTTGCGGAGGGCGGCGGCGGAGGGTTTTAATAAAATTGGCCGCCAGCGCTTATTGGATAAGCGCGGACAGCTATCAAAATCATATCAACAGGCTCCCGCGGTTCGGCAACGCAACTTTGCGCGCATGCAAGAGGTGCTGGCGCAGATTGAGGCCGAGGTGCCGGGGGCACGTCGCGCTACGGACTCGGCCGGGCGGGAGACGGACATTGCCATCGACCACAGCGAATTCACGCACTTGCCCCAAGAGGCCATCGACATTGCGGTGCGCATCATGCGCGAGGCTGGGATGAACGCCACGGTGAGTAGCATCCACATCAATGGCTGGTTTGGCGATCACAACAAGCTCGAAGGTGCGCGCTGGATCGTGCAAGAACTGTGGGGGCGCAATCTGGATGCGGAGATGAATCGCTGGGTGTATGTGGGCGACTCGACCAACGACCAGTTGATGTTCCAGCACTTCGCGCACAGCGTGGGCGTGGCCAATGTGGCGCGGTTTGTACCGCAACTACAGCACCTGCCCCGCTATGTGACCGAGGGTGAGCGTGGTGCAGGCTTTGCCGAGGTGGCGCGGGCGATCCTCGCAAGCCGGTAATCTGCACCGTGCATGTGCTATTGCCCACATATGGACGGATCATCAATCTCACATCAACACAAGCGATAGCGCGGCGCCTCAGAAGCGCGCGTCAAACCACGGAAATCGCCGCACGCGCCATTCGAGCCCGAATCGAATCGGTACTTTTGTACCTCGCTAACGGGCTGACGCACCCGGACGTCCTGGGGTCAATCGTCGTGGTCTCCTGCTCGGATAGTCCCCGATAAACACGTACCAAAACATTTCACTCTCATTGCGAGAATCCACACTGGCGTCCGAAGTTAGAGGTTCGTTAATGAACGAAAGACATAGAAATCGCCGTCAGCCAAAGCGTAAACCGCAGCGATAGCTGTAGCTATCGCGAGGATTGGCAACGCGGCATGGCGGCGCTTCTCGGCGTCGGTATGAAATGAATTCCAACTCGGCCAATTTGCAGTCGACGATTTGCAAGTCCCACAGGGTCATAGACCGTGGCGCTTACCCAGTTGACTCGCCAGCCGGTTTACGTGCTCGGCTACGCGGGCGGGTGGGGGTCGCCTGGGCGGGCGTAGAGCCCTTCACGTCAGCGAAAGACGTGTCGATCGCGGCGGCAAAAAGCTCGGCGTTAGCCTCCTCGCCCGCATTCGCTGCAGCGCGCGCACTGCGTGTACGGGGCTTGGCGGCCTTTCGGGGGCTGGCGTCCGACTTTTTATTATTGCCAATGCGCGTGCGTGAGGGTCGGGGTGAAGCGGTTTCGGGGCCATCGGCCTCGGTGGATGCGCCACCCTCAAGCGTTCGCTCATCCGCCTCTCCTTCGGAGCGCAACTCTTGCAGCGCGGCTGATTCGATCACCGGCTCTGTCGGTGCGGTGTCGGCGATCAAAGGCTGGCTGAAATAACGCCTGGCAGAGCGTTCGGCGGAGGCGTCTGCTGGTTCGGCGAAGAGGTGTTCGCTGCGCTGTGCGGGGCGCGTGTCTGTGGGGCCCGAGCCCTCACCCCGACGATTCCGGCTACCGCCCGGCGCACTCTGCCCTTCGCCGCCATCCAAACGCAGATCGGATGCCGTCGCCACCGCATGAAAGTCGTGCCGGGTGGCGCTGCGCTGGCTGGCGCGCTCACCGACCGTATCGGACGACGGGGGCGCGGCGAGGGCACTCGGTCCGCCGTGGCTGCGGTACACATACGCCCCTGACTTTTCATCGCGCCCAAATTCCAGCAGCCCACGCGCCTGCGCTTCCTCCAGCAGGTTGCCGAAGGTGCGGAAGCCGTAACGCCCTTCGCTGAAATCGGGCTTGCGGCGCTTGATGGCCTCTTTGAGCACCGATGCCCAGATCTTGCCAGTGTCGCCGCGCTCGGACAGCAAGGCTTCAAACGTTTCGGCGGCCAGCTCCACGCCCTGGGTGCGGCGTGCGTCCTGGCTTTCCTTGCGGCTGCGCTCCTCTTCGGGGCTGCGACGGGGCGCAGGTGGCGGGTTGCTGCCAGGGCTCTGGCGGCGGGCCTGGGCGCGCTGGTTTTCGCGCACAAGGTCGTCGTAGAAGATGAATTCGTCGCAGTTGGCAATCAGCAGATCGGACGTGGACTGCCTCACGCCCACGCCGATCACCTGCTTGTTGTTCTCGCGCAGCTTGGACACTAACGGCGAGAAGTCCGAGTCGCCGCTGATGATGACGAAGGTGTTGACGTGCGACTTGGTGTAGCAAAGATCCAGCGCGTCCACCACAAGGCGGATGTCGGCCGAATTTTTGCCCGACTGGCGCACATGCGGGATCTCGATCAGCTCGAAATTTGCCTCGTGCATGGTGGCCTTGAAGCCCTTATAGCGCTCCCAGTCGCAATAGGCCTTCTTAACCACGATGGAGCCCTTGAGCAGCAGGCGCTCCAGGATGGGCTTGATGTCAAACTTTTCGTACTGCGCATCGCGCACGCCCAGGGCGACATTTTCAAAGTCGCAGAACAGGGCCATGCTGATGCTGTCGAAGGGGGATGCCATATCTTGTGTGAGTTCTCTTCTCTTCAATACTGCAGATCATCACACGGAACGGGCACGCCCCTCCCCGAGCCTTAGCTCACATCGGCTTGGCCAGCCCCAGCTTCTCCACCAGCGCCTTTTCTTGCGCGAAGGTGTCCTGCGCAAACTTCTGGTACGCGGCGGTGCTCATGTACATGGGCACCATGTCGTAGCGCGCCAGTGCGGTCTTGTAGCTGTCCTGCTCCATGGCCTGCTTGAAGGCATCGTGCAGGCGCTTGACCACGGCATCGGGCGTACCCTTGGGCGCGCCGATGCCGAACGGCGAGTTTTGCACCAGGTTCAAACCAAGCTCCTTGAGCGTAGGCGCGTCGGGGAACTTGGCCAGGCGGTCGGCGCCCCAGGTGTTGAGCACGCGCAGCTTGCCGGCCTCGACCTGCGGGGCAAAGCCGGTGGAATCGGCCGCCGCCATGATCTGCCCACCCAGGATGGACTGCATCAGGTCAGCACTGCCCTTGTAGGGCACGTGCAGCAGTTCGATGCCCAGTTGCTGCGCAATCAGTTCCATAGTCAGGTGCGGGCTGGTCATGGTGCCGGTGGAGCCGTAGCTCAGCTTGCCCGGGTTGGCCTTGGCCCAGGCTACGAAGTGTGTCCAGGTCTTGAGCGGCGAGTCGGCAGGCACCACCAGGCCAAACGCGTAACCGGTGACGTTGAGCACGTAGCTGATGTCCTTGACCGGGTCCCAGTTGATCTTGGTGGTGTAGGGCAGACGGAACACGCCGAGCGGAATCTGCGCGATGGTGTAGCCATCAGCGGCCGAGGTCTGCAGGGTCTGGGCGGGCAGCGTGCCGCCGGCGCCGGGCTTGTTCTCCACGATGACAGGCTGACCCAGGATCTTGCTAGCGTTGTCGGCCAGCGCGCGCATGGTGATGTCGGTGGGCCCCCCCGCTGGGAAGGCGATGACGAGTTTGATGGGCTTGTTGGGGAAGCTTTGGGCCTGGGCCAGGAAAGCGGGTGCAGCCAGGCTGGCGGCTCCCCATTGAAGGACGTGGCGACGTTGCATGCGGGGCTCCTCAAAAGCGACAGACAAATATTGCCCCATTGGACTGCAGCCTCGCTGCACGGGCATGCAGGAAACCCCCTAGCCTCTGTCGCCAATGTGGCACCCGCCGATCGGCTTCGCACGCCGGTTCGGCTGGAAAGGCCGCGGCTTTCAAGCCTTATAGGTGGACAGCAGGATGCTGGTCTCGGTGTTGGCGATGCCGGGTGTGAGGCGGATGCGGGTGAGCGCGGCGTCAAAGGCCTCCAGGCTTTCTGCGCGCACCTCGGCCACGATGTCCCACCGGCCGTTGGTGGTGTGCAGGGTGCCCACCATGGGCTCGCCGCGCAGCGCGTGGATGACTTCGGGCGCGGCGTTGCCCTCCACG
Source organism: Acidovorax sp. (assembly GCF_046294525.1). GTDB lineage: Bacteria > Pseudomonadota > Gammaproteobacteria > Burkholderiales > Burkholderiaceae_C > Acidovorax. The sequence goes on from NZ_JBKBKQ010000001.1 coordinate 489,176, forward strand.
GCAATGCTCATCCAGGCGCGGATGCGCTGGGGTTCCGAGTCGGGCCGCAGGCGCACGGTGTAGCCCACGATGACGCCGGCTTCCTCCATCTTCTGCAGGCGGTTTTGCACGGTGCCGCGCGAAACACGCAGCCGCTGGGCCAGCGCAGCCACCGAGGTGCGCGCATCGGTCCGCAGGATGCTGATGATTTCACGGTCGGTGTCGTCAAGTCGGGTCATGGCGTGGTCGGTGGCAGTGGGGGTGCGACAGGCGGCGGGGACGGCGGCGGCAGTCCATGCGGCGGCACCGCCTGCGTTTGCAATTGCGCATCGCAGCCCACGCTCGAAGCTATCCAGCGGCGGGCCAGCGTCGCCAGCACACGCACGGCCCACGGGTGGGTCAGTCCTGTCACGCTGCCGGGGTCCAACACCATACCGCACCAGTAGCGCCGGTCCGCATCGCTCCAACGCAGGGCCTTGCAGGCACCCATGCGCTTGCGCGACACGATGGCCCCCAGCGGGCACGGTTCGGTCAGGCAGCACAGACCGCAGCCATTGCAGGGTGCGCCTTCCAGGGGCTTGGCGGGCGCGTCGGGATGCAGCCAGACCACGGTGGTGGCGGCCTCGGAATCGGCATCGGCAGCTGTTGGGGGAGGCAACGGCAAGACTGGAAGCCCAGGTGGATAACAATATGGAGAGATGGGTGGCGGCAGCAAGCAGGCGGCAAACAGGTCTGTCAGCGCGACCCGCCAGGCACACCACCAGCGCAGGCCGATGCTACGCCAGCCTGGACCGGCGCAGCTGTAGCGCTGCCCCTCATTCCACATTGACCCACGTCAATGCCGGTAACAACCCTGCCCCGCCGGCGCACGGCGGCTGCAACAATGGCAGGCCCTGTTGCCCGGTGCTGTCCGCCATGAACCTAGCCCCCCACACCCTTGCCACCCTGCAGACGGCATTGGCCAGCCACCGCGTGTGGAGCCAGCTGGACGCCGCCACGCTGGAGGCGCTGGCGCCGCAATGGCAGATGGAGGCATCGGACGTAGGCACCACCCTGCTGCCGCAGGGGCGCCTGCACAGCCGCACCGGGCTCATTGTGAGCGGTGCGGTGGACCTGCACGACCCTGACCTGGACATGGCTGTGCACCTGCTGCCCGGCGACATGTTCGGCTTTGGCGCCACGCCCGCGCAGCACCTCACCACCTGGCAGGCCACCGCTGCGGCAGACAGCCACATTGCCTGGCTCGACGCCGACACCGTGGCCGCGCTGTGCCGCGACCACGGCGCGCTGGCGTACTTTTTTCCGTCGCTGCCGAGCACGGGTCAGCCGCCGGCAGCTGCCGCCGCTGCGCAAGCGCCGGGCGCCGACGTGCAGCTGAACCTGCTGGGAACGCCCGTGCGCGCCCTCGTCAAGCGCGAGCCCATCACATTGCCGCCGCACTGCAGCATCCGAGACGCGGCGCTGCAGATGCGCGAACTGCGCGTGTCCTCTGTGCTGCTGGTGGAGCAAGGCCACCTGTTCGGCCTGGTGACCGACCGCGACCTGCGCAACCGCGTCGTGGCGCAGGGCCTCAGCACCGATCGGCCGGTATCTGACATTGCCACCCTGGCTCCCCTGACGCTGCAAGCCCAGAGCCCCGCGTTTGAGGCCCTGCTGCTGATGGCGCGGCACAACATCCACCATGTGCCGGTGATGGACGGGGCGCGCATTGTGGGCATGATCACCGCCACCGACCTGGCCGAGCAGCACAGTACCTCGGCCGTGTACCTGGCCGGCGAGGTCTACAAGCAGACCACGGTGGAAGGCCTGGCCCGCGCCAGCGCGCGCATCAAGGCGCTGCAGCAGCACCTGGCTGCGGCCGATGCCAGCGCCTACAGCACCGGCCACATCATCACCACCATCACCGATGCACTGACCACCCGCCTCATCCACCTGGCCGAGGCGCAACTGGGCCCCGCGCCAGTGGACTACGTCTGGGTGGCCGCAGGCTCGCAGGCGCGCAGCGAGCAGACCGCCAAGTCCGACCAGGACAACTGCCTGGTGTTGGACGACCGTTATGACGAGGCCGCGCACGGCGAGTACTTTCGTGCGTTCTCTCGCTTTGTATGCGACGGGCTGGCCGCCTGCGGGTATATCCACTGCCCCGGCGAGATGATGGCGATGACCGACAAATGGCGCCAACCGCGCCACCGCTGGGCCGAGTACTTCCGCCAGTGGGTGGACAAGCCCGAACCCATGGCGCTGATGCTGACCTGCGTGTTCTTTGACCTGCGCGCCATCCATGGCAAGGTGGAGTTGCTGGAATCGCTGCGCCATGAGGTGCTGCAGCGCACGCGCGGCAACAGCCTTTTCTTGGCGCTGATGGTGGGCAACGCCCTCAAGCATCGCCCGCCGCTGGGCCTGTTCGGCACCATCGCCCGCATCCGCAGCGGCGAAAACGCGGGCACCATCGACCTCAAGCACAGCGGCATCGTTCCCATCGTGGACCTGGCGCGCGTCTACGCCCTGGCCGGCGGTCTGGCCGCCGTGAACACGCACGACCGGCTGGAACAGTCGTCACGCAGCGGCGAGGTCAGCCCCCAAAGCGCGCGCGACCTGCGCGACGCGCTGGAGTTCCTGTCGCGCCTGCGCATAGCGCACCAGGCCCGGCAGATGGCGCAGGGCCTCCCGCCGGACAACTTCCTGGCGCTGGAGGAGCTGTCCAACTTTGAGCGCAGCCACCTTAAGGAGGCGTTCTCGGTGGTGCAAACGTTGCAGGGGGTGTTGGGGCAGAGGTATCAGACGGGGCGGTACTAGAGCGCGATAAGCGCCATGGCCCTGCGCGCTGCGCTGCCAGGAGGCGTGGCAATAGTCCGGACTGAGCCTGTCGCCAGAAGGGAACATCCACACGGGCCATTGCTTCGCTCGGCCCCATCTCGCGGGCGCAGGCGCAACGCGCTGCTCAGGTCGGGCCGAGCGCAGCGATGGCCCGAAGGGCTGTTTGGCTGTTTGGCTGTTTGGCTGTTTGGCTGTTTGGCTGTTTGGCTGCCCCACCCCTCTGGCTGCGCCTGTGGCGGGGCGGTTGCGGGGTGGCATGGGCGTCGAAGCGCCCATGCTTCGTGCTCTTACTCGCCGTAGTTGTTTGAACGGAGCTGCGAAGCAGCGCAGTGAGTTCTGCGGCGCACCCCGCAACCGCCCCGGCGCAGGTTTGCCCCTTCGCACCGCGAAGGGGTCGCAGACTGGGGGTCGCCTTTCTTTTGGGTACTTTTCTCTTTGGCGAAGTGTTCAGACCGGACACATGGTTAACAGGTGTCCGGTCTGAACAGCGAAGCAAAGAACAAGTACCTCGGCCGCCGGGCCGAGACCCGACCTCCGCCCTCAGCACAGGCATGCGGCCAATCAGGGAGCTCGCGAGCGGTGCCCTGGCTTCGAGAGGCTCAGCCTGAACGGCTGGAGTGGCACCCCGGCTTCGACACGCTCAGCCCGAGTGGGTCGATGCGTAGCCCAAACCTCGACAGCCTCTCCATCCCATCGCAAAACAAGAAGCTACAAAATCAATAGCTGCTAGCGCTTTCTACACAAGCGCTAGCAGCCAAAATCATTCACAATCGCCCAACACGAGCCCCAGCACGGCAAGCCGTCCCCAAGTCAATACTTCAACCTCGCGTAATACGTCTTCTGCGCCGCCTCCCGCGCCTGTCGCAGGGTGTGGATGCCCTGCTCCTGCAGCAGCGGTATCAGTCTGAGCCAGATCTCCGCCGTGACCAGCGCGTCCCCCAGCGCCGTGTGCCGACCCAGCACGGGGATGTTGAAGCGCTCAGCGATGGCTTCCAGCCGGTGTGACTCCTGGTGCGGGTGCACCACAGCCGACAGCAGCAGCGTGTCCAGCACCGGCTGGTGGAAGGCCACGCCGGTGGCGGCCTCCTGCAGTTGCAGAAAGCGCATGTCGAAGGCCGCGTTGTGGGCAACCAGCACCGTGTCTTGCGCGAAGGTGTGGAAGACTGGCAGCACCTCGGCAATGCGCGGCTTGCCGGCGACCATGTCGGGCGTGATGCCGTGGATGGGAATAGAGGCCTCCGGTATGGGGCGGCCCGGGTCCACCAGCTGCTCGAAACACTCCTGCCGCAGCAGTCGGCCGTTGACGATGCGCGCGGCGCCCAGCTGGATGATGGCGTCGCCGCCGGCGGGGTTCAGGCCCGTGGTCTCGGTGTCAAACACGGTGTAGGCCAGCTCGGCCAGCGGGCAGTCGTCCAGCGCGCGGCCCTGCTCGTCTCTCTGGAAGAGGTCGAAGTCGTAATACTCCGGGCGACTGTACTGGCCGCTGGCGCCTGCTTCGATCAGCGCTGCCGGCTGGGCCGGCGCATCCTGCGTGCTGACCAGCGGCAGCAAAAAGCGGAAGAAGGCTTGGTGACGGACACGATCGCGTTCGAACCACATCTCGCCGCCGTGGCGCTCGACAACGTCGCGCACCGTCAGCGGTGTGCGCTCGGTGCCAAAGCGCATGGCGTCCATCTCCCAGCTCATCACGGTTTCGTTGCTCATGGCCTGGCCGCTCCACACCAGGTCCAGCTGTGCATGGCCTCCTGCGGGTTGCAGGTTCAGTTGCAAAAAACGCACCTCAAACTCGTCCACCAAGCGGTGGGCCAGATAGGTCAGCGCCTGCAGCAGGGTGTAGCTGTCCACCTTGATCCACAGGCCTGCGTCCACGTGGTCCAGCGTCACGGGCCGGTGGCACACAGCCGTGATTTGCCGCTGCGCCGCGTACGCCAGGTCGGCGCCCAGCATGTCTTCCAGAGGCCAGCGGGTCTTCAGGCGCTGGGTCGCACGCTGGGCCAGGTCGTTGACGCGGCGGCCCATGGCGCCCACCTCGTCGCGCACCACGGCCAGAAAGCGCTCCCGCATGGCCGGCTCCAGGTCGGCATAGCCCAGCATGTCCACCGCCGCCTGGATATTGGCCAGCGAGGCGCGGCTGCCTTCGGTCAGGCCGTGAAGCAGCTGGTCACGCTCGGACTCTTCCTGCACGCTTTGCGTGACGTTCTCCAGCATCAGCACAAAGCCGGCCAGTCGATCGCGAGGGCTCTCGACAGACGGCGCTTCGCCGGGCGCGTCGTGTGCCGCAGCGGCATCGGCGCTGGCCACCACGTCGCGCACAGGCGCCACCTGCACACGCAGCAGCTGCCCGCCCTGCGCAGTGGTGACGAACTGGGCCGAGGGGTGAGCCGCGCCGCGCGCCAGGGCCTGGTGGATGCGTTCCAGCGCATGCGCCAACACCTGGCGCTCGAACACTGCGTACACCGACCGGCCAATGCCGACCAGCTCCGCGCCTGCCGCTGGCGCAGCGCCTTGCGACAGCGCGCGAAACTGCAAGCGCGCGCGCTGGTTGTACAGCAGGATGCGGCCATCGCGGTTGCACACGACCACGCTCTGGTTCAGCTCAGCCATCAGCGCGGCCAGGCGGTTTTTTTCCTGCTGCACGCGGCGGCTGGCCTGGGCCACCTGCGCATCCATATCTGCGCGCAGGCCGTCGCGCTGGGCGGCCAGCTCGTTCACCGCAACGGCCAGCGCCTGCATCTCGGCCGTCCCCCCGGGCTTGAGCTGCTGCGGCGTGGCTGCAGCCAGCACCACGCGGGTCTCTTCCAGCAGACGCGCGGGCGCACCCACGTAGCGGCGGTACAGCACCTGCAGCAGGCCGCCCACCACGGCCAGCCCTGCCAGCCAGCCCATGGCCACCAGGGCCAGACGGGGGGCCAGCACCTCGTCCACAGCCGCGCGCTCGTCCGGGCCCAGGGTGGACCACACCACCGCCCCCATCAGCACCAGCCACCCCGCCATCACGAGCCCGGTCAGCGCAACGGCCATCAGCAGGCGGGGGTCGATGCGCGGTTTCATGGCACTGCCCCGCCCGGCTGGGCCAGCAACTCAGCCACCTTGCTGACCAGTTCGCGCGTGGAAAACGGTTTGGTCATGTAGGCATTGGCGCCCAGGGCGAGGCCCTTGGCCACATCGGTCTCGCGCCCCTTGGCGGTGAGCATGAGGATGCGCGTGGCATGGAGGGCTTCGTTGGCGCGCACGGCCTGGCAGACCTCGAACCCAGACTTGTGCGGCATCATCACATCCAGCAACACCAGGTCCGGCAGCTCGCGCGCAATGCAGTCCAGCGCCTCATTGCCATCGCGCGCCACCAGTACGGTGTAGCCCTCCCGCTGTAGCAGGTATTCGAGCGAAATCACGATGTTGGGCTCGTCGTCGGCGATCAGTATCTTGGCAGTCATGGTGGCAATGGGTCTTCGAAAGTGTGGGGGTGCAGCGGCAGCCAGAAGCGAAAACATGCGCCAGAAGGCGGCTCGGACAGGCCTTCTGAGCGAGCATCAAGGCCTGCATTGGCAGGCTCCAACCAAAGCCGCCCGCCAAAGTGTTCAACGATCTGGCGGCTGATGGGCAGGCCCAGCCCTGTGCCCTGCGGGCGCCGGGCGGCATCGCCACCCTGGTGAAATCGGTCAAAAACGAACTCGGCTTGATCCGGCTCGACACCCGGCCCGTTGTCGTGCACCGACACAGTGATGCCCGGCGTGCGGCCCTGCTGTTCTGCCTGCACCGCCACCAGCACCCGGCCGCCCGGTTGTGGCACAAACTTGGCTGCGTTCGACAGCAGGTTGAGCAGCACCTGCATCAGCCGGTCCGGGTCTGCCTGCAGCGACGGCAGCTGCGTCGGCAACTGCACGCGCACCTCGGCCGCGCGCTCGCGGAACACCTCGGCAGTGGTGGCCACGGCCTGGTTGACCAGCGCGCGCAGGTCCACCTCGGCCACGTGCCAGTCGGCATGGCCGGCTTCAATCTTGGCCATGTCCAGCACCTGGTTGACCAGGCGCGTCAGGCGCTCGGTCTCGGCCACGATGATGCCCACGAACTGCTGGCGCTGGGCAGCAGGCATTTCCGCATCGCCCTGCATGAGTTCGGCCAGCGCACGGATGGAGGTGAGCGGCGTGCGCAGCTCGTGCGTGACGGACGACATGAAATCGTCCTTGAGCCGGTCCAGGCTCTGCAGCTGGTAGTTGGCTTCGCGCAGCTCAGCCGTGGCCTGCTCCAGCGAGCGGGATTTTTCCTCAAGCGCGCGTGAATAGGCACGCACCTGCGAGGTCTCGTCCAGGATGCGCAGCACGTCGTCGGGCGTGAGGGTTTCCTCCTCGGCCACCGATGCCACCAGAACGCGGGCCGATGCGCTGCCCACCGCGCCGGCCAGCTGGGTTTCCACAAACTGCACCAGGCGTGCGTCGGGGCGGATGGCGTCGGGCTGACGCACGTCCTCGCGCCGCGCGTACTCGGCAAACAGCGCCTCGGCCTTGGTCGTGCCCAAAAAGCGCTCGCACAGCTGCAGCAGGTCGGACGTGCGCGCACGGCCGCGCCAGAACACGGGGCTGGACACGGCCGTGCGCTCCAGCACATCCACAAACAGCAGCGCTTGGCTGGCCTCCTGGCCCGATGGTGCACGCCACAGCGAGACACCGATGTAGGCGCCCATGTTGGCGAGCAAGCTCCAGAACAGCGAGTGGGTCAGCCCGTCAAAGCCCGTGAGCCCCAGCAACTGCTCGGGCCGCAGCCAGCCAACGCCCCAGGGGCCATCGGCCAGAAAGCCCGCGTCCAGCCATCCGGACTTCGCGATGGAGGGCAGCATCAAGGTATAGGCCCACATCGCAAAGCCCACCAGCAGGCCTGCCAGTGCGCCCTGCCGGGTGCCGCCCTTCCAGTACATGCCGCCCAGCATCACGGGCGCAAACTGGGCCACGGCGGCAAAGCTGATGAGCCCGATGCTGACCAGCGCATACGCCTCGCCCGCGAGGTGAAAGTACACGTAGCCCAGCACCAGCACGCCCAGGATGGCAGCGCGCCGGATGCCGAGCAGCAGGCGCGACAGGTCCTGCCCGGCGACGCCGCTTCGCAGGTGCCGCCAGCGCAGCAGCAACGGCAGAACCAGTTCGTTGCTGACCATGGTGGAGACAGCGATGGTCTCGACAATGACCATGCCCGTCGCTGCCGACAGCCCCCCGATGAACACGAACAGCGCCAGCGCCGTCTGGCCTTCGGCCAGCGGCAGCGATAGCACGAAGTTCTCGGCATTCATCGCGCCGCCGCCAAAATACAGCAGCCCGCCGAGCGCAATGGGCAGCACCAGCAGGTTGATGAGCAGCAGGTACAGCGGAAACACCCATACCGCGCGGCGCAGGTGCGACTCGCGCACGTTCTCCACCACCATCACCTGAAACTGCCGCGGCAGGAACACTACCGACAGCATGGACAGCAGCGTGAGCGCAAACCACTGCGCCCATGCAAACTGGCCGCCCTGCTCCAGCCGCATGAGCTGCTGCAGCGCTGGCACAGCCTGTGCCCGTGCAAACAGGTCGGCGAGCCCGTCGAACAGGCCATACACCACAAACAGCCCCACCGACAAAAACGCCACCAGCTTGACCACCGACTCGAACGCGATGGCGGCCACCATGCCTTCGTGCCGCTCGGTGGTGTCCAGATGCCGGGCACCAAACACCATGGTGAAGCCAGCCAGCACCAGCGCCACGTAGAACGCGCTGTCCCGGCTCCAGTGCACCGCACCGGCGGGAGTGGCCTGGGCGGTGAGCAGCGCGTAACCCGCCGACACCGCCTTGAGCTGCAGCGCGATGTACGGCACGATGCCCACCACCGCGATCAGCGTCACCAGTCCCGCCAGCAGCGGGCTCTTTCCGTAGCGGCTGGCGATGAAGTCGGCAATGGAGGTGATGCGGTATGCCTTGGCGATGCGGATCATCTTGCGCACCACCAGCCAGCCCAGCACCATGGCCAGCGTGGGCCCCAGGTAGATGGGCAAAAACCATACGCCGCCCGTTGCCGCGCGGCCCACGCTGCCAAAGTACGTCCACGCCGTGCAGTACACGGCCAGCGACAGCGCATACACCCAGGGGTTGGCGATGACCGATCGCCCCTCGCGCCCGCGCCGGTCAGCCCAGTAGGCCACGGCAAACAGCACCAGCAGGTACGCCAGCGACGCGGCAATGACGAGTGCAGGCGACAGCATGGATTCAGGCCCGCGGTGGCGATGGCGGGATGGGTGAAGACGATGCCGGTGGCGCGGGCGCTGCAGGTGCGGAGGGTCGTTGACCTGTGGCCTCCGCCGCGGAAGCAGGCTCATCGTCCCGCAGCGAGGGCCGGTCTACCAGCCAGGCCAGGCCGGCAATCAGCACCAGCCACAACATGAACAGCGCCGCGGGGAAAACCGGAATGCCCCACAAGGTGGCGTCACGGTCCCACAACCCCAGCAGCGGAAAATTGAACAACACCCAGCCGCCGGCAAACAGCGCAACCAGGCGTTGGGAGCCGAGTCCTTTGTGCACAGCGGTCTCCTGGCGGGAGGTCTCCACGCCTCCCTATGGCCGCATTGTGCGCCTGGCACTTACCGCGGTCTTACTGGCCGAGTGGCCGAGTCAGGCTTTGGCGCCCGCGCATAGGCGATGCACTGCGGCCATGGACACCGGCCCTCCGTCTTTCGGACCTTCAGGCCTTCTCGGCCTTGGGCCGGGGCACACTGGCATGCGCCTGGCGCGACAGCGCAAAGCTGATGAAGAACTTGCACCAGATGGTGCTGCCGGCGATGGCGGTCCAGGTGTTGTAGTCCAACTGGCCCAGCGCCACGCTCACGATCACCACCGCCGCCACCGTGCCGGCGATCAGGTTGATGACCATCTCAAACGGTGCATATTTCTCGGCGTTTGGCGGTGGCACACCCCGCTTGAGCGCGACCTCGGAAAAGTCCCGCTTCACCACAATGCGCCACGCGCGGCGAAACCAGAAGAACGCCATCGGAAACAGCGCCAGATACAGAATCCACGTCAAAGCGACGCTTACATCGAAAACCATGCAGGACTCTCCTCGTGAGCAGTGCAGCGTGGCGCAGCACCCACCCGGTCATTCAGTAAAAAGGCCCTGCCAGCGCAGCCGACAGGGCCTCCATTGTCACTGTGCTGCGTTGCACCGAACAGTGGGTTTACACGGGGCAGGGCATGGGCCCCGCCGGCGCGCTCAATGAGCGCCCGTCACAGCTTTGGAGCCGCGTGGCACACGCACTGCTTCCACCATGGCCTGAATGTGCTGCGGTGGCTCCTTGGTGACCTTGTCCACCAGGAAGGCGACTGCGAAGTTCACCATGGCACCGACTGCACCAATGGCTTCCGGCGTGATGCCGAAGAAGCTGTTGGCGCCTCCGATCAGGCCCAGGTATTCCGTGCCCTTGATGAAGAAGATGCCCTTGTGTGCGAACACATAGAACAGGGTGAAGAACAGGCCTGCCAGCATGCCGGCCATGGCGCCTTCCTTGTTCATCTTCTTGCTGAAGATACCCATCATGATGGCCGGGAACAGCGAGCTGGCTGCAATACCGAAGGCCAGCGCCACCGTACCGGCCGCGAAGCCCGGCGGGTTCAGCCCCAGATAACCGGCCACCACAATGGCCACGGCCATGGACACCTTGCCCGCCAGCAGCTCGTTCTTCTCGCTGATGTTGGGGTTGAACACGCCCTTGACGAGGTCATGCGACACCGCCGACGAGATTGCCATCAGCAGACCGGCCGCCGTGGACAGCGCCGCAGCCAGACCACCCGCCGCCACCAGCGCGATCACCCAGTTGGGCAGCAGCGCGATTTCGGGGTTGGCCATCACGATGATGTCAACGTTCACGTTCAGCTCATTGCCCTTCCAGCCGGCAGCCTCTGCCTTGGCCTTGGCGTCGGCGTTGGTGGTCTTGTCGTTGTAGTACTGAATGCGGCCATCGCCGTTCTTGTCTTCCCACTTCAGCAGGCCCGTCTTTTCCCAGCGCTTCATCCAGTCGGGACGCTGTTCGTTCAGCAGGCTGGCTTCAGGCGCATACAGGTCGCCACCCGCCTTCACCGCGGTATTCACCGTGGAGTGCAGGTTGAGCTTGGCCATGGCAGCCACGGCAGGTGCCGTGGTGTACAGGATGGCGATGAACACCAGCGCCCAGCCTGCCGAGCTGCGGGCATCCTTCACCGAAGGCACGGTAAAGAATCGCATGATGACGTGGGGCAGACCGGCGGTACCGATCATCAGCGACAGCGTGTACATGAACATGTTCAGCGTGCTGCCAGGCAGTTGCGTGGTGTACTTGCCAAAGCCCAGTTCGGTGATCACCTGGTCCAGCTTGGCCAGCAGCGACATGTCGGTGCCCACATAGCTGCCACCCAGGCCCAGCTGCGGCAGCGGATTGCCGGTGAGCTGCAGCGAGATGAACACGGCGGGCACGGTGTAAGCCAGGATCAGCACGATGTACTGCGCCACCTGGGTGTAGGTGATGCCCTTCATGCCGCCAAACACGGCGTAGGCAAACACGATGGCCATGCCCACGTAGATGCCCATGTCGCTCGACACACCGAGGAAGCGCGAGAACGCGATGCCCACGCCGGTCATCTGACCAATGATGTAGGTGATGGATGCGACCAGCAGGCAGATCACGGCGATGGTGCTTGCGCTCTTGGAGTAGAAGCGGTCACCAATGAACTGGGGCACCGTGAACTTGCCGAACTTGCGCAGGTAGGGGGCCAGCAGCATGGCCAGCAGCACATACCCGCCTGTCCAGCCCATCAGGAACAGCGCGCCGCCGTAGCCCATGGTGGAGATCAGACCGGCCATGGAGATGAACGAGGCAGCGCTCATCCAGTCGGCCGCGGTGGCCATGCCGTTGGTAATGGGGTGGACGCTGCCGCCCGCTGCGTAGAACTCGCTGGTGGAGCCTGCACGGGCCCACACAGCAATGCCGATGTAGAGCGCGAAGCTCAGACCGACAAAGAGGTAGATGGTGGTTTGAAGATCCATGATGTCAGCCCTCAGTCTTCATGCACGTCGAACTGACGATCAATGTCGCCCATCTTCTTGGCGTAATAAAAAATCAGCGCAATGAAGATGTAGATGGAGCCCTGCTGGGCGAACCAGAACCCGAGCGGATAACCGCCAAGACTGATCTTGTTGAACAAGTCAACGAACAGGATCCCCGCGCCGAACGACACTAAAAACCAGACGATCAGAATCTTGGTGAGTAGCGCGAGCGTGGCTTTCCAGTAGGCGTGACTGCTTTTGTCTTCCTTCATGAAGTCCCCTCATGTGTGAGAACAGAAACACAGCGAAGAAGAATGAATCTGCGCTGCCCCTGCACATTCCGCGGGCCGGGCCACGGGATTGCGTGGGTGACTGTGGCGACGCTTCCTTACAGCGAACTGATGAAAACGGCCAAACCCCCGCCGTATCTTGAGACCCAAGGGAAAACACCGACCCGCCGTTTCGCACTGCGGCGGACAGCCGAGCGGATGCCGCAGTGCACCACGCAAAAAAGGCCTCCCATCGCCCAGGCAATGGAGGCCAAAGCCAGTCCGTTGCAGACCGGCGGGGAGGGATCCGAGGGGATCAGAAAATTAAATGAGACAGGATGCCTCGCTTGCACCCGCGCTCAGCAGCCCGAAGGCCGGTTGGGGCGCATGGGGACAATGCCCGACACGCGCACCGTTGCGCCAGAGCCGTCGCTGGCAAACAGGGTTTTCCCGGTAAATCGGACCTGGTCACTCTCACGCACCACGGCGGTGTCAGTCGGTTCGTCGCTGCCGTACTCCTTGCCGTCGAACGTGAGGAACACCTGGTGCAGGCCGGTGGCGTCGGGGCGGTAGCGGATGTCGCCGAACGCCGTGGCAGACGAGCCCACCTTGTTGGCGCCGTCGAACTTGAACGAGCACAGTTCGGGCACGGAGCCGATGGGATTGCGCTTGTCCACGTCCGTCAGGTTCAGCGATCCATTGCCATAGACACCGTTGAGGTCGCCCACGGTGGCATTGCTCACCGTGAGAACGCCGGGTTCGTTGCTGGGCGTAGGATCGTCGTCGTTGCCGCCGCCGCAGGCAACGAGAAGAACAGAGGTAGCCGCCAGGGCCGCGCAGGTCTTGAAAAGTGATGTCATGGTGAAGGGCGTCCGTAGTAAGGAAAGGGGAACAGTGGAACGGTCTGGATACATTGGTGGGGAGTTGCGCCCCAAGCGCTGATCCCTGGGCTGAATCCTAAAAATCAGTTCCCGCACTTCACGTGCGCCGTGTTCCGCCATGGTCGTAGGACATGGCCCGACATCCCTGTGCGGGATGCCGCCCCTCCGCAGTGCCCCCTCAGCGCGCCAGCACGGCCGCCAGCGCCTTGCCGGTGTGTGTGCCCGCCGTCACCACATCCTCGGGCGTAGCGGCTGCCACGATGCGCCCGCCTGCGTTGCCACCTTCCGGGCCCAGGTCGATGATCCAGTCGGCCTCTGCAATCACGTCCAAGTCGTGCTCGATCACGATCACGCTGTGGCCGCCGTCCACCAGCCGGTGCAGCACGCGGATGAGCTTGTCCACGTCGGCCATGTGCAGGCCCACCGTGGGCTCGTCCAGCACGTAGAGCGTGTGCGGCGCCTTCTGGCCGCGGCGTCCCACCTCGTCGCGCACCTTGGTCAGCTCCGTCACGAGCTTGATGCGCTGCGCCTCTCCACCGGAGAGCGTGGGCGACGGCTGGCCCAGCGTGAGGTAGCCCAGGCCCACGTCCTTCAAGAGTTGCAGCGGGTGCGCGATGCTGGGCATGGTGGCGAAGAAGTCCACCGCCTCGTCCACTTCCATCTGCAGCACATCGCCAATGCTCTTGCCCCGCCAGGTCACGGCCAGCGTCTCGGGGTTGAAACGCGCGCCATGGCAGGTCTCGCAAGGCACCTTCACGTCGGGCAGGAAGCTCATCTCGATGGTGCGCACGCCGGCGCCTTCGCAACTGGGGCAGCGGCCTTCGCCGGTGTTGAAACTGAAGCGGCCGGCAGCGTAGCCGCGCGCCTTGGCCTCCAGCGTCTCGGCAAACAGTTTGCGGATGGTGTCCCAGAAGCCGATGTAGGTGGCCGGGCAGCTGCGCGGCGTCTTGCCGATGGGCGTCTGGTCCACTTCGAGCACACGGTCAATGCTCTCAAAGCCCGACAGGCCCGCGCACCCCGCCAGCGCGGGGGCCTTGCCGGCGTCCATCGCATCGCGCCCCGCCTTGGTACTGCGCTGCTGCACCCAGGCCTGTACGTTGGTGAGCAGCACGTCGCGCGCCAGCGTGGACTTGCCCGAACCGCTCACGCCCGTGATGGCCACCAGGCGGTGCAGCGGAACCGTGGCCGTCACGTTCTTCAGGTTGTGCAGATGGGCGCCATGCACCGTGAGCCAGCGCATGGCGGCGCGCTCCTTCGCCTCGGTCAGTGCGTCAGCCGCCAGCGCAACGGCCTGGGCGGCACGCTTCTTCACGGCCGCGCTTTGGCGGCCGGTGGGCGCTGACGCCTCTGCCTGCGCGAAAGCGGCCGTGGCTTCGGCGCTCACCTCGCTGGCCACCATGCTGCGGCGCAGTTGCAGTGGGTGCTTCATCGCGTGCAGCAGGTAGCGGCCGGTTTGCGAATCTTCTGCATTCGTGAGGTCGCTCACCGAGCCCTGCGCCACCAGGCGCCCGCCGCGCTTGCCCGCGCTCGGGCCGATGTCGATGATGTGGTCGGCGCGGCGGATGGTGTCCTCGTCGTGCTCCACCACCACGAGCGTGTTGCCCTTGTCGCCGAGCTTGTGCAGGGCGTTCAGCAAAATCTGGTTGTCGCGCGCATGCAAGCCGATGGTGGGCTCGTCGAGCACGTAGCACACGCCTTGCAGGTTGCTGCCCAGCTGCGCGGCCAGGCGGATGCGCTGGGCCTCTCCACCGCTGAGCGTGGGCGCGCCCCGGTCGAGCGTGAGGTAGCCCAGGCCCACCTCTTCCAGAAATTCGAGTCGGCTCTGGATCTCGGGCACCAGATCGCGTGCGATATCGGCCTCGCGCGCGGTCATGCCGCCCTCGACGCGCAGGGTCTCGACCCAGCGGCGCACATCCGTCACGGACAGTGCCGCAATGTCGGTGATGCCCACGCCGGCAAACTTCACCGCGCGGGCCGTGGCGTTCAGGCGTGTGCCGTGGCAGGTAGGGCACACGGTGTCCTGCAGGTCTTCCACCTCAGGCTCGGCAAAGGTCTGCTCGCGGCCCTTCTCGTTGGCGTCCTGCACGGAGTCGTCGAACACCTTGCGTTGGTCCTTGGTGAGCTTGACGCCCGTGCCCACGCAGTCGGGGCACCAGCCGTGCTTGCTGTTGTAGGAGAAAAGGCGCGGGTCCAGCTCGGCATAGCTGGTGGCGCAGACGGGGCAGGCACGTTTGGTCGAATACGCATGCAAATGGCCAATGCCTGCGGTGGGCGCACCGCTTTCCATGGCAGCGGCCAGCGTGTCGATGCTTGAGAGGACATGCACCACGCCCTTGCCGTGCGTGAGCGCTTCGGCCAGCGCGGTGCGCAGCTGCGCTTCGTTCTCGGGCGACACATCAAGGCTCGCCACGGGCAGCTCGATGGTGTGTTCCTTGAAGCGGTCGATGCGCGGGAAGTTGGTGGTGGGCAAGAAGTTGCCGTCCACCCGCAGGTGGGTGTAGCCGCGCGGGCGGGCCCAGTCGGCCAGCTCGGTGTACACGCCCTTGCGGTTCATCACGAGCGGCGCCAGCAGGCCGATGTGCTGGCCGCGGAACTGCGTGAGCAGCTGGGCGGCAATGCTCTCGGGCGTTTGCGGCTGCACGGCAGCGCCGTCGTGCACGCAGTGCTGGGTGCCAAGCTTCACATACAACAGGCGCAGGAAGTGCCACACCTCGGTCGTGGTGCCCACGGTGGACTTGCGCCCGCCGCGCGAGAGGCGCTGCTCGATGGCCACGGTGGGCGGAATGCCGTACACCGCATCCACTTCGGGCCGCCCGGCGGGCTGCACGATGCTGCGGGCATAGGCATTGAGCGACTCGAGGTAGCGCCGCTGGCCTTCGTTGAACAGGATGTCGAACGCGAGGGTGGACTTGCCGGAGCCGCTGACACCCGTCACCACATTGAACTTCCCACGCGGGATGTCCACGCTCAGACTCTTGAGGTTGTGTTCCTTGGCATTGACGATTTCAATGACGTTTTTGGCTGCTAGCGCTTGTCCATCAAGCGCTAGCAGCTCACTTTTTCGTAGCAGCGCCGCTTTTTCGTGCACCGAATGCCCGCCCGCGCCCAGCGCCAGCTCGTAGTCGCGCAGCGCCTGTCCGGTGTGCGAGGTGGCGTGCTGCCGCACGTCTTCGGGCGTGCCCTCGGCCACGACCAGGCCGCCGGCATCGCCGCCTTCGGGCCCCAGGTCGATGAGCCAGTCGCTCGCGCGGATCACGTCCAGGTTGTGCTCGATGACGATGAGCGAGTGCCCCGCGTCGATGAGCTTGCGCAGCGCACGCATGAGCTTGGCGATGTCGTCGAAGTGCAGGCCCGTGGTGGGCTCGTCGAACAAAAACAGCGTGCCCTTGCGGGCCACGCTCTGGCGCGACTTGGCGGCGGTCTTGGCCGCCTCAGCCAGAAAGCCCGCGAGCTTCAGGCGCTGCGCCTCGCCGCCGCTGAGCGTGGGCACGGGCTGGCCCAGCGCCACATACTCCAGGCCCACGTCCACGATGGGCTGCAGCGCACGGATCACGTCGCGGTCGTTGGCAAACACGGCCGCGGCCTCGGCCACGGTGAGGGCCAGCACGTCGGCCACGTTGAGCGTGCGGCCGCCACGCTCGATGGTGATCTCCAGGATCTCGGGCCGGTAGCGCTTGCCGTCGCAGTCCGGGCAGCGAAGGTACACGTCGGAGAGGAACTGCATCTCCACATGCTCGAAGCCCGAGCCGCCGCAGGTGGGGCAGCGCCCGTCGCCGCTGTTGAAGCTGAACTTGGCGGCGGTGTAGCTGCGCTGTTTGGACAGCGGCGCCACGGCAAACAGTTCGCGGATGCTGTCCCACGCGCCCACGTAGCTCACGGGGTTGGAACGGGCTGTCTTGCCGATGGGCGACTGGTCCACGAACACCACGTCCGACAGGTGGTCGGCGCCCAGCATGCGGTCGTGCGCGCCCGGTGCATCCGTGGCCTTGCCGAAGTGGCGCAGCAGCGCGGGGGCCAGCACGTCCTGGATCAGGCTCGATTTGCCCGAGCCGCTCACGCCCGTGACGGTGACCAGGCGCTGCAGCGGGAACTCCACCGTCACATCCTTCAGGTTGTGCTCGCGCGCGCCTTCGAGGATGAGGCGCGGGGTCGACTCCGTCACCATGCGCTTGAAGCCAAAGCCCACGTGCTTGCGCCCGCCCAGGTAGGCGCCCGTGAGCGTGTCGGCCTGGCGCAGGTCGGCCGTGGTGCCGTCGAACACCACCTGGCCGCCCAGGCGGCCCGGGCCGGGGCCCATGTCGATCATGCGGTCGGCCGCGAGCATCACGGCCGGGTCGTGCTCCACCACCACCAGGGTGTTGCCCGCATCGCGCAGGCGCAGCATGGCCTCGGTGATGCGGTGCATGTCGCGCGGGTGCAGGCCGATGCTGGGCTCATCCAGCACAAACAGCGTGTTGACCAGGCTCGTGCCCAGCGCGGTGGTGAGGTTGATGCGCTGCACCTCGCCGCCGCTCAATGTGCGGCTTTGCCGGTCGAGCGTGAGGTAGCCGATGCCCACGTCGCACAGGTATTTGAGGCGCGTGGTGATCTCTTCGTGCAGCAGCTTCAGGGCCTGCGCGTCACCGCCTGCGGCCGCGTCGCCTTCGGGCAACTCCATGCGGTCGAAGAACCGGCGCAGGCGGTCGATGGGCAGCAGCATCAGGTCGTGCAGGCACAGGCCGGGCAGGGCTTCGAGCTGCTCGCGGCTCCACTGCACGCCTTCGGGCATGAACCGCTTGCCAGGCTCCAGCACCGCGTCGGCGTCTTCCTTGCGGCCGATGCGCCAGAGCAGGCTCTCGGTCTTGAGGCGCGCGCCCGCGCAGGTGGGGCACGGCGTGTAGCTGCGGTACTTGGACAGCAGCACGCGGATGTGCATCTTGTAGGCCTTGCTCTCCAGGTATTCAAAGAAGCGCTTGATGCCGTACCACTGCTTGCTCCACTGCCCTTCCTTGTAGCCCGGCGCACCGTGGATGACCCACTTTTTCTGGTCGTCGGTCAGCTTGTACCAGGGCGTGTCGCGCGGGATGCCGGCCGTCTCGGCGTGGCGCATGAGGTCGTCTTGCGCCTCCTTCCAGGCGGGGGTCTGGATGGTCTTGATGGCGCCTGCGCGCAGCGTGAGCTTGTCGTTGGGGATGACGAGGCCATAGTCCACGCCGATCACGCGGCCGAAGCCCCGGCAGCTCTCGCACGCTCCCACGGCGGAGTTGAACGAGAACATCGAGGGGATGGGGTCGCTGTAGCGCAGGTCGCTGTCGGGGCAGTGCAGGCCTGTCGAGAACCTCCACAACTCGGGCTCGCCCTCATCCACAAGGCGGTACACGTTCAAACGCCCCGTGCCACGCTTGAGCGCCACCTCAATCGCCTCAATCACCCGCGCCTTCTCGGCATTGCCCAGGCGGAAGCGGTCGGCCACCACGTCAAGCACCTTGCGCGGGCCGGTGGGCGTGGCCACTTCACGCTCGGCCTGCACCTTGGTAAAGCCGCTGGCGGACAGCCATTGCTCGACCTGCTCGGCCGACGTGCCACCCGGTAGTTCAACCGGGAAGGTCAGGACGATACGCGGATCGCTCGCCTCGGCACTACGCCGCTGCAGCTCGGCATAAATGGTCTCTGGCGAATCATGGCGCACGGGCTGCGCAGTCTGCTTGTCGAACAGCTGGCCTGCGCGGGCGAAAAGCAGTTTCAAATGGTCGTTCAGCTCCGTCATCGTGCCCACGGTGGAGCGGCTGGAGCGCACCGGGTTCGTCTGGTCGATAGCGATGGCCGGCGGCACGCCTTCGACCTTGTCCACGGCCGGCTTGTCCATGCGGTCCAGGAACTGGCGCGCATAGGCGCTGAAGGTCTCCACATAGCGGCGCTGGCCCTCGGCATACAGGGTGTCGAACACCAGGCTGGATTTGCCGGAGCCGCTCGGTCCCGTAACCACCGTGAGTTCGCCGGTGCGGATGTCCAGATCCAGGTTTTTGAGGTTGTGCTGGCGTGCGCCGCGGATGCGGATGGTTCCCTGGGTCATGTGGGGGCTTTGTGTGGGTATGAGGCCAAACATTCTAGAAACGCGCTGCTGACAGCGTGTGTCAGCAGCGCATTGCCCATGGTGGCTGCTGCGGTGTTACACGGCGGGCGTGCATTTCTGGGCACAAACCCTTTGAAACCCTGCGGGGCATCGGTTTAGACTGCCGTTTCCGACCTTTCAAAAAGATACACAGAGGAGACAGCCATGAAAACGTGGCATGCACTGTGGGCTGGCGCCGCGCTGGCCCTTTCGCTCTTTGCCCCATCTGCTCAGGCACAAATCCTGATCGGGCAGACCGCCGGCTTCTCGGGCCAAGTGGCGGCGGGCGTCAAGGAGACGACCGATGGCGCCCTGCTCTACATCGACTCGGTCAACGCCAAGGGCGGCGTCAATGGACAGAAGATCGAGCTCATCTCTCTGGACGACAAGTTCGACCCCAAGCTGGCCGCCGAAAACGCGCGCAAGCTGATTGAAGAGAACAACGTGTCCGCCATGTTCCTGAATCGCGGCACCCCCCACACCGAGGCCATCATCCCGCTGCTGGACAAACACGGCGTGGTGCTGGTGGGCCCGTCCACCGGCGCCATGGTGCTGCACCAGCCGGTGCGCAAATACATCTTCAACGTGCGCGCCACCTACCAGCGCGAAGCGGAAAAGGCCATGACCCACCTGGCCTCCATGGGTATCACGCGCATTGCACTGATGTACGCCGACGACAGCTTTGGCGCGGACGGCATTGCCGGTGCACAAAAGGGCCTGACGGCTGCCAAGCTGACCCCGGTGGTGGTGGAAAAGTTTGACCGCGCAAAGCCCGACTTCCCTCCCATCGCAGTCAAGATCGCCAAGGCTGACGCGCAGGCCGTGCTGATGGTGGCGTCGGGCTCGGCCGTGGTGGACGCGGGCAACGCGCTGCGCAGCGCGGGCTCGGGGGCCCAGATCGTGACGCTGTCCAACAACGCTTCGGGCGGATTCATCAAGAGCCTGGGCGCGAACGCGCGCGGCGTGATCGTGACGCAGGTCTACCCCAACGAGCGCGCCGTGACCTTCCCCATGGTGAAGGAGGCGCAGGAACTGGCCAAGGCCAAGGGCCT
The DNA here is from genome assembly GCF_046294525.1 of Acidovorax sp. Lineage (GTDB taxonomy): Bacteria > Pseudomonadota > Gammaproteobacteria > Burkholderiales > Burkholderiaceae_C > Acidovorax. The sequence continues at coordinate 509,298 of NZ_JBKBKQ010000001.1, forward strand.
CACGGAAATCAGCCCCGCCATGCTGGAAGGCTACGCCGCCGCCAAGGTGCTGGTGGAAGGCCTGAAGCGCGCAGGCCCCAAGCCCAGCCGCGAAAAGATTCACGCGGCGCTGGAGAGCATCAAGAAGTTCGACCTGGGCGGCCTGGAAGTGACCTATGGGCCGGACGACCACACCGGCCTGGACTTCGCCGACCTGTCCATCATCGGGACGGACGGGCGCTTCCGCCGCTGAAGGCGATTGAACGCCACGCGAAGGTGCCTACCAGCCCAAACTGACGCGAAACTTGATCTCCCGCACCCAGGCCCGGCATTGCCCGGGCCTGGGCGTTTCTGGGCATGTGTTCGTCACAATTTGTATCTATATTCATACATCCCCCAGACAGGACATACGCATGAAATTCACGCAATGGTTACGCGCGGGCGCCGCTCTGGCGGTGTGCTGCACAGGCTGGATGGCCCAGGCGCAGATTCTGATCGGGCAGACCGTGGGCATCACGGGCTCCGCCGCGGCAACCGTGGCCGAATCCATGGGCGGCGCTGCGCTGTACATCGACAGCGTCAACGCCAAGGGCGGCGTGGGCGGTCAGAAAATCGAAATCGTCTCGCTGGACGACAAGTTCGACCCCAAGCTCACGCTGGAAAACACCCGCACGTTGATTGAGCAAAAGGGCGTGATCGGCATGTTCATGACGCGCGGCACGCCCCACACCCAGGGCATCGTGCCGGTGCTGGAGCAGCACGGCGTGGCACTTGTGGGCCCGTCCACGGGCGCCATGGTGCTGCACGAGCCTGTGAGCAAATACATCTTCAACGTGCGCGCCACCTACCAGCGCGAGGTGGAAAAGGCCATCACCCACCTGAACACGTTGGGCATCAAGCGCATTGGCGTGGTGCATGTGGACGACACCTTTGGCGCCGACGGCTTGGCGGGCGCCCTAAACGGCTTCAAGGCCAATAGCCTTGAAGCGCTGTTCATCGAAAAGTTTGACCGCGCCAAGCCCGACTACACGGCCATTGCGCCCCGTGTTGCGGGCAAGCAGCCACAGGCCGTCATCTTTATCGGCACCGGTGCGGCCGTGGTGGACGGCATCAAGGCGCTGCGCAGCGCCGGCGTCACCGGCCAGATCGTGACGCTGTCCAACAACGCGTCGGGCGGGTTTGTGAAGGCGCTGGGCGACAGCGCGCGCGGCGTGGTGGTCACGCAGGTGTTTCCGTCCGAGCGCTCGCTCAACTACGGCTTCATCAAAGAGGCCATGGACCTGGCACGGGCCAAGGGCGTGGGCGACCTGACACCGGCCATGGTGGAAGGTTTTGTGAGCGCCAAGGTGCTGGTTGAAGGCATCCGCCGCGCCGGACCCAAGCCCGACCGCGCACGCCTGCACGCCGCCCTGGAAGGCCTGAAGAAATACGACGTGGGCGGCCTTGAGCTGTCGTACAGCGCCACGGATCACACCGGGCTTGATTTTTCGGACCTGTCCATCATCGGCTCGGACGGGCGGTTCAAGCGCTAGCAGTTGCCGTCGCCGTTGCCGTCGCCGTCGCCGTTGCCGTTGCCGTCCAGGCGGCTTAGTCTTCGGCATAAATATCCACGCCGCGGGTTTCGGGCAGCAGCAGCAGGCCCACAACCGCCGTGGCGCCAGCCACGGCCACCGGGTACCACAGGCCGCTGTACAGGTTGCCAGTCTGCGCCACGATGGCAAACGACAGCGTGGGCAGCAGCCCGCCAAACCAGCCGTTGCCGATGTGGTACGGCAAGCTCACGGAGGTGTAGCGGATGCGGGTGGGGAACATCTCCACCAGCATGGCCGCCAAAGGCCCGTACACCATGGCCACCAGCAGCATGAGGTAGCTGAGGACTGCCACCACCGCCAGCGTGTGGATGCGGTCAGGGTCGGCCTGCAAGGGGTAACCATGTTCGGCCAGCGCGCTGGACACGGCCTCGCGGAAGGTGGTGGCTTGGCGGCGTGCCTCATCGGCCGGCAGCCCCTGGAGCGCGGGGCTGGTGAGGGTGGCGTTGCCGATGCGCACCCATGCCTGGCCCGGTCGCGCAGCGGGCTCGGTGTCATAACCCACTGAATGCCCGGCCAGCACCTGCTTGGCCAGGTCGCACGGGCTGGCATGCCGGGCCGCGCCCGTGGGATTGAACTGAAAGGAGCAGTCCGCCGGGTGTGCCGCCACAACCACGCGGTGGCGCGCCTGTGCATCGGCCAGCGCCGGGTTGGCCGCCCAGGCCAGCGCCTTGAACGCTGGGAAATACGTGGCTGCCGCCAGCACACACCCCAACACGATGAGGGGCTTGCGGCCCACGCGGTCCGATAGCGCGCCAAACACAATGAACAACGGCGTGCCAATAAGCAGCGCCGCCGCCACAAGCAACTGGGCGGTGGTCGCATCCACCTTGAGCTGTTGCGTGAGGAAAAACAGCGCATAGAACTGCCCCGTGTACCAGACCACTGCCTGCCCGGCCGTCAGACCCAGCAGGGCCAGCAGGGCCATGCGCAGGTTCTTCCAGCGCCCGAACGACTCGCGTACCGGTGCCTGCGACGTACGCCCCTGCGACTTGATGCGCACAAACGCTGGCGATTCGGCCAGCGACAGCCGGATCCACACCGACACCACCAGCAGCACGATGGACAGCAGAAATGGCACGCGCCAGCCCCAGTCGGCAAACGCATTGTCTCCCAGCGCCCACCGCGTGCCCAGGGTCACCAGCAACGCCATGCACAGGCCCAGCGTCGCCGTGGTCTGAATCCAGGCGGTGCAGGCGCCGCGCCGGCCTGGCGGCGCATATTCGGCCACGTAGATGGCCGCCCCGCCATACTCACCGCCCATGGCCAGCCCCTGCAGCAGCCGCAGCCCGATCAGCATGACCGGCGCGGCCACGCCGATGCTGCCGTACGTGGGCAGCGTGCCCACGATGAAGGTGGACAGCCCCATGATGAGGATGGTGACCAGGAAGGTGTACTTGCGGCCAATCATGTCGCCCATGCGGCCGAACACCAGCGCCCCGAAAGGCCGCACCACAAACCCCGCCGCCAGCGCCAGCAGCGTGAAGACGAATGCGGGGCCCGCCTCCAGCGGCGTGAAGAATTGCTGCGCCAGCACGGCCGCCATGGCACCGTACAGGTAAAAGTCGTACCACTCGAACACCGTGCCGAGCGTCGATGCGAAGACGACTTTTCGTTCTTCCCGCGTCATGGCGCGGGAAGCGGCGGCGTCGGCCATGGCTGTGTGTCTCCAGTTGGGGCGCTTGTTCTTGTCGTGGGCATGTCGCCGGGCGCACGTGGGGTGAATCCCACAGTGCACTGCGCGTCTGCCCATTCTTGAAGCGCACACTGACCCCGGTCTGACACGCAGCGCGAAGTCGTGCACCGTCGCACAACACCGCACGAACGTTACGACGGCGACGCGACGGCACGGCGCCCGCCGGACCCGGGTATCAGGGGTTTTTGGGTGCCAGGCCCGAAGGCACCTGCGCGGCAGCGTCCCACGCGCCGCCGTCAAACCAGGCATCGCCGTCCAGGTATGCGCGCAGCATGGGAAGTCCGTCCAGGCCCCAGAAGACCTTGCCGTCCACGCCGAAGGCGGGCACGCCAAACACGCCTGCCGCCTGCGCGGCCTCGGTGTTGGCACGCAGCAGGGCCTTGGGGCCATCGCTGTGCATGTCCTGCCCGGCGCGGATCTGCTCGGCCAGATCGGCTGCCAGGGCAGCCAGACGCGTCGGATCCAGCGCATCGTATCCGCCCTGCCACACATGGCGCAGCACGGTACCCGCCACATAGCGGTTGATGCCGCCATCGTCGCTGCAGGCCAGCGCCTGGCGCAGCAGCGGCAGCGGGTTGAACGGGTGGCGCGCGGGCATCGAGAGCGGCGTGCCCTGCGCATGGCCCAGCCAGGTCACGTGGCGGTAGGTCCAGTCGCGCTTGGGTGCGATGCCCGCCGGGCCGGGGTTGGCGTGCTGCTGCAGCAGCGCGCCCAGCAGCACGGGCCGGTAGGCCACGCTGTAGCTCAGGCCCTCCAAGGCCTCCGGCAGGCGCTCGAAAGCCAGCCAGGCATACGGCGATACGAAGTCAAGATAGAAGGTGATGTGCTTCATGGCTGGGGCTCCGTATGCGCGGCGGAATCGGTCAACGCTGCGGCCAGCGGTGCGGCCAGCGGTGCGGGCAGCGGAACGCCCGCGCGCTGCAGCAACTGCACCCAGATGACGCGCCGCTGCGCGCCGTCCGCAGCGGACCAGGCACGGATCTCGTCCAGCGTGCGAAAGCAGCCCACGCAGCCGCTGCGGTCGTCCGAGAGGCGGCATACCGAGATGCAAGGCGAAGGCACCACCTCGTCAGATTTCAGATCAAAATAGCCCGCATCGCTTACCAAACAAGCGCGTGCAGCTATTGATTCAGTAGCATTCATGGTGCGACGGCCCCGGGCGCTGGCGGGGCCACGGCTTGCACCACATCCACCACGGGCGCCCCGGTCAGGCGCTGCAAGTCGCTGGGGTGCAGCGCAAACACGCCATGCGGGTGCCCCGCGGCCGCCCACACCACGTCAAAGCGCAGCAGGTCCTGGTCGATCAGCGTGACGGGCGGCGTGGCGTGGGCCACGGGTGATACACCGCCAATCGAAAACCCGGTCCGGCTTTTGACGAACTCGGCATCGGCGCGGCCGATCTTGCAGCCCACGTGGGCCTCCACTTTCTTCTCGTCCACGCGACGGTCGCCCGAGGTGACCACCAGCACCGCCGCGTCGTCGCTCTTGCGGCGGAAGATGATGCTCTTGGCGATCTGCCCCACGGCAATGCCCAGCGCATCGGCCGCCTGCTGCGCGGTGCGCGCAGCGTCGTCCAACATCTGCGGGCGGTGGGGATGGCCCAGGGATTCCAGCGCTGCAGCCACGCGCTGCACGCCTTCGGGCAGGTTTTTCACTTCAGCTCCACACACGGTCTTTTTCTCCTGCGCCAGACGGGGTCACCCGCCGCGTTTGGTCAGCAGCGCATTCGCCGCACGGGAATTGGGTTTGCGGCCGAGAAAATCGCTGATGTACGCGCCCGCATCAATGAGCTTATCAAGGTCGATGCCCGTCTCGATGCCCATGCCCTGGAGCATGTACACCACGTCCTCGGTCGCTACATTGCCCGTGGCGCCCTTGGCATAGGGGCAGCCGCCCAGGCCCGCCACAGACGACTGGTAGTTCCACACCCCCATCTCCAGCGCCGCCAGCGTGTTCGACAGCGCCTGGCCATAGGTGTCGTGGAAGTGGCCCGACACTTCGTCGATGCCGAAGTGCTGCAGCGTGGCCTCGATGGCGCGCTGCACCTTGCGCGGCGTGCCTACGCCGATGGTGTCGGCCACGTCCACGCGCTGCACGCCGATGCCCTTGAGCAGGCCCGCCAGGTAGGCCACGCGCTCGGGGGCGATCTCACCCTCGTAGGGGCAACCCACGGTGCAGCTCATGGCGCCGCGCACGCGGATGCCAGCGGCCATCGCCGCCTCCACCACGGGCGCAAAGCGCTCGATGCTTTCGGCAATGCTGCAGTTGATGTTGCGCTGGCTGAAGGCCTCGCTGGCCGAGCCGAAGACCACGATTTCATCGGGCCGGTCGAGCACCGCCGCCTCGTACCCCTTGATGTTGGGCGTGAGCACCGAATACGCCACGCCGCTGGCGCGCGCAATGCCAGCCATGACTTCGTGGTTGTCGGCCATCTGCGGCACCCACTTCGGGCTCACGTAGCTGGTGACTTCGATCTCGCGCAGGCCGGCCTGCTGCAGGCGGTGCACCAGCTCGATCTTCACGGCGGCGGGCACGGGGGTCTTTTCGTTCTGCAGGCCGTCGCGGGGGCCGACATCGATGAGGTTCACGCGGGAAGGAATGCTGCTGCTCATGGGGGTGTGCTTTCATCAAACAAAAAGGAAGGCGGTCAGCGCCCCGTCAATCCAGGGTGGCGTGGGCCGCGATGGCGCCGGACCTGGGCCGCAAGCGCAGCAGCAGCCAGCCCACGAGCACGCCGATGCCGCTGAACAACAGCAGCACGCCGCCGCCCAGCACCTTGACCGTGGTGGAACTGCCGATCTCGGCCCGCGAGGGATCCTGAGCGTCGTAGCGCACCGTGACGGTCTCGCCGATCTTGTGCCTCGCGTGGCCTTGGCGTGCCACGCCGTCGGTAAAGCGCTGCGTGCGCCCGTCGCCCGTGGCGAACTCGACAATGCTTTGCCGGGCCAGGCTGCGGCGCCCCTGCGAGCCGAGGGTCACTTCCTGGTGCGCCACCACGCGGCCCGTGGCCGTATGTGTGCCACCCAGCATGCCCAGGCCCGAGGCCAGCATCCACGCCGCGCCCAGCGCCGTGAGCGCGCTGGGGACCAGAAGAATCCAGCCCAGAAGGCCAAAGAAACGCCGGACGTTAGAGGTGCTGGAGGTGGTCATAAGCCTGCGATTGTCCGTGCTGCGTGGGGGGCCCGCGCCTTCATTCATTCGCTCAGTAGCCGCGCCCGGCGTCCACCACGCCGGCCACGGTCTCGCCCCGCTGCAGTGCGGCGATCTTGCGCGCAATCTGGGCGATGCTCTCGTCGCGCAGCGTGCGTGCCGAGGTGTGGGGGGTGATGGTGATGCGCGGGTGGTTCCAGAACGGGTGGCCGGCGGGCAGCGGCTCGGTGCGGAACACGTCGAGCGTGGCACCCGCCACCTGGCCGCTGGCTATGGCCGCCAGCAGGTCGTCGTCCACCAGGTGCGCGCCGCGCGCCACGTTAATCACGTAGGCGCTGGGCAGCAGGCGGGCCAGCGTGTCCTTATTGATCACGTCGGCCGTCTCGGGCGTGAGCGGCAGCAGGTTGACCAGCACCCGGCTCGCGGCCAGGAAGTCGTTGAACTGCTCTGTGCCGCTGAAGGCCCGCACGCCCTCGATGGCCTTGGGGCTGCGGCTCCAGCCGTTGATGGGGAAGTCGAACTGCGCCAGCGCCTTCGCCACGCGCTCGCCCAGCACGCCCAGGCCCATCACGCCGATGGGGAAGTCGCTGCGCAAGCGCGGCTTGCGGTAGCCCCAGCGTCCCGCTGCCATGTCAGCCTCGTAGGCATCGAACTCGCGGAAGTGGCGGATGACCGCGTGGCACACATACTCGGCCATCTGCACGGCCATGCCCGCATCATCCAGCCGCACCACCAGCGCGTGCGGCGGCAGGCGCAGTTTGAGCAGCGCATCCACGCCCGCACCGATGTTGAACAGGGCCTTGAGCCCCGGCTGCTCGTCCATGAACTGCTGGGGCGGTGCCCAGACCACGGCGCAATCGGCCTGCGGTGCGCCGGGCTCCCACACGGCAATGTCAGCGCCGGGCAGTGCGGCGGCCAAACCCTGGAGCCAGGGCTCGGCCTTGGTGTCGGTACAGCAAAAGGTGATTTTCATGGCTGCCGAGCGTACCGCGCCCTGCCGCTGCTTGCTGTCACGCAGCGGAAAGCTTGAGCAGTTCAGCCCCCTCCGTCACCTGGTCGCCAGGCGCGTAGAGCAGCTCCTGCACCACGCCATCGGCCGGCGCGGCAATGGTGTGCTCCATCTTCATGGCCTCCATCACCGCCAGGGGCTGGCCCTTGGCCACGTTGTCGCCCGCCTTCACGGCAAACGAGACCACCTTGCCGGGCATGGGGGCCGTGAGGCGCCCGCCCTCGGCGGCCACTTCGCCCGCGTGGGCCAGCAGGTCGATGGCGGTGATCTGCGTGGCGCCCAGCGGGGTGAATACATGGTCCACCTCGCCCTGCGCGTACACGGCGGCGCGGGTGCGCTGGCCGGCAAACTGCAGCTCGATGCCTCCATCGGCCTGCGGTGCAAACGCTAGCGGTCCGGCCACAGCCGCTTCGCCTTCGCCCACGGCCAAATGCAGACTGCCGCCGCGTTCATAGGTGAGCCAGGCCTGGGCATGCTGGCCGCCAAATTCGAACTCGAACCGACGGCGGTTCAATCCGTGCGAATGGAAGCCATCGCGGCGGCTGAACGGGTCTGCGCCTTCGGTAGCGCGCTCGCGCAACAGGGTCTGGGCCACGGCGGCCGCCGCGGCCAGCGGCAGGCCCACGGGCTCCTGGTGGAACAGCACGGCCTGCTCACGCTGGATGAGCGCGGTGTCGAGCTTTGCGCCGGCAAACGCATCGGTGTGCGCCACGCGGCGCAGGAACTGCACGTTGGTCGCCAGGCCCACGATGTGGGTCTGCGCCAGCGCGTCATCGAGCCGTGCCAGCGCCTGCTCGCGCGTGTCGCCGTGCACGATGAGCTTGGCCACCATGGAGTCGTAGAACGGGCTGATCGCATCGCCCTGGCGCACGCCGGAGTCCACGCGGACCGCGCCCCTCTCGAACGTCACGCACTCGGGCAGCGCATACACATTGAGTGAGCCCGTGGCGGGCAGGAAGTTGTTGTCGGGGTTCTCGGCGCAGATGCGGGCCTCAATGGCATGGCCTTGGATGCGCAGGTCTTGCTGCTGCAGGGGCAGCGGCTCGCCCGAGGCCACGCGCAACTGCCACTCCACCAGGTCCAGGCCGGTGATGGCCTCGGTCACGGGGTGCTCCACCTGCAGGCGGGTGTTCATCTCCATGAAGTAGAACTTCATCTGGTCGGGCCGCTCGTAGCCGCCCGGCTGCTCCACGATGAATTCCACCGTGCCCGCGCCCACGTAGTTCACGGCCTTGGCGGCGGCCACAGCGGCCTCGCCCATCTGCGCGCGCAGTGCGGGTGTCATGCCGGGGGCGGGGGCTTCTTCCAGCACCTTCTGGTGGCGGCGCTGCACGGAGCAGTCGCGCTCGAACAGGTAGACGCAGTTGCCGTGCGTGTCGCCAAACACCTGGATCTCGATGTGGCGGGGGCGCTGCACGTACTTTTCGACCAGCACTGCATCGTCGCCAAAGCTGTTGATGGCCTCGCGCTTGCACGACTCGAGCGCGGCGGCGAAGTCTTCGCTCTTGTCCACCGCCCGCATGCCCTTGCCACCGCCACCCGCGCTGGCCTTGATGAGCACGGGGTAGCCAATGCGGTCGGCCTCACGCTGCAGCAGGGCCGGGTCCTGGTCGGCGCCGTGGTAGCCGGGCACCAGGGGTACACCGGCCTTTTCCATGAGCTGCTTGGACTCGGCCTTGAGCCCCATGTCCTTGATGGCCGATGCGGGCGGACCAATGAACACCACGCCCGCCGCCGCGCAAGCCTGGGCGAAGTCTTCGTTCTCGCTCAGGAAACCGTAGCCGGGGTGGATGGCCTGTGCGCCTGTGGCTTTGGCGGCCTCGATGATGCGTTCCCAGCGCAGGTAGCTGTCCTTGGGCGCACTGCCGCCGATGTGCACGGCCTCGTCGCAGACGGCGACGTGCTTGGCATTGGCGTCGGCGTCGGAGTACACGGCGACGGTCTTCACGCCCAGGCGCTTGGCCGTGGCGGCAACCCGGCAGGCGATCTCGCCGCGGTTAGCGATCAGTATTTTTGTAAACATTTAAGCCACCTTGGCAGAACCAGAAAAGAAAGAAGAAAGGCGCCGCACCACGGCGCGCAGAAACTTGAACAGCACCACCAGCAGCAGCACCGACACGGCCACCATCAGCACCAGCGCGACGCCGAAGGCCACCGGGTGCTGCGTGGCGAGCCACACCACGGCGATCACCAGGCCATCTTCGAAGAACGACAGCCCCCAGTTGGAGAACGGCTCGGGCGAGGTGTTGATCGCCGCGCGCGTAGTCATCTTGGTGGCCAGGGCGGTGGCCGAGAGCGAACCGCCCAGCAGCCCGGCCACGATCGCCATGGTGGCGTTGTCAGCGCCAAACACGCCCGCCGCCAGCGCTGCGCCCGCAGGCACGCGGATGATGGCGTGGGCGGCATCCCAGGCGCTGTCCACCCAGGGCACCTTGTCGGCAAAGAATTCCACGAACAGCAGGCAGCCGCTCACGATCAGCACCACCGGGTGCTGCAGCACGGCCAGGCCCGGGGGCAACACGATCCACCCCAGCACGCCCATCATCCCGACCAGGAACACCACCGCATACAGCCGAAACCCGCTGGCCCAACCCAGCGCGGCGGCCAGGGCCAGCAGGCTGGGCATGTCGAGCTGCGCGGTGGCGGTAGCCGCCGCATCGCCCACCGCACGCGCGGTGCCGCCATCCACATGCAGCCCCAGCGTGTGGAGCCACTGCACGATGTTGAACCAGAGGGTGTCCATGGCCTGCGGTGACCGGTCAGCCCAACCAGTTGGGCTTGCGCTTGGCCAGGAACGATTGCACGCCCTCCTTGCCTTCGTCGCTGGCGCGGATGTCGGCAATGCCCTGCACGGTGGCGGCGATCAGACCCGCGTTGATCTCGCGCTCGGCCACGTCGATGACCAGCTTCTTGCACACGCGCACGGCGTTGGGGCTGGCGCTGGTGAGCGCCTTGAGCAGCTCATCGACCTTGGCGTCGAGCTGGTCCGCAGCCACCACCTCGTGCACAAACCCGATACGCAGCGCCTCGGCCGCGTCAAACCGCTCGGCCGTCAGAAAGTAGCGGTGCGCCGCCCGTGGGCCCATGGCGCGGATCACATAAGGGCTGATGGTGGCGGGGATCAGGCCAAGCTTCACCTCGCTCAGGCAAAAGCCCGCCGTGTCCACCGCCACCGCCATGTCGCACGCGGCCACCAGGCCCATGCCGCCGGCGTACACGTCGCCCTGCACGCGGGCGATGGTGGGCTTGGGGCATTCGTAGATCACGCGCAGCATCTCGGCCAGCTTGCCGGCGTCGGCGATGTTTTCATCGCGCGTGTAGTCGGCCATGCGCCGCATCCAGTTCAGGTTGGCGCCCGCGCAAAAGGCAGGGCCCTCGGCCGCCAGCACCACGGCGCGCACATCGGCGCGGCTGCCCACGTCGGTGAAGGCGGCAGTGATTTCGGCGATGACTTCGTCGCTGAAGGCGTTGCGCACCTCGGGCTGGATCAGCGTGATGCGCGCCACCGCGCCCGACTGGGTGATGGAAAGATTCTGGCTGGTGCTGCTGTTGATCATGGCTTGGAAGGGTCCCGCAGGTAATACACAAAGTCCAGCACCGGGCACGGCTGGCCCAGCGCGGTGAGCGCCGCCGTGATCTGCCCCCGGTGGTGCGTGCCGTGGTTGAACACATGGGCCAGCGTGGCGGCAAACGGGAGCGACGCGGCCTCGCCATTCGTCGTGGTGTAGTGGAGCGTCCCGTCCCAGCGGGCGGCGGGCCAGCTGGCGATCAGGGGTTCCCACCGGGCCGCGCCCTCTCGCAGGCGCCGGGCCAGCGCGTCGCGGTCGGGTTCGGCCTCGGCATCCAGCGCCAGGCGGGGCGAGCTGCCTTCAGAAAACCGCACGAACCACAGCAAATGTTCACCCACCAACAGGTGGTTGAGCGTGCCGTGGATGCTGCGAAAGAACAGGCCCACATCGCGCCGGTAGTCGGCATCGGGCAGCGCCGCCACGGCGCCCAGCAAGCGCGCGGTGGCCCACGCGTTGTAGCGTGCAAGCAGGGTGAAATGGGCCACGGCATCCATCGCCCACCTCACATGCGGAAGATGCCGAACTTGGTGTCTTCGATCGGCGCATTGCGCGTGGCCGACAGGCCCAGCGCCAGCACGCGGCGGGTGTCGGCGGGGTCGATCACGCCGTCGTCCCACAGCCGCGCCGTGGCGTAGTAAGGGTGGCCCTGGTCTTCGTACTGGCGGCGGATGGGGGCCTTGAAGGCTTCTTCTTCCTCCATGCTCCACTGGCCGCCCTTGGCCTCGATGCCGTCGCGCTTGACGGTGGCCAGCACGCTGGCGGCCTGCTCGCCGCCCATGACGCTGATGCGCGCGTTGGGCCACATCCAAAGGAAGCGGGGCGAATACGCACGGCCGCACATGCCGTAGTTGCCCGCGCCAAAGCTGCCGCCGATGATGATGGTGAACTTTGGAACACTCGCCGTGGCCACGGCCGTGACCAGCTTGGCGCCGTGGCGGGCGATGCCTTCGTTTTCGTATTTGCGGCCCACCATGAAGCCGGTGATGTTCTGCAGGAACACCAGCGGAATCTTGCGCTGGCAGCACAGCTCGATGAAGTGCGCGCCCTTTTGCGCGCTCTCGCTGAACAGGATGCCGTTGTTGGCGATGATGCCCACGGGCATGCCCTCGATGCGCGCAAAGCCGCACACCAGGGTGCTGCCGAAGCGGGCCTTGAACTCGTCGAACTCGCTGCCGTCCACCACGCGCGCAATGATCTCGCGCACATCAAAGGGCTTGCGCGTGTCCACGGGGATCACGCCATACAGCTCTTCTGCTGCAAATTTAGGAGCTACCGGGGCTTGATCAGCGGGCGCAGGGGCCTTGTTTTTATTCAAATTGCGCACTGCCGTGCGCGCCAGCTGCAGCGCATGCAGGTCGTTCTGCGCCAGGTGGTCGGCCACGCCCGACAGGCGCGTGTGCACGTCGCCACCGCCCAGGTCTTCGGCGCTCACCACCTCGCCCGTGGCGGCCTTCACCAGCGGTGGGCCGCCCAGGAAGATGGTGCCCTGGTTCTTGACGATGATGGATTCGTCGCTCATGGCGGGCACGTAGGCGCCGCCGGCCGTGCAGCTGCCCATGACCACCGCGATCTGCGCGATGCCCTGGGCACTCATGTTGGCCTGGTTGTAGAAGATGCGGCCGAAGTGGTCGCGGTCGGGGAACACGTCGTCCTGGTTGGGCAGGTTGGCGCCGCCGGAGTCCACCAGGTAGATGCAGGGCAGGCGGTTCTGCGCGGCCACCTCTTGGGCACGCAGGTGCTTCTTCACCGTCATGGGGTAGTAGGTGCCACCCTTCACCGTGGCGTCGTTGCACACGATCATGCAGTCCACCCCGCTCACGCGGCCGATGCCTGCGATCAGGCCCGCGCCGGGTGCGTCGTTGTTGTACATGTTCAGCGCCGCCAGCGGGGCCAGCTCCAGAAAGGGCGTGCCGGGGTCCAGCAGGTTGGCCACGCGCTCGCGCGGCAGCAGCTTGCCGCGTGCGGTGTGTTTGGCGCGGGCTGCCTCGCCGCCGCCCTGGGCAATCTTGTCTTGCTGGGCGCGCAGGTCATCCACCAGCGCGCGCATCGCGGCGGCGTTGGCCTGGAAGTCCGCCGAGCGGGCGTTGAGTTGGGTGTCGAGAATGGTCATGCTGTAGTGCTTCTTGGGTGTTTCACGCGGTCTTGGCTTCGACCAGACCGAGCTGGTCCTTCATCTCGTCGCGGATCTTGAACTTCTGGATCTTGCCCGTCACCGTCATCGGAAAGCTGGTGACAAAGCGGATGTAGCGCGGCACCTTGTAGTGCGCAATCTGGCCCTTGCAGAAGGCGCGGATTTCGTCTTCGGTCGGCCGGGTGCCGGGCTTGGCGATGATCCAGGCGCAGAGTTCTTCGCCGTATTTCTGGTCGGGCACGCCCACCACCTGCACGTCCTGCACCATGGGGTGGCGGTACAAGAATTCTTCGATCTCGCGCGGGTAGATGTTTTCGCCGCCGCGGATCACCATGTCCTTGATGCGGCCGACGATGTTCACGTAGCCCTCGGCGTCCATGGTGGCCAGGTCGCCGGTATGCATCCAGCCGCCTTCATCAATCGCCTCGCGGGTCTTGGCCTCGTCGCCCCAATAGCCGTGCATCACCGAATAGCCCTTGGTGCAGAACTCGCCGCGCTGGCCGATGGGCACTACCGCACCGGTGTGGGGGTCCACGATCTTGATCTCCAGGTGCGGCTGTACCTGGCCTACGGTAGAGACGCGCTTAGGCAAAGGCGTGTCGGTGCTGCTCTGGCAGCTCACGGGGCTGGTCTCGGTCATGCCGTAGGCGATGGTGATCTCGCGCAGGTTCATCTGCTCCACCACGCGCTTCATCACCTCGGTGGGGCACGGCGATCCGGCCATGATGCCGGTGCGCAGGGTGCTGAGGTTGAACTCGGCAAAACGCGGGTGGTCCAGCTCGGCGATGAACATGGTGGGCACACCGTGCAGGCCGGTGCAGCGTTCGTCCTGCACCGTCTGCAGCACCGTGAGCGGGTCAAACCCGTCGTTGGGGTAGACGATGGTGGCGCCATGCGTGAAGCAGGCCAGGTTGCCCAGCACCATGCCAAAACAGTGGTACAGCGGCACGGGGATGCACAGCCGGTCTTCGGGCGTGAGCTTCATGCATTCGCCAATGAAGAAGCCGTTGTTCAGGATGTTGCGGTGCGTGAGCGTGGCCCCCTTAGGAAAGCCCGTGGTGCCGCTGGTGAACTGGATGTTGATGGGGTCGGTGGCCTGGAGGCCCGCCGCGACCTGCGCCAGGCGCGGGTCGGCCGCGTTGCCGCGTGCAATCAGCTCGGTAAAGCGCAGGAGACCGGGCTCGTCGGCGCCCTGCCCTGCTTCGTCATCAATCCACACCACCGTCTTCAGCTGCGGCAGCTTGGCCGCGTGCACGTGGCCCGGCTGCTGGCCCTGCCACTCGGGCGCCAGCTCGCGCAGCATGCCCAGGTAGTCACTGGTCTTGAAGCGTGCCATGCTCACCAGCAGCTTGCAGCCCACCTTGTTCAGCGCGTATTCGACCTCGGCCGTGCGATAGGCCGGGTTGATGTTGACCAGCACCAGGCCCACCTGCGCGGTGGCCAGTTGCATCAGCACCCATTCGGCGTTGTTGTGCGACCAGATGCCCACGCGGTCGCCGGGGGTGAGCCCCATGCCCAGCAACGCGCTGGCCAGGCGGTGGGCCTCGGTCTGCAATTGGGCATAGGTGTAGCGGCGGCCCTGGTGCACGCTGACCAACGCCTCGCGCTCGGGCTGGCGGGCCACCATGTCGGCAAAAAAGGCGCCGATGGTCTGCTCGATCAGGGGAACGTCGGTGGCGCCACGGGCGTGGCTGTCCACCAGCGGTGCGGAGTTCGTTGCGGCTGCGCTGCTCGTCACGGGTGTTGTCTCCTCGGCTCTGTCATCCGGCCCTGCGCCGCAAGAAGATGCGGGCGGGCGATCCGTAAGCATAGAAGCCTGAACCCCTTGCGGGTGGACACAATGGTTGCAAATCGTGCCACGGCTGGCACACTCTGCGGCGTGAAACCGCCTGCCCACCCCGCCCATCGCCTGCCCGCGCCCGCCACAGCCCCTGCCGCCACGCCCATCGCCTTCGTGCGCGCCATTGTCCTGGCCTATGAACGGCGCGGCCTGAGCCCCGAACGCGCGCTGGCCCAGGCACAGATTGCGCCGCAGCTGCTGCGGGACGACAGCGCCCGCATCACCGCCTGGCAGATGGAGCGCATCTCCGACGCCGCCATGCAGGAGCTGGACGACGAAGCCCTGGGCTGGTTCACCCGCCGCCTGCCCTGGGGCAGCTACGGCATGCTGGCGCGCGCCAGCATCAGCTCGCCCACGCTGCAGGTGGCCCTGGCCCGCTGGTGCCGCCACCACGGGCTGCTGACGGACGACATTGCCCTGCACCTGACCACCGAGGGCGACACCGCCACCCTGGCCATCACCGAGGCGCGCGACCTGGGCGTGCTGCGCGAGTTCTGTCTGGTCTCTGTATTGCGCAATGCCCACGGCCTGGCCTGCTGGATGGTGGACTCGCGCATCCCCCTCATCGCCGCCGAATTCGCATTCGATGCGCCACCACATGCCGATGCCTATGCCGTGCTGTTCCGGGGCCCCGTCACCTTCCACGCGCCGCGCACGGCCATCCACTTCGATGCCCGCTACCTGCACCTGCCCCTGCGCCGCGACGAGCAGGCCCTGCGCCAGATGCTGCAACACGCACTGCCCCTGACCGTGCTGCACTACCGGCGCGACCGCCTGCTGGTGCAGCGCGTGCGCCAGCTGCTGGCCGCGCCCCTGCCGGGGCAGCCCGCCCATGCATTGCCCCAGCACAGCGCCGAATCATTGGCCACGCTGCTGCATGTATCGCCGCGCACCTTGCACCGGCAACTGAAGGAAGAAGGCGCCACGCTACAGGGCTTGAAGGACGAGGTGCGCCGCACCCGCGCGGTGGAGCTGCTGCACCGCACGCAGCGGCCCATCAAGCAGGTGGCGGAGGCGGCGGGGTTTGAGAACGAGAAGAGTTTTATCCGCGCGTTTCGGGGGTGGACGGGGCAGTCGCCGACGGAATTTCGCAAGGGAAAGCTGGAGAGTGCGCTGCATGACACGGAGAAGAGTCCGTAGATAGCACGCCTGGGTGAGCCTGACAGGCCAATGCGGACGGTGCGTCCCATCTCGGCAAAAGACGCACATGCCCACACAAGCTCATGAACACAGTCGCTGAGCTTGAGGCGAGCCCCGGCAGTTCGTGCATTATTGGCCCATGGTGAATCACGATCTTTCTTCCGAATCTGGCCTGATGGACGAGGCGCTGCGCCTCGCACGCGAGGGGCTCTACCGCACCTCGCCGAATCCCCGTGTGGGCTGCGTTCTGGTCGGGCGCGAGGGAAAGGTGATCGGCAGGGGCTCTACCCAACGGGCCGGCGGCCCCCACGCCGAGGTCATGGCCTTGCGGGATGCAGCGCAGCAGGGGCACGCGGTGGCAGGCAGCACGGCGTATGTCACGCTGGAGCCCTGCTCGCACCACGGCCGCACCGGCCCGTGCTGCGATGCGCTGGTGGCTGCCGGCGTGGCGCGCGTGGTGGCGTCGTTGCCCGACCCGAACCCCCTGGTCGCAGGGCGCGGCTTTGCGCGGCTGCGCGCCGCGGGCGTGGCTGTCGAAGTGGGCCTGGGCCGCGATGAATCCCGCGAACTCAACCTTGGTTTTTTCAGCCGCATGGTGCGCAAGACACCGTGGGTCCGACTCAAAGTGGCAGCCTCTTTGGATGGCATCACGGCCCTGAACAATGGCGCCAGCCAATGGATCACGGGCCCAGAGGCCCGCGCGGACGGCCACCACTGGCGCGCGCAGGCATCTGCCATCCTGACCGGGATTGGCACGGTGCTCGCGGACAACCCGCGGCTGGATGTGCGCGAGGTGGCCACGCCCCGCCAGCCCCACGTGGTGGTGGTGGACAGCCGAATGCAGCTGCCTGCGGATGCCGCGCTGTTCCATGCCGAGCGCTCGGTGTACATCTACTCTGCCATCGACAACCCACCCCAGCGCCAGGCACTGGAAGCGCGCGGAGCGATCGTGACCTTGCTACCCAACCCCGAAGGAAGGGTGGACCTGGCGGGTGTGCTGCGGGACCTCGCGCAAAAGGAGATCAACGAGCTGCATGTGGAGGCCGGCGGAATCCTCCATGGAGCCTTGATCGAGCAAGGTTTGGTGGACGAGCTGATCGTGTACCTCGCACCCAAGCTGCTCTGCGCTGGGCGGGGGATGTTGGTGGCGAGCCCGCTGTCCGAGCTTTCGCAGGCGCAGGGGTTGCGCTTTCAGTCCGTCGAGCGGGTGGGCGAGGATTTGAGGGTGCTGGCGCGGGTTGCCGGGCGTGATGAGTTTGCGTAACAAGCCTATGGGTGTTGTTGCGCAGGCGTGCCGGCAGCACTGGCGCACGGGGCGCAGCGCGCGCTTCACCAGTAGTTGAGAAAAGCCGCCACGCTACCCTGGAGAGCATGCGAACTTCCGAAACACGCATCAGCGAAATAAAGCCTCGCTGGAAAGCCCTGCCAGTGAGACAAGCTGGCGCCATTGAGCCTAACTCTGAAAGCTGAAAAGCTCCCATGCTCCACCTCCACCACTGCATCAGCGCCCGGTCCTTCCGCCCCCTGTGGATGCTCGAAGAACTGCAACTCCCCTACCAGCTCCACATGCTCCCCTTCCCACCCCGCGCCAAGGCGCGGTGGTTTCTGGACGAGAACCCACTGGGCACGGTGCCGCTGCTGGTGCAGGGCGATGTGCGCATGACCGAGTCCGCGGCCATGTGCCAGTACCTCGCGGCCACGCACCCCGATGCGGGGCTGGACGTAGCGCCCACGCACCCGGCGTATGGCGCCTATCTGAACTGGCTGCACATGAGCGATGCGACGCTGACCTCTCCGCAGACGCTGGTGCTGCGCTATGGCCGCTTCGAGCCCGCAGAGCGCCAGCAGCCACAGGTGGTGGAGGACTACACGCGCTGGTTTCTGGCCCGGCTGCGGGCGGTGGAATCGGCCGTGGCACGCAGCGACTACCTGTGCGCGGGCCGCATCACGGCGGCGGATGTGGCGGTGGGTTATGCGCTGTTGCTGACGCAGCACCTGGGGCTCGTGCCGCAGTTCGGCACAGCCACGCAGGTGTATTGGCAGCGGCTGCAGCAGCGGCTGGGCTACCAGAGGGCGATGGCTGCGCAGATGCGCGCAGCCGCCGAGCAGGACGTGCCCCTGACTCCAGCGCCTGACACGCGGCCTTGATGGAGCTGTTGCGCAGGGCGCGCGGACCTGAACTGGCGCGCCTTACGCTCCCTCAAGACGCTTTCTTGCCACCGCCCATCGTGCCCTGCAGCACTTTGACCAGATGTTCTTTGGCTTCGGCCAGCTGGGCCTTGTCCGTATCGTGGACCTTGCGGAAGAACGCGGCGCATTCGGCAGAGCCGGCGGCTTCGGCATCTTTGATGTACTGGTCGTAGGCCAGCAGGGCCTGGGCCTTGTTCTGCATCAGCGTGATCCAATCGTAGGCCAAGTCGCTCAGCGGATGGGGGTCGGCGGGTTTTTCTTGCATGGAAGTCTCCGAAACTTTTTAAGGGTGAAGAAAAGCAAAAAGGGTGCGTGCACACGCACCCTTTGTCTCGAGGCCGGTTGACGCGAAGGACGCGCTGACCTGGATCAGCGGCCGTCGCCGTCAGAGTCGCCGGGTATGGCCCGTTCGGCCGCGTTGCTCACGCGTTGCCATGCGTCGCGCGACGCGTGCTTGGCATTGGCCCAGTCCAGTGACGACGCGCCGCGGGCGCGGCCCCAGTCGCGGCTCAGCTCGGGTTCCAGGTCGTCAAAACTGCGGCCGGGGTAGCGCGTGTACGAATCCAGGCCGTAGCGGTAGGCAGGCTGGTAGTCGTCATATGTGGAGCCGGGGCGGGCATAGGGACGGGAGGTGTAGTTCTCTCGCCAGTAGGTGTCCTCCGCCTCCGGATCGACCTTGACGTTGCGGCCCATCACGGCACCGGCAACGGCGCCCACGGCGGCACCAATGGCAGCGCCCACCGGGCCCGTCACGCCGCCCGCCAGCGCGCCGGCCGTGGCGCCGCCAGCCACCCCGCCGACCGCGCCGCCCAACACTGCGCCAGTGCCGGTTTTTGTTTCAGGTTCCAGGTTGCGGTGGGTGGGGGTCATTGCATCGTTGCGATCGCTCATGGGGGTCTCCTTCAGAGGGTTGGTGCGGCGTGGCCCGCTGCTGTTGCGGCGCCGCAGGTGGGTTGCAAAACTCCACCGTAATGCCGCAGCGCCCGCGCGGGCCGCTGCAACTTCCCAAACCCTTGAAGGCGCACACCTACACGGCGGGCCGCACGATGTCTCCAGCCCCGGCTGTCAGCAACCCAGCAGGCCCGGCAGATCCGCCATGCTCTTGAACACGTGCTGTGCACCCGCGGCCCGCAGCGCGGCGCCGTCACCCAGCGGGGCAAAGCCCAGTACGGTGGCCCCGGCCGCCACGCCCGCGGCGACGCCGATGGCAGAGTCTTCCACCACGGCGCAGCGGGCCGGGTCGGCCCCCAGGGCGGCGGCAGCGGCCAGGTACACGTCGGGCGCAGGCTTGGTGCGCGGCACCTCGTGCCCGCTGAAGATGCGGCCTTCAAAGTACGGCATGAGGCCGACCTTGACCAGCTGCATCTCGACCTTGAAACGGTCGGCGCCCGAGGCGCAGGCGATGCGCCCGCCGTGGTAGGCGTGCACGCGCTCGATCGCGGGGTGGATATGGTCGATGGCCAGCAGACGTTCGGTGAGTGCGATGTTGCGCCGCTCGTAGAACTGCGCCATCCATTCGTCCGTCAGCGGGCGGCCGGTTTCGGCTTCGATGCGGGCGGTGGCGCTGCGCACGGTGCGGCCGATGAAGTAGTCCATGCACTCCTCGTGGGTGATGGCCCAGCCGGCTTCGTTGAGCATTTGGCGCAGCACGCCATTCGTAATGGGCTCGCTGTCCACCAGCACGCCGTCGCAGTCAAACAGGATTGCTTCAAATTTCATAGCTGCTTGCGCTTACCCAGCAAGCGCTGGAGGCATATTTCATTAGAATAATCAATGACACCCGGCGGTGGGCGGCTCAGGCGCCGACATCGCCATCCACATAGCACCACCGCCCGCCTTCACGCACAAAGCGGCTTGTCTCGTGCAGACGAACGGCGCGGCCGCCCACGCGGTGGCGGGCGACGAATTCCACTTCGGCATGGTCGGCGTCGTGCACCCGGTGGCGGCGCACTTCCAGGCCTAGCCACTTGGCACCGGGCTCGAAGTCGAGCCGCGCAGGGCGGCGGCTGGCGTGCCAGGTGGCCAGCAGGTAGTCGGCCCGCTCGCACACAAAGGCCGTGTAGCGCGACCGCATGAGGTGCTCGGCGTCGGGCGCGGGCTGGGTCTCCCATTGGTCCAGGTAACGGCCGCAGCAGGCGGCGTACGGCACCGGACGGGCCTTGGCGCCTGCACCCTGCAGGCGCCCGCAGGGGCAGGGCATGGTGGGCGTGGGCGCTGCCGCCACTGCCGTCACCGCAGCACTCCGAACACGCGGCGCAGGATGTCGCTGCCCGCGCCAGCAGGGTTCTGGCGGATGCGACGCTCTTCCTCGCCAATGATGGTGTAGAGGCCGTCCAGCGTCTTGCCGGTGACGTACTGCGCCACGTTGGACTCCTCGGGCTTCAGCAGCCCGAAGCTGGCGGCCTTGCCGGCCACGGCGTTGTATTTGGCTGTCAGGCCCACTTTGTCGGTAGCCTGCTTCACAACGGGCAGAAAGCGCTCGCCCAGCGGGGCACGGGTTTTTTCGGCAAAGAAGGCAGTGACCGAGGTGCTGCCGCCGGTGAGGATGTTCTTGGCATCGGTCACCGTCATGGTCTGCACGGCCTGCACCAGCAGGTCCTTGCCCAGCGGCACGGCGGCCTCGGCCGCGCGGTTCATGGCGGTGACGAGCTCGTCCACCCGCCGCCCCTGGCCCAGCGACTTGAGCACCTTGCCCGCGTCTTCCAGATAGCCGGGCAGGCCGATGCGCACGCGCGGGTTGCCCAGAAACCCGTCCGTGCGGCCCAGCAGCAGCACGGCGGCCTGGGCGCCCTGGGTGAGTGCGGCCTTGACGCCGCGCGAGGCCTCGGCCGAGGACAGGTCGGCCAGCGTGAGGGCCTGGGCCGTGGAGTGTGTGCCCAGGGCCCAGGCGCCCCACAGGGCGGCAGCGGTGGCGTTGTGGAAGTGGCGGCGGTGCATGCGAAGAGGGGAAGAAGCGGGAATCAAAAGGGTGACCGTGCAGGGGCTTGCCAATGTCCGTGGCGGGCGGTCGTTGGCAAGCACAAAAGGACACGGTGCACTGCGATTTTCGCCGAGCCGCGCGGAGCAGCCATGAGCGGCCCTAGTAAAGCCCTTGAGCGGGGCGCCAGCGCACGGCCACACCCTACTTCAGTCGGGTTGTCGCCACGCCGTGCCGCGCCAAAGATCAGCGCCCAGGGCGCGCACCTGTTGATGCACGCGCTGCCTGTTCGTTCTTCGCTGTTTTCTTTTCCCCCAACTGGTTGCTGACCTATGACCCTGACCCTTGCCCACGGGCGACGCACCGCGCCCGGCCCCGCCGCTGATTCCCTGCCTGCACCCGCCCAGCCCGGGCACCACGCGCCGCCCTGGCGCCTGGCACTGCTGAGTGCCGCGCTGGCCCCTGTGCTGCTGCTGGCCGGCTGCGAGACCACCAATATGCGCATGGGCAGCGCCGAGGCCAAGACCGTGGCCACCGGCAGCGCGGCGGGTGGCGCTTCCACAGGCGCCAGCAGTTCGCTGGAGCGCTGCGAGAGCCCGCTCGGCACGGTCTCGCTGATCGAGAACCAACAGGCCGGCTGGTACACCGTGCTGCGCGACCAGTACCGCCTGCCGCCCACGGCCAACCTGCTGCGCCTGCTGGTGCAGCAATCCAACTGCTTTGTGGTGGTGGAGCGCGGCGCGGCCGGCATGAACGCGATGACACGCGAGCGCGCGCTGATGCAGTCGGGCGAAATGCGCCAGGGCAGCCAGTTTGGCCAAGGCCAGATGGTGGCCTCAGACTATGGCCTGTCGCCCGAGATCGTGTTCCAGAACAACAACGCGGGCGGCGCTTCCGCGTCACTGGGCGGCCTGGTGGGTGGCCGCGCAGGCGGTCTGCTCGCGGCCATTGGCGGCAGCATGAACACCAAGGAGGCAAGTGCCCTGCTCACGCTGATCGACAACCGCTCGGGCGTGCAGGTGGCGGCGTCGGAAGGCAGCGCCGCCAAGACCGACTTTGGCGCCATGGGCCAGTTGCTGGGCGGATCGGGCGGGGCCCGCATGGGTGGCTACTCCAACACGGCCGAGGGCAAGGTGATTGCTGCAGCCTTCATGGACGCGTTCAACCAGATGGTGCTGTCGCTGCGCAGCTACAAGGCCCAGACCGTGCGCGGCCAAGGCCTGGGCGGCGGCGGGCGGCTGAGCGTGGACGGCGCTGCGCCGCCTTCGCAAACCTCGGCGCCCCGCGCGGCGGCGGTGCCAGTGTCCACCGGCGGCGGGAGCATCACCAACGGCCTGGGCCTGCGCGACGCACAGGCCCGCCTGAACGCCCTGGGCTACGACGCAGGCACGCCCGACGGCGCCATGGGCGGGCGCACGGCGGCGGCACTGCGCGCGTTCCAGAAGGACCAGGGCCTGGCACAAACCGGACGGTTGGACGGCGCGACGGCGGCGGCGCTGGCGGCCAAATAGGCAGGTCAGCAATCCGGGGGCTGCGCCATGCGCGGGCCCTCGCCAGTGCTGAAACACGCACCTGTAAAAAAACTCCCCGTGCGGTTCGCGCGGGGAGTTTTTTTTATCCAAGGGGCAGTGTCCGCCCCTTCCGCAGCGCGGATCAATCCTTCACGTAGCAGGCCTTGGTGGGGAGGACCAGATCCACATAGCTCTCCACGTCCGAGGCGGCCGGGAACACGGTGGGGTTCTGGTCCGACATCAGGCACAGGCGCGTGCCTTTGCGGGCCCACACCACGCGGTCGGTGCGGCCGTTGGGCTGGCTCCATGCGCCCCAGAATGCGTTCAGCGTGGCCGTGCTGCCGGTGCGGTCAAACACGAAGCTTCCCAGGTCGGTCATGGGGCCGCTGACCGTGGCAGGGCCGGTGCAGTCGGCACCGGTGTAGGTGGCAAAGGTCATCGAGGCCGTGGCGCGCGAATCGCCCTGGCGAGTGATTCGCCACAGGTTGCGGGCCCAGACGCCGGGGCGGGGCTGCACGCACAGCTCCTGCTTCCAGTCGCCGTCGGGCAGGCCGGCTGTGGCCGTAGCGCAGCGCACTTCCACCGTGGTCACGTGGCCCGAAGCGACCGTGCCGGTGCCGTTGGCCACTGTGCAGCTCTGGCCGGCGGGCTGGGTGCGCACGGTCACCGCATAGGCCGTGCCGCCGGCTTGTGCCGTCGCAAACGTGAAGCCGCCGTTGGCCCCCACGGCCAGGTCGTCGCGCCCATTGTTCTGCAGCACCAGGCCGCTGCCAGACAGGCCCGTGACCGAGCCACCCACGGTATAGGTGGCGGCGGCCAGGTTCTCGCAGCGCACCTGCACATCGCGCACGTTGCCCGTGGCAGTGCCCGTGCCCTGCGCCACGGTGCAGCGCTGGCCTGCCGGCTGGGTCTTAACGGTGACGGCATAGGGCACGCCATGGTCCAGTCGGGTGGTGAATTCGAAGTTGCCGTTGGCGCTGAGCGAGAGGTCGTTGTTCGCGTTGTTCTGCAGCGTCACGGTGCGGCCGGCGGCTAGGCCGCTGAGCGCGCCGCCCACGGTGTAGGCGCCCACCACGGGCGGCGCGGCGCCATCGTCATCACCGCCGCCACAGGCAGCCAGCATGGCAAGGACCAGCGCTGCAGGTGCGGCGCGCAGAGCGGCGTGGCGGTGGCGTTGGCGTGTGGAGAGGGTGGGGGTCATGGGCAGAACACTCCTTGAAGACATGCGAGGGATGGACAAAGGGGGCACAGCGGGTTGGCCCGGCTGGCCCCATGGGCCGAAGCGGAAAAGAGGGCGGATTCTGTGCAGCGCTTGCTGCGGCGCGGAACCCTACCGACGTAGGGTTTGCGCGTGCAGCCCTGCCGCGCACACTTGGCAGAATCCGCGCATGGCGAGGACGCCCTACCCTGGCCGCCCGCCACGGCGCATTCCGAGGTCGGTGCCGCCTTCATGCCCGACTTCTCCCGCCCTCCCGCTCTCCCGCTTCTCTTTCTGCTTGACCGCCCGCCCGCCGCCCATGTCTGCCTATGCCCTCATCCTGGACGACCACCCCCTGGTGGCCCGTGGCGTGGCCGAGTTCCTGCGCGCGCGCCTGCCGCAGCTGGAGGTGGTGGTGGCCGGTGGCGCGGACGACCTTCTGCGCTGGGTGGACGAGCGGGGCACGCCGGCGATAGCGCTGATCGACTTTTGGCTGGCGGAAGGCGCTGCAGTAGGCCTCATAGCCCAGGTGCGCAGCCACTACCCCGGCACGCCCATCGCCGTGATCAGCGGCGACGATGACCCGGCCGTGATGGAACAGGCCAGGCAGGCCGGCGCGCAGGGCTTCATCCACAAGCAGGCGGCGCCGGAAACGTTTGGCGTCGCGGTGGAAGCCCTGCTGAGCGGGCAGACCTGGTTTACGCCGAGCACGCTGGGCAGCCAGCCGCCGCGCAACCGCGACCTGCCGGTGACCCCGGCCGAGCTGGGACTGTCCGCGCGCCAGGGCGAGATCCTTGCGCTGGTGCTGCAGGGGCTGCCCAACAAGCGCATCGCCTTGCAGCTGGACATTGCCGAGAGCACTGTGAAGGAGCACGTCACGGGCATCCTGGAGCGGCTGAGGGTGCGCACCCGCGTCGAGGCCATCACCCTGCTGCGCGGGCGGCGGCTGGAACTGTCGTGACACGCCTTGCCCGCACGGTGGTGGTGGCCGTAGCGTTGTGCTTGCTGTTCAGCCTTCCTGCTGTAGCCCAGTTACCGAACCAGGACCTCGCCGAGCTGGACCGGCTGCAGACCCTTTCGCAACGCAACAGCGCCCGGGCCGTGCAGGCGCTACAGGCCGCCGCCACCCGGTTTGCCAACGCGGCCGATGTTGTGACCCGGCGCACCTACCTGGCGGCGGTGACGGACGCAGCCTTCGAGACCGGGCAGACCACGGTCGTGACCGAAGGCATTGCGAAACTGAAGGAGCTTGCGGCTGCGCACAATGATGTGTCCACGCAGGTGCTTGCCGTCTGCTTCGAAGCTCGTCAACTGGCCGTGGCCGGAAAAATTCGCGCTGGGCTGGACGCACTGGCGGGCGAAGCGGCCGCGGCCGAGCAGGTGCCCGACCCGTGGGTGCGCTGGCTCTACCACCTGACGCTGGGCGCCCTGCACAGCAGCAACGGACAGTTCGAAGCGGCGATGACGCACCTGCTGCGCAGCCTGGACCTCTCGCGCACGCTGCCGCGCCAGGCAGCCACGTCCGAGCTGCGGTCGCGCACCCACCTGGAACTGCTGCACTTCGACATGAAGAACCCGGACCGCGCGCTGCAGGCCATCCGCGAGGCGCTGCCGCTGGCCGAAAAACTGGACGCCCAGCAGGCGCTGGGCTGGCTGCACTTGCACCGTGGCAATGTAGAAAACGTGCGGGGCAACCTCGACACCGCCATGGCGGCGTACCGCCAGTCCCTGCAGATCGCCCGCGCCGGCGGGCTCACCGGTCTGCGCGCCACGGCACTGAACAACCTGGGCGATCTGCTGCTGCAGCGCAGGGCGTATGCAGAGGCCGAGCCCGTAATGCGCGAGGCCATGGCCACGTACCGCGACGCGCACGAGCTGAACGGGGCCGCATTGGCACAGGCCAACCTGGGTTTTGCGCTGATGGGCCAGGGCCGCATCGCTGCAGGTGTGCATGAGGTGGAGGCCGGCATCCGGTTCGTGCACCAAGCAGGGAACCGGCCTATCGAGGAATTGCTGCTGGGCGAGCTCTCGCGCATGTACGAGCAGGCGGGGCTGTACCGCGAAGCCATGGACACCACGCGCAAGCAGCAGGCGCTGGCGAAGGAGCTGTTTCACACCGAGCGCGACCAGGCCGTGGCCGCGCTGCGGGAGCGTTTCGACAGCGCCGAGCGCCAACGCCAGATCGACCAGTTGGCGCAGGCCAATCAGCTCCAGTACGCCGAGCTGCGCGTGCGGCGCCTGCAGCAGATCGGCCTGGCCGCCACGGTGGCGCTGGCCCTGCTGGCGGCGGGTGCCAGCTACTGGCAATACCGCCGCACCCGCAGGGCCAACGATGCTCTCGCGGCGGCCCGGCGGCAGGCCGAAGGCGCACTGGCCGAGAAGAACCTGTTCCTCGCCACCGCCAGCCACGACCTGCGCCAGCCCGTGCATGCCATGTCGCTGATGGTCGAGGCGATCAGCCTGCGCAACAGCGACCCGGCTCTGCGCCCCCTGGTGGCAGACCTGCGCACCAGCATGCAGGCCATGAACCAGCTGTTCAACGCGCTCTTGGACCTTGCGCGCCTGGAATCCGGCCAGCCGCTGGGCGCCAAGGGCGCCGTGGACTTGAACGTGCTGCTGGCGGATGTGGTGCGCCTGTTCCGCGAACAGGCCAGCGCCGGTGGCCTGGCCATTCACCTGCGGGTTCCGAAGGCGCGCGCCACCGTGTGGGCCCAACCCTTGCTGCTGCGCCAGGCGCTGGCCAACCTGGTGCAGAACGCAATTCGCTACACCCCCCAAGGCAAGGTGCTAGTGAGCGTGAGGGCGCGCGGCAGCGATTGGCTGGTGGAAGTGCGCGACACCGGCATCGGCATCGCCGCGGCCGACCAGGCCCGCGTGTTCAGCCCCTACTACCGGGGCGATCGGGCGGACCAGATGAACGATGCCGGCCACGGATTGGGGCTGGCCGTGGTGGCGCGCTGCGCCGAACAGATGGGTGCCACCTACGGCCTGTTGTCGGGGGCGGGCCGGGGCTCGTGTTTCTGGCTGCGGCTGCCGGCCCACACCACCGCTACCACCGCTGACGCCGCTGACGCCGCTGCGGTGGCGGCGACTGTGCCATCCGCCCCGGAGGCCGGTCACCGGAATGGGATGGCCGTGGTGCACCCGCTGCACGGCCGCTGCCTGGTGCTGGACGACGACCGCCAGGTGCTCACGGCCTGGCGCGCCATGCTGGACGCCTGGGGTGTGACGGCTGTGTGCGCCACCACGGCGGCCGAGGCGCATGCCTGCCTGGACGGCGGGTTCGAGCCCGATGCCATCTTCTGCGACCAGGGGCTGCGCTCGGGCGAAAGCGGCTTTGACGTGCTGCGCACCCTGCTGGCCCGCTGCCCCGCCGCACGCGGCGCCATGATCAGCGGCGAGTTCAAGGCCCCCGCACTGCAGGACGCCGAAGACGAGGGCTATCTGGTGCTGCGCAAGCCGGTGGATCCGGCCGAGCTGCACGCGGTGCTGGCCCAGTGGCTGAGCCAGGTCGAACATGCACAAAAAGTGGCTATAGCGCTCTCCCAGTAAGCGCAAGAAGCTATATTTTCAATAGCATCATGCCCCATCGGGCAACCACTGCCGCAACAAGGCATGCAGGTGCTCCGGCGGCACCGGCTTGCGCAGCACTAGATAGCCCTCCTCCTCGGCCTGGCGCAGCGCGGGCGAATCCCATTCACCGCTGACCATGGCCAGCGCGGCGTCGGGGCACAGCGCCTGCAGGCGCTGGAGCAAGGCGAACCCGCTTTCGCCCGAGCGCAGCCGCTGGTCGCACAGGATCGCTTGCGGCGCGAAGCCCTGGGCCAGACACGCCAGCGCCTCGGCACCGTCGGCTGCGCAGCGCACCTGCACGCCCCAGTCCTGCAGCAGCTGCTGCCAGCCCGCGGCAGCTTGCGGGTCGTCTTCCACCACCAGGCAGCGGCCGTGAAGGCTGCCCTGCGGCGCCACAGCGGCGGCGCCGCCGCGGGGGGCTTCGCTTGCCGCAGCGCTGCGCAGCCGCAGCCAGAAGCGAGAACCCCGGCCCAGGCGCGACGCCAGGCCCAGCGGCGCTTCCATCAGCTCGGCGCAGCGCGCCACCACGGCCAGACCCAGACCGTAGCCAACGTCATCCGCGTCTGCCGCGCGCGCGGCGTTGTGGCTTTGGGTGAAGGGCGCGAAGATGCGCTCGCGCTCCTCGGCGGCCACGCCGGGGCCGGTGTCCCACACCTCCACCTGCCAGTGCCCGGCGCGGCGGCGCACTGCCAGCAGCACGCCGCCGTGCTGCGTGTAGCGCAGCGCGTTGTGCACCAGGTTGACCACGCATTGGCGCAGCAGCATGGGGTCGGCCTGCACCCGCGTACCGACAGGCGGCAGGCGCAGGCGCAGCGCCAGCCCCCGCGCGCGTGCCGATTCGCCCAGCAGCGTGGCCACCTCGTGCAGCAGCGGCGCCAGCGCAACGGGTTGCAGGCGCGCCTGCACGGCGCCGGCTTCGATGCGCGACAGATCCAGCAGCGCGTTGCACATCCACTGCAGCGACTGCACGCCCTGGCGCAGGTCCTGCAACGTGCCAGCCAGCGCTGCGTCGCGGTTGCGCAGCGCTACGGATTCGGCCAGCAGCCCCACAGCATGCACGGGCTGGCGCAGGTCGTGGCTGGCGGTGGCGAGGAATTGGTTCTTGACGGAGAGTGCCTGTTCGGCCTCGCTCTTGGCGGCGCGGAAGCGTTCGCTCAGCTCGACATTGCGCACGAAGAACTGGTGGCTGATCCGCGCATTGCGAAAGAAAACTGCAAAGAGCAGGTACATGGGCAGCAGATACAACCAGTGCTCCGGAAAAACGTACGGCACCGACAGCAGCGTGACGGCGAACCCGGACAAAAAGAACCCCTGGTAAACCGCCAGCACCGCCGACTGGTGTGTGGCATTGGCGGCAAGCACCATCATGGCTCCGCTGAGGAATGCCATGCGCATTTCGAAGGGAGCGCCAGGCCCTGCGCAGGCCGCCACGCTCATCAGCAAAGCACCGTACACCGCCGCCAGAGCCGGCACGCGCCGCAGCCAAATCGCCAGCAGCGCAGCATCGCCCGTGTGGGCCAGCCGCGGTCTGTCACGCTGCCACAGCCGCCAAACGTACCAGGCTACGCCTGCGAGGCACAGGGCGGCCACCCACCACAGCGTAATGCTCTGCGGCCACAGCCCCAGGGCCCCAAGCCATGCCGAGCCGGGCAAACCGAGCACCGGCATGATGAGACAGCCGTTGCGGACGCGCAGGAAGGCGGTGTCCAGCAGCTGCAGCCGGGCGTCCGGAGGCAGCGCAGACCAGGAGGGGACAAGCTCGGGAGGGGTACTCATGCGGGCGATATTCGCACGGGCAGGCCTGCCCCTGAAGGTTGAACGGCTACGCCAGCGCGCGCTGGATGATGATCTTCTGCACGTCGCTCGTGCCTTCGTAGATCTGGCATACGCGCACGTCGCGGTAGATGCGCTCCACCGGGAAGTCGTTCACCACGCCGTAGCCGCCCAGCGTCTGGATGGCGGCGCTGCACACGCGCTCGGCCATCTCGCTGGCGAACAGCTTGGCCATGGCCGCTTCCTTCAGACAGGGCTTGCCCGCATCGCGCAGCGCAGCAGCGTGCCAGATGAGCTGGCGCGCGGCTTCGATCTGCGTGGCGCAGTCGGCCAGGCGAAAGCCCACGGCCTGGTGGTTGAAGATGGCGGTGCCGAAGCTCTCGCGCTCCTTCGAATAGGCCAGCGCCGCGTCGAACGCGCTCCGCGCCATGCCCACGCTTTGCGCGGCGATGCCGATGCGCCCGCCTTCGAGCGCGCCCAGGGCAATCTTGTAGCCCTCGCCCTCGGCACCGATCAGGTTCTCGGCCGGGATGCGGCAGTTGTCAAAGTTGATCTGCGCGGTGTCGCTGCTGTGCTGGCCGAGCTTGTCTTCGAGCCGCGCCACCACATAACCGGGGTTGCTGGTGGGCACCAGGAAGGCGCTCATCCCCTTCTTGCCCGCGCCCTTGTCGGTGACGGCGATCACGATGGCCACATGGCCGTTCTTGCCGCTGGTGATGAACTGCTTGACGCCGTTGATCACGTATTCGTCGCCCTGCTTTACCGCCGTGGTGCGCAGAGCGGAGGCGTCGGAGCCCACATGCGGCTCGGTCAGGCAGAAAGCGCCCAACATCTCGCCGCGCGCCAGCGGCGTGAGCCAGTCGCGCTTTTGCTGTGCATTGCCATAGCGCATGAGGATGGCATTGACGGGGCAGTTCGTGACGCTGATGGCGGTGCTGGTGCCGCCGTCACCGGCTGCGATCTCTTCAAGCACCAAAGCGAGCGTGAGGTAGTCGAGGTTGGCACCGCCAAACTCTTCGGGCACGCAGATGCCGTAGGCGCCCAGGGCGGCCAAGCCCTGGTGGGCTTTCTTGGGGAAGTGGTGTTCCTTGTCCCAGCGCGCGGCGTGGGGCCAGAGCTCGGTCTGGGCAAAGTCGCGCACCGCGTCGCGGATCATTTCCTGGTCTTGGGTCAGCAGCATGGGGGGTGTCTCCGGAAGTCGTTGTTCGTTGAGAAGAATTACCAGTGCGCAGCCCGACGGCCGTCGTGGTGCAGCAGGCGGCCCTTGTCGGCCGGGGTCAGGCCCGCCACCGTGCTGCGCAGGCCGCGCACGCTGTCCTCCACCGTGAGCGGGGCGCTGTCGCCGCCCATGTCGGTCTGCACCCAGCCGGGGTCGATGGTGACCAGCGTGGCGCCGGGGTAGTCGTGCTGTGCGGCGGCCACGGCCATGTTGAGCGCGGCCTTGCTGGTACGGTACAGCCAGGAGCCGCTGTTCGGCACGCTGCCGATCTGCGACATGGAGGACGAGATGAACGCAAACACCCCGCCTGCATCGGCCACCAGCGGGGCCACCTGCGGGATGGCCTGCATCGCGCCCAGCACGTTGGTGTGCATGACGGCATCAAAGTCCTGCTGCGTGGGCGGCGTCAGCGCGTTCGGGCGGCGGATCACCCCGGCCACATACCAGGCGATGTCGATCTTCTCGCCATCGAGCTGCCAGGCCAGGCCGCTGATGCTGGCGGGGTTGGCCACATCCACCGTCAGCGCCTCGGCGCCCAGGGCCCGCACACGCTCGCGGCCCGCGTCGTCGCGCACGGTGGCGATCACGCGGCGGCCCGCCTCGGTGTACTGGCGCACCAGTTCCAAGCCAATGCCCCGAGAAGCGCCGATGACAAGTATGGAATTCATTTTCAAGCCAAATCAGCCTCTAGCGCTTATCAGCTAAGCGCTAACAGCTATCAAAACAGAAGCAATCATGCATCTGCACAACCACCCGGCAGTGCCGGGTGGGGCCATCACACCGGTTACACCAGCTCCAGCGCCACGGCAGTGGCCTCGCCGCCGCCGATGCACAGCGTGGCCAGGCCCTTGGTCAGGCCACGGGCCTTGAGGGCGTGGATCAGCGTGACCATGATGCGCGCGCCGCTGGCACCGATGGGGTGGCCCAAAGCGCAGGCCCCGCCGTTCACGTTGACTTTGTCGTGCGGCAGGTTGAGCTCCTTCATCAGCGCCATGGGCACCACGGCAAAGGCCTCGTTGATCTCCCACAGTTGCACGTCGCCCACTTGCCAGCCGGCCTTGGCCAATGCCTTCTGCGTGGCGCCCAGTGGAGCAGTGGCAAACCATTCGGGCTCTTGCGCGTGGGTGGCGTGGCTCACGATGCGGGCCAGGGGCTTGGCGCCCAGCTTCTTGGCGGTGGACTCGCGCATCATCACCAGCGCGGCGGCGCCGTCGTTGATGCTGGAGCTGGAGGCGGCAGTGATGGTGCCGTCCTTCTTGAACGCAGGCTTCAAGGTGGCGATCTTTTCGAGCTTGACCTTGCCGGGGCCTTCGTCCACCGACACCACGCGCTCGCCGCTGCGGTCCTTCACCGTCACGGGCACGATTTCGGCAGCGAAAGCGCCGGACTCGGTGGCCGCCTTGGCGCGCTGCACGCTGGCGGTGGCAAAGGCGTCTTGCTGCTCGCGCGTGAAGCTGTACTTGGCGGCGCAGTCTTCGCCAAAGGTGCCCATGCTGCGGCCTGCTTCGTAGGCGTCTTCCAGACCGTCGAGCATCATGTGATCGAAGATGCGGTCATGGCCCAGGCGGTAGCCGCCACGGCCTTTTTGCAGCAGGTAGGGGGCGTTGGTCATGCTCTCCATGCCGCCCGCCACCATCACGTCGTGCGTGCCCGCCAGCAGCATGTCGTGCGCCATCATGGCTGCCTTCATGCCCGAGCCGCACATCTTGCTGAGCGTGACGGCGCCCGCGCCCTTGGGCAAGCCGCCCTTAAAGGCCGCCTGGCGTGCGGGAGCCTGGCCTTGCCCGGCCATCAGGCAGTTGCCGAACAGCACTTCGCCCACGGCGTCGGGCGACACACCGGCACGCTCGATGGCGGCCTTGATGGCAGCGCCGCCCAGGTCGTGCGCCGCCAGGCTGGAGAAGTCGCCCTGCAGCGAGCCCATGGGGGTGCGTGCCGCGCCGACGATGACAATGGGGTCTTGGGTGGTTGTGGACATGGTGAGATCTCCTTAGAAAGGTGTCTGAGGCAAATTGGGTAAAGGAAAAGGTGGGTCGGCGTGTGATCAGCGGTCCCCAGTGCCCTGTGCAAAGCGGCGCTCCGTGTCGTAGGGAAACACATCGAACATGTGGCCCGCCTGTATGCGCTCCTTGTGTGCTTGCCAGAACGCGGCATCGAGCAGGTCGGCGTGGTGCTGCATGAATACTTCGCGTACCGCGTCGTTGCCCAGCAGAAAAGGGGCGAAGGTTTCTGGGAACACGTCGAGGGGCCCCACGCTGTACCAGACGTCGCCACTCATCTCTTCCTCTTCATTGCGTGGCGTGGGCACGCGGCGGAAGTTGCAATCGGTGAGGTACTCGATCTCGTCATAGTCATAAAAAACGACCTTGCCATTGCGCGTGACGCCGAAGTTCTTCCACAGCATGTCGCCAGGGAAGATGTTGGCGGCAACAAGGTCCTTGATGGCATTGCCGTACTCGATCACGCTGTGCTCCATCTGCTGGCGCGCCCGCGGATCGGCGAGACCAGTATCAAGGGCCTCCTGCAGGTAGATGTTGAGCGGGATCATGCGCCGCTCGATGTACAGGTGCTTGATGATCACCTCGGTCTGGCCGTCACCATCGCGGTCGCTGACTTCGAGCTGGCTGGGCGCGAACTTCTCGATCTCGGCAATCAGTGCATCATCGAACCGGTCCCGAGGAAAGGCGACTTCGCTGTACTCCAGCGTGTCGGCCATGCGGCCCACGCGGTCGTGCTGCTTGACGAGTAAATACTTGGCCTTGATCTGCTCGCGCGTGGTGTCCTTCTGGTGTGGGAAATGGTCCTTGATGAGCTTGAACACAAAGGGAAAGCTCGGCAGGTCGAACACCAGCATCACCATGCCCTTGATGCCTGGCGCGATGCGGAACTTGTCGCTGGAGTGTTTGAGGTGCGAAAGGAAGTCGCGGTAGAACAGCGTCTTGCCCTGCTTGGCCAGGCCCAGGGCGTTGTAGATCTCGGCGCGAGGCTTGCGCGGCATGAGACTGCGCAAGAACTGCACGTACGCGCTGGGCACCTCCATGTCCACCATGAAGTAAGCGCGCGCAAAGCTGAACAGCGCCAGCAGATCGTCTTCGCCAAACAGGGCTGCGTCGATAGCGAGCTTGCCGCTTTCAGTGTGCAGGATGGGCAGCGCAAAAGGCAGCTCGCTGAAACCGTTGATGATCTTGCCCACCACGTAGGCGCCCTTGTTCCGGTAGAACAGGCTGGCCAGCACCTGGATCTGGAAGTTGGCGCGCAAGGTCATGTGCGCAATGCGCGGCTCGATGGCGGCCGCCACGCGCCGGGTATCGCGCGGCAGGTCTTCAAACTCGCGCTGCAGCCGGAAGTTCTCGATGGCCGTCTGCAACGCCGTGGCCAGGTTGTCCCGCGCGGGGTAGTAGGCGCGGTAGGTGGGCAGTGCTGCGGGTTCGTCGTTTTCGATGTACTCGGTGCTGACGGCCGGCCGCACAAAGATGAAGTCGTTGTGGAAATGAGTGCGGTGCAGGATCTTGGTGGTGACCGAGTTGAAGAAGGTCTCGGCCAGCTCGGGCTGGTGGTGGTTGACCAGCAGGCCGATGTAATGCAGCTTGACCTGGTGCCACACGTCCATGGGCTGGGCGCCCGCGCCAAACTCTTTTTCGAGGCGGCGCACGCATTCTCTGACACGCAGGTCGTAGAACTCGATGCGCTCGCGCTGCGCGCGCTGCTGGCCGTGCCAGTCACCTGTTTCAAACCGGTGCTTGGCGCGCGCGGATTCGGTGCGAAACAACCGGTAATGCCGGTTGAAGCCGTCCATCATCGCCTTGGCGATGTCGTAAGCCTGGGGCGCGTCCAGCCTTTGCGGGAACATGGTGTTTCGGTCAGCTGGGACGGTGATGGAACAGGGATTGCAGGCAGGTGCGGATGCGCGCAGCAGCGTGGCGGGTGCAGTGCCTAGTGCCGCTTGACCGCGGCCACCCCGGCCACTGCGGCCCGGTAAAGCGCCTCCAGGCCTTCGGTGCTGTCCACGGTCATGTGCAAGTCGTTGATGAGCCCGTCTTTTAGGCCATAGCACCAGCCGTGAAGGGTAACCTTCTGCCCACGGCCCCAGGCGTCGAGCATCACCGTGCTTTGCGCCACGTTCACCACCTGCTCGATGGCGTTCAGTTCACAGAGCACATCGTGGCGCCACTGGGGGTCAATCGATGCGATCAGGTCGCGGTGGCGGTCGCGCACGTCGGTCACATGGCGAATCCAGTTGTCGGCCAGACCAACCCGTGTGCCCTCGAGCGCTGCCAGCACGCCGCCGCAGCCGTAGTGGCCCACGACCATGAGGTGTTCGACGCGCAGCTGATCAATGGCGTACTGGATGGTGGACAGGCAGTTGAGGTCGGTGGGCACCACCACGTTGGCCACGTTGCGGTGAACGAACACCTCGCCCGGTTCCAGGCCCGTAATTTGGTTTGCGGGCACGCGGCTGTCGGAGCAGCCGATCCACATGTACTTGGGCTTTTGTTGCGCGAGCAGGCCGGTAAAGAACCCGGGGCGCTCGCGTTCCATCTGGGCCGCCCAGGCGCGGTTGTGGACAAACAGGTCTTCGATGGATGCGGGCATGGGTTTCGGGCTTTCTGAAAGGTCAATCGGCCTGCCGGGTTTAGCAGGTCTCGGCAAACAGCTCGCGGCCGATCAGCATGCGGCGGATCTCGCTGGTGCCGGCGCCAATCTCGTACAGCTTGGCATCGCGCCAGAGGCGGCCCAGCGGGTACTCGTTGATGTAGCCGTTGCCACCATAGATCTGCACGCCTTCGCCTGCCATCCAGGTGGCTTTTTCGGCACACCACAGGATGACGCTGGCGCAGTCCTTGCGGACCTGGCGCACATGGTCGGTCCCGAGCATGTCGAGGTTCTTGGCCACCGTGTAGGCAAACGAGCGCCCCGCCTGGAGCACGGTGTACATGTCGGCCACCTTGCCCTGGATGAGTTGGAATTCGCCAATGCTCTGACCGAACTGCTTGCGGTCGTGAATGTAAGGGATCACGTTGTCCATGACCGACTGCATGATGCCCAGGGGGCCGCCGGTCAACACCGCGCGTTCGTAGTCCAGCCCACTCATCAGCACCTTTGCGCCATTGTTCACGCCGCCCAGCACGTTCTCGGCAGGCACTTCCACGTCCTGGAATACCAGCTCTCCAGTGTGGCTGCCGCGCATGCCCAGCTTGTCGAGCTTTTGTGCGATGGAGAAGCCCTTCATGCCCTTTTCGATCAGGAAGGCGGTGACGCCGCGTGCGCCCATTTCAGGCTCGGTCTTGGCGTAGACCACCAAGGTGTCGGCGTCGGGGCCGTTGGTGATCCACATCTTGCTGCCGTTGAGCAGGTAGTAGCCGCCCTTGTCCTCGGCCTTGAGCTTCATGCTGATCACGTCGGAGCCCGCGCCGGGTTCGCTCATGGCCAGCGCGCCCACATGTTCGCCGCTGATGAGCTTGGGCAGGTATTTGGCCTTCTGGGCTTCGTTACCGTTGCGGTTGATTTGGTTCACGCACAGGTTGCTGTGCGCGCCATAGGACAGGCCCACCGAGGCGCTGGCGCGCGAGATTTCTTCCATGGCCACCATGTGGGCCAGGTAGCCCATGGCGGCGCCGCCGTATTGCTCGGGCACAGTGATGCCGAGCACGCCCAGGTCGCCCATCTTGCGCCAGAGGTCCATGGGGAACTGGTCGCTCTTGTCGATCTCGGCCGCACGCGGCGCGATTTCGGCCTGGGCAAAGTCGCGCACGGCGTCGCGCAGGGCATCAATGTCTTCACCCAGCTGGAAGTTGAGGCCGGGCAGGTTGGCGGGAATGCTCATGGAATGTCTCCTCGGAATGGATTGGGGGAAATGCAGCGCTCAGCCCTGGATCGCGTCGCGCCCAGTAACCGCCATGAGGGTGCAGCCCATGGTGGCCACCAGTTTTTCCTGGCTGCCGTCGATGGCGAAGGCCCGGCCTTCGCACACGGTGATGGTGCGGCCAGGCTTGATGACCCGACCCTCCATGCGGAACCGCTCGCCCTTAGCAGGGGCCAGCAGATTGATCTTGAATTCGATGGTGAGGACCGCGGCGTCTTGCGCCATCAAGGTGAACCCTGCGTAACCGCAGGCCGAATCGAGCGCTGTGGCAACCGTGCCGGCGTGCAGGAACCCGTGCTGCTGCGTGAGCTGTGGCGCCCAGGCCAGTTCGATATCCACCGCCCCGGGCAGAACACGGCCCAGATAGGCCCCCAGTGTCTGCATGGCGCCCTGTCGTGCAAAGCTGCCGCGCACGCGCTCTGCATAGTCCGCACAGCGAGGCTCGAAGAGAGGCGATGTCACGACGGTCTCCTGATTTACGTTTACGTAAACGTCAATTATGAATCATTTTTGCTTTTCGACCTTGAGCAGCAGCGCTCGTGCTTCTTCCTCATGCTCCAGCACCTCTTCCAGATTGGCCCGCAGGTCGGCCATCTGTTCTTCGAGCTGCTTGCGATGGAGCACCAGCACGTCGAGGAATTTGCGCAGTTGCACACCTGTATCACGTGGGCTGTCGTAGAGGTCGATGATTTCCTTGGCCTCAGTGAGCGACAGGCCCAGGCGCTTGGCGCGCAGTGTCAGCCGCAGTCGGGTGCGGTCACGCGCGCTGTAGACCCGGTTGCGGCCTGCGGCGCCCGTGCGCTCGGGCTGCAGCAAGCCCATGTCTTCGTAGAAGCGGATGGCGCGGGTGGTGAGATCGAACTCTTTCGCGAGGTCGCTAATGCTGTAGGTGTTGGCCATGGTGGTGTTGCATACAACAAGGGGGTTTCGCACAGGAGACAGCTTGCGGACGGCTACTCCCTACAATGCCTTGTGTGCATGACGTTTACGTTAACGTCAATGCTAACCCAACATGTCGGCGCCATGAACCCACTTGAACATCAGATCCACTACCCCTTCGGTGATACGCTTCCCGCTGTAGGCGAGACCGTCGAGGTTGCCCCTGGTGTCCGATGGATCCGCATGGCGTTGCCGTTTGCCCTGGACCACATCAACCTGTGGCTGTTACGCGACCGCCAGCCTGATGCCTCAGGAGCCATGGTCGAAGGCTGGACGATAGTGGATTGCTGCATCGACAGCCCGACCACACGGGCGCAGTGGGAGCAGGTCTTCGCCTCCAGCCTGGGGGGCTTGCCCATCCTACGCGTCATCGTGACGCATATGCATCCCGACCACATCGGCCTGGCGCACTGGCTGTGCGCGCGTTGGGATGTCCGCCTGTGGATCAGCGCCACTGATTACAACGTCGCCCGCGTCGCCGTGTACGACCCCCAAGGGTTTGGAGGCGAAGCAGGTGCGGACTTCTATGCCTTACACGGTGCGCAGGACGAAGCGTTTCTCAGCCATGTGCGCGGGCGGGCGTCGTACTTTCCCACCTTGGTGCCAGCTCTCCCCGCTCGCTTTCGCAGACTGATGGATGGCGACGTACTCGACATCGGCGGTCGGACTTGGCATTGCATCAGCGGTTATGGGCACGCTCCTGAACACATTGCCCTCTATTGTGCTGAATTGGGCACCCTGATCAGCGGAGACATGGTGCTACCTCGCATCTCCACCAATGTCAGCGTACATGCGAGCGAACCGGAAGCCAATCCTCTGCAGCTTTTTCTGACTTCGCTCCTGCGGTATCGTGATTTGCCGGAAACCACCTCGGTGCTTCCATCGCACGGCAAGCCCTTCACCGGGCTGACTACCCGCATCGACCAGCTGCACCAGCATCACCAGGATCGTCTCGCAGATATCTTGCAAGCCGCTCAGAACCGCGCGCTGAGCGCTGCAGACGTCCTGCCCATCCTCTTCCGGCGAACACTGGATACCCATCAGATGACATTTGCCATGGGCGAAGCGCTAGCGCATCTCCACTATCTGTGGCGAGGAGGCCGGATGGGTCGCGTTATGGATGGCGATGGCGTTCTTCGGTTTCGCCTGTTCGAATAGGGCACCCTGCAGCCAAGCTCGATCATGGTGCCGGCATGCGGCGTAGCGCACAGGCGGCTCGGATGCCTGATAAGGTCCCGAGGTCTCACAAGAGCGTGCTCTCATCCGCTGAACTGTGAACCCGCCTTCTCCAAGGAGACTCAGGAGAACGACGAGGTGGCCGTGATTGCAACCAGCCCGCTCACCATCAACGAGCGCTGGACTGCATTTGAGCAAGGGGAGTTGCTGGTTTTTTCACAGGGACGC
>NZ_JBKBKQ010000002.1:0-447504 GCF_046294525.1 Acidovorax sp.
GCTTGCGCGTGCGCTTGGTGGTGTTGCTCAGGCCCAGGCTGCTTTGCTTCATGTGCCTATTGTCTCGGCTTCAAGCATTCGTCGGCACATGACGCAGGGGATTCGTGAAGAGGGTCCTTAGAAGAGCGAAAACCGTGTGACGTTTTGAAAGCATCGTTGCGCTAGCTTCGCTCCCGCAGCGCCCGCTCGATCCGGTCACGCCGAACCGTCGTCTTGGGTACCTTGAACGGGAACCACATGCGCACGTCCTCTTCCAGCCCGATGCCGTGCATGTAGTTGTAGATGGCCTTCTTCAGGCCCGCGCCCAGCGCGTCGTGGTCCACGCCCGTGGGGTCGATGAAGGCCACGTCGTTCTTGGCGAAGTCGCCCGGCGGCAGCGGCGCCAGGGTCACGCCGTATTCCTCGGGGTTCTTGCCCACGGGTGAATGCACGGTGCAGGCAAAGCGGTGGAAGAAGCCGCTCTGGATGCAGCCGTTGGCAAACAGCTGGCGCACGTATTCGAGCGCGTCCACCGTGTCCTGCACCGTCTGGGTGGGAAAGCCGTACATCAGGTATGCATGCACCAGGATGCCTGCGTCGGTGAAGGCCTTGGTCACGCGGGCCACTTGGTCTACGGACACGCCCTTTTTCATCAGGCTGAGCAGCCGGTCGGAAGCGACCTCCAGCCCGCCGGAGATGGCGATGCAGCCGCTGTCGGCCAGCAGCTCGGCAAGGTCGGGGGTAAAGGTTTTTTCAAACCGCACGTTGCCCCACCAGCTGATGCCTGCGTTGCGCGCAATCAGCTCGGTGGCCAGGGCCTTGAGAGCCTTGGGCGGTGCCGCTTCGTCCACAAAGTGAAAACCCGTCTGCCCCGTCTCACGCACGATGGCTTCGATGCGGTCGGCCAGCACGGCGGCGCTGGCGCCCTCGTAGCGGCTGATGTAGTCCAGGCTCACGTCGCAGAAGCTGCACTTCTTCCAGTAGCAGCCGTGTGCCACGGTGAGCTTGTTCCAGCGCCCATCGCTCCACAGGCGGTGCATGGGGTTGAGCATGTCCAGCAGCGACAGGTAGCGGTCCAGCGGCAGGCCGTCCCAGGTGGGTGTTCCCACCTCGGCAAAGGCGATGTCGGCTTCCATCATGTTGATGTACTGCACCGAGCCATCCTCACCGCGCACGAACGTGCGCACCAGGCGCTGGCGGCCGCGTTCGCCGCGCAGGTGTTCCAGCAGCGCCAGCAGCGGGCGTTCGCCCGCGTCCAGCGTCACGTAGTCGAAGTGGTCAAACACACGCGGGTCGGCCAGTTCGCGCAGTTCGGTGTTCACAAAGCCGCCGCCGAGCACAGTGGCGATGTGTGGGTAGCGTGCCTTGATGGCCTGGGCGATGCGGAACGCCGCGTAGACGGACCCGGGGAACGGCACGGACAGCAGCACCACGGTGGGCTGGTGTTTGGCGATGGCTTCGTGCGTGAGCTGCTCCAGCAGCTCATCGACCAGCGTGTGCGGCGCGGCCAGCGCGTTGGCCAGCGGGTCAAACGTGGGCTGGCTGCCCGCCAGCGATTCGGCATAACGCACAAACTCAAAGCGCTCGTCCACCGCGTCGCGCAGCACATCGGCCAGGTCGTTCAGGTACAGCGTGGCCAGGTGCTTGGCCTTGTCGGTCAGGCCTAAAGCGCCAAAGGCCCAGCCCAGCGGGTCGCCGCCCTCGTCATCCACGTACACATCCAGCGTGGCAAAACGCGGCCCCTCGGGCAGGTAGTTGCGGCCCACGATGCGGTGGGCCAGCGTGCTGTCGCGGCCTTGCAAGAAGGCAATGGCGGGGCCGATGGTGGCGAGGTAGCGGTCCTTTTGCGCCGCAAAACTTTGAACGGCGGGGCTCTGCTTTTTGGCGGGCAGTGCGTCCACTTTGGCGGTCACAACTTTCAGACCTTCGGGCGAGAGCAAGCGCAGCACCAGCGCCAATGCCAGGTCTTCCTGGAACGCCGTCACGCCGCGCGAGCGCAGAAAGCCCGTGAGGTAGGCGGTGGAGGGATACGGCGTGTTCAGCTGCGTCATCGGGGGGATGACGGAGAGGACGCGCTGGGCGGGTGAGGCGGGGGCGACGGCAGACATGGTGGACACAGGCAATGGGGCGATGCGGTGCCGCCGCAGGGGTCGTGGAACCCCCAATTATCCCGGCCCTGCTTTATCCCTGGTGGGCGGGGGGCGCCGGGGGCTCCGCAGCCGCGTGGGGTGTGCCGCTTGGGATGTCCTGCATCACCCTCGCGAGTCGGTGGTAGTGCGGATCAGGACAGGCCGCAAGGCGTCTTTTTGCAGCCAATAGCGGGCTATTGGCAAGAAAAGCAACGCAGCGGACTGCCTGAGACCGCGCTATCACAGACCGCAGGGAGTGATGCAGGTCATCCCTGGTAGTTGTTCTTCACCCGCACATAGTGCTCGGCCGAATACTTGAGGTAAGCAATCTCGGCCTCGGTCAGTGCGCGCTGGCGCACCGCGGGGCGGCCGATGTAGAGGTAGCCGCTTTCCAGCACCTTGCCGGGCGAGACCAGACTGCCCGCGCCCAGCATCACGCGGTCTTCGATGATGGCGTCATCCATCACGATGGAGCCCATGCCAATGAGGCATTCATTGCCGATCCGGCAACCGTGCAGGATGACCGAGTGGCCTACCGTGACGTAGTCGCCGATGACGAGCGGCGAGCCTTCGGGCTTGCTGGCGTTGCGGTGCGACACATGGCCCATCGTCAGGTCCTGGACGTTGCTGCAGGCACCTACGGTGATGCGGTTCACATCGCCGCGCAGCACGGCGTTGCACCACACCGAGCTGTCTGGCCCCAGGGTGACGTCGCCAATGACCTGGGCGGATGCGTGGAGGTAGACGCCGGTCCCCAGCGTGGGCTGGGTGTCGAGATAGGGGGCGATGGGCATGATGGAGTGATGCTGGGTAGCTGGATGGGGGAGTCAGTGCGTGGCTCAGCGCTTTCTCTTGGTGGCGGGGCGCGCGGCTTCTGCGGCCGGGGGGACGGCCTCCACTGCGTAGTAGGCAAGGAACATGTCCACCGCGTCCGCCAGCACTTTCTGCTGCTGGGCCACAGCCAGCGCCGGGCGGCCCATGGCCACCTGCGGCCAAAAGGCAAATGCCTTGACCAAGCCGTGCAACTGGTGCGCCGCCCGTTGTGCGTCGGCATTGGGGCGCAGCCGGCCGTCTTTCTGCGCGGCGCGCATCCACCGGGGCAGGCCGTCGTCCTTTTCGGCCAGCCGCTCGGCCATGGCCTGGGCGCGCTCGGGGCTGCGCATGATCTCGGCCATGGCCACACGCGACAGGTCGATGAAGCTTGCATCGTTGAGCAGCTGCATCTTCTGCTCCAGCACCTGCAGCAACTGCACGCGCAGCGGGCGCGCGGCGTCGTAGGCGGGATCTTCCAGGGACTGGCTGCGATCCCACAGCTGTTCCAGGATGGCTTCGAACAGCTCTTCCTTGCTTGGGAAGTGGTTGTACACCGTGCGTTTGGACACGTCAGCAGCCGCTGCAACGCGGTCCATGCTGGTGCCGTTGAAGCCGTGTTCGCGGAACTCGGCGACGGCGGCCTGCACGATGGCATCGCGCTTGCGGTCGGTCAGGCGGGCGGGTGGCGGGGCGGGGGGCATCCGTAAATTTTACACCCGGCAGTTTACTTTTTGGAAAAGTGAACTACACTGTGCAGTGCACTTTTCAGAAGGCCACCCGTGCGCCACCCTGAGATGCATCGCCGCCGCCCGCGTTGTGCGGTTGTGTTCAACCTGATCCTCATCGCCATGGCCCACAGCATCTTCTCCCGTGCCGCTCCGTCGGCGGCGGCATATGAACAGTCGCCCCAGTTCGTGCGCGGCAAGTTTCGCAACGCGGCACCCCGCCACGCGCTGGGCGCCCTCAAGACGCTGCAGGTGATGTGGCGCTTTGCCACCGGCAAGCCCGACGACTCGGTGCCGCGCCAGCCCGTGCCGGTGTACGCGGTGATGCGGTCGGACCTGCTGGCCGCGCCCGACCTGAGCCTGTGGCGCCTGGGGCATTCCACCCTGCTCTTCAAGATCAACGGCAAGTTCTGGCTGACCGACCCGGTGTTTTCCGAGCGCGCCTCGCCGTTCCAGTTCCTGGGCCCCAAGCGCTTTCACGCGCCGCCCATCACGATTGACGAGCTGCCGCCCATCACCGGCGTGATCCTGTCGCACGACCACTACGACCACCTGGACTACGCCGCCATCCAGAAGCTCGCGCCCAAGGTGGAGCACTTCATCACGCCGTTGGGCGTGGGCGACCGGCTCATCGGCTGGGGTGTGCCAGCGGCCAAGGTGCAGCAGTTTGACTGGTGGCAGGCCACCACCATCGGTGGGCTGCAGCTGGTGGCCACGCCAGCACAGCATTTCTCGGGCCGGGGTTTGCAAGACGGCAACAGCACGCTGTGGGCGTCATGGGTGTTGATCGCTGGGCACGGCGACGAGCAGACGCGCATTTTCTTCAGCGGCGATACGGGCTACTTCGACGGCTTCAAGGCCATTGGTGAGCGGTTCGGCCCGTTCGATCTGACCCTGATCGAAACGGGCGCCTACAACGCCGACTGGCCCGACATCCACATGCACCCCGAGGAGAGCCTGCAGGCCCATCTGGACGTGCAGGGGCGCCATCTGTTCCCCATCCACAACGGCACGTTCGACCTGTCGCTGCACCCGTGGGTGGAGCCGTTCGAGCGCATCACCGCCCTCGCGGCGGCAGCGCAGGTGCCGCTGGTGGCGCCCATCATGGGCGAGCGGCTCGACATCCGCGCGCCTGCGCTGTCCGCGCACTGGTGGCGCAAGGTGGAACCGCAGGTTGTGGCTTCAAAGTCGGCGGACCGTAGCGCTGCGCTGGCCGCGGAGCCTGGGGCTTATTGATTCATCGCAATCTGCGCGTGAGCCCGCCCACCACGCGCGCTGCGGCACGGATTTCCGCCTCGCCATAGCCCGCATACCCCAGCAGCCAGCCCCGCCGCTGTGACTGCATTGCGTAGCGCGACAGTGGCGCCAGCATCACCCCGGCCGTGAGCGCCCGGCGGCTCAAGGTCTCGTCATCGCTGCCCGGTGCGGCTTCGTACAGCAAGTGCATGCCCCGGTCGCTAGGCTGCAGTTGCCAGGCGCCGTCGCTGGCATCTGCCAGCGCGTCCATCAGCACCCGCTGGCGCGCCGGGTACAGCTCGCGCATCTGCCGCAGATGGCGCAGCAAATGGCCTTCGGCAATGAAGCGCGCCAGCACGGCCTGCGTATCGCCCGGTGCATGCCGGTCGGTGATGGCGCGGGCCATGGCAAAGGCCTCGACCAGCGCGGGCGGCACCACCACAAAGCCCAGGCGCAGGCCGGGGTGCAAGGTCTTGCTGAAGGTGCCCACATACAGCACCCGCTCCGAGCCCGGCAGGCTGCACAGCGCCGGCACGCGTTGCGATGCGCTGCCGTACTGGAATTCGCCGTCGTAGTCGTCTTCCACCACCCAGGCGTCGTTCGTGCGCGCCCACTGCAGCAGGGCCTGCCGCCGCGCCAGGCCCATGCGCACGCCGGTCGGGAACTGGTGCGTGGGCGTGACCACGGCCATGCATGCGCGGGGCCACTGGGCCGCGCCCTCGTCGATGCATAGTCCCTGCGCATCCAGCGCCACCGGCCGCGCCAGCGCACCGTGGCCCAGCAGGCTGGTGCGGATGCCGGGGTAGCCCGGGTCTTCCACCAGCACCTCGTCGCCCGCGTCCAGCAGCAGCCGCGCGATCAGGTCGATACCTTGCTGCGAGCCCGAGCACACCACCACCTGCGCCGCATCGCAGCGGATGCCGCGTGATGCCCACAGCCACAGCGCAATGGCCTGGCGCAAGTCAGGGTCGCCCGCAGGGTCCAGGTATTGCGCGCGGGCGCTGCGCTGCGCGGCCGTGGCCTGGCGCGCCAGTCGGTCCCACAGCGCAAAGGGAAAGGTGTCCACCTCGGGTGCGCCAATGCGAAACGCCCGCGCCGCCACATGCGGCGGCCGCCAGC
Source organism: Acidovorax sp. (assembly GCF_046294525.1). GTDB lineage: Bacteria > Pseudomonadota > Gammaproteobacteria > Burkholderiales > Burkholderiaceae_C > Acidovorax. The sequence continues at coordinate 6,002 of NZ_JBKBKQ010000002.1, forward strand.
GCGCGGCCGTCTCGGCAATGAGCTGCCCGCGCCGCGACAGGCCGCGTGGCGGTGCCACCAGGCCCGGCGCGGGTGGCGCGGCTGCGGCCTGCGAGACATAGGTGCCGTCGCCCACCCGCCCCTCCACATAGCCCTCGGCCTGCAAGCGCTGCACGGCCCACAGCACGGTGTTGCGCGCCACGCCCAGGCTGGCCGCGTGCTCGCGCGAAGGCGGCAGGCGCGTGCCCGCAGGCAGCCGGCCCTGCTCGATGGCGCTGCGCAGCTGCTCGTACACCTGCTGGCGCAGCTGGCCCAGCCGCCCATCCGGGGTCGATGTGGTGTGTGAATTGGCTCCGGCAACTGGCATGAATTGGCCCCTTGGTTGTGGTGATGAAGCCATAAACTGAAGAACCATTTTAGAAACCCCGGACGAAAGACCCTCATGGCCGAACACACCGCCACCGTCACCTGGTCCCGTGGCACCGACGACTTTCTGGACAAACGCTACCACCGTGCCCACACCTGGCGGTTTGACGGCGGCGCCACCGTGGCTGCGTCTTCGTCGCCCCACGTGGTGCCGCTGCCGTACTCCGACGCGGCGGCGGTGGACCCGGAAGAAGCCTATGTCGCCGCGCTGTCGAGCTGCCACATGCTGTGGTTCATGGACTTTGCCAGCCGCGCGGGCTATCGGCTCAACCACTATGCCGACCCGGCCGTGGGCACCATGGCCAAGAACGCAGAGGGCCAAGTGGTGGTCACCCATGTGCAGCTGAGGCCCGTCACGCGCTTTGACGCGGCGCACGCGCCCAGCGCTGCCCAGCTGGACGAGCTGCACCATCGCGCCCACGCAGCGTGTTTTCTGGCCAACTCGGTCAAGACGCAGATCGACTGCGCCCCGGTGCTGGAAGTGGAAGGGGGCTGACATGGCCAACCCCAACCGGCAGTTTCAGATGGCCGATGCCGGGGCCCAACAGGCCCTTGTCCGTGCCCAGCCTTTGGCCACGCTGGTCATTGCGCACGAAGGCGCGCTGCACGTCAATCACATCCCGCTGTACCTGGACCCAACGCGCGGCACGCAGGGCAGGCTCATCGGCCACGTGGCCCGCGCCAACGCGCTGTGGCCACTGCTGCCCCAGCAGGCGGTGGCGGTGTTCCATGGCCCGCAGGCCTATGTGTCGCCCTTGTGGTATCCATCCAAGGCCATCGACGGCAAGCAGGTGCCCACCTGGAACTACGCCACCGTGCACGCCCACGGTGCTTTAAGCGCGTTCGACGACCCGGTGCGCCTGCGCGGCATCCTGCACACCCTGAGCGAGCAGCACGAGGCTCACCGCGCCGACCCCTGGCGCATCGACGACGCGCCGCCGGACTACATCGACAAGCTGCTGCGCGCCATCGTGGGCATCGAGCTGGCGGTGGAGCGCTGGGAGGGCATCTGGAAGGTGAGCCAGAACCGCACCGACACCGATCGCGCCGGCGTGGTGCAGGGCTTGTTGGCGGAGGGCACACCGGCGGCTGCGGACATGGCGGCGCTGGTGCGGATGCCGCAGTAGTGCGAAGTGCCGTTTGCTATCTTTAGCATAGCTTCTTGCGCTTGCTGTATAAGCCATTGAGCCGATTTTGGCCTCGGAATGTAGGTCGGGTTAGCCCGCCAGGGCGTAACCCGACGTTGGGCGGGAACGTGGCGGTGGTGTCGGGTTACGCTGCACTAACCCGGCCTACGGGCTGGTAGGCCCGTGCAGCGACTTCCGCATCACCCCTCCAGCGTCTCCACCCGCAGCGCCACCACCGGCCCCGCCACCGCCGGGTGCTCGGCCAGCGCATGCGCCGTCAGGTCCACCGTGGCCTGCGTCACCGCGTCGGTCAGCACCAGCACCTGTGGCCCGGCGTGGGCGGTCAGCGACTTTTCGCAGGCCAGCTCCATGCGCGCCACCGGCACCTGCTGCGCAGCCAGCCAGGCGCCAACGGCCTCGATCTGCTGCGCGCTGTGTACGGGCACACGCAGGTAATGCCGCGTGAACACGGCGGCGCGCGGCAGCACGGCCAGGTCTTCGTTGACCGCATGGGCGTGAAAGCCCAGGTGCGGCACGCGCTGGCCCGCGTGCGTGCCATCGAGCCGCGCCACGTCCACCAGGTCGGCAATCACGGCCGACGCAGTTTGCTCCGACCCCGCGCCCGCGCCGTAGTACATCGTCACGCCCGAGGCATCGCCTTTAACCATCACGGCGTTCATCGACCCGTTCACATGCGCCAGCAAATGCGTAGCGGGCACCAGCGCGGGCTGCACGCGCAGCTCCACGCCTTCACCCTCCCGGCGCCGCGCTACGCCCAGCAGCTTGATGCGAAAGCCCAGCTGCTCGGCGCAGGCCACGTCCAGGCCCTGCAGCGCGGTGATGCCCTCCACCTGCGCATCGGCAAAGCGCACCGGCATACCGAATGCGTTGGCCGCCAGCAATGTGATCTTGTGCGCGGCGTCGATGCCCTCGATGTCAAACGCCGGGTCGGCCTCGGCATAGCCCAGCGCCTGGGCCTGCGCCAGCGCTTCGGCAAAGCCCACGCCTTCACCCTCCATCTTGCTCAGGATGAAGTTGGTGGTGCCGTTGATGATGCCCGCCACCCACTCGATGCGGTTGGCCGTGAGGCCCTCGCGCAGCGCCTTCACGATGGGGATGCTCACGGCCACAGCGCCTTCGTACGCCACGGCCACGCCGTGCTGGCGCGCGGCGGCAAAGATCTCGTTGCCATGCTCGGCCAGCAGCGCCTTGTTGGCGGTGACCACATGCTTGCCCGCACGGATGGCGGCCAGCACCCAGTCGCGTGCGGGGCCGGTGCCGCCGGCGGCCTCCACCAGCACATCCACCTCGGGGTGCGTGGCGACCTGCATCGGGTCGTTGGTCAGCGCCACGTCCTTGCCCACCACGCCCATGGCGCGGGCCAGGCTGCGGGCGCACACCACCACCAGCTTGATGCCCCGGCCCGCACGGGCGGCAATCAGCGCCTGGTTGCGCGCCAGCACACGGAAGGTGCCTGCGCCCACGGTGCCAATCCCGATCATGCCCACGCGCAGGGGGCGCATGGCCGTGGCGGACGACGGCAGCAACGGGGCCTCAACAAGGGACTGGACGGGATCGCGGTACATGGACTTCTCCGGCTAACGAACGAACAAACAAAAAAACCCAGCTGCCAGAGCTGGGTTTCAGTCAATTCGTCTTGGGGAGAAGAGAGAACGATTACCAGGTGGCTGCCGAAACGGCCACCTGCGCGTGCTCAGGTGGCCGCGGTGGTAATGGTGGTAATCATTCGTGCACCCATCGCCCGCGTGAACAACGCGCGCATCATCATGCCCATGCCTTGGACGGCAGTGGCGCGTGCGTTGTTGATGGGGAGGGAAGCGTACGACATGAAGGGCGCAGTGTAGCGCAGGCGGTGGAGGGGCCGTCAAGCCGCGCAGCGCGTTGCTGTGGGCGCACCGCCGCAGGGGTAAGCTGCAGCGCGCCCTCGGCGATGGTTCATAAGCTATTGATTTAATAGCTTTCAGCGCTTTGCCAGCAAGCGCTAGGCACTATTTTGGCGTGAAGTTTTGCGCTCCGTCACTCCACCAGCGTGGCGGTCAGCGTGATCTCCGGCACGGCGGCCAGCGCTTTCGACAGCGGGCAGTTGGCCTTGGCATCGGCCGCCAGCTTTTGAAAAGCGGCATCGTCCATGCCCGGCACCTTGGCCCGCAGGGTGAGCGCAATCCGGTCGATGACAAAACCATCGCCGTCTTTGGCCAGGCGCACGGCGGCCGTGGTGTCGATGGTGTCCGTCTTGATACCCGCCTTGTCTGCCGCAAACGAAAACGCCATGGTGAAGCAGGCCGCATGTGCCGCGCCCACGATCTCCTCGGGGTTGGTGCCCTTGCGGTCGTCACCAAAGCGGCTGGCAAAGCCATAGGGGTACTTGTCCAGCGCGCCGGTTTCGGTGCTGATCTGGCCTTGGCCGGCTTTGCCGGCGCCAACCCAGTGAACGCTGGCTGTTTTTTCGGACATGGGGGTTCTCCTTGTACGGGTGGATGGTGAGGGGGGAGGGGCACAGCGGCGGCGCCCGCGCAGACCGTGCAGAACGCGCGCCGCACAGCCCGCCATCTCATCACGTTGCGTGGCCACCCGCTGTGGGACAAAGCCGCTATTGCGCAGCCTGCTCCCTGGGTGGCGGTACCCGCACCATGGAGATGGCGCCGAACGGGCAGCGCACCAAACACAGCGCGCAGCCGGTGCATGCCTGCGCGTCGTGCAGGGTGGAGCGCTTGGGCCCCCATGTCCCCGCATCTCCGGCACCACCATCGGGGCGCTGCACCTGCAGCGACAGCACATGCGGCGCGCACACCGCCACACACCAGCCACAGCCAGTGCAGCGCTGGGGGTCGATGGCGGGCAGGGCCTTGGGGGTGCGGGCAGTCATGGCAGGAGCGGTTGTGCAGCAGTGTGCCGTGGCGGGGCGGGCGCCACAAGGCGGGGCGTGCGCGGCGCCCGCGCGCTCCACGCTACAGTGCCGCCATGACTGCTGCTACCCCTTCCCCGCCCGCCCTCGTTACCCGCCACCTCCTCATCACCGGCCAGGTGCAGGGCGTGGGCTACCGGTGGTCCATGGTGCAGGCCGCCGGGCGCCTGGGCGTGACGGGCTGGGTGCGCAACCGGCGCGACGGCCGTGTCGAAGCCTGCGCCTGGGGCACCGAGGCGGCGGTGGCAGCGCTCGTCGACTGGGCGCACCAGGGGCCCGAGCATGCGCGTGTGGAGCGCGTGGTGGTGGGCAACGTGCCCGATGGTGGCGAAGCACCGCGCGATTTTTCGCAGCGCGAGGCGGTATAGCAGCCCCGCTGCCGCAGTGGGCTAGTGTCCCGAGTGAGAAGTTCGTTTCATGAAGATGTCGAAAATCGCAGCCATGCTGCGTTGTAAATCCTCGCGATAGCTACTGCTATCGCTGTGGTTTGCGCCTTGCCTGACAACGATTTCGACATCTTCGGTTTTTCAACGAACCTCTAACTCGGGACACTAGGTGCGCAGACCCAGTTGCCTCAGCAGCTCCATCGCACCTGCAGGTGCGCGCTCCTTGGCACCGTTGATGAAGTACACAAACACATCGCGGGCCCGCTCGCCAGCGGTCCAGGTGCGCACACCCTCGGCCCAGTGCGCAATCGCCGCGGGCTTGTAGCCCGTAGCGACATCGCTCTGGCTGCGCATGAGCCGCAGGTAGGCAAAGTCCGCCTCGGCATCCGCAATGGCGGGAAACTTGTCGGAGTCCGTGCACACCGGCACACAGCCGTACTGGCGAGCCAGCGCCACAAACTCCGGCGTTACAAAACTCGGGTGGCGCACGTCCAGCGCATGGCGCAGGCGCAGGCCGCCCACCTCGCGCGGCAGCAGTGCCAAAAAGGCCTCGAAATCACCGGCCTCAAACACCTTGGTCGGCATGAACTGCCACACGATGGGCCCGAGCTTGTCCTTCAGCTCCGAGATGCCACTGTCGACAAACCGCGCGATCGAATCGCCTGCCTCCGCCAGCACGCGCCGGTGCGTGGCAAAGCGGTTGGCCTTGAGGGAGAACATGAAGCCCTCGGGCGTCTCGTTGTGCCACTTGGCAAAGGTGGCGGGCTTGAAGGTGCTGTAGTAGGTGCCGTTGACCTCGATGGCCGTGAGCTGGCGGCTGGCGTAGTGCAGCTCTTTGCTGTGGGCCAGGCCGGCGGGGTAGAAGTTGTCGCGCCAGGGCTCAAACGTCCAGCCGCCGATGCCGACGCGGATGCGCGGGTTGGTGTTGCGGGTGTTGCTATCGCTGCTGCTGAGGGGTTCTGCGGCTGTTTCCACGGCGGCCTCTGTGTTGCATCCACGGGGCAGCCACTTTAACAAGTCCGGCCCCCCGCTGCGTTGCTCTTTCAGACCGTGTTGTCCACCCTGCCCGCGCTTTGTAACTGGTGACTCGTCACGCGGCGCACTGTCGCAGGTGCCCGCCGTTGGCCTACACCGCGCGGCCCGTGTTGTAGCAACCATCGTCACACTGCGGCGACAAACCCAACGCCAAGTCCGGCCGACCTTTGGTTACTCGCCCATTCACCCATTTATTTCAGGAGACACGCCATGACGCAGCCCACCCGCGACCTCAACCCCGACCCTATCACCCAGGCGCCTGGCGCCCACCCCATCGGTACCGGCATTGGCGCAGCGGGTGGCGCTGTTACCGGCGCTGCAGCGGGCTCGGTCGGCGGCCCCATCGGCACGGCCGTGGGCGCCGTGGTGGGCGCTGTAGTCGGCGGCTTGGCCGGCAAGGGCGCCGCCGAGGCCGTCAACCCCACGGCCGAAGACGCCCACTGGCGCGCTGCCTATCACAAAGAGCCCTACTACTCCGACGCCTACACCTTTGACGACTACGCCCCCGCCTACCGCGCCGGCTACCAGAGCGTCATCGACGGCCGCGCCGACTGGAACGATGCCCGCACCCATTTGCAACAACGCTGGGACACCGAGCGCCAAGCGAGCCGTCTGAATTGGATGGATGCAGAGCCCGCCGCCAAAGCCGCGTGGGAGCGCGCAGACCGCATCTGGAAGCAGACCAAGCAGGAATGATGGGCGCTGACCCACACACTGCTTGGTGCTAAGCAGCGCCGCACAGCGCGGCCTGGACGATGTCAATGTGTCAGCCCCGGCGTTGCAGCTCTCGCGTCCCATAGGCGCAGTACCCCGGCTTGGGGCTCTTCTTGTGCGGGTGTAGGCGGCAGGTCTCGGGCCGCTTGTCATACACCGTGCACAGCCGCGTCTTGGGGTCGAGAAAGTTGCAGTCCCCACTTGCCCGCCGCGCCATCGTGAAGATGGCGTTCTTGTGGTTGAAGTGATCAATCAGCCGCGCCTTCTGCAGCCGCTTGGCAATGTGGCGGATTTCCTCGTGCTCGGCCTCGAACGGGTCCACCAGTTCGAGCCGCACCAGGTCGGAGAGCTGCACTTCCAGCGGCATGGTGCAGCAGTTGGCCGCGCAGGTGTCGCACAGGCCAGCGCGGTAGCGGGTCCAGGTGTCGAGGCGGTCTACGTCAACGATGGCGATGGGGGAGCGCATGGGGAGGTGATTGTGCCTGTGCCGACGAGTGGCCCGCACGGAAGGTCCTCGCGCCCACAGGTTGGTGAGTTCACGGCTCAGCCTCTGTCTCCGCCGGTGTCAACGCCGATCGGACGACACCCCGCCAGATGATCGGCCTACACAAGCGCTGAGAACCGTTGGCTAGCATCAGTTTTCGACGCTCGGGAGCTGCCCGGACGCCGACTCTCGTAACCCAAACCAACAAGGGCGTCTTCATGACTACATCTGCACAACAACAAACAGACCGCATCAACGTTCGGGATTCTGAGTCGCTTGCCCGGTGGACGAGCGAGCTCGACACCACTGAAGAGCAACTCAAAGACGCTGTGGCCCAAGTGGGCGACAAGGCGGCGGACGTCGAGATGCATCTGAAAGGCACCCGGAGTACCACAAACAAGGACCGCATTGAACAAGCGGGAGCAGACCGCGCGGAGTAAACGGGAACGCGTGACGCCCGGTTCTTAAAACGGTTCGGTTGGAAACCTGCCATCAGGTGTGTGTCAGCCGCAACCGACGCCAGTCTTAGCCGTCGACCGGCGTTCGCCCCAGCGCAGAGTGATTAGCTTAGGAGTCATGCAGAGCAATAGTGCTCTTCACGCGAAACAACCGAAAGGACCTCATATGAACACCGATCAAGTCAAGGGCGCTGCAAAAGAAGCCGCAGGCAAGGTTCAACAAAAAGCCGGCGAGGTATTTAACAGCCCGGAGCACCAGGTGAAGGGCGCTGCCAAGCAGGTGGAAGGCAATGTTCAGAAGAACTACGGTAATGCCAAGGAAGACATCAAAGACGCGACCAAGTAACTTTCTCCAGTGATCGCGCTGTCGAGAACGAAAGCCTCAGGCATGTGCCTGGGGCTTCTGTATTTATGGAAGGTGCCGGTAGCGGCTTATCGGTGATATTGATGCTGGCTGAGTGGTAACGATCGATGCGCAGCAGGGATCTGTCAGTGCTCTACCGGTTGAGACCGGCTAGTAGGGTTTTGAGTGTCGGCCCAATGCGCCTACGCCAGTAGCGCGGTCAAAGGCACTGCCTCTACTTGGTGTGTCAACGGATACCGGTGCGGGCCAGGGTAGACCACATACAGCACGTCGAGGTTCAGGTCCCCCGGCGCGATGCGCACGCTCTCGCTCTGTGTGAGCTTTGGCGCATCGCTGCGTATTGGCCGTCCTGGCGCATGTGACCGGAGCGGTCCATCAGCACCCGCAGCGTCTCGGGCAAGGCGGGCATGTGCTGGACCTCGGCAACTACCACCAGTCCTTGCAGGCCCGCCAGCGTGGTCATAGGATCGGCCAGCCGCTGGCGTGAGATGGGGTCTTCCAGATCGAAATACTGGGGGCTGGCCACGCCGCGCCAGTGTGGTCTTGCCTACTTGCCTCGGGCCCACCAACTACACTGCGCGAAAGGCTGAAATCAGCCGAGCGAACTAGTCAACGAGTTGGCGGCGTTCAATCAACATGCTGCTCGTGCTATCAAACACCATGAAAATCGAAAATGGCGTTTTCGATTTTCATGGTGAGTAATTCCCTCAAACGTCAATATTCCCAGCGCGCAAAGCGTTGGTTTCAATGAAATCCCGGCGTGGCTCCACCTCATCGCCCATCAGCATCGTGAACACGCGATCCGCCTCGATCGCATCGTCGATCTGCACGCGCAACAAACGCCGCACATTCGGGTCCATCGTTGTTTCCCACAGCTGCTCGGGGTTCATCTCACCCAGCCCCTTGTAGCGCTGGCGGCTGGTGGTGCGTTCGGCTTCGCTGATGAGCCACTTCATGGCCTGGCGGAAGTCGCTGACTTTTTCTTCCTTCTGCTTGTCGCCTTCGCCGCGCATCGCCTTGGCGCCCTCGCCCAGCAGGCCACGGAAGGTGTCGGCCGCTTCGGCCAGGGCGGCGTAGTCGGCGCCGTGCACAAAGTCTTGCGTGAGCACGCTGCTCTTGATGTTGCCGTGGTGGCGGCGGCTGATGCGCAGGATGGGCTTGTCGGTGCGCACGTCGAATTCGCCGGCCACTTCGGCAGGGATGCCGTTCGTGTTCAGCTCGCGCAGCTTGGCCTGCAGCTGCACGGCGCTGGCTTCGGCGTCGGCCACGGTGTCGAGCTTCAGGCCCACGCCGTCGGCAATAGCGCGCAGGGCTTCGGCGTCCATGAAGTTGGAGAGGCGGTCGATCACGCTCTCGGCCACCTGGTGCTTGCGTGCCAGCTCGGCCAAGGTGTCGCCGGTCAGCACCTGTGGGTTGGCGCCACCGGTGCTCACGCTCGCGTGGTTGAGCGCAATGCGCAGCAAGAAGCCGTCGAGCGCGGGGCCGTCCTTCAGGTACAGCTCTTCCTTGCCCGCCTTCACCTTGTACAGCGGCGGCTGGGCGATGTAGATGTGGCCGCGTTCGACCAGCTCGGGCATCTGGCGGTAGAAGAAGGTGAGCAGCAGGGTGCGGATGTGGGCGCCGTCCACGTCGGCGTCTGTCATGATGATGATGCGGTGGTAGCGCAGCTTGGCTACGTCGAAGTCATCGCCCCCGGTGGTGCCGCCCGCCTTGCCGATGCCGGTACCCAGGGCCGTGATCAGCGTCAGGATTTCGTTGCTGGTCAGCAGCTTTTCGTAGCGGGCTTTTTCCACGTTCAGGATCTTGCCGCGCAGTGGCAGGATGGCCTGGAATTTGCGGTCGCGGCCCTGCTTGGCAGAGCCGCCGGCGGAGTCACCCTCTACGATGTAGATCTCGCACAGCGACGGGTCTTTTTCCTGGCAGTCGGCCAGTTTGCCGGGCAGGCCCATGCCGTCGAGCACGCCCTTGCGGCGCGTCATTTCGCGGGCCTTGCGGGCGGCTTCGCGGGCGCGGGCGGCTTCCACGATCTTGCCGCAGATGATCTTGGCGTCGTTGGGTTTTTCTTGCAGGTAGTCGGTCAGCAGCTTGCCCACGATGTCTTCGACCGGCGCGCGCACTTCGCTCGACACCAGCTTGTCCTTGGTCTGGCTGCTGAACTTGGGCTCGGGCACCTTCACGCTCAGCACGCAGCACAGGCCTTCGCGCATGTCGTCGCCGGTGACTTCGACCTTGGCCTTCTTGGCCAGCTCGTTCTCTTCGATGTACTTGTTGATGACGCGGGTCATCGCGGCGCGCAGGCCGGTCAGGTGGGTGCCGCCGTCACGCTGGGGAATGTTGTTGGTAAAGCAAAGCACTTGCTCGGTGTAGGCGCTGTTCCACTGCATGGCCACTTCCACGCCGATGTGCGTGCCGGGGATGCCGCCGTAGCTCTCGGCAGGGCGCTCGCCTGCGGCGTAGAACGAGGTGGGGTGCAGCACGGTCTTGCCCTTGTTGATGAACTCAACAAAGCCGCGCACGCCGCCGGCGCCGGAGAAGTCATCTTCCTTGCCGCTGCGTTCGTCTTTGAGGCGGATGCGCACGCCGTTGTTCAGGAAGGACAGCTCACGCAGGCGCTTGGCCAAAATCTCGTAGTGAAACTCGTTGTTCTCTTTGAAGATTTCGGTGTCGGGCAAAAAGTGCACTTCGGTGCCGCGCTTGTCGGTGTCGTCCAGCACCTGCATGGGAGAGACCTCGACGCCGTCCACCGTCTGCACGATGCGGTTTTGCACCACGCCCTTGCTGAACTCCAGCGCATGCACCTTGCCTTCGCGGCGCACGGTCAGGCGCAGCATCTTGGACAGCGCGTTCACGCAGCTCACGCCCACGCCGTGCAGGCCGCCGGACACCTTGTAGCTGTTCTGGTTGAACTTGCCGCCCGCGTGCAGCTCGGTCAGGGCAATTTCGGCGGCACTGCGCTTGGGCTCGTGCTTGTCGTCCATCTTCACGCCGGTGGGGATGCCACGGCCGTTGTCGGTGACGCTGATGGAGTTGTCGGTGTGAATGGTGACGACGATGTCGTCGCAGTGGCCGGCCAGTGCTTCGTCGATGGAGTTGTCGACCACCTCGAACACCAGATGGTGCAGGCCGGTGCCGTCGCTGGTATCCCCGATGTACATGCCGGGGCGCTTGCGCACGGCCTCCAGGCCTTCCAGGATGGTGATGGCGCCTTCGCCGTAGCTCTCGCTGGCGCCGGCCTGGTTGGTATCGATCTTGGTGGTGGGAGCAGGCTCACCCGTGCCAGTAGGTTCTTGCTCGGGCAGGTTGTTGTCAGCGGTCATGGTGGGCCTTGGAATCCGTGGAAACTGGGGTTTCCAATGTGTCTATATGAGTCAAATTGGGCTTTGGCGCTTATCCAGTAAGCGCTAGCAGCTATCAATACGATAGTAGGTGCGGGCAGCTGTGCTGAGGTGTTTCAGGCAAGCGTGCATACAGGCACTCAGGCGGGCGGGCTGCCTCAGATGCGCATGGGCATCACCACATACTTGAAGCTGTCGTTATCGGGGATGGTCAGCAGCGCAGAGCTGTTGCCGTCCGAAAGCTCCACCTTCACCATGTCCTGGCCCATGTTGGCCAGGGCGTCGATGAGGTAGGTCACGTTGAAGCCGATCTCTATGGTGTCGCCACCGTAGTCGATGTCGAGTTCGTCCACGGCTTCTTCCTGTTCGGCGTTGTTGGACGCCACGCGCAGGGTGCCAGGCTCGATGTTCAGGCGCACGCCCTTGAACTTGTCGCTGGTCATGATGGCGGTGCGCTGCAGGCTGGCCAGCAGCGGCGCGCGGCCCAGGGTGACGCTGTTCTTGTGGTTCTTGGGGATCACGCGGTTGTAGTCGGGGAACTTCCCCTCGACCAGTTTGGTGACGAACTCCATGCCGCCAAAGGTGAACTTGGCCTGGTTGTTGGCAAACTGCATCTCGATGTGGGGCTGGTTCTCGCCGCCCGCGTCACTCAGCAGGCGCTGCAGCTCGATCACGGTCTTGCGCGGCAAGATGACTTCCTGCTTGGGCACTTCCACATCCAGCGTGGCGCTGGCAAAGGCCAGGCGGTGGCCGTCGGTGGCCACCAGGCTCAGTGTCTTGCCCTCGGCAACGAACAAGATGCCGTTAAGGTAGTAGCGGATGTCCTGCACGGCCATCGCAAACGACACCTGACCCAGCAGGTCCTTCAGCGTCTTTTGGGGCACGGCGAACACGGGGCCGAAAGCGGCGGATTCCTGCACCAGCGGGAAGTCTTCGGCCGGCAGGCTTTGCAACGTAAAGCGGCTTTTGCCACCTTTGAGCACCAGCTTGGATGCCTGCGACTCCAGGCTCACGGTCTGGTCGCCGGGCATGGTGCGCAGGATGTCGATGAGCTTGCGCGCACCCACCGTGGTGGTGAAGTCGCCGGTGTCGCCGCCCAGTTCGGCCGTGGTGCGGATCTGGATTTCGAGGTCGCTGGTCGTCAGCTGCAGCGCATTGCCCGTCTTGCGGATCAGCACATTGGCCAGGATGGGCAGCGTGTGGCGCCGCTCCACGATGCCCGCCACGGACTGCAGAACCGCGAGAACCTTGTCTTGTGTTGCCTTCAGGACGATCATGTCATCAACCTCTTGTGGTTTTTGGAACGGAGCTTGGACAGCGGCACGGGTTGTGCCTCCCCCTGCTGCCTAACCCGCCATTTTGCCCTGTAAGAACGTGTTTGCCGCCTCGCGGGGGCAGCGAACAAGTTCTTACACCGGTTGCGGGAAACGAATGCACGCGCTCAGCCTTTCAGGGTCTGCTCAAGCACGTGCAGCTGCTGGTTGAGCTCGGTCAGCTGCTGGCGCTCGCCCGAGATCTTGCGCACGGCATGCAGCACGGTGGTGTGGTCGCGTCCGCCGAACAATTCTCCGATCTCCGGAAGGCTCTTTTGCGTCAGCTCCTTGGCCAGGTACATCGCAATCTGGCGCGGGCGGGCAATGCTGGCTGGGCGCTTCTTGCTGTACATGTCGGCAACCTTGATCTTGTAATAGTCGGCCACCGTCTTCTGAATGTTTTCCACAGAAATCTGACGGTTCTGGATGGACAGCAAGTCGCGCAACGCCTCGCGGGCGAGCTGGATCGAAATCTCTTTCTGGTTGAAGCGCGAGTACGCCAGGATCTTGCGCAGCGCGCCTTCGAGCTCGCGCACGTTGGAGCGCACGTTCTTGGCGACGAAGAAGGCGACTTCCTCGGGCATCTCGGTGCCTTCGACGCGGGCCTTGTTGATCAAAATGGCCACGCGCATTTCCAGCTCGGGCGGTTCAATCGCCACCGTCAGGCCCGAGTCAAAACGCGACACCAGCCGCTCGTGGATGTTGGCCAGGCCCTTCGGATAGGTGTCTGACGTCATCACGATGTGCGACTTCTTGGCGAGCAGAGCCTCGAACGCGTTGAAAAATTCTTCCTGCGTGCGGTCCTTGTTGGCGAAGAACTGCACGTCGTCGATCAGCAGCAGGTCGAGCGAGTGGTAGCGCTCCTTGAATTCATCAAAGGTGCGCCTCTGGTAGGCCTTAACCACATCCGACACGAACTGCTCGGCGTGGATGTAGAGAACTTTGGCGTCGGGCCGGTCTTGCAGCAGGCGGTTGCCCACAGCGTGCACCAGGTGGGTCTTGCCCAGGCCCACGCCGCCGTAGATGAACAGCGGGTTGTACAGGTGCCCGGGCATGCCCGCCACATGCATGGCGGCAGAGCGTGCCATGCGGTTGGCCGTGCCCTCCACGAGGGTTTCGAAGGTGAGGGCAGCGTTCAGGCGATTGCGAAATGCGCCGTTGGTCGCGTCGTCGCCGCTGCTGGGCGCTGTTTCGGTGGACGCAGCCTGGCTGGAAGGCTCGGGGGCGCTGGGCCTGACATAAGTGCGCGCAACGGATTCACGCTGAGCAAGCGCTAACTCCAGCGTCACCGGCTGGCCATATAGGCCTTCGAGCAGGGCGGCAATGCGCCCTGCGTATTGCGCGCGGATCCAGTCGAGCTTGAAGCGGTTGCCCACGAGCAGCGTCACCTTCGAAAAATCCTCGGCAACCTGGGCCACCAGGGGCTTGATCCAGGTGTTGAACTGCTGCTCGGGCAGGTCTTGCGCCAGTTGCTCAACGCAGGCTTGCCACAGGCCCTGGCCGGCGTCGGCACCGGAAGATTGGTGGGGGCTGTGGGAGGGTTCCTCGGTCATTTCAGGGGAATTCTTGTTGTGGATAGGAGGAACGGGGCTGGGCGGCGGATTGTAGCTTGTCAAGGAGTTATCCACAATTTCGCACGGCCCGTCTGTGCGGGTTTCCACGGGGGCTCACAGCCCGGCCCCGCACTGCTGCCGCCTCTTCCAGCCTGGGGTAGCGACCTGGGCTTTTGCGCACGGCGGGGCAGGCGCGTACGTTGGGGCATTGCCAGCGGGGTGCAAGCCTGCGATAATTGCGGGTTTCCCTGAATGTGTTCAGGGTGATTTGACCCGGCGCGCCGTTATTTCTGCCCTTTCGCATGCAGCCCACAGTGGCCTGCCAGTGGGATGGGGCAGGGGTTCAAAAGCAGCAGTCCGGAACTGAACCTCAAGGAATAGCACCATGAAACGTACATATCAGCCTTCCAAGACGCGCCGCGCGCGCACCCACGGTTTCCTCGTCCGCATGAAGACCCGCGGCGGCCGTGCCGTCATCAACGCACGCCGCGCCAAGGGCCGCAAGCGCCTGGCCGTCTAAAGCCGGTCAGCTCGGTTGACTGACGGCCTGCTCCCCGGTTTGTACCGTCAGGTTCCAAACGGGGTGCCTGCATGCAACGGCTGAAAACCCGTCCGCAGTTTCAGGCCGCCATGGCGGGGGGCATCGTCTCCCGTACCGCGCATTTTGCGTTGCACCGTCTGGTGCTGAGCGCCAAGGGCAGCCCCGCTGCCCCTCCCGCCAGTGTCGAACCCACAGGGCCCGGCTCCTTGCTTTCAGCGCAAGGGCCGCAGGCCCTGTTTGCCGTGCGTGATGTCTGGCTGGGCGCCATGGTGCCCAAGCGCTGGGCGCGACGCGCCGTGACGCGCAATACCATCAAGCGGCAGATCTACACCGTGGGCGCGACCTTCGAGTCCCGGCTTCCGCAGGCTGCCCATGTGGTGCGCCTGCGCTGCGCGTTTGACCGCAAGCAGTTTGTCAGCGCCACGTCCGACCAGCTCAAGCAGGCCGTGCGTGCAGAGCTGCTCCAGCTGTTCGGGCACGTGGCCCGCCGATCGGCTTCGCCCGAGGTGGCTGCACCACAATTGGCGGCGGCTGCGGCGGTGGCGCCATGATGATGCAGCGTCTGCTGATCGGCCTGGTCAAGGGCTACCGCCTTCTGCTCAGCCCCTGGCTGGGCTCGGCGTGCCGGTTCGAGCCCACCTGCTCGGTGTATTCCCTGCAGGCGCTGGAACACCATGGCGCTGCGGCGGGCAGCTATCTCACGGTGCGCAGGCTGGTACGCTGCCACCCCTGGTGCGATGGGGGCCATGACCCGGTCCCGCAAGAACTGCCGCGCGGCATGAGGCTTTTTTCGCGGCTGCAACAATCCTCCACCACCCAACCATCCTCACCAAAGAAGTCTTCATGAACGACATTCGCCGCACCATCCTGTGGGTGATTTTTGGCTTTTCCATGGTTCTGCTGTGGGACAAGTGGCAACTGCACAACGGCAAACAGGCCACGTTCTTCCCCACCGCGCCGGTGGCAACCGCGCCGGCCCCGGCCGGCGCTGCGTCTGCCGCCACGGGTTCTGCCAGCGTGCCAGCCTCCAGCGTCCCGGTGGCTGCGGCTACGCAACAAGGCGCGTCTTCCGTGCCGGGCCAGCCCTCCCCTGCCGCCGCACCTGCCGCTCGCGAACGTGTGGAGGTCAAGACCGACCTGTACCGCCTGACCTTCGACAGCGAAGGCGGTTCGCTCACGCATGCCGAACTGCTGCAGCACGCCGACATGGCCGACAAGAACCGCAACTTTCTGCTGCTGGACGAAAGCGCTCAGCGTGTCTATGTGGCGCAGACAGGCCTGATCGGCGGCGCCTTCCCCACGCACAAGACCATGATGACGGTCGTGCCCGGCCCACGTGAGCTCAAGGACGGCGAAGACGAGATCAGCATCCGTTTCGAATCGCCTGAGGTGGGCGGCCTGAAGCTGGCCAAGACCTGGACCATCAAGCGAGGTGCTTACGACATCGCCGTGAAGCACGAAGTGGTGAACGCCGGCAGCGCCGCCGTGTCGCCCCAGCTGTACCTGCAACTGGTGCGCGACGGCAACAAGCCGCCAGGCGAATCGTCGTTCTATTCCACCTTCACCGGCCCCGCAGTCTTCACCGACGCCAAGAAGTACCAGAAGATCGAGTTCAAGGACATCGAGAACGGCAAGGTCGACATCCCGCGCGACAGCACCAATGGCTACGTGGCCATGGTGCAGCACTACTTTGCCAGCGCCTGGCTGCTGGCCGACGGCGTGCAGCGTGAGTTGTTCACCCGCAAGGTGGACACCAACCTGTACTCGGTAGGCATGCTGGCGCCGCTGGGCAGCATCGAGCCCGGTGCGAGCAAGACCCTGGACGCCCGCCTGTTCGCTGGCCCGCAGGTCGAAACCATGATGGAAAAGCTGTACCCCAACCTGGAACTGGTAAAGGACTACGGCTGGCTCACCATCTTGTCCAAGCCCCTTTACTGGCTGCTTGATCAGCTGCACAAGCTGTTGAACAACTGGGGCTGGTCCATCGTGGCGCTGGTGCTGCTGCTGAAGATCGCTTTCTACTGGCTCAACGCCAAGGCCTACGCCAGCATGGCCAAAATGAAGTCGGTCAACCCCAAGATCATGGAGATGCGCGAGCGCCTGAAGGACAAGCCGCAGCAGATGCAGCAGGAGATGATGCGCATCTACCGCGAGGAAAAGGTCAACCCCATGGGGGGCTGCTTCCCCATCATGATCCAGATCCCCGTGTTCATCGCGCTGTACTGGGTGCTGCTGTCGAGCGTGGAAATGCGCAACGCGCCCTGGATCGGCTGGATCCACGACCTTTCCACCCCCGACCCGTACTTCATCCTGCCGCTGCTGATGACGCTGTCGTCGCTGCTGCAGACCGCACTCAACCCCGCGCCGCCCGATCCGCTGCAGGCCAAAATGATGTGGTTCATGCCGCTGATCTTCAGCGTGATGTTCTTCTTCTTCCCGGCCGGCCTGGTGCTGTACTGGCTGACGAACAACATCCTGTCGATTGCGCAGCAGTGGATCATCAACACCCGGATGGGCGTGCCCCCGCAATTTAACTTGCCGAAGTTCAAGTGATGGCACAGCGGCAACGCTGACATCCACGAACTCACTCCCGAAAGGCCGCGCAAGCGGCCTTTTTCTTGTCCCTCCACCTTGTACAGTCGCCACCATGCTAGCCCGCCACCACGACCCCATCGTTGCCATCGCCACTGCCCCGGGGCGCGGGGCCGTCGGCATCGTGCGGGTGTCAGGCAGGGGGCTGGGCCCCTTGGTGCAGGCGGTGTGTGGCCGCAGCCTCAAGCCTCGCGAAGCGACGTACCTGCCTTTTCGAGACGCACAGGGCCAAGCCATCGACCAGGGGCTGGCGCTGTATTTTCCCGGCCCGCACAGCTACACGGGTGAGGACGTGCTGGAGCTGCAGGCCCACGGCGGCACCGTGGTGCTGCAGTTACTGCTGGCGCGTTGCCTGGAAGCGGGCGCCGCCATCGATCCGGCGACGGGCCAGCTCTGCCTGCCAGGGCTGCGGGTGGCCCAACCCGGCGAGTTCACCGAACGCGCCTTCCTCAACGACAAGATCGACTTGGCCCAGGCTGAAGCGATTGCCGACCTGATCGACGCCAGCACCGAGGCGGCGGCGCGCAGCGCCAGCCGCTCTCTGTCCGGCGCCTTCTCTGCCGAAATCCATGGCCTGCGCGATGCGCTCATCCACTTGCGCATGCTGGTGGAGGCCACCTTGGACTTTCCAGAGGAAGAAATTGACTTCCTGCGCAAGGCAGATGCGCGCGGACAGCTATTAAATTTGCAGCAAACACTGGCCTCGGTGATGCAGCGAGCGCGCCAGGGTGCACTGCTGCGTGAGGGAATCAAGGTGGTGATAGCTGGCCAGCCCAATGCGGGCAAGAGCTCGCTGCTCAATGCGTTGGCGGGGGCCGAGCTGGCCATCGTCACCCCCATTGCCGGCACCACGCGCGACAAGGTGCAGCAGACCATCCAGATCGAGGGTGTCCCGCTGCATGTGATCGACACCGCCGGGCTGCGCGACAGTACCGACGAAGTGGAGCGCATCGGCATCGCCCGCGCCTGGGATGAAATCGCGGCGGCCGACGCCGTGCTGTTTCTGCACGACCTGTCACGCGCCGACGCGCCCGACTACGCTGCCGCCGATGCGGACATTGCGCGCGTGCTGGTGCAGAAGCTGCCGGTGGCAGTGCCTGTCATCGATGTGTGGAACAAGCTCGACTGCGCGACGGGGCAGGCTCCAACGGCCGCCTTGGACACGCAGAGGCAGGCAAGCCCGTCCGCGGTGTCCCTCGGTGGGGCTCCGACCGATGCGGCGGCGCACCCCACCGTGCGCCTCTCCGCCCGCACGGGTGAGGGGCTGGAGGACTTGCGGCAGGTGCTGCTGGCCGTGGCCGGCTGGCAGGCTGCGCCTGAAGGCGTGTACATTGCGCGGGCCCGCCATGTGCAGGCGCTGCAGGCCGTGTCTGCACACCTGGAGCTGGCCAGCGACCAGCTGCAGGCCCAGGGCCCGGCGCTCGACCTGCTGGCCGAGGAACTGCGCCTTGCGCAGAACGCCCTCAACGCCATCACGGGCGAGTTTTCGTCGGACGACCTGCTCGGCGTAATCTTCTCCAGCTTCTGCATCGGCAAATAGCGACCGCTGGTCCGCATATGTTGTAAACGGACGTAAACAGCGCTTGTGTCTAATCTGTAACAAGGGTACTTTCGGCGCACCATGAATGTTTCCACGTCCACTGCTTCCAAGGTCGACCTGCACGGTCTGATCGATGCCATCGCCCAGGCCAGTGCCGACGACAGCATGACCAACCCGCTCAGCGCCGCCCAATGGGACGTTCTTTCGTCTTATCTGCTGCCGGTGGTGCTGCCTGCGGGCCAGGTGCTGTTCACGCAGGGCGCCAACGACCGCACCTTGTACCTGGTGGAAAGCGGTAGCCTGAGCGTGCACTACCAGGACGAAAAAGAGCGCCTACGCCTGGCCATCGTGGGCGCCGGCTCGGTGGTGGGCGAGGGCGCGTTTTTCTCGCACCGCGTGCGCAGCGCCACGGTGCAGGCCAGTGCGCCCAGCAAGCTCTGGAGCCTCACTGCCATCCGCTTCACCGAGCTGTGCAACCGCCAGCCCGCCATCGCCCTCGGCCTCGCGATGGCCGCCGGGTCCGTGCTGGCCAAGCGCCTGGGCAACCGGCGCCGTCGCGTTGCCGCCACCTGACAGGCGGGCGCCCGGCGTATCCACCCGGGCATAAACGGGGCAAACCTGGAGGCGGCGCGCGGTACACTTGATTTGACAATCCCCAGGTGCCGTTTGAAGAGCCGCCCCCCCGAAAGCACGCCATGTCCCTGTTCAGTTGGTTCAGCCGTAAACCTGCCCCCGCCAAGCCCCGCCCTGCGGGCGAACCCTCGGGCTTGCTGAACGCCGACGCCACGGTGCCGCTGGCCGCCGGCCGCCAGGGCAAACCCCTGGTCGAACCCCTGCCGCCCGAACACGCGGCCAACCGCAAGAACGAGCGCATGGAGCGCCGCGAGCTGCTCTATACCGTGGTGCGCGACGCCATGGTGCGCGCCGGTGTGCTGTCGGCCAGCTACAAGTTCAAGGTGCTGTCGCTCGACCAGCGCGGCCGCCAGTTTCTGGTGATGATGGACCTGGCGCGCGAGTACGGCGGTGAAACCGTGCGCCTGTCCGAGATCGAGGCACTGATCGCCCAGACGGCCAAGACCCGGTACGACATCCTGGTGACCGCCGTGTACTGGCGCATCAACGACCACGTGGCCGTTGGGATCCCCCAAAAAGGCGTCGCGCCTCTGGGGGCCAGCCTGCATCCAGCCGCAGCCCCCGCATCCGCTGTCCGCCGACCGCCTGTGGCCGCTGCGGTTGTGCCCACTGTGTCGCCCCCCGCGACGGTCGCGGCTGCGCGGCCCGTGCCTCCGGTGGCAGCTACGGCAGCCCGGCCCCCGCTGTCTGCAGCCACGGCTCCGGCACCGCTTCCTCCCGCAGCAGCGCCTCAGCGGGCGCCCCAGCGGTTTGAGCCGATCGAGGCGGACGAGGTGGCGGCATTCAAGCGCGCACTTGCCAACGCCGCCGGTGCGGGGGCTGGCGCTGCTGCGACAGCCGCTGCCGCAGCGCGGCCTGGGGTGCCTGTGCGATCAGGGCCGCTCCTACCTCCATCGCCATCACCGACAGGGTTTGAGGACACCTTGACGCCAGGCGCAGACGGCCCAGCCCAGGACCTGAGCAGCACGCAGTACGGCGAATTGAACTGAGTGCCGTCGGGGCACGAAGCGGGCGCGTCAGTGCCCTGCGAAGTCCACCAACGTGTACAGCGGCAAGCCGGACTCGCGCAGGCGGTCCGATCCGCCCAACTCCGGCAGGTCCACGATCGCAGCACCCTCGGTCACGGTGGCGCCCAGCTTTTCCAGCAGCTTCTTGCCCGCCATCATGGTGCCGCCAGTGGCGATGAGGTCGTCGATGAGCAGCACGCGGTCACCGGGCTTGACGGCATCGGTGTGCAGTTCCACCGTGGCACTGCCGTACTCCAATTCGTAGGTTTCCTCCACCGTGGTGAAGGGCAGCTTGCCCTTCTTGCGGATGGGTACGAACCCCACATTCAGCTCGTAGGCTACCACCGCGCCCAGGATGAAGCCGCGCGCGTCCAGCCCCGCCACCACATCGGGGCGCAGGGCCTTGTCCATGTAGCGGTGCACAAAGGCATCGATCAGCACGCGGAACACCTTGGGGTCCTGCAGCAGCGGCGTGATGTCGCGAAACTGCACGCCGGGCGCGGGCCAGTCGGGCACGGTGCGGATGTGCTGGCGGAGGTATTCGTTGACGCTGAGGGGCTGCATGGAAACGCTTTTCTAACGGAGACGGCCCGTGAAGGTCCGGGGGCTGCGGCACGCGGCCGCGCACGCAGCGCAAAGTGCAGAAGTGTAAACAGGCCATCTTCGCGGGGTCTCGCGAGCGTCTTTGCCAGCCCCCGCACTGCCTCCCCAGCCCCCATAATGTTTCACTGTTGTTACACCCCTGCGGCACTCCCTCTTCCATGGTGACTGGCCCATGCCCATTTCGGTCCTGTTGATAGAAGGCGACGAGCCCCACGCGCAGGCCGTTGCGGACGCGCTGGCAGACCCCTGGTCGGGATGGCGGGTGGACGTGTGCGCCTCGCTGGCCCAGGCGCGTTCCCACCTGCAGCAGCACAGGCCCGACATCGTGCTGGCCGTACAGAGTACGCTGGGTGGCGCCGCGTTCGACCTGCTGCAGGGGCTGGACGGCGTGCCTGCCATCATCATCGTGCGGGCGGGGGCGGAGACCCATGCCGCCCAGGCCATGCGCCACGGTTTTGAAGACTTCGCGGTGCAGGACCCGGCGCTGGACTACCTGCTCACCCTGCCCGCGCAGATCGATGCCGTGCTGGAGCGCCACTCCAGCGCACGGGCACGGTCTGCCGCCGAAGCGCTGCTGGCGCGTCAGCACCGCCTGCTGCAGGCCATCTCTCGCGCCCAGGCTGTTTTTATTGCCAGTGCCGGACCCCGCGCTGCGTTCGAGTTGCTGCTGGAAGAGCTGATGTCGCTCACGCAAAGCGCGTTTGGGGTGGTGGGACAAGTGCAGCGCGCAGACGACGGCCACCCCTTCTTGCGCGTGCACGCCATGACGGACATCAGCTGGGACGACGCGTCCCGGGCGCTGTTTGCCCAGCATGCGCAGGACGGCATGGTGTTTGATAACGTGCACTCGCTGGTGGGCGCCGCGCTGCAGACGGGCGAACCGGTGCTGGCCAACGATGCCGCACACGACCCACGCGCCGCCGGGGTGCCGCGCGGCCATCCGCCGCTGCACAGCTACCTGGGCTTGCCCATTCATGCGGCGGGCGAGCTGGTGGCGATGGTGGGCCTGGCCAACTGCCCTGGTGGGTACACACAGGCCGACGTGCAGTTCCTGCAGCCGCTGCTGAGCACCGTGGGCCAACTGGAGCTGGCCCGCCGCGCTGCCCTCGCCCGCACCACCGCCGAGGCCGAGCTGGCCCGTACCACGGCGCTGCTGGCCGAGCAGAGCCGCGCGCTGGAGATCACGCTCGCAAGCGTGTCGCAGGGCATCACCAAGGTGGACGCCGAAGGCCGCATCCGCGTCTACAACCAGCGATACCTGGAGCTGCTGGACCTGCCCGAGTCGTTGCTGGCCAGCCAGCCCAAGGTGGAAGAAGTGGTGCGCTTCCAAACCGAGAGAGGCGACTTCGGGCCCGGGTTCGAGTTCATCGAGCCCACGGCGCGCGGCTACGTAGCGGCCGAATACGCCGCGCACGGGGGCGCGGCCAACATGCCCGACGTGTATGTGCGGCGCACCCGCGCCGGGCGCTTCATCGAGGTGCGCACCCGCCCTCTGGCCACGGGCGGTCGGGTGCGCACCTTCACCGACGTCACCGACTACCTGAGCACGTTGGACGCGCTGCGCCTGAGCGAGGCGCGCTGGCGCAGCCTCACGCACCTCTCGTCCGACTGGTACTGGGAGCAGGACGCGCAGTTCCGGTTTGTGCGGCTGGACGGCAACCCGCACCGCGTGACCGGCGTGCCCGACGAATTGCACTACGGCCTGGCCCGCTGGGAGCTGCCCCACACCTTTGTGAGCGAAGGCCAGTGGCGCGCGCACCGCGAGACGCTGGAAGCGCACCAGGTGTTCCACGACTTCGAAATGCAGCGCCAGTCGCCGGACGGTTCCACCGTGTGGGTGTCCATCAGCGGCGAGCCGATTTTTGATGCCGAACGCCGCTTCACCGGCTACCGCGGCGTGGCCCGCGACATCACTGAGCGCAAGAGGGCCGAGGCCGAGATCCAGCGCCTGGCGTTCTATGACGAGCTGACCGGCCTGCCCAACCGTCGCCTGCTGATGGACCGGCTGGAGCGCGCAGCCACGGCCAGCCTGCGCGACGGCAGCCACGGAGCGCTGCTGTTTCTGGATTTGGACAACTTCAAGGGCATCAACGACACCATGGGCCACGAGTGGGGCGACCGCCTGCTTGTGCAGGTGGGCCAGCGCCTGGCCGCTAGCGTGCGCGCCACGGACACGGTGGCCCGCCTGGGCGGCGACGAGTTTGTGGTGGTGATCCAGGGACTTCACCCGCAGCCGTCCGACGCCGCCATCGAGACCGAAGCCGTGGCGCAGAAGGTGCTGGCGGCCCTGAACCAGCCCTACGTGGTGGACGGCAGCGAGATGCACAGCACGCCCAGCATTGGCATCGCGCTGTTTAGCAACCTGCAGCTGCCGGCGCAGGAACTGCTCAAGCGGGCAGACCTGGCCATGTATCAGGCCAAGGCCCAGGGGCGCAATACGCTGTGCTTTTTTGACCCGGCCATGCAGGCCGCAGCGTCGGCCCGCTCGGCGCTGGAGGGCGATATCCGCCAGGGCCTGGCGCGCCAGGAGTTTGTGCTGCACTACCAGCCGGTGGTCAGCGCGACGGGCGAGGTGCTGGGCGCTGAGGCGCTCGTGCGCTGGAACCATCCGCAGCGTGGCATGGTGGCACCGGGCGAATTCATCCCCTTGGCCGAGCAGACCGGCCTCATCCTGCCCCTGGGCCGGTTGGTGCTGGCCATGGCCTGCCGGCAGCTGGCGCTCTGGGCTGCCACACCCGCAACTGCGGCCTGGAGCCTGGCAGTGAACGTGAGCGCCCAGGAGTTTCGCCAGCCCGACTTTGTGCAGCAGGTGCTGGCCGCGCTCAGCGCATCGGGCTGCGACCCGCGCCAACTCAAGTTGGAGCTGACAGAGAGCCTGCTGCTGCACGACGTGGAAGACAGCATCCGCAAAATGCAGGCACTGCGCATGCACGGCGTGGGCTTCTCGCTGGACGACTTTGGCACCGGTTATTCGTCGCTGTCGTACCTCAAGCGTCTGCCGCTGGACCAGCTCAAGATCGACCAGAGCTTTGTGCGCGACGTGCTTACCGATCCCAACGATGCCACCATCGCCTGCACCATCATCACCCTGGCCCGCAGCCTGGGTCTGGACGTGGTGGCAGAGGGCGTGGAAACCGAGGGCCAGCGCGACTTCCTGCTGCGCAACGGCTGCCAGCGGTTCCAGGGCTACCTGTTTGGACGGCCAGGGCCTGCAGGGCAAATTTAGATTGCTATGTTATTAATAGCTGCTAGCGCTTGCTGGATAAGCGCTAAAGGCCAATTTGATTCGAAATTGTGATCCCCGGAATCTCCAGGCCATCCAAACCCCAGGTGCAGGCGCTGTGCCGCAGTGGCTGTTCAGGTGTCACCCTCTGAGCAGTTTGTCCTCCGCCAGCGACAGCGCCGCCGGGTGTCCGGACAGCACCAGCGTGTCCCCCGCAGACAGCTGCGCATCGTCGGCAGCGGGGTCCATGTGGCCCGAGCTGCGGCGCAGGTTCACAACACGCACCCCCATGGTGGGCAAGGCCAGCTGGCCCAGGCTCTGGCCCAGGGCCGTCGAGCCGGGCGGCAGGTTGATGGTGGATAGCCGCTCCTGATCGCGCTCGTTCACCGTGTCATCGTCCGCGCCATGGAAGTAGCCGCGCAGCAGGTTGTAGCGCGCATCGCGCTGGTCCTGCACCAGCCGCAGCACGCGGCGCATGGGCACGCCCACCAGGGCCAGCGCGTGGCTGGCGAGCATGAGCGAGCCTTCGATGGCCTCGGGCACCACCTCGGTCGCACCGGCCTCCTGCAGCTTGTCCAGGTACAGGTCGTCCTGCGTGCGCACCACCACCGGCACCTGCGGCGCGTGCGATCGCGCATTGGCCAGCACCTTCAGCGCGGCGGGCACGTCGATGTAGGTCACGGCCACGGCGCTGGCGCGCACCAGGCCGGCGGCCATCAGCGCCTGCAGACGGGTGGCGTCGCCATACACCACCGAATCACCGGCGGCGGCGGCCTGGCGCACGCGGTCCGGGTCCAGGTCCAGCGCCATGTACGGGATGCCCTCGTGCTCCAGCATGCGCGCCAAGTTCTGGCCGCAGCGGCCGTAGCCACAGATGATCACGTGTTTGCTGGTGTTGATGGACTTGCGCGCAATCGACGTCATCTGCAGTGACTGCTGCAGCCAGTCGCTGGCCACCAGCTTCATCACCATGCGGTTGCTGTACATGATGAGGAAAGGCGTGGCCAGCATGGACAACACCATGGCCGCCAGGATGGGGTTCATCAGCGCGGGTTGCACCAAGCCATGGGTTTGCGTCAGCGACAGCAGCACAAAGCCGAACTCGCCCGCCTGCGCCAGGTACAGCCCGGTGCGCAGCGACACGCCGGTGGTCGCACCCATGCCGCGCGCCAGCAGCAGGATGATCACGAGCTTGAGCACCAGGGGCACCGTGAGCAGCAGCAGCACCAGCGCCCAGCGGTCCACCAGGATGTGCCAGTCCAGCATCATGCCGATGGTGATGAAGAACAGCCCCAGCAGCACGTCATGGAACGGGCGGATGTCCGTGCCCACCTGGTGCTTGTATTCGGTTTCGGACACCAGCACGCCCGCAATGAAGGCGCCCAGCGCCAGGCTCAGGCCCGCCAGCTCGGTCAGCCAGGCCAGGCCCAGCGTGATCAGCAGCAGGTTCAGCATGAACAGCTCGTCGCTCTTGCGGCGCGCCACCAGGGTCAGCCACCACCGCATGAACCGCTGGCCGCCGGTAAGCAGCAAGGCCACCAGCACGGTGGCCTTGAGCAGCGCCCATGCCAGGGCCGTCAACAACTGGTCGGGCGACGAGCTGAGCGCCGGTATCAGCACCAGCAGCGGCACCACGGCCAGGTCCTGGAACAGCAGGATGCCCATCACGCGCCGGCCGTGCTCGCTCTCCAGCTCGGCGCGTTCGGCCATCAGCTTGACCACGATGGCGGTGCTGCTCATGGCCATCACGCCAGACAGGGCGAGCGCCGTCTGCCAGCCCATGTCCCACACGCCACCCACCCAGCGAGACAACGCCAGCGCCGCGACGGTGACCACCGCCATGGTCAGCGCCACCTGCATGAACCCCAGGCCAAACACCTGCCGCCGCATAGCGCGCAGCTTGGGCAGGCTGAATTCCAGCCCGATCGCAAACATCAGGAACACCACGCCGAACTCGCCCAGGTGACGCACGCCTTCGGAGTTCTGCGCCAGCGCCAGCGCGTGCGGGCCGATCATCACCCCCGCGGCCAGGTAACCCAGCATGGGCGGCAGCTTGAGGCTGCGGCATACCACCACGCCCAGCACTGCGGCCAGCAGGTAAAGCAGTGTGAGGGCGAGGGACGACATCCCGGCGATGCTATCCGAGCGCCGCATTGCCCACACGCACTTTTGTGTGGGCGCTTGCCCCGGTGCAGGCTGCGGCCATCCCGCTCCAGCAGGCGTGTGCCCGCGCCCGGTCGATAGAATCCGCGGATGACTCCCGCACCCTCCGCGCTGCCCCCTTTTGACCCCGAACAGGCTCTGCGCCTGGCCCGCGAAACCCTTGACATCGAAGCCGCGGCCCTGACGGGCCTGGCGGCCCGCGTGGATGGCGTCTTTGCCCAGGCGGTGCAGATGGTGCTGCAGGCCCGGGGCCGCGTGGTGGTGATGGGCATGGGCAAAAGCGGCCACGTGGGACGCAAGATTGCGGCCACGTTGGCCTCCACCGGCACCCCCGCGTTTTTTGTGCATCCCGCCGAAGCCAGCCATGGCGACCTCGGCATGGTCACCGGCGAGGACCTGGTGCTGGCCATTTCCAATAGCGGCGAAAGTGGCGAACTCACGGCCATCCTGCCGGTGCTCAAGCGCCTGGGCGCGCCCTTGATTGCCATGACGGGCGGCCTGCAGTCCACCCTGGCCCGCCATGCCGACCTGGTGCTGGACTGCAGCGTCGAGCGTGAAGCCTGCCCCTTGAACTTGGCTCCCACAGCCAGCACCACGGCGCAGCTGGCCATGGGCGACGCGCTGGCCGTGGCCTTGCTGGACGCGCGGGGCTTCCGCCCCGAGGACTTTGCCCGCTCGCACCCCGGCGGCGCGCTGGGCCGAAAGCTGCTTACCCACGTGAGCGACGTCATGCGCTCGGGCACCGAAGTGCCGCGGGTGGGCCCCGGCGCCACCTTCAGCGACCTCATGCGCGAGATGAGTGCCAAGGGCCTGGGCGCCTCGGCCATCGTGGATGCGGCCGGCCAGGTGCTGGGCATCTTTACCGACGGCGACCTGCGCCGCCGCATCGAGGCCGGTGCCGACCTGCGGTCCACCACCGCCGCCCAGGTCATGCACGCTAACCCGCGCCGGATTGCCCCCGACGCGCTGGCCGTTGACGCCGCCGAAATGATGGAAGCCCACGCCATCACCAGCGTGCTGGTGGTGGACGCAGCAGGTGTGCTGGTGGGCGTGGTGCACATCGGCGACTTGATGCGCGCGAAGGTGATCTGACGATGGCACAGTCTTCGCAGACCTCTTTCTCCCCCGCCCTGCAGATCGACCCCGAGCTGCTGCTGCGCGCCCAGGGCGTGCGTGTGGCATTTTTCGACGTGGATGGCGTGCTCACCGACGGCGGGCTGTACTTCACCGAAGCGGGCGAGACGATCAAGCGCTTCAACACGCTGGACGGGCACGGCCTCAAGCTGCTGCAAAAGGCGGGCATCACGCCGGCGGTCATCACGGGGCGTGACTCCGCGCCGCTGCGTGTGCGGCTCAAGGCGCTGGGTGTGGAGCATGCGGTGTTCGGCACCGAAGACAAGCGCCCGGCGGCGGAGCAGGTGCTCGCCAGCCTGGGACTGGACTGGTCGCAGGCCGCGGCCATGGGTGACGACTGGCCCGATCTGCCCGTGATGCGCCGCAGCGCGTTGGCGTGCGCGCCCGCCAACGCGCAGATCGAGGTGCGCCATGCGGCTCACTATGTCACCCAGGCGCGCGGCGGCGAGGGCGCTGCCCGTGAACTGTGCGATCTGCTGCTGGTGGCCACCGGCCGCTATGCGGCGCTGCTGGCGGACTACACCGCATGATGAACCGGCTGCGCCAAGGTTGGGAGCAGGCCTCGTTGTACCTGCCGGTGCTGCTGATGGGCCTGCTGGCGCTGGGCACCTGGTGGCTGGTGCGCAATGCCCCCATGCCGCAGCTGCCCGCCATCGACCGGCCACCGTCGCACCAGCCGGACTACTTCATGAAGAATTTTTCGGTGAAGAGCTTCGACGCCACGGGCCGCCTGCAAAGCGAGGTGCAGGGCGAAATGGCGCGCCACTATCCTGACAGCGACACGCTGGAGATCGACCAGGTGCGCATGCGCTCCGTCACGCCGGAAGGGCGGCGCACCCTGGCCACAGCCAACCGGGCGCTGACCAACGCGGACGGCACCGAGGTGCAGCTCTTCGGCAACGCCATCGTCACGCGCGAGCCTGTGCCGGCCCAGGCCGGAGCCCCTGCCCAGCCGCGGCTTGAGTTCCGCAGCGAGTTCCTGCACGCTTACACCGACAGCGAACGGGTGCGGTCCGACCAGCCCGTGGTCCTCACCCGGGGCGAAGACCGCTTTACCGCCGACGCAATGGACTACGACAACCTGGACCAGGTGCTGCAGCTGCGCGGTCGCGTGCGCGGCGTGCTCATGCCGGGCCCTGCCAAATAGGCCCACCGCCCCCCGCGCCAAGCCTCAGCGACGTCGCCACTGCCCCCGGAGCCTGCCTGCATGACTTCTCCCCTTGCCTTCATCACCGGCGCATCCAGCGGCATCGGCCAGGCTCTGGCCCTGCGCTTTCACCGGGCGGGTTACCGGCTTGCGCTGGTGGCGCGCCGCACCGCAGAGGTAAAATCATGGGCTGACGCTCAAGGGATAAGCGCTGGTAGCTATCAAATTTATAGTGCTGATGTGGCTGTGACGGACAGCATCGTCGCAGCAGGCCAAGCCTGCCTGGTGCAGCAAGGCGTGCCCGATGTGGTGATTGCCAATGCAGGCATCAGTATGGGCATGGACACGGCGGTGCGCAGCGACCTGGACGTGATGGCGCGCACATTCGCCACCAACAACATCGGCATGGCCGCCACGTTCCAGCCCTTTGTGGACGGCATGGTGCAGCGAGGCAGTGGCACCCTGGTGGGCATCGGCAGCGTGGCGGGCATCCGCGGCCTGCCCGGACACGGCGCCTACTGCGCCAGCAAAGCGGCCGTCATCAGCTACTGTGAAAGTCTGCGCGGCGAGATGCGGCCCCACGGTGTGCGGGTGGTCACCATCTCGCCTGGCTATATCGACACCCCGCTGACCCAAAAGAACCGCTACGGCATGCCGTTCTTGATGCAGCCCGCGGACTTTGCCGACCAGGCCTTCCGCACCATCGAAGCGGGTGTCAGCTACCGCGTCATTCCCTGGCAGATGGGCGTGGTCGCCAAGCTGCTGCGCGCGCTGCCCAATGCGCTGTTCGACAAAGTGCTGGCCGGGCGGCCGCGCAAGCGCCGAGAGGGCGAATAGCATTGCTATGACGATGTCATGAAAAAAGCCCCCGAAGGGGCTTTGTGCCTGATGGCCAGGAAGGCTCAGTAGCCGCTGTTGCCGCCGCCACCGTAGCCGCCACCGCCACTGCGGCCGCCGCCACCGCCATTGCGGGAGCCCGAGCCATACGGGCTGCGGAAGCCGCCATCGCCCCGGCCGCCACCTCCTCCGTAACCGCCGCCGCCATCGCGGCCACCGCCGCCGTAGCCACCACCGCCGCCTTCACGGCCACCGCCGTAGCCGCCGCCCCCGCCACTGCGGCCACCGCCGCCGTAGCCACCACCGCCGCCACCACCAAAACCACCGCTGCGGGGTGGGCGGGGCTCCATGGGACGGGCTTCGTTCACCACAATGCTGCGGCCACCCAGGGCCTGCCCATTCATGCCGTTGATGGCCGCCTGGGCTTCTGCGTCGCTGCCCATCTCCACAAAGCCGAAGCCCTTGGAGCGGCCCGTGTCCCGCTCCATCATGACTTTGGCGCTGGTGACGGCGCCGAACTGGCCAAAAGCCTGTTCCAGATCGTTGTCGCGGACCGAGTACGGCAGGTTGCCGACATACAGTTTGTTGCCCATCGAGGGACTCCTCAAAAACACATGGATAAAGCGATGGAGTCCCGAAAACGCAGCCAGCTAATCTCAATGACGCTCTCAGCGCGAAACTGACGGATCACCGCAAACTTGTAAAGCGGGACGCTGCCCCGCAAACCCATTATGCGCCACACTTTTGCGGAAAAAGCAAGCGCCTCCGCGTGCTGTAGCGCTGCCGCCGCGTGCGGCAGCAAATCGCCCCATGGCGTGAGGGGAAGGGCTGTCAGTAGAGCTGGTCCAGCCATAAAAAAAGGAGCCCGAAGGCTCCTTATTTGCCATCAGCAGGAGCGAACCCCTGCCGAGAAGGACTTTTTAGTAACCGCCGCGGCCGCCGCCGTAGCCGCCACCGCCGCCTTCACGGCCACCGCCGTAACCGCCGCCGTAACCGCCACCGCCACTGCGGCCACCGCCGAAGCCGCCGCCATTGCCACCACCGAAGCCACCGCTGCGAGGTGCGCGGGGTTCCATGGGACGGGCTTCGTTGACCACGAGGTCACGGCCACCAAAGTTTTGACCATGCACGCCTTGGATGGCGGCTTGTGCTTCGGCATCGCTGCCCATTTCGACAAAGCCGAAACCCTTAGAACGGCCGGTGTCGCGCTCCATCATGACCTTGGCGCTACCCACAGAGCCGAACTGGCTGAAGGTTTGCTCCAGATCTTGGTCGCGGAAGGAATAGGGCAGGTTGCCCACGTAGAGTTTGTTGCCCATGAAGGACTCCTGAAAAAACATGAAAACGCGATGGAGCCCGACGCAATCAACAAACCTGTGACGACTTCAAAGACGCGAAACTGACCAATCACCGCTAAGTTAGCTGCCCCTCTGCAAGCAGAAAAGCGAACCCATTATCAATCACTTTATGGGCAGTGTGGGTGTTTATTTCTGGGCCGGATGCCCCAAAACAGGCGATTTGCGTGGTTTTGAGGCCAATCTCCGGACAAACCATAGGGTAAAATCGCCGGGTCTTTGGGGAGTAGCCCGCCCGGCTGTGCAATGCGCCGGGGGCATGCGTCAACAAACTTGGGCCCGGTGGGCCTATGGCGTATGCGGTTTTTGAGCTGGGCGAGACCATTGACTGCATGCCGATCCAAATGGCCGGAGTCGGGGTGCAGTCAATGCGTTTTCCACCCATCCGGCCGGATAGGACCCCCACATGGAACCGTTTTTCATCTCCACCGCCATCGTCGCGCTCGCCGAAATGGGCGACAAGACGCAGCTTCTGGCGCTGGTGCTCGCCGCCCGCTTTCGCAAACCCTGGCCCATCGTGCTCGGCATCCTGGTCGCCACGCTGGTCAACCACGGCCTGGCCGGGGCTGTGGGTGCGTGGGTCACCACCTTCGTGGGGCCGCAGGTGCTGCGCTGGATCCTGGGCGCGTCGTTCATCGCGATGGCCATCTGGATGCTGATCCCCGACAAGCTCGACGAGGGCGAGGCTGATGGCTCGCCGCGCTGGGGCTTGTTTGGCACCACAGTCGTGGCATTTTTCCTGGCCGAGATGGGCGACAAGACGCAGATCGCCACCGTGATGCTGGCTGCGCAGTACAACGCCTACCTGTGGGTGGTGGCGGGCACCACGCTCGGCATGATGATCGCCAACGCGCCCGTGGTGTGGCTGGGCGAGCGCATCACGCGCCGGGTGCCGATTCGCGCGGTACACATCGTGTCGGCCGTGATCTTCCTGGTGCTGGGGTTGCTGGCGATCTTCGCGCCCACGGGCACCTGACGGACACAGACATGGTCACAGTGGCAGGCGCTTTTGGTATATTTGCCGAACGCGCCGATTTGCCACAGCTTGCGGGCGCTTTATAAATCCTGCTAAAGACCCGTCCGACACATCCACCCGGCCTCGTTTTTAGCGACGCCGGGTTTTTTTATGTCGTTCATCGCCACACCCCAGTCCATGCATTTTCCGGAGGTGCTCCCGCTGCAAAGCGGCGCGTCCATCCGCGACTACCACCTGACCTACGAGACCTACGGCACGCTCAATGCCGACCGCTCCAACGCCGTGCTCGTGTGCCACGCCCTCAATGCCTCGCACCACGTCGCGGGCGTCTACGCCGGGCAGGACAAGAGTGAGGGCTGGTGGGACAACATGATCGGCCCCGGCAAGCCCGTGGACACCGACCGATTTTTCGTGATCGGCGTGAACAACCTGGGCTCCTGCTTTGGCTCCACCGGCCCCATGCACACGCACCCTGACACGGGCGAGGTCTATGGCGCGGATTTCCCCGTGGTCACGGTGGAAGACTGGGTCAACGCGCAGGCCCGCCTGCTCGACCGCCTGGGCATCCAGCAGCTGGCCGCCGTGCTGGGTGGCAGCCTGGGCGGCATGCAGGCATTGAGTTGGACGTTGCAATACCCTGAGCGCATGCGCCACGCCGTGGTGGTGGCCAGCGCCCCCAACCTCACAGCCGAGAACATCGCCTTCAACGAAGTGGCCCGCCGCGCCATCGTGACTGACCCGGACTTCCACGGCGGCCACTTTTACCGCCACGGCGTGATCCCCAAGCGCGGCCTGCGCATCGCGCGCATGATCGGCCACATCACGTACCTGAGCGACGACGTGATGAACGAGAAGTTCGGGCGTCAACTCAGAGAAGGCCTGGAGCTGAAATACAGCACCCAGGATATTGAATTCCAGATCGAAAGCTACCTGCGCTACCAGGGCGACAAGTTCAGCGACTACTTTGACGCCAACACCTATTTGCTGATCACCCGCGCGCTCGACTACTTCGACCCGGCCCGCAAGCACGGTGGCAATCTCACGCGCGCCCTGGCCCGCGCCACGGCGAAGTTTCTGCTCGTGAGCTTCACCACCGACTGGCGCTTCTCGCCCCAGCGCAGCCGCGAGATCGTGAAGGCCCTGCTCGACAACCGCCGCCGCGTGAGCTACGCCGAGATCGACGCGCCCCACGGGCACGATGCCTTTTTGCTCGATGACGCCCGCTACATGGGCGTAATGCGCTCTTACTTCGATAGCATTGCCAAGGAGTTGCAAGCATGACGGACAAAGCGGCGATGCAAGCCCTGGCGCGCCTGGTGCCTGCCGGATCGCGCGTGCTCGACCTGGGCTGTGGCAACGGCGCCATGCTCGACTACCTGCAGCGGGAGCGCGGCTGCAGCGGCTACGGCGTGGAGATTGACGACGCCAATGTGCTGGCCTGCGTGCAGCGCGGCGTGGATGTGATCCAGCTCAACCTCGACGAGGGGCTGGCCATGTTCGACGACAACAGCTTTGACGTGGTGCTGCAGATCGACACGCTGCAGCACCTGCGCAATGCCGAAACCATGCTGCGTGAGACAGCCCGCGTGGGCCGCACCGGCGTGGTGGCTTTCCCCAACTTTGCGCACTGGCCCAACCGCCTGTCCATCCTGCGCGGGCGCATGCCCGTGACGCGGCGCCTGCCCTACCAGTGGTACGACACGCCCAACATCCGCGTGGGCACCTACAAGGACTTTGAAGTGCTGGCGACCAAGAACAGCCTGCGCATCCTCGATTCCTTCGGGCTGCAGGATGGCGAAGAAGTGCGCTGGCTGCCCAACGCACGCGCGGGCACAGCCGTCTTCCACTTCGAACACGCGTAGCGCTTACCGGTGTACGCCCTGGCGACACACCGCTGTCAACCGCATCGACTAAGGTGCGGGCTCCGTTAGTAGGAGACCCGCATGAAACGCATTGCTCTGCTGCGCGCCGTAATCGCTGCCGCGCTGCTCACCACCTGGGCGCTGGGCGCTGTGGCCCAGGCCTGGCCGCCCACCCCCACCGTGATTGCCCACCGGGGCGCTTCGGCCCTGCGGCCCGAGCACACACTCGCCGCGTACCAGCAGGCAATTGACGACGGCGCCGACATCATCGAGCCCGACCTGGTGATCACCAAGGATGGCGTGCTGGTGGCCCGGCACGAGAACGCGATCGCCATCCTGAACGCCGACGGCTTGGTGAAGGAAGCCACCACCGACGTGGTGGACCGCCCCGAGTTCGCGGGCCGCAAAACCACCAAGACCATCGACGGCCAGGCCATCACCGGCTGGTTCACCGAAGACTTCACCCTGGCCGAGCTGAAAACCCTGCGCGCCCGCGAGCGCATCCCCGCGCAGCGCCCGGCCAACGTGGCCTACAACGGCCAGTTCGAGGTGCCCACGCTGCAGGAGGTCATCGACCTGGTCAAGGCCCAGAGCGCGAAGGCGGGCCGCACCATCGGCATCTACCCCGAGACCAAACACCCCACCTACTTCCAGTCCATCGGCCTGCCGCTGGAGGCGCCGCTGCTGGCCGTGCTGGAGAAGAACGGCTGGAACCACAAGGACGCGCCCGTGTTCGTGCAGTCGTTCGAGGTCAGCAACCTGCAGGCGATCCGCAAGCTCAGCAGCGTGCGCCTGGTGCAACTGGTGGCGCCCTCGGGCCGGCCGTATGACTTTGTGGCGCAGGGCGCGGCCAACACGCGCGCCTATGCCGACCTCATCACGCCCGAGGGCCTCAAGCAGGTGGCGACGTACGCCAATGCCATCGGCCCGTTCAAGACGCTGGTGGTGCCGGTGAAAGACGGCTTACCGGGCACCCCCACGGGGTTGGTCGAACGCGCCCGCGCCGAAGGCCTGAGCGTGCACATCTGGACGCTGCGGCCCGAAAACGCCTTCCTGCCCGCCGGGCTGAAAAAGGCACCCGCCACCGACGGCACCGTGCGCGGCGACAGCGTGGCCGAGATCACGGCCTACCTGCGTGCAGGCATCGACGGCTTCTTTACCGACGACCCGGCCGTGGGCCGCGCGGCGGTGCAAGCATTCACGGCGACGAAGTGACGGGTGCCGGGCGGGGCTTGCCCGGCGCGGAGCGTGCCCCCTGGCGCTGCCCGAGTTGCCGCGCCTTTTCCACCCACTGCGCCAGCCGCACGGTGCTGGCGCTGCGCACCGGCCCAAAGCTGTGCACGCGCACCGGCCGGATGCCGCAGAACTCCAGGATGGCCTTCTTCATCTGGTGGTGGCCCGGCATGCGCGTGACCCAGCGGAAGTACCAGGGCGGTGAGTCCATGGTCACCAGCAGTTCGGCCGAGCGCCCGGCCAGCAGCTTGTCCCACAGCGACGAACCCTGGCGGTACTTGAACGCGTAGCCCGGCAGAAACACGCGGTCGATAAAACCCTTGAGCAGCGCGGGCATGGCGCCCCACCAGATGGGGTAGACCCACACCAGGTGGTCCGCCCAGCTGATGTCGGCCTGCGCGGCCAGCAGGTCGGGCTCCAGCGGCTGCGCCGCGCCATAGCCCTGGAACAGCGGGTTGAACGCGAGATGCGCCACGTCCAGAAAGCGCACCTCGGCGCCCCCTTGTCGCGCGCCGTCGGCATAGGCGCGCGCCATGCCCGCGCACAGGCTGTCGGCGGTGGGGTGGCCCAGGATGACCAGGATGTGTTGTTTTGCCACGGAATCTCCATCACACAGAAGTTGTTGATGGCGCCATGTTCACCTTGTCCCATGGGGCAGAGTCAAGCGGTCAGGTCAATAGAAAGTGAAGAGGTGTGCGGCCGGGCCGACGCGGCCGGGGCCGCCAGTGCGGCGGGCGCCACGCAGGCCTGGGGCGTGGCGCGCACGGCCAGCGTGTCGCAGGTGTGCAGCTCGGCTTCCAGCAGCGCCAGTTGCGCGTCCAGCGCGGCCAAGCGGGCCAGCTCCTGCGCCACGGCGGCGCGGCGCTGGGCCACCAGAAGGGCCATGCGCTCCCAGCCCGCGGTGGTGTGGATGTGGGGCAGGCCGTCCAGCTCCGCCAGCCGAAAACCCAGCGCCTGGGCCTGGCGGATCAGCAGCACACGCGCCACATCGGCCTCGCCATAGTGGCGGTAGCTGCCGGCGCGCGCCACGGCGCCCATCAGGCCGCGTGCTTCGTACAGGCGGATGGCCTTGGGCGTGGTGCCGGTGCGTCGGGCGAGTTCTCCAATGCGCATGGGCGATCCTGTAAAAAATAAAACTACAAAATTGATAGCTGTCAGCGCTTGTGTATAAAGCGCTAGACGCTGATTTGACCCATATTCAAGAAGCTGGAGCATCACAGTAGCCGCAGCCACCCGGGCCACACGATAAGCTGCGGCGCTGAGACGATCCCTTTCCAACTGCCCGCCCCCGCCATGCCCCAGTTTGCCGCCAACCTGAGCCTGATGTACACAGAGTTCCCCTTTCTGGACCGCTTTGCCGCTGCTGCGCGCGACGGGTTCCGGGCGGTGGAGTTCCTGTTTCCGTACGCCTTCGAGCCGCAAGACATCGCGGCGCGGCTGCGCGACCATGGGCTGCAGCTGGTGCTGTTCAATGCCCCGCCCGCCGGCAGCGACCGTGCCGCCATGGCCGCCGCCTGGGACCAGACCGCGCGCGGCACGGCGGCGCTGCCGGGGCGCGAGTCCGAGTTCCGCGCAGGCGTCACTGAAGCCCTGCGCTATGCCGAGGCGCTGGACTGTCCGCGCATCCATGTGCTGTCGGGCATCGTGCCGCCCGGGGTGGAGCGTGAATCGCTCAAGGCCCTGTGTGCCAGCAACCTGCGCTGGGCGGCCGAACAGGTGGGCAAGGCAGGCCGCGACATCCTCATCGAACCCATCAACCTGCGCGACATGCCGCGCTATTTTCTGAACCGGCAGGACCATGCCCATGAACTGCTGGACGCAGCGCAGTCCGAACACCTCAAGGTGCAGATGGACCTGTACCACTGCCAGATCGTCGAGGGCGATGTGGCCACCAAACTGCGCCAGTACCTGCCGACCGGGCGTGTGGCCCATATCCAGATCGCCGGTGTGCCCGCGCGGCAAGAGCCCGACCAGGGCGAGCTGAACTACCCCTACCTGTTCGATGTGATTGACGCGCTGGGCTATGCGGGCTGGATTGGCTGTGAATACCGGCCGAGCAACGGCACCACGCAAGGCCTGGGCTGGCGGGACCGGGCGATGGCGCGCGGCGGGCATGCACCTTCCTAGTGCGCTTTGCGGCGGGCTGCCAGTTCGCGCAACTGCGTAAGGGAATGCGTGAATAAATGTAACAACCGTACGCGCTTAGAGTGAAGAAAGACCGGCTCAGCCGGCGTTGCACCGCGTTTGTGCACTTTTCACAGGAGACACCGCCATGGCCGCAGCCCTCGCCAACAACCGATCCGTCGCCCGCCAGGTCACGCTGATGGCCATTGGCCTGGTGGCGGTGGTGCTGGTGTGCGTGGGGCTGGCCATTGCCGTGCTGACCGAACGCAGCACCCGCGCGCAGGTGGTGGCCAGCGTGGGCGACACGGCGCAGAGCGTGGCGCAGTCGCTGGACGCGGCCGACAACACCAACCGCGAGCTGGTGCAGCTCACCATGAAGGGCTTCCAGCGCTACTTCGAGGCCACCATGCAGCTTGACGAGGCCACGGGCGAGCTGCGCAGCTACGGCGCGCTGGTTAACGAGGACTATGGCTCGGTCGATAAATTCGCCAACGAAACCGGCGGTATCGCCACGGTGTTCGCCAAGAAGGGCGACGACTTCATCCGCATCACCACCTCGGTGAAGAACGACAAGGGCGAGCGCCAGCAGGGCACACCGCTGGGCAAGGACGACCCGGCCTATGCCACCGTGTCCAAGGGCGAACCCTACACCGGCGTCACCGTGGCGGGCGGCAAGCCCTACATGGGCCACTACCTGCCCGCCAAGGATGCTTCGGGCAAGGTGATTGCGCTACTGTTCATCGGCAACGACATCAGCGTGTTCCACGCCATGCTGCAAAAGCAGGTCACGCAGACCAAATTCTTCGAGCACGGCGGCACCTACGTGATCAACCCCGGCACCTCGCTCGACAAGGCGGTGTTTGTGTACCACCCCACGGCACGCGGCAAGCGCGTGCTGGAGGCCTACCCGCAGGCCCGCTCCTTCTTTGAAGCCCTGGCCGCGTCACAGGACGGCTTTGTGCGCGAGGCCGCCCCCGTGCTGGGCGCGGGCGCCACGGACCCCTGGGCACTGGTGCGCAAGACCGGCGGCGGCTGGTGGGTGGTGGCCGAGGTGGCCGACGGCGAGGCCATGGCCAGCCAGCGCCGCGTGACGCTGGCCGTCTGGGGCCTGATGGCCGTGGCCGTGGTGCTGCTGGCCATTGGCCTGTTCGTGATGCTGCGCCGGGGCGTGAGCCGCCCGCTGCAGGACCTGACCCAGGCCATCACGCTCGTGGCCCAGGGCGACCTGACCGAGGCCTTCCGCACCACGCGGCGTGACGAGATCGGCGCGCTGGTGCAGGAGGTCGAGGGCATGCGCCAGCGCTACACCCAGATGCTGCAGCAGGTGCGCACGGCGGTCGACAGCATCACCACCGCCAGCGCCGAGATCGCCAGCGGCAACCAGGATTTGTCGGCCCGCACCGAGGCCACGGCCAGCAGCCTGGCCCAGACCGCGCAGAGCATGGACCAGCTCACCGCCACGGTGCGCCAGTCCGCCGACGCCGCGCGCCAGGCCAACCAGCTGGCCAGCACCGCCGCCGAGGTGGCCGCACGCGGCGGCCAGGTGGTGGGCGAGGTGGTCACCACCATGGGCGACATCAACCAAAGCTCGCGCAAGATCGCCGACATCATTGGCGTGATCGATTCGATTGCGTTCCAGACCAACATCCTCGCGCTCAACGCAGCCGTGGAAGCGGCCCGCGCGGGCGAACAGGGCCGGGGCTTTGCCGTGGTGGCCAGCGAGGTGCGTAACCTCGCCGGGCGCAGCGCCGAGGCGGCGCGCGAGATCAAGGCGCTCATCGGCGCCTCGGTGGAGCGGGTGGAATCGGGCGCGCGCCTGGTACAGAACGCCGGCAGCACCATGGACGAGATCGTGGGCTCCGTCAAACGCGTGGGCGACATCATTGGCGAGATCACGGCCGCCTCGGGTGAGCAGTCGGACGGCATTGGCCAGGTCAACACCGCCGTGAACCAGCTCGACCAGATGACCCAGCAGAACGCCGCGCTCGTGGAGCAGTCGGCCGCCGCCGCACAAAGCCTGCGCGAGCAGGCCACGCGCCTGGCGGGTGCGGTGCAGGTGTTCAAGCTCACGCGGGGCGATGGTGGCGGGGCCGCAGACCGCGCCGCGCTGCCCGCGCCCCCGGCGGCGGCGCAACTGCAGTGAATCACTGCGGGCGGGGCGTTGTGGGCCGGGCGCGCATCCAGCGGTTTGTGGCAATAGGCCCTTGGTTTATGCTGGGCTGAGCCTCCCCAATCTCCCCGCTCCGCCCCCTTCTGCCATGGTTGCCCACATTCCCACCATGCTGGCCATGATCATCGCCAGCTCGCTCATGATGGCCGCGTCCATGGCGGTGGTGGGCTGGGGGCGGCGGCGCGACGGTCTGGGGCACTGGGCGGCAGCGCTGCTGGTCAACGCGCTCGGGCACCTGCTGCTCATGCTGCGCGGGCAGGTGCCGGATGTGCTCTCCATCGTGGTGGGCAATTTGCTTCTGTCCAGCGTGTTCGTCGGAATGATCGCGGCGATCTACCAGTTTCAGGGACGTCCCATCCGCTGGCTGCTGCTCTTCATGCCGCCCGCGCTGGTCACTGCGTTCGTCACGGTGTTCATGGACAACTTCCCCGCACGCGTGGGGTTTGTGGGGGCAGTCATCGGGCTGCAGGCGGTGTGGGCCCTGGCCACCGCGCTCGAGCGGCGCCACGCCACGGTGGGGCGCGGGCAGTGGCTGTTGGTGGCCGGCCTCGCGCTGGAGGCCGTGGTGCTGTTGGGCCGCTCGGCGCTGGCCGTCACGGTGCAGGGGGCCGAAGAAGGCATCCTGCGCAGCAGCGGGCTGCAGACGCTCACCTTTGTGGCCACCTTCTCGGTGGTGCTGGTCAGCTCGGTGGGGTTCGTCTTCATGTCGCGCGACCGGGCCGACGAGAGCAACCGCGTGATGGCAGCGCTGGACCCGCTCACCGGCGTGGCCAACCGCCGCTCCCTCATCGCCGCGCTGGACCGCGACGTGGCGCGTGCTGTGCGCATGCGCGAACCCATGGCGCTCATGATGGTGGACATCGACCACTTCAAGGACGTGAACGACCACTACGGCCACCCTGCGGGCGATCAGGTGCTGTGCAGCGTGGTCCAGGTGCTGCGCCAGCGTGTGCGTGCGCAGGACCTGGTGGGCCGCTACGGCGGCGAAGAGTTCATGGTGGTGCTGCCCGACACCCACCTGGCGGGCGCCGAGCAGCTGGCGCGCGAGCTCTGCAAGGCTGTGGAGGTGTCGCGCTGCCGGGTGGACGGTCTGGACGGCGAAGGCATTGCCGTGACGGTGAGCATCGGTGTGTTCGGCGGGCGGCTGGAGTCCGGCGACAGCTGGGACATGCTGATCGCCGCCGCCGACCGCGCCCTGTACCAGGCCAAGGAAAACGGGCGCAACCGCGTGGAGGTGGCCACCGGTCTGCGCCGCCCCAGCTCCCAGCTGGCCGCCCAGGCCAATCCCGAGACGCAGCCTACGTCTTCGTATTGACACTTGGCGGCGGCGCAGGCCTTGTGTTGGAATGTTGGTTTGGTCCACGAGACCGACCTTACGTTTCAGGAGAGCTGCCATGAATGCCCGAGTCCCCGCCCATGCCCTGCAACCCGCCCTGGCCCTCGAACGGGTCAGCCAGGCCTGGGACAACGACATTGTTCGCCAGCTCACCGACTACATCGCCATCCCCGCCAAGTCGCCCATGTTCTCGCCCGATTGGGCCGAGCAGGGCCTGCTGGACACCGTGGTGCGCAACGCCGCCGCGTGGGTCGAATCACAAAAGGTCGAAGGCCTGAAGTTCGAAGTGGTGCGCCTCGCAGGCCGCACCCCCGTGTTGTTCTTTGAAATCGATGCCACCCAGGCGGGTGCCACCGACACCGTGCTCATGTACGGCCACCTCGACAAGCAGCCCGAATTCAGCGGCTGGCGCAACGACCTCGGCCCCTGGACGCCCAAGTACGAGGACGGCAAGCTCTACGGCCGGGGCGGCGCCGACGACGGCTATGCGGTGTACGCCAGCATCGCGGCGGTGCAGGAGCTCAAGCGCCAGAACGTGCCCCACCCGCGCATCGTCGGCCT
The DNA here is from genome assembly GCF_046294525.1 of Acidovorax sp. Taxonomy (GTDB): domain Bacteria; phylum Pseudomonadota; class Gammaproteobacteria; order Burkholderiales; family Burkholderiaceae_C; genus Acidovorax. The sequence continues at coordinate 47,139 of NZ_JBKBKQ010000002.1, forward strand.
CATCGAAACCTGCGAAGAAAGCGGCTCGCGCGACCTGCTGCCCTACATCGAGGCCCTGAAGCCCCGCATGGGCAACGTGGCGCTGGTGGTGTGCCTGGATTCGGGCGCGGGCAACTACGACCAGCTGTGGCTCACCACCAGCCTGCGCGGCATGGCCACGGGCACGCTCAAGGTCGAGATCCTGACCGAAGGCATCCACTCCGGCGACGCATCGGGCCTGGTGCCCTCGTCGTTCCGCATCATGCGCCAGGTGCTCGACCGCCTGGAAGACAGCAAGACCGGCCGCCTGCTGCCCGCCAGCTTCCACTGCGAAGTGCCCGCCGACCGCCTGGCGCAAGCCCGCGCCACGGCCGCCATCCTGGGCGACGAGGTATACAAGCGCTTCCCCTGGGCGCACTACGACTGCGGCGGCGCCACCACCTTTGCGCTGCCCACCACCACCGACCCCGTGCAGGCCCTGCTCAAGCGCACCTGGGAGCCCACGCTCAGCGTGACCGGCGCTGAAGGCTTCCCGGCATTGCAGGACGCAGGTAACGTGCTGCGCCCCTACACCGCCTTCAAGCTCAGCCTGCGCCTGCCGCCCCTGGTGGACGCCGCCGCCGCTGTGCAGGAGCTTAAAGCCCTGCTCGAAGACAACGCGCCCTACCAGGCCAAGGTCACCTTCCAGGGCACGAGCGGCGCCACGGGCTGGAATGCGCCCAGCACCACGCCATGGTTCGAAGATGCGCTCAATGCCGCATCGCAGGCGCACTTCGGCGCGCCCTGTGGCCATATCGGCCAGGGCGGCACCATCCCGCTCATGAACATGCTGAGCGAAGGCTTTCCCACGGCGCAGATGATGGTCTGCGGCGTGCTGGGCCCCAAGAGCAACGCGCACGGCCCGAACGAGTTCCTGCACGTGCCGTATGCCAAGAAGCTCACCGCCGCCGTGGCGCAGGTGATTGCCGGCATGGCCCAGCACCAGGCCGCAGCGACCACCGCCGAGACTGCCTCCTGAGGACGCTGGCGGCCCGGCGCCGTTTGTTGGTAGGTGATTGGCAGCCTGCCGGGTATGCTGCGGACCATCCCCGCTGACAGCACCGCTGCCCATGACCGCCGACGAACTCGTTCCCTCGACCCTTACCACCTTCACCGCCAGCGACGGCGAGAACCTGGCCGTGCAGGACTGGCCCCTGCCCGAGGGCGAGCCCTGCCGGGGCACCGTGCTGCTGGTGCACGGGCTGGGCGAGCACGTGGGCCGCTACGACCACGTGGCGCGCCGACTCAATGACTGGGGCTTTGCCGTGCGCGGCTACGACCAGTACGGCCACGGCGAATCGAGCGGCCCGCGCGGCGGGCTGACCAGCGACCTGCGCCTGCTGGACGACCTGGCCGACATCGTGGACGCCACCCGCGCGCGCATGCCCGCCGGCCAGCCCCTGGTGCTGCTGGGCCACAGCATGGGCGGACTGGTGGCGTCGCGTTTCGTGTCGCTGAAGATGCGGCCCGTGGACGCGCTGGTGCTGTCGTCGCCCGCGCTGGATGCCGGGCTGAACGCGGTGCAAAAGCTGCTGCTGGCCACGTTGCCACGTGTGGCGCCCAACCTGCGTGTGGGCAATGGCCTGGATGCGCAGTACCTGTCGCACAACCCGGCCGTGCCCGCTGCCTACCTGGCCGACCCGCTGTGCCACGACCGCATCAGCGCCCGCCTGGCCCGCTTCATTGCCGACGGCGGCTCGGCCACCGTGGCCCGCGCTGCGCACTGGAGCGTGCCCACCTTGCTGATGTGGGCGGGCAGCGACAAGCTGGTGAACCCCGCAGGCAGCCGCGCCTTCGCCGCCGCTGCGCCCAAGTCCGTCGTGCAGTCACACTGCTTCGAGCCGCTGTACCACGAGCTCTTCAACGAAAGCCCAGAACTGGAGGAGCCCGTGTTCGACATGCTGCACGGCTGGCTGGTGCGGCGCTGCCCCGTGCAATCTTGACGCGCTGAAGCGATTGGCTTGTCACCTCTACGGCGACGGCAACGTTCGATAGCGTGAGTTGGGTCAAAATGGCCTATAACGCTTGCTGGAAAAGCGTTGACAGCTATCATTTTTTTGAAGCGCTTGCTCCGCTTCACCGCGCGTTTCCGTCCGCTTGCGCTGCCGCTGGTACACCACCGTCCCATAGAGCCCCAGGGAATACACGGCGGTGAATGCCAGGGCGACCACCCAGCCCCCTGCGATGCAAGTGTCCAGACTCTCCAGAGCGTCCGCCCAGGCGGGATCGTCCAATTGCTGCAGGTCGCGCCGCACTGCGAGCACCTTGGCGGCGGCAAAGTACACCAGCATCAGCGCTGCCGCCACGCGGCTGCGCCGGTACAAGCCCCAGCCCAGCCCGGCGATCAGCACCACGTCCAGCCACATCCAGGGCACATAGTCGATCCCGTTGGTGCCCAGGCTGGCCCCCAGCGTGACGGCGGCTGTCATGGACCCGGTGAGCAGCGCTGCGATCCAGGCGGCGCGGATGCAGCGCACGCCCGCAGGCGCAGCGGTCACAGCCATCGGTTGTCGCCCAGCACAACCTTCTTGTAATAGTCGCGGTTGGCCATCAGGGCAAACAGGGCTACCCACATGCCTGTGTAGTGCACGCGCTCCAGCAAGTGCCCATAGCCGACCAGAGACACCAGCACTTCCAGCACCACGATGCCGACAATGCCCAGGCACCAATAGGCCAGGCCCTTTTTCCACATGCCTTTGGCGATGTAATAGAACGGGCCAAAGATGCCCGCCAGCACGTTGAAAGTGCAGGCAGACCGCTCCCAGAAGCCCAGGTCCTTGAGCCGCGTCATCTTCAGGCCGCCGGCACGCTCCATCAACGCGAACCGCTTCTTCCAGATCTCGGGCAGGTCCGCCGGGAGGGAGTGGGGTGGGTGGGTCGGCGCGGTCGTGTGGGCGTCCGCCGTCAGAGGCTCGGCGCCGTGGGCTGCCGGGTTGCCGTTGCTCATGCTGAAAATTCCCTCGGAGTGGTGGTTATGCATTGGGGCTGCCGCCGCGCTTGGCGCGAGCGCGCGTGGGCGGCGACGGCCCGCGATGCTAGGCGAGGCACGTAGGGAGCGTGTGTGAGCAGTTCTCTGAGTTGTGTGCAACGGTAACCGCTGTCGACTTTGCGGCAGTCGTTTTGAACCAAAATGGCCTGCAACGCTTGTCTGGAAAGCGCTAAAAGCTCTTATTTTCGTAGCAATCCGCCGAGCATCCCCGCCAGGTCGCTGGCACTGCCGAACCCGCCCTGGGGTGCCTCGCCGCGGGGGCTGAGCTGGTCGAGGAGGCCTGGCAGCACCTGCGCGAGTTGGCCTGCCGCCGTGCCGGGTTTCACACCCAGCTGCGATGCGATCTGCGCCAGCGGGCCGCTGCCCAGAACGCCCGACAGCTGCTCGCCAGAGATGGCCTGGTTGGGCCCGTTGCCCAGCCATGAGGCGATCACGGGGCCTAGCCCGGCCTGCTGGAATTTGGTCACCAGGCCCGGCAATCCCCCCACAGGGCCGTCATTGCTGAGGAGGGACATCACGGCCTGAACAAGCTGCGGGTTCTGCGCCGCCAGGCCCAGCAGCCCGCCCAGTCCACCGCCCGGCGCGGCCTGTTCGCCGCTCGGCGTGGTGTTGTTCGCGCCGTTGATGACGGCACCCAAAACGGAATCGAGCAAACCCATGGTGTGTTCTCCTGAAGAAAATTGAAGAAACCCCCAGCGCCGCAGCGCCTCTGAGCGTTGCGGCACAGGGCGCAGGCGATCGGTCAGGGATGGTATCGAGCCGCGACCGCTTCAGTGTCAACAAAAGTGAATGCGCCACCGCTACTCAAGCCACCGCAGCGCGGCGGCGCTGCAGTGCAAGCCACACCAGCGCCAGACCGGTGAGGGTGATGGGCAGCAGCGAGCCGGCGTTCAGCAGCGTCCAGCCCTGCGTGGTGACCAGCACGCCCGATGAAAACGCGCTGAGCGCCAGCGTGGCGTACACGCAGAAGTTGATGGCTGCCTGGGCGCGGTCTTTCTCTTCGGGGCGGTAGGCCGTCATCGCCAGCGTGGTGCCGCCGGTGAACAGAAAATTCCAGCCCACGCCCAGCAGGAACAGCGCAATCCCGAAGTGGTGCAGCTCCACCCCCATCAACGCAACAGCCACGCAGGCAAAGTTCAACAGCACGCCGACGCCCATGACGGGCAGCACGCCAAAGCGCTTGATGAGGTGGCCAGTGACAAAACCCGGCGCGAACATGCCGATCACATGCCACTCCAGCACCAGCGCCGAGGCGCTGAAGTCAAACCCGCACACCTGCATCGCCAGCGGCGTGGCGGCCATCAAGAGGTTCATCACGCCGTAGCCCAGCGCCGCACCCAGGATGGCCACCACCATGGGCGGCTGGCGCAGCAGCTCGGCCAGCGGGCGGCCCTGCAGGGGCTGGCCGGCGGCATTGCGCGCCATAGGTGTGGGTTCAAACCGCACGGCGGCCATGCACAGCATGGACAACACGGCCACGCCCATCAGCGCCACATAGGCGCCTGCAAACGGCATGGCAAACAGGTTGCGCGTGGCATTGGCAAGGTTGGGCCCGGCCACGGCCCCGATCAGGCCGCCGGCCAGCACCAGCGACACCGCCTTCTCGCGGTGCTCGGCCGTGGTCAGCTCGGCGGCCGCAAAACGGTACAGCCCGCCGTTGGCGCTGTAGTAGCCCGCCACCATGGTGGCCGTGCACAGCAGCCAGAAGTTGCGGCTGAACGCGGCCCAGGCGCACAGCGCGGCCGAGGCCACGGCCACCACCAGCCCGATCTGGAACGACACTTTGCGCCCCCACAGCATCTGTGTGCGAGCCACCAGCGGCGTGGCCAGCGCACCTCCCACCACATAGCCCATCACGGGCAGCGTGGCCATCCAACCAAACGGGGCCAGCTGCAGGCCCACCAGGCCATTGATGGCAATGAAGACGACGTTGTTCGTCAGGAACAGGCCTTGGCACAGGGCCAGCAGCCAAAGGTTGCGGTTCATGGGGCAAGGGGCATTACAGCGATGGGGGCGCGGGTCGGCAGTTGACTCGGCCAGAGAGACTTTGCGATTGTGCGCCCGCTTGAACAGGTTGCGCGGGTGCGCTGCGGGGCTGCAGTGTGCGGACTGCAGCGCGTCGGCTCAGTCGAGCCACCCCTTGGGTACCTTGTCTGCCTTGTTCTCCACGGGGTTCGCCGTGAGCTTTTGCGGCGCGTACTGGCGCATGAATTCCTTGGCCTTTTCGGGCCTGGCGGACAGCCACGCGCCATAGGCGCCTTCGTTCAGGATAACGGGCATGTTCTTTTCGGCGCCTGGTGGGCCGTAGCGGTGCAGCAAGGCGTGGTTGTTGGCGTTCACCGTGAGCAGGCAGTAGCTCACGATCACCTCGCCGTCCGCGCCCTGCCAGCGCGCCCACAGGCCGGCCACGCCCATGGGCTTGCCGTCCACGCGGGCGATGCGGGTGGGTACGGGCTTGTTCTTGCCGTTGCGCCAGTCGTCTTCAAAAAACGCCTGCATGGGCACGATGCAGCGCTGGCCGTTGAACCATGCGTCGCGAAACGCGGTGCCGGTGGACGCGAGGTCGGCCTTGGCGTGGGCCAGCTTGGGGGCGCGCAGCTGCGCGTCGGATGCCGATTTGACCCAGTGCGGCACCAGGCCCCACTGCGCGGGCAGCAGAACGCGGCCGGGCGGCTGCGGCGCTGCGTCGACCGGGGCGGCGGCGCTGGTTGGCTCGGTTGCCGCAACGATGCAGGCACCCGACGTGCGCGGGCGCAGGTGGCGGTCCAGCGGCGCGGCGGGCGGCTCGACGCCGAAGGCCTCCAGGTAGGTGTCGGCAGGGTGCAGGGTTTCGTAGTGGGTGGCCATGGCGCGATCGTAGTGGGTTCCGGGAAGATGTGGAGTCAAAATGCCCCCCAGCGCTTGTTGAACAAGCGCGAGCAGCTATAAAAAACGGAGTGCAACCTGGGCGCACCGCACCGCACCGCACCGCGCCACGCGGCGCTTCGGCAGCACGGGCGCCGCCGTTTGTAGGCATCGCTTTGCCACCGGGCGCTTGGCAGGCTGGCGCAGCTTGGGGATACTGTCCGCTGTCCTCTCGCTCCCCCACACCGTCTGCACCATCAATTTTTGGAAGGTCGCACCATGCCCCTGCCCGCCCTTGCCGTCACCACTGCCATGTTGTGTTTGCCCGTTGTACTGGGCTTGGCCCATGCGCAGCAGCCGCAGAAGATGCGCCCTGGACTGTGGGAGCACACCGTGGCCATGAAGAGCCAGAGCGGCCAGATGGAAGCCGCCATGGCGCAGATGCAGAAGTCCATGGCCAGCATGTCGCCCGAGCAGCGCAAGCAGATCGAGCAGGCGATGGCGCAGCAGGGCGTGAGCATGGGCCCGCAGGGCAACACGGTGAAGATGTGCATCAGCCCCCAGCAGGCCGACCTGGACAACATCCCCCCGCAGGAGGGCTGCACCCAGACAGTCAAGCGCACAGGCCCTAACACGCTGGCGATGACGTTCACCTGCAAGGGCGGGTCGGGCCAGCCGCCCACTTCGGGCGAGGGCACCATGACCTTCAGCGGCCCCACGGCCTACGCGGGCAACTTCAAGGTCAAGACCACCACGGCGGGCGGCAAGCCCGAGCAGATCGATATGGCGCAAACCGGCAAGTGGCTGTCGGCCGACTGCGGGACGATCAAGTCCGTGCGTTGAACGTTGCCGCGGCAGCGCCTGCGGCCGGGCGCGTGCCCGCCGGGGCCAGCACAACGCGGTTGCGGCCCAGGGCTTTGGCGGTGTAGAGCGCCTGATCGGCGCGCTCCAGCGTGTGTTCCAGCGGCTGGCCCGGCAGGTGCTGGGCGAGGCCGGCCGACACGGTCAGGCGCAGCGTGCCGGTGGCGTGCGGAATCTCCATGGCTGCCACGGCCAGCCGAATGCGCTCCAGCAGCTCGCGGCCGTCGTCCGGCTGGGTGTCGCACAGCATCAGCACAAACTCCTCGCCACCCCAGCGGGCCAGTACGTCGGTGTCGCGCACGCTGGCGCGCACCACGCCCGCAAAGGCCTGCAGCGCGCGGTCGCCGGTGGCATGGCCATGCTGATCGTTGATGCGCTTGAACAGGTCGATGTCCAGCTGCGCCAACAGCAGCGGGCGGCCGCTGCGCGCGTTGCGGCGGCGCTCCAGCTCCATCAGGTCCTGCATGGCGCGGCGGTTGATGAGACCGGTCAACTCGTCGCGCGTGGCCAGCTCGCGGTTGACCTCCAGCGCGCGGGCCAGCGCGGCCCGCTGCTCGTGCAGCCGCGCGCGGATGCGCTGGATGCGCAGGTTCAGCGCCACGCAGCCGCCCAGCACGATCATCACCATCAGCGCGTAGGCCGTGTCCAGGTAGCCATAGGGGTTGGCGCTGAAGCGCGCGCTCACGCCGATGGCGCAGCCAAAGGCGACCAGGGCATACACGCCGATGCCGATGACCTCGGCCATGGTGAGCCCGAACGTGCCAAAAAACAAAATCATCGCCAGCACGCTGGGCACCAAGCCGCGTGCATCTCCAGCCAGCACATAGGCCACGGCCCCGCTGGTGATAGTCCAGACCATCTGCGGGATGGTGAGCGAGGGGTCGGAGAGATGCACGGTTTCGCCCGACCGGATGAACGCCGTCATCACCACCAGGCCCCCCACCGACATGGCCGCCCACCACTGCACGAACGTGGGGTCGGTGGCGGGGTCGGAATGCGCCACCAGCAGCATCACGCCCGCGCTGGCCATCATCAGCACCAGGGCCAGCAAGGCCATGCCGACAAGCGTGCGGCGCCTGGGGTCGGTGGACAGGACCACGTCCTTCAGGCGCTGCCAGCGGGAGGGGGTGCGCAAGTTCAGGGGCTCCTGCCAGGTCGGGGGACAAACATGGGTGCCGCAGGGCGCGGCGCTGGGGGGCCGGAGAGGAGCAGCCGGCGGGTCGCGCATTTTACGGCCGCGATCCTGCCGGCGTACAGCGCGCAGCCCGCCGGTCTGTCGCCGCGCGGACGGACAGGACCGCCGCGGGCTCGTCTATGCCAGCGTCAGGGCTGCCAGTGCCGCCAGCGGTGCGGTTTCTGCGCGCAGCACCCGCGGGCCCAGGGTGACGGGCGCAAAGTGGTGGGCGATGGCCAGGTCTTCTTCTTGCGCGCTCAGCCCGCCTTCGGGGCCCGAGAGGAACAGCACCGGGGCGGCCGAGCCCGCGCTGTTGCTGTGACCGGCTGCCGACTGCAAGGCGGCGGTGCCTGCGCGCAGCGACAGCAGCAGTCGCTGTGGCGCGGGGTCCGCGCCCGCGGTTGTTGCTGCTGCAACCGCCGCGGCAGGCTGCGCCGCCGTATTGCGCACCCAGGCTGCCAGGTCCACAGCCGCATGCACGGCGGGCACGCGGTTGCGGCCGCACTGCTCGCACGCGGCCACGGCCACGGCCTGCCAGTGGGCGATCTTCTTGTCGGCGCGCTCGCCCTTGAGCTTGAGCACGCTGCGCTCGGCCACCAGCGGGGTAATGCTGGCCACGCCGAGTTCGGTGGCCTTTTCCACCAGCCAGTCCATGCGCTCGTTGGCGGTGATTCCGGCCAGCAGGTGCACGGCGCGGGGCGCCTCGCGCTCCACCGCGTGGTGGGTGCCTACCAGCACACGCACGTCGCTGCGGCCCATCTTCAGCACAGTGGCTTCAAACTCGCCGCCCTCGCCGTTGAAGAGCATCAGCGCATCGCCCGGCTGCAGGCGCAGCACCTGCACATGGCGCGTGGCGCCCGGGGGCAGGTCCAATTCCAGACCGGTGGCCAGGGGGGCGGGGCAGTGAAAGCGCGGCATGTGCTAGCTTATTGATAGCTGTCAGCGCTTGTCAGATAAGCGCTGAAGCCTGTTTTTGCTTGAAGTTTACTGGATCGGGGCCAGGCTACATGCGCCCGTAGGCAAAGCCGGTGACCGGCTCGGTGCCTTCGATCTGGTCCAGCATCTTGAGCAGCGGGCCCAGTTGCCGGTAGCGGTTGGCCGTGGCGCGAATGTAGGCCATGAAACGCGGCGCGTCGGCCAGGTACTTGGGCTTGCCGTCACGCAGCGTGAGGCGCGCAAAGATGCCCGCCACCTTCAGGTGCCGCTGCAGGCCCATCCATTCCACCGCGCGGTAGAACTCGCCAAAGTCATCGCCCCAACCGCTGGTGCTGCTGGCGCCCAGCAGGCCGGCTTTACGCGCCTTCTCCCAGTACCGCACTGTGATGTCGATGACGAATTCCTCTTCCCAGCTGATGAACGCGTCGCGCAGCAGGCTCGCAATGTCATAGGTGATGGGGCCGTAGACCGCGTCCTGGAAGTCCAGCACGCCCAGGGGCGCGCCCGCTTCCACGGGGGCCATCAGGTTCGAGCCGCCGCCGGGCCGCCCCAAGGCGGAGAGCGCCCCCTCGGGGGGCAGCGAACCACGCGCAGCGGGGAGCGTGGGGGCCATCAGGTTTCTCATCATGAAGTCGCGGTGCACATAGACCTGAGGTGCGGCCAGGTTGTGCGCGACGATGGCGTCAAAGGCGCTGCTCAAGGTCGCCTGTTGCTTGTCGTCCAGGGCAATGGCGCGGTGCTTGGCGAGGTACCAGTCGGGGAACAGCGCCAGCTCGCGGCGCAGCAGCGCTTCGTCGTAGGCGGGCAGCACGCCGGGGGTGGAGGCCTTTTGCCACTGCAGCAGCACGTCGGTGGCCTGCCGGTACCAGGCGTAGGCGTCCTGGGGCTTTTCGGGGTTCAGCCGCTCGATCACGGTCTGGTGGCCCAGGTCGGTCAGCAGCATGAAGCCGGTGGGCTCGTCCCAGGCCAGGATCTGCGGCACGTTCAGCCCGGCGGCGGCCATCAGGCCCTGCACCTGCACAAAGGGCTTGCAGTTTTCCTTGTCGGGCGGGGCGTCCATCACGATGCGGCTGGCGCCCGTGGCGGTGTCGATGCGCAGGTAGCGGCGGAAGCTCGCGTCGGCCGACGCGGGCCGCAGCGTGGCGGGCAGCAGCTGGTGCGGTCCTGTCAGTGGGGCGAGCCAAGCGTCAAAGGCGGCGCGGCGGGCCGTGTCGGGCCAGGCCACCTGGGGTGTTTCGGGGGGCGTTCCGGCAGCGCCGGGCTGCGGGCCGGAGGGGGACGGGGGGAAAGGGTGGCTCATGGATAATCCGATTTTACAAACCCGCCCCTGCGCAACTGCCCCTCGCGGTAGGCGCCTGGCGCGGGTCCCTTCTTTCCTGTTGTTCCGCCTCAAGCCTCTATCACCCCCCGTGCCACGCTGCAAGCCACACCCCGTGCAAGCCCTTCCCCTCCGGCCCCGGCCTGCCACGGCGCTGGCTGCGCGGCAGGCGCGCCCCGTGCCGGGCGTGCTGGCCTGTGCCGTGGCCCTGGCCTGGTGCGGGCTGCCCACGCTACCGGCCCAGGCGCAGACGGCCGCAACGCCCGCTGCCCAGCCTGCGCCGAGCGCATGGGACGCGCCGCCCGCGCTGCGCAGTTCGCCCCTGCTGCAGGAAAAGATCCCTGAAGCCGTGCGCTCGCAGCTGCCCGTGTTTGTGACGGGCGACCGCGTGGAGGGCCAGACCGATCTGAACGCGGTCATCGAAGGCAATGCCGAATTGCGCCGTGGCGACACCGTGATCCGAGCCGACCGGCTGGACTACAACGTGCCCGAAGACCTGGCCAAGGCCCAGGGCCAGGTGCGCATCAACCGCGCGGGCAATGTGTACGAAGGCTCGGCGCTGGAGTTGCGGGTGGAGGCGTTCGAAGGCTTCTTCAGCGACGCGCGCTACCGCTTTCTGGCCACGCAGGCGCATGGCGAGGCCACGCGCGTGGACTTCATCGACCGTGACCGCGCCGTGGTGCACAACGCCACCTACACCACCTGCGAGCGCGGCAACGAAGCCAGCTGGCAGCCGGACTGGGTGCTGCGCGCAGCCACCATCCGCATCGACAACGAGGAAGAGGTGGGCACGGCCGAAGACGCCGTGCTGGAGTTCAAGGGCCTGCCCATCTTGCCGATTCCGTACATCACCTTCCCGCTGTCGGACAAGCGCAAGTCGGGCCTGCTGCCGCCCACCATCGGGCTGGACAGCCGCGATGGGCTGGCCTACATGCAGCCGTACTACTGGAACATCGCGCCCAACCGCGACGCCACCCTGCGCGCGGCCCTCATGACCAAGCGCGGCGCCAACCTGGGGGGCGAGTTCCGCTACCTTGAGCCCACTTACAAGGGCGAGATCAGCGGCGACGTGATGCCCGCCGACCGCCTGCGCGACCGCATGCGCTGGAGCTTCATGGGCAAACACGAGGGCTGGTTTGACACCGCCCTGGGCGGCCTGGGCCTGAACATCAACCTCAACCGCGTGAGCGACGACAACTACTGGCGCGACTTCGGCCGCGCGTCCGAGCCGCTGCGCCAACGCCTGCTGCCCGGCGATGCATCGCTGAACTGGGCGCGGGGCGATATGTCCGCCTCCGTGCGCACGCTCAAGTGGCAGACGCTGCAGGACGTGAACTCGCCCATCGTGCCTCCGTACGACCGCATGCCCCAACTGCAGTGGCGCTACACGCCGTCGCACCTGGGCGGCGGGTTGGATGCCAGCGTGGTGCTGGACAGCACCCGGTTCCAGGCGGCACGCGCGCTGACGGGCCAGCCCAACGCCGACCGCAGCTTTGCGGTGGCGCAGATCAGCCGGCCCTTCCTTGCGCCCGCAGGCTTCATCACGCCGCGCCTGCAGCTGCACGCCACCAGCTACCAGTTCGACACGCCGCTGGGCAACGGCGACCGCTCGGCCAGCCGCACGCTGCCCACCTTCAGCCTGGACAGCGGCCTGGTGTTCGAACGCGATGCCGCTTATTTCGGCCGCGCCTTCCTCCAGACGCTGGAGCCCCGCGCGTTCTACACGTACACGCCCTACCGCGACCAGAGCCGCCTGCCGGTGTATGACACGGCGGCCAACGACTTCAACTTTGCGACCATCTATACCGAGAACGCCTTCGGCGGCAACGACCGCCTGGCCGACAACAACCTGCTCACCCTGGGTGTGACCACGCGCCTGCTCGACCCAAACAACGGCGCCGAGGCAGCGCGCTTCGGCATCGCGCAGCGCGTGCGCTTCTCGGACCAGAAGGTGACGCTGCCTGGTGGCGCGCCGGTGAGCGAGCGGCTGTCCGACCTGCTGCTGGGCGCGGGCATCAGCTGGACGCCGGAGTGGGGCTTTGACTCCACCGTGCAGTACAACCCCAAGACGGGCCGCTCCATCCGCTCGACCATCGGCGCGCGCTACAGCCCCGGCAATTACCGCACCGTGAGCGCCGCCTACCGCCTGCAGCGCGGCACCAGCGAGCAGATCGACATCGGCTGGCAGTGGCCGCTGAACGACTTGTGGGGCGACAAAGGCCAGGACCTGGGCGCAGGCCGCGGCCAGGGCGGAGGGCGCTGGTACAGCGTGGGCCGCCTCAACTACAGCCTGCAGGACCGCAAGCTGGTGGACACCGTGGTGGGGCTGGAATACGACAGCTGCTGCTGGATCGGCCGCGTGGTGCTGGAGCGCCTGCAAAGCGGCGTGACCACCTCCAACACCCGCCTGCTGTTCCAGATCGAATTCGTGGGCTTCTCCCGTCTGAGCCTGGGCTCCAGCCCACTCGAAACCTTCAAGCAAAATGTGCCGCGTTATCAGTACCTGCGCGAGCAGGTCTCCACGCCCAGCCGCTTCAGCAACTATGACTAGTGCGCCGTGTGCGCCCCTTGCCATGAATCAACGTGCAATTGCCCTGGCCCTGGCCACCCTGGTTTCCCTGACTGTGCAGGGCGCTGCCGCGCAGGGGCTGCGCCCGTCGGGGGCCGCCACGGGCAGTGGGTTGTCCCGCCCCGCGGCCACGCCGTCCATCACCCTGCCAAGCTCCGGGGCCGCCGGGGCCGCTGCCGCCAGCAACGCCACGCGCCAGGCCGACTACATCGTGGCCGTGGTCAATTCCGAGCCCATCACCAACAACGAAGTGCGCGCCCGCCTGGCGCGTGCCCTGGCCCAGCTGCAGCAGCAGGGCGGCCAGATGCCCCCGCGGGACCTACTGGCCCGCGAGGTGCTGGAGCGCCTGATCCTGGAACGCGTGCAGCTGCAGCAGGCGCGCGAATCCGGCGTCAAGGTGGACGACTTTGCGGTGGAGCAGGCGGCCCAGGCCGTAGCGCGGCAAAACAACATGGCGGTGTCCGAGCTGTACCGCCGCCTGGCCAGTGACGGCATGAGCCGCGAGCGCTTTCACGAGGAATTGCGCAACCAGCTACTGCAGCAGCGCCTGCGCGAGCGCGAGGTCGAAGCGCGCGTGAAGGTCACCGACCTGGACGTGGACCAGTATCTGCGCGAACAACAGCAGAACAACGACCCCGCCGCCATGGAGATCAACCTGGGCCACGTGCTGGTGCTGGTGCCCGAGAACGCCACGCCCGCCCAGGTGGCCGAGCGCCAGGCCCGTGCCCAGGCCGCTGCCGACAAGGTGCGCTCGGGTACAGACTTTGCCGCCGTGGCGCGCGAGTATTCCGATGCCCCCGAAGGCCAGCGTGCCGGCGGCCTGCTGGGCCTGCGCCCCGCCGACCGTTATCCCGAACTCTTCGTCAATTCCGTTCAGGGCCAGCCCGTGGGCGCCATCGTCGGGCCCGTGCGCTCGCCAGCAGGCTTCCACGTTCTCAAGGTGGTCGAGCGTTCCAGCGCGGGCGTGCCGACCACGGTGGTGCAAAGCCACGCACGCCACATCCTGCTGCGCACCGGACCGCAACTGAGTGAAACCGCCGCCGCTGCCCGCCTGGCCGACTACCGCCGCCGCGTGCTGGCCGGCACGGCCGACTTTGCCGCCCTGGCGCGCGAGCATTCTCAGGATGGCAGCTCCAAGAACGGCGGCGACCTGGGCTGGGCCAATCCCGGCCGCTACGTGCCCGAATTCGAGGAGGCGATGAACGCCCTGCGCCCGAACGAAATCAGCGAACCGCTGGTGTCGCGTTTTGGCGTGCACCTGATCCAGCTGCTGGAGCGCCGCGAGGCCAAACTCACCCAGCGCGAACAGCGCGACATGGCGCGCGACACCGTGCGCGAGAAGAAGCTCGACGAGGCCTACGCCACCTGGGCGCAGGAACTGCGCGGCCGGGCCTATGTGGAATACCGCGATCCGCCGCAATGAGGATGGAGTGCATCCCCCTGAGGCGCTGCGCGCCTCCGCACCGCAGCCAGAGGCGGCGGCTCTTGGGGCACGTCCAAGCCTGCGCACGCCAGCGAAGCGCAGCCTGCGCCGCCGAGCGGCCCTTGCGCGGCGGCCGCTGGTCTGGACAGCGCCCCCTATATAGATCGCCGGCCGTTGCACGGCATACCGACAAAACACGCGAGCCGTTCGCATGAAGCACATTCCCCGCAAGCGGTTCGGCCAGCACTTCCTGTCCGACCACGGGATCATCGACGGCATCGTGCAGGCCATTGCGCCGCAGCCGGGTCAGCCCATGGTGGAGATCGGCCCCGGCCTGGCGGCCTTGACGCAGCCCCTGGTCGAGCGCCTGGGGCGCCTCACTGTCATTGAGCTGGACCGCGACCTGGCGCTGCGCCTGCGCCTGCACGGCCAGCTCGACGTGATCGAATCTGACGTGCTGAAGGTGGACTTCACCGCGCTGGCCCAGGCTATGCGCGATCAGGCCGCGCAGCCCGGCCTGAAGCTGCGCGTGGTGGGCAACCTGCCCTACAACATCTCCACGCCCATCCTGTTCCACTTGCTGGACCATGTGCAGGTCATTGAAGACCAGCACTTCATGCTGCAAAAGGAAGTCATCGACCGCATGGTGGCCAGCCCCGCCACTGGCGACTATGGCCGCCTGTCAGTCATGCTGCAGTGGCGCTACGCGATGGAGAACGTGCTGTTCGTGCCGCCCGAAAGCTTCGACCCGCCCCCGCGCGTGGACAGCGCGGTGGTGCGCATGGTGCCGCATGCCGAGCCGGCACCGCTGTCCGTGCCGCTGCTGGAAGAGCTGGTGCAGGTCGCCTTCAGCCAGCGCCGCAAGCTGCTGCGCCACACCCTGGGCCGCTGGCTGGAAGCGCGCCAGTTCGCCGGCAATTTCGACACCCAGCGTCGCGCCGAAGAAGTGCCCGTGCACGAATACGTGGCACTGGCGCAGTTGTGCTCTTGAATTGATAGCTGTCAGCGCTTGTTGGATAAGCGCTGGAGCCTTCTTTTACTGTGGGTGATGCGCGGAGAATGTCGGGTTACGCTTCGCTAACCCGACCTACGATGCTGTGATGGGACGGCGTCGCATTTGCGCTGCGGCGCCTCATTTCGCCACGACCGTAACAACCGGCACGGCCCAGCCAGTGACACCGCGCAAGGGCCGCCCCGCCGCGCTGGTGTCGTCCCCCTTCCCGAATGGCGCAGCCATTCGAGAGAAGGGGGAAGGCGCAAAGCGCCTCAGGGGGATGTACCGAATTCAGGCAGCGCTCAGCCAATACCCCGAATTGAAGGGGCTGCTCATGCGCAGTGCCATCGGCGACACATCCACGAGCTTATCGGTCGGCATCTTCTCGCCGGACTCGGAGCTGATTTCGATGCCCTGGACATTGCTGTTCTGGGTGTCGGTAGCCTCGTTCGCCCGTTCTGCTTGGCTGGTGGATGCAGAACGGGCTACAGAAAAGAATAGAAGCACCGGAACGGGATCTTGCGGTCGCCCCAGTAGTCGGCGGCGTCGCGGAAGATGTCCAGCAGCTGCTCGCGCGCTTCCTTGTCGAACTTGCCCGTGGCGGGGATCTGCTCCAGCACCACGATGAAGCCGGGCTGCGGGCCCGATTTATGCAACGGGTCTGTCATACAGTCGTACAACGCGTCGAAGTTCTTGCCGAAATGCGACGGGAACGTGAATTGCGCGGCAATCAGGTCCAGCACATCCTGTTTGGATTGCGCGTGGGCCAGGTTGGCATACAAGAAATGGTGACCCATGGAGGTGGCTGCATCCTGCAGGTCCTGCACGCGGAACGCGCGAATGGACTGCACGATGTTGGTGCGCACGCCACGCAGTGGCGTTTCCAGGTCTTTCCGAAGTGGCGTCTGCATCTCCGCTACTCTTTCTCTATTAAGTCCACAAACTTCTGGCTGTCCACAGACTGCGCGGGGCGGCCTGCGGGTGGGGCATTCAACAAGGGGGCGCGCTAACGGCCGCCAGCGTATCGCCGGCCTGCGCACAGCGCAACGGATTCATTCCACGATCTTGCGGAAACTGGCGTAGTGATCGCTGGTGTAGTAGCAGGCGTCCGGCGTCCGGGGTTGCTTGCCGCCACACACGATGCGCCGGGCTCCCCGGTTGCGCGATCCTGGTGTTCTGACGGTGTATTCACGGTAGTAGCCCCGCTGCTGGGCGGGCAACAGCCGTTCGCGATTGCCAAAAACCGTTGCGTCCTTCTCATACGGAAAAGGTCCTCCCTCACGGATCAGCGCATACGTGGCGCGCCCTTGAGGCGGCAACTCGGCCAGTGCGATAGGAGTGAGGGAGCCGTCGGTGGACGGGGAATTCCGGGCGTGTCCCACAACCGGGGACACCACGAACGCAACACCCAAAACACACAACAACCCTGCTCTGCGCGCCCGGGTGGCAACAGCCTTCAGCATCAACGAACCTTTCAGAAACTACGGGTTAACCCGAAATTTCGAGCCGCTAGTGTCGCTCAACGGCCCCCAAAAAGCAAGCGTCTGCCCAAAGTTTGGGCAGACGCTGAAGGGTTGGGCAAGCACTTAAAGTTAGCGCTTGCTACCAAATGTGGGCTTATCTTGCCACGTTGGCGTCCGCCACCGTCAGGGCTGTCATATTGACAATGCGGCGGACCGTGGCGCTCGGTGTCAGGATATGCACCGGCTTGGCCGCACCCAGCAGCACGGGGCCTATGGCGATACCGCCGCCCGCTGCGGTCTTGAGCAGGTTGTAGGCAATGTTGGCCGCATCGATGTTCGGGAAGACCAGCAGGTTGGCATCGCCGGTGAGTTCGCTGCCAGGCATGAGGGCCGCGCGGGCCTTGCCGTCGAGCGCAACGTCGCCGTGCATTTCGCCGTCCACTTCCAGCCAGGGGGCTTGCTGGCGCAGCAACTCCAGCGTATGGCGCATCTTGACGGCACTCGGGTGGTTGCTGGTGCCGAAGTTGGAGTGCGACAGCAGCGCGGCCTTCGGCTTGAGGCCAAAGCGCATCATTTCCTCCGCGGCCAGTGCGGTGATCTCGGCCAGCTCCTGCGGCGTGGGGTCGTAGTTCACGTGCGTGTCCACCAGAAACACCTGGCGGCCGGGCAGCATCAGGCCGTTCATGCAGGCATATACCGGCACATCCTGTGCCGTGCTGTCTGCGCCACCTGCATGCTTGCCGATCACCTGGTCGATGTACAGCAAATGGTTGGCCGTGGTGCCCCAGGTGCCGCAGATCAGGCCGTCCACTTCGCCCTTGTGTAGCATCATCGCGCCTATGAGCGTGAGGCGGCGGCGCATCTCGATCTTCGCGACCTGCTGGGTGATGCCCTTGCGTTCGGTCATGCGGTGGTAGGTTTGCCAGAAATCGCGGTAGCGGTGGTCAAAGTCGGTGTTGACCACGTCGTAGTCCACCCCTTCCTTCAGGCGCAGGCCGAATTTTTCGATGCGCTGCGCAATGATGCTGGGGCGGCCGATCAGCGTGGGGCGGGCCACCTTCTCGTCCACCACGATCTGCGCGGCGCGCAGCACACGTTCCTCTTCGCCCTCGGCATAGGCCACGCGCTTGCGGGAGGCATTGCGCGCAGCGTCGAAGATGGGCTTCATCGTGGTGCCCGACGCGTACACAAAGGTCTGCAGTCGGTCGCGGTAGGCGTCCATGTCCGTGATGGGGCGCTGCGCCACGCCGCTGTCGGCGGCGGCCTGGGCCACGGCGGGCGCGATCTTCATCATCAGGCGCGGGTCGAACGGCTTGGGAATCAGGTATTCGGGGCCGAACGACAGCTTTTCGCCCACATAGGCGGCGGCCACCACTTCGCTCTGCTCGGCCTGGGCCAGCTCGGCAATCGCGTGGACGGCCGCGATTTCCATCTCATCGGTGATGGTGGTGGCGCCGCAGTCCAGCGCGCCACGGAAGATGTACGGGAAGCACAGGACGTTGTTGACCTGGTTGGGGTAGTCCGAGCGGCCCGTGGCCATGATGATGTCGCTGCGCACGCTGTGCGCCAGCTCGGGCGTGATCTCGGGGTTGGGGTTGGCCAGCGCAAAAATCACGGGGCGCTCGGCCATGGTGGCCACCATTTCGGGCTTGAGCACATTGCTGGCCGACAGGCCCAGGAACACGTCGGCACCAACGATCACCTCGGCCAGCTTGCGTGCGTCCGTCTTCTGCATGAACTGGCGCTTGTCGTCGTCCATGAGCTCTTCGCGGCCTTCGTAAACCACACCGGCCAGGTCGGTCACGAACACGTTCTTGCGCTGCACGCCCACCTTGAGCAGCAGGTTCAGGCAGGCCAGGGCTGCAGCGCCCGCGCCGCTGGTGACCAGCTTCACGTCTTCAATCTTCTTTCCCGCCACCTTGAGGGCATTGACCATGGCGGCCGCCACCGTGATCGCCGTGCCATGCTGGTCGTCGTGGAAGACCGGGATCTTCATGCGCTTGCGCAACTCGCGCTCCACGTAGAAGCAGTCGGGGGCCTTGATGTCTTCCAGGTTCACGGCGCCAAAGGTGGGCTCCAGCGCGGCAATCACCTCCACCAGCTTGGCGGGGTCCTTCTCGTCGATCTCGATGTCGAACACGTCCACGCCCGCGAACTTCTTGAACAGGACGGCCTTGCCTTCCATCACCGGCTTGGAAGCCAGTGCGCCGATGTCGCCCAGACCCAGTACGGCCGTGCCGTTGCTGATCACCGCCACCAGGTTGCCGCGCGAGGTATAGCGGAAGGCGTTAGCCGGGTCCTTGACGATCTCTTCGCAGGGGGCCGCCACACCGGGCGAGTACGCCAGCGCGAGATCATGCTGGTTGATCATCTGCTTGGTGGCGGCAATCGCCAGCTTGCCTGGCTTGGGAAACTCGTGGTACTCGAGAGCGGCACGGCGCAACTGGGCGCGCTTGTCGGAATCGTTGTTGTTGTTCTGGGCCGTGGTGTTCTCGGGCATTCTCAATGTCTCCAACTCAGGAAGGGTGCGAAAACCGTACCGCAGGGGCTCTGCGTGGGGCTGTCAGCTTTGTAAGGGTCAGCGATTGTAGGGGGAGGTGCGTAAAAACCCTAGTAAGCGAATCTGCTTACGCCAGGCGCAAACATTGTGCTCGCCACGGGTGCAATCGAGGCGGTCGGATCATGCAAAAAAGCTATGACGCCATCGTTGGGGATGGCGGTTTCAGGTTCGGTTCTTGCAGGCTTTGGGGCATGAACCAGCCTGCGTCCTTCCGTCCACTCCATCCCCCATTGCAGCCCCTGCCTCTCACCGCAGTCGCGTTTGAGCCCTTTGGTCTGGTGCTGCAACCGCCCGCCACCGGCAGCCGGGCCATCAACGCCGGCACCGCCGAACGCTTTGACCTGGTGGACGACCTGCAGTTGCATGCCCGGGGAGGCCACGCGCAGCTGGCGATGTATCGTGCGCGAGCGCGCGGCTTTCCGCTGGAGGTTCGGGAGCTGGAGCGCCACCGTTGGGGGAGCCAGACTTTTGTGCCCTGGGGACGCGGCCGCTTTGTGGTGGTGGTGGCGCCTGCAGGGCCGCCGCCACAGGCGAACGCATTGCGGGCGTTTGTGACCGACGGCCGGCAGGGCATCGTGCTGTCACCAGGAACATGGCACCACGCATTGCTGGCGGTGGATGCAGCGGACTTTCTGGTCATTGAACGGGCGGCGCCCGCAGTGGATTGCGACGTCCACGCGCTAGACACGCCGCGCACGCTGCTGCCCCCCTGAACGGGTGAGCTGCACTGCAGTGGTTTATTCCGCAGCCGCAATCCGGGCGGCCAGGGCCACCAGGGACCGGTCGCTGCCTGCTGGACCCAGAAGTGACAGCCCCAGCGGCGCACCATCGCGCTGGGCGAGCGGCATCGACAGCTGCGGAAACCCCGACAGCCCCGCCATGCACAGCATTTGAATCGCACGGTTGCGATAGTCCTCCAGGCTGCTCTCGGGCGCTGATCGTAGCGGCGCCACATCCGGCATGGTGGGCATGACCATCACACCGTCCGTGCCCAGGAGGCTGGACAGGTGGTCGCGGTAGCGGGTGCGGAACGCGCGCGCTTCGGATACCTGGACGTCCGTCACCGACCGCGACCAGTCAAACCGCTCCGCCACGCCTGGCCCCAGCGGTGGTGCGTAGCGCTCGATTAGCGGGCCATCGGTCATCCATGCCTCCCGCCCCTGCACATAGCGGAAGCTCCAATACATGGCCTCGGGAGATTCCAGCACTGCACGGGCCGGCTGCAAGGGGCCCAAGGCGCGCGTCACGCGGTGCGTGGCTGCCTGCAGGGCCTCGGCCACCGCAGGTTCCAGCAGCGCCCACACATCGGTGGGCCACAGCAGGCGCGGCGACGCGGGCAGGGGCGTGGCATCGGGGCCCAGTAGCACATCGGCCACGCGGGAGAAGGTGGCCGCGTCTCGGGCAAACCAGCCACAGGTGTCCAGACTGGGGGCCAGGTCCAGCGCGCCTTCCATGCTCACGCGGCCATGCGTGGGCCGCAACCCGTACAGGCCGCAGTGGTTGGCGGGTGCCCGCACCGATCCGCCCGTGTCCGTCCCCAGTGCAAAGTCGCAGAGGGCCCAGGACACTGCGGATGCCGAACCCGACGACGACCCGCCGGTGATACGGTCCTGCGCCGCCCCGTTGAGCGGCGCGCCAAAGTGCGCGTTGTTGCCATTCATCGAAAACGCCAACTCATCCGTCACCGTCTTGCCCACAAAGCGCGCGCCCGCATCCAGCAGCTTCTGTACCGTGGGCGCGGTGCGCGCCTTGGTGCCCGACAGCGCCAGCACCAGCGGGCTGCCGCCCCCCGTAGGGTAGCCCGCCACGTCAAACAGGTCTTTCACGGCAAAACTCAGCCCGCTCAGGGGCCCGGTGCTCGCGTGCGGCACCGGCGCCGGTGGGTAGGGAACAAATGCGTGCGCGGTGTCGTGTGGTGTCATTGGGCGGTGGTGTCTGAGAGAGCGGGCACCCATCGGGGTGCCAGGGCGGCGGCAGCGTCGGTGCGCAGGCACAGCGCCTGGTGGCCGGGCGCCAGCGAAACGGGTGCGGGCTGCTGTGTGCGGCAGGAGTCTGCGGCCAGCGAGCAGCGCGCAGCAAAGGCGCAGCCGGTGGGCAGTTGCGCAAGGTCAGGTGGCGCGCCGCCAATCGTCTCCAGCGGGGTTCCGCGCGCCAGCGTGCCGTGGGCACGGCTCTTGAGCAGGGCGATGGTGTAGGGGTGACGGGGGCGGTAGATGAGGTCCCGCGCCGAACCTTCTTCCACGATGCGGCCCGCATACATCACCGCAATGCGGTCGGCCACTTCCACAGCCGCGCCGATGTCATGTGTCACAAAAATCACCGACAGGCCCAGGTCCCGCTGCAGCTCGCGCAGCAGCAGCAGGATCTGGATCTGCACCGTGGCATCCAGCGCGGTGGTGGGCTCGTCTGCCAGGAGGAGCTGGGGGCTGCAGGCCAGGGCCAGCGCAATCATGGCGCGCTGGCGCATTCCGCCAGACATCTCGTGCGGATAGGCCTGCAGTCGCCGTTCGGGGCTGGGGATGCGCACACGCTCAAACAAGGCCAGCGCACGCTGCTGGGCCTCGGCGGGCGTCACTCTGTCGTGGCGGCGGATGGACTCCACGATCTGCGCGCCCACGGTGTACACCGGGTCCAGCGCCAGCAGCGGCTCCTGGAAGATCATCGACGCTACCTTGCCCCGGTAGTCTGCAAGCGCCCGGCCAGACAGTTGGAGCACATCCTGACCTGCCACCCGCACGCTGCCCGCCAACTGCGTGCGCCGCTCCGGGTGCAGCCGCAGCAGGGTGCGCAACATCACGCTCTTGCCAGAGCCCGACTCTCCGATCAAAGCCACCACCTCACCACGCTGCACCGTCAGGCTTACCCCGTTAACGGCTTGCACTGGCCTGCGCCCACCCGTGAAGGCGACGCTGAGATCCCGCAACTCCACCATTGGTGTTGCATCGCTGCCGGCGGTGGTCGCCGGGGGGGCGGCAGATGCCGGGAACGTTTCAGCACGGTTCATGTCAGCGGCCTTCATGCTGTGGCGGCCACCGGTGCCTGGCGAACTTGGGGATGCCCGCTGCCCGCCTCGTGCACCAGGCAGGCTGCGACGTGCTGCGGGCCCGTTACCGAGTGCACCGGCACCTTCTGGGCGCACACGGCGGCCGCCATGCTGCAGCGGGGGTGAAAACGGCAACCTGTGGGCGGGTCGATGGGGTTTGGGGGGTCTCCAGCCAGAGGCGCCTGTTGCGTGCGGCGGTCCGGGTCCATCGACGGCATGGACGAAAGTAGCGCGGCTGTGTATGGGTGACCGGGCGACTTGAACAACATGTCCGACGGGCCGATTTCCGCCACTTGGCCCAGGTACATCACCATCACCCGGTCGCTCATGTAGTGCACCACGTTCAGGTCGTGGCTGATGAACACATAGGTGAGGCCAAACT
The DNA here is from genome assembly GCF_046294525.1 of Acidovorax sp. Classification (GTDB taxonomy): domain Bacteria; phylum Pseudomonadota; class Gammaproteobacteria; order Burkholderiales; family Burkholderiaceae_C; genus Acidovorax. The sequence goes on from NZ_JBKBKQ010000002.1 coordinate 69,713, forward strand.
CGGCCTTGAGCTCGGTCAGTAGGTTCAGCACCTGCGCCTCCACCGACTTGTCCAATGCGGAGACGGCCTCGTCGAGGATCACCATGCGTGGCTGCAGCGCCAGGGCGCGCGCGATGTTCACGCGCTGGCGCTGCCCGCCGGACAGCTCGTGCGGATAGCGCTCGGCGAAGCGCGCGGGTGACAGGCCCACCCGGTCGAGCAGGCTGCGCGCACGGGCGACGGCTTCGCGTGCGGGTACCCCGTGCACCTGCGGGCCGAAGGCCACTGAATCCTCGATGGTGAGACGGGGGTTGAGCGATGCATAGCTGTCCTGGAACACCATCTGCACCTGACGCCGAAACTCCTTGAGAGGCAGGTCGCGGCTGCCCACGGTGCGGCCGTCAAAGACGATCTCGCCTGCGGTGGGCGCCATCAGCTGCATCAGCAGCCGCGCGGTAGTGGACTTGCCGCAGCCCGACTCGCCCACCACGCCCAGGGTCTCGCCCTTCAGGACTTCAAAGCTCACGCCGTCCACCGCGTGCACCATGCCACCCCCGCGGCCCAACGCGTCCTTTTTAAGCGGGAAATGCTTGACCAGCCCCGAGATGCTGAGCAGGGGCTGCGCGGGTCCGCCGACGTCGGTGATGGTGTGCATGGTGGGCATGTCCCTCGCCTCTCAGCCCTTGTTGTCCATGGCCGCGCGCAGGCCGTCGGACAGGATGTTGAAAGAGATCGATGTGATGAAAATCATCAGCCCCGGCAGCGCGGCCACCCAGGGCTGCACGTAGATGGCGGTGCGCAATGTATTGAGCATCAGGCCCCACTCCGGCTCTGGGGGCTTCACGCCCAACCCAAGGAAGGACAGGCCCGATGCGAGGATCATGGACACCGCGATCAGGCTGGTGGCATAGACAAAGATGGGCCCCAGCACATTGCCCAGCACATGCACCCGCACGATGGTGAACGCATTGGCGCCCGAGGCACGCGCGGCCTCGACATAGTCGCGGTTGCGCACCTGCGTGGTCACGCTCTCGGCCACTCGCACGATCTGGGGGATGAACACGATGGTCAACGAGATCAGCGAATTGACCATGCCTGCGCCCAGCACGCCCGACAGCGCGATGGCCAGAAGCACCGAAGGAAATGCGTAGAACACATCGACCGTGCGCATGATGGCGGTGTTGATGAAGCCGCCCGCATACCCCGCCACGATGCCGATGACCGAGCCGATCAGGAACGCGCACACCACCGGTGTGATGCCGATGAACAGCGACAGCCGCGCCCCCACGATGAGGCGGGAGAGCATGTCGCGCCCCAGCTCATCGCTGCCCAGGGGCAAGCCTTCGGTGCCGATGGGCTTGAGCCGCTTGAGCATGGACGCCGCATACGGGTCTGCTGGGGCGATCCACGGGCCGAACACCGCAAGTGCCACCAGCAGCAGCACCACCAGCGCGGCGCCCATGGCCACGGGGTCGCGGGCAAAGCGGCGCAGGGCCGCCTCCCAGTAGCCGCGCGAAGGAGTTGTAGATGGCCCGCCACCGTCGGCGATGGCGGGTGCGCTGTCTGCTGTGAGTGAAGCCATGGTGGGTTCCTGCTCAGGCGCGGGCGATGCGGGGGTCCAGCAGCGTTTGCAGCACGTCCACCACCAGGTTCAGCAGCACAAAGAACAGTGCCAGCACCAGGATGGTTCCCTGCAGCAGCGGCAGGTCGCGCTGGAAGATGGCCGAGTTCAGCAAAAAGCCCGTCCCGGGCCACGAGAACACGGTCTCGATGAGGATGGAGCCACCCAGCAGATAGCCCAGCTGCAAGCCCATCACCGCCAGGGCCGTGGGCGCTGCGTTTTTCACCATGTGCCGGAACACGCCCGCGTGCGTCAGCCCTTTGGCGCGCAGGCCCAGGATGAACTCCTGCTCCAGGATGTCGGCCACCAAGGCACGCACCGTGCGGGCGATGATGCCCATGGGGATGACCGACATGGTAAGCGCGGGCAGCACCAGGAACTGCAGGTGCTCCCAGTCCCACGCCCACTGGCCCGACCCGCCGGGGCCCGCTCCCGTGGCCGGCAGCAGGGCCAGCTGCGAGCTGAACACGATGACCATCACCATGCCCAGCCAGTAATGCGGCACGCTCACGCCCAGCACCGACAGCATGGATGCCAGTCGGTCCACCCACGAATTGCGGAAGTACCCCGCGACAAACCCGAACAGGCAACCCAGCACAAAGCCGATGGCTGTGGCCACCATGGCCAGCCGCAGCGTGTTGCCCACGGCCGTCATCACCTCGGTGGCCACGGCGCGGTTGCTGGCAATCGACACGCCCAGGTCGCCCTGCAGCGCACGCCACACCCACATCACGAACTGCTCGGGCAGCGAGCGGTTGAAGCCGTACAACTCGCGCAGCTGGGCCTGCAGCTCGGCCGAGGCGTCCGGCGGCAGGATGGACACCAGCGGGTCACCGGGTGCCAGATGCACCAGCAGAAAACACACCAGCGCCACGCCCAGCATGATGGGCAGGGCGTAGAGCACGCGGCGCAGCAGATAGGCCAGCATGGTGTTCCCGTAAGAAGAGGGGCCTGAAGGTGTGAATGAACCCGGCGGGCATGGCGGGTTCGTTCGCGCCTTCTTAGTCCATCGTCATCGTGGCGATGTCGATGAACCAGCTGCGCGGCTGCACCACATTCTTCACCTTGGCCGACATGGCACGGGGGCCCACATCGTGCGCAATCCACACAAAAGGCGCGTCCTCCACGATGTGCGCGTGCAGCTTGGCGAGCGCCGCGTCGCGCGCCTTGTCGTCAAAGCTGTTGCGTGCGTCGGCCACCAGCTTGTCCACCACGTCGTTGCCGTAGTAGCCCCAGTTGTTGGACACCGGAGGGAAGGTCTTGGTACTCACAAAACGCACCATGGCAAAGAACGGGTCCATGGCGGCAAAGCTGATGTTGACCGCGTTGGCGCCGTTGGCCGACGGGTCCTTGGCGCCCTTGCGCCAGTTGGTGAACAGCGTATTCCACTCGATCACGTCGAACTGCACGTCAAAGTAGCACTGCTTGAGCGACTGCTGCGCAAACTCGTTCATCGGCAGAGGCTGCATCTGACCCGACCCGGATGCCGAGATCTGCACCTTCACCTTCAAGGGCTTGGCCGCCGAATGCCCAGCCTGCGTCATCAGGTCCTGCGCGGCCTTCACGTCGTAGCGGATGTCGAACTTCGGGTTGCCCCACCAGGGGTGGCCGGGGGGCACGGTGCCCTTGGGCTCGGCCATCATGCCGCCCAGCAGCTGCTTCATGCCCCCGCGGTCCACGCACAGGTTGGCGGCCTGGCGCACGCGCTTGTCCAGCCAGGGTGAGCCCTCGGCAAACGACAGCTGCCAGGGCCACACATGGGGCTGCGCGTTGGAGTAAATCTTGAAACCGCGCTGCGTGATCTGCGGCATGGCGTCCGGCGCCGGGGCCTCGATCCAGTCCACCTGGCCGCCCAGCAGCGCGGCCGTGCGGGCATTGGCCTCGGGCATGGGCAGCATCACCACCTTGTCGATCTTGGGTGTGCGCTTGGCGTCCCAATAAGCCTTGTTGGCCGCCAGCTCCAGACGTTCCCGTGCCACAAACCGCGTGACCTTGAACGGGCCCGAGCCCGCAGGATCGGCCGCAAAGGCTGTCCATGCGGCCTTGGACTTGTCGGCCGGCGTGGCCCCTGCAGCTGCATCAAACTTCTTCTGCCAGTGCGCGGGCGAGGCCATGAACAGGTTGGTCAGGTTGATGGGCAGGAACGCATCGGGCTCGCTGGTGGTCAGCTCCACGGTGAGATCGTCGATCTTGCGGGCCGAGCGCAGCGTGGGCATGCGCGAGGCCGTCACGCCCACCTGGCTGGCGTCGAACTGCACGGCGTCCTTGTCCAGCACCTTGCCCACGTTCCATACCACCGCGTCGGCGTTCAGCGCCGAGCCGTCGTGGAACTTCACGCCCGGGCGCAGCTTGAACACCCATTTGGTTTTGTCCTTGGCATCCACCGCCCAGGACGTGGCGAGCGCCGGAATCAGCACACTCGCCGCGTCGGACTTGGACAGGTCCCATTGCGTGAGGGAGTCGTAGATCGGAATGCCGGTGAAGCGGTTGCCTTCAAATCCCTGGTCGGGCTGCCCCAGCGTGCGCGGGATGTCGGCCGCCGTCATGGCAATGCGCAGCGTTTTCTCCTGCGCCCACGCGCTGGCAGCACCGCCCATCAACGACACGGCGGCCATTAGTGCGCAGACCAGCGGCGCGGGGCGCAGGCGGCGCGAGGCCAGGGAATGCGATGGCGGCAGGGCGTGGCTCATGGGGTCACCTTCGAGGGGGTTGGGTTGCGGATACAGCCCTCATAGCAAGTGACATGCCATGCATTTCAGTGTTTGCTAAACCCCTTCTGCACCACGAACGGCGCGCCCGCGCGCCTTGCGCGGTTCGGTCTGCGGGCGGCTCCCCATCGTGGTGCGTGGGCTGTGCCCATGAAAAACGGCCCCGCAGGGCCGTGATGGTGGGTGGTAGGCAGGGGCCGATGGTGAGGCCCCCGCGCTGCGCGTCAGCGGCTGCTCGGAAAGCTGAACACCGCGCCTTCGCGCACACCGGCCGACGGCCAGCGCTGCGTGATGGTCTTGCGCTTGGTGTAGAAGCGCACGGAATCCGGGCCGTAGGCGTGCAGGTCCCCGAACAGGCTGCGCTTCCAGCCGCCGAACGAGTGGTAGGCCACCGGGACGGGTAGGGGCACGTTCACGCCCACCATGCCGACCTGGATGTGGTCGGTGAAGTAACGGGCGGCCTCGCCATCGCGGGTGAATATGCAGGTGCCGTTGCCGTATTCGTGATCGTTGATGAGCTGCATGGCTTCTTGCAGCGTCTTCACGCGCACCACGCCGAGCACGGGGCCGAAGATTTCTTCCTGGTAGATCTTCATGCCGGGCTTCACGTTGTCGAACAGGCAGGCGCCCAGGAAGTAGCCTTCCTCGTGGCCCGCCACCTTCACGCTGCGGCCATCGACCACCAGCGTGGCGCCTTCGGCCACGCCGCTGTCCACATAAGCCTTCACTTTCTCGAAGTGCGGCTTGGTGACCAGCGGGCCCATGTCGTTGCTGTTGTCGGTGCCGGGGCCCACCTTCATCTTGGCGATTTCGGTCTTCAGGCCCGCGATCACGGCGTCGCCCACTTCGTCGCCCACGGCCACCAGCAGCGGGATGGCCATGCAGCGCTCGCCGCACGATCCGTACGCCGCGCCCATCAAGGCACTCACGGCGTTGTCCACGTCCGCGTCGGGCATGAGCACGGCGTGGTTCTTGGCGCCGCCCAGGGCCTGCACGCGCTTGCCGTGCTTGCAGCCTTCGCTGTAGATGTATTCGGCAATGGGCGTGGAGCCCACAAAGCTCACGGCCTTGACGCGGGGGTCTTGCAGCAGCGTGTCCACGGCCAGCTTGTCGCCGTTGACCACGTTCAGCACGCCGGGGGGCAGGCCGGCTTCCAGCGCTAGCTGGGCGATGAACAGCGTGGAGGAGGGATCGCGCTCCGAAGGCTTGAGCACAAAGGTATTGCCACACGCCACGGCCATGGGCCACATCCAAAGCGGCACCATGGCGGGGAAGTTGAAGGGGGTGATGCCGGCGGTCACGCCCAGCGCCTGGAACTCGCTCCAGCTGTCGATGCTGGGGCCCACGTTGCGGCTGTGCTCGCCCTTGAGCAGCTCGGGCGCGTAGCTCGCGTATTCCACGTTCTCGATGCCGCGCTGCAGCTCGCCATGTGCATCGGCCAGCACCTTGCCGTGTTCGGCGGTGATCATCGCGGCAATCTTGTCGGCGTTTTCTTCGAGCAGGACCTTCAGCTTGCTCATCACGCGCGCGCGCTTGAGCGGCGGCGTGTTGCGCCAGGCGGGGAAGGCGGCCTCGGCGGAGGCGATGGCGGCTTCCACGGTGGCCTTGCTGGCCAAGGCCACGCTGGTGGTCGATTGGCCGGTGGCGGGGTTGAACACCGGCTGCGTGCGCTCGGTGTCTGCAACGAGCTTGCCGTCGATCAGGTGGCCGACGGTGGTGGTGACGTTCTTGTCGTGGTTCATGGTGATTTCAAGTAAAAAATGCCGTTTGCGCACGTCCAGTATGCGCAAGCAGCTATAAAAAGATGAGTGACTATGCAGCCTGTGCCGCCGCCTGGGGTTCCAGCGTGGGCACCACATGGGACAGCGCGCGGTCGATGAACTCCTGCTTTTCGCCCACGGGCGCAAAGTAGTGCAGCACCTCGCGCGCGGCGTCCAGCCCCTTCAGACGTGCAACCAGCCACGCCACCAGATACTGCGAAGCCAGGCACCCGCCCGCCGTGGCCACGTTGCCACGGGCGGTGAAGGCGCGCGGCACCACGTCCACGCCCGACTCCACCACCCAGGGCTTGCTGGTCAGGTCTGTGCAGGCGGGCGTGCCCCTGAGCAGGCCCAGGCGGCTGAGCAAAAAGGTGCCCGAGCACTGCGCGGCCAGCAGCTGGCGTGCAGGGTTCAGCGCCCTGAGCTGTTCCATCAGCGCGGGGGTGTTGGCCACCTCGCGCGTCTTCATCCCGCTGCCCACCAGCACCGCGTCGGCATCCGCCAACCGGCTCAGGTCTTCATGCGCGTCGATGGTGAGGCCGTTCATGGACGTGACGCGCGGCGTGGGGCTCGCAATGCGCACCTGCCAGTCTTTGTCGCCCAGCAGCGCGATGCGGCTGAGCATGCCGAACGCCACGAGCGAATCCAGGTCGTTAAAGGCGTCGAAGGTGAGGATGGAAATGCGCATGGGCCGGTCGGGCTCGTGCCTTAAGCCGTTTCTTGCAGGGCGTCGCCCAGGGCGCTGATCAGGCGGTCGATTTCGGCCTGGGTGCTGATGAACGGCGGTGCCAGCTGGATGGTGTCGCCACCGTAGCGCACGTAAAAGCCCTTCTTCCAGCAGTTCATCGCTATTTCATAAGGGCGGCGGGCAGGCTCGCCGGGCACCGCTGCGATGGTGAAGCCAGCTGCCAAGCCAAAGTTGCGGATGTCAGCCACATGCTTGGCGCCCTTGAGGCTGTGCACGGCCTGCTCAAAGTACGGGGCCAGCGCCTTCACGCGGCCGATCATGTCTTCCTTTTGCAGGATGTCGAGCGCCGCAATGCCCGCTGCGCAAGCCACGGGGTGGGCCGAATAGGTGTAGCCGTGCGGAAACTCCAGCATGTACTCAGGGCCGCCCGCCGCCATGAAGGTGTCGTAGATCTCCTTGGTGGCCACCACGCCGCCCAGCGGCTGCGCGCCGTTGGTGACCTGCTTGGCAAAGTTCAGGATGTCGGGCGTCACGCCAAAGGCTTCGGCACCCGTCCAGGCGCCGCTGCGGCCAAAGCCGCTGATCACTTCGTCAAAAATCAGCAAGATGTTGTTTTGTGTGCAGATCTCGCGCAGGCGCTGCAGGTAGCCCACGGGCGGGATCACCACACCGGCCGAGCCCGAGAAGGGTTCGACGATCACGGCAGCGATATTGCTCGCGTCGTGCAGCGCAATCACTTCCAGCAGGCGGTCGGCCAGCTCCTTGCCCGTGGGCGGCATGCCCTTGTGGAACGAGCCTGCGGGCGGCTGCGTGTGGGGCAGGTGGTCGGCCTCCACGCCCTGGCCAAACAGCTTGCGGTTGGCCACGATACCGCCCACCGAGATGCCGCCAAAGTTCACGCCGTGGTAGCCCTTTTCGCGGCCGATCAGGCGCGTCTTGGTGCCCTGGCCCTTGGCGCGCCAGTAGGCGCGGGCCATCTTTAGCGACGTATCAGCAGACTCGGAGCCCGAGCCGGTGAAGAACACGTAGTCCAGGCCTGCAGGCGTCAGCTCCTTCACGCGGTTGGCCAGTTCAAACGACAGCGGGTGGCCAAACTGGAAGGCGGGGGCGTAGTCCAGCTTCATCGCCTGTTTGCCGATGGCCTCGGCGATCTCGCGGCGGCCATGGCCCAGGCCAGCACACCACAGGCCCGAAAGGCCGTCAAAAATCTTGCGGCCTTCGGAGTCGGTGTAGTAGGCGCCGCTGCCCTCCACGATCATGCGCGGGTTGGCCTTGAACTGGCGGTTGCCGGTGTAGGGCATCCAGTGCGCGTCCAGCCACTCGGCATCCATGCGGGGGCCTTCGGCACCGGCGGCGGGTTTTTCGATATTGACGAAGCTCATGGGGTTCTCCAGTGCAAAGGCGGCGATAAAAGGCGAGCAGCCCCGAGGGAGGGGGCACAACGTGGGCCATTGTTGCGCTGCCTGTTAATCTCTCCAATACTCCAATATCAATGTTTACTTGACGGTTTATGCAAGTAAAAACACCTATGCCCCACCCTTCCCCCAAACACCGCGCCGTACTGGGCCAGCTCAGCGACATGGACCTGCGCCTTCTGCAGGTGTTCAAGGCCGTGGTCGAGTGCGGTGGCATGTCGGCCGCCGAGCTGGAGCTGAACATCGGCACCAGCACCGTGAGCCGCCACATGAAGGACCTGGAAACCCGTCTGGGCCTCACGCTGTGCCGCCGGGGCCGGGCCGGGTTTGCGCTCACGGCCGAGGGCCAGCGCGTGTACGACGAAACCCTGCGCCTGCTGTCCGCCGTGGACGGCTTCCGCAGCAGCATCGACGACATCCACCGGCGCATGGGCGGGCGGCTGGAGGTAGCGGTGTTCGACAAGACCGCCAGCAACCCCGCTGCGCACATCGGCGATGCGATTGCGCTGTTTGCCAGCCAGGCGCCGGAGGTAAGCCTGCAGATGCACGTCGCGTCCATCCCGGCCATCGAGCGCGGGCTGATCGACGGCAGCTTCCACGTGGGCATCATCCCGGCGCACCGCACGTCGCAAAGCTTGGTCTACGCCGACCTGTTCGCCGAAACCATGTTGCTGTACTGCGGCGCGCGCCACCCGCTGTTTGGCGGAGACCACGCCGCGCTCACTTGGGAATCACTGCGCGCCTACCAGTTTGCGGGCCTGGGCTACCACTCCCCCAACATGGAGCTGAGCCACAGCACCCGCCTGCCGCGCAAGGCCACGGGGTTTGACCAGGAGTCGATCGCCACGCTGATCCTCTCGGGCCGTTACCTGGGTTTTTTGCCCGACCACTACGCCGAGGGCTTCGAACGCCAGGGGCTCATGCAGGCGGTGCTGCCTGCACAGTTCCACTACCGCTGCCAGTTTGTGAGCGTGCTGCGCAAGTCGCCGCAGCCGCCGCGTGCGGCGCAGGCGTTTGCGCAATGCCTGCTGCTGGCGCATGCACATGCAGTGGACTGAACCACGGAAGGCAAGGGCTTGCCTTGCGCTAATGCGCACCGGAGTTCAAAATCAACCCTAACTTGCAACTATCTGTAAACCCGTTATGGCATCACTCAGTTCCATCGCGTCGTCCGGCCTGCAGGCCGCCCAGCTGCGCCTGGACGCCTCGGCCCATAACGTGGCCAACATGAATACGCCAGGTTTCCGTCGGCATGCCGTGTCTCAAGAAGCGGTGGCCGAAGGCGCCGGGGTCCGGGCCACCGTGCAGCGCCAGCCTCAGGAGGGTGTGGCGCTGGAGCAGGAGGCCGTGGAACAGATGTCGGCCACCTATGCGTTCAAGGCCAATCTGCAGACGCTCAAGACGCAGGACGCGATGATGGGCGCGCTGCTCGATATCAAGGTCTGAGTCAAGCGACTTCCGGTTGCTGCAATGCCCCGCTCCCGGGGCTTTTTTTTATTTGCGGCCGGTAGGCAGTTTTAAGCGGTCGGCGCCAGGCTCGCCAGGCGCTTGACCAGCCAGCGTTGAAAGGCCATGCCTGCCGCCGTGCGGCTGTGCAAGGGAATGGTGTACATCGCGATGCTGCTCCTTCCTGTCTATTGACGTGATGGGTGTTGGGGCGTCACGTGCCTTGCAAGGCTGCTTCATTGGCGGCACGCCGCCCAGCACGGTCCCAGGCCTTTTCATGAAAGAAGAAGGCCACCGCCTGCACCGTGGGCTCCAGCAGGCTCAGCGTGAGCGATGCCCACAGGTTGCCGGTGACGGCATAGGCCACCATGGCCGCTACGCAGATATGGATCACGTAGTAGCTGGCCGTCTTCATCAGCATGGTCTTGTTCTGGCGTGCGGCGCGGCGAATGTGCGACATGGCGGGCTCCTTGTTCTTTAGAACGCTGCGGCAGATAAATGCAGCGATGGAGAAATGGTAGTGATTCTCAATAGCAAAAGCCAATTGATCCTTCCTAAACCGCAGATAGGCTCTATCGCCGCTGTCGCGCGCAGACCTTGCGGTGCATACCGCAAAAACATGGCTGCGCGGGCCGTTGCAGCGTGAAATGCGTCACGCAACAGGCCGCAAAATTGCTGCGGATCGCGCGAAACCCGTTGCTATGATGGCCCCCTCTTTCAACCCCCCTCTTCTTCGTATTGGGAGCACACATGGCCCTGATGGACTTCATCAAGAAACAGTTCATTGACATCATTCAGTGGACCGAAGAGGGGGACGGCACGCTGGCATGGCGCTTCCCCATGGCGGGTATGGAAATCCAGAACGGCGGCACGCTGGTGGTGCGCGAGTCGCAGATGGCGGTGTTCGTCAACGAAGGCCAAGTGGCCGACGTGTTCGGCCCTGGCACCTACAAGCTCACCACGCAGACGCTGCCGGTGCTGACGTATCTGAAGAACTGGGACAAGCTGTTCCAGTCGCCCTTCAAGAGCGACGTGTACTTCTTCAGCACGCGCCAGCAGATCGACCAGAAGTGGGGTACGCCCCAGCCCATCACCATCCGCGACAAGGACTTCGGCGCGGTGCGCCTGCGCGCCTTCGGCAACTACGCCTACCGCATCGCCGACCCCAAGCTCTTTCACACCGAAATCTCGGGCACGCGCGAGTCGTACCCGGTGGCAGACCTGGAAGGCCAGTTGCGTGGCGTGGTGCTGCAGAACATCAGCAACGCCATTGCCGGCAGCGGTGTGCCTTTCCTCGATCTGGCGGCCAACCAGGTGATGTTTGCCGACGCGCTGGCCAAGGAGCTGGCGCCCGCCTTCGCCAAGATCGGCCTGCAGCTTGAAGCCATGACGGTGCAGAACGTCTCGCTGCCCGAAGAGCTGCAAAAGATCCTCGACCAAAAGATTGGCATGGGCATGGTTGGCAACGACATGGCCAAGTTCATGCAGTACCAGACGGCCCAGGCGATCCCGAAGTTTGCCGAAGGCGGCGCGGGCGGCGGCGGCAGCGGCATTGCGGGCGACGCCATGGGCTTGGGTGCCGGCGTTGCACTGGGCCAGGTGCTGGCGCAAAACCTGCAGCAGGGCTTGCAAACCCCCGTGGCCCCCGCCGCAGCCGCCGCCGCGCAGGCCGCCGCAGCGCCAGCACCTGTGGGCGTCAAGCCCGAAGAAGTCATGGCTACGCTGGAGAAGCTGGGCGACCTCAAGTCCAAGGGCATCCTGACGCAGGAAGAGTTCGATGCCAAGAAGACCGAGCTGCTGAAGAAATTGGTCTGAAGTCGGTTGCTATCATAAATATAGCTGCTTGCGCTTGAGGGATGAGCGCTAGAGGCCAAAAAGGCTTCAAAGCCGCGTAGCGCGGCGCGGGCAGAACACACTCCACGATGGCCACCCACCCCACCCAGCGCTATTACCGCGCGCCCTGCCCCGGCTGCGGCGCGCCGGTGGAATTCAAGAGCGCCCAGTCCACGCACGCCGTCTGCGGCTATTGCCAGAGCACGGTGGTGCGCAGCGGCGACGTGCTCACGCGCCTGGGCAAGATGGCCGAGCTGTTCGATGACCACAGCCCGCTGCAGCTCATGGCCAGCGGTCGCATCCAGCTCGATTGCAAGGACGTGCCCTTCACCCTCATCGGCCGACTGCAGTACAAGGGCGACGCCGGCGTGTGGACCGAGTGGGTCGCCTTTTTGCAGGACGGCACCACCGCCACGCTGGGTGAAGACAACGGGGCCTACGTCTTCACCCGCCCCATCGACCCCGGCCGCGAGATGCCCGCGCCCGAGCGCTTTCGCATCGGCACCACCACGGCCATCAATGGCAAACCCTACAGCGTTGCCTACACCGGCCAGGCGTCGCTGATCTCCGCGCAGGGCGAGCTGCCCAAGCTGCCGCCGCTGGGTCACCCGTTCGGCATGGTCGAGCTGCGCAGTGCCGACGGCGAAGTGGTCAGCATCGACTACAGCCACACCCCGCCCGGCGTGGAGCGCGGCAAGGCCGTGCTGCTGGAAGACCTTCAGCTGCAGGGACTGAAGGACGAATCCGCCAAGGACGTCAAAGGCAGCCGCCAGTTCAACTGCCCGCACTGCGGCGCGCCGGTGCAGGTCAAACTGTCCACCACCAAGAGCATCACTTGCGGCAGTTGCGCCAGCGTCATCGACCTGAGTAGCGGCGTGGGTGGCGAGCTGCGCTCGGCCGAGCAGGACGAACCCGTGCGCCCCATCATCCCGCTGGGCAGCAAGGGCCAGCTGCAGGGCGTGCACTGGCAGGTGGTGGGCTTTCAGCACCGCATGGGCGTGGCGCCGGGCGACGACGAACACTTTGGCTGGAGCGAATATCTGCTCTACAACCAAAAGCGCGGCTTCGCCTTCCTCGTCGATTCGGAAGAAGGCTGGAGCATGGTGCGCCCCACCACCGGCGCACCGCAGCTCTCGGGAAGCGGCCGCACTGCCACGTATCTGGGCACCAAGTACGAGCTCAAATACACCTACGAGGCGGAAACCACCTACGTGCTGGGCGAGTTCTACTGGCAGGTCACCCGCGGCCAAAAAACCAGCAACCGCGATTTTGCAAGCGCCAAGGGCTTGCTCTCGCTGGAACAAACGCCCAATGAAGTCACCTGGTCCGCTGGCGACAAGCTGGCCAGCGACACCGTGGCCAAGGCCTTCAACCTGCAGGACAAAAAAGACCTGCTCCAGCGCGACGACCCCGGCCCCTTCGTGGCGTCGCAGGGTGTGGGCTGCGCCACCGTCATCTTGGTCGCAGTGGCCGTTCTCATCCTGCTCATCATCTTGAGCAACTGCTCCGGGTCATCCGGCAGCGGCTACCGCAGCTCGGGTGGCTCGTTCGGCGGATACTCGTCCGGCGGCAGCCACAAGTAGCGGGCTCCGGCCTCGCACCCTTCTATACATACCCTCGTTTTCAAGGAGATCACACCATGATGGGAATCGAATGGCTCCGGCCCGCAGCCTTCCTCGGGTCCATGCTGTACGCGCTGATTGGCGTCGTCATCTTCTGGGTGTGTTTTGTCATCGTGGACAAGATCACGCCGTACAACCTGTGGCAAGAAATTGTCGAAAAGCAGAACAAGGCCCTGGCCATGGTGGTGGCCGCGATGTGCCTGGGCATCAGCATCATCGTGGCGGCGGCGATTCATTGAACCACCCCTTTGATCAGCTGCGCAGCAGCCCACAGCTCTTGCATCGCTGTGCAATACGGGCAGGAGGGCGACGCCGACTTCCAGAGTGCGACATGCTGGCGGCCCATCCGCGGCGTCCGCTGACCAATGCTGCGCCTATTGCATGCACTTTCACATGAAGGACACCGAAGCCCCCGCTGGCCCCCGACCCATCGAGATCGCGCTCCTCATCAGCGTCTTCGTGGTGGCCGCCTGCGGCCTGCTGTACGAGCTGGCCGCAGGCGCGCTAGCGTCGTATGTGCTGGGCGATTCGGTGCTGCAGTTTTCCACCATCATCGGCACTTACCTTTTCGCCATGGGTGTGGGCTCGTGGCTGTCGCGGTACTTTGAGCGGCAGCTGCCTGCGCACTTCTTGCGCATCGAATTGCTGGTGGCGCTGATTGGCGGGCTCCTGCCGGCCACGCTGTTCTTGGCCAATGCCTACACGCCGGGGGCGTTCCGGTTCCTGCTGTACGGCATGGTGCTCATGGTGGGCACGCTGGTGGGGCTGGAGATCCCGCTGGTCATGCGCATCCTCAAGCGCAACGTGGCGCTCAAGGACCTGGTCTCGCAGGTGCTTACGTTTGACTACCTTGGGGCGCTCGCGGTGTCGATGGCGTTCCCGCTGCTCTTGGTGCCGCACCTGGGGCTCATCCGAACCGGGCTGCTGTTTGGCGTGATGAATGCGGCCGTGGCGGTATGGGCGGTGTGGCTGTTCCGGCACGAACTGCGGCGCGTGAAGGCGCATGTGGCGGCTTGCGTGATGGTGCTGGGCATTCTGCTGTCGGCACTGGCGGGGGCCGAGCACATCACGAGTTTTGCCGAAGACAAGTTTTATCAGGACCGCATTGTGTTCAGCACGGCCTCGCCCTACCAGCGCATCGTGGTCACGCAGGGGCGTGCGGGGCACCGGCTTTACCTCAACGGCAACCTGCAGTTTGCGCAGGCCGACGAGTACCGCTACCACGAGGCGCTGGTGCACCCCGCCATGGCGGCCCACGGCGCGCCGAAGAAGGTGGCGGTGCTGGGCGGGGGCGACGGCATGGCCGTGCGGGAGATCCTCAAATATCCTTCGGTGGAATCCGTCACGTTGGTGGAGCTGGACCCTGCCATGACGGACATCTTCAGCAACAACCCCATGCTGGCGCAGCTGAACGGCCATGCCTTGCAAAACCCCAAGGTGAAGATCATCAACACCGATGCGTTCGGCTGGCTGCAGCAGGGCCCGGCGGACGATACCTACGACGTGATCGTGGTGGATTTTCCCGACCCGACCAACTTCTCCATTGGCAAGCTCTACACCAACAGCTTTTACGCGCTGCTGGACAAGCGCCTGGCCGCCAGCGGCTATGCGGTGGTGCAGACCACGTCGCCGCTGGTGGCGCGGCAGAGCTACTGGACGGTGGCGCAGACCATTGAATCCGTGGGCTTGCAAACCGCGCCGTACCACGCCCACGTGCCCAGCTTTGGCGAATGGGGCTTCATCATCGCCAGCCGCCGGCCCTGGCGGTTGCCGGAGTCCCTGCCCGCTGATCTGCGGTTTTTAAGTGCCGACACGCTGCCGCTGCTGTTCGACTTTCCGCTGGACATGGCGCGAGTGCCGGGCGAGGTGAACCGGCTGTCCAACCAGGCGCTGGTGCACACGTACGAGCGCGAATGGGGCCGCACCCACCACTGAGAAAGTGTGGACGAACCCGCCATGCCCGCTCATCCCGCCAAAACACACCCCCTGTCGTTACAAATGCTCGCCATAGCCCGCGCTTTGGCTGCGCTTTGCATCTAGCTCGGGCGCGTTTGGTGGCCTGCTCGGGCACGCTGGGCTCAGTCACCCCTTCTGCGCGGCAGGAGGGCGATGGACGCGCGGTGTGGGCCCCGTCCAACGGGTCATGATTGTTAACAATGGATACGCGTGGCGCTTCGGCACAATGGACACCATTGTTTACAAATTGCGCAGATGCTCGACCGGTTCTTTCTTGTCAGTGCCGAACAGGTTGCGCTGGACGTTTTCTGGCGCCATGACCCCTGGCTTGTGGCGGTGTCGGTGGCCTTGGCCATTGCCTCGTCCATCATGGCGCTGCACCTGGCAGGCATGGCGCGGCGCGCGCCCGAGCGGTCCACCCGCCGACTGATCATCCTCTCGGGCTCGCTGGCGCTGGGCGGGGGCGTGTGGTCCATGCACTTCGTGGGCATGCTGGCGTTTGACCTCTGTGCCTCCGGCGACTTCAACCCCTGGATCACCATGGGCTCCGTCGTTCCCAGCCTGCTGGCGTCGTGGGTGGCGCTCCATGTGCTGGCGCAGGCCCAGGTCTCCGGCCGGTCGCTGCTCCTCAGTGGCACGCTGGTGGGCGCCGGCATCGGGCTGATGCACTACGCGGGCATGGCGGCCTCGCAGTTTGCGCCGGTGATGCGGTATGACGTGGCGGGCTTTGTGGCGTCACTGGTGTTTGCGGTGGCTGTGGCCTGCCTGGCGCTGTGGGTGCACTTTCGGCTGGCGCGCTGGGCCCGCCTGCCGGGCTGGGTGGCCGCGTCCTTGGGCGGCGTGGTCATGGGGCTGGCCATTGCAGGCATGCACTACATCGCCATGGCCGCAGTGCGCGTGGTGGCGCCCGTGGCCGAAGCGGCGGGCGCCAGCACCCATGCAGGGTACCTGGCGCTGGCCATCGCCATGGTGGCGCTGCTCATGGGCTTGGTCATCACGGGCGTCAACGTAAGCATCCGCTTCAGCCAGCTGCTGCGCGACAGCCGGGCCACGGCATCGCGCCTGAGCGCGCTGGTGGACACCGCCGTGGACGGCATCATCATCATCGACGCGCGGGGTACGGTGCGCCTGTTCAACGGCGCGGCCCAGCGCCTGCTGGGCTGGAGCGCGCAAGAGGTGCTGGGCCAGAACATCCACATGCTGATGCCCCAGCCCCACCGCGACGCGCACGACAGCTACCTGCGCAACCACCTGGACACCGGCGTGGCCAAGATCATCGGCGCAGGCCGCGAGGTGGATGCGGTGCGAAAGGATGGCACGCGGGTGCCCATCCGCCTGGCCGTGGGGCGGGTGGACCAGCCGGGCGAGCCGCTGTTTGTAGGCTTTTTGTCTGACCTCACGGAGCGCAACGCGCTGGAACGTCAGCGCCGCCAGGGTGAAGAGCAGTTGCGTTCGCTCGTGGGCAACCTGCCCGGCGTGGCCTTTCGCTGCCTCAATGGCGGCAGCTGGCCCATGCTGTTCATCAGCGACGCGGTGGTGCACATCACAGGCTGGACGGCGGAGGACTTTGTGCAGGGCCGCATCCATTTTGGCGACATCACCCACCCCGAGGACGCTGCCCACATTGCCCTGGACGTGGAGCACGCGCTGCAGCACGGACGGCCGTACCAGGTGGAATACCGCATCACCACGCGCGAGGGCCAAACCCGCTGGATGTCGGAAATCGGCCGGGGCGTGCCCGATGCCGACGGCGCCATGCGCTGGATCGACGGCGTCATCCTGGACGTGACCGACAGCAAGGCGCGCAATGCCGAGTTCGAGGGCACGGTGCAGGCCATCGACCGGTCGCAGGCCACGGCGGAGTTCGACCTGCTCGGGCGCGTACTCACGGCCAACCCCAACTTTCTGGACCTCACGGGCTACACGCTGGACGAGGTGATCGGCCAGCCCCATGCCCTGTTCTGCCGGCCTGATTTCGTGCAAAGCGACGACTACGCCACCCTCTGGCGCCGGCTGGGCCAGGGCGAATTTGTGGCGGGCGAGTTCGAGCGCCTGGGCAAGGGCGGGCGCGAGGTGTGGATCCACGCCACCTACAACCCCATCCTCGATGCCGACGGCAAGGTGGTCAAGGTCATCAAGTTCGCGACCGACCTGAGCCAGCGCCGCGCCATGGAGCGCGACCTGCGCACCGCCAAGGACCGCGCAGAGCAGGCCGCCGCCGCGCGCAGCACCTTCCTGGCCAACATGAGCCACGAGATCCGCACGCCCATGAACGCCATCATCGGCTTCACCGAGGCGCTGCTCGACTCGCCGCTGGAAAGCACCCAGCGCCGCCACCTGGGCACCGTGCACCACGCCGCGCGCTCCATGCTGCGCCTGCTCAACGACATCCTGGACACGGCCAAGCTCGAAAAAGGCGCGGTGGAGCTGGAGATCGAAGCCTTCAGCCTGCGCGAGCTGTGCGACCAGATCCTGGCCTCCCTGCGCATCACGGCCGCGCGCAAGGGGCTGAGCCTGGTGCTGGACTACCCGCCCACCGTGGACGAGTTCTGGCAGGGCGACGCGTTCCGCATCCAGCAGGTTCTGCTCAACCTGATGGGCAACGCCATCAAGTTCACGCACGAAGGCAGCGTGACGCTGCGTGTGGGCGGCACCAGCGGGCAGCTCACGCTGGACGTCATCGACACCGGCATCGGCATCGACGCGGCCGGGCTGCAGCGCATTTTTGACCCCTTCTCGCAGGCGGATGCGTCCACCACGCGCCGCTACGGCGGCACCGGCCTGGGTACCACCATTGCCCGCCAGCTCACCGAACTGATGGGTGGCCAGATTGCGGTGGCCAGCCAGGTGGGCCAGGGCAGCACCTTCAGCGTGCAGCTGCCGCTGCAGGCGGCCACAGAGCATGCGTGCGACAGCGCGGGTGCAGTGGCGCGCCCCCTGCCCCGCCGGGCCCTGCCGCCCCTGCGCGTGCTGGCCGTGGACGATGTGCCCGCCAATCTGGAGCTGCTGGACATCACCCTGCAGCGCGGCGGTCACAAGGTGGTGCTGGCGTACAGCGGCGCCGACGCCGTGAAGGCCTTCGAGCGCGAGCGCTTCGACGTGGTGCTGATGGACCTGCAGATGCCCGACATGGACGGCCTGGAGGCCACGCGCCACCTGCGCAACTTCGAGCAGGCGCAGCAGCGGCGCAAGCCCACCGCCATCGTGGCGCTGTCCGCCAGCGTGCTGGAGCAGGACCGCCGCAACGCGCGCGCCGCCGGCATGGACGGCTTTGCAAGCAAGCCCATCGAGCCGCTGCGCCTGATGGGCGAAATCGCACGCGTGGTGGGCCTGCACGGCCTGGCGGACGATGCCTTGCCGATCACGGGTTCGGCGCCGCTGGGGGCTGACGCACCGCCCGGGAGCAGTACCCCCGGGCAACCCGCCATCGACTGGGAGCGCGGCGTGCGCCTATGGACCCAGGCACGCTATCTGCGCGAAGCCATTGCCCGCTTTTTGCAAGACGCAGACGCCACGTTGGACGGGCTGCGAGCCTCCGTGGCCGCCGACGACACCCAGGCCCTGGCCGCCGCTGCACACCGCCTGCGCGGGGCCGCCGCCAACCTGGCCTTGCCCACCGTGCAGCGCCTGGCAGAGCGGTTGGAGGCCGCCGCTGCGCACGCCGCCCACGCCAGCGCCCGGCCGGCGCTGGTCGATGAGCTGTCGGCGGCCCTGCAGCAGGCGCGCGGGGCACTGGCCAGCCTGGACGCACCCGACGCCGGCCCCGCCCACACGGCCACTGCACCCGCACCGCTGGGCACGGGCGAGCGCGCGCAGGTGCTGACCGCGCTGGACGCCATGGGCCAGGCCCTGGCCACCGGCGAGCTCCCGGACGGCCCCCTGGCCGTGCTGGAGCAGCACCTGCCCGCCACCCGCCTGGACGGCCTGCGCGAGGCGCTGGACCGTTTTGACTTTGACGACGCGCAGGGTGCGCTGCGCGCGCTGCACCACCACATCGCGCAGATGCCGGCCTCTGAAGGACCTTGACGATGGTTCCACCCCATGCCCCTGGCGATGCAGCGGCCACGGCCTCTGTCGCCAACCCCGCCGCCGTGATGCCCGCCGATGACCACCGCCCGCGCCTGCTGCTGGTGGACGACGAGCCCACCAACCTGCAGGTGCTGCGCCATGTGCTGCAGGACGACTACCGCCTGCTGTTTGCCACCGACGGTGCCCGCGCCCTGCAGATTGCGCAGCAGCAAAAGCCCCAACTCATTCTGCTGGACGTGATGATGCCGGGCCTGGACGGCTACGCCGTGTGCGCCGCGCTGAAAGCCGACCGCGAAACGGCGCACATCCCCGTGATTTTTGTCACCGCACTCACCGACACGGCCGAGGAAACGCGCGGCTTTGACGCGGGCGCGGTGGACTACATCACCAAGCCCATCAGCGCCCCTGTGGTGCGCGCGCGTGTGCGCACCCATTTATCGCTGGTGCGCATGGACGAGCTGCGCGAAACCCGCCTGCAGATCGTGCAGCGCCTGGGCCGCGCCGCGGAGTTCAAGGACAACGAAACCGGCATGCACGTGATCCGCATGAGCCACTTTGCGCGTGTGCTGGCGCTGGCGCTGGGCCATTCGGCACAGTGGGCGGACGACCTGCTCAACGCCGCACCAATGCACGACGTGGGCAAGATCGGCATCCCCGATGCCATCCTGCGCAAACCCGGCAAGCTCACGCCAGAGGAGTGGGACGTGATGCGCCGCCACCCCGAGATCGGCGCCGAGATCATCGGCGAACACCCCTCGGGCGTGCTGCGCATGGCGCGCACCGTGGCCCTGTACCACCACGAGAAGTGGGACGGCAGCGGCTACCCCCAGGGCCTCGTGGGCGAGGCCATCCCGGCCGAGGCGCGCATGGTGGCTCTGGCCGACGTGTTTGACGCGCTGAC
This sequence comes from Acidovorax sp., assembly GCF_046294525.1. GTDB lineage: Bacteria > Pseudomonadota > Gammaproteobacteria > Burkholderiales > Burkholderiaceae_C > Acidovorax. The sequence continues at coordinate 89,671 of NZ_JBKBKQ010000002.1, forward strand.
CGCCCGCCGCCCGTACAAGGAGCCCTGGCCCATCGACGACACCGTGTCCCACCTGCGCGCACAGGCCGGGCGGCACTTCGACCCGGCCATGGTCGAGGTCTTCATTGCGCAACTGCCCGCCCTGCAGGACATCCAGCGCCGCTGGCCGGATTGACGAGGAGCGACCCCCCTTGAGCCGCTTCGCGGCATCCCCCCTCTCTCGCACGCGCCATGCGGGCGGGGGGACGCAGCCCTCGTTGCGGGGCGGCCCTTGCTCGGCTGCTCTGGTCTGGGCCGCGCCCGTCTCACGCGCCGTGGGTGCTGCCACGGCGGCATGAGTAACTGATATGGCTGCGACTTCGGGCAACGCTGAACAAGTTCCTCGCGCGCCGCGCATCCCTGCTCTGGGCGGGCTGCCGCGTTGCAAATCCTCGCGATAGCTACGGCTATCGCTGTGGTTTGCGCCTTGCATCCCATTCCAGACCAGGGCGCGCGCCATCGCGGGGACTTGTTCAGCGTCGCCTTAGACAGTGCGGTCGTTCGTTTGCCTTGCCGTGCTTTAGAGTAGGCGCCCCATGGCCGCTTCCTCGCCCCGCTCTTCCACCTTGTCGCGCCGCAGTCTGCTGCAGGTCGGCGCGGCCGCTCTGGGCGGCACGCTGCTGACGGGGTGCGAGCCGCCGCAGCGCACGCTGCAAGGAGGCTTTGCAGGCATCGACATGGCGCGCGGCCACCACCTGCGCGACCTGCTGCGCACCGGCAGCCTGCCCGCACCCGTCGTGGTGCGGCGCGCGCAGGTCGTCATCGCGGGCGGCGGCGTGGCGGGGTTGGCGGCGGCCCGGTCGCTGCGCCTGGCCGGCGTGCAGGACTTTGCGCTGCTGGAGCTGGAAGACGCCGCTGGCGGCAACAGCCGGGGCGGCAGCGTGGCCGGCATCCCCTGCCCGCTGGGTGCGCACTACCTGCCCGTGCCCGGCGACGACGCGCGCGAGGTGCAGGACCTGCTGGAAGAACTGGGCCTGCGCCAGCGCGTGGCCGGCCGCTGGCAGTACGGCGGCGAGGACGGCCGCCACCTGTGCCACAGCCCGCAGGAGCGCCTGTTTTTTGATGGCGAATGGCAGGAAGGCCTGCTGCCCGTGCACGGCGTGGGCGACGCCACGCTGGCGCAATACCGCCGCTTTGCCCAGGCGGTGCAGGCCGCGGGCGACGCTGCGCAGTTTGCCATGCCGGCGCTCAAGCTCTGGAGCCAAAAACAGCCGCTGGCGCTTACCCATCAAGCGCTGGATGCTATGACTTTTGAGGCATGGCTGGTGCAGCAGGGGCTTCATGATGCCCACCTGCGCTGGTACCTTGACTACTGCTGCCGCGACGACTATGGCGCGGGCGCCGCGCGTGTGTCGGCCTGGGCAGGCATCCACTACTTTGCCAGCCGCCACGGTTTTCATGCGCCCGGCGAGGCAGTGGACGAAGCGCGCGAAAGCGTGCTCACCTGGCCCGAAGGCAATGGCTGGATCACCCGGCGCCTGGCCGAGCCGCTGCAGAGCAATGCCCAGGGTGGCGGCCAGCTGCAAACGGCCACCAGCGTGCTGCGCATCACCGAAGGCCGCCACGGCGTGGAGGTGGATGCCTTCAACCACACCACCGGCAACGTGGAGCGCTGGCAGGCGCCGCGCTGCGTGGTGGCGCTGCCCGTGCTGGTGGCCGCGCGCGTGGTGCAAAGCCCGCCCGCCTTTCTGACCGGCGCGGCACAGCGTCTGCAGTGGGCGCCCTGGCTGGTGGCCAACATCCACATCGACAGCCCGCTGACCGACCGCCCCGGCGCCGCCCCCGCGTGGGACAACGTGCTGTATGCCGACCCCACCGCAGGGGGGCTGGGCTACGTGGACGCCGGCCACCAGCGGCTGGACACAGGCGCCACCCTGGCCGGCCCCACGGTGCTGAGCTACTACCAGGCCCTGGGCGACCTGCCAGACGGCCGCGAGCAATTGGCCACCCAACCCTGGCAGCACTGGGCCGATGCCGCCCTGGCCGCCCTGGCCGTTCCCCACCCCGACCTGCGCCAGCGCGCCACCGAGGTGCGCATCACCCGCTACGGCCACGCCATGGCCGTGCCGGTGCCGGGGCTGCAAAGTTATTTAAGCCAAATCGGCCTGCAGCGCTTGCCCAGCAAGCGCAAGCAGCTATCAAACGGAGAGCGTGCGCCGTGGATTCCCACCCCCGCCACCGCCCGGCTCGCGTTTGCGCACAGCGACTGGTCGGGCTATTCGGTGTTTGAAGAAGCCTTCACGCGCGGACACGGCGCGGGGCTGGTGACGGCGGGCTGAGGCGAATGGCGGGCGCCGAAGTGCACATCGACGTTGCGCAGCAGCGGCTGCACCTGGTGGTGGCCGGGGCCAGTCTGCGCAGCTACAGCGTCTCCACCGCATTGAATGGCGTAGGCGAAATTGATGGCAGTGGCTGCACCCCGCGCGGCCACCACCGCGTGCGCGCCAAGGTGGGCGCTGGTTGCGTGCCCGGCACGGTGTTTGTGGCGCGGCGCGCCACGGGCGAAATCTATTCGCCCGCACTGGCCGCACAACACCCCGGTCGCGACTGGATACTGAGTCGCATCCTGTGGCTCGCCGGCTGCGAGCGCGGCCTGAACCGAGGCGGTTCAGTGGACACGCTGCGCAGCTTCATCTATCTCCACGGCTGCCCCGACGATTGCGTGATGGGCGTGCCCGCGTCGCACGGTTGCGTGCGCATGGCCAATTCCGATGTGATTGACTTGTTCGACCGGGTTGAAGTGGGCACGTTGGTGTGCATCCACACCGCCCTGGTCCCTGGACAATGGGTGAGCGCAGCGCCATGACGGACCCGACACCCACCCCCGCCGCCCCGGCGCCATCGCTCAACCGCCGCTTCCTCGTCTTCCTCGGCCCGCTGGTGCTCACCAACATCCTGCAGGCGCTGACCGGCACGGTGAACCACATCTACGTGGGGCGGCTGCTGGGTGCGGACGCGTTGGCGGCCGTGGCCTCGTTCATGCCGCTGTTTTTGCTGTTCAGCGCCTTCATCTTTGGCCTGGGAACGGGGGCGTCCATCCTGGTGGGGCAGGCCCACGGTGCACGCAACACCCAGGGCCTGCGGGCGGTGGCAGGCACCACGCTGTGGGCCGGCCTGTTGCTGGGGCTGGGGCTGGCCGGGTGTGGCGTGCTGGTGGCGCAGCCGCTCATGGCGTGGCTGGGCACGCCCGCCGATGTGCTGCCGCAGGCCGTGGTGTATGCCCGCGGGATGATGGCGCTGTTCCCGGTGTTGTTCACGTCCATGCTCACGGCCGCGCTGCTGCGCGGCACGGGCGACACTGTCACGCCGCTGCGCGCGCTGGGGGTCTCCCTGGCCGTCACGGTGGTGCTGGCACCTGTCTTCATCCGCGGCGTGCCTGCCATTGGCTTGCCCGCGCAGGGCATTCTTGGCGGGGTGGTGGCGCTGCTGCTGGCCACACTGGCATCGCTGGGCTGGACAGCCTGGCACCTTCGGCGCCGTGCGCATGTGCTGGCCCCCAATCGGGCACTGGCCGCTCAGTTGCGGCTGGACGGAACTCTGCTGCGCACGCTGGTGTGGCTGGGTGTGCCCACAGGGCTGTTTTTCATCACCGGCTCGCTGGCCGACCTGGGCGTGCTTCGCCTGGTCAATACACACGGCGCTGCGGCCACGGCTGCCTGGGGCGCCGCCAGCCAGGTGATGTCGTACGTGCTGTTCCCGGCCATGGCCGTGGCGATTGCGTCGTCGGTGTTTGCAGCGCAGGCCATAGGCGCGGGCGAGAGCGCACAGTTGGCGGCCGTCACACGCAGCGGCATGCGCATGAACCTGCTGCTCACGGGCGGGCTGGCGGCGCTGGTGTTTGTGGCCGCGCCGGCTGCAGTGGGCCTGTTCGTGGCCGATGCGCGGGTGGTGGACATCGCCACGCGGGTGTTGCAAATCACCGTGTGGGGCGCAGTGTTCTTCGGGCTGGCCAGTGTGTATTCGGGCGTGATGCGCGCCAGTGGCACGGTGCTGGTACCCACCGTCATTTCGCTTGGATGCCTGGCCTGCCTCATCGTGCCGCTGGGCTGGCTGCTGGGCCGCCAGTTCGGTCTGGTGGCTACCTGGTTGGCCTATCCAGCCACCTACTTCGCCGCACTCATTTTGCAAAGCCTTTACTTCCACGGCGTATGGCGGCACAAGGTACTGCACCGCATGGTGTGAGCCGTCGCAATGGCTTGAGGGCTTGAGCACCGCAGGTTGCGTTCAACGGCAAGGGATAAATGCCGCGACTTGCATCGTCATGGCCAATGACAAGTTCACGCGAGAGGTATACGACAGGCTGGCCGAGTGCCCAGGTGCCTGATCGATAACGTCACGCACATTGGGACTAGCCAGCGCAAGATGGGAGACAAGCTCGGCAGTCACAGGGCTAACTGCTATTTTTCTTGCAGTGTTCGCCTGACCCTCATAGGATCAAAGGATTTTCACAAAAATTCACAATGCGTTGCATGTACATAGCAAAAACGCTTGCCGTGGCGGTTTTCACGCCGGGCGTTGCGTTCGCTCAGGTGACGGTGCCTCCGAACGCGGGAATGAACCTTCCGACGGGAAGTACTTTGGGCTTGGCATGTACCAGCTTGGGCGTTTCAGGCACGGTCAACCTTGGTGCCAGCCAGATCGAGCGCGCAGCAGGTGTACAAATCAACGCCGGAGGTGCCTTGGGCGCAGGTACTGGAACCCTTTCAGTCAGCGGCGACTGGGTCAACAACGGTAGCTTTGACCCAGGTACTGGAACCGTGGCCTTCGACGATGCTTGCGCTGGGGGCCCCATCGCGTTTTTAGGTGCCACCGTGTTCAACAACCTTACTCTGTCAAGTCTGAGTGGGCGCACCTTTGTACTTCCACAGGGGAGCAATATCACCGTGAACGGCACGCTCACTTTGCAGGGCACACCGGCCATGCCGATTCAATTGGCGTCTTCCGGCGGCAGCACTGCTGTAGTCAACTTAGGACCTGGCGCCCTGGTGATGCGCAACAACGCCCAAGTGGCGGCCAATGTGCAGATTGGTGCCCTGGCGCATGCAGGTGCAGTCGGAATACCTACATTGTCCGAGTGGGGGCGCATCGGCGCCGCAGCACTTCTGTCCTTGGCAGCCGCGATCATCCTCAAACGCCGACGCGAGCACGCGTAAGCGCCCTCCATCCCATTTCCTGACCGTAAATTTCCATGACCCGCGAACCTCCTGCACCATCCCGCCTGCTTATGGCGTTGTACTTGAGCCTTGTTTCACACGGAGCGATGGCGGCTGATGTGACGGTCGTGCCGCCCCCTGGAGGTGGTTTTTCCGTGCGTGACCCTGGCGATAACGCCGACCGACTGCATGTGAATGGCGACGGTACAGTGCGGATTCCTTCTCTTAACAGTGCCGCGCAGCAAGGTACGGCGACCTGTTTCAACGGCGCGAGCGGCCAGCTGGGCCCCTGTAGCGCGGGGGCGCTTGGAGTGACCGGCGCTACCGGGCCCGCCGGGCCGACCGGGCCGACAGGCCCCCAAGGCGTGCAAGGTACTCAGGGATCCCAGGGCATCCAAGGCGTACAAGGTCCCACTGGTCCTACGGGACCAGCCGGAGTAACCGGCCCGACCGGTCCCACAGGCCCAGTCGGATCGCAGGGTGCCGGCATGCTGACGGGAACAGGCGCGCCGAACGCCGCTGTGGGACAGGATGGTGATTTCTATTTCGACAGCGTTGCCACAGCTGTCTATGGCCCCAAAGCTGCGGGTGCGTGGCCCGGCTCCAGCGTAAGCCTGATCGGGCCGACTGGGGCCGCAGGGGTGGCGGGACCTACAGGACCAACTGGTCCCCAAGGGGCGCAGGGCAATCCAGGCACAGCTGGAGCGCAAGGTGCTACCGGTCCGACAGGGCCGACGGGAGCTACTGGGGCGACCGGTCCCACTGGCTCCGTGGGAAGCGCGGGCGTGGCGGGGCCGACAGGACCCACCGGTCCGGCGGGCGGCTTGGGAACGATCACCTTTCAGAAAACGGAAACCAATAGTTCCGTTGCGTTGCAGACCACTCTGGAGTTAGACGCCGTTTGCACGGGAGGCAGCAGGCTGATCAGTGGCGGCTGTTCTTCCACCAATCAATCAAACGGAGCCTTCTGGTACGACCACTATCCGGTCAACCCCACCACCTATCGATGTGTTGTGTGGCTCGATGCCAGTTTTCCCCGCGCGACGGAGAAGGTCGCTTCGCATGCGGTTTGCGCACCGTAAGGCAGATCCCAGGAACGTTGCCGCTTCAGAACCTGGGGAGCGTATCGAACAGTGGTTTGCCTGAACATGATCGTCAAGGACGAGGCCGGCGTCATCGAACGCTGCCTCGCCTCGGTCAAACCCTACATTGACCGCTGGGTCATTGTGGACACCGGGTCCACCGATGGCACGCAAGACATCATCCGCCGCTGCATGGCTGACCTTCCTGGGGAACTGCACGAGCGTCAGTGGCGCGATTTCGGTCACAACCGCAGCGAGGCGCTGGACCTGGCGCGCGATGACGCGCAAGCTGGGGACTACCTGCTCTTCATGGATGCGGACAACATCTTCCATGTGCCGTCGGGCTGGCGCTGGCCCCCGCTGCAGGCGCCTGCCTACTACCTGGACCTGGACGGCGAGGGCACGCGCTACCGGCAGTGTCTCCTCGTCAGCGCCACCTTGCCTTGGCGATGGGTGGGTGTGCTGCACGAGTACCTCACGGTCGACGCTCCGCATCACATCGAAGCTCTCGCAGGTCCCTTGGTGGAGCGCAGGCACGAGGGCGCGCGCAGCCGCGACCCGCTGACATTCCGCAAGGATGCCGCTTTGCTGGAGGAGGCATTGCGCCGTGAGCCCGGCAATGCGCGCTATGCGTTCTACCTGGCGCAAAGCTGGCGTGATGCGGGCGAGCTTGCAAAGGCGAAGGAGGCTTATCTAGCTCGCGCCGGCATGGGTGGCTGGGCCGAGGAGGTGTGGTATTCGCTATACCAAGCCGCCGTGCTGGCTGAGCGCTTGCAAGGAGCCGTTGCCGACGTGCAGGGAGCGTATTTGGCAGCCTACAAGCATAGGCCAGCGCGGATCGAGCCGCTCGTGGCGCTTGCCCGCTGGCATGGTCGGCGCAAGGAATGGGCACTGGCGCAACTCCATGCCCGCGCGGCCATGGCATCGCCTGAGCCGGATGACCTTCTCTTTCTCGATGCGGGAATGTATCGCTGGGGGGCGATTGACGAATCTGCCATCGCCGCCTACTGGCTGGGAGAGCCGCTGGAAAGCTTTCGCTTGTGCATGCGCTTGCTTGACGAAGACTTGCTGCCCGAATCCGAGCGCCCGCGCGTGGAAGCCAATCGGGATTTCGCGGCACCCGCCGTTGCCGCGCGTGCCGCGCGGTATCCTCGTGCCATCGTCCATAGGCTGCTGGAGCGCCGCGAAACGGGGGAGGGCGACACCACGCTGACCGTGACTACCTGCAAGCGACTCGACCTATTCGAGAGGACGATGAATTCGTTCCTTCACTGCTGCGAGGATTTGCATCGCATCCGGCGCTTCGTGTGCGTGGACGACAACTCCAGCGAGAGCGATCGCGAACGCATGCGGCAGCTTTATCCGTTCTTCGACTTCATCTTCAAAGACCCAAAGAACAAGGGCCACGCGCGCAGCATGAATTTGCTGCGCTCTGAGGTGTGTACGCCCTATTGGCTGCATTTGGAAGATGACTGGGAGTTCTTAGCTGCCCTGCCCTATGTCAGCCGGGCCGCCGACGTCCTGCAAGCTGAGCCCGGCGTGGCCCAAGTAGTGTTCAATCGCAACTACGCCGAAACCCTGCCGGATCGGGCGCTTGTGGGTGGCATGGCGCGCAGGCACCCGGTATCGGGCCGGCGCTACGTGCTGCACGAACACGTGCCGCCCGAGGGGCATGCCGCTTTTTTTGCGAGGCATTCGCAGGGTGCTCGCAGCAATCTTTGGTGGCCGAACTTCTCGCTTCAGCCCTCGCTTTTGGACGCCCGCAAGTTGTTGGAACTGGGCCCATTCGATGAGGGCGAGGGACATTTTGAACAAGCGTTTGCGCGACGTTTCACAGCAAAGGGACATGGAACGGCGTTCTTCGATCTGATCGCGTGTCAGCATATCGGGCGCCTCATTTCTGAGCGCGGTGGCGACAAGCTCAATGCCTACGAACTCAATGGAGTGCGGCAGTTCTGAAACCGTGCTGCAATTCCGCCAAGAGGCGCCCCATTCCTGTCTCTCCTCGCGCTGACGGCTGCTGTCTACCTGGATGACTGGTGTCATGAGCGCGTCATGGCGGACCGCCATAGTGACAGATGGTGCTTTTGTCCATTGATACTCATGAACCTTCTTCGCCCCATAGCATTGGCCACGTATGCCCTGCTGACTGCCGCTCCGGCGCAATCCCAAGTCCTTGCCTACCCCGCCACGCTGGCGGGCCACGCCGTGCTGCCTGCGCTCAGCTTCGTCGCAGCCCCCGAGGACGCCCCCAAGGACCTGCAGGTCAGCGGCAAGTTCACCACCCCCCGCCGTGTGGACGCCGTGGGCAGCGTGATGGGCAAGTCTGGAGGCCGCGATACCGGCGTGTCACTGCCGTTCCAGGGGCAGCCGTTGCAGGGCCACTCGGGCATCAAGCGCATGGACGATGGCAGCTTCTGGCTGCTGACCGACAACGGCGCGGGCTCCAAGGCCAATTCGCCAGACTTCATGCTGCACCTGAGCCACTACGCCGTGGACTTCAAGACCGGCCAGTTTCATCGCCTCAAGACCGTCTTCTTGCACGACCCCGACAAGAAGGTGCCATTCCGCATCACCCACGAAGGCACTGAAAAGCGGTACCTCACGGGCGCTGACTTCGATCTTGAAAGCTTTCAGTTTGCCGGTGGCGCGCTGTGGATCGGTGAGGAGTTTGGCCCCTTCCTGATCAAGGCGGACCTGAATGGCAAGGTGCTGGCGGTCATCGAGACCCGGGTGGACGGCAAGCTCGTGCGTTCCCCTGACACACCCGGCATGGTCACGCCTGGTGCGCCCGATGCCAAGCCCGCTCCATTCGAGGTCAAGCGCTCCAAGGGTTACGAAGGCATGGCTTCGTCCAAGGACGGCAGCAAGCTTTATGCGCTGCTCGAGGGCGCGCTGTGGAACGACGGCGCCAAGGCGTATGAAAACGTGGGCGGCAAACAGTACCTGCGCGTGCTCGAATTTGACGTGAAGACCGAGCAGTGGACCGGCCGCCACTGGAAGTACGTGCTGGAGGCCAACCACCACGCGATTGGCGACTTCAACATGATCGACAACACCATGGGATTGATCATCGAGCGCGACAACGGCGAAGGCACGGCCGACAAGGCCTGCCCCGAAGGCCAGAAGCGCACGGACTGCTTCCACGACCTGGCCAAGTTCAAGCGTGTGTACAAGGTCGAAATGAGCGACGCCAACGTGGGCGGCGAGATCCGCAAGGTGGGCTACATCGACCTCATGAACATCCAGGACCCGCAGCGTTTGGCCCGTAAGCCGCTGAACAACGGCGTGCTGACCTTCCCGTTCTTCACTATCGAGAACGTGGACATCGTGGACAGCACGCACATCGTGGTGGGCAACGACAACAACCTGCCCTTCAGCAGCAGCCGTGAGCAGAACAAGGCGGATGACAACGAGCTGGTGCTGCTGGAGGTGGGGGAACTGCTGCGGGCGAAGTAGCTGCTTGAGGTGGAATGCACGCCATATTGGCTACTGGCGCTTGCTGACAAATCGCCAGTAGCTATCAATAGGAGAGCATTCCGGTAGTCCCTGTACCTGCTGCAACCGGGCGGGATCGGCTGCTGGCTATGCCGCTGCGCTGGTCTGCAGCTTATAGGCCACGCCGTCGCGCCCAGGGTCCGCACCGCCATGAAGGCCGTCAGGCTGCACCTGGATTGCGTGCACCCACCCGATGGTGTAGTTGTACGGGTTGCGGCCTACGGTGTAGCCCTGAGACTCCAGCGCGCGCGTGGTGAAGCGCGGAATGCGGTTGCACACGTCGATGGAATTGCTGGTGGATGAAAAGCGCGGTGCTGAAACTGCGGCCTGCATCTCCATGCCGTGGTCGATGACGTTCAGCAGCACATGCAGCACGCCCATGGCAATCTGCGTGCCGCCCGGGGCGCCCAGCACCACGTCCAGTTGCCCGTCGCGAAAGGTCATGGTCGGGCAGGACGAGGTGAAGCGGCTTTTGCCCGGTTGGATGCTGCCGGCACGGCCCGGGCGCGGGTCGAACACGCCCATGCAGCCGTTGTAGAAGAACCCCATGCCGGGCGTGATGATGCCCGAGGGCATGGCCAGTGAATGCGTCATCGACACCGCGTTGCCGTCGGCGTCCACCACGCTCAGGTGCGTGGTGTCGCGCGGCACCGGCGCACCCGGGTTCACGCGCTGCACGTTGAAGCGTTCCCCCGCGCTGATTTGCTGTGCGACGGCCCGGGCCATGTCCTTGGACAGCAGTTGGTCCAGCGGCACATCGAAGAACTGCGGGTCACCGATGCAGCGGTCCTTGTCGATGGTGGCCTTCTTCATGGCCTCGCACACGAGGCGGATGTACTCGGGGCTGTTGTGCTCCATGCCCGCCAGGTCGAAGTGTTCGAGGATGTTGAGCATCTCCAGCAGCATCGCCCCTCCACCCGGGGGCTGGTTGGTGGCGATGGTGCGCCCGCGGTAGCTGCCCACCAGCGGCGGGTTGCGCTTGACCTGGTATTGGGCCAGGTCGTCCAGCGTGACGAGTGCGCCCAGCGCCTGAAGGTGCGCCACCATCTTGCGCGCCAGATCGCCCTCATAGAACGGGCGTGCGCCTTCGTGCGCCACCTGCCGCAGCACCTCGGCCATGTCCTCGTTGCGCAGAGGTGCTCCGATGGGCTTGGGGCGCCCGTCGGGGCGGCAGTAGAGCCGGCGGCCGTCCTCGCTGTACTGCAGCCGCTCCAGGTTGCCGACCCGGCCCATGCTGGGCTCGTCGATCCAGAAGGCGTGCATGCCGGGCCGAACGAAGAAGCCTTCGCTGGCCCAGCGGATGGCAGGTTCCACCACCTGCTTCCACGGAAGGCGGCCGTGGGCCTGATGCAAAGCCTCCAGACCTTTGAGCGTGGCGGGCGTGCCGATGGACTGGGGGCCGATGTCATTGACGCGGCCCTGCAGGATGAAGCCGAAGCCGTCCTTGGTTTCGCCTTCGAGCAGGTGCTCCCACATGGTCTCCTTCGCCGCCAGGGGGGCTGGCGAATGGAAATCGAAGTACTCGTGGGCCTGTTTCTCCGGCATGTACACGGCCGCCGTACCAAAACCGGCTATGCCGCACATCAGCGGGTCCACCACGGTTTGCGCCAGGGCGGTGGCCACAGCGGCGTCCACAGCGTTGCCGCCGATGCGCAGGATGTCAATGCCCGACTCGGCGGCCTCGGGCTGGGGGCAGACCACCATCGCTTCGTGTTTTTTTGGCATGCTTGTTTTTGTTTACTTGTTGCTCAGATTCAGCGCCTGCAGCGTGGGGCCCCAGGCCTTCGTGTCGCGGGCGGTGGTTTCCATCAGCAGCGATGCGGGGCCGGGCAGCGGGATCACGCCCATGCTCTTGAGCTTGGCCTGCACTTCGGGGTCTTTGTGAAAGGCCTCCGTGGCCTTGTGCAGCTTCTCGATCAGGTCGGGCGGTGTGCCGGCGCGCGCCACGATGCCGCTCCAGCCCATGGTGTCGAAGCCCTTCACGCCCAGTTCGCTGGCGGTGGGCACCTCCGGCAGCTCGCTCAGGCGCTGGGGCGCGATCACGGCCAACGGTGTCAGCTTGCCGCTTTTGATGTGCGGCAGCGCGGTGCCGAACACGGGCGCCATCAGTTCGGTCTGGCCACCGATGGTGGCCATCACGCCGTCGGGCTCGCCCTTGAAGGGGATGTGGGTCATCGAAATGCCCAGCGCCTGCGACAGCAATTCGACCGCCAGGTGTGTGGAGTTGCCTTGGCCGGCCGACGCGAAGTTGAGCTTGCCCGGTGCCGCCTTGGCCTTCTTCGTCAGCTCGTCCAGCGTCTTGATGCCGGTGGCGGGGTTGGTCGCCAGGATGAAGGGCACGGTGGTCAGCATGCCCACGCCGACGAAATCCTTCTCGGGCGTGTACGGCAGGTTCTTGTAGGTGAATCGGTTGAAGACCATCTGCGACACACCGCCGAAGAACAGCGTGTAGCCATCGGCCGGCTGTCCCAGTACCTGCTGGGCTGCGATGATTCCGCCAGCGCCCGGCTTGTTCTCCACCACCACGGAGTTGCCCAGCACCTTGCCGGCGCTTTCTGCCCACATGCGGGCAATGGTGTCGGAACTGCCACCCGCTTGCTGCGAAACCACCAGGCGCACGGGCCGGTTCGGGTAGGCGCTTTGCGCATTCACGGCGGTGGCCGTGACGGCTGCGGCTGCAGCGAGCAGGACAAACTTGGCGGCGTAGCGGAAGGTGGTGGGCACGGCGTTTCCTCGAAGTTCATGAATAGAAGATGAAGTCATTGTCATGAAGCGACGCGCCATCTGCCTAGTGAAAAGGCAGAATAGTGGCATGAGGGTTTCTTCATGATTGAGCGATTCGAAGCCACTTCATGGGCGCGGCGGATCAAGGTTCGCCACCTCGAATCGTTTCTGGTGCTCGACGAAGCCGGCACTTTGACCGGGGCGGCCGCGCGGCTGCACATGACGCAATCGGCCATGTCCCACTGGCTGGCCGAGCTGGAAAGCGTGGTGGGCACGCCGCTGGTGCTGCGCGGCCGGAAAGTGCAGCTCACCCCCGCAGGGCATGTGCTCAAGCGACTGGCCATCAATGTGCTGGGGGACATTGCCCGCACCGGCCGCGAGATGAATGCCGTGGCCGAAGGGCGCGTGCCGCGACTGAACGTGGGCAGCGTCTGGGCGGGCATCGCGGGCGGGTTACCCGAGGCCGTGAGCGCCTTCCAGATCGACCACCCCGACGTGGCCGTGGCCATTCACGACGGGCCGTTCGACAACTTGCTCAAAGGGCTGGAAACGCGTGCCATGGACGCGGTTATCGGCGTGCTGGATGCGCGCGCCCACCAGCCTGGCCTAGCGCACCACGTGCTGTTTGAAGACCAGGTGGCCATTGTGATCGGCCAAGGCAGCAGGCACTGGGAGCGCGCCGATTCGCTGGGTTTTGCCGACGTGCTGCACGGCAACTGGGTCATGCCTCCCAGTGGCACGCTGACGCGCGTGCAGATGGACGCTTTCCTGATCGGACAGGCTGCTTCGTGGCTGGTTCCCAAGGCCGAGACGGCGTCGCTGATCATCATGCAGGCCCTGCTTCACAAGGGCGACTATGTCGGTGTGTGCTCCGGGGCCATGGCCGACTACATGGTTTCGCTCGGGCTGTTCAAGAAGATTGCGGTGGAGTCCGGCATCCACTTCGGGCCGATCACGGTGGTGTGGAAGCCAGAGCATGTTTCCGCCACGCTGTTGGATTTCATCCACTGCCTGCAGGTGCACGCGCAGGGGCGCGCGCCCACCGGAGCCTGATACGGCACCGCCGGCGAGCGCAGCGGCTGAAGGCCCCGAAACCGGCGCGGCACATGACTGGGTGGCAGAATTCCAGCACTCCAACCCACGCTGACCGGAAGCCGCTTCCCCATGTTCACAGGCATCGTCCAAGCCACGGCAGGCATTGCCGCCATCCACGACCGCGCGGGTCTGCGCACCTTCACGCTCGATTTCCCCGAGGGCTTCTGCCAGGACCTGGCCATTGGCGCCAGCGTGGCCACCGATGGCGTGTGCCTCACGGTCACCGAGATCCTCTCGCCCACGCAGGCCAACTTCGATGTGATGCTGCAAAGCCTGAACATCACCACGCTGGGCAGCTACGCGCAGGGTGACCGCGTGAACGTAGAGCGCGCGGCCAAGGACGGGGCCGAGATCGGCGGCCACCCGCTGTCGGGCCATGTGGACTTCACCGCCACGCTGATTGAGCGGCGCGAGTTCGACAACAACCTGGTGTGGCGCGTGGCCGTGCCCGAGGCGTTTCGCCGCTACATCTTTGCCAAGGGCTACATCGCCATCCACGGGGCCAGCCTCACCGTGGCCGAGGTGAACCGGCAAGAGGGCTGGTTCGAGATCTGGATGATCCCCGAGACCCGCCGCGCCACCGTGTTTGAAAACAAAAAAGTGGGCGACCGCCTGAACATCGAGATCGAGCGCAGCACCCAGGTGGTGGTGGACACGGTGCGCGATGCGGTGCACGAAAGCCTGGGGCGCCTGCAGCCGGTACTGGAGGCCTTGCTGAAAGAGAAGGGCCTGTCGCTGGACGACTTTATGCAGGCGCCTGTGCTGCCGCACTGACCCCCTCGCTCCCGTGTCCGTAGTGGTGATTCGACCCCTGGCGCTGAGCGACCTGCCGGGCCTGCTGGCCGTGCAGCTGGCCTGCTATGGCGAAGGCTTTGTCGAAAGCGGCGAGGTTTTTGCGCGCCGTCTGGCCAGCCCCGCCAACTGCTCGCTGGTGCTGGAGCAGGCCGGCACGGTGTGCGCCTACCTGGCGGCCTATCGGTCGGTGCTTGGCAAAGTCACCCCGCTGCACGGCGACTTTGACGCCAGCCCTGCAGCCGATACTCTGTACCTGCACGATATGGCTGTGTCGCCGGCCTGCGCAGGCCAAGGCCTGGCCCGGCAGTTGCTGCAGCCGCTGTGGGCGCTGGCCACGGAGCAAGGCCTGCGGCACAGTGCACTGGTGTCGGTGCAGGGCACCCAGGCCTACTGGCAACGCCATGGCTATGTGCTGCAGACTCTGCATGGTGCGCAGCAGCGCACGCGACTGGCCAGCTACGGCGACGGCGCGGTGTACATGGCGCGCAGCCTTTAGTCACCACCCCTGGTCATAATGCGCGCCATGCCCCACCGCTGGAAACCCAACGTCACAGTGGCCGCACTGATAGAACAGGGCGGCCGCTTTTTGCTGGTCGAGGAACAGACCACCGACGGCCTCAAACTGAACAACCCGGCGGGCCACCTGGACCCGGGCGAGTCGCCCATCCAGGCCTGCGCGCGCGAGGTGCTGGAAGAAACCGCGCACGACTTCGAGCCCACGGCGCTGATCGGCGTGTACCTCAACCGCTTTACCAAAACCCGCACCGGCGACGACATCACCTACATGCGCTTTGCTTTTGCGGGCACGCTGGGCACGCACCACGACTGGCGCACGCTGGACACCGGCATCGTACGCACGCTGTGGCTCACCGCCGACGAGATCCGCGCCTGTCCCGAGCGCCACCGCAGCCCCCTGCTGCTGCGCTGCCTGGAGGACTACCTGGCGGGCCAGCGCTTTCCGCTGACGCTGGTGCATACCGATATCTCGGTGACCGAGCCTGCGGCGCAGTAGCAAGAAGCTGGCAGGGACGGCGGCCCCGGCGTCTTCGGCTTTCTCGGCGTGGGGTTGGGCTTCACGAATCGCGCCACGCAGGCATCGTCCCCGACCCCGCAGCCGTCATACCCCATGCGGCAACAACGCCGCCAGCGCCTCGCGCATCCAGCGTGCGATGAGCTGCTGGCGCTCGCGCGGCATGCGGTCCACGGTTGACGCGACGCTGATCGCCGCCACGGGTTCGCCCGCCGCGTTGCGCACGGCCATGCCAGCCGCCAGCACGCCCTGCGTGGCATGGTTGCCCACCACCGACCAGCCGCGCTCGCGCGTGGCGCGCACCAGGATCTGCAGGCGCTCGGGCGTCATGCCGCCGTAGCGCGGCAGATCTTGCGCGTTGGCGTCGATGCAGGCCTGCATCTCGGCATCGGGCAGTGCCGCCAGCAACGCCAGGCCCGCGGCGCCCACGCCCAGCGGCTGGCGCGTGCCCACCTGGATCACCAGGATCTGCACCGGGTGCGTGCCCACATGGCGTGCAATGCAGTGCGAGGTGGGGCCTTCGCGCACGATGGCAAAGGCTGCGTCACCACAGGCGCGGCTTACTCGCTCCAGCACAGGCGCCAGGCGCACGGCCAGGTTGGGCTGGCCCGGGGGCTCGGCCAGGGCGGCCAGGCGCGGGCCCGCCACGTAGCGAAAGCGCCCGCGCTGCGCCACGTAGCCGCTCTCCATCAGCGTGGCGAGCAGCCGGTACACGGGGGCCCGCTCCAGCGCGGCGGCGCGGCACAGGTCCACCACGCGCGCGCCGTCGCGGCCATGGGCCAGAACGGCGTCCAGCACCTGCAGGCCGCGCCGCAGCGTGCGGCTGCCGTGGTCGTCGGCCGGTTCGTCTGCCGTGTGCGCACTCACACGTTCGTCCGGCAGCCGGACGTTTGAATTCGCAGGTCGGGAGGGCATGGGAAAGAATTTGTTCGTCAACGCAACCAGTGCGCAGTGTGCCGCAGAGCACGCAGCAGGGCGCCACGACGGCATTTTTCCAAGAACCACCGGAGACAGACACCATGAGCCCACACACCCCCGCCGCGCTGGGTCAGCGCAAAGCTTCGCCATCCCTGCCGCGCCGCGCCCTGCTGGCGCTGGTCGCCACCCTGGCCTGCGGCGCCGCCATGCCATTGCAGGCCCAGCCCAATGCCTCGGGCTGGCCCACCAAACCGGTCAAGCTGGTGGTGGGTTATGCGGCGGGCGGCGCCACGGACGTGATTGCGCGCATGGTGGCCGTCAAGCTCGGCGACCAGCTGGGCCAACCCGTGGTGGTGGACAACCGCGCAGGCGCCAACAGCAACGTGGGCGCAGAGGCCGTGGCGCGCGCGCCGGCCGATGGCTACACGCTGTATGTCTACACCATCGCCAACACCATCAACGCCACGCTGTACCCCAAGCTGGGCTACGACCCGGTCAAGGACTTCGAGCCCATCGGCCTGATCGCCAAGATCCCGAACATCCTGGTGGTCAACCCCAAGCTGCCCATCAAGAACCTGGCCGACTACGTGCGCTACGCCAAGGAGTCCAAGGACGGCATCACGTTTGCGTCCTCGGGCAGCGGCTCGTCCATCCACCTCTCGGGCGAGATGTTCAAGATGCAGTCCAAGCTCAAGATGCTGCATGTGCCTTATCGGGGCAGCGCGCCTGCCGTGACCGACCTGCTCGGCGGCCAGGTGGATTCGATGTTTGACAACACCCCGTCGGCGCTGCCGCATGTGCAGGCCGGCAAGCTGCGCGCCATTGCCATCACCAGTGCCCAGCGCTCGCCCCTGCTGCCGGACGTGCCGACGCTGGCTGAGTCGGGCTACGCGGGCTTTGACGTGCAGTCGTGGTTTGGCCTGGCCGCACCGGCGGGCACGCCGCGCGCCGTCGTCGAGCAGGTCAACGCAGCCCTGAACAAGGTGCTGGCCCAGTCCGAGGTGAGCACGCGCCTGCAGGAGCTGGCTGCCACGCCCGACGGTGGCACCCCCGACAAGATGCGCCAGTTCGCCGCCGCCGAGATCAAGCGCTGGCGAGAAGTGGTGAAGGAGTCGGGCGCATCCGCGGAGTGACAGATCACCCACACAACCTACCTGCCTTCATGTTCCCCATCGACTTCTTCTGGCGGGCCGCCCAGCGCTGGCCCGACCGCATTGCCATCGACGCGCCGGAGGGCGCTATCCGCTACGACGCGCTGGCCGCCCGCGTGGCAGCGCTCGCGGCGGGCTTCACCGCCATCGACCCTGCGCCCCAAAGCCGTGTGGGCATCTGTGCGGGCAACAGCGCCGACCACATCGCCGCGCTGCTGGCCGTGCTGGCCTGCGGCAAGGTGTGGGTGCCGCTCAACCCCAAGAGCACGCGGCCCGAGATTCGCCGCATCATCGACGCGACCGAGCCCTCCATCGTGGTGCTGGACAGCGCCTGTTTCGAGCTGTTGGAGGGCGCACCGGGTGTCCACCTGCAGACCGCAGGGCTGGCGGAGCTGGCCGCAGCGCACGCCGACGCGCCGCGCCCCGTGATCGACCTGCCGGACGACGCCACCCAAGCCATCAAGTTCACCGGCGGCACCACCGGCGCCCCCAAGGGCGTGATGCAGCCCTACCGCGCGTGGATGGCCAACATCACCAACCAGATCCATGCCTGGGGCTTTGACAAGCACGAGCGCTACATCGTGGCCGCGCCCATCACGCACGGCACCTCCACGTACATCCTGCCCATCCTGGCGCAGGGCGGCTGCCACGTGGTGCTGGCGGGCGCGGGCGCCGAGGCGGTGCGCACGGCCTTCCGCGAGCGCGGCGGCACCGTGTGCTTCATGCCGCCCACGCTGGTCTACATGCTGATGGCGCTGCCTGGCGCATCGCGCGCGGACTTTCCACGCCTGCGCCGGCTCATCTACGGCGGCGCGCCCATGCCGCCCGACAAGATCCGCCAGGTGCGCGACTTCTTCGGCCCGGTGCTGGGCACCACCTACGGCCAGACCGAGGCGCCGCAGATCCTCACCGTGCTGTGCCCCGAGGACTTTGAAGACCAGCGCAACCTGGCCTCGGTGGGCCGCATCACCTGGTTCAGCGACGTGGCCATCATGGCGCCTGATGGCCGCCTGCTGCCCCCGGGCGAAGTGGGCGAGGTGGTGGCGCGCGGCGACCTGCTGATGACCGGCTACTGGCGCCTGCCCGAGAAGACCGCCGAGACCCTGGTGGACGGCTGGCTGCACACGGGCGACCGGGGCCTGATCGACGAGCGGGGTTTTCTCTACCTCAAGGACCGGCTCAAGGACATGGTGATCACCGGCGGCTTCAACGTCTACCCCGTGGACGTGGAGAACGCGCTGGGCCAGCACCCTGCGGTGCACGAATGCACCGTGTTCGGCCTGCCCGACGACAAGTGGGGCGAGACCGTACAGGCCGCCGTGCAGCTGCGCAACGGCGAGCACGCGAACGAGGCCGAGCTGATCGCCTTTGTGCGCGAACGCCTGGGCCCGGTGCAGACGCCCAAGCGCATCCACTTTCACGAAAGCCTGCCGCGCTCGCCCGTGGGCAAGGTGCTCAAGTCCGCCGTGCGCGATGCGGCCCTGGCTGCCCTGGCTGGTACGGCCACTGCCTGAACGAAGGAACCCATTTCATGACCCACCCTGCTTCCAAGACCCCCGTCACCCGCCTGTGCACCCACACCCTCACCAGCCTGCATTACCGCGATGCGGACCTGGTCGAGGACCTGATGGGCAAAAAGACCTTCACCGAAGTGATGCTGATGCAGATCCTGGGCCGCACCCCGCGCGGCGTGGACCTGTGCATCACCGACGTGGTGCTCATCGTGCTCATGGAGCACGGGCTCACGCCCAGCGCCATCGCCACGCGGCTGATCTACATGAGCGCGCCCGAGAACCTGCAGGGCGCTGTGTCGGCAGGTCTGCTGGCCGTGGGCAGCTCCTTCGTGGGCACCATGGAGAACTGCTCGGGCCTGCTCGACCGCATTGCGGCGGCGCAAGACCCTGAGGCGGAAGCGCTGGCTATTGCGCGCCACTACAAGGGCCTCAAATCCCCCGTGCCCGGCTTTGGCCACCATCTGCACAAACCGGTAGACCCGCGCGCCTACAAACTGCTGGAGATGGGCCGTGCCGAACCCGAGCTGCAGGGCGACAAGATCCGTGCGCTGGAGACGCTGTCCAAGGCCGTGGATGAAGTGGCTGGCCGCCCCATCACCATCAACGCCACCGGCGCGGTGGCCGCGCTGCTGGGCGAGATCGGCGTGCCCACGGCCGTGATGCGCGGCTTTGCGGTGATCTCGCGTGCGGCCGGGCTGGTGGCGCACATCGTGGAAGAGCAGCAAAGCCCCTCGGGCCGATTCATCTGGGACACGGTGGAGCACGCCATACCCTTTGTCGGCGGCAGTGCCGGCCAGGGCACGGACGCATGAGCGCGCAGCCAGCCCACCCAGCCGCCCTGCCGCTGGACCTGTCGGGCCGCGTGGTGGTCGTGGCCGGGGGCGGGTCTGCCGGCCCGGGCTGGAGCATTGGGCGCGCCGCCTGCGTGACCTACGCGCGCCTGGGCGCCAGCGTGTGTGTGGCGGACCGCGACGCGGCCTCGGCCGAGGAGACCACGGCGCTCATCCACGCCGAGGGCGGCACGGCCGCCACCCTGGTGGGCGACGTGGCGGACGCGGCCGATGTGCAGCGCCTGTTTGCCGAGGCGCGCGAGCGCTTTGGCGGCGCCATCGACGTGCTGCACCACAACGTGGGCATCGGCAAGACCGGCGGACCGCTGGAGACGAGCACCGAAGACTTCGACCGCATCCATTCCGTCAACGTGAACAGCCTGCTGCTGGCCTGCCAGCAGGTGCTGCCCGGCATGGTGGAGCGCGGGCGGGGCTCCATCGTTGCGATCTCGTCCATCGCGGGCATGCGCTACCTCGGCTATCCGCACCTGGCCTATGGCGTGACCAAGGCAGCCGTCACGCACTTCACGCGCATGGTGGCGCAGCAGTACGCAGGCCAGGGCGTGCGCGCCAACACGGTGGTGCCGGGGCTCATCGACACGCCGCGCATCGCCACCACGGTGGCGAAGATGTTCTCGGACACCAGTCTCGACGAGGCCCGCGCCGCGCGCGCCCGCCAGGTGCCCATGGGCCGCATGGGCACCGCCTGGGATGTGGCCCATGCCTGCGCCTTCCTCGCCAGCGATGCAGCCGCCTACGTGACCGGCACCGAGCTGGTGGTGGACGGGGGCATCACCGGCAAGTTTGTTTGAGACCTGCTCAGAACGTGTGCACCACACCGGCCGAGATGCCGGTGGCCGTGGCCTTGTTGGCCGCGCCCTGGAAGCCGTTGCGCCAGCGGGTGTTGTCCAGCTCGGCATACACCTTGGTGCGGCGCGAGAGCTTGTATTCGGCAAACGCCACCAGGCGGCCGTAGCCGTCTTCGGCCGCACCGGTGCGCGAGCGGTCCACCTTGTAGTACGCCGCTGTCAGGTCCACCCACGGCGTGGCCGCCCAGGTACCACCAGCGGACAACACGCGCTGCACGGTGAAGCGGCCTGCCGCTGTCTCGGCCTTGTTGCGGCCTGCATTGGCGGCCAGGCGCACATTGCCCCACTGGTAGGAGGCGCCCAGTGTCGCGCCATCCAGCGAGCGCTTGTTCGCATCGTTGAAGCTCTGGTAGGCGCCCGACACCACCAGATCGTTGCCGGCCCATGCCAGCCCCACGCCGTGCGATGACAGAGCAGACGCCTGCGATTCCACCTCTCCGATGCCCCACATAGCCCTGGCGGTGAAGCCGCCGAAGCGGCCGGTGTACTTCAGCGAGTTGTCCAGCCGGTAAGAGCCCGACGTGGCGCCCGCGCTGCCGTATTGGATGCCAAGACCGTGCTGGCTCAATGCCGCCACGCCGATGTTGGGGTTGAAGCTGGCAAAGCGCATGGCCAATGGATCGACCGGTGAGATCGCATCTGCCAGCGTCGTGGTCTGGCGGCCCAGTGCCAGCGTGCCCCAACGGCTCTGCAGGCCCACCCATGAAGCACGGTCAAAGTATTTGGTGGCGTTGGCAGGTGCTCCGGTGTCGGCGTTCAGGCCGCTTTCGAAGTGGAACAGCGCCTTGGCCCCGCCGCCCAGGTCTTCAGAGCCCCGCAGGCCCCATCGACTGGTGGTGTGGATGCCGCTGCCCAGGGTGCTGGTTGAGCCCGCTGCGGGTGCGTTCGACGCGGAGAGGCCGCTACCGTTGCGCAGGCCCAGGTCCACCACCCCGTAAAGCGTCACACCCGATGTTTGTGCCATGGCACATTGGCCGGCCAAGGCGGCGCAGGCCGCGCCAATGATTTTTTTCATGTATGTCTCCTATCGTTGAAATCCAGGTAGGCCGCGCTTTTTTCGGCCTGCTGCCCCTCCCCGGGATACCTTTCACGAATTACGCGATGCGGCCATTGGAGGTCGCTAGCTCTCCGTGAAGAGTTCCTTGTGTCTCTCAGTCCGGTGTGAGCTGAGCCTTCACCACCACACCCTTCCATTTGGCGATTTCCTGCTTAACCGTCAGGGCCAGTTGCTCGGGCGTGCTGGTGTCCACCACTGCGCCTTGCTCCTCGATGCGGCGCACCACGTCCTTGTCGGTCAGTGCTGTGTTCAAGGTCTTGTTGAGCAGGTCAATCACCGGGCGGGGCGTCTTGCCAGGGGCAAACAGGGCGTACCACTGGGTGATCTCCACACCCTTGACGCCCGCCTCTTCCAGCGTAGGCACATCGGGCAGCAGCGAAGAGCGCTTGGGCCCGGCCAGGGCCAGCGCACGCAGCTTGCCGTTCTTGACATGCGGGTAGGCCGAGAACAGGCTGGGGAACATCACCTGCGTCTGCCCGGCCATGGTGTCGTTTATGGCGGGCGCCGCGCCCCGGTAGGGCACATGGGCCATCTGGGCGCCGCTTTCCAGCTTGAAGATCTCGGCCGAGAAATGCGGGGCCGTACCGTTGCCGGCCGATGCGTAGTTGAAGTCCTGCGGCTTGGTCTTGGTCAGCGCCACCAGCTCGCTCACCGTCTTGGCAGGCACCTTGGGGTTCACCACCATCAGCGTGGGCGAATAGCTCACCATGCCGATGGGTTCGAACTGCGTGATGGGGTCATAGCGCAGCTTCTGCAGCGCGGGGCTCATGCCATGGGTGCCGATGTAGCCAAACAAAATGGTGTGCCCGTCGGGTGCCGCACGGGCCACGTATTCGGCCGCAATGGCGCCATTGGCCCCGGCCTTGTTCTCCACGATGACCTGCTGGCCCAGCAGGGTGGAGAGCTTGAGCGCCACCACGCGCGCCATGCCATCGTTACCGCCACCTGCGGCGGTGGGCACAACCAGCGTGATGGGTTTGTCGGGGAAGGCCGCGTGGGCGGTGCCAATGGCCCACAACGCGCTGGAGGCCAGTGCCAGCGTGGCGGCGGCCAGCGCTGTGCGGCGCGTCGCGAGGGGTTGAATGCGGTTCTTCATGGTTTTGTCTCCTGTCTAGTGGTTGGAATTGAAGCGTTGAAAAAGCTAATGCGCCAGGGTGGTTTCCGGCACAAACAGCGTTCCTTGCAGGATCTTTCGGGCCGTGCGTATGAGTGCGGCCTGCACCAGCTTGAACTGGCCATCCACCTCGCTAAGCTCCACCTCCACTTGGATGCGGCCTGCCGGGTGTTGCACCTCCACGCGGCGCAGCCCGGCGCTGGGTGCATGCCGTTCGTCGGTGGCCACCGTGCCCGGCAGCACCGATGCAGCAGCCACGCCGATGGCGCCCGTCACCGCGTGGGAGCGGTGGCACTGGTGGGGGGTGAAGTAGCGCGACACCACACTGCCTGGCGATGTGCCCGGCGACACGATCACCGGCTTGGGCAGCACGCTGTGGGTCACATCGCCCATGCCCATGCGCTGGCCCGCTTCGAGGCGCAGAGCCTCCAGACGAGTGAGCAAGGCGGTGTTGGCGTCCAGCTCGGCAGGTGTCTCGTCGCCGCGCAGGCCCAGGTCGGCGGCGCGCACCAGCACCATCACCTGCGCTGCGTCGATGCAGGTGACCTGCAGGTCCTGGATGGTGTCGATGCGCTGGCCGGTGGGAAAGATCTGCCCGGTGACCGCGCCCCATGCGTCCAGAAAGTTCATCAGCACGGGGGCTGCCGTGCCCTGCACGCCGTCGATGCGCACATCGCCGTCGTAGTGCACCTGGCCGCCCGCCGTGCACACCTGCACGTCGATGCGGGAGCGGGTGTTCACGTTGTAGACCCGCACGGTGGTGGTCCGGCCTTCGCGGTCTGCGGGGACCAGCCCCTGCTCAATGGCGAAGGGCCCCACACCGGCCAGCATGTTGCCGCAGTTGGGGCGTGTGTCCACGCGGGCTTCCTGCACGCTGACCTGGGCAAACAGGTAGTCCACATCACAGTCGGGCTGCGTGGAGCGCGAGACGATGGCGACTTTGCTGGTCAGCGAGTTGCCGCCGCCAAGACCGTCAATCTGCAGCTCATGCGGCGATCCCAGGGCTGCAATCAGCGTGCGGTCGCGGGCCTCAGGGTCACGCGGCAGCCAGTCGGCCAGGAAGAACGGGCCTCGGGAAGTGCCGCCACGCATCAGAACGCAAGGAATGTTGGTGCTCATGGATCGGCATGGTGCTGTGCCTTCGCTGATCTGTGAATTGCATTGTTGGCAATGATTGATGCATGTTGTGCAATAGGCTCAGGCAGCTTGTACATGCTCCAATCACGGCCGTGAATTGCAATGTTCTGATCGTTTGATGCACGGCTTGCAACGCTGCATGCACCCTCAAGCGCACATGAAGGACGCCCGATGAACAACAAATTCGACCTTGCCGACATTCAGGCCTTTGCGGCCGTGGCCGAGCTGCAGAGCTTTCGTGCAGCCGCCGAGGCCATCCACCTGTCGCAGCCCGCGTTCAGCCGCCGCATCGACAAGCTCGAAGAAGCCCTGGGCGTGCGCCTGCTCGACCGCACCACGCGCCGCGTCACGCTCACGGCCGTGGGCCGCGACTTTGCGCGCAAGACCCGCGTGTGGCTGGACGACCTGGACGGCATGCTCATGGGCCTGGGCGACGTGGCCGCGCGGCGCATGGGCGAGGTGACGATTGCCTGCGTGCCCTCGGCCGTGTATTACTTTCTGCCGCAGGTGGTCAAGCGCTACCACGAGCGGTTTCCCAAGATTCGCGTGAAGGTGCACGACGCCAGCGCCAACGAAGTGCTGGTGGCCGTGGCGCAGGGCGATGCGGACTTTGGCCTGAACTTCATCGGCAGCCAGGAGGCCGAGATCGAGTTCAAGCCCGTGCTGGCCGAGCGCTTTGTGGCCGCCTGCCGGCGCGACCATGTGCTGGCGCGGCGCAAGAAGGTGAGCTGGGCCGAGCTGGGTCAACACGACTTCATGTCGGTGGGCAAGACCTCGGGCAACCGCCTGCTCATGGACCTGGCGCTGGCCAACGTACCCGACCGCCCGCAGTGCCTGTACGAAGCCAAGCACGTGACCACGCTGCTGGGCCTGGTGGAGGCCGGCCTGGGCGTGGCGGCCGTGCCCAGCTTGGCCATGCCGGGCAAGGATCACCCCACACTGGTGAGCATTCCGCTGGTGGAGCCCATCGTCACGCGCCAGATGGGTCTTATCAAACGCAGGGGCAAATCTTTGTCGCCCGCCGCGCAGCAGCTGTATGACCTCTTGGTGGCTACGCGTTCTGTGCGGCCGCGCAAGGCGAATGCGACCTGAAAAATACAATCGGGGCAATGACTTCCCCTACCAAACAGCGCGTTGTCGTCGGCCTCTCCGGCGGCGTGGACTCGGCCGTGACCGCCTACCTGCTCAAAAAGCAGGGTCATGAGGTGGTCGGCATCTTCATGAAAAACTGGGAAGACGATGACGACAGCGAGTACTGCTCGTCCAACATCGACTTTGTGGACGCGGCCGCCGTGGCCGACGTGATCGGCATTGAGATCGAGCATGTGAACTTCGCGGCCGACTACAAGGACCGCGTGTTTGCCGAGTTCCTGCGCGAGTACCAGGCGGGCCGCACGCCCAACCCGGACGTGCTGTGCAACGCCGAGATCAAGTTCAAGGCGTTCCTTGACCACGCCATGCGCCTGGGTGCCGAAAAGATCGCCACGGGCCACTACGCGCGCGTGCGCCAGAACCAGACTTCCGGCCTGTTCGAGCTGCTCAAGGGGCTGGACCCCTCCAAGGACCAGAGCTACTTTTTGCACCGTCTGAACCAGGCGCAGCTGGCCAAGACCCTGTTCCCTGTGGGCGAGCTGCACAAGACCGAGGTGCGCCGCATCGCCGAAGAGATCGGCCTGCCCAATGCCAAGAAGAAAGATTCCACCGGCATCTGCTTCATCGGCGAGCGGCCGTTCCGCGAGTTTCTGAACCGCTACATCAGTCATGCGCCGGGCCCCATCCTGGATGACCGGGGCCGCAAGCTGGGCCAGCATGTGGGGCTGAGTTTCTACACGCTGGGCCAGCGTCAGGGGCTGGGCATTGGCGGCGTGAAGGAGAAGGGCGCGCAGCGCGGTGGCGGTGTGCATGAACCGTGGTTCGTGGCCCGCAAGGACCTGGAGAGAAACACGCTGCGCGTGGTGCAGGGGCATGACCACCCCTGGCTGCTGTCGCACCGCCTGGTAGCGCAGGACGCCAGCTGGTGTGCTGGCCAGGCCCCGATGCCCGGCACCTATGCCGCCAAGACGCGCTACCGCCAGCAGGACGCGGCGTGCGCGCTGGAGGCTGTGCCAGACGGCTTTGCGCTGCAGTTCGCCGACGCCCAATGGGCCGTGACGCCCGGACAGAGTGCGGTGCTGTATGACGGCGATGTTTGCTTGGGCGGCGGCGTGATCGCGGGGGTGGAAGGGGCCGCTCCCTGATGCGGCATGGCTCGGGGCTTGGAAGTGGTTTGCTCCTTAATTGATAGCTAATAGCGCTTATCCAGTAAGCGATAGAGGCGGTTTTTGCTGAATATTTTTGGCTGTGACGGCGGTGCCGATACCGCGTTCCGTCTGACACGGCCACGCGTGCGAGTCCGGCGGTGCTGATGCAGAGGCCTTGTTCATGATGGCGATCGGCGCCTGCCACACGGCAGCCGATGAATCCAGACTCCATGAAGACCGCACACTCTGCAGCCAGCAGATCGCCCTCCCGCCGCAGCCGCCCTGCTCCCGCAACTCCCGGCCATGCTCGCATCCACAAAACCCTCAAGACGGTATTCGGCTTCCAGCGTTTGCGGCCCGGCCAGTTGGAGGTCGTCGAGCGTGTTCTGCAGGGCGCCAGCACCCTCGCCGTCATGCCCACCGGCGCGGGCAAGTCACTGTGCTACCAGCTGCCTGCGCTGCTGCTGCCCGGCATCACCGTGGTGGTGTCGCCGCTCGTGTCCTTGATGAAGGACCAGTGCGACACGCTGCAAGACCTGGGTGTTGCGGCCGTGCAGGTCAACAGCGCCATCGGCAGCGACGAACTGGCCGCGGCACGCGCGGCCATTGAAGACGGCAGTGCGCGCATCGTCCTGACGACGCCCGAGCAGATCGCCGACCCCGCGCTGACCGCTGCACTGGCCCGGCAGACGGTGAGCCCGCTGGTGGTGGATGAGGCGCACTGTCTGTCGCAGTGGGGCCATGACTTCAGGCCTGCATTTCTGGAGATAGCGCCCGCCGTGCGTGCCTTGGGGCGGCCCACGGTGCTGGCGTTGACCGCCACTGCAAAGCCCGCGGTGATGAAGGAGATCGTTGCGCAATTCGGCATTGCCGCCAGCAACGTGGTGCAGACGGCCGCCTTCCGGTCCAATCTTCACCTGACCGTGGAGCCCCTGGCGCGCACGGCGGACCGGCTGCCGCGCGCACTGGCCCTGGTGGCCGAGAGCGAAGGCGCGGGCATCGTCTACACCTCCACCGTGAAATGTGCCGAGGAACTGCACGACAAGCTGGCCGCTGCCGGCGAAAGCGTGGGCCTGTACCACGGCCGTCTGTCCGCCGCCGAACGCGCCCGGGTGCAGGACGCCTTCATGGACGGCAAGGTGCGCGTGATGGTGGCTACCAACGCTTTCGGCCTGGGCATAGACAAACCGGACATCCGCTTCGTTCTGCACTACCAGATGCCTGCCAGCATCGACGCCTACTACCAGGAGGCGGGGCGTGCTGGTCGCGATGGCAATGACGCCCGCTGCACCTTGCTGTATATCCGACAAGACCGCGCACTGCAGCAGTTCTTCATGTCGGGCCGCTACCCGACGCTGGACCAGCTGCTCACGGGCTACCGTGACCGCCGTGAGCAGGACGGCGCCACGCTGGAAGCGATGGTCGCCTATGCGCAGGGCGGCCGCTGCCGCTGGCACGGGGTGCTGACCGCGCTGGGCGATACGCCCGACTTCGATGCCTGTGGTTGCTGCGACAACTGCGCGCGCATCGCCGCTCTGTTGCCGTTTGCCAGCGCGGCCGCGACGCCGGATCAGCCCATCGAAGTGCCGCTGGAGATGCCGTCCCCACCGGCCCCGCGGTTTGTGGATGGCCAGGCCGTGCGTGCGCGGCGCTATGGCGCAGGCCAGGTGGTCGAGGCCAGCACCCATGCTGTGACGGTTGAGTTTCCCAACGGCACGCGGCGGACCTTCCTGCCGGAGTTTGTGCGGGCTGCAACGGTGCCATCGGCAACGCGGGCGCACATCGCCTGACCTACCTGTCTCGCGCGTGGCGCCTCCTGCGCCAGGGCCACTGAGAGGTCAGCTCGGAAGCACAAAAAAGCCGGAGCATTGCTCCGGCTTTTTTGCGGGGGCGAGGCGGCAGCTCAATCGTCGCTGGTCGCCAGGCTGATCAGGATGCGCAGCACGTACCAGAGCATCAGCGCGATGGAGGCAAACAGGTGCAGCGCGGCGCCGGCTGGGCGGTCTGCTGGATAGTCGTGGATGATGCGCGAGGTGTCGTACAGCACGCATGCGCCAGCAAACAGCACCATGATCCCGGAGAACCAGATGCCCAGCTTGAAGCCGAAGATGGCGCCGGCAATGATGGTGCCCAGCGCCACCAGGCCACCCACCTTGAGGATGCCGCCGAGGAAGGAAAAGTCCGTCTTGGTGGTGAAGGCCGTCCAGGTGAGCGCACCCACCAGCAGCAGGGTGATGAACCCCGCCGCGCCAATGGCGCCGGGAGCCACCAGCTGGGCAATGCCGAACAGAGGCGCAAAGATCAGGCCTTCGGCCAGCACATACAGGCCGAGTCCCATGAGCTGCGTCTGGGGGTTCTCGGCGTTGTCCGCCAGGTGCGATGCGAGCCAGCCCACCAGCATGAAGGCTCCCATGACGCCCAGCCAGATGAACTTGTTGCCGCTGGCCATCAGCATCTTGGCCGTGGCGCCCGAGAAGCCGGACACCATGAGCACGGCCGACAGTACGACGAAGGCCAGCATCGCCAGGCCTAGGTGCTTGTAGGTGGAGACGATGAAATCGCTCCGCTCGAACGGTGCGCCTTCGGGAGTGGTGGGGGTCAATGCGTTGGGTTGCATGGCGGTTTTTTCCTCGGTTAGCTAGGTACTGCAACTGAGGGGGGAGCACCATGGGGCGCCCCTCCCTCCCTCTCTTTGTTATTGGGTGTGCCCCTCAGGCGGCGGCCAGATGGGCTTCTTGCGCGGCACGCAGCTTGCGGTTGGACCACACGCCCGCGGCGCCCACCAGTGTCAGCAGGATCGCGAAGATCCACGTGCCGGCGCCGCTGAAGGATTTGGCCGACGACGTGGCCTCGGCCTGCAGGCGCTGCTTGGTGGTTTCGTAGCTGATGACGGCGGTGCTGCCCACCGACACTTGGTAGACCATGCTGTTGTCGCTGCTGTCCACCAGGGCCGTGATCTTCTCGTCAATAAGGTTGCCCACCAGCTGCTGAGGCGTGCTGTAGTCGATGCGCAGCTTGCGGACTTCGGCGCCGGGGGTGTCCGGTTGCACGCTGATCTCGTAGTACTTCTTGGTGGAGCGGCGCTTGCGCTTGACGGTGACCTCGGAGGCCTGCGTCACCGTGCCTGACACGCTCTGCAGGCTTTCGCGCGCGGCATAGGCATGGTCGCCTTCCGCCTTCCAGCCGCTGTAGATCGACAGCGCGATCAGGCCGGGGCCGGCCAGCAGCAACAGCCACGCATAGCCGGTGATGAAAATCAAAATCTTGCGGACGAATCCAGGCATTGCGACCCTCTCTCTCTTCAGTTTGAAATAGTGATTTTTGGTACTGCATGCCGCCGGGTGTTGAGCCTCTTTGGCGACAAGGCCGCGATGATCTGCGAAATTGGCGTATCGAATGTAAAAAGTTGTTGGTCCGTGGCGGCCGCGCTGCACTGGACAAAATGGAGAGGTGCCACATCCAGTGGTCGCGTTAGGACGGCGTGCGGTGAGGTCAAAGGCGCGCTTTGGAGGGGGCTGCGGCACCCGCTGCCTGTTGCGAGTTGCTACGTTTGAAGTGGTGTGGCCTGCGCAGTGCAGCGTCCTTTCAGCGTCCGCACCGCGATCACGCGGCCAACAAAAAAGGCCCACACCACAACGGTGCAGGCCTTGGAGAGAGGCAGGGATTCAGTAAAGAACCCCGAAGTGCTTCAGAACGGAATATCGTCATCCATGTCGTCGAAGCCCGATGCCGCCCGGGGCGGCTGCGCAACGGGCGCTGGCGCGGGTCGCTGGGCCGGTGCGGCCATGGGGCGTGGCGGGGGCGCGGCGCGGCGGGGTGCCTGGTCGTAGCCGCCCTGATCGCCGCCGCCATAGCCGCCATCGTCATACCCGCCACCACCTTGCTGGCCACCGCCCATGCCCTGGCGGCTGCCCAGCATCTGCATCTGGTCGGCGCGGATCTCGGTGCTGTACTTTTCAACGCCGCTTTGGTCGGTCCACTTGCGGGTGCGCAGGCTGCCTTCCACATACACCTGCGAGCCCTTGCGCAGGTATTGGCCCACGATTTCGGCCAGTCGGCCGTTGAAGACCACGCGGTGCCACTCGGTGGCTTCCTTCATTTCGCCGGTCTGCTTGTCTTTCCACTTGTCGGTGGTGGCAATCGTCACGTTGGCCACCTGGTCGCCACTGGGAAAAGTGCGCATTTCAGGGTCGCGGCCCAGGTTGCCGACGATGATGACTTTGTTGATGGATGCCATGGTGCTGTTCGTGCCTTCAAAGGTAACAAGGAAGCGCCGGACTTTGGGGAAGGGTTCCGGGCGCCAAGCGCGCCATTGTGCCGCATCCTGCCGTCTCTGCGGTGGCGCGAGACCCCTCCGCTCAACCCCGCCTGGCAGGCCTTAACCGCCCCCGCGCCCCACGGGCCGCAGCGGCCAGGTCAGCGCCAGCCACACGGCCACCAGCGCCGTGGTGGCCACAAAAAGGCCGGGTGTGCCAGCCCACTTCACGAGCGCGCCGCCCAGCGCTCCCCCTGCGAACAGGCCCAGCGACTGCAGCGTGTTGTAGCTGCCCAGCGCCGCCCCGCGCAGGGCTGCCGGTGCCATGCGTGACACCAGACTGGGCTGGCTGGCCTCCAGCGCGTTGAATCCGCAGAAAAACACGAACATCAGCGGCCCCAGCACCCACAGCGTGGGCGCCACGCCGCTCACCGCCAGTGCGCCCAGACCCAGTTGCACCACCAGCACCAGCGCAATCGCGCCTAGGAGGGCGGCCCGCAGGCGGCCCGCCCGCTCCAGCGCAAACAGCCCGCCCATGGCGGCAAACGACAGCACCACGGCGGGCAGGTACACCTGCCAGTGGTGATCGCGCGCCAGACCCGCCTGTACCAGCAGGGCAGGCACGGCCACCCACATGGCCAGCTGCACGGTGTGCAGCACAAACACCCCGAGGTTCAGGCGCACAAGGTCCGGGTGTGCCCACACGTCGGCCAGGCGGCCTCGGGGTGCATCTTTGTGCTGTGCCGGCTCGGGCGGCACCCACCACACCACCACGGCCACCCCCACCAGGGCCAGCGCGCAGGTCAGGCCAAATAGGCCCGCCAGCCCGATGTGCGCCGTCAGCACCGGCGCCAGCACCAGTGCCAGCGCAAACATCAACCCAATGCTGCCGCCCACCAATGCCATGGCCTTGGTGCGCACGCCGTCGCGGGTCTGGTCGGCCAGCAGCGCCGTCACTGCAGCCGACACCGCGCCCGCGCCCTGCAGCGCCCGGCCCAGCAGCAGGCCTGTGAGCGAATCTGCCAACGCGGCCAGCAGGCTGCCTCCGGCAAACACCAGCAGCCCCAGCACGATCACACGCTTGCGGCCGAACCGGTCCGAGGCCATGCCCAGCGGCAGCTGCAGCAGAGCCTGCGTCAGGCCATAGATGCCCATGGCCAGGCCGACCATCGCGGGGTCGTCCCCGCCGGGGTACTTGCGCGCCTCCAGCGCAAACACCGGCAAGACCAGGAACAGCCCCAGCATGCGCAGCGCAAAGATCAGCGCGAGGCTGAGGCTGGAGCGCCGCTCCAGGGCGGTCATGTGGGTGCTGGGAGGAGGAAGCCGCGAAGCGGCAGCAGCGGACAGGGAGGAGGAATCCGGCACGGTGTGCGTGAGGCCCGTTTAAAGCAAAGGCGGGATTTTCGCCCATTGCCGGGTTGGCCGGCACCGGTGGGCCTCAGGGGCCAGGTGGCTCCGCAGACCGGGCGCGTCGATCCAGCCACAGCATCCAGGCCAGCAGCATGGTCAGCAGGCCGAGCGCCCAAGGGTGATCGAGGGGCGTGGGGATGTGGGACGCGTTGTGCGGTGGGCTCGCGGGGGGGCTGAGGTGCCAGCGGGACTGCGGGGTACCCTGGGCGCCCGCATGGAACGCGGGCGAGGTGCCGGCAGGGGTGGGGCCCTCCGGCCCGTCAGAGTGCAAAGGCCGGTACACAGTGTGGGAGATGGTGTGAGTCGCTGCATTTGGGGTGGAGTGAACGGTGGCGTTCGGCGCCGCGCTGGCGCCCCCGCGGTCTGGGTCCACCCGCAAGGGCACCTCGGCACATGCCGACAGGGCCGCCACCGCCACCGCGCAGGTAGCCAGTGCCCAGCAGCTGCGGGCGGCTCCTGGCTCGGGCGTGTGTGCGGAGCCAGGGTTGCGAACGGGAGGTAGACCGGACAGAGGCATGCCATCGATGCTAGAAGTCCGGGCACGGGGGCTTTTGACTGCGCGTTGGCGCTTTTGTTGACTGCCTGTTGCGGCCTACGCGCGCCCTCAGCGCAGGCCTGCCGGGGTCACCACACCGTGCCGAAGGCGCCCTGCAGGCTGCGCACCCACGCCGCGTATTCGGCCGAGCTTGCTTGCCCATCCCCGTCCGCCGTAGGCGCGTCACCAGCTCCCCAGGGGTTGCGGGGGGCCGGCGGCCGTACGTCTGATGGCGCCACGTCGAACGCGGCGCGGAAGGCGCGGCTGAAATGCGCATTGCTGGCAAACCCGGCCCGCGCGGCCACCTCGGCCACGCGCAGGCGGCGATTGGCCGGGTTGGCGAGCGCGTGGTAGGCCATCAGCAGGCGCCGCTGCTGCACGTAGTGGGCCACTCCGCCCAGCGGTTCAAACATGCGGTACAACGCCGCGCGTGAGATCCCGAAGGTCTCGCACAAGACTTCGGGCGACAGCGGCGCGCCCAGACGGCGTGTGATGTAGTGCTGAATGCGATCCAGCGTGACGGCCTGCAGCCCCCCGCGGGCCTCGGCCATGGTGCGTGCGCTGGGTCGCACGCAGGCAGCCACCATCTGCGCCGTGGCCAGCGACACGGCGGGCGCGTCGGCCAGCGCGATGGACGGCAGGCGTTTGTGCAGCGACAGCAGGTGATCGCCCAGCAAACCGGCCAGCGGCGAGCCCGCGCGCAGCACGGTGCCGTGCAGGTCTGGCGCAGGCCCCGGGCCCATCACCTCTTCCGCCAGGGCGCGTGGCACGATGAGGCTCATCACATGCGATGGCCGGGCCAGTGTGGCCTGGCTGCGGGCCAGATCAAACACCACAATGTCCCCGGCGTTGACCGCGATGTCGGCACGCCCGTCCCGTTGGCCCACAAAGCCGCCGCTGCGGTACCACTGCACCAGGTAGTGGTCCAGGCCGTCGCGCGCCAGGCGGGATTGCGAACGTGCAAACTGCTGCCCGCCGAAGTGCAGGTCCCCCAGCAGCAACTGCCCCAGGTGCGTGGCCTGCACCGCTGCACGGAACCCTGACCCCCCGCCCCGAACGTGCACAGGGGCCACGTCAAACAGAACCGAAATGCTGTCGCGCCACGCTTCGAACGGCTCGGTGCCGGTGAGGAGGCCGGTGTCGAACAGGGTGGAGGGCAGGGGGTGGAAGGCAGGCATGCGGGGAGGCATTATGCGGGGCGATCCAGCCTAAGCGAGCCTCCGTGGGAAGGGCGCTAGACGCCCGTGCGGCGGCTAACGGTAGCGGCCAGCACCTGTCTGCGGCCTCGCCTATCATGGTGGGTTTTCCTGACCGAGCCTGCCTGTGACCCAGCCCCCCGCCGCCGCTGAAGACCGCCCCGCCCGCCCGGGCGATGACGGCACCTACCTCGCCCGTGCCCTGCGCGAGCAGCGCATCAGCATCCGGGGGGCGCGCACCCATAACCTCAAGAACATCGACCTGGACATCCCGCGCAACCAGTTGGTGGTGATCACTGGGCTGTCAGGCTCGGGCAAGTCGAGCCTGGCGTTCGACACCTTGTATGCCGAGGGCCAGCGGCGGTATGTGGAGAGCTTGTCAGCCTACGCACGGCAGTTCCTGGGGCGGCTGGACAAGCCCGATGTGGACCTGATTGAAGGGCTGTCGCCCGCCATCAGCATCGAGCAGAAGGCGACCAGCCACAACCCGCGCTCCACCGTGGGCACGGTGACCGAGATCCACGACTACCTGCGCCTGCTCTACGCCCGCGCGGGCACGCCGTTCTGCCCCGACCACGGCCTGCCGCTGGCGGCGCAGACGGTGAGCCAGATGGTGGACGCGGTGCTCGCCCTGCCCGAAGACACCAAGCTCATGATCCTGGCCCCCGTGGCGCGCGAGAAGAAGGGCGAGTTCACCGAGCTGTTTGCGCAGATGCAGGCGCTGGGCTACGTCCGCTTTCGCGTGGACGGGCAGATCTACGAACACGAGAGCCTGCCCGCACTCAAGAAGACCGAGAAGCACGACATCGACGTGGTGATCGACCGCGTGAAGGTGCGCGCCGACCTGCAGCAGCGCCTGGCCGAGAGCATCGAGGCCGCCCTGCGCGTGGGCGGCCACGACGGCAACGGCCGCGTGCTGGCGCTGGAGATGGACACGGGGCAGGAGCACCTGTTCAGCAGCAAGTTCGCCTGCCCGGTGTGCAGCTACTCGCTGGCCGAGCTGGAGCCGCGCCTGTTCTCGTTCAACTCGCCCATGGGTGCGTGCCCGGCGTGTGACGGCATTGGCCAGCGCGAGGTGTTTGATGCCGCGCGTGTGGTGGCCTTCCCCACGCTCAGCCTTGCCAGCGGCGCCATCAAGGGCTGGGACCGGCGCAATGGCTACTACTTTGCGATGCTGGAGAGCCTGGCGCGGCACTACGGCTTTGATGTGGAGGCGCCCTTTGAGACGCTGCCGGCCACTGTGCAGCATGCGGTGCTGCACGGCTCGGGCGAGGACGAAATCGCGTTCAGCTACATCCTCGACAGCGGCGCCAACAAGGGCAAGGTCTACACCAAGAAGCACCCGTTCGAAGGCATCCTGCCCAACATGGCGCGGCGCTACCGCGAGACCGACTCGGTGGTGGTGCGCGAAGACCTGGCCCGCTACCGCAGCACCCAGCCCTGCCCCGAATGCCATGGCGTGCGCCTGCGCCGCGAGGCCCGCCACGTGAAGGTGGGCGAAGGCCCACAGGCCCGCGCCATCTACGAAGTGAGCCACGCCACGCTGAGCGACGCCCATGCCTGGTTCAAGGCCCTGCAGCTCACCGGCGCCAAGGCCGAGATTGCCGACAAGGTGGTGCGCGAGATCGCCACGCGCCTGCAGTTTTTGAACGACGTGGGCCTGAGCTACCTGAGCCTGGACCGCAGCGCCGAAACGCTGAGCGGTGGAGAGGCGCAACGCATCCGCCTGGCGTCGCAAATCGGCTCGGGCCTGACGGGCGTGATGTATGTGCTGGACGAGCCCAGCATTGGCCTGCACCAGCGCGACAACGACCGCCTGATTGCCACGCTGCAGCACCTGCGCGACATTGGCAACAGCGTGATCGTGGTGGAGCACGACGAGGACATGATGCGCGCCGCCGACCATGTGATCGACATGGGTCCCGGTGCGGGCGTGCACGGCGGGCGCGTGATGGCGCAGGGCACCTACGACGAGGTGCGCGCCAATGCGCAGTCGCTCACGGGCCAGTACCTGTCGGGCACGCGCGCGATTGCCGTACCCAAGCGCCGCACGCCCTGGCTGCCGGTGCTGGACCAGCCCGCACCTGTGGTCGAGGCCAAAGCCAAGTCGCGCTTTCCGCAGACCGAGGCCAGCAAGCGCCGCGCCGAACGCATGGCCGAACACCACGCCCGCCAGGGCGCCGTGCAGGCGCTGCGCGTGGTGGGCGCCACGGGCAACAACCTCAAGGGCGTGACGGTGGACTTCCCGGTGGGGCTGCTCACCTGTGTGACGGGCGTCTCGGGCTCGGGCAAAAGCACCTTGGTCAACGACACGCTGTATGCCGCCGTGGCGCGGCAAATCCACCGCGCGCACGAGGAGCCGGCAGCGCACGAAGAGATCGTGGGCATCGAGTACTTCGACAAGGTCATCAATGTGGACCAAAGCCCCATTGGCCGCACGCCGCGCAGCAACCCTGCGACTTACACCGGCCTGTTCACCCCCATCCGCGAGCTGATGGCCGAGACCAACACCGCCAAGGAGCGCGGCTACGGGCCGGGTCGTTTCAGCTTCAACGTGTCGCAGTCTTCGGGCGGTGGCCGCTGCGAGGCCTGCCAGGGCGACGGCGTGGTGAAGGTGGAGATGCACTTCTTGCCCGACGTGTACGTGCCCTGCGACATTTGCCACGGCCAGCGCTACAACCGCGAGACGCTTGAAGTGTTGTGGAAGGGCAAGAACATCGCGCAGATCCTGGAGCTGACGGTGGAGGACGCGGCGGCCTTCTTCAAGGACGTGCCCACCATCGCCCGCAAGCTGCAGACGCTGCTGGACGTGGGCCTGTCGTACATCCGCCTGGGCCAGGCCGCGACCACGCTCTCAGGCGGCGAGGCGCAGCGCGTGAAGCTGGCGCAGGAGCTGAGCAAGCGCGACACGGGCCGCACGCTCTACATCCTGGACGAACCCACCACCGGCCTGCACTTTGCCGACATCGACCTGCTGCTCAAGGTGCTGCACCAGCTGCGTGACGCGGGCAACACCATCGTCATCATCGAGCACAACCTCGACGTGATCAAAACGGCGGACTGGCTCATCGACATGGGCCCCGAGGGCGGTGCGGGCGGCGGCACCGTGGTGGGCGTGGGCACACCCGAGGAGCTGGCAGCGAACCCGGCCAGCCACACAGGGCGGTACCTGGCGCCCTACCTGCGGTCAAGACTGTAGTAAAAAATGCCGTTTGCGCTCAATGGGCGTGCCTTTTAAGCTATCAAATTAGTAGTGATTGCGCAAACCATCACGGCAGGCGCCGCGCCACCTCGGCATCCAGCGAGCCCATGAAGGCCTCCACGGCCCGGGTGTAGGGGCTCTCCAGCCCCAGCTGGGCGTTGATTTCGCCGTGGCTCAGGTCCTGCGGCAGCACCTCGGCGCGGCCGCCCAGGCCGTGCACGTGGCGGGCCAGGGCTTCGGCCTGGTGGCAGGGCTGGTCGGCGCGTTCGGTGGAGCACACCATTTGCATCGGCGGGGCGCCCGCCGTCCACTGGTGCCAGGGCGACAGCAACCGCCAGTAGGTCGGGTCGGCGCCAAACGCGTCGTCGTACAGCGGCATGTGGGGGGCGCGCATGTAGGCGGGCACATTCATCACCGCACTGTCGAGCACCACCGTGCCCAGCCAGGGCCAGGCGCCCTCGCGCAGGGCCTGCGGCGCGCGGGCGTTGAGCAGCGCCACCAGGTGCGCGCCGGCCGAGTGGCCCATGAGGATGAAGCGGCTGGGGTCGGCGCCCCAGGTGGTGGCGCGCTGCTGTGCGGCCATCAGCGCGGCCTGCACGTCGCGCTCTTGCTGGTCCACGGGGGTGTCGGGCAAGAGCCGGTAGTTCACCGAGATCAGCACAAAACCCCGGGGCACCCAGCGCGCCACCTTCTCCTGCACCACGCGGCCCATGGCCTTGTCGCCATGGCGCCAGCCGCCGCCATGCACCATGAAGACCACGGGCGCGCGCACGGCGCTGGCGGTGGAGGAGGAAGGGGTGGGCAGGTACACGTCCATGCGCTGGCGCGGGTCGCTGCCGTAAGGCACATCGGCAATGCGCTGCACGCCGGTGGGCAGGGCGGCGGCCTGCGCCTGGGCCTGCTTCTGTGCGATGAGCGCGCGCAGGCGTCCGCCGCCTTGCGCGCCGTCGGATGCAGGGGCCTGTGCCCACGCCGGGGCGGCCAGGGCGAGGGTAGCCACGGCCGTGAGGGTGTAGCGGGTGAAAGGGGTGAGCGTGCGATGGACAGTGGAGGGCATGGGAAAGACTCCTGCGATCGTGGCGGGGCTGCCGATGACTGACTGTCGCATCCACAGACCCGCCAATGGTTGCAGCACGGCGCCAAGTCATGACAAAGCATGACAAACGCGCAGGGGGCTGTCACAGGCTGTCATCACCGGGGCGCTGGAGTGCGGGCGTGGCCCGGGTGGTGTGCGCCGTACCATCGGGACTGGGCCTGCACCTTGCCTGGCCACCAACCTCCTCCCCCATGACCGCCCCCCTCGCCAAGATCCTGGTCGCCGACGACGAGCCCGAACTGCGCGCCCTGCTGCAGCGCTACCTGAGCGACCAGGGCTACACCGTGCGCACCGTCGAGGGCGCAGGCCCGCTCGATGCGCTGCTGCAGCGCGAGCGCTTTGATGTGCTGGTGCTCGACGTGATGATGCCGGGCGAGGATGGCCTGGCCATCTGCCGCCGCCTGCGTGCGCAGGGCGAGACCATTCCCATCCTGATGCTCACTGCGCGCGGCGACCCGGTGGACCGCATCGTGGGCCTGGAGATGGGCGCGGACGACTACCTGCCCAAGCCCTTCAACCCGCGCGAGCTGCTGGCGCGCATCCAGGCCATGGTGCGGCGCCAGCGCCTGCTGGGCGCGCACACCGGGCCGCAGGGCGTGTTGAGCCGCCTGGCGTTTGGCGACTTTGTGCTGTGGCCTGCCGAGCGGCGGCTGGAGCGCCGGGGGGAGGACATGCCCCTGACCACCGGCGAATTCGCGCTGCTGCTGGCCCTGGCGCAGAACCCCCACCGCCCCCTGGGCCGCGACCGGCTGCTGGCCCTGGCCTATGGGCCTGACCACGCCGCCACCGACCGCAGCATCGACGTACAGATCATGCGGCTGCGCAAGATCATCGAGGCCGACCCGGCGCAGCCACGCCACATCCGCACCGTGTGGGGCGTGGGCTATGTGTTTGTGCCCGACGGCGCCGCGCCCGCAGGAGGGGCGCAGCCATGACGGCGCCCATCGCCACCGCCCGCCGGGGGCTCTGGCCGCGCAGCCTGCTCGGGCGCAACCTGCTGCTGATGGCCGCGCTCATCGTGCTGGGCCAACTGGTGGCCGCCGTGCTGGTGCGGCAGATGATCTTCCAGCCCCGCGTGGCGCTGGTGGCCGATGGCGTGGCCCGCAACGTGGCCGCGCTGCGTGCGGGGCTGCAGGCGCTGCCCCCGGCGCAGCGGGCGGCGTTTGTCGATGCGTTCAACCAGCAGGCCGTGGCGGCCACCCCGCCCGTGGCGCCCGAGAGCGCTGCGCGGCGCGCACTGCTCTCGCCCATGGAGCGGCAGTTTGTGCGGGCCGTGGCGCGCCGCCTGGGC
This sequence comes from Acidovorax sp., assembly GCF_046294525.1. Taxonomy (GTDB): domain Bacteria; phylum Pseudomonadota; class Gammaproteobacteria; order Burkholderiales; family Burkholderiaceae_C; genus Acidovorax. Next base: position 128,881 of record NZ_JBKBKQ010000002.1, read on the forward strand.
GCAGACGATGCCGCCACCGCCCCCCAGCCCCTGTGGCGCCGCGACAGCGCCGGCATGCTGGCCCTGCGTGTGGAACACGCGGGTGCCGATGGCCCCGAGAGCTACTGGCTCAACCTGCCCAGCGTGTTCCCCACGCGCACCTTCACCGGCGCCTGGCTGGCCGCCACGCTGGCCAGCATGCTGCTTGCGCTGCTGGGCGCGTGGTGGCTGCAGCGCCACATCCACCGCCCGCTGGCGCAGGTGGTGGGGGCCGCGCGCCAGCTGGCGCAGGGCCAGCCCCCTGCCGTGCTGCCGGAAGCAGGCCCCGAAGAAATCGCCACCGTGGCCCGCAGCTTCAACCACATGGCGCAGAGCCTGGCCGCTGCCGACCACGAGCGTGCGCTGATGCTGGCGGGCGTGTCGCACGACCTGCGCACCCCGCTGACCAAGCTGCGCCTGGGTGTCGAGATTGCCGGTGCGCAGGTTGATGCACCGCTGGCCGCGAGCATGGCGCGCAGCATCGACGAGATGGACGGCATCGTGGGCCAGTTCCTGCAGTTCGCGCGCAGCGGTGAGGCCGAGGCGCCCACCCCCGCATCGCTCAACGACCTGGCCCAGGCCGTGGCCGAGGCGCAGGCCGACCATGGGCGCACCGTGCGGCTGGAGCTGGGTGCCTTGCCCGAAGTGCCCGTGCGCCCCCAGGCCCTGCGCCGCGCGCTGGACAACCTGGTGGAAAACGCCTGGCGCCACGGCCAGCCGCCCGTGGTGCTGCGCACCGGGGCCGATGCCAACAGCGTGTGGCTGGAGGTGCAGGACCAGGGCCCCGGCATCGGAGCCAACGACATCGACCGCATGCGCCAGCCTTTTGCTCGCGGTGGCGGAACGGCGCGCACCGGCCCGCCAGGTGCAGGCCTGGGCCTGGCCATCGTGGAGCGCGTGGCACGCAGCCATGGCGGGCGGCTGGAGCTGCACAGCGCGCCGGGCGCGGGGCTGCGGGCGCGGCTGGCGCTGCCGTTTCAAGAAAAAATGGCCGTTACCGCCTGATGGTATTGCCTCAATAGCTATTAAATTTGTAGCGAATGTGTGGTGCGCCCACCCAGCTTGCGGTACAGCGTCTGCCGGCTGATGCCCAGCTGGCGCGCCGCCTGCGACATGTTGCCGCGCGCGGCCTGCAGCGCCTGGTCGATGGCGGCCTGGGAGAGCTGCTGAAGGTTCAGCGCGATCGGGGGCGCGGTGGTTTCGGTCTGTGCAGGCGTCGGCGTTGGGGCGGCCGTGAGCGCCTGCACCAGGTCGTCCGGCATGTGCTCCCAGCCCAGGGTGTCTTCGCCCTCGGCCAGCATGGCGCAGGCGGTGCGCAGCACATTGGCCAGCTGGCGCAGGTTGCCAGGCCAGGGGTAGGTGGCCAGGCGGGCCAGCAGGTCGGGCGCCACCTGCACCTCAAAACCCAGCCCCTGTTCCGTCGCCAGGTCGGCCAGCAGGCGCTGCAGCAGCGCCACAAAGTCGCTGCGCTCGCGCAGCGCGGGCAGCTGCACCGTGAGGCCGTTGATGCGGTAGTACAGGTCTTGCCGAAAGCGCCCTTGCTCCGCCGCCTGCATGAGCTGGTTGTGCGTGGCACAGACCAGCGCAAAGTCCACCGGCACGGCCTTGCTGGCGCCCACGGGCGTCACGCTGCGCTCTTGCAGCACGCGCAGCAGGCGGGTCTGCAGAGCCAGCGGCATGTCGCCGATTTCGTCGAGGAACAGCGTGCCGCCATGGGCCTCGCGCAGGCGGCCCAGGTGGCCCTCCTTGCGCGCGCCGGTGAAGGCACCGGCCACATGGCCGAACAGTTCGGATTCGATCAGGTGCTCGGGAATCGCCGCGCAGTTGATGGCCACAAACGGCGCATCGCGGCGCGGGCCGCTGGCGTGCAGCGCGCGCGCAAACACCTCCTTGCCCACGCCCGACTCGCCCTGCACCAGCACCGCAATCGGTTTGCCCACCACGCGGCGCGCCTTGTCGGCGGCAGCGCGCCAGCGGGCGTCGCCGGTGTCCAGCTGGGCCAGGGCGTCTTGCTGGGGCGCAGCAGTCGTCGCAACGGCGGGCCGTGTGGGCGTGGCAACCCAGGCGGTGTCCATCTGCACCTGTGCAAACAGCAAGGCGCCTTGCAGTGTGCGCAAGGCCTGCGGCTGCTGGGGGCGGCGCTTGTGGTGCGAGAGCAGGTCGTCCATCCGCACGTCCAGCACCTGCTCCAGCAAAGTGGCGCCCACATCGCCCGTATGCAAGCCCAGCTGCGCCAGGGCCACGCGGTTGGCGCCCACGATCCAGCCGTCGGCCGACACGGCCACGATGCCCTCGGCCACGCTGCCAATGCCCTCGGGCGCGCTGTGCAGGTGCAGGCGGATGTTGCGCTTGCAGGTGGCAGCGAGCAGGCGGTTTTCGATCATGCGGGCGGCCGTGCTCACCAGGCCCAGCGCGTGGGCGTGGCCGTTGCGGTAGTCGCCCGAGATGTCGAGGATGCCCAGCAGCTCGCCCGTGGCCGACAGGATGGGCGAAGCCGCGCAGGTAAGAAAGTTGTTGCGCTCCAGAAAATGCTCGCCGCCATGCACCTCCACCGCGCAGGCCTCGGCCAGCGCCGTGCCGATGGCGTTGGTGCCCCGGTGCGCCTCGTGCCAGGAGGCACCGCTGGTCAGCGCCACGCGCTCGGCCTTGTCCACAAAGTGCGGGTCGCCCAGCGTGTGCATGAGCATGCCGCGCCGGTCGGCCAGCACCACCACGCTCTGGCTGTGGCGCACTTGCTCGAACAGGTATTCCATCACCGGCCGCGAATGCGCGAGCAACTCGGGGTTGCTGGCCAGCACCTGGCGCAGCGTGCCGCTGCTGGGGTGGTCGATGGCCTGCGGCCGCCCGGTGGGCAGCAGGCCGGCCGCCATGCTGCGCGACCAGGAGCGCGCCAGGCGCTCGTCCACCAGGCCGCTGGGGCACTGGCCAGAGTCCAGCAGGTGCTGGCGGGCCTGTCGCAGGGCGACGGGGGAGGTGTTGGGGCGCACGCTTTGTCTCCGTGCGGGCTCAGGGCGGCCCGCTTGTGGTGTGTGGGCCAGTATGGCGGGCTCGTCGGTGCGGGGCAAGGGTGTGAGCGCAAGCGGTGTGCCAACTGTTCCATTTCGTGACAGGTGTCGCGGCCCGGCACACTGCGATGCGGATGGCTGCAACAGGTGTGCACCCTGGGCGGCCGAAAAAATCCAATGAAATCAACACTTCGCGCCCCCTGGCCTGCTGGCATGTGTTTTGAGTAAGGGGTTGGCATCGGACAGGCTCCACCGAGTCCGCCCGATGCACACAACCACCGCAGGAGACAAACACCATGACCGTTTACGCAGCCCCCGGCGCCGCTGGCGCCAAGATCACCTACAAGCCCCGGTACGACAACTTCATCGGCGGCAAATTCGTGCCCCCCGTCAAGGGCCAGTACTTTGATGTCATCACGCCCGTGAGCGGCAAGGTCTACACCCAGGCAGCCCGCTCCACCGCTGAAGACATCGAACTGGCCCTGGACGCCGCCCACGCCGCCGCCGACGCCTGGGGCAAGACGGATGCGGCCACGCGCGCCAACATCCTGCTCAAGATCGCCAACCGCATCGAAGAAAACCTGGAGCGCCTGGCCTACGCCGAAACCGTGGACAACGGCAAGGCCATCCGCGAGACGCTGAACGCCGACATCCCGCTCACCGTGGACCATTTCCGCTACTTTGCGGGCTGCGTGCGCGCGCAGGAAGGTGGCATCAGCGAGATCGACGAGAACACCATGGCGTACCACATCCAGGAACCGCTGGGCGTGGTGGGCCAGATCATTCCGTGGAACTTCCCCATCCTGATGGCCGCGTGGAAGCTGGCCCCGGCGCTGGGCGCGGGCAACTGCGTGGTGCTCAAGCCTGCAGAGTCCACGCCCATCTCCATCCTGATCCTGGTCGAGCTGATTGCCGACCTGCTGCCGCCCGGTGTGCTCAACATCGTCAACGGCTACGGCCGCGAGGCGGGCATGCCGCTGGCGCAGAGCAAGCGCATTGCAAAAATAGCGTTCACCGGCTCCACCAGCACCGGCCGCGTGATCGCGCAGGCCGCTGCCAACAACCTGATCCCCGCCACGCTGGAGCTGGGCGGCAAGAGCCCCAACATCTTCTTTGCCGACGTGATGGACAAGGACGATGCGTTTCTGGACAAGGCGATTGAAGGCCTGGTGCTGTTCGCGTTCAACCAGGGCGAGGTCTGCACCTGCCCCAGCCGCGCACTCATTCAGGAATCGATCTACGACAAGTTCATGGAACGCGTCTTGAAGCGCGTGGCCGCCATCCAGCACGCCAACCCGCTCGACACCAACAGCATGATGGGCGCGCAGGCCAGCAAGGAGCAGCTCACCAAGATCCTGAGCTACCTCGACCTCGGCAAGCAGGAAGGCGCGGAAGTGTTGGCTGGCGGCGGCCAGGCCCACCTGGGCGGCGACCTGGAAGGCGGCTACTACGTGCAGCCCACGCTGTTCAAGGGCCACAACAAGATGCGCATCTTCCAGGAAGAAATCTTCGGCCCCGTGCTGGCCGTGACCACTTTCAAGGACGAGGCCGAAGCGCTGGCGATTGCCAACGACACGCTGTACGGCCTGGGCGCCGGTGTGTGGAGCCGCAACGGCAACGTGGCCTACCGCATGGGCCGCGCGATCAAGGCCGGCCGTGTGTGGACCAACTGCTACCACGCGTACCCTGCGCACGCAGCGTTTGGGGGCTACAAGGAATCGGGCATTGGGCGTGAGACGCACAAGATGATGCTGGACCACTATCAACAGACCAAGAACCTGCTGGTGTCGTACTCAGAAAACAAGCTGGGCTTCTTCTGAGGGGTGGCGGTCCACAGACCGTCCCTGGCGTCGTTGCTTCGTCTTGCCGTAGCGTTGCTACTGTCTGCGACGGAGACGCCTAGCCAGAAACGGCCTGTGAACCGCAGGACACGCTGCTGGCGGCGCGTTGTTCCAACGAGCCGCGTTGGCATCTTTTGCATCGCTCGCTGGAGACACCCCATGGTCGAAAAAGTCATTGCCACCCCTGCTGCGCTGGAGCTGGTGGCCTTTCTGCAATCCAAGCACGGCACCGACCTGATGTTCCACCAGTCGGGAGGCTGCTGCGACAACAGCGCGGCCAGTTGCTATCTGCCCGGCGAGATCACCATGGGCGCGGGCGACGTGTACTTGGGTGACATCGGCGGCTGCCCGTTCTACATCGGGCGTGCGCAGTACGAGACCTGGAAACACACGCAGCTCATCATCGATGTAGTCGAGGGCACGGGCGGCACGTTCTCGCTCGAAGGGCCCGAGGGCAAGGCCTTTCACACGCGCTCGCGGGTGTTCACGGCGCATGAGTTGGCAGAGCTGGCAGAGATGGACGCGGCTGCCCTGCAAGCGGCTGTCCAGAAAATTTGAATCAAAATAGCCTCTAGCGCCTATCCATCAAGCGCTGACAGCTATCAATATTGAAGTGCTTGCGGGACATGCTTGGCATGCGGCAACGGGGGGTAGCCTGCGCGCAGGGGCTCCCGGCGCGCATGGGGCCATGCCAGCGGCGAATGCTCGGCTGGAGAATAATGGCCCCCTTCACCACCGCCCGGAGCGTTCTGCATGCACTCGATCACCCTGCGCTTTCTGGCGCCCCAGAACGGCCCGCTGCAGGCCGGCAGAATCCCGGGCGGCACCGTGCTGCGGTGGGTGGATGAGGCTGGCTATGCGTGCGCCAGCGCCTGGGCCAAGGGTGCGTGCATCACCGAATTTGTGGGCGGGGCTGACTTTGTGCGCGCCATCCGGCCCGGCGACCTGGTGGAAGTGCATGCCCGCCTCACGGCCACAGACGACGCCCGCATGAGCCTGGCTGTGGAGGTGCGCAGTGGTTCCATCCATGGTGCACCGCTGCAGGACGTGGTGCACTGCGTGGCCGTCTACACCGGGGTCGATTCCAGCGAGAACCCCCGCCCCGTGGACACGTGGAATGCAGAGACCCCGGGCGACATCGCGCTGGCCCAACGCGCACAGGCGCACATCGACGCTGCGCGCGCTGCCCGGTGACGGCGCCGCTCTCTTCGCACGGCGCGGGCCCGCTGCGCGCCCGCGACCTGCTCGCCGCCCTGGTGGTGGTCGTGTTGTGGGGTGTGAATTTTGTGGCCATGAAGTGGGGGCTGCGCAGCTTCAGCCCCTTTCAGCTGGGCGCTGCGCGCTACCTGTGCGCGGCCCTGCCGCTGGTGCTGCTGGTGCGCCCGCCACGCGTGCACTGGCGCTGGGTGCTGCTGTTCGGGCTATTCCAGGGCGTGGGGCAGTTCGGCTTTTTGTTCATCGGGCTCAAGGTGGGCATGACGGCGGGGCTGGCCAGCGTGCTGCTGCAGACGCAGGTGTTCTTCACCGCGTTGTTCGGTTTTGCCGTGCTGCACGAACGGCCCGGCCCGCCGTTGCGCTGGGGCATGGTGCTGGCTGCGCTGGGGCTGGTGTGCTTTGCAATGAACTATGTGGGCCCGGGTGCTGGCGTGGGCGCCGCGGCGGCCACCACCATGGCCGGCTTGCTGCTGACGCTGTGCGGCGCGGCGATGTGGGCGTCGTCCAACATCGTCGCGCGCGTGGCGCAGCAGCAAACCCCGGGGTATGACCCGCTGGCGTTTGTGATCTGGAGCAGCGCCGTGCCGGTGCTGCCCTTCGTGGCCTTGTCGTGGGCGTTTGACCCAGACGCCGCGCGCTGGCTGCAGTGGCAGACGCTGGCGGCAGTGCCCCTGCTGGGTTGGGCTGCTGTGGCCTACCTGGGCTGGGCGGCCACCATCGTGGGCTATGCGCTGTGGACCAACCTGCTGCAGCGCTACCCCGCCAACCGAGTGGCGCCCTTCAGCCTGGCCGTGCCGGTGGTGGGCCTCACGGCCGGCTGGCTGTTGCTGGACGAAGGCGTGGCACCCTGGCAGTGGGCCGGCATCGCGCTGGTGGTGGCGGCGCTGGCCTGCGTGGTGCTGGGGCCGCGCCTGCAATCACGATTTCAAGCCAAATCGGCCTCTGGCGCTTGATGGTTAAGCGCTGATAGCTATCAAAAAGATAGTTCGGCGCAGCCCTGGGCTACAGCACCCGCCGCCGTGCAAACCGCACCACGGTCACGCCGGCACGCGCCTGGCGCACCGAGGGCATCACCAGCACGCAGTCGTCATACGGCGTGGTCACGGGCACGCCGTCGCTGCCATCGCCATTCCAGGCGATCACCGTGCCTGCGCGCGGGATCACCTCCAGTCCGGTGAAGGGCTCGGTGAAGCGGAAGGCGCTGCTGGTGGCCACGACCGGCCCGGTCACCTCCAGCGCCCACTGGCGGGGCGCGTCGGGGCCGCGCCAGCCGGGCAGCTGCCGCGCCAGTGCGTCGGCATCCACCACGCCCGATTGCGCGAGAAAGCGCACGCACTGGTCTTGCGCCACGGCGCGGCTGGCCGGGTCGCCGTGAAAGCCGCACTCCACCAGCAGCGAGCGTGTGTCGCCGCCCTCGGCATCGGGCAGGCCGAAGCGGCCGTAGTCGCGCATGCGCACGCCGTCCTTGTGACCCGCGTCCACCACGATGTGTTCGGGCGCCGCCATGGCCTTGGCCAGCGCCAGGTTGCGCGGCTGCGTGCCGGTCAGCAGCAGCGGCGCGCCGGGCTCGTGCATCGAGTGGATGTCCAGCAGCCAGTCGGCCCGCGCCACCCAGGGGCGCAGCGCGGCGGCGCGGCGGCGCTCGCGCGTGTCGGCCGCGTCCATGCGCGCGTCGATCCACTGGCGGTTCAGGTCCTCGTCGGTGAAGCGCGAGGCGTCGTGGTCCGCAGCGTCAAAGCGGTCAAACGCCTCCAGGTTGCACAACGCCAGCGTCAGCGTGCCCTGCTGCGGGCGCACGCCCGCCTCCAGCAAGCCCTTCAAGGCCCAGGCGCCGCACAGCTCGTTGCCGTGCACCAGGGCGCTCACCATCACATGGCGGCCTGGCTGGCCGCTGTCAAAGTGCCACACGCCCTCGGTGCCGGTGTTGCCGGCGCGCCAGGCGCCGATGTCGGGAGCGGGCAGCTCAAAAGTGAGGGAGGCGCGTGCGTTCATGTCGGTGGCGAGGCTCATTCTTCGATCTTGGCGAATTCGACGATCTTCTTGTACTTGGCCACTTCGGTCGCCAGGAACTGGTTGATGTTCACGTCCGGCGAGGCCACGGTGGAGCCGCTGGCTTCCATCTTCTTCCTGAACTCGGGCGACTGCAGGCTGTCGTTCAACGCCTTCTTCACCTTGTCGAACACCGGCTTGGGCAGGTTGGCCGGGCCCATCAGCGCAAACCACACGCCAATGTCCACGTTCTTGTACTGGGGCGACTCGGCCAGGGCCGGGATGTCGGGCGTGATGGCCGAGCGCTTGGCCTCGGTGGTGCCCAAGGCAATCACCTTGCCGCTCTTGATGTGCGGCAGGCCGCTGGAGAGCACGAAAACGCCATACTCCAGGTTGTTGCCCAGCAGGTCGTTGGTGAGCGGCGCCACGCCGCGGTAGGGGATGTGCGTCATGAACAGCTTGCCCTGCTCCTTGACCATCTCGCCTGCCAGATGCAGCGAGGTGCCCACGCCCGAACTGCCGTAGCTGAACTTGCCGGGGTTCCTGGACACCTTCTGCGTGAACTCGGCCAGGTTCTTCACGCCCGCGCCGGTGGATGCCACCAGCACCAGCGGCTGCGAGGCAATGAGGCCGATGGCGGTGAAGTCCTTCACGTCGTACTTCACCTTCTTGGTCACCAGCTTGTTGATGGCGATCTCGTTGCTGGCGCCCACCAGAAAGGTGTAGCCGTCGGGCGCACTGCTGGCCACCTTCTGCGCGCCGATGGCGCCGCCCGCGCCCCCGATGTTCTCGATCACCACGGGAACGCCCAGCTTGGCACTCAGCTCGGTCGCCACGGTGCGGCCGGTCAGGTCGGTGCTGCCGCCGGGCGGGTAGCCCACGACGATGGTGATGGGCTTGCTGGGGTAGGTGTCTTGCGCAAGCGCGGGGGCCGCGGTGCCCAGCAGGGCCAGGCCGCACAGGAGCGCTACGCGGCGCAGGGGGAGTGTGGGTTGCATGGGGTGATTCCTCATCGTGGATCGGGGGGATGTGGCCCGATTGTGCGAAGCCCCAGCTGCCAGCTTGGTGCCGAAGCGGCACCAGTTTGTGCCAATGTGGTTCAGCGTCCTGATGAAAACCCTGTGCCCCGCTGAGAGGAGCCGCCGAGGTTCAGCGCTGCGCCAGCGCCTTCCACAGTGCCTCGGCCTGCGGGCCCAGGCGGCGCTTGGGACGGTACAGGCGCACGTCGAATCGCACTTCCATGCGCGCATCACCCGCCGGGGCAAGGCGCTTGGCCTTGCAGTCGGCGTGCACCATCGACCAGGGCAGCCAGGCGACGCCCAGGCCTTTTTGCACGTATTCATAGTGCGCGTCGGCCGAGTCGCATTCCACCACCCGCTGCAGCCTTGGCGCATGGGGGTTCTGGGCCAGGTGGTCCTCCACCAGCCGGCCCAGCGCCAGCTGGGGCGCGTAGGCCAGGTAAGGCACCCGCGTGGCGTCGGGCCCAAAGCGATGCACCGCCTGCCCCTGCGCCGTGGCGCGCGACACGGGCACCAGGCGGTCAGATGCCACGGTCAGGTGCATGAACTGGCGCGCGTCCAGGCGAACGGCCAGTGTGGGGTGATGGTAGACGAGGGAAAAGTCGGCCTCGCTGCGCTCCAGCATGGCCACGGTGTCGGCCAGTGCCCGGGTGCGGATGCACAACTCGCCGCCCTGCAGGATGGGCTGCAGGCGCACCAGCCAGTCGGCCACCACGGTGCGCGCCAGCGTGCGGCCCGTGGCCAGGGTCACGGTGCGGGCCTGGCGCCCGGCCAGGCTCTGCAGTTCCTCGTGCGACTGCGTGAGGTTGCGCACCATCTGCCCGGCAGTGTCCAGAAAACTCTGCCCCGCAGGCGTGAGGGTGACAGGCCCCCCGCCCCGCTCCACCAGCGGCGTGCCCGCCCAGGCCTCCAGCGCGCGGATGCGGCGGCCAAAGGCGGGGTGCGTCACATGCCGCAACTCGGCGGCGCGGGTGAAGCTGCGCTCCTGCGCCAGCACGATGAAGTCTTCCAGCCACTTGAGCTGCATGGCTGTGCGGCGGGGGTCGGTGGGTTGGCGCTCAGCCCTGGGCGGCGTCGTTCAGCACGGCGCGCGTGCGCAAGGCTTCGGCGCGGGCTGCGGCGGCAAAGTCTTCGCCTTTGGAGGCGTACAGGATGGCGCGCGAGGAGTTCACGATGATGGGACCGTCGGCACGCAGGCCCGCGCGCACCGTGGCCACGGCATCGCCGCCCTGGGCACCGACGCCAGGGATCAGCAAGGGCAGCGTGGGTGCTATGCTGCGCACGCGCTCGATCTCCTGCGGGTAGGTCGCGCCCACCACCAGTCCGAGCTGGCCGTTCTTGTTCCAGGGGCCCTGCGCTAGACGTGCCACGTGTTCGTACATCAGCGGTTGGCCGTCGATGCTGGCCAGGCGCTGGTTCTGCAGGTCGTCGCCGCCGGGGTTGGAGGTTCGGCACAGCAAAAAGGCGCCCTTGCCGTGGTAGGCCAGGTAGGGCTCGATGGAGTCAAACCCCATGAAGGGCGAGAGCGTGACCGCATCGGCGCCATATCGCTCGAATGCCTCCTTGGCATATTGCTCAGCGGTGGAGCCGATATCGCCGCGCTTGGCGTCCAGGATCACCGGCACATGCGGCGCGTTGGCGCGCATGTGCTGCATCAGGCGTTCGAGCTGGTCTTCGGCGCTGTGAGCGGCAAAGTAGGCGATCTGGGGCTTGAAGGCGCACACCAGGTCGGCGGTGGCGTCCACGATGGCGGCGCAGAAATCGTAGATCTTGCGCGGGTCGCCCTGCAGGCCGGCGGGGAAGCGCGTGGGCTCCGGGTCCAGCCCCACGCACAGCAGGGAGTCGTTGCGCGCGGTGGCGTCGCGCAGCATGTCGGTGAAGGTCATGGACACGGCGGGGTTTCTTCCATCAGGGTTGCAGGGTGATCCATCCATCGGTCAGGCAGCCGGCGCGGCGCTGGCCCGCTTTTCCAGGATTTCGAAGGCCGGCAGGGTCTTGCCTTCCAGCACTTCCAGGAAGGCGCCGCCGCCGGTGGAGATGTAGCCCACCTGCTGCTCGATGCCGTACTTGGCGATGGCGGCCAGCGTGTCGCCACCACCGGCAATGCTGAACGCGGGCGACTCGGCAATCGCTGTGGCCAGGGTACGCGTGCCGTTTTCGAACGCCGCGAATTCGAACACGCCTACGGGGCCATTCCACACGATGGTGCCGGCCGACTTGAGCTGTGCGGCCAGGCGGGCGGCCGTCTCGGGGCCGATGTCCAAGATCAGGTCGTCCTCGGCCACGTCGGCCGCAGCCTTCACGGTGGCAGGGGCATCGGCGGCGAAGGCCTTGGCCACGACCACGTCGGTGGGGATCGGCACTTCGGCGCCCCGCGCCTTCATGGCGGCCATCACGGCCTTGGCGGCGTCCAGCAGGTCCGGCTCGGCCAGGCTTTTGCCGATGGGCAGGCCCGCGGCCAGCATGAAGGTGTTGGCAATGCCGCCGCCCACGATGAGCTGGTCCACCTTGTCGGCCAGGCTTTGCAGGATGGTGAGCTTGGTGGACACCTTGGAGCCCGCCACGATGGCGGCCAGCGGGCGCTGGGGCTGGGCCAGGGCCTTGGTGAGGGCATCGATCTCGGCCGACAGCAGCGGGCCCGCGCAGGCGATGGGCGCAAATTGCGCGATGCCGTAGGTGGTGCCCTCGGCGCGGTGGGCGGTGCCGAACGCATCGTTCACGAAGATGTCGCACAGGGCGGCCATCTTGCGGGCCAGCTCTTCCTTGTTCTTCTTTTCGCCCACATTTAGGCGGCAGTTCTCCAGCAGCACCACCTGGCCGGGCGCCACGGTCACGCCGTCCACCCAGTTGGCCACCAGCGGCACATCGCGCCCCAGCAATTCACCCAGGCGCTGGGCGACGGGGGCCAGCGAGTCCTCGGGCTTGAACTCGCCTTCGGTGGGCCGGCCCAGGTGGCTGGTCACCATCACGGCCGCACCGGCATCCAGCGCCATGCGGATGCAAGGGATCGAGGCGCGGATGCGCGTGTCTTCGGTGATGCGGCCGGCATCGTCCTGCGGCACGTTCAGGTCGGCACGGATGAAGACGCGCTGGCCTTGGGCCTTGCCTTGGGCGCACAGGTCGGAAAAGCGAAGGATGTTCATGGAGGGAAAGCTTCCTGGAGGGGCACGTGGAAAGGGCTGCCATTTTAGGACGGGCCATGGACGCGCCCCTCGCCCCGGGCTCCGCATCTACACCCCAGGCCATCGCGCACCGGCTTGATCCGCATCAAAGATGCATGCGCGCCCGGTGCCGCGCGGCGCACAGGGCGAGCCTGCTGGGCTATCGTTGTTTGTCACCTTTCGGGAAAGCCGCTCGCCATGTCACTTTCTCCCCCGCCGCCCTTTGTCGATGCCAAAGCCTCCTGGCATGCCCATACGCCCGAACAGGTACTGGATGCGCTGCAGGCCGCGCCCCAGGGCTTGAGCGCGCAGGAGGCTGCGGACCGCCTGCAGCGCCACGGCGCCAACCGCCTGCATATGGCGCAGGGCCCCGGCCTGGCGCGCAGGCTGCTGGGCCAGTTCAACAACCTGCTGATCCTGGTGCTGCTGGCCGCCGTGGCGGTCACCGCATGGATCGGCCACACGCTGGACGCCGCAGTCATCCTGGCCGTGGTGCTGCTCAACGTGTTGATCGGTGTTTTGCAGGAGGGCAAGGCCGAGAAGGCCCTGCAGGCCATCCGGCACTTGCTGTCTCCGCATGCCGCCGTCTGGCGCGATGGCCGGTTGCAGGACATTGACGCTGCGGGCCTGGTGCCGGGCGACGTCGTGCAGGTCGCATCCGGCGACAGTCTGCCCGCCGATCTGCGCTGGCTGGAGGTGAACCAGCTGCGGGTGGATGAGTCGGCGCTGACCGGCGAATCGGTGCCGGTGGAGAAGGCGGTGCCCGCTGTTGCGGCCGACGCCGCGCTGGGCGACCGGCTGGCAGTGGGCTACGCGGGCACGCTGGTGACCCAGGGCCAGGCGCGCGGCGTGGTCGTGGCCACGGGCGCCGCCACCGAGATGGGCCGCATCGGCCGGCTGCTGGAGACCGTGGAGCCCGTGACCACACCGCTGGTGCGCCAGATGGGCCAGTTGGCGCGGTGGGTGACCCTCGCGGTGGTTGGCGCGGCAGCTGCCCTGTTCGCCTTCGGCACGTTGGTGCGCGGCATGCCGGCGGCGGACATGTTCATGACGGCCGTGGGCCTGGCGGTGGCTGCCATCCCCGAGGGCTTGCCCGCCATCATGTCCATCACCCTGGCCATCGGCGTGCAGCGCATGGCGGCGCGCCATGCGGTCATCCGCCGCCTGCCGGCGGTGGAGACGCTGGGATCGGTGACGGTGATCTGCTCCGACAAGACCGGCACATTCACACGCAACGAGATGACGGTGCAGCAGGTGGTGCTGGCCGACCGGGTGATTGATGTGCAAGGGGCTGGCTATGCGCCGGAAGGCGCGCTGCAATCGGCCGGCCACCACCTGCAGCCGGCCGAACTGTTCCGTGAAGCACCTGTGCTGCTGGCCTTGGCCGAGGCCGCAGCCCTGTGCAACGACGCCAGCCTGCACCACGGGGGGGGCCAGTGGCAGCTGGCGGGCGACCCGACGGAGGGGGCATTGCTGACGCTGGCGATGAAGTCCGGCATCGACCCGGTGGAGCTGGCGCGCGAGCGCCCACGCACCGGGACCATTCCATTCGAATCCGAACACCGCTACATGGCCACCGCACACGCTGCGGCTGAGGGGGCTGGCGCAGCGCACGACCTGCTGCTCAAGGGTGCGCCCGAGCGTGTGCTGGCCATGTGCACGCAACAGCTGACCGACGATGGGGCGGCAGTGCCGCTGCAGGATTCCTACTGGCACGCCGCCATCGACCAGCAGGCGCGGGCGGGCCGCCGCGTGCTGGCGCTGGCGCGCGGTTCGCTTCAGTCCACCACGACGCTTGCGCTGCCAGGCGCCGTACAGGGGCTCACGCTGCTGGGCCTCGTGGCCATCATCGATCCGCCGCGTGAGGAAGCCATGGCGGCCGTGGCCCGCTGCCGTGCGGCCGGCATCCGCGTGAAGATGATCACCGGCGACCACGGCGTGACGGCCAGCGCCATCGCCACGCAGCTGGGCATGGGCGAGCATCTGCGTGCCATGACCGGCCCCGAGATTGAAGCCCCGGACGACGTGGCGCTGCGCAGTGTGGTGCAGGACATCGATGTGTTCGCGCGCGCCAGTCCCGAGCACAAGCTGCGCCTGGTGCGTGCCCTGCAGGCGCGTGGGGAGGTGGTGGCCATGACGGGCGATGGCGTGAACGATGCACCGGCACTCAAGCAGGCCGACGTGGGCGTGGCCATGGGCCGCAAAGGCACCGAGGCCGCCAAGCAGGCGGGAGCCGTGGTACTGGCCGACGACAACTTCGCCTCGATCGCCCACGCGGTAGAGGAAGGCCGCACCGTGTACGACAACCTGCGCAAGACCATCACCTTCCTGTTGCCTATCAACGGCGGCGAGTCGATGTCACTGCTCGCAGCGGTGCTCTTCGGTCTGGCGCTGCCCATCCTGCCGGTGCAGATCCTGTGGGTGAACATGGTCAGCTCGGTGGCGCTGGCCATGGTGCTGGCGTTTGAGCCGACCGAGCCCGACGTGATGCAGCGCCGCCCCCGCCCCACCGGCGAGCCCATGCTCAGCCGCTTTGTGGTGTGGCGCATCGCGCTGGTGTCCACGCTGTTTTCGCTGGGCATCTTCGGCATGTACGAAGCGTCGCTTGCGGCCGGCGCGTCCGTCGAACAGGCTCGCACCCTGGCCGTGAACACGCTGGTGGCCATGGAGGTGTTCTATCTGTTCAGCGTGCGCTACCTGAAGGCGCCCTCGTTCACCGGCGTGGGCGTGCGGGGCACCCCGCGCGTGCTTGCGGCCGTGGCGGCGGTGGTGGGGCTGCAGGCCCTGTTCACCTATGCACCCTTCATGCAGGGCTGGTTTGGCACCCGTGCGCTGCCGCCGGGCGATGTGCTGCTGTGCGCCGGGGCGGGGCTGGCCGTGCTGGTTTTGCTGGAGCTGGAAAAAGCATGGCTGCGCCGGGCGAGGGCCTGAACGCGCGTCCGCCAGCGTGGCGGCCTACCAGCCCCAGCCGATGTGCAGCGGCAGGTACACCACCATGCCGACCACGATGGTCCCCAGGATGCCGCGCCGCCAGAAGTAGTACGCGCTGGCGCATAGCACTGCCGGAATGCGGGCGTCGCGCAGGGTGTCGATCAGCTCGCCCTGCGTCATCAGGATCTCGGGTGCGATCACGGCGGTGAGCGCGGCGAGCGGTGCGTACTTGAGACCGCGCTTGAGCCAGTCGGGCAACGGCAACTCGCGCTCCGGAATCATGAAGAAGGCGCGCGAGATGACGGTGATCACCGCCAGGCCGATGATGGCTGCGGCAGGGTACAGCCAGGACCCGTTGAATGCGGTCATGGGTGGCGCTCCTCGCGCACGGGCACGACCTCGCCCTTGGCCACGTGTTCGCGCTCATCGGCAGGCAGTTCGCTTTCTGCCGGCACCAGCAATAGCTCAGGGTGCTGGCGGCGGCGGTCCACCGCCTCGATGAGCAGGCCCACAGCCACCGCGGCGGCAATGGCCACCAGGATGTTGAGCTTGAGCGGCAGCGCGAATGCCGCAATCGCAGCCGTGGCCGCCACGCCCGTGGCCAGCCAGGTGGCGCGGTCGAACAGCAGCGACAGCAGCACGCCCAGCAGGGCCAGCACCCCCGCAAAGCCCAGGCCCCATGACAGCGGCACGGCATTGGCCAGAAAGATGCCTGCCAGCGACGGCACCTGCCACGCCAGCCAGTTGCTGCTAGCCGCGCCCCAGAAGTACGGAATCTGCTCTGGCTGCGGCCTGGGTTCGGGGAAGCGCTTCATGAAGGCCACATAGATCACGTCGCCGCTGAAGTAGCCGACCGCGAGACGCTGGCGCAGCGGCAGGTGCGCAAAATAGCTGCGCCACATGCTGCTGAAGATCACAAAACGCAGGTTCACGCACGCGGCGGTGAGCCAGATCACCCACAGCGGCGCGGCCACCGCCAGCAGCGGAATGACCGCCAGCTGTGCGCTGCCCGCATACACCACCAGCGACATGAACACCGCCAAGCCTACGGGCATGCCGCTCTTGACCATGGCCACGCCCGTGACCAGCCCCCAGGCTCCAATGCCCAGGGATGTGCCCGCCATGTCCATGGCGGCCATACGGAACGAGGGGTGGCGCACCGTGCGCCGAACGGCGGCGACGCGGCTCATGGAGCCGACGGTGCGGTGGTGCAGTTGCCGAGCACGGTGCCGGGCACCAGTGCAAAACCCCGCAGAAAGTCCGCTGCCGCCAGTCGCTTGCCGCCAGCGCGCTGCAGCTGCGTGAGCCGCAGCGCAGTCCCATCGCCGCACGCCACGGTGATGCCTGCCTCGTCTGCAAGCAAAATATGGCCGTAGCGCTTGTCAGTAAAGCGCTGGCTGCTATCAATTTCGCAAGACCATATCTTGACAACCTCGCCGTTGGCTTCGGTGCTGGCGCCTGGAAACGGATCGAACGCGCGGATGCGCTGCGCGATCACGACTGCAGGCAGCGACCAGTCGATGGCGCTTTCGGACTTTTCAATCTTGTGGGCGTAGGTCACCCCCTCTTCGGGTTGGGGGGTGGCCGTCAGACCGCCGCATGCGGCCATTTCCAGCGCTTCCACAATCAGCCGCCCGCCCAGATCGGCCAGGCGGTCGTGCAGCGTGGCCGTGGTGTCGGTGGGGCGGATGGCAGTGCGCTCCGTCAGCAGCATGTCGCCGGTGTCCAGCCCTGCGTCCATCTGCATGATGGTGATGCCGGTTTCCGCGTCACCCGCTTCGATGGCGCGGTGAATGGGCGCGGCCCCCCGCCAGCGCGGCAGCAGGCTGGCGTGGATGTTCAGGCACCCCAGGCGCGGCAGGTCCAGCGTCCATTGCGGCAGGATCAGCCCGTAAGCCGCGACCACCATGACATCCGCCTGGGCGGCCAGCAGGGCGTCGCGCGCGGCAGCGGCATCTTCAGGGTACTTGCCGTCCAGCCGCAGGCTGCGGGGCTGCGCCACGGCGATGCCGTGGTCCAGCGCGCATTGCTTGACGGGCGACGCCTGCAGCTTCATGCCCCGGCCTGCGGGGCGGTCGGGCTGGGTGAGCACAAGGGGTACGGTGAAGCCCGCCGCCAGCAGGCGCTGCAGGGCTGCGCGGGCGAACTCGGGCGTGCCGGCAAAAATGACTTTCATGGGGTTGGCCGCGAGGATTCTGTTTCAGTGACCGATTGAACTGTGCGTGACCCACGCCGATTGCATCCGGCGCGGCCCCAGCCAGTGCACCCTTGGAGCTTGCTTTGCCAGGCCACTGGGTGCGCCCCCCTCCCGAAGTACAGGGGCAAGGCGCCGCAGGCGACTCGGAGGGTGCTGCATTTCAATCGCGCGCGTTGTCGAAAAGTGGCAGCTCGTCGGTGAACATCACCATGCGGACGATGCCCGCGCGATCAATGTGCACATGCGCCAGACGCGGGTCGGAGTTTTGCCGGAAGCGGTACGTCCAGATGTCGCCGTCGAACCGCGCCACACGCTCCAGCAGCAGGGGCGGGCCGAACGTGCGCTCCACGTCCGCCCGGGTCCAGGTGCCCGTGGGAATGTTTTCAAAGCGGGACTGGGTGAGCACCTGCTCATTGCGCACCAGGCGACCCGAGGCGTCGAAGTCCAGGTTGTACGCGGCAAAACCGGCGGGCAGCTCGGAGTACAGCAGGCGCTGGCCCGACGGCAGCGCAAACACGGCCGTGGGCGGGCCCAGGCGGGCGATCACATCGGCCTGGGGACTGCCGAGCGGCACCTTGGCGGGCAAGGCGCACCCCGACAGCAGCAGGGCCAGCAGCGCCAGGACCAGGGTGGGCACAAAGAGCACCCCGCGTGTCACCACTCTGCCGCCGCACGGGGGGCAGGGTGCTGCAGAGATCACGCGCGGGCCTCGCGCTGTTGCTTGACCATCTTGGTCTTGATGCGATTGCGCTTGAGGGGCGAGAGGTATTCCACAAACACCTTGCCCATGAGGTGGTCCATCTCGTGCTGGATGCACACGGCGAGCAGGCCGTCGGCCTCGATGACACGGGACTCACCCTGCGCGTCCAGCGCACGCACGTGCACGGCATCAAAACGCTCCACGCCGTCGTAGATGCCGGGCACCGACAGGCATCCTTCTTCGTTGAGGTGCTTCTCGGCGCTGGCCCAGACGATCTCGGGGTTGATCAGCACCAGGGGGGCGTTGCGCTCTTCCGAGACATCGATTACCACCAGCCGCTCATGCACGTCCACCTGGGTGGCGGCCAGGCCGATGCCGTGGGCGTCGTACATGGTGGCGAGCATGTCGGAAACGAGGGCCCGGATGCGGTCATCCACGGCTTCCACAGGGCGCGCGACCTTGTGAAGCCGGGGGTCCGGGTAACAGAGAATGGGGAGGATTGCCATGGATGCAAGTAAGAGATGTCGCTATTTTCGCCACTTTTGCGGCGTGCTGCAGCCCGAAAAGCCAATAATCGTTGCCGAATCAAGGGCTTGAGCAGAGAATCTCAGTTGATTTGTAACGTAGCTGTCCAGACGTACGCATACCGCCTGCGTCATGGCGCCAGTGAGGGGGCGTTTCACAATGCATGAGAAAAGGAACAACATGACGGCATTCACCAGCGTGCGGCGGACCGCCCTGGGCGCGCTCACCATCATCGCTGGCGCGTTATTGGCCGCCGGATCGGCGCAAGCGCAGAACTACCCGATCACCAGCAGCCAGCGCGCCACCGCCCAGCAGGTTTCCGAGCGCGGCATTCCTCTGTCTGAACTGGCGCCCAATGCGCCCGACCGCTACACCGTCAAGCGCGGCGACACCCTCTGGGGCATCTCGGGCATGTACCTTAAGCGCCCTTACCGTTGGCCCGAGCTGTGGGGCATGAACCTCAGCGCCATCCCCAACCCCCACCTGATCTTCCCGGGCCAGACGCTGTACCTGGAAAAGGACGGCACCCACGCCCGCCTGCGCACCAGTCCCCCCGGCCAGTCTGAAACCGTGCGTGTGTCTCCCCGTACCCGCAGCGACACGCTGATGGGCACGGCGTTGCCCACGCTGAAGCCCCACCTCATCGAGCCTTTCCTGGTCGAGCCGCTGGTGGTGGATGCCGAGGTGCTGGAGCGTGCGCCGCGTATCGTCGCCACGGTGGAAGAGCGTGTGCTCATGGCCCATGGCGACCGGGCCTATGCCCGCGGCATCGATACCGCCCCCCTGCGGGTGGCCCCGGGCGAACAGCGCTACTACCGCGTTTACCGCAACGCCATTCCTCTCAAGGACCCCGCCAGCGGCGAGATACTGGGCTACGAAGCCCAGTACCTGGGCAAGGCCGAGCTGATCCGCGGCGAGACCACTGAAGATGTGCCGGACGGCAAGGGCGGCTTCACCAAGGACAAGGTGCCCGCCACGGTCGATATCTCCGGCACCAAGGAAGAGATCCGCGCAGGCGACCGTCTGCTGGCGGAGCCGGGCCGTGGGTTCATGAGCTACACGCCACGCGCGCCCCAAAACCCGGTAGACGCTCGCGTGGTGTCGATCTATGGCGGGTCATCCGTCTCGTTCGCCGCGCAAAACCAGGTGGTCGCCATCAACAAGGGCGCACGCGACGGGATGGAGGCCGGCCACGTGCTGAACCTGCTGACCAAGGGCGAGCGCATCAAGGACTCGACCAGCGACTCCAAGGAAATGATCAAGCTCCCCAGCGAATCCAACGGCATGGCCATGGTGTTCCGCACATTTGAACGCGTGTCCTATGTGCTGATCCTGGACGTGCGCACTGGTGTGCGCGTGGGCGACCGACTGGTCAACCCCGAGTAAATATCAACCACAGGCTCAACAGGCCAGCGGTGCAGGGTGGACATCTGCCCTGCGCCGTTTTCGCTTCGGCGCTGACCTTTGCATCTCATGGACCGTGAAGAGCTCGGAGGGTGGCTGCGGCTGACCCTTTCGCCTGGTGTGGGCAACGGCGCGGCCCGCCGTCTGCTGGCCCGGTTTGGTCTGCCCCTCAGTATCTTCGCGCAGCCCGAAGCCGCGCTGCGCGTATGTGTGACGGCTGCGCAGGCCCGCGCGCTGTGCGAGGTTCCGCCCACCTGGGCGGAATTGCTGGAGACCACGCTCCAGTGGCTGGGGGGATCGCCGGCTTCGGAGGCTGCCGACGCGCCAGCGCGGGCGGTGGTCACCCTGGGTGATCCGCGCTACCCCCAGGCGCTGCTGGACACGGAAGATCCACCCCTGCTGCTTTATCTGGTGGGGCCGCGTTCGCTGTTGCAAGGCCAGCCCTTTCCGCGCCACAACTGCCTGGCCATTGTGGGCAGTCGCAACCCCACGGCCCAGGGCGCAGACAACGCCCGGCAGTTTGCGCGGGCCCTGCACGGTGCGGGGCTCACCATCGTGTCGGGGCTGGCGCTGGGGGTGGACGCGGCGGCGCACGAAGGTGCGCTCGATGCATCGGCACCGGGGCGGCACGGCAGTGCTGCCGCGCCGGCCACCATTGCGGTGGTGGGCACGGGGCTCGACCGTGTCTACCCGCGCAAGAACCTGGACTTGGCCCGTCGGATTGCTACCCAAGGATTGCTCGTAAGCGAATACCCGTTGGGTACACCGCCGCTGCCCGCCAACTTTCCCAAGCGCAATCGCATCATTTCGGGCCTCTCGCAAGGCACGCTGGTGGTGGAAGCGGCACTCGCCTCCGGCTCGTTGATCACCGCCCGCACAGCGATCGAGCAGGGACGGGAGGTGTTTGCCATCCCAGGCTCGATCCACGCGCCGCAGTCGCGGGGTTGTCACGCGTTGATCCGCCAGGGTGCCAAATTGGTCGAGTCGGCGCAGGATGTGCTGGAAGAACTGCGCATGGTTGCGTCCGAGGGCCTGCAGGCGCAGGCGGGCAGCACGCAGTCCGACGAGAGGGAGGAAGTGGAGGCCGAGGGCAATGCTGCTGAACTGGCGGTGGAAAGTCCCCTGCTGCAAGCGCTGGGTTTTGACCCTGTAGGTATCGACGCCCTCGTGGCACGCACCGGCATGGATGCGGCATCCCTGCAAGTGGCGCTGCTGGAGCTGGAGCTGGAAGGCCGGGTGGCCCGGTTGCCGGGCGGGCTGTTTCAGCGCATAGGCGCCGCGTAGTTCGCGCCGTCGCGCGGCCACCCTTCGCGGGGGGCGATCAATCCAGCAGCCGTTCGGGGTTCGCGTCCAGCTTGGCCAGCGCATCGCGTGTGGCGCGCACGGTCAGGCCTTCTTCGTCTTGGGGCACCAGCAGGCCGGCCTGCAGGTAGGCCGCAAGACGGCGCAGCTGGATCAGGTAGCTGCTGCCGTCCACCGCAGCAAACAGGTGCAGTTGCTTGCGTTGGCTCTGCCAGGCGTATTGCACCTGCGCCGAGGCGCCGTTGTGGTCCAGCGTGTACCAGGTGCCCGGCTGCAGCTCCTGTGCCCAGGCCACCATGGCATCGTCCACCGGCGCGCCGTTGTCGGCCACCACATGGATGGACGACGCATCAATGCCCAGCATCATCTCGATGTTGTCGGCATTGAGCGGCATATCGCCCAGCGTGGCGTCGTTGATGAAGTCTTCCAGGTTGGCCAGCCGTTTGGCCATGGCATCAATGTGCGCTTGCGGAATGGACGCGGTCTTGGACAGGAACGCGTCGGCCAGGGTGTCGGTCAGCACCTTGATCTGTGCGTCCTGTGCTTCGCCGGTCACGTTCATCAGCACCAGGCCCTGACGCAGGCGCTGCAGCAGGCCTGGCAGGTTCTGGATCACCTGGGCGCGGTCGCTGCGGTTGGGCTTGGCGCTGGCCGCCCACACCAAGTCGGCCGCCGTGCGCTTGAGCGCCACGGTGTCGGCATGCTGGGGCCCGTCGCGCACGGCCGACAGGGCCAGGACCTCGGCCCAGGTCTTGAAGAGGAACTCGCGGATCTCGTCGCGCACCGGCATGTCCCGCAGCATGGTACGCAGTTCGATCGTGTACTGGATGGCCAGCGTCTCGCGCTGTTCCACCTGCTGCGCGACGCTCACCAGGCGCGAGGTCGCCTGCTTCTCCGTGAGGAACTTGGAGAGGAATTTTTCGAACTCGTCGTACACGAGCTGAAACACGCGCCGGCCCGTCTCGGGATACTGCTCGATCACCTGCACCACGCGGCGGATCTCCGCCTCCAGCGCACTGCCGTTGATGGACGTGGCATCAAAACCCATCACGCAGGCGCCCATCCGGTCGATCAGCTTGCGTGCAGGGTGGTCCAGGTTGCTGAAGAACTCTGGCTCGGCCAGGGCCACGCGCAGCACGGGCACCTGCAGGCGCGCAAACCACACACGCACCGCAGGCGGGATGCGGTCTTCTGCCAGGATGCTCTGGAACATGAGCGCCACCACCTCGATGATGGCTTTTTCGCCGGCGGTGCTGGCTTTTTTCTTGAGCTCCGTGGAGCGTTCACGCACGGTGCCGACCAGCTGGACCACGGCCGCGGGGCTGTAGTCTTCCATCAGCGTGCCCACGCCGCTGTAGTACGTGTCGGCCTGCACGCGGTGCGCCGTGAGGGCATGGGCGAGCGCGGCCGATGCGGGCGGCGCATTCACCATGTCGAAGCCCGTGGCCGGCTGTGTGAGCAGGCGGCGCAACTGCCCCATCACACCCTGCGCGCGTTGGCGGGCGCGGGACAGCGGGGTCATGCCTGTGGCAAACGCCGTGGGCATGCCGCGCTGCGGATAGCCGCCGGGGGGTGGCTGTTGTTGCATGCGCTGGCCGGGTGGGTAGGCCCCGGGGCTGCCGCGCAGAGCGGGGTGTTGAGGGTGTTGGGGATGCATGCCCCCGCGCGCAGCGGCGGCCGCCATGGCCTCGCGCGTCTGTGCAAGGGCCTGCGACGCCAGGCCGCCTGCGCCAGATTCACTGCCGCCCACGCCGGGCGCCCCGCCGGTGGCCGTACGCCGCACACGGGACTTCAGGTCGTTCTGCGGGGTGATGCCCTGCTCCACGTAGAAGACGTTCACGGCCTGATACTGCTTTTGAAGCAGGTTGGCCAACTCGCGCTGCAGCGGGTCCACCACAGTGAGCAGGTCGTTGCGCGGCAGGCCGGCTTCGATCCATTGCTCCACCAGCAGCAGGCACACAGTGTCGGGCCGCAGGATGTCGCTGTTGTCCAGGTCCTGGCCTTCCAGGCTTTGCGTGCGCTGGCGCAGGGTGTCGAACTGGTTGCTCACCTGCTCGCTCACGGTGAGCGCCATGCGCGAGGCGATGATCTTGTTCTCCACCACGTCGTCGCTCAGCAGCTCGAACTGGCTGAGCCCCGGGCCTGCGGCCATCTGTGCGCCGCGGGAGGTGCTCACATGCGGAGCCAGCGCTTCGCGCAGGGCCTTGCCTGTGCGGTCGATCCACGCGGCGCCGTGCTGCTGATAGGCCATCCAGGTGTCGCGGCGCGTCTGCATCTCGCGCGCCGTGCCGGTCTGGGTCATCAGCGTGGTGACGAAATCCAGCACCGTCTTGTTCAGGTCCGGCAGACCCGTGCAGAGGCCCTCCACAAACCGCTGTCGTGCCTGGCGGGCCAGTCGGCGCTGCGGGACGGAAGAGGGCGTGGGGGGCTGCATGGGTAGATATTAGCGGGTCAGACGATGGCTCCAGCCTGGGGGTCGTTCGGATCTTCGTCCTTCTTGGTGGGCTTGACCAGGTCTTCGCGCTTGACGCCCAGCCACATGGCAATGGCGGCCGCCACGAACACCGACGAGTAGATGCCAAACACGATGCCGATGGTCAGCGCCAGCGCAAAGTAGTGCAGGCTGGGGCCGCCGAAGAAGAACATGGACAGCACCATGGCCTCCGTGGAGGCGTGGGTGATGATCGTGCGGCTCATCGTGCTGGTGATGGCGTGGTCGATCACTTCCGGCGTGCTCATCTTGCGGAACTTGCGGAAGGCCTCGCGGATCCGGTCGAAGATCACCACCGACTCGTTCACCGAATAGCCCAGGACCGCCAGCACGCCCGCCAGCACCGCCAGCGAGAACTCCCACTGGAAGAATGCAAAAAAGCCCAGGATGATGACGACGTCGTGCAGGTTGGCGATCACCGCGGCCACGCCGAACTTCCATTCAAAGCGGACGGCCAGGTAGATCACGATGCCCAGGATCACCATGCCCAGCGCCATCAGCCCGCCCTGCACGAGTTCCTCGCCCACCTGCGGGCCAACGAATTCCGTGCGGCGCAGGGTCACTTCGGGGTCGGCAGCCTTCAGGGCCTCCAGCACGCGCTCGCTCTGCTGGGCCGATGTCACGCCCTTTTGCACGGGCAGGCGGATCATCACGTCGCGCGAGGTGCCGAAGTTCTGCACCGTCACGTCCGAATAGCCCAGGCCCGAGACCGTGTCGCGCACCTTGGCGATGTCCGCGCTCTGGGTGTATGCCACCTCCATCACGGTGCCGCCCGTGAACTCCACCGACAGGTGCAGCCCGCGCGTGACCAGGAAGAAAACCGCCAGGGCGAAAGTGATGAAGGAGATCGCGTTGAGCACCAACGCGTACTTCATGAACGGGATGTCTTTTTTGATCCGAAAGAACTCCATGTCCTTCTCCTTATTGGTTCTTGGCGACCACGGAGCCGGCGTTTGCGGCTTCGGGCTTCCAGACTTGGCCGATGGACACGCTCTTGAGCTTCTTCTTGCGGCCGTACCACAGGTTTACCAGCCCGCGCGAGAAGAAAACGGCCGAGAACATGCTGGTCAAGATGCCGATGCAGTGCACCACGGCAAAACCGCGCACCGGGCCGGAGCCAAAGGCCAGCAGCGCGAGGCCTGCGATCAGCGTGGTCACGTTGGAGTCCAGGATGGTGGCCCAGGCGCGCTCGTAGCCGGCGTGGATGGCGGCCTGGGGCGCCACGCCCGCGCGCAGTTCCTCGCGGATGCGTTCGTTGATCAGCACGTTCGAGTCGATGGCCACCCCCAGGGCCAGCGCCATGGCTGCAATGCCCGGCAGCGTGAGCGTGGCCTGCAGCATGGAAAGGATGGAAATCAGCAACAGCACGTTGACGGCCAGCGCCACCGTGGAGAACACGCCGAACAGCGCGTAGTAGATGCACATGAAGACCGCGATGGCCACCATGCCCCAGACCACGCTGTCGATGCCGCGCTCGATGTTGTCGGCGCCCAGGCTGGGGCCGATGGTGAACTCTTCAATGATCTCCATGGGCGCGGCCAGCGAGCCGGCGCGCAGCAGCAGCGCCGTGTCGTTGGCCTCGGCCGTGGTCATGCGGCCCGAGATCTGCACGCGTCCGCCGCCGATTTCGGTGCGGATCACGGGGGCCGTCACCACCTCGCCCTTGCCCTTTTCGAACAGGATGATGGCCATGCGCTTGCCTACGTTCTCACGCGTGATGTCGCGGAAGATGCGCGAGCCCTTGGCGTCCAGCGTGAGGTTTACGGTGGGTTCCTGCGTCTGGCTGTCAAAGCCGGGCTGGGCGTCGGTGAGGTTTTCGCCGGTCAGGATGACCTGCTTCTTGACGATCACCGGCTGGCCGCTGCGTTCCAGGTAGCGCTCGGAGCCAAACGGCACAGGTCCCCGGCCGGTCTCTGCGGCACGGGCCTCGGTGCCTTCGTCCACCAGGCGCACTTCCAACGTGGCGGTGCGGCCCAGGATGCGCTTGGCCTGGGCGGTGTCCTGCACGCCGGGCAATTGCACCACGATGCGGTCCAGTCCTTGCTGCTGGATCACGGGCTCAGCCACCCCCAGTTCGTTGATACGGTTGTGCAGCGTGACGATGTTCTGCTTGAGTGCCTGTTCCTGCACGCGGCGCGTGGCCTCGGGCTTGATGGTGGCGCGCAGCTTGAATTCGCTGCCATCCGGGCTGCTGGTGGTCTGCAGGTCGGTGAACTGGTCGCTGATGAGGTTGCGCGCAGCCGTGAGTGTCGCTTCGTCGCGCACCCGGATGTCCACGGCCTGGCCATCGCGGCTGATGCCGCCGTGGCGGATGTTCTTGTCGCGCAGCGTGGTGCGCAGGTCGCCGGCATACGACTCGGCTTTCTTGGTCAGCGCGGCCTCCATGTCCACCTGCAGCATGAAGTGCACCCCGCCGCGCAGATCCAGCCCCAGGTACATGGGGTTGGCGTGCAACGCCTTGAGCCACAGCGGCGAGCGCGACACCAGGTTCAGCGCCACCACATACGACGGATCGCTCTCGTCGGGCACCAGGGCTTTCTGGATGGCGTCCTTGGCCTTGAGCTGGTTGTCCGGCGTATCGAAACGCGCACGCACCGAGGTGCCTTCCAGCGCCACAAAGTCGGGCGTCACGCCCGCAGACTTGAGGATCTCTTCCACCCTCTGCTGCACGGCGGCGTCCACCTTGACGGTGGCCTTGGCCGACGAGACCTGCACCGCAGGCGCCTCGCCAAAGAAATTGGGCAGGGTGTACAACAGCCCCACCAGCAGCACGACCACCAGGATCGCGTATTTCCAGACCGGATATCGGTTCATGATCGCGCTCTTACCTCTCGGAAAGCTTCAAAGGGCGGCGTGCTCGCAAGCCTGCCGCCCTTTCACAGTTTTTCAATCCACACGCCCCGCGGGCAGACGGTTATTTGACAGAGCCCTTGGGCAGGACCTGGACCACGGCGCTGCGCTGCATCTGCACCTCGACACCTTCGGAGATCTCGATGTGCAGCGAGCCTTCGGACAGGCGCGTGACCTTGCCCATGATGCCGCCGGCCGTGGCCACTTCGTCACCCTTGGCCAGGGCGTCGATCATGGCGCGGTGCTCCTTCTGGCGCTTCATCTGGGGGCGGATCATGACGAAGTACAGCACCACGAACATCAGCACCAGAGGCAGCATGCTCGTGAGCGAGGACATCATGTCGCCGCCGCCGGCAGCTGCGGCGGGTGCGGTCTGGGCAAAAGCAGAAGAAATAAACACGGACGGGACTCCACAAATGGATGGTCAATTTTTTACACAACCGCGGCCGGCGTGCGCACAAGCCGCAGCCGGAGCAGAACAGGGCATTGTATGCGGGCCCCCGCCACAAGCCGCACGCGCTAAGACCCAAGGCGACGCCGGGTGTTTGCTCACAGCGGCGCGGGGCGGCGGAGACTACATGAATTTCATATAAAAAGTGCCTCTAGCGCTTATCCAATAAGCGCTAGCAGCTACTATTTTGATAGTGAATGAGCTAAGGGCGGGTCGGACGTCACCCCGCCCTCTGCAGTCAGGCAGCCTGGCGCTGCGCCGCTGGAGCCCCGCTGCGCCACTGGGCCATCAGGCCGTCCCACTTGGGACGAGCCGCTTTCAGGTGGCGCTCTTTCACGTGGCCATAGCCCCGGATTTCTTCGGGAATGCGGGCAATCTCCACCGCCAGGGCCAAGTTGTCGGCATTCAGGCGGGCCAGCAGTTCATCGATGCAGGCGCGGTATTCCACGATCAGGGCGCGCTCCATGCGGCGCTCCTCGGTCTTGCCGAACACATCCAGCGCCGTGCCGCGCAAGCCTTTCATCTTGGCCAGCAGGCCGAAGGCGCTACGCATCCAGGGGCCGAAGGGCTGCTTGACCAGCTCGCCCTTGTCGTTCTTCTTGGCCGTCATCGGCGGCGCGAGGTGGTGTACCAGCTTGTAGTCGCCTTCGAACATGTTGGCTATCTTGTCCGTGAAGGCTTGGTCGGTGTGCAGGCGCGCCACTTCGTACTCGTCCTTGTAGGCCATCAGCTTGAACAGGTAGCGGGCCACGGCCTCGGACAACTTCGTGCTGGTGCCCAGTTTGGCTTCTGCCGCCTTCACCTTTTCGACAAAGGCCTGGTAGTCGGCAGCGTAAGCAGCGTTCTGGTAGCCGGTGAGGAACTCCACGCGCTTGGCGACCACTTCGGCGAGCGAGGGCTTCTTCACGAACTGGATCACCTGCGCGGCCTGGAACAGTGCCTGCACCGACGCCAGATCGTGCGCGCACCGGCGGCCCCATTCAAACGCTGCCTTGTTGTTATCCACCTGCACGCCGTTGAGCTCCATGGCGCGTATCAGCGATGCCAAGGTGAGTGGCACGCGGCCCTTTTGCCAGGCGTAGCCCAGCATCAGCGGGTTGGTGTAGATGCTGTCGCCCAGCAGCTGGGTAGCCACCTGCTCAGCGTCAAAGCTGCCTACATTGCCCGCGCCCACTGCCGTGGCAATGGCCGCGTCGCAGTTGGCCCCGGGGAACTGCCAGTCCGGGTTGGTCACAAAAGCCGCCGTGGGCGTGCCGTGGGTGTTCAGCGCCACAAAGGTACGGCCCGGTTGCATCACCGTCAGCGTGTACTTGTGGGCCGCCACGATGGAATCGCAACCGATCACCAGGTCCGCCTTGGCCGTATCCACCTTCGTGGTGTAGATGGCCTCGGGGCGGTTGGCGATCTGGATGTGGCTCCAGGTGGCGCCACCCTTTTGCGCCAGGCCGCCAGCGTCCTGCGTGATGACGCCCTTGCCGTCCAGGTGCGCCGCCATGCCCAGCAGCGAGCCTATGGTGATCACCCCCGTGCCGCCCACGCCGCCGACCACGATGCCCCAGGCCGCTTCGGCCACCGGCAGCACGGGTTCAGGAATGGAGGGCAGCGCCGACAGGTCGCCCTTTTTTTCCTTCTTGGGCTTCTTGAGCTTGCCGCCTTCCACCGTCACAAAGCTCGGGCAGAAGCCGTTGACGCACGAGTAGTCCTTGTTGCAGGTGCTCTGGTTGATGCGGCGCTTGCGGCCGAATTCCGTCTCTACCGGTTCGACCGACAGGCAGTTGGATTTGGTCGAGCAGTCGCCACAGCCCTCGCAAACCAGCTCGTTGATCACCACGGTCTTGTCGGGCGTGGCCAGCGTGCCGCGCTTGCGCCGACGGCGCTTTTCGGTGGCGCAGGTCTGGTCGTAGATGATGACCGTGCAGCCCTTGATCTCGCGGAACTGGCGCTGCAGCGTGTCGAGTTCGTCGCGGTGGTGCACCGTCACACCCTCGGCCAGCGCCACGCCGTCGTACTTTTGCGGCTCATCGGTCACGATGATCAGCTTGGCCACGCCCTCAGACTTCAGGCTGTTCATGATCTGCAGCACCGAGTGGCCCTCGGGCCGCTCGCCCACCTGCTGGCCGCCGGTCATGGCCACGGCATCGTTGTAGAGCACCTTGTAGGTGATGTTGGTGCCCGCCGCGATGCTCTGGCGGATGGCCAGCAGCCCGCTGTGGAAGTACGTGCCGTCGCCCAGGTTGGCAAAGACGTGCTGGTCGGTGGTGAATGGCGCCTGGCCCACCCAGGTCACGCCTTCGCCGCCCATCTGCGTGAAGGTGGACGTGTTGCGGTCGGGCATCCAGTTGGCCATGTAGTGGCAGCCGATGCCGGCCACGGCGCGCGAGCCCTCGGGCACACGGGTGCTGGTGTTGTGGGGGCAGCCGCTGCAGAACCAGGGTGCGCGCTCGCCCGTGTCCACCTTCAGCTCGGCCATGCCGCGCTCACTGGCTTCGATGACGCTGATGCGCGCGTCCATGCGCGCGATGATGTCGCTAGGCACGCCCAGCTTCTTCAGGCGCTTGGCAATCGCCTTGGCGATGATGGCGGGGGTCAGGTCCGCCTTGGCGCGCAGCAGCCAGTTCTGGCTGGGGTTGGGCATGCTCCACTCACCGCCCGTCGCATCGCCCTCGGGCTCGTCGAACTTGCCCAGCACGTTGGGGCGCACGTCGGCGCGCCAGTTGTAGAGCTCTTCCTTGAGCTGGTATTCGATGACCTGGCGCTTTTCCTCCACCACCAGGATCTCTTGCAGGCCTTGTGCAAAGTCGCGCGTGATGGTCGCTTCGAGCGGCCACACCACGTTGACCTTGTGCACGCGGATGCCGAGCTGGCGGCAGGTGTCGTCATCGAGGCCCAGGTCCACCAGCGCCTGGCGGGTGTCGTTGTAGGCCTTGCCGCTGGCAATGATTCCGAAGCGGTCGTTCTTGCCTTCGATGACGTTGTAGTTGAGCTTGTTGGCGCGGATGTACGCCAGGGCCGCGTACCACTTGTAGTCCATCAGGCGCGCTTCCTGCTCCAGCGGCGCGTCGGGCCAGCGGATGTGCAGGCCGCCGGGCGGCATCACGAAGTCCTCGGGCATCACGATCTTCACGCGGTCCGGGTCGATGTTGATGCTGCTCGAAGACTCCACCACCTCCTGGATGGTCTTCATGCCCGACCACACGCCCGAGAAGCGGCTCATGGCAAACGCGTGCAGGCCCATGTCCAGAATCTCCTGCACGCTGCTCGGGAAGAACACCGGCAGGCCGCAGGCCTTGAAGATGTGGTCGCTCTGGTGCGCGGCGGTGGACGATTTGCTGATGTGGTCGTCACCCGCAATCGCGATCACGCCGCCGTGTTGCGCCGTGCCCGCCATGTTCGCGTGCTTGAACACATCCGAGCAGCGGTCCACGCCCGGGCCCTTGCCGTACCAGATGCCGAAGACGCCGTCGAACTTTTTGCTCTGCGGGTACAGGTCCAGCTGCTGCGTGCCCCAGACGGCCGTAGCGCCCAGCTCTTCGTTCACGCCGGGCTGGAAGACGATGTTGTTGGCCGCCAGGTGCTTCTTGGCCGCCCACAGCGCCTGGTCATACGTGCCCAGCGGCGATCCGCGGTAGCCGCTGATGAAACCGGCGGTGTTCAGGCCCACCATGGCATCGCGCTGGCGCTGCAGCATGGGCAGGCGCACCAGGGCCTGCACCCCGCTCATGAACGCCCGGCCACTGTCTAACGAATATTTGTCGTCGAGAGTGACGGTCTCCAGGGCCTTGCGGATGCTTTCGGGCAGGGGCGCGTTCATGGCTATGTCTCCAATGGCTTTTTGTAGGGATGTGCTCCTTGTGGGGGCACCTGGGCAGCGCAACGCAGCCCGTTTAGGGCTGCAGCACTAGTGTGCGGGTAAGTGTATGTCTGCGTCGCAGATATGTCTTTGCGTTCTGTGCCGTGTTTAGGCTATTCTGAGAAAGGATCTTTCTTGCGAACCCTACTTTGTGAACACTCTCGACAAATTCGACATCGCCATCCTGGGTGAGTTGCAGGCTGACGCTCGTCTGACGAACGCCGAACTCGCCCAGCGCGTGGGCCTGTCGGCCGCGCCCTGCTGGCGCCGCGTGCGGGCGCTGGAGGAGCAGGGCTTCATCACCGGCTACCGCGCGCAGATTGACCGCCACAAGATCGGCCTGGGCGTGCTGGCCTTCGTGCGGCTGGACGCGGACCGCAGCACGGGCAACCTCACACGCAAGATGGAAGAGGCGATCCGTCAGATCCCGGAGGTCGTGTCCTGCCACTACATCAGCGGCACCGGCACGTTCGAATTGCAGGTGGTGGCTCGCGACCTGGACAGCTTTTCGCAGTTTGCGCGCGACGTGCTCTTGAACCTGCCCAATGTGAAGGACATGCACACCAGCTTCTCGCTGGGCGAGGTGAAGGCGGGCGGCGCATTGCCGCTGGCGCACCTGGCGCATCTGGCGCGGGCCAAATAGCGCAGCTGCGTGCTGCGAAAAATGTAGCTGTCAGCGCTTGATGGATAAGCGCTAGAGCCTGTTTTTATTCGAAATCGGGGCGCAGATCACCCGTGTGTTGTATAAGCCTGCTGGACCACCGCGGGCCCAGTGGCCGGGTGGGGACCACCAAATTCGAATGACGAATGGCCCCTGCGCGCCCGGAACCCCGGGCCGCCGGCGGGGCACCTCAAGAGGGGAGCGGGCAGCATGATCATCTGGGGCATTTTCTGGGGCGCGGTGCTGGGCTCCTGGTTCGGGGGCTACGGGGACGTGGGGCCGTTTGTCGGCGGCATCCTGGGCTTTTTTGCCGGGCTGTCGCTGCGCTGGGCCGTCCGCTCGGCCGTGCGCACCGAACTGCAGGCCCAGGCTGGCAAGCCCGGAGCGCAGGCGAAGCCCCAGGAGGAAGACCGCGTTGCGGCCGAGCCGGCGGAGGCCGCGGTGCTTGCGCCCGTCAGTGCCAAGCCGACCCCCGCCGTGCCGACCACCCGGGCACCGCAGCCCGAGGACGCCGACGATGCGTTCTGGGCGGGCGCGCTCCAGCCCAACGGCCTGCCTGCGGCCCAGTCGCCCGCCGCTGCACAAGCCCCAGCAACCGCACCCGCTCCCGCGGCCCGGCCCCCTGTGGCCCCCCGTGGCCCCAGCCCCGTCGAGCAGGCCGTGCTCGCGGCCAAGAACTGGTTCCTGGGCGGCAACACCATCGTGCGCGTGGGCCTGGTGATCCTGTTCATTGGCCTGTCCTTCCTTGCGCGGTACGCCGCGTCGGCCGGGCTGTTCCCGGTGGAGCTGCGCCTGGCCGCCGTGGCGGCCGTGGGCATTGCGCTGCTGGTGGTGGGTTTCCGCCAGCGCGCTGCCAAGCCCGGCTTTGCGCTGGCGCTGCAGGGCGGCGGCGTGGCGGTGATGTACCTCACGGTGTTCGCCGCCTTCCGGCTGTACGGGCTGCTGCCGCCGCTGCTGGCCTTCGCGCTCATGATTGCTGTCTGCGCGGCCAGCTGCGCGCTGGCGCTGCTGCAAAACTCGCGCTCTCTGGCGGTGGCGGCCTTCGCGGGCGGCTTCGCGGCGCCCATCCTGCTGTCCACCGGCCAGGGCAGCCACGTGGGCCTGTTCAGCTACTACACGCTGCTCAACCTGGCGATTCTTTTCATCGCCTACCAGCGCTCCTGGCGCGTGCTCAACGTCGTGGGTTTTGTGGCCACCTTTGGCGTGGCCACGGCCTGGGGTGCGCTCAAGTACGTGCCCGAGTTCTATGCCAGCACGCAGCCCTTCCTCGCCGGCTTTCTGCTGATCTACCTGGCCACCGCCATCCTCTACGCGCGCAACACGCCCACGAAGCTGGGCAACGCCGTGGACAGCATGCTGGTCTTCGGCACGCCGCTGTTGGGCTTCGGGCTGCAGGCGGGCCTGGTGCAGCCCTTCGAGCTGGGCGCAGCGTTTTCGGCCCTGGCTTTTGCCGCGCTGTACCTGGTGACCGCCACCGTGCTCGCGCGCCGTGCGCAGCCCGGCAACCGGTTGCTGGTCGAATGCTTCATTGCCATCGGCGTGGGCTTTGCCACGCTGGCCGTGCCGCTGGCGCTGGACGCGCAATGGACCTCGGCGGTGTGGGCGCTCGAAGGCGCGGGCGCCTTCTGGGTGGGCATGCGCCAGGCGCGCTGGATGCCGCGCGCCTTCGGCCTCTTGCTGCAGGGCGTGGCCATGCTGGCCTTCACGGGCAGCGTGGACAGCGTGGCAACGCTGCCGCTGGCCAACCCGGCCTTCCTGGGCGCGCTGCTGATCGCGCTGCCTGCCTTGCTGCTGGCCTGGTGGCTGCGCCAGCCGCTGCCGCACAGCGGCTCGGCCTGGGCCCAGGGCTATGCGCGGGTGGAATCGCAGCTGTCCACCCCCGCCTACCTCTACGGTTTTGCCTTCTGGTGCGTGGCCTGGTGGCTGGAGATCACGCGCAGCGTGCCCGCCGCCGAAGCCGGCCAGTGGCCCGTGCCGGTGTTCACCGACCGCATCGCCCAGCTGCTGGGCATGCTGGCCTTTGTGGTCAGCGCCGCGCTGTCGATGGTGCTGGGCCTGCGCACCCGCTGGGCAGTGGCCACCTGGCCCGCGCGCGCCACCATCGTGGTGTTGGCGCTGGGTTTTGTGGCGCAGGCCGGCGACGGCCACCGCGTGCTGGCCACGCCCGCCTGGGCCGTGTGGCTGGTGGTGCTGGCGCTGCACGTCTGGATGCTGCGGCAGACCGACCGCCTGCAGGCGGATGCCACGCCGAAGGCCGCCAACCCGCCTTTCGGCGGCCTCCACGCCGCCACCGCGTGGCTGGTCACCCTGCTGCTGGCCGATTGCCTGTGGTCCGGCATCGCCCGGGCCGAGCTGTGGCGCACCTCGTGGGCCGGCGTGGTGGTGCTGGTCAGCGCCATTGCGGCGCTGATGCTGCTGGCGCTGTGGGCCGGCCGCGGCAACCAGCCCGCCGCGGCACTGCCCTGGCCGCTGAACCCGCACGCCCCGGCCTACTACTGGTGGGCGGCCCTGCCCCTGGCGGTGCTGGTGTTCTGGGGCGCGCTGCTGGCGGCCGTGCATTCCTCGGGCCACACCGCGCCGCTGCCGTACATCCCGCTGCTCAACCCCACCGACCTCACGCTGGCGCTGGCACTGGGCAGCCTGGTGTTCTGGCGGCGCGTGCTGCTGTCGGCGCTGCCGCCGCCAGCCCGCTCGGGCTGGGTGACGGGGCGCAAGGCGCTGGTGGCGCTGGCGCTGCTGGCCTTCGTCATGATCAACACCGTGTGGCTGCGTGTGGCCCACCACTTCTTTGCCGTGCGCTGGGATGCCTGGGCGCTTTTCAACAGCTTTGTGGTGCAGACCGGCTACGCCATCTTGTGGACGCTGCTGGCGCTCAGCATGATGGTGCTGGCCCACCGCCGCGCGCAGCGCCCGCTGTGGCTGGTGGGCGCGGGGCTGCTGGGGCTGGTGGTGGTCAAGCTGCTGGTGATCGATTTGTCCAATGCCGGCGGGGCCGAACGCATCATTGCCTTCATCGCCGTGGGCGTGCTGATGCTGGTGGTGGGCTACTTCGCGCCCCTGCCGCCCAAGGCGGCCGCCCCCGCCGCTTCGCCCGCGCCCACGCCCCCCGCACCGCCGCTGGCCCCGGCGCACGAAGAGATGCCCTCATGACCCCTGTGTTCCTTCGCTGGTCCCTTGCTTTCCGCGCGGTGCTGGCCGCGGCTGCCGCGGCCCTCGGCGCCGGTGCAGCCCACGCTGGGGCCGACGCCCACGCCGCGGCCTCGTATGCCATCCGCATCCCCGTGACGCCGGCCGGCGACGCGCCCCTGCAGCGCATCGTGCTGCCGGCCGAGGTGCTGGTGCGCCTGCAAAGCCCGGGCCTTGCCGACGTGCGCCTGTTCAACGGCGCGAACCAGCCCGTGCCCATGGCCCTCACCGCCGTGGCGGCGGCCAGCGCGCCCGAGGAATCGGTGGTGCTGCCCGCCTATCCCATCCTGGGCGCAAAGGGATCGGCGGGGCCGGCCGGGCTGGAAGGCCTGTCGCTGCGCATCGAGGAGCGCCACGGCCAGCGGGTGGTGCAGATCGACACCCCCGGCGCGGCCGGCACCACTGCGGGCGACCAGGCCGCCCAGCCCGTGCAAGGCGCGCTGCTGGATGCGCGCAGCCTGCAGCAGCCCGTGGTGCGCATGGCGCTGGATGCCGACCTGCCGACCGGCCAGCCCGTGACCTTCCGCGTGCAGGCCAGCCGGGACCTGAAAACCTGGCGCCCGCTGGCCGAGACCGTGCTCTACCGCGCCGATACCGGCGCCACACCCACAGCGCCGGCCCGCCTGGGCAACGAACAAATCGATCTGCACCGGGCCGACCTGAAGGACCACTACCTGCGCGTGACTTGGGGCGACGCTGGTGTGACCCTGCGCGGCGCCACGCTGGCCACGGCGCGCGGCCCCGCGGCGCGCGAGCGCATCCGCGCCAGCGTGGCGGCGGTGGCCCTGAACAACCCGCGCGAACTGGTGCTGGCGCTGCCCTTTGCCACCCCGGTGGCGGCCCTCCAGATCACGCCCCAGGACAGCGGCGGCAACGTGCTCATCCCCGTGCGCGTGTTGGGTCGCAACCACCGCGAGCAACCCTGGTCGCCGCTGGCGAGCGCCGTGGTCTACAAGATGGTGACTGGCGGCACGGAGCAGGCCAGCGGCCCGGTGGAGCTGGGCGGCGCCTCGGTGCGCGAGCTCAAGATCGAAGCCGATGCCAAGACCGCTGGCTTTGCCGCCGCGCCCGCCATCGCGCTGCAGTTCGAGCCCGCGCAGCTGGTGTTCCTGGCCAGCGGGCCCGGGCCCTTCACGCTGGCGGCCGGGCTGCCCGGTGCGCAGGCGCTGACCAGCGCCTTCCTACCCTTGCCGAGCCTGGTGCCGGGCTACCAGCCGGGGCAGGAGAACGCTTTCCCTCTGGCGCAGGCCGATGTGGCCCGGGCCGACATCACCGCCGGCCCGCCGCCGGGCGGCGCGGTGGTGCCCGCAGCGGCGGGCAGTGGCGGCCTCTTCACGCGCAGCGCCGTGCTGTGGGGTGTGCTGCTGGCGGGTGTACTGGCGCTTGCGATCATGGCCTGGCTGCTGTTGCGGCAGACACGGCATGCCGGGGCGCAGGCCTCTGCCGCGCCGCACGACGCGCCCTGAAGACAAGGGCTCCACGCGCGTCAGGTCCGCGTGGTGGAGACACGCCCATGGCTATTGGGCCCGGCGCACCCGCCCCTGCTCCAACCGTCGCACAATGTGCAGACATGCCCCCTTCGCCGTCCCACGAAAGCACGCGCAGCGTTGCACCCCCGCCTTCCCCCGATTCTTCACCGGGCCTGACCCCGGGCGCACCGCCGCCCCCCGACGCGGCGGCCGCCGACCGCGCCGCGCGCGCGCAGGGCACCGAGGAATCCGTCGCCGCGCAGTTGGGCGGTGGCACGGCCGCACTGAACCCGGCGGCCTCGCTCTCCCCCTTTGCGCCCTTGTCGGTGCCGGTGTTCCGCATGTTGTGGCTCACCTGGGTGGCGGCCAACACCTGCATGTGGATGAACGACGTGGCGGCCGCCTGGCTCATGACCACGCTGACCACCTCGCCCGTGCTGGTGGCGCTGGTGCAGACCGCCTCCACCCTGCCCGTCTTTTTGCTGGGACTGCCCAGTGGCGCGCTGGCCGACATCCTGGACCGGCGCCGCTACTTCATCGCCACGCAGTTCTGGGTAGCCGCGGTGGCGCTGGTGCTGTGCGTGGCCATCCTGGCCGGGGGCATGACGGCACCGCTGCTGCTGGCCCTCACGTTTGCCAATGGCATCGGCCTGGCCATGCGCTGGCCGGTGTTTGCGGCCATCGTGCCCGAGCTGGTCAGCCGCCAGCAGCTGCCGGCGGCGCTCGCGCTCAACGGCGTGGCCATGAACGCCTCGCGCATCATCGGTCCGCTGCTGGCGGGCGCCATCATCGCCAGCGCGGGCAGCGCCTGGGTGTTTGTGCTCAACGCGGCGTTGTCCATTCTCTCGGGCCTGGTCATCATGCGCTGGAAGCGCGTGCACACCCCCAGCCCCCTGGGCCGCGAGCGGCTCGCCAGCGCCATGCGCGTGGGCGTGCAGTTCGTGCGCCAGTCGCCGCGCATGCGCGCCGTGCTGTGGCGC
Organism: Acidovorax sp.; assembly: GCF_046294525.1. Taxonomy (GTDB): domain Bacteria; phylum Pseudomonadota; class Gammaproteobacteria; order Burkholderiales; family Burkholderiaceae_C; genus Acidovorax. The sequence goes on from NZ_JBKBKQ010000002.1 coordinate 166,126, forward strand.
ATCTCCATCTTCTTTTTGCATGCCACAGCGTTGCTGGCCCTGCTGCCGCTGCTGGCCAAAGGGCTGGAGGGCGGCGGCGCGGGCACGTTCACGCTGCTGCTGGCCAGCATGGGCGCGGGCGCTATCACGGCGGCCATGTTTTTGCCGCGCCTGCGCCAGGCCATGGCGCGCGATGTGCTGGTGATCCGCGGCACGGCGCTGCAGGCCGCCGCCACGGGCGTGATGGCCGTGGCGCCCAATGTGTACGTCGCGGTGCCCGCGATGGTGGTGGCTGGCATGGCGTGGATCACCACTGCCAATTCGCTGTCCGTGTCGGCCCAGCTGGCGCTGCCCAACTGGGTGCGGGCGCGCGGCATGTCCATCTACCAGATGGCCATCATGGGCTCCACCGCGCTGGGCGCGGCGGTGTGGGGCCAGGTGGCGACCTGGAGCGATGTGCACGTCAGCCTCGGCATTGCCGCCATTACCGGGGTGCTGGCCATGTTGCTGGTGCAGCGTCTGGTGGCCGACCGCAGCATGGAAGAAGACCTGAGCCCCTCGCGCGCATTCAAGGCGCCCGTGGCCGAGGTGCCGCCGGGCGCGGGCCATGTGGTGGTCACCATCGAATATTTCATCGACCCCGACCGTGCGACGGAATTCCGCGCCGTGATGCAGGAAAGCCGCCGCAGCCGCCTGCGCCAGGGCGCCCTGGGCTGGCAGCTCCTGCACGACATCAGCCAGCCCGCGCGCTACGTAGAGCGCATCGAGGACGAGTCGTGGACCGAGCACCTGCGCCGCTTTGACCGCGTGACGGCGTCCGACGTGGCGCTGCGGGACCGCAAGCTGGCTTTCCATGTGGGCGATGCGCCGCCGCGCGTGACGCGCTGGACGGTGGAGTAGCCGCGCACCTACACCACTCCCCACCCTCCCTCGTCCGCGCGTTGGCGTGTTGGCGGCGTCGGTGCCCTACCATCGCAGCTTCGCCCGGCTGGGGATGCCCTGCATAACTCCCTGGTGCTGCAGGGCGGGTGTCCGACCGTTTTGCATTTCTTGTCCCATGAACCGTTCCTTGCGCCTCGCCCTGCTTGCCCTGGCCGCTGCCGCCCCCTGGGCGCACGCCGCTCCGTCTGATCCGGCCTTGCTCGGCTGCTGGCGGGCGGCCCGCATCGTGCTGTATACGCAGGACGGCTCCAAGGCCGAAGACACGTCGGGCCGTTGCACGCTGCGCTTTCGCGAGACGCAGTTCGAATCCACCTGCCTCACCAGCAAGGGCATGGCCGTCACCACCTACCGGTACGAGGTCACGCGCCCCGGCGCCTATGCCACCACCATGGCGGGCAGCAGCTTCCGCACCGAGATGATCGGGTCCACACGGGAGTACGAGTACCAGGTACAGGGTGACCAGCTGCGCACGGTGAGTGCGCCGCCCAAGGGGCCGGTGGCGGCGTCTTCTGCACCGCCCCGGGTGGAGACGGATGCAGTGCGCACGCCTTGCCCTTGAGTTTGATTGCTTCGTTTTTGATAGCTGTTAGCGCTTTTCCAGCAAGCGCTGGGGCCCTAAAAAGCTAAAAATTTGCCCGTGGCCACAGCGCCCACAGCCGCAGGTTCTGCTTCAGGCGCCCCGCAATGTCGCCAGCCTCCGGCCCCCAGCCGGTGAAGAAGTCGGCCCGAACGGCGCCCAGGATGGCGCTGCCCGTGTCCTGCGCCAGCACCATGCGGCTGAGCTGCACCTGCGGGCCGCTGGAGGCCAGCCACACGGGCGTGCCGTAGGGGATGCTCTGGCGGTCCACGGCGATGGAGCGGCCGGGCGTGAGGGGAACGCCCTGCGCGCCCCGCGGGCCGAACTCGGCGTCCAGGCCGCTCAGCGGCTCTTCGCGGAAAAACACGTAGCGCGGGTTGCTCCACAGCAGCTCATTGGTGCGCTGCGGGTTGGCCGCCAGCCAGGCGCGGATGCCGGGCCAGGTGGCATCGCGCGTGAGGCCCTGGTCCAGAAGCCAGCGACCCACGCTCTGGTAGGGCTGGTCGTTGGTGCCCGCGTAGGCCACGCGCACCAGCGACACCGAGCCGTCGGGTTCGGTGATGCGCAAACGGCCCGAACCCTGGATGTGCAGCACCATCGACTCGACCGGGTCGCGCAGCCAGGCAATGGCGCGCCCCGCCAGCGCGGCCTGGGCCTCGGGCAGGGTGTCGATCTGCTGGCGCGTGTACCAGGGCTTGCGGCTGCCCAGCGTGGCGGGCGTGCGGTACACCGGCACGGTGTAGCCGTTGCCGGGCTGCCGGGCGGCGTCGATCATGGGCTCGTAGTAGGCGGTCAGCAGGCCGTCGGCGTTGCCGTCGGTGGCTTCGATGCGGTAGGGCTGCAGGCGCGCGATGAGCCAGGCGCGCTGCTCCTCCCCGGTCGCAATGCTCAGGCGGCGCACGTCGCCGCACAAGGCGGTGAACGGTGGCACGGGGCGTTCGCAGCTCTTGATCCAGGCGTTCCAGGCCTCGTGCAGGGCATCGTCGGAGAAGCCAGGCAGCTCGGCCCAGCGCACGGGGATCCAGCGGCTCTTGGGCTGCGCCATGGGCGGCGGCAAGGGCCCGGTGTCGCCGGGCCACACCACGGTGCCTGTGGCGGGTGGTGGCGCAATGACCCCCGGGCGGGAGGGACTTGGCGGGGAAGGCGGCGTGGAGCAGGCGGCCACCGTTCCTACAATCAGCGCCGTCGCAACAAGGCGCAGGAGAGTCGATGTCATGGGGCTGATTTTGCTTGAAGCGCTGCTGGCGCTGGTGCTGCTGGTGGCCATTGTGTGGTGGACGATGTTCTCCGGCCGCAAGGGCGGCGAGCTGCAGAGTCCGCAAGAACCTGCTGCGGGCGCCGACCAGCCCAAGGACGATGGTGCAAGCCCCCGCCCGCCCGCATGAGGCATGCCGCATGCCGCGTGCCACACTGCGCAGCACGTGTGACCGAGTGAACGACTGAAGCGCAAGTGTGGGGCTGGTCCTACAGCCCCTGAGTCCCTGGGCCGATGGCGCCAGCGGCCGCGCCACACCACCATGGAGCCAAGTCAATCACTTGCACAAAGGAGCACACACATGCGCAAACACCTTCTCATGGGCGCCACGGCCGTGGTCATTCTGGCCACCGGTTGCGCCAGCATGGACGACACCCAGCGCCGCACCGCCACGGGCGCAGGTGTGGGTGCCCTCGCCGGCGCCGTCATCGGCTCGGCCACCGGCGGCAGCGCCGGCACGGGCGCCGTGGTGGGTGCAGGTGTGGGCGCCCTGGGCACCTACATCTGGTCGCAGAACATGGAGCGCCAGAAGCGCGAGATGGAGCAGGCCACACGCGGCACCGGTATTGCCGTCACGCAGACGGCGGACAACCAGCTCATGCTCAACATCCCGAGCGATATCTCGTTTGCCGTGGGCCGCTCGGACATCCAGCCCAACTTCGCCCCCGTGCTCGACCAGTTCGCGGCCAGCCTGCGCAGCAACCCGTACGCCGACGTACGCATCGTGGGCCACACGGACAGTACGGGCAGCGACGCCATCAACAACCCCCTGTCGGTGGACCGCGCCGCCAACACGCGCAGCTACCTGGCCGCCCGCGGCGTGGACAGCCGCCGCATCGCCATCGACGGCGTGGGTTCGCGCTACCCGATTGCGTCCAACGACACGAACGACGGTCGCGCACGCAACCGCCGGGTGGAGATCTTTGTGGGCGAGCGGCCGCGCGGGTAAAGCCTCGCGCAGGGCCCCGGTGTATGAATGGTGGCGATCCATGCGCGGGATGCCGAGCAAGGGCCGCCCCGCAGCGAAGGCATCGTCCCCCTTCCCGAATCGCGCAGAGATTCGAGAGAAGGGGGAAGGCGCGAAGCGCCTCAGGGGGATCGCCCTAGCTTCCCGTGCGAAGCAGGTTGGCCAGTTCCACGGCGGACTTGACCTGCATCTTGTCGAACACGCGTGAGCGGTGCACTTCCACCGTGCGCACGCTGATGTCAAGCTGATCGGCGATCAGCTTGTTGGGCAGGCCTGCCACCACAAGGTCCATCACATCGCGCTCGCGGTCGGTCAGTTCGCCAAGGCGCACCTGCAGATCGCTGCGCTCGCGCAGCGCGGCCAGGCGCTGCGCCGACTGCGCCAGGGCCTGTTCGATGCGGTCGACCAGCGCGTTGTCGGAAAACGGCTTCTCGCAGAAATCAAATGCGCCGCGCTTGACCGTGTCCACCGCCGTGGGCACATCGGCGTGCCCGGTGAGAAAGATCACCGGCATGGTGGCCAAGTCGCCGCGCACGGCCAGCAGGTCAAACAAGGCCAGCCCGCTCATGCCGGGCATGCGCACGTCCAGCAGCAGGCAGCAGGGCTGGCGCTGGGCGGGGCGGCTTTGCAGCATGGCGTCGAATGCCTCGGCGCTGTCAAACGATTCGCTGGGCAGCCGCCGCGACCGCAGCAGCCAGGCCAGCGCCTCGCGCACGCTGGCGTCGTCGTCCACGATGTATACGGTGGCGTTGGATACGGGTTCCATCAGGCGTCAGGCAGGGGTTTGGCTGTGGCGAGGGGCAGGGTGAAGGTGAATACCGTACCACGCGGCTCATGGGGTGCAAACCCGAGGTAACCGCCATGCTGCTCGATGACCGTGCGGCACATGCTCAGGCCCAGGCCCATGCCTTCCTGGCGGGTGGTGAAGAAGGGTGTGAAGAGCTTTTCGGCCACATCGGGCGGGATGCCCGATCCTTCGTCGGTGACGGTGAATTCCACCCAGTCGCCGTGAGGGCTGGATGCAGCGCGCCGCACGCGGATGTCGAGTACGCGCGTGCGCAGGGCCGGGTCGTCCATGGCCTGCATGGCGTTGCGGGCCAGGTTGAGCAGCACCTGCTCGACCATGGTGCGGTCGCACAGCAGGGGGGGCAGGTCGGGCTCTACCGCGGTGTGCACGCGCACGCCCAGCTTGCGCGCCTGCAGGATCACCAGCGGCAGGATGGCGTCGAGCAGCTGCTGCGCGTGCACGGTTTCGCGGGCCTGGTCGCGACGGCGCACAAAGTCGTGCACACTTTTGATGACCTTGCCCGCCCGCTCCGCCTGCCGCGCAATCTGCTGCATGGCCATGCGCACGTCCTGCAGCGGCGTGGCGTCAGTACCGGCAGCGGCGCCGGGAGGGGGTGCTGCGGTGTCGAGCAGGTTGATGGAGCCGGTGGCGTAGCTGGAGATGGCTGCCAGGGGCTGGTTCAACTCATGGCTGAGCAGCGAGGCCATTTCGCCCACCGTGGCCAGCCGCGCCGTGGCCTGCAGGCGCTCTTGCGACGCTCGGGAGAGTTCCTCCACGCGCCGCTGCTCGCTGATGTCGAGAAACGCGCTCATCCAGCCCGTGTGCTGCCCCTGCGCATTGATAAGCGGGGCTTCGATGATCAGCACCGGAAACCGCGTGCCGTCCTTGCGCATGAATACCGACTCAAAACCTTCTCGGGGGGGCGTGTGCCCGGCCAGCCGGATCTCCTGGCGCTGGCGGTATTCATCCACCAGCTCGGGCGGCCAGTAAGGAGCGGACACGCTCTGGCCCAGCAGCTCCTGAGCGTTGAAGCCCACCATGGCGCAAAAGGCGGGGTTCACATAGGTGATGCGGCCTTGCAGGTCGCGCGCGCGCAGACCGGTGACCAGCGAATCCTCCATGGCCTTGCGGAACGCCAGCGCTTCGGCCAGGTCGCGCTCCGCCCGCAGGCGGCGGCGGTTGTCGCGCACCAGCACCACCATCACCGTGACCAGCGCAATCGACATGGCCGTGACCAGTGCCGTCAGCACGTTGGGGAACACGCTGGGCGCGGTGTGCCAGGTGTCCATGCGCAGGACCAGCGTGGTGCCCGGAAGGTCCAGCAGGTGCTGGGCGGTAAACATGCGCGAGCCGCGCCGCGCCGCGCCCAGCACGGCCAGCCGGGTGCCGTCGGGTTCGGTGAACGAGGCTTCCTGGCTGCGTGTGAGGTTGTGGGCCACTAGGTTGGTCAGCACGTCCTGCAGCGAATAGGTGGCCACCAGAAAGCCGGTGGGTCGACCGCCCGCGGTGAGCGGCAGGCACAGCTCCATCATCTCTGAGCCCAGGCCGTCGCCGTGCGGCTGGAAGTAGCTGCTGGAGTAGGCCGGGCTGCTCAGGCGGCGCGCATTGGCGCATGCAATGGCCGAGTCGGACTGGTGGCTTTCGCGCAGGCGCGCGTCCCAGGCCACGGGGCGGTAGGGCGACTGCGCGTAGCTGCGCAGCCGCATGGAGGGCTCTCGCCATTCCACCCGCACCAGCTCACGGTGGTTGCGCAGCAGTTCGTGGGCTTCGATGTCCCAGGCCAGCGTGCCGGGGTCGCCTGCGTGCAGGGCCTGCAGGCTCTGCAGATTGCGGGTCAGCGCCACACGGATGTCGGACACGGCATCGGCCGTGTCGCGCTCCAGCCGGCTTTGCACTTGGCTGGCTTCGTAGCGCCCTGCCAGCCACACCATGGTGGCCAGCATGGACACCACCAGCAGCACCAGCGCGGTCCACAGCGACCAGCGCCTCCAGGCGCGGCGCCAGCGCTGCAGCAGGGTGGGCCGTGCCGCTCCGGTCACAGCACGCGGTGCGTGAGGGCGGGCAGCTGCTGGCGCACCGCTCGCAGCCGCCCTCGGTCCAGGGTGCCCAGCACCACGCCCTCGCCCTCTTCCCGCTCTGCCAGCACCTGGCCCCAGGGATCGACCAGCATGCTGTGGCCCCAGGTGTGCCGGCCATTGTCGTGTGCGCCGCCCTGGGCTGGGGCCAGCACATAGGCCAGGTTTTCGATGGCGCGCGCACGCAGCAGCACTTCCCAGTGGGCCTGGCCCGTAGTGCGGGTGAAGGCGCTGGGCACCAGCATCAGATCGGCGCCGGCCAAAGCGTGTGCGCGGTACAGCTCGGGGAAACGCAGGTCGTAACACACGGACAGGCCCACCTGCCAGCGGTCGCCGTCGCGCGCCTGCAACGCAAACTGCACGGGCGTGGCGCCGGCCTCAATCACGCGGTTCTCGAAATACTGCTCGCGTCCATCGTCGAAGTGGAACAGGTGGATCTTGTCGTAGCGTGCCACGCACTGGCCCGCCGGGTCGAACACCAGCGTGGTGTTGCGCACACGGTCGGCCGTGGTGGTCTGAAGCGGCAGCGTGCCGCCCACGATCCACATTTGCAGCGCGCGGGCCGTGTCAGACAGAAACCGCTGGATCACGCCCTCGCCATGCGCCTCGCGCAGGGCGAGCTTGTCGGTGTCCTTGAAGCCCATGGTGCAGAAGTACTCGGGCAGCACGGCCAGCTCGGCGCCCTGCTCGGCGGCCTGCTCCAGCAGCGCGCGCGCCGCTTGCAGGTTGGCCTCCAGCCGGGGCCCCGAAACCATCTGGATGGCGGCGACTTTCATGATGGTTCTCCGGTTCTGGGTGGGGTGTCGGCCGCTCTGCCGGGCGCAGCGGCCGGTGCAGCTTCGCGTCCGCGGCGGGCCACGCGCACGATGCGCGGGTCAGCCCAGGTGCCTTCGATGCGGAACTCCTGCGTGGCGGCCTCGATGAGCGGGCCGCGCAGGAACACCTGGGCCAGGAAGCTGCCCAATCCGATCACGGGGTTGATGGCCGTGGCCACCAACGAGGCTGTCATGGCATTGATCTCGGGCACCACCACGACACGCAGGTCCTGGGTTTCGTGGTCGATGTTGGCGCTGCCCTCCATCAGCACAGCCGCGTTCACGCCCTTCATCTGCAGGTTGTTGGTAGTGGCCACGCCCTGTTCGATGCGCACGTCTCCGCGCACGAAGTCAAACGCAAAGCCTTCGCTGAACACATCGCGGAAATCGAGCGTGAGGCGGCGCGGCAGCGACTGCAGGCTCAGCACCCCCAGCAGCTTGGCGAGGCCCGGGTCGGCTTTGAGGAACTGTCCCGACTCGATGTTCAGGTTGATCTGCCCGGTCATGCTGCGATAGTCGGGACTGAAAGGCGCGCCCAGCCAAGCCACCTGCCCCTCCATGCGGCCCTTGCCGCGCTTGACCACGTCGGCCATGCCCATGCGCGTGAGCAACTCGCCCGAGTCACGGATGTCGAGCTTGAAGTTGAGCACCGTGCGGCGCTCTGGCGTGCGCGGGCCCAGCCCTGCGGCATTGAGCACGGCCCAGTTGCCGTTGGCGGTGAACTGGGCCTCGGGCGACAGGATGTTGAACTTGGACAGGCGCCATTCGCGCTGCGCACCGTCGCCGCCCCGGTTCTGCGCTTCCATCTCGACCCGACCCAGGCGCTTGCCGCGCAGTTCGAAATCGTCTACGACGATGTCGAGCGCGGGCAGGGTGCCAGGTTGTTCATCCAGCAGGGACTCCACCTGGTTGACTTCGCTTTGCGGCATGTTCACGCGCGATAGGCGCGCAAACAGGCGGCCGTTGGCGTGGTCGGGCGAGCCGGGGGGGCGGTACTCCAGATAGCCATTGAGTTCGGTCGCGTCCAGGTTCGCGCGCCAGATGCCGCCGTCGCGCAAGGCGCCGGCCACCACGTTGTGCAGCGTACGGCCCTGCAGCGTCAGCTCGCGCGCGCGCAGCGCCACGGTGGTGGGCAGGTAGTCTTCCGCGACGCTGGAGTGCGGAGCGGTGGCGCTGGCACTTGAGGCCGTGCTTCCTGCGGGCTCGGCGGCGGACGCCTGGTTGAGCACTTCTTCCCAGGCGTTCACGTCCACTTTGCCCTGGTTGATGTTCGCGGCAACGCCCTGGGCCGGCAGTGGGGCGGACTCCCCGGCCGCCAGTCCCAGGCCGATGGCGCCGCGCAGCACGCGGGGCTGGCTGCCCCCCAGGTCGCGCACGTAGGTGGCCGAGCCGAGGGCACCCAGGTCCAGCGTGAGCTGGTCGCGCAGGGGCGTCTGCGTGGCCCCGTTGCCCCCGGCTGGGCCGGTGAGTGATTCGCGCAGCACCTGGTTTTCAAACCGCAGCGGCAGCGTGCTGTCGGCGGATTTTCCGAGAGGGGCGGGTAGCGCCAGGGCCAGGCCCTGCAGGTTGGTGGAGACCTGCAGCTCCGGCACCCCGCGGCGAAACGACAGGGCCACGGTGTAGGGCGCGCTGCCCGTGGCGCGGCGGGCCAGCTGCGCCACCATGCCCAGCTGCGGGGTCTGCTGCAGGCCTTCGGCCGTGGCTGTGCCCTGCGCGCGCACCTGCACGGCCGACTCGGTGGCCGGTGCGTTGGCAGCGAGCGCGCGCATCCCGCCCTCCAGCCGCACGCTGCCCCCCAGGGCCTGGGCCTGTACGTTGTTCAGCGCAAATCCGGTTTCGCTGAACTGCACCACGCCGCGCACGCGGCTTAGCGCGGGCGTGTCGGGAGTGATGCGCAGGTCGTTGTTGCCCGCGAGCGTGACGCTGCCCTGCACGCGCGATCGGTTGATATCGCTGATGGGCAGGCTCAGGCGCAACTGGAAGTCGGCGTTGCCGCTGCCGCTGGCCTGGTCCAGCGCATGGCCGGTCATGCCGCCCAGCGGAGAAGTAGCCATGAGGCCCAGCAACTCTGCCAGCGGGCCGCGCGCGTCGGCGTTCACGCTCACCACGGTGTGGGCCAGGTCGGGAATGCGCGCCTCAACCTTGGAAAGGCGCAGCCCCTGCCGTCCCGCAAACGTGCCGCTGGCCCCGCGTACCTGCATGGATGAGCGGTCGAAGATCAGTTCACCGCCCAGCTCGGTCAGCGCGGGCCAGGGCAGGGTGTTGGAAGGTTGGATAGAGGGCGGAACATAGGCATAGGTCACGTCCTTCACCCGCGCGGCAATGCGGAATTCCCCCTGCTTGGGGTCGTCGAACGGCAGGTGGTGCAGGTCACCCTTCACGCGGAACTGCACGTTGCTTGCGGTGCCAGCCACCACCGCGTCGCGCACATAGTGGCGAGAGTCCTCGGGTATCGACAGCGGAAGGTAGCGGTGCACCCGGGTGCCGTCCGCGCGGTTCAGCGTGCCTGTCAGGTCCAGCACGCCGGGAAAGCGCGACTTGTGTGCCACCTTCCCAGCGTCGCTGGTGTGCCAGGTGGCGCGGGCCTCGCCCTGCGCGTCGGCATTGGCAAACTGCACATCGTTGGCTTGCACGGCAATGCGGTCGCCGTCCAGCTGCCAGCGCACATCGGCGCTCAGGCGGTCCAGGGGCAACACGGGGTCTTCGAACACGCCCGGCAGCACCAGAGCGCCGGACGCCATGGTGAGAGCCGCCTTGCCGCCTGCCTGGTTCATGTCCAGGTCCACCGTGGCGCCCCGCAGGCCCATGTGGGTGGGGGTGGCGGTGCCGCCCGGCTCGCCCGCCAGCGCCAGTCCGCGTATGCGTCCGCGCAGCTGGTATTGCTGCAGCGCATCCAGAGGCCCCTTCCAGGTGGCCTGGATCTCATCGACTACGCCTTTGGGCGCATAGGCGCGTATGGCCTGGTGGGTCGTGGGGCCTAGCGGCAGGCGGCTGGCGATCTCGGCCAGCGCGGCCAGGTCCAGTTTGTCGGCACGCAGCTCACCCTGCTCAGGCACCTTGCCCGTGGCGGCCGTATGCACCAGGCGCAGGTTGCCGCCCGGCCAAGTCAGGCCGTCATCGGTCTGGAACAGCAGGCCCTGGGTGGAAAACTCGAAGCCCCCGTTCAGCCGGCGCCCGCCCAGCCGACCCTGGATGGATGGCAGGACCAGCGCCTGCAGTTCCGGCGACAGTGTGGTGTTCACGTCGGCCAGCGCGAGGTCAGCCGTGCCGCCCACGATCTGCCCGCGCTGCACATCGGCCCAGGCGCGCAGGGCGCCGCGGCCTTGGCTCACCTCAATGCCAACATCCGCGTGGTGCCGCAGCTGGGAGACATCCACCCGCGCAAAGTGGGCGAAGACCTGGCCGCTCCAATGCCGCCAGTCGCCATCGCGGGCGCGCAGCAGTGGCGCGCGGAACTGGCCCACCACCGTGAACCGGTCACCCCATGCAGCAGGGGGCGTGGCGTCCAGGCGCATGTGGTGGCGCCAGTTGCCGTTGCGCAGCAGCAGGTCCACCTGCTCCAGTGCCAGCTCCGGCGCGCGGCGCTGTTCGTCGGTCCAGCGCACGGTGCCGCCCTTGATGAAAACCTCGCCCTGCGAGAACAGCCAGTCGGCAGCGGCGCTGTCATCGCCCTGGCTCTCGGAGAACGCGAGGCCCGCCACCTGGATGCGTCCGTCGGGTGTACGCCGCACGTCCAGCTCGGGCCCCTCGATGTAAAGCTGCTCAAACCCGGCGTTGAGCAGCGAGCGCGGCGACAGCCCAACCACCACGCGCGGCAGGCGCAAGGCGGCGCGGCCCGCAGCGTCCAGCAGCGACACGTTGATGAGCTCGATGGACGGGATCAGGCCCTCGGTGCGCGCGGAGATGGCGCCGATCTGCACGGGAACCCCCAGAGCCCGTGCGGCATGCGCCTCGATCTGCGGGCGGAAATCACCGATTCGCGGCACAATCCAGCCGTGAAGAGCCCCCCAGGCGATGGTCAGCAGCAGCCAGAAGGCCAGCAGCAAACCCAGTGACCACCGCGCAAGACCTGCCACTATTTTCAGCAGGCGTGTGGGGTGTGAGGTGGGATCGATCATGGTGGGATTGAATGTGGCAGGAATTATGACCCGCAGCCCTGGCGCGGGTTCACTACAAACCGGTGTCCTTATGTTTGTTGCGCCCGAGAGCTGCCATGTCCCCACCGCGCCCTGAAACGCCCTGCAGTCCCGAGGCAGCGTTCGAGCTGGGTGCGGCGCACTCGCGCTTCTACCAGCGCCTTCGGCGGCGCTACGACAACGATCTGGCCCTGCTGCCTCCCGGGGTGCCCCGATGGCCCATGATGGAGCAGGCGTACGAAGCGCTGCGGGCGCGCGGGTGCGACACCGGCACCGCGCTGCGGGTGCTCCGGCAACTGGTCATGGAGCGCCTGATCCAGCTCGACTGCGAGGCCCGTGCGCCGCTGGCCGATATCACCACCGCCGTGACCGAGCTGGCCGAGCTGGCGCTCGACAAGGCCTGTCACCAGGCGCGAAGCGAACTCGATGAGCGCCATGGCGCACCCTGCGACCCCGACGGCCGGCCCGTGCAGCTGTGGATCATCGGCATGGGCAAGCTCGGTGCGCGCGAGCTGAATGTCTCCAGCGACATCGACCTCATCTACGTCTACGAGCAGGACGGCGAGACCGCTGGCGCGGCCGATGGACGCGGCCGCATATCCAACCACGAATACTTCGCGCGCGCCGTCAAGGCCATCTACAGCCTGGTGGGCGACACCACGGAACACGGCTTTGTCTTCCGCGTGGACCTGGCCCTGCGGCCCAACGGCAACTCGGGTCCGCCAGCGGTATCCCTGTCGGCGCTGGAAGAGTACCTGCAGGTGCAGGGGCGCGAATGGGAGCGCTTTGCCTGGCTGAAGAGCCGCGTGGTGGCGCCGCGCGACTGCGTGGCAGGGACAGAGGTGCAGGCCCTGCGTGGCGTGGTGCTGCCTTTTGTGTTCCGCCGCTATCTGGACTACAGCGTGTTCGACGCGCTGCGCGTGCTGCACCGCCAGATCCGCGACCACGCCGCCAAGCGCAGCGCCGGCCACCCCGAGCGCGCCAACGACGTGAAGCTCTCTCGCGGCGGCATCCGCGAGATCGAGTTCACCGTGCAGCTGCTGCAGGTGGTGCGCGGCGGGCAGTTCCCCGAGCTGCGCCGCCGCCCCACGCTGGACGCCCTGCAGCGCCTGGCCCAGGCCGGCCTCATGCCGCAGGAAACGGCTGATGCACTGGCGCAGGCCTATGTGTTCTTGCGTCGCGTGGAGCACCGCATCCAGTATCTGGATGACCAGCAGACCCATGTGCTGCCCACGCGCGACGACGACTTGGCCTGGATTGCCCACACCCTGGGTTTTGAGAACTGCTGCAAGTTTCTGCACGAGCTGGATGCGCACCGCGAGCTGGTGGCGCAGGAGTTCGACACCCTGCTGGGGGGCGCGGGCAAGAAGCAGTGCAACGGCGGCGGGTGCGGTGGCCCCAGGGCGGCAGCGCCCCCGCCACCGGAGCTGGAAGGCCTGCTGGAGCAGCTGCCGGCTGGCTTTCGCGAACGCGTGGCCGAGTGGCGCAACCACCCCCGTGTGGCAGGCCTGCGCGATGAGGCCCGCGCGCGGTTGTTCCGCTTGGTGCAGCGCACCGCGCAATGGCTCAATGAGGGCCGGGTCACCGAAGAAGCCGCGCTGCGGCTGATCAACTGGCTCGAACCCCTGCTGCGGCGCGAAAGCTATCTGGCGCTGCTGCTGGAGCGCCCCTCCGTGCACGAGCAACTGCTGCACCTGCTGGGCGCGGCCAAGTGGCCTGCCCGCTACTTGCTGCAGCACCCCGGCGTCATCGACGAACTGGTGGGCGATGCGCTGCTGGCCGAACGGTTTGTGGTGGCCGATTTCGAGCGCGAGCTGGCCCTGCGCCTGGCGTCGCTGCAGTCCACTGGCGAAGACGACGACGAGACACTGCTCAACCTGCTGCGCCGCGCGCAGCATGCCGAGACCTTCCGCACGCTGGCGCGGGACGTGGAGCGCCGCATCACGGTGGAGCAAGTGGCGGATGACCTGAGCGCCCTTGCCGACAGCGTGCTGCGCGTCACCAGCCAATGGTGCTGGAGCCGCCTCAAGAACCGCCACCGCGACGAACCCCAGTTCGGCATCATCGGTTACGGCAAGCTGGGCGGCAAAGAGCTGGGTTACGGCAGCGACCTGGACATCGTCTTCGTGTTCGACGACGACGACGAGCGCGCCCCCGAGGTGTACGCCGCCTTCGTGCGCAAGCTCATCAACTGGCTCACTGTAAAAACCGGCGAAGGTGACCTGTACGAGATCGACACCGCGCTGCGGCCCAACGGCAACTCGGGCCTGCTGGTGACGCGTTTCGAGGCCTATGCCAACTACCAGGAGCGCCGGGGCAGCAACACTGCCTGGACCTGGGAGCACCAGGCGATGACACGGGCGCGTTTTGTGCTGGGCAGCGCAGAGCTGCAGGCCCGGTTCGATGCGGTGCGAGAGGCCGTCATCACGTCCGAGCGCGACGCTGCCGCGCTGCGCGACGAGATCACCACCATGCGCGAGCGGGTGCGCAGCGCCCACCCCGTGCGGGACGGGCAGTTCGACGTCAAGCACAGCCCCGGCGGCATGGTGGACGTGGAGTTTGTGGTGCAGTACCTGGTGCTGGCCTACTCGGCCGTGCATCCCGAGCTGCGCGAGAACCGGGGCAACATCACCCTGCTGCAGCGGGCCGAGCAGGTGGGGTTGCTTGCGCCCGGCATGGGTCAGACCGCGGCGGATGCCTACCGCGAGTTGCGACGCGTGCAGCACCGTGCCCGCCTGGACGAGGCGCCCACTCAGGTCACGCCGCCCACGCTGCAGGCCGAGCGAGAGGCGGTGCTCGCGCTGTGGCGCGCCGTGTTCGGCAGTTGAGTCGCTGGTCCGCCGATTTCTGGGATTCAGTGGACTAGGCACGGGTGTCATTGCATGCAAATCCTTCTCATTTGAAATTTTTTGTCAATTCAAACAAACGTTTGAATTAGAGTGGTTTAATCCGGGGCCATGAGTTTTGGCCTCCCCTCGCCCATTCCCGCCGCGCAGCGCACGGCCCGCAGTGACGGAGAAGACACCCGCGCGCGGCTGCTGCAGGCGGCGCTCCAGCTGTTCTCTGAGCGCGGCTTTGCCCAGACCTCGGTGCGCGCCATTGCCGAGGCTGCGGGTACCAACGTCGCGGCCATCGCGTACCACTTTGGCGACAAGGCCCGCCTGTACACCGCCACGTTCTACGAGCCGTTTGGCAGCGGCAGCGACCTGATCCCCGTTTTTTCGGACCCGGCCCTGAGCCTGCAAGAGGCGCTGCACTGCTACTTTGCAGGGTTTCTGGAGCCCCTCAAGCACGAAGGCTTGGTGACCCAGTCGCTGCGCCTGCACGTGCGCGAGCTGCTCGACCCCACCCATGTATGGCCCGAACTGATCGAGCGTGAATGCCGCGCCCCACACTTGGCGCTGTTGCAGGTACTGTGCCGTCACATGGGCGTGAAACAGGTGGACGACGATATGCACGTGCTCGCGTTTTCGCTGGCCGGCCTGGTCATGCAGCTGTGGACGCAGCAGGACCCGCTGGTCGCGGTGGCGCCGCAGCTGGCGGGCGCGGGCGCGGTGGACGCATGGGTGCAGCGGCTCACCGGCTTTGCCCTGAGCATGGTGCACGGCGAGATGGAGCGCCGCCGCCAGACCCACCCGAGGCCCGCGCCCCGGCGCCACCTTCCCTCTTCAGACAAGGAAAACAACACATGAAGTTGAGCAACCGATTCCTTCTGGCGGCTTGCGTGCCGCTGGTGCTGAGCGCGTGCGCCACCACGGCGCCACCTTCCCAGGTGGTGGCCCCCGTGCCCACCAGCTGGCAAGCACCGCTGCCACACCAGGGCTCCCTGCAGGGGCTGTCCGACTGGTGGTCCCAGCTGGACGACCCGTTGCTGGTTGAGCTGATCGAAGCCGCCCAGGGCGTGAGTCCCGGCATTGCCCAGGCACGCTCGCGCATCGAACAGGCCCGCGCAGCGCAGGCCACGGCACGATCGGCACTTTTGCCCGCAGTGGACGGGCAGGCCAATGCCAGCCGGGGCTTCAATGAACAGGTGGCGGCCATTGCCACCACGGCCCAGGCGGGCCTGCAGGCCAGTTGGGAGATCGACCTGTTTGGCGGCAACGCCGCTGCCCAGTCTGCGGCCAACCAGCGCCTGGCGGGTGCCGAGGCGCTGTGGCACGAGGCGCGCGTGAGCGTGGCTGCCGAGGTGGCCCAGCAGACCAGCAGCCTGCGCACCTGCCTGGAGCAGCTGCGTGTGGCCGAGCGCGATGCGCAGTCGCGCGCCGAAACTTCCCGGCTGTCGGACTTGAGCGAGCGCGCCGGCTTCACCGCGCCCGCCACGGCGGCCCTGGCCCGCGCCAGCGCGGCCGAGGCGCAGGCGCGCGTGTCCCAGCAGCGCATGCAGTGCGACGTGGAGCTCAAGGCGCTGGTCGCGCTCACCGGCTTGGAGGAGCCCGCCCTGCGCACACGCCTGGCGGCATCGCCCGCCCGGCCTGCCCCGGATGCGCTGTTCACTGTGGACGTGTTGCCTGCCCAGGTGCTGGCGCAGCGTCCCGACGTATACAGCGCCGAGCGCGACGTGGCCGCGGCCAGCGCCGACGTAGGCAGTGCCCAGGCGCAGCGCTACCCGCGCCTTGCACTCAGCGGGTCCATCGGCACGGCGTGGGTGCGCACGGGCGGTGCCACGACGGACCTGAACA
The DNA here is from genome assembly GCF_046294525.1 of Acidovorax sp. Taxonomy (GTDB): domain Bacteria; phylum Pseudomonadota; class Gammaproteobacteria; order Burkholderiales; family Burkholderiaceae_C; genus Acidovorax. The sequence goes on from NZ_JBKBKQ010000002.1 coordinate 182,338, forward strand.
CCTGGACCCTGGGCCCGCTGGCGCTGAGCGTACCGCTGTTTGACGGCGGCCGCCGCGCGGCGCAGGTGGATGCGGCCCAGGCCCGGTACGACGAAGCCGTGGCCCTGTACCGCGCCCGCGTGCGCCAGGCCGTGAGCGAGGTGGAGCAGGCGCTGGTGCGGCTGCAGAGCACTGCCGAGCGCAACACCAGTGCGCGGGCCGCAGCGGCGGGCTACCGCACGTCGTTCGACGCGACCGAGGCGCGCTGGCGCGGCGGGCTGGCCAGTCTGGTAGAGCTGGAGGATGCGCGTCGCACCTCGCTGGCGGCGGAAAACGCGGTGATCGCCCTGCAGCACGAACGCCAGGCGGCCTGGGTGGCGCTGTACCGGGCGGCGGGCGGTGGGTGGAAGCCGTGAGTACCCCCCTGAGTCGCTTCGCGCCTTCCCCCCAGGGGGCACAGCCATCGCTGCGGGGCGGCCCTTGCTCGGCTGCCCTGGTCTGCGATGCGCCAGTTTCAACCGTTGTGGACCCCACGCAGCTCGGCTGCATGGCTGATATGAACTCTTCAGGACCGATGCAAATGCAACATTCCTCTTTCTCCTTTAAGTTGTCTCCCGCCACCCTGGCCGTGATCGCTGCGTGCGTGCTGGCTGCGGGCGGGGCGCTGGTGTATTCGGGCACTTCGCGTGCGGCCGACGAGCCCAAGGCGAGCCAGCCCCGGCCTGCGATGACGGTGACCACGGCGCAGCCGCAGCGCACCGCCGTGCCCGTGCGCCTGGCGGCCAATGGCAACGTGGCTGCCTGGCAGGAGGCCAGCGTCGGCGCAGAGAGCAATGGCCTGCGGCTCACCGACGTGCGCGTGAACGTGGGCGACGTGGTCAAGGCCGGGCAGGTGCTGGCCACCTTTGCGGCCGAAACCGTGCAGGCCGAGGTGGCCCAGGTGCGTGCCAGTCTGCTCGAAGCCCAGGCCAACGCTGCCGAGGCTGCGGCCAATGCCGACCGTGCACGCTCGCTGCAGGCCACGGGCGCGCTCAGCCAGCAGCAGATCCAGCAGTTCACCACGGCCGAGAAAACCGCCCAGGCCCGCGTGGAGGCCGCGCAGGCCACGCTCAATGCGCAGCAGCTGCGGCTGAAGCACACGCAGGTGGTGGCCCCCGACAGCGGCGTCATCTCGGCCCGCTCCGCGACCGTGGGCGCGGTGGTGGGCGCGGGCACCGAGCTGTTCCGCATGGTGCGCAAGGGCCGGCTGGAGTGGCGCGCCGAGGTCACTTCCACCGAGCTGGGACGCATCCAGCCTGGCGCCAAGGTCCAGGTGGTGGCCGACAGTGGCGCCAAGGCCGAAGGCACGGTGCGCATGGTCGCGCCCACGGTGGACCCGCAGACCCGCAATGCGCTGGTGTACGTGGACCTGCCGCCCGGCACCGACTTCCGCGCCGGTATGTTCGCGCGCGGCGACTTCGGGCTGGGCACGAGCGATGCGCTCACCGTGCCGCAGGAGTCGCTGGTCGTGCGTGACGGTTTCTCTTACGTGTTTGTGGTGGGCGGCGAGCAGCGCGTGCAGATGCGCAAGGTGCAGACCGGCCGCCGCGTTGCCGACCGGGTGGAGATCCTTGCGGGCCTGGACGCGAACGCGGCCGTGGCGGTGCGCGGCGCGGGGTTCCTGAACGACGGTGATCTGGTGCGCGTGGTCAGCGGCACGACCCCTGCAGCCGGGTCGTCCCCCACGTCGATGACGCCCGATTTCAAGCAAAAAACGGCCTTAGCGCTTACTGGACAAGCGCTAGAAGCTATCAATTAAGGAGCGTTCTTCATGAATGTATCCACCTGGTCTATCAAGAACCCGATACCGGCGCTGATGCTGTTTGTGCTGCTGACCTTCGGCGGACTGCTGTCCTTCAACGCCATGAAGGTGCAGAACTTTCCGGACATTGACCTGCCCACCATTTCCGTGACCGTGGCGCTGCCCGGCGCATCGCCCGCGCAGCTGGAAAACGACGTGGCGCGCAAGATCGAAAACAGCATCGCCACGCTGCAGGATCTGAAGCACATCTACACCAAGGTGCAGGACGGCGGCGCGACCATCACGGCTGAGTTCCGGCTGGAGAAGCCCACGCAGGAGGCGCTGGACGACGTGCGCTCCGCCGTGGCCCGCGTGCGCGGCGACCTGCCTGGCGACGTGCGCGACCCCATCGTGACCAAGATGGACCTGGCCGCGCAGCCCGTTCTGGCTTTCACCATCGCATCGGCCCGCATGGACGACGAGGCGCTGTCCTGGTTTGTGGATGACACCGTCGCCAAGAAGCTGCTGTCGGTGCGCGGCGTGGGCGCGGTCACCCGCGTGGGCGGCGTGGACCGGCAGGTGCACGTGGCGCTGGACCCCGTCAAGCTGCAGGCGCTCGACGCCACGGCGGCCGATGTGTCGCGTCAGCTGCGCCTGGTGCAGACCGAAAGCGCGGGCGGCCGCACCGACCTGGGCGGCAGCGAACAGCCCGTACGCACGCTGGCCACGGTGCAGTCGGCTCAAGAGTTGGCAGGCCTCACGCTCGCGCTGTCGGACGGGAGGCACATCCGCCTGGACCAGGTGGCCACCGTCACGGACACCATCGCCGAGCCGCGTGCCATGGCCTTGCTCAACGGCAAGCCGGTGGTGGGCTTTGAAGTGGCGCGCAGCAAGGGCGCCAGCGAGGTGGAGGTAGGCGCGGCCGTGCAGGAAGCGCTGAAGGAACTGCGCGAGCAGCACCCCGACCTGGAGGTGACCGAGGCCTTCAACTTCGTGCAGCCCGTGCAGGAGGAATACGACGGCTCCATGCACCTGCTGTATGAAGGTGCGCTGCTGGCTGTGCTGGTGGTGTGGATCTTTCTGCGTGACTGGCGCGCCACATTCGTGTCGGCCGTTGCCCTGCCGCTGTCCATCATCCCGGCCTTCATTGGCATGCATCTGCTGGGCTTTTCCATCAATGTGATCACCCTGCTGGCCATGTCGCTGGTGGTGGGCATCCTCGTGGACGACGCCATCGTGGAGGTGGAAAACATCGTGCGCCACCTGCGCATGGGCAAGTCGCCCTACCAGGCCGCCATGGAAGCGGCCGACGAGATCGGCCTGGCCGTGGTCGCCACCACCTTCACGCTGATTGCGGTGTTCCTGCCCACGGCCTTCATGAGCGGCATCGCGGGCAAGTTCTTCAAGCAGTTCGGCTGGACCGCATCGCTGGCAGTGTTTGCCAGCCTGGTCGTGGCGCGCGTGCTGACGCCCATGATGGCGGCCTATCTGCTCAAGCCCATCGTCGGGGAGCACAAGGACCCGCGCTGGATGGCCACCTACCTGCGCTGGGCGGCGTGGTGCATCAAGCACCGGTGGATCACCTTCCTGGGCACGGCGGCATTCTTCATAGGTTCGCTGGCGCTGATCCCGCTGCTGCCCACAGGCTTCATCCCACCCGACGACAACTCGCAGACCCAGGTGTACCTGGAGTTGCCGCCCGGCGCCACGCTGGCCCAGACCCGCGCCGTGGCCGAGGACGCGCGCCAGCGCATTGCCCAGGTGGACCATGTGCAAAGCGTGTACACCACGATTGGCGGCGGCACGGCGGGGGGCGACCCCTTCATGGGCAGCGCCAACGCCGAAACGCGCAAGGCCACGCTCACCATCCTGCTTGCCACGCGTGGCGAGCGTCCGCGCAAGCAGGGCATCGAGAACCAGATCCGTGCCGCGCTGGAGACGCTGCCCGGCGTGCGCAGCAAGGTGGGCCTGGGCGGGTCGGGCGAGAAGTACGTGCTGGTGCTCACCGGAGACGACCCCGCAGCGCTGACAAGCGCTGCGCTTGCCGTGGAAAAAGACCTGCGCTCCATACCGGGCCTGGGCAGCGTGTCGTCCACCGCCAGCCTGGTGCGCTCGGAGATCGCGGTGCGGCCCGACTTTGCGCGTGCCGCCGACCTGGGTGTGACCAGCAGCGCCATCGCCGAAACCCTGCGCATCGCGACCGTGGGGGACTATGACGTGTCGCTGCCCAAGCTCAACCTGGCATCGCGGCAGGTGCCCATCGTGGTCAAGCTGCAGGACGAGGCCCGGCGCGACCTCTCGCTGCTGGAGCGCCTGCCGGTGCAGGGCAGCAAAGGCCCGGTCATGCTCGGCCAGGTGGCCACGCTGGAGTTCAGCGGCGGCCCGGCCGTGGTGGACCGGTATGACCGCGCGCGCAACGTGAACTTCGAGATCGAGCTGTCTGGACTGCCGCTGGGCGAGGTGACCAAGGCCGTGGAGGCGCTGCCCTCCATCCGCAACCTGCCGCCCGGCGTGCGCCAGGTGACGATTGGCGACGCGGAAATGATGGGCGAGCTGTTTGCCAGCTTCGGCCTGGCCATGCTCACCGGCGTCCTCTGTATCTATATCGTGCTGGTGCTGCTGTTCAAGGACTTCCTGCACCCGGTGACCATCCTTGCGGCGCTGCCTCTGTCGCTGGGTGGGGCTTTTGTGGGCCTGCTGATTGCGCAGAAGAGCTTTTCCATGCCGTCGCTCATCGGGCTCATCATGCTGATGGGGATTGCCACGAAGAACTCCATCCTGCTGGTGGAGTACGCCATCCTGGCGCGGCGCGAGCATGGCATGACGCGCTTCGAGGCGCTCATTGACGCCTGCCACAAGCGCGCGCGGCCCATCATCATGACCACGCTGGCCATGGGCGCGGGCATGCTGCCCATCGCCATCGGCTTTGGTGCGGCGGATGCCAGCTTCCGTTCGCCCATGGCGGTGGCGGTGATCGGGGGGCTCATCACCTCCACGCTGTTGAGCCTGCTAGTCATCCCCGCCGTCTTCACCGGAGTGGATGACGTGGGCCAGAGCTTTGGCAGGCTGCTGCGGCGCATCCGGGGCCGTCACGCCGCGCCCGACACGGGCGCAGCGCGGGCAGAACCGCCGGGTTCCCCAGCGCCCACCGCTCCGGTTCCCTAGGCCGTAGGAGGGGGACGGCAAGGCGCAGGGCCTTGCTGTCCCTTGAAAAGCCGGGCAATCCTCTGCGTTGCGCGGACTTTGGCCACAGGTGTGCGCGTTGGATAATGCAAGCCGCACATGAACCTCGTCAGCCTCAACATCGAATCCATCCAGCTCGGCCACCCGCTGCCTTTTGTGCTGCGCGGGTCCGACGGCGTGCTGCTGGCCCAGAAGGGCTATGTGATCCGCACGCGCGAAGAACTGGCCAGCCTGGTGGCCCGCGGGCGCGCGCTGTGCGTGGACACGGATGAGTCCGGCGGCAGCCACCGCGCCTACCTCGCGCAGTTGCAGCGCATGCTGATTGCCGATACCAGCCTGGGCGAGATCGCGGCCATGAAGATGACCGCCGCCGAGCAGGACAGCCGCACCCGCGCCGGCCGCCTGCCGCCGGACTGGCCTGAGCTGCAGCTGCGCGCTACCCAACTGCTGCGGTCGCCCACGGCGGGCGACTTTGGCGCGCGTTTCCAGGCGCTGCACGACGAGCTGACCCGCCATGTGGAGCAGACCCCCGACGCCACCTTGCTGGCACTGATCTATCTTTCCGCGCAGGAAACGCGCATGTACAGTGCCACACACGCCATGCTGGTGAGCTGCGTGTGCATGGTGGTCGCGCGGGAAATGCTGCGCTGGCCCGAGGCGCGGGTGCAGCAGGTCGGGCACGCGGGGCTGAGCATGAACATCGCCATGACCGAGTTGCAGGACCAGCTCGCGCAGCAGACGCACCCCCTCACGGCCGCGCAGATCGCCGCGGTGGAAGACCATGCCGCACGCTCCGAGGCACTGCTGCGCCAGCTCGGCGTGGCCGACCCCCTGTGGCTGGAGGCCGTGCGCTGCCACCACCACCGTACCCCCGGCCCGCTGGCCAAAAAGACCGAGGCCCAGCAAATGGCCCGGCTGGTGCAGCGCGCCGACATCTTTGGCGCCCGCCTGGCCCCGCGCGTGGCCCGCCTGCCCATGCCCGTCACGGCCGCCATGCAGGCCAGCTATTACGACGAGGAACACCAGGTGGACGAAATGGGCGCTGCCCTCGTCAAGACCCTCGGCGTCTACCCGCCCGGCGCCTTCGTGCGTCTGGCCAGCCAGGAAGTCGGCGTGGTGGTGCGCCGCGGTACCACCGCCACCACTCCGCGCGTGGCCGTAGTGACCAATCGCGACGGCATGCCCACGGGCGAGCCCATTCCCCGCGAATCCGGCATGCCACCCTGGAAGATCACCGGCGTGGTGGCCTTCAAGGACGTGCGTGTCAAGCTCCCGCTGGAACGCCTGCTCAGCCTGGCCTAGCAGCCCGTCGGACTTCGGAGCGTCGAAAGCAAAAATTGACCCCCAGTGAGGACAGTTTTTGCCGGGTTCGCAGCCCTATAGCCCGGCTATGGGGCAAAAAGACGGCGAAAAGGGGCCGCTGCGGTCAATTTGCAGCCGACGATTTCCAAGTCCGCCGGGCTCCTGGTACTGACCACGCCCAGCGCCCTGTCCACGGCCGCTGCAGCTCATCGCCCGCCAGAGCGCCCGTGGTTGCGCCTCTGCGGTCCGTCGCCTTCTACCCCCCCCTCCTCGTTGCCGTCGCGTGTGCTTGCAAGCGTGTGTCCGCGTACGCACGGCTCCAATGTCAATCCAGAATTTGTGACGTAAACCGCTTAGTACAAATAAAAACTCATGTGGACAAAAAATGATGGAACGGTTAAATTGAGCGCACTTTCCGTCGAGGCCCCTATGAAACCCCTCCTTCGCTCCCTGCTGGCCGTCGTCACGTTCGCTGCATCTTTGCCGGCCATCGCGCAGACGGCCGACGGCCCTGCCACCTGCCCCGCCACCCTGCAGCACACGTTCCCTCGCCTTCAGGATGAAAAGCCCCAGTCTTTGTGCCAGTACGCGGGGCGTGTGGTGCTGGTTGTCAACACGGCCAGCTTCTGTGGATTTACCGGTCAGTACAAGGGGCTGGAAGAGCTGTATGCCCGCTACAAGGACAAGGGTCTGGTGGTGCTCGGCTTTCCGTCCAACGATTTTTCCCAGGAAAAAGGCAGCAACAAGGAGATCGCTGATTTCTGCGAAAACACCTTCGGCGTGAAATTCCCCATGTTTGCCAAGAGCAGCGTGAAGGGGGCAGAAGCATCGCCCCTGTTCCGTCAACTGGCCGAGCTGTCGGGCACGGCGCCGCGCTGGAACTTTCATAAATACCTGCTGGCGCGTGACGGAAAGGTGGTGGACCAGTACTCCAGCCTGACGGCGCTAGACAACAAAGGCCTGGTGCGGGCTATCGAGCAGCAGCTTGCCGCCCCCACACCCCGGTGACCGCCATGTTTTCTTTACGTTTCTTTAAAAAAAACCGGTTTCAGGCCTGGAACTTCGCGCGAGTGGCCTCACTCTATTCCTTGCGCGACGCCAAGGTGCGCCGTACAGTTTTAACGTTGCGAAGCCTTTCGGGCCCCTGGGTTCCGACTGACCTCCTGGAGCGCTTCTCCTCCCTCCCTCTCTTATTCGTTTCGGGACGCTTCGCAACCTTTTTATTCCGTGAGTCGGCCAGAGGGGGCCGGCCATGAAAATCGCCATCATCGGCTCCGGCATCTCTGGGCTCTCCGTCGCGCACCAGCTGCGCGGCCAGGCGGACATCACGCTGTTTGAGGCCGGCGACTACTTCGGTGGCCACACCCACACCGTCGATGTCACCTTGCCCGATGCGTCGGGCACCCCCGTCACCCACGGCGTGGACACCGGGTTTCTGGTGTTCAACGAGCGCACCTACCCCAACCTGATCCGCCTGCTGGCTGAGCTGGGCGTGGAGACGGCCCAATCCGACATGTCGTTTTCGGTGCAGGTGCCCGCAGCCCTCGGCGGTGGCCGCGCGCTGGAGTGGAGCGGCACCAACCTCAGCACCGTATTCGCCCAGCGCTCCAACCTGGTCAACCCGCGCTTTCTGGGCATGCTGCGCGACCTGCTGCGCTTCAACAAGCTCTGCACGCGCATTGCCGAAAAGCAGGCCGAGGCCGCGCTGATGCAGCCCCTGGGCGACTTCCTGCGCGAGCACCGTTTTGGCGACGCGTTCCGCGACTGGTACTTCTTGCCCATGCTGGGCTGCATCTGGAGCTGCCCCACCGACCAGATGCTGAAGTTTCCCGTGGCCACCATGATCCGGTTCTGCCACAACCACGGCCTGATCCAGGTGAGCAACCGGCCGCAGTGGTGGACGGTGTCCGGCGGCGCGCGCCACTATGTAGAGAAGATCGTGGCGGGCATTGCCGACAAGCGCCTGAACACCCCCGTGCGCCGCATCGAACGCGACGCCGCCGGTGTGCGCGTGGTGACCGCAGGCCACACCGAACACTTTGACAAGGTGGTGCTGGCCACACACTCCGACCAGTCCCTCGCGCTGCTGGCCCAGCCGACCAATCAGGAGCGCGCCGTGCTCGGCGCCATCCGCTACCAGGCCAACCGCGCCGTGCTGCACACCGATACGTCTGTGCTGCCCCAGCGCCGCGCCGCCTGGGCCGCCTGGAACTACGAGCGCGCCCAGCAGCGCAGCCGCGAGTCGGCCCGCGTGTGCCTGCACTACCTCATCAACCAGCTGCAGCCCGTGCCGTTTGCGCAACCCGTGGTCGTGTCGCTGAACCCGGTGCGCGACATTGCGCCCGAGCACGTGATCGGCAGCTACGAGTACGCCCACCCGGTGTTCGACATGGCCGCCATCCGTGCCCAGCAGCAGGTGGGCAAGCTGCAAGGGCAGCAGCACACCTGGTTCTGTGGCGCCTGGACGGGCTATGGCTTCCATGAAGACGGCCTGAAATCCGGGTTGGCGGTGGCCGAGCAATTGCGGGCGGCCCTGCCCGCTCCCCTGGCGGAGGCCGCGTGAGCCACGCCCCGGCCCCCACCGCAGCGCCCCTCATCGGCTTCGGCCAGGTGCGCCACACGCGGCTGCGGCCCCGGCGGCATGCGTTCGCCTACCCCACGTTTTTTTTGATGCTGCCGATGCGCAGCTTGTCGGGTGCCCAAACTCCGCTAGCCGTGAACCGCAGCGGTGCCATCAGCTTCCATGACGTGGACCACGGCGACGGCCGCAGCGCCGCGCAGGGCGGTGCGCTGGCCTGGCTGGACGAGCTTCTGCACACCGAAGGCATCACCGACGCCACGGGCGAGGTCTGGCTGCACTGCTACCCGCGTGTGCTGGGCTACACCTTCAAGCCCGTGAGCTTCTGGTACTGCCACCGTGCGGACGGCCCCCTGCGCGCCATCGTGGTCGAGGTGAACAACACCTTTGGCGAGCGCCATTGCTACCTGCTGGATGCGCCGCAGTACGGCGTGGAACAGCAGGCGCGCAAGGTGTTCCATGTGTCGCCGTTCTGCGCGGTGAGCGGTGGCTACCGTTTCCGCTTCATGCGCACCGAAGCCAGTGCACAGGATGCAGGCCGCACCGTGGTGCGCATCGACCACGACGACGACACAGGCCCGCTCATCCAGACCAGCGTGAGCGGCACCCTCCAGCCCATCACCCCCCAAACCCTGCGCCAGGCGCTCTGGGGCTACCCCGCGATGACTCTGGCCGTCATTGCCCGCATCCACTGGCACGCGCTGCAGCTGTGGCTCAAGCGCGTGCGTTTTCACCGCAAGCCCGAGGCGCCTGCATCCATCGTGACCCGCTGAATTCCATGACGAACGAGAACGCCGCCATGAACTCCACCACCGCCCCCCGCACCGCCCTGGCCCTGCCCGCAGGCACCCCGGCTGCCGCCCGCACGGCGCTCAAGCTGCTGCAGCGTCTGCAGCATGGCCACCTCACGGTGCAGCTGCCCGACGGCACCTTGCAGCATTTCGGCCATGGTGAGGGCCCCTCGGCCGCGATCACGCTCAAGAACTGGAACGTGTGCAGCGCCGCGCTCAAGTCCGGCGACATCGGCTTTGCTGAGAGCTACATCGCGGGCGACTGGACCACGCCGCACCTCACCGACTTGCTCAAGCTCTTCATCGCCAACCGCCAGCAGGTGGAAGGCGTGATCTATGGCACTTGGGCGGGCCGGCTGCTGTACCGCATCAAACACCTGCTCAACCGCAACACCCGCGCCAACAGCCAGAAAAACATCCACGCCCACTACGACCTGGGCAACGCGTTCTATGAACTCTGGCTGGACGACACGATGAACTACTCGTCCGCCTGGTTCGAGGGCGATGCGGGCGGTGACATGCGCACCGCGCAGCACGCCAAGGTGCGCCGCGCCTTGCGCATGGCGGGGGTGGAGTCCGGTTCCCGGGTGCTGGAGATCGGCTGCGGCTGGGGCGCGCTGGCCGAGATGGCGACCGTGGAATTCGGCGCCCGCCTGACGGGGGTGACGCTCTCCACCGAGCAGCTCGCGTTTGCGCAAAAGCGCATGGTGCAGCAAGGGGTGGCCGAGCATGCCGACCTGCGCCTGCAGGATTACCGCGACATCCAGGACGGCCCGTACGACGCAATCTGCTCCATCGAGATGGTCGAGGCCGTGGGCCGCGAATACTGGCCCACCTATTTCGAGTCGGTGAACCGCCTGCTCAAGCCCGGTGGCAAGGCCTGCATCCAGAGCATCGTCATCGACGACAGCCTGTTCGACCGCTACATCAGCTCCACCGACTTCATCCAGCAATACATCTTCCCCGGCGGCTGCCTGCCCTGCCCGCGCGAATTCCGCCGCGAGGCCGAGGCGGCGGGCCTGCGTGTGGTGGACGAGTTCGCCTTTGGCCCGGACTACGCCGAAACCCTCAAACGCTGGCGCGAGCGCTTTCTGGCACAGCGCACGCAAATCCTGCAGCTGGGGTTTGACCAGCGTTTCATGCACATCTGGGAGTTCTACCTTGCGTACTGCGAAGCGGCGTTTGCGATGCGCAATATCGACCTGGTGCAATACACCTTGGTCAAGGACTGATGCTATGAAAAGCATAGCTATCAGCGCTTTATTGGTAAGCGCTAGTACGTGTTTTTATTCAAGTTTTGCCATGGCGCAGCAACCGCGACCGGCGCACGCGGCCGAACATGGCGCTGCGGCCCCGCTGTCCGGCCTGCGCCTGTCGGGCCAGGGCGTGCTGCGCTTTCTGGGTTTTGAGGTGTACAGGGCGCGGCTGTGGGTGTCCCCCGGTTTTGACGCTGCCAACTACAGCGCGCAGCCCCTGGCCCTGGAGTTGACCTACCACCGCGACTTTTCAGCGCAGGCCATCGCCAAGCGGTCGCTGGAAGAGATGCGCCGCGCGGGCAGCTTCATACCCGAGCAGGCCGCGCGCTGGCAGCAGGCCCTGCAGGCCGCACTGCCGGACGTGACATCGGGCGACCGCCTGCTGGGCATCCACCAGCCCGGCGTGGGTGCTACGTTCAAGATGGGTGGGCGCGTGGTGGGTGAGGTGGCGGACGCCGAGTTCTCGCGCCTCTTCTTCGGCATCTGGCTCTCGCCCCAGACCTCCGAGCCCAGCCTTCGGCAACAGCTGCTGGCCGCCACCCGCACTGCAGGCCAACCATGACCTTCACGCAGCCCATCCGCGCCAGCGCAGGCCTGGCCTATGGGCTGCTGGGCCTGCCGCTGGCGTTTGTGGCGCTGCCGCTGTACGTGCTTCTGCCCAACCACTATGCGCGCGAGTTCGGCATGCCACTGGCCACGCTGGGCTGGGTGCTTCTGGCGGCGCGGCTGTTTGATGCGGTGTCGGACCCGCTGCTTGGCCGCTTGTCGGACTACCTTTTTGGCCGCTCGGTGCGCGCCGTGCTGGCAGTGGGCGCGATGTCGGCGGTGGTGCTGACGCTGGGGCTGACGAGCCTGTTCTTCCCGCAGGTGCGCGGGCCCGATGCGCTGATTGCGTGGGCACTGGTGGCGCTGCTCATCACCTACACGGCCTACAGCCAACTGGGCATTGCGCACCAGTCCTGGGGCGCACGCCTGGGCGGCGACGAGCTGCAGCGCGGCCGCATCGTGGCCTGGCGCGAGGGTGCTGCACTGGTGGGCGTGGTGACGGCGTCGGTACTGCCCGCGCTGCTGGGCCTGCCGGTCATGCTCAGCGTGTTTGCGTCCACCTTGCTGCTGGGCTGGTGGGCGTGGACGCGCGCCCCGCGCCCCCAAAGCCACGCGGGCGCCGTGGCCGGCGTGTACCGCCCGCCCCAACGCGCCAGCCTGTGGCGGCCCTGGGGGCGGCCCGCCTTCCGCCGCCTGCTAGCGGTGTTCATGCTCAACGGCATTGCGAGCGCCATCCCGGCCACGCTGGTGCTGTTCTTCATCCAGGACCGCCTGCAGGCTCCGCCCGCGCAGGAGCCGATGTTCCTCGCGGCCTACTTTGTGTGCGCTGCGCTGTCCATTCCGTTGTGGCTGCGCGCCGTGGCGCGCTGGGGCCTGGCGCGCACCTGGCTGGCGGGCATGCTGCTGGCGATTGCCGTGTTTGTGTGGACCGCGTTTCTGGGCGCGGGTGATGTGGTGCCGTTCCTCATCGTCTGTGCGCTGTCGGGCGTGGCGCTGGGCACCGACCTGGCCCTGCCCAGCGCCTTGCTCGCCGGCGTGATTGCCGCCGAGGGCGACAGCGGCCAGCACGAGGGCGCCTACTTTGGCTGGTGGAACTTTGCCACCAAGCTCAACCTGGCACTGGCCGCAGGCCTGGCGCTGCCGCTGCTGGGCTGGTGGGGCTACACGCCGGGCACACGCAGCGACGACGGCCTGCACACCCTGGGGCTGGCCTATGCCGTGCTGCCCTGCGTGCTCAAGCTCACCGCTGCGGCAGCGCTTTATCTCCTCATCCTGCGGCGCCCGCGTGGCGCAGCGCTTGTCTAAATTCGAACCGACCAAGGCCCACCACCATGATGCAAAGACGCCTCCTCCTTTCGGCCGCTGTGGCCGCGCCCGTGGTGCTGTCCGGCTGCGCCAGCCAGAACCTCGATAGCTACGCCAGCGAAAAACCGGTGCTCGATCTGGCCCAGTATTTCAACGGCAAGATCGACGCCTACGGCATCTTCCAGGACCGCAGCGGCCAGATCGTCAAACGCTTCACCGTGGTGATGGACTGCAGCTGGCAGGGCAACGAGGGCGTGCTGGATGAAGCCTTCACCTATTCCGACGGCACCACGCAGCGCCGCATCTGGCGCCTGGTGAAGCATGCCGACGGCCGCTACACCGGCACTGCCGACGATGTGGTGGGCACGGCCAACGGCCAGACGCGCGGTAACGCCTTCCGCTGGAACTACACGCTGGCCCTGCCCGTGGACGGCAAGGTCTACAACGTGGATCTGGACGACTGGATGTACCTCATCGACGACCGCGTGATGCTCAACCGCGCCACCATGAGCAAGTTCGGCGTGCGGCTCGGCGAAATCACCCTGTCCTTTACCAAGCGCGCACCATGAAACTCAACCCCCCCTTGCGCGATTGGAAGGGCCGCCGGGCCTGGCTCATCGGGGCCAGCAGCGGCATTGGCCGGGCCACGGCGGCGGCGCTGCATGCGCGCGGCGCGCAGGTCATCGTCTCGGCCCGCAGCGGCGATGCACTGAATGCCTTTGTGGTGCAGCACCCCGGCAGCACGGCGCTGGCTTTTGACACGGGCGAGCCCGCCCAGGTGCAAGCCGCCGCCGCGCAGGTGCTGGCGGCTGGCGCACCCGACCTGGTGTGCTACTGCGCGGGCTACTACCGCGACATGCGCGCGACCGACTTCGACCTGACCGTGATGCTGCGCCACGAGCAGATCAACTACAACGGCGCACTGCATGTACTGGCCGCCGTGCTGCCCGCCATGCTCACCGCTGCCCAGGCGAGTCGCCCAGGGCATGTGAGCCTCATCAGCAGCGTGGCGGGGTTCCGGGGCCTGCCCAAGAGCTTGGCCTACGGCCCCACCAAGGCCGCGCTCATCAACCTGGCCGAGGCGCTGTACCTGGACCTGCACGACCTGGGCCTGGGCGTGAGCGTGATCAACCCCGGCTTTGTGGCCACGCCGCTCACGGCGGGCAACGACTTCACCATGCCTGCGCTCATCTCGCCCGAAGCGGCAGCCGACGCCATCCTGCAGGGCTGGGCGCGCGGGCAGTTCGACATCCACTTTCCCAAGCGTTTTACGCGCGTGATGAAGCTGCTGCGGCTGCTCCCCTACCGGTGGTACTTTCCAGCCGTCCGCAAGTTCACGGGACTCTGAGTTTCCATGCAGCCCCCTTACACCGCCCCCGCCACCGAAGAAGCCGTCACACGCGTCATTGCGTTTTTCGAGAACCTGTCGCCCGCCGATGTGGCGACCATCGGTCAGTTCTACGCGCCCCAGGCGCGTTTCAAAGACCCGTTCAACGAGGTGGCGGGCGTGCCTGCCATCCAGGGCATCTTTGCCCACATGTTCGAGGCACTGGAGCAGCCGCGTTTCGTGGTCACGGGCCGGGTGGTGCAGGGGCAGCAGTGCTTTCTGACCTGGGACTTTCTGTTTGCGTTCAAAAACTTTGACAAGGGCGAGACCCAGACCGTACGCGGCGCCTCGCACCTGGTGCTCGACGAGCAAGGTCTGGTGACCTTGCACCGCGATTACTGGGACGCGGCCGAAGAGCTGTATGAAAAGCTGCCCGTGGTGGGCGCGCTGATGCGCTGGCTGAAGAAACGCGCCAACAGCTGAAAGCCTGGGCCTTGGTATGGGCCTTTATCCGGCCGCACGGATGCGCGGATGCCCCGGCAGCGGCACCGCGCGCCGCAGCACGCCTTCGGCCAGCCACAGCGCACTGTTCCACGCCCGTTGCGCCACATAGGGCAGCGGCAGCTGCTGGTAGTCGTCGTTGAAGACTTCAAAGCTGTAGTCGCCCTGGTAGCCCATGCCGTCCAGCGTGCGCACCAGCTCGGCCAGCGCCTGGCTGTGCACGCCCTCGCCAGGGAACACGCGAAAGTGCCGCGCGGTCTCGATGCGCTCCTGCACCGTGCGGGTCTCCTGCCACATGAAGTCCGAAAGCTGCACGAGGTAGATCTTGGCCGGGTCCACATCCTCCAGGGCCGAGAGCGGCGTGCTGGTGGCGAACTGGTGGTACGAGTCGATGGCCAACCCGAGGTTGGGGCAATCGGCCTGCTCCACGGCCGCCCACGCCTGGTGCACCTCGTTGATGTGGCGGCCCCACGAGAGGCCTTCAAACGCCACACGGATGCCGTGTGGCAACGCCAGCAGCGCCAGCTTGCGCAGGTCGCGCGCAATGGCCTCGGCATCCGCCGTGGCGTGCGATGACGTGGAGCTGCAGGCCAGCAGCACGGGTGCGCCCAGGTCGCGCGCCATCAGGATCATCTGCTTGGCAATGTCCGCCTTGTAGCTGTGCAGGTGGCCCGACAGGCCCTCGAAATCGCGCAGCACCTGAAAGCCCGTGACGCGCAGGCCACTGTTGCGCACCGCGTGCACAGCGGCTTCGATGCCCTGCGGATGGCCCACGATGTCGCGCGCGGCCAGCATGATTTGGCCAAAGCCTGCGGCCTTGACGGCGGCGAGCTTGGCCTCCAGCGGGCCGGCCAAGCTGATGGTGTCCATGCCGAAATCGGCGACGTTGCGTTGCATGGTGGATTGACGCATGGGCGGTCTCCAGGCTCAGCGGGCGCTGCGCACCAGCTCGAAGCTGGGCGAGGCCGCATCGGCACGCGTCAATGCGCCGCGCGTGCCGGTGTGCACGCCCTTGGGCGACTCGACAAACTCCACGCCGCGCGCGCGCAGTGCATTCACGGTCGCCAGCACATCGGGCGTGCCAAAGGCCACGCGCTGCAGCAGCTCCTCGTGGTCGGCATCCAGCGCATCGACCAGCGGTTCAATCAGCTGCCAGTGCAGCGTGCCGCAGGGGCTGGCCAAAATGCGGCCATGGGTGAGCACGCCAAACGACTGGTCGGGTGCCAGCTCGGCAAAGCCGAACAACTCCGCGTAGAAGTGAATCCAGTCTGCTGCGCGGCCCAGGCCGATGTACTGCACCACGCCAAACAGATGCAGGCCCTGCAGTGCGGGCGGGTGCGGGCTGACGGAGGGGATGGGCACAAAGTCCACGTCGTAGATCGAAAACTCCTTCCAGCGGTCCACAAAATAGATGCGGCTCGCGCCCACGCCGTGGATGGCGGGGATGTTCAGCTCCATCACCTCGACCTCGGTGTGCACGGCCCACGCGCCCAATTCCAGCACGCGGCGAAATGCTGCGGCCGCATTGCCCACGCGGAAGGCGATGGCGGCCAGCACCGGTGTTTCGGTGAGTGCGGGCGGCGCATGCACGCCGGTGCGTTCGGTGTCCTGGTGGGCGTTGACGATGATGTTCATGTCGCCCTGGCGGTACAGCAGCACTTCGCGCGAGCGGTGGCGTGCCACGGGCTGGAAGCCCATGCGCCCTAGCGCCTGACCCAGCGCCTGCGGGCGGCTGGTGGCGTATTCGATGAACTCGATGCCCTGCAGGCCCAGGGGGTTGGGCATGTCGCCCAGCGCTTCGCGGGTGGCCACCATCGGGGTGCTCATGGGTTCAGCTCCTTGTGTTGTCGTGCACGGAACGGGTCAGCGGGCGCTGACCAGGCGGCGAAAATGTGCGTCCATGCGTGCCGCGTCGGGCGCCTCGCCGGTGAACAGCTTGAACGCGCCCACGGCCTGGCCTACGGCCATGCCGCCACCGTCCGACACGCGGCAGCCCAGTGCGCGCGCGGCCTGCACCAGCGCGGTGTCGAGCGGGAAATACACCACCTCGGACACCCACATCGTGGGCCGCAACAGCGCCACATCCAGCGGCAGGCCGGGCAGCTTGTCCATGCCGGTGGGCGTGGCGTGGATCAGGCCGGTGGCTTGCGCCATGGCTGTTTGGATGTCAGCCGCTTCGGCACGGGCCCCATAGAGCGCATTCACGTCGGCCGCCAGGTGTGCCGCACGCTCAGGCTGCGCATCGACGATGCTCAGGTGCTCGGCGCCCAGGCGCAGCACGGCATGGGCAATCGCAGCGCCCGCGCCACCCGCTCCCAGCAGCACCACGCGGCGCAGGTCGGCACCGGGCAGCGCGCGGGTAAAGCCCCAGGCCCAACCCGATCCGTCGGTGTTGTGTCCCACGAGTTTTCCGCCCTGGATGACCACGGTGTTCACGGCGCCCATGGCCTGTGCTTCCTCCGACAGGCTGTCAAGGTGCGGGATGACGGCCTGCTTGCAGGGGTAGGTCACATTGCAACCTGCATAGCCCATGATGCGTGCCGCCGACAGCAGCGTGGGCAGATGCTCCACCGAGGAGGCCGAGCGGTCCAGGTCGATGAGCTGGTAGTGCAGACGCATGCCGTGGTGGCGTGCTTCTTCTTCGTGCAGGGCCGGCGACAGCGACTTCTGGATGCCGGCACCGATCAGCCCGATCAGCACCTTGCGGGGGCTAGTGGAAGACATGGTGGACATGGTGGACGTGGTGGGGATGACCGGGGGATCGAGGAGCTGGAGGCTCATGGGGCGGGCGGAATACGGGGTGAGCGCGCTGCCGGGTTGGTGGTGTGTTCACCGCACGGCAGCACAGGGGTGGCGGCGGTGGCTTACTTGCCGCCGCGCAGTTTGGCCAGCGTGGAATAGACCTCTTGCACGGTCTCGGCGCCCACCTTCTCGCTGTGTTTTTCAACGACGGGTTTCACCTTGGCGCGCAGCTTGTCCAGCTCGGCGGGCGAGAACTCGGACACCTGCATGCCCGCCTTCTTGAGGTCTTCGAGCGCCACGTTGGCCTGCACGCGCGACACGCCGCGCTGGAAGGTCGTGGCTTCGGCCATGGCCTCGTTCAGCGCCTTCTGGTCAGCGGGGTTCAGACTGTCCCAGAACTTCTTGCTCACGAGCACGGCCTGGGGGTTGTACATGTGGCGCGTCACAGTGAGGTACTTCTGCACCTCGGCAAACTTGGACGACAGGATGGTGGAGAACGGGTTCTCCTGGCCGTCCACGGCCTTCTGTTCCATGGCGGTATACAGCTCGGGGAAAGGCATGGGCACGGCATTGGCGCCCAGCGCGTTGAAGAGGTCGATGTAGATCGGCGACTGGATCACGCGGATCTTGAGCCCTGCAATGTCTTCGGCTTTGGTAATCGGGCGCTTGCTGTTGGTGAGGTTGCGGAAACCCAGCTCCCAGTAGCCCAGGCCCACCAGATTTTTGGCCTGCAGTTTGTCGAGCAGCTTCTTGCCGAACGGGCCGTCCGTCACGGCGTCAGCCTCTTGCGGTGTGGCGAACAGGAACGGGAAGTCGTAGATGCCAAATTCCTTGGCCTGAGCGGACAGGATGCCGGCGTTGAGCACCGTCATCTCCACCGTGCCACCTTGCAGTGCCGACACGGTCTGCAGGTCGCCGCCCAGCGTGCCGCCGGGGAAGAGTTTGACGGCGATGCGGCCATTGGTCTTGGCCGCCACCAGGTCGGCAAACTTTTGTGCACCCTGCGCCTGCGGGTGGTCCTTCTGGTTCTGGAAGGCGAACTTGATGGTGCGTTCCTGGGCATGTGCGGCGGACAGCAGCGAGGTGGCAACCAGGGCCGTGGCGAACAGGGTTTTGAGCAGCTTCATGGAAATGTCTCCTTGGGTTTTTAGGCGGGGCAGAAACGGAGCGGAAAGAAAAGGGCCGGGGCGCAGACGGGGTCAACCACTCAGCCAGCGCAGCGGCACCATGACGATGGAGGGGAACAGCACCAGCAGGAACATCACGACCAACTGGGCCAGCATGAACGGCATGACACCCCGGGTGACCTGCGACATGGAAATGCGACCTACCCCGGCCACCACGTTGAGCACCGTGCCCACCGGCGGCGTGATGAGTCCAATGGCGTTGTTGATGATGAAGAGCACGCCGAAATACACCGGGTCGATGCCTGCGGCCTTGACCACAGGCATCAGCACCGGTGTAAGGATGAGGATGGTGGGCGTCATGTCCATCGCCGTGCCCACCACCATGACCAGCAGCATGATGGCGATCAGCAGCAGCGTCTGGTTGCCCATGAAGGGCTTCAGCATGCCGATGACCTTGGAGGGCAGGTCGGCCACGGTGATCAGCCAGGCGGACACCATGGCGGCCGCCACCAGGAACATCACCACCGCGCTGGTGCGGGCCGAGGCGCGGAAGACGTCGGCCAGCTGGCGCCAGCTCAGCTCGCGGTAGACCACCATGGACACGAACAGCGCATACACGGCGGCCACCACGGCGGCTTCGGTGGGGGTGAAGACACCCATGCGCAGCCCCACCAGGATGATGATGGGCAGGCCCAGCGCCCACACGGCTTCGCGCAGGGCCACGCCCAGTTCGGCGCGGGTGGCGCGCTTGGGGGGCGCCACATCTTCGCGCCGCACCAGCCACCACCAAGTGAGGGCCAGCGCCAAGCCCAGCAGGATGCCCGGCACGATGCCTGCCAGAAACAGCTTGCTGATAGATACGTTGGCTGCCACGCCAAAGATCACGAAACCGATGGACGGTGGAATTACCGGGGCGATGATGCCGGCCGACGCAATGAGCCCGGCCGAGCGCTCCTTGTTGTGGCCTGCTGCCACCATCATGGGCAGCAGCAGGGAGGCCAGCGCTGCAGCATCGGCCACGGCCGAGCCCGACACGGCAGCCAGGATCACTGCCGCCATGATGGCCACATAACCCAGTCCGCCGGGCACGTGGCCGACCAGCGTGAGTGCCAGCTTCACGATGCGCTTGGACAGGCCGCCCACATTCATGATCTCGCCCGCGAGCATGAAGAAGGGCACGGCCAGCAGCGGAAAGCTGTCGGCACCGTTGATCACGTTCTGCGCCAGGATCTGCGCATCGAACAGGTCCAAGTGCCACATCAGCGCCACGCCGCTGATGAGCAGCGCAAACGCGATGGGAATGCCGATCGCCATGGCGAGCAGCAGGGAGCCGAGGAAGATGGTGACGGTCATGGTGGAGAGCCTGTGCGGAGGGTTCAGGGGCGGTGGCTGCCGGGCGCTTCGTGGGATGCATCGGTGCCCGCAGAGCGGTGCGCCAGGGCCGCCAGTTCTTCGCTCTCCTGCACCATGACCAGCTCGTGCTCAGCCAGCGGAACGAACAGCGTGCGCAGCAGGTCGTGCAGCAAGATGGCAATCCCCGACCCGCCCATCAGCACGCCACTGGCGTAGAAGATGCCCACCGAGGCGCCGGTCACGGGCGCTTCTGTTTCCCAGTTGATGAGCATCTGGGCCCAGCTGCCGCTCAGCAGCAACCACGACACATACAGCATGGCGAGCTGCGCCAGCACCAGGCAGGCCTTCTTGCCCACGGCGGGCAGGCGCGCCACCAGCGCATCGGTGCCCAGGTGGCCGTGTTCGCGCAGCGCCACCACGGCGCCCATGAAGGTCAGCCACACAAACAGCCAACGCGAAAGCTCTTCCGATACCGTGATGCCGGAGTTCAGGGTGTAGCGCAGCACCACGTTGCCAAACACCAGCACCACCATCACCGCCAGACACAGGCCGGACAGTGCATCCAGCACGCGGGTGTATCCCCGCAGCACGCGGTCGGCCAGTGCAAACATGGTGTCTCCAGTCGTTGTATTGCGGAAAGCTGAAATAATTTTGTACGAACTGGTTAGTATTTTGCGTTGGTGCAAACCCTGTATAGCTTGTCATGGCAGGGTGCGGCCTTGCGGGGGGCGCCCATGGGGCGACGGTGTGAGGAGCGGGAGACTTCTTGGTACGCGCTGGCGCGCGTCCGTCCGGGCCGGGAGGGTCAGGGCCGCAGGAAGCGCACGATCATTTCGATGATCGATTCACGGCGTTGCGCCGTGGCGGCGGGCGTGTCGAGCGAGCGCTTGAAAATGGCGCCGAAAGTGTGCCGGTTAGACACATTGAAAAAGCACAACGCCGAGATGGACATGTGCAGATCAACCGGGTCCACATCGGGCCGGAACACGCCCGCCGCGACGCCGCGTTCGTACACGTCGCGTACTGCGTGGATGACGGGGATGTTGAGTTCCTGGATGGTGGTGGACTGGCTGATGAACTCTCCGCGGTGGATGTTCTCGTTCATCACGAGCCGGATGAAATCGGGGTTGGCAAGCTGGTAGTCCACCGTGAAGCCCACCAGAGTGCGCAACGCCTGCTCGGGCGCGAGGTCTTCGAGGTGCAACTCAGCCTCGATGCGGCGGATGCGCCTGTAGGCCTCCTCCAGCACGGCGACGTACAAGCCCTCCTTGCTACCGAAGTAGTAGTAGATCATGCGCTTGCTGGTGTTGGTCAGCGCGGCGATTTCGTCGATGCGTGCCCCGGCCAGGCCCTTGTCCGCAAACTCCGCCGTGGCCACCTGCAGGATGTTGGCCATGGTGCGGTCGGGGTCGTTGATGCGGACCCGGTCGGGGCCTGCAACAGCAGGGGCAGCCGCTGCGCTGCGCACCGCACGAGGCCGAGGGGCGCGCGGTGCAGGAGGGCGGGCGTCTGGAGGTGTTTGAACCATTTCGTTCATGAGGGCCCGAGCATACGGCAGGCCGGGGGGCGACGCCGCAGCCTGCGTGCGCCGCTACGGGCTCAGTTTGGCTTGGTGTCCGCGAAGCTCGGGCGCAGCATCAGCTTGTCAAGCAGTTTGCCCAGGTTGGGGTACTCGCTGCGCCAGGCGATGTCGGGGAAGCGGAACTCCAGCCAGCCCAGGGCGCAGCCCACGGCGATGTCGGACAGACTCAGGTGAATGCCGCTGCAATAAGGCTTGTCGCCCAGGCCCTGGCTCATGGACCTGAGGCCGTCGTTGACCTTGACCAATTGGCGGTCGATCCAGGCCTGGCTGCGTTCGCTGTCCTTGCGGTGAGCCCAGGTGGCTTCCAGGCGGGCCAGGATGGCCGCGTCCATCACGCCATCGGCCAACGCCTCCCAGGTCTTGACCTCGGCCCGCTCACGGCCCTGCGACGGGATCAGCTTGCCCACGGGCGACAAGGTGTCGAGGTATTCGACGATCACCCGGGAGTCGAACACCGCCTCGCCGCCTTCCATCACCAGGCAGGGCACCTTGCCCAGCGGGTTGGAGGTGGCGATGTGGGTGTCGTCCGCCCAGACGTTCTCCTGCACAAACTGGTAGTCGAGTTTTTTTTCGGCCATCACGATCCGCACCTTGCGGACGTAGGGGCTGGCGATGGCTCCGATCAATTTCATGGTGGGTCTTCCCGTGCGCGGGATAGCTGAACAAGTTGCTTTGGATTCTATCGGCAGGCGCCCACCCCAAGCTGACGCGACCAGGGCGGGCTCCCGGCACGCCCCGCCTACAATGACGCGCCATGAGCCTGTCCACCATCACCGCCCTGTCGCCGCTTGACGGCCGTTATGCCAGCAAACTTGCCGCTCTGCGCCCCATCATGAGCGAGCACGGCTACATGCACCGCCGCGTGCAGGTCGAGGTGGCTTGGTTCATCGCCCTGTCGGACGCAGGCTTTGCGGAGTTCAAACCCCTGACCACCGGCGCACGCGCCTACCTGCTGGGCCTGATCAAGAACTTCTCCGAGGCGGACGCCGCCGCCATCAAGGAGATCGAAAAAACAACAAACCACGACGTCAAGGCAGTCGAATACTGGATCAAGAGCAAGTTTGAGGCGCGCCCCGAGCTGGAAAAGGCGTCCGAGTTTGTGCACTTTGCCTGCACCAGCGAGGACATCAACAACACCAGCCACGCGCTGCAGCTGCGCTCGGGCCGCGACCAGGTCATCCTGCCGGGCCTGGACCGCATCGTGCTCAAGCTGCGCGAGATGGCCCACGCCTTTGCCGACGTGCCCATGCTCAGCCGCACCCACGGCCAGACCGCCAGCCCCACCACCGTGGGCAAGGAAATGGCCAACGTGGTGATGCGCCTGCAGACGGCCTGCGAGAAGATCGCCGCCGTCAAAATCATGGGCAAGATGAACGGCGCCGTGGGCAACTACAACGCCCATCTGTCTGCCTGGCCCGAGTTTGACTGGGAAGCCTTCAGCAAGAAGGTCATCGAAACGCCCGAGCCCCTGGGCCTGGGCCTGACCTTCCAGCCCTACAGCATCCAGATCGAGCCGCACGACTACATGGCCGAGCTGTTCGACGCCGTGGCGCGCGCCAACACCATCCTGATCGACCTCTCGCGCGACATCTGGGGCTATGTGAGCCTGGGCTATTTCAAGCAGCGGCTGAAGGCCGGCGAGATCGGCTCATCCACCATGCCGCACAAGGTCAACCCCATCGACTTCGAGAACGCCGAAGGCAACCTGGGCCTGGCCAACGCACTGCTCAAGCACCTGTCCGAAAAGCTGCCCATCAGCCGCTGGCAGCGCGACCTGACCGACAGCACCGTGCTGCGCAACATGGGCGTGGCTCTGGGCTACGCCGCGCTGGCCTACGCCTCGCTGCTCACCGGCCTGAACAAACTCGAAATCAACGAAGAAGCCCTGGCCGAAGACCTGGACGCTGCCTGGGAAGTGCTGGCCGAGCCCATCCAAACAGTGATGCGCCGCTATGCGGTGCAGGGCGCCTACGAAAAGCTCAAGGAAGTCACCCGCGGCAAGACCGTGACGGCCGAAGCGCTACATGGCTTGGTCCAGTCGCTGGACATCCCCCAGACTGAGAAGGACCGCCTGCTGGCGATGACGCCGGGCAGCTATGTGGGCAAGGCGGCTGTGCTGGCGCGCCGAGTCTGACCCCCACGTGCTGCCCCAGGGCTTAAAGGACCGGCGCCCCCCGCAGGCTAGCAGCACGGTCCATCGCGCAAACAACTTCGATGCGCTGCGCATGCTGGCGGCGCTGCTGGTGATCTGGAGCCATCAGTTCGCGCTGATGGGCCGGCCGAGCCCGCTGTTCTTTGGCAATGAGCCTGGCGCTGTGGGCGTGGTCATGTTTTTCGCGATCAGTGGGTGCTTGGTTAGTCAGTCGTGGCGGGCCGACCCGCATTTGGGGCGGTTTGCTTTGCGCCGGGCGCTGCGGATCTGGCCGGGGCTCGCGGTGGTCGTCCTGCTGGCAGTGCTGGTGCTGGGCCCGCTGCTGACAGAGCTGCCATTGACGGAGTATTTTTTCCATCCGCTGACGCGACAGCATCTGACCAACTTAGTGCTCAGCACGCATACCAGTTTGCCGGGAGTGTTTACATCCAGCCCGCACCCGGGGTCTGTCAATGGGCCACTGTGGACCATTCCGCTGGAAGTGGGCTGCTACGCTGGGCTCGCCTTGCTAGGTGCCGTAGGCGTGCTGCGCTGGAGATGGGCCTCCCTGGTCGTATTCGCGCTGCTGGCTGCGGCGCTGCACTGGCGCTACAGCGGGCTCACAGTTCCCGAATGGTCGTTCGCTTTGCAGTACGCCATCATCTTTGCACTGGGCGCGGTGCTGGCGCAGTGGCAGCACCTATGGAGACCCCGCGCCGCCCTGGCAGCCGCAGCGGTGGTGGTAGCGTGCGGGGTGTGGTTTCGCTGGGGACCGCCGCTACTGGGTGGCCAGGCGCCGCTGTGGGCGGCTGGAGCTCTGGCGGTGATCTGGGGCAGTTGCCGCACTTCGGGATTTGCTAGCGCGGGGCGCTTTGGCGATTTCTCCTATGGGCTCTACATTTACGGGTTCCCGGTGCAGCAACTGGTGATATGGAGCTTTGCGAACCAGCTTAGTTTTCCGGTTGCATTCGCACTTAGCGTGCTGGGTGCGCTGGCGCTGGCAGTGATGTCTTGGCACGGGGTAGAAAAACCTGCCCTGCGCTGGAAGCCTCGCAGACCTGTAGCGGCTTGAGCTCTCGGTGTAAGCGGAAGCCGATCGAGCTCCATGTGCTCGCGCGCCGACGTCACACCTCATCCTTTTTACTCGCATGGCCATCAAATCCACCATCTTCAAGGCGAACCTGCAGATCGCCGACATTGACCACGGCTACTACGCCGATCACGCCCTCACCCTGGCGCGGCACCCCAGCGAAACCGACGAGCGCATGATGGTCCGGCTGGCGGCGCTGGCCATCCAGGCGCACCAACTCAATGACCTGTGCAATGGAGACGGCACCCTGGCTTTTGGTGCAGGGTTGTCGGATCCGGACGACCCCGACGCTTCGCTCACCGACTTCACCGGTCGCAAGCGCGTCTGGATCGAGGTGGGCCAGCCCGAAGACAAGCCGCTGACCAAGGCCTGCAGCAAGGCTGATTCGGTCATCGTTTACTGCTTCAACCACGCCGCCGAGATCTGGTGGAAGGGCATTGAGAGCAAGCTGTCACGGTTGGACAAGCTGCAAGTCTGGCGCATCCCCACCGACGCTTCGCAAGCCCTGGCTCAGCTGGCCGAACGAAGCATGCAACTGCAGGCCACGGTGCAGGAAGGCGCCCTCATGCTAGGCAGCAGCCTCGGGAGCGTGCATGTCGAGCCGGTGCGTTGGAAGTGATCGGAACATTTGGCGAAAAACGGCTCTAGCGCTTATTTGATAAGCGCTAATAGCTATTTAATCGATAGCGTATTCAGTCCGGAGGCATGAGGGCGCCGCAGTGCCAGCACTGCTCAAAGCCGCCTTCGACCGTTTCGCCGCACCGGCACGCCCAGCGGCGCTGCGGGATGTCCTGCAACTCCTGCAGCAGCGCGCGCGCCCGTGGCGCGTGTTCGTCGTAGTCAAGCCAGATCTCGGGCAGGCATTGGTCGGGTGGCAGGTGCCCGGCCACAGCGCCCAGGTACTGCCGCTGCACAGATGCCGTCATGCCCGCCTCGCAGAGCAGGTCGGCCCACAGCGTGGCGATGGCGATGTTAGGGGCTTGGGTCAGACGCAGCATGGTGCGGCCACCTTAACGGTTTGCGGGCTGCGCGTACAGCCCGGGGTTTGGCTGGGCGCCGGGGGGCTGGCGCGTAGGGCGGCGCTCAGGACGTTGTCGTGCCGGCACGCAGCGGCACAGACCCGGACGTCGGACCTTCCGCCGCGCGCTCTGCGTAGCGGTTGAAGCGCCAGGCCGAATGCTCCAGGGTGATGCGGCGCCATACCGTGCGTTTTTCTGCAGGCGACATCCCGGGCCAGAGCTGTACTTCATCAAAGGTGCGGCCGCAGCCTTTGCACAGGTCATCGCCTTGGCTGGTGGAGCAGATCGCGATGCAGGGCGTGTCGGGCGTAGTGTCGTACCAGGCCTGCCACGCCGCAAGCGCAGCAGGTACCAGATGGTTTTCGTCCACCGCATCCTGGTGGGCATATACCAGCAGCGCGTAGGCCTCGCCCAGTGCCCGCAACTCGGGCGCCAGTGCCACGCCATCGGGCGACGGAGCGCGGCTGCGCCAATGGTTGATCGCAGCTTCGATGTCGGTGATGTGGATGGCAGCCATGGGGACGCGGGGGCGCAAAGGGCCCGCATCATAGCCGCCAGCTCGGGCGGGTACGGTTTGGGTGCCCGGGTCTGCATCGCGGCTTTTGCCCCAAATGGCCGGGGGCTGGCGCCGCAGCCGCAGCGTTCGTTGCATACGCACTATCCACAATCACTGCGGCCTTGCGCGGCTGCGCGGGCAATGTTCCAATCGCTGCTTCGAAGGGGAGTAGCTCCCGACGTGCTCCCCGGCGCATGCCCATGCGCCCGCCGGGGCGCGGCAACGGCACCGTCGTCAGTACGAAGCGAAGCATCGCTTCCGGCGGTCCGGGCCACATCCCATCCCTGCGGTGCGGATGGGGCCGAGCAAGACCTTTGATGGGCCCGTTGTGGGCTGATCAAGGCCGTCCCCACGCATCCTCTGCCCCCGCGGCACGTCCTTGGTCCGCCCATCGCAGGCCCTCTATCCGCAGGGCAGACTCGGCGCTACAGTGGCAGCCGGCCCGCCCTTGTGCCCATTGATACTGAGGAATTTATGGACTTTTTGGCTTCGCCTGCATTCTGGATCGCACTCGGCCAGATCATCATCATCGACATCCTGCTGGGGGGCGACAACGCCGTCGTCATCGCCCTGGCCTGCCGCAAGCTCCCCCCGGCGCAGCGCACCAAGGGCATCATCTGGGGCACCGCTGGCGCCATCATCCTGCGCGTCATCCTTATCGCCTTTGCCATGACGCTGTTGGCACTGCCCTTCCTCAAGTTCGTTGGGGCACTACTGCTGGTCTGGATCGGCATCAAGCTGCTGGCACCTGACGAAGAAGGCCACGGCGATGTGCAAGGCAGCGACAAGCTGCTGGCTGCCATCAAAACAATCATCGTGGCCGACCTGGTCATGAGCGTGGACAACGTGATCGCGATTGCCGGCGCCGCACAGAACGCTGGCGAGCACCAGCTTCTGCTGGTAGTGCTGGGCCTCTTGATCTCCATCCCGATCATCGTGTGGGGCAGCCAACTGGTCATCAAGCTGATGGAGCGCTTCCCCATGATCATCACGCTGGGCGGCATGCTGCTGGGCTGGATTGCGGGCGGCATGCTGGTGACCGACCCTGCGTTCGTCAACCCCGCCATCGTGGACTGGATGCCCAAGTGGGGCGGTGTGGACGAGAAGGGCATCGCCGTCATCTCCGATGCCCTGTACTGGGGCTCGCACATTGTGGGCGCCCTGCTGGTGCTGGCCGCTGGCAAGGCCGTGCTGGCACGCCGTGCAGCCGCAACGCCCGCACAGGGCTGACAGCTTGATAACCCCTCGGCGCGGCCGCTTTTCATGGGCGGGTCGACCGGGGGCTGACAACTATTAAAAAGGGGCAGCAGGTGTTGGTGCCCCTTTTTGTTTCTGGCGTATGAGCTTTTGGAGGTGCTATGGACAGAGTCATCGTGTACGTGGACGACGCAGACTATGCGCAGCAAATCCTTGCCCCACTGCTTGCGCGCGAGGCGGCCGCCCAAACCCGCTGGGTGCTGGTGGCCTGCGCACCGCGCATGACTCACCGCATCAGCAAATGGGTCAGCCACAGCGCCCGCGAGAACTGGCGCACGAAGTGGGCCGACAAGCTGTTTGCGCAGATCATTCCCCAGCTGCCTGTGGCCGCCGCTACGGTGTCTACAGTGATCGCCAAAGGACCGCTGGCCGAACTCACCGACCAGCTGCAAGCTGAAGAGGCGACACCTGCCCAGGTGCTGGACGCACGCCGCCCCAAGATGGATGCAACGGTCCAGGCTTCTGCAGCCACCCCGAAGCCGGCCACACCCCGCTGGGGGTCGGTGCCGGGGACGCTGGGCAGCCTGCTCACTGGCTGCGGCGCGTTCTGGGCTCTGGCCGTGGAGTAACCGCTTCAGGCAGGGTCAAAGGAGGGCGCAGCCTCGCTGCCAGTGCACGAGGATGATGCCCGGTGCTATTCTTTGCCAATGAAAATTCTCATCAAATGGCTGCTCAGCGCCGCCGCCCTGTTGTTCGTGGCCTACGTCTACAGCGGTGTGGAGGTGCAGAGTTTCACGTCGGCCCTCATTGCGGCCTTTGTCATTGGCCTGTTCAACGTGGTGCTGCGGCCCGTGCTGGTGGTGCTCACGCTGCCTGTCACCATCGTCACCCTGGGTCTGTTCCTATTTGTGATCAACGCGCTCATGTTCTGGGCAGCGGCCGGGGTGCTGGACGGCTTTCACGTCACCGGCTTTGGCGCGGCGCTACTGGGCTCGCTCATCTATTCGCTGCTGGGCGTGCTGATCGAATCAGCGCTCGGCGGCCTGTTCGCGAAGAAGTAGCTCCGTCGCCCGCAAGCGGGTGTCGATGATGGACGCTTCGATGTGGTCCGCCCCAGCACCGCCGCGCCGCGCCAGTTCCTGCCCCGCCTTGAATCGATCGACGGCGGCTGCGTAGTCGTACCGCGCAGCGTGGGCCTCGGCCTCGGCGCGTACGGCGCGCAGGGGCTGATTCAGTGCCTGCCAGGCTGAAGCCAGCCACTGCCAAGCGCTCGCATCACGAGGATGCGTCGCAACCCAGGTTTGCAACGCGCCCGTGCCCTCACTCGCTTTGCCGACGCGCAGCAGCGCTTGCGTGCGCAGCGCCAGTTCAGGCCGGCGCAGGGCTGGCGCAGCGGGTGCTTCGGCCAGAGTCTTCAATGCGGTCTCTGCGTCGCCGGCAGCCAGTTCAATCTCAGCCCTCAGAAGGCGCGCTAGGCGCTGCGCGGCCGCGTCCTGCCGAACCGCATCGTCCAGCCCCTGGGCTGCTGTGCGCGCAGCCCCAAAGTCGCGCAGCTGGCTTGCACCCAAGGCTGCTGCATACAGCGCGGCAGCCTTGCGTGACGCGGGCTGGCTGGCAAAGCCGGTGCTCTGGGGTTCCGCCATCCACTGCCTGAGTGCGTCCACTCCAGGGTTGGACAACACGCGCGCCCGCGCCGCCACCATGGCGTGCTCCAGGCTCGCTGTGGAAGTGGCGGCGGCCGCGGGACCGCTCGGGGGGATCCGCGACTGCATGTCTGCCATGCGCTCAGTCGTCAGCGGGTGGCTGCGCAGGTATGGCCACGAACCGTTGTCGTTGAGCCGATTGGCCTGCTGCAGCTTGTCGAACATGGTCACAAAACCCTGCGGCGCAAACCCCGCAGGCGCCATCAAGCCGTAGCCGATGCGGTCTGCCTCGCGTTCCATGTCGCGTGAGAAGTTGAGCTGGTTCTGCATCGCCAACGCCTGCCCGCCCACTACCAGGGCCTGCGTCGCCCCCGGATTCTTGCTGGCTGCAAGTGCCCCAAGGATCATGGCACCGAGCAGCAGCGGCGTCTGCTTGCTCTGCTGCGTGATCAGGCGTGAGATGTGGCGCTGCGTGACGTGGCTGAGCTCGTGGGCTAGCACCGAGGCCAGCTCGTCGCGCGTAGTAACCACGCCGATTAGTCCCAGATGAACACCTAGGTAGCCGCCGGGCAACGCAAAGGCGTTCACCGTGCGGTCGCGCCCGAGCAGGATCTCCCAGGCAAAGCGCTCGTCGAGCTCCGGCGACAGTTCACCGCGCTTGCGCGCCGCGTCCATCAGCGGCAGCCACAGGCCCTGGACATACTCGGACAGCACGGCATCGTCGATGTAGTCCGGGTCGCGGTAGAGTTCGCGGATGATACGGTCCCCCAGGCGGCGTTCGCCGCTGGTGGTGAGTTCGCTGCCATCGCCCAGCGTGGGCAACTGGGCATGGGCCATGCGCACGGGAAGAACGAGCGCCACGCTGCAAGCCAGGGCAAGCAGCAGGGGTGCCAGCGCCGCACGCAACCGCGCCCGCTCGGTGCTGTCAGGGAAGGCCGCCTTGCTTGGGATTTTCCGCATGGACCGTATGATGCCCTGACACTCCAGTGTTTCCCGGCGATTCAACTGGTTACCAAGAAATTGCCTTCCCTGATCCGATCCCCATGTCCAAGCCCGACCCAGCCACTGCACCCACCCTCACCCACTTCGACGCCCAGGGCCAGGCCCACATGGTGGATGTGAGCGCCAAGCCCGCCACCCACCGCATCGCCGTCGCCAACGGCCGCATCGAGATGCACCCCGCTACGCTAGCCATCATCAAGGCCGGCACCGCAAAGAAAGGGGACGTGCTGGGCGTCGCCCGCATCGCGGGCATCATGGCTGCCAAGAAGACCAGCGACCTCATTCCTTTGTGCCACCCTTTGGCCTTGACGCGGGTGGCGGTTGAGTTTGAACTGGCGCCCTCCGGTCAGGCCGTGCAATGTACTGCTACCGTCGAAACGGTAGGGCCGACGGGGGTGGAGATGGAAGCGCTGACCGCTGTACAAGTGGCCTTGCTGACGATCTACGATATGTGCAAGGCTGTGGACCGGAACATGGCCATAGAGGGTGTGCGTGTGACCCAAAAGCGTGGAGGCAAAAGCGATAGGTACTGACGGGTGCGCACTTAACCAACTCCAAGCGAATGGACCGCTGCTGCTGCGCCGATGCCCACGGCGATTCCAGCGGCAATTTCCAAACGAGAATGCCCCATGCGTTCGCGCAAGGGGATGTGGGTTTCATCCTGCTGCGCCAAGCGGTTGATGGCTTGTGCCTGCTTGCCGACCTGGCGGCGCAGACTGGCCGCATCCAGTATCACGATGAAAGCCAACGTCAGCGCCACCCCGAAAGCTGGATGCTGGATGCCGTCACGCAGCGCGATGAGCATGGCCATGCTGCTGACAATGGCGCTGTGATTGCTTGGCAAGCCCCCGTAGCCAATCAGGCCGAATGCCAACTTGCCATGGCGCAGGCTGTTGATGCCGAACTTCAGCACACCCGCCACCAGCCAGGCGAGGAACGGTGTCAGGGCATAAGACCAGTCCATCCGTTACCCCTGAGCGGCAGGCCACAAAACCCACATGCACGCGCCCACCCAGATCACCACTGTCGCTAGCAGCGGCCCGTCGGAGAGCAAGGCGTCGGTTGGTGATTCGCCGCCCTCGAGTTTTTCGACCACGTACCAGTACCGAAACAGTCCGAACAACACCACCGGCACGGTAATCACCAGCGCGGGCTGTGTTGACATGACAAACATGCTGTAGAACACCAGCGCCCCTGTGGCTGCCATCTCGGCATACCGGTCCACCAATGCGACGGTATAGCGTTGCAGCACTTCACGTCCCTCGCTGCCGCTCTGGCTCAACTCCTGCCGCCGCTTGACGGCTGCCAGGTACAGCGCAAGACACAGCGTGGTGACGAACATCCAGGACGACACGGGCACGGCCAGGGCCTGCGCGCCCGCATACACACGCAGCACAAAGCCGAAAGCGATGCTGAAGATGTCCAGTACCGGCTGGTGCTTGAGCCAGAAGCTGTAGGCCAGGTTGAGCGCCAGGTAGCCGCAGATCACGGCAACGGCGGCTGGTTGCACGAACCAGCCCAGCACCAGCGCGCCGTACAGCACGGCAAGCAGCGCCAGTGCGGCCGGCACCGACGCAGCGCCCGAGGCCAGTGGGCGGGTGTGGCGCTTCTTGGCATGGCGTCGGTCGCGCTCAATATCCCGGATGTCATTGACGATGTACACCGCTGAGGACGCCACGCAGAACAGCACCATTGCAAGCAGCGCCTGTCCAATGGCATGGCGGTTCGCAAACTCTCCTGCAAACACGAGTGGCGCGAGTACGAAACTGTTCTTGATCCATTGCCGCGGCCGCACCAGTTTCCACAGTCCAGGCAACTGGTTCATCGCAGTTCCCTGATGGCATCCATGACGGCCGGCGCCATCCAAGGGGCAACCGGTTCACAGGGCGCATATTGGCATCGGCCCATTGGTATTTCAGCGCACGCCATATCCATTCCCATCATTCAGATTTTCAGTCGATGGAAGATCATGCTGGGCAAGCAGCGAATCACCAGCATGATGATGCGCCACTTGCCCGGTGCGTAAATCACGGCACGGCCTTGCGCCACCCCCGTAGAGATTGCCTGGGCCACTGCCTCCACCGGCGCCAGCGACTGGCCCTGCGCGACCAGGTGTGCCGTCATGGGCGTGGCTGTGGGGCCTGGCTTGACCAGTATGACCTTGAGGGAGCTGCGGCCCAAGGCCAGCCGGTGCCGCAAACCCTGCGCATAGCGGTCCAGCAAGCCCTTGGCTGACCCATAGACGTAGTTGGACTGTCGGCCTCGATCTCCTGCTACCGAGCCGATCAAAACTAGGCTGGCCGGGCCAGCGCTGTGCATGTGAGAGACAAACGCTTCGGCAAACAATGCGGGCGAGATGCCATTGATTGCCAGGGCATTGTGGCATGCATGCAAATCGGCCTGGCAGGCCGCCTGGTCGGGCAGCACGCCGTGTGCGATCAGTACGACATCGGGCTTTCCCCGGGCGCAGGCCGTGGCTACGGCACGCTCGATGGCTGCGTCATCGCTAAAGTCAGCCCTCAGGCACTCGATACGGGATGCGGGCGAACGTACGGCAAGATCGTCGGCCACACGGCGCAAGCGCTCGTCGTTGCGCCCGATGAGCATCAAATCGACGGCGCCATCCTGTATCCACAAGCGCGCGCAATGTTCGGCGATGGCTGAAGTAGCGCCCACGATGACGATGCGCCTTGGTTGTGAGAGTGTCTGCGCAGGCTGCGAATCGGATGGCTTCAAACTCAACTCCCGAGAAGCCGTCGCGACATGGCGGATGACATGCCTGCATCGCGCATCGGCAAAAATTCATGCAAGCGTGGATAGCCTGCCTCAAAGACGTGACGCGGCATGCGCGCGTCCTTCGCCGGATACAGGGCACCGCCCGCTTCCAGGACGATAGCATCCAGGCGGTCGAACAAGCGCAAGGTGCGCTCGTCCCGGTTGGGAAAATCCAGTGCCAGAGTGGTTCCTGGCCGGGGAAAGCTCAACATGCCCCGCGCACTGCGCTGGCCAAACGTCTTGAGAACCGCCAGGAAAGAACCCTCGCCGCTGCGCGCAATCTCGCGCAGCATGGCATGGGTGGCGTCCCGCCTCGCATGGGAAGGCACCACACTCTGGTATTGGTAGAAGCCATGCGGGCCGTACATGCGATTCCACTCCAGCAAGCCATCCAGCGGGTATGAAAATGGCTCGTAGTGCTGCAGTGCCTGGCCCGCCCGCCTGCGCTGCAGATGGTAGTAGGAGGCATTGAGAGGCCGGAGCGTCAGCGGGTTGACCAGCGAGACGGGCGGTGTGAATGGCATGCGCCGCTCTGCTGCCCGAGGCATCGGCCCCCTTGTGGCCACCGAGGGGTTCGCCCGCATGAAGATGCCACGTATGTCCGAAGAAGAACTACCCGCAAGGCAGTCGATCCACCCCACGGTGTGTTCCCAACCCGCCTCGCTGCCATCGGCCAGTGCAAAGAACTCGTCGAGGCCGCCGTACGGAATGGTTTCGGTATCCAGCCATGGCCCGGCCACGCGGCGCAGTTGCAGTTCGGCGCCCACGATCACGCCGGTCAACCCCATTCCGCTCACGGTGGCGGCAAACCATGATGATTGCTGTGTGGGACTGCATTCGATCAGATCGCCGTTGCTGCGTGCCAGCCATAGCCGCAGCACATGGTCGCCAAAGCTGCCCAGGGCGTGGTGATTCTTGCCATGCACGTCGTTGGCAATAGCGCCGCCCACCGTTACCAGCTGAGTGCCCGGCGTGACAGGCAGCATCCAGCCGCGGGGCGCGCAAAGGCGTTGGATGTCTTGCAGGAGCACACCGGCCTCGCAGGTCAGCACTCCGGTATCCGGGTTCCAGTGGCTCAGACGGTCCAGGCCGGCCGTGTGCCACAAGACCCCGCCGGGATTGAGGCATTCGTCGCCATAGCTGCGTCCGTTGCCGTAGGCGATTCCGGGGCCGTGTGTCCGCAGTTCGTGCGGAACGCGCGCCGGGTCGTGCAGCGGAACAACGTGATGCGCACCCGCATTCAGCCGCCCCCAGGAGCGGATGGGAATCATGCCGCCGACCCAGTGAACACGTAGCGCTTGTCCATCTGGTATTTGGCGGCATAGCCCAGCGCCAAGCCGAGGACGCCGCCCAGGTAGCGCATGCTGCGCGCTCCATCGAACCAAGCATGAAAGGCAAATTCAAAGCCCCAGAAGATGGCCGTTGTCACCAATCCCATGGCGGCGTACAGGGCGAAGGTGCGGCCATCGTGCGCAGCATCACGTGCCCTGAAACGGAAGATGTAGCGCTTGTCCAAAACATATTTCAGCACCAGCCCCACAGCAGTGCCAAAGAATACGGAGGCCCATAGATGTCCTGGCCCGTCGTAAAGGCGCAGCAGTGCGTCCTGAGAAACTATGTTGGCACCCGTCGCAAAAGCAGCCAGTAGAGCGTAGAGGAGGTAGATCGGCATCGTCAAAGAGGGGTTGGCATTCCAGGGCCTACATCCCTAGTCATGCGACATATACTACAAGGCTCCCCCATTCATCTGTGGTATCGAACAATGAAAGCCATCATTCTTGCGGGAGGCAAAGGCACTCGGTTATCTGAGGAAACCACTGCGAAACCCAAGCCCATGGTCGAGGTCGGTGGTATGCCGATCATCTGGCACATCATGAAAATCTACGCGGCGCATGGTGTCAATGAATTCATCGTTTGCCTGGGCTACAAGGGCTACCAGATCAAGGAATGGTTCATTAACCAGCGCCTGCATCTCTCTGATATCACGGTGGACCTGTGTGATGGTGGCATCGAGATTCACCGCCAAGTGGGCGAGCCTTGGAAAGTGACCTTGGTGGAGACCGGCGAGGACACACTGACGGCTACACGCGTGCGCCGTGTGGCAAACTATCTCGATCCCCACGAAGACTTCTGCCTGACTTACGGTGACGGTGTGGCCGACATCGACATCCGTGCCCTCCTGGCCTTCCATCGCGCACAGGGGCGTGAGGCGACTGTGACGGTAGTGCAGCCACCCGGACGTTTCGGCTCCGTTGATTTGAACGGTGACGATGTGCGTGGCTTCGTCGAGAAGCCTATCGGCGACGGCGGCTGGATCAATGCTGGATTCTTTGTGCTTTCGCCCAAGGCGCTGGCGCGCATCCCTGCCAAGGACTGCATGTGGGAGGCCGAACCCGTCGAATCATTGGCGCGTGACGGCCAATTGGCGGCCTTCCGGCATGCGGGATTCTGGCAGCCCATGGACACGCTGCGCGATAAGATCCGACTGGAAGAACTATGGTCCGCCAGCTCTGCACCATGGAAAACCTGGAGTTGAGGCCGTTTGCATGAATCATGGCGGTTCTGACAGCGTGGCGGATCGGGAATTCTGGCATGCCCGCCGGGTTCTGTTGACCGGCCACACCGGCTTCAAGGGGGCGTGGCTTGCGGCTTGGCTGCATTACATGGGTGCCGAGGTGACAGGCTTCAGCCTGCCAGCTCCGGCCTATGAATCGCCGGCTTGGCAAGCTTTGTGGCCGATGTTGGGCAAAGGTGGCTTCACGGACTTGCGTGGTGACGTGTGCGACCAGGCAGCGCTGCATGCGGCTGTGCAACAAACCAACGCGAGCGTGGTGCTGCACTTGGCTGCACAGGCCATCGTGTTGGACTCATATGCCCTGCCCGAGCAGACCTGGAACACCAATGTCATGGGCACGCTCAACGTCTTGCAAGCGATGGCGCGCCATGGCCGCCCTGCTGTCATCATTGGCGTCACCAGCGACAAGTGCTATGAGAACCGCGAATGGGCCTGGGGCTATCGAGAAAATGATGTGCTGGGGGGACATGACCCCTACTCAGCCAGCAAGGCTGCCATGGAAATTCTGCTGGCCAGTTGGCGCAGTTCATTCGGGCCCAAGACGGGGATTCGGGTGGCAAGCGCTCGCGCTGGCAATGTGATTGGTGGAGGCGATGGAGCAGCCCATCGCCTCCTGCCCGACTTGATGGACGCGTTCTCCAGCGGCAAGCCTGCACTTGTGCGCCGACCAGATTCCGTGCGCCCTTATCAGCATGTATTGGAACCACTGTCGGGCTATCTGCGATTGGCACGCATTCTGCATGAGCAGGGCGATTCCTATGCCCAGGCCTACAATTTCGGACCCCCTGCAGGCGATGCCTGCACAACGCGCTGGCTGGCCGAAGTGGCAGCCGTGCAATGGGGCGATGGCGCGGCCGTGCAGTACCCACCCGCAGGCCAACAACCCCACGAGGCGGGAACGCTGATGCTGGACAGCGCCAAGGCCCGCCAGGAACTGGGCTGGTCTCCCCGCTGGACGGCGCGCGAGGCCGTACTGGCGACCATCGACTGGCAGCGCGCCTGGCTGAAGGGCCAGCCTGCCGAGACCACCGCCGAGACCCTGCGGCAGATCGAGCACTACACCCAGGGACGTTCTTACGTTTCCGCGCGCTGATCGGGCGCCGAATTGACAAAAATGGCAGTTGCAGACATTACCCCCGCCACTGGCGCCACCCTCCACCATTCCCGCGCCAAGCACCGCGACGGCCGCGAATTCATCGTGTGCCAGGTCATCGGCCAGCATGCCATGGGCTTCGCCCTTCCTGCCGGCCAACCGCTGGGCGCGGACGATGCCGCACGCGGCCTGCAGAAGCTCGAAGTGCTTCCCGTGGACGCTCTGGAGGCAACAGCCCGTCTGCCCTGGATCGAGGCCGACCGCCTGCTACGCGCCTTTGCGCGCCAGAATGCCCGTGAACACGCACGCGGCGCACAACTGAACCGAGCCCCGTTCGAGGCCGGCAAAAGCAAGATTCCGCCGTCCGGCAAGGTGGTGGGCGAGCCCGAGGCCGAGAACCTGGTGGACGCCAGCCTGGACCTGTGGCTCACGGCCGGCCGGTATTCCGACCAGTTCGAGCAGGACATCGCGCGCTACTTCGGCGCAGTACGGTCCATCGCCGTCAATTCTGGGTCGTCCGCCAACCTGATCGCGCTGTCCACCTTGACCTCACCTCTGTTGGGCTTGCGCGCGCTGCAGCCGGGCGACGAAGTGATCACGGCGGCCGCCGGTTTTCCCACCACGGTCAACCCCATTCTCCAGAACGGCTTGGTGCCCGTTTTTGTGGACTCGGACCTGGCCACCGGCAACATCGACCCGGCGCTGATCGAGGCGGCCATTTCGCCACGCACCAAGGCCGTCATGGCGGCCCACACACTGGGCAACCCCATGGACATGCGCGAAATCATGCGCATCGCCCGCCAGCATGGGTTGTGGGTGGTCGAGGACTGCTGCGACGCCTTCGGCTCCACGCTGAACGGGCAACCGTGCGGCACTTTTGGCGACATCGGCACGCTGTCGTTCTACCCCGCGCACCACATCACCATGGGCGAAGGCGGCGCCGTCTTCAGCCGCGACCCGCTGCTCATGAAAATCGCCGAATCGTTCCGCGACTGGGGCCGCGACTGCTACTGCCCGCCCGGCAAAGACAACACCTGCGGCAAACGCTTTTGCTGGAAGCTGGGCCAACTGCCTGAAGGCTACGACCACAAATACACCTACAGCCACGCCGGCTACAACCTCAAAATCACCGACATGCAGGCGGCCGTAGGTCTTGCCCAGCTCCAGCGGCTAGACGGCTTCATTGAAGCGCGCAAGCGCAACCATGCCGCGCTGGCCCAGGCGCTGCGGGCACACGGTGCCGACCAGCACCTGCTGCTGCCCGAAGTGCTGCCCGGTGCCGACCCTTCCTGGTTCGGCTTCCTGATGGTGCTCAAGCCCGGTGGCCCCTGCACCCGCAACGCCCTCACGGCCTACCTGGAGCAACAAGGCATAGGCACCCGCCTGCTGTTTGCGGGCAACCTGACGCGCCAGCCCTACTTCGCCCAGCACCACTACCGCGTGGTCGGCCCCTTGACGCAGGCCGACATCCTTATGGAGCAGGCCTTTTGGATCGGCATCTGGCCCGGCATCGACAGCGTGCAAATCGACTACATGGCTCGCACCATCGCCGCTTATCTGGGCACGGCCTGGAGCGACTGATGGCGACCGGCGATCTGCTCGACCGCGCGCTGGACGCTACCCCCGCGACACGCTGGGCCGGGCTGCAAGGTGCGCGCCTGCTCATCACAGGGGCCACCGGTTTTTTTGGACAGTGGGTGCAACTGGCATTGCAGCGCCTGCGCCAGCGCGGCATCGCCCTCACCGCGCAATGCGTCAGCCGCCGGCGCCAGTCCACCAGCGATCCAGGGCTTACTTGGCTGCGCGGCGGAGCGCAAGACTTCGCTCAGTTACCCATCCACCCAGGCACGACCCACGTGCTGCACATGGCCGCCAGCTCCGACAGCCGCGACTACGCCCACAACCCGCTGAAGGCCGCGCAGGTCATTCTGGACGGCACCTTCGGTGCACTGGCCCTGGCACAGCGCAGTGGAGCGCACCTGCACCTCGTCAGCAGTGGTGCGGTGTATGGGGCGCGGCGGCTTTCCATGGGCCCGACCCAGGAGGCGCACATCGCCACCGGCGCCCCGCACCCGCTGGAACGCATGTCCGCATACGGCAACGCCAAGCGCATGGCCGAAGCCCTGGTGGCCTGCGCCAGCGCAGACTATTGCATTTCTCGGCCCTTTGCCTTCCTTGGGCCGGGGCTGCCGCTCGATCAGCACTTTGCCGCAGGCAACTTCGTACGGGATGCTGCCACTGGTCAAAGCATCATCGTGCAGGGCGATGGCACGCCCGTCCGCTCTTATATGCACCCCGCCGATCTGGCCGCCTGGCTGCTGGCCTTGCTCGCCAGCCCCCTGCGGGGTCAGGCGATCAACATCGGATCCTCGCAACCCGTCAGCATTGCCGCACTGGCCGCAGAAATTGCTGCCCAGGCTGGCGGCCCGGTCCCCCGGATCATGGGCGGCCCAGCCGACGGGGCCGACCCATCCGCCTATTGGCCCGACACCACCCTGGCTCAATCCCACGGCCTCTCCCTTGTCATTGACCGCCACAGCGCCATTGCCGATATGCTGCAATGGGCACGCAGTGCAGCCTCCACCCACCACCCCCTGTCACCCCTTCCTGCCACATCATGAGAGTTGCCGAGTTCATCGCCCGCCGTCTGGCCGACCTGGGGGCCCGCCATGTGTTCACGCTGACCGGCGGCGGCGCCATGTTTCTCAACGACGCTTTCGCCCACGAAGGGCGCTTGGTGCCAGTCTATTGCCACCACGAGCAAGCCTGCGCCATGGCCGCCGAAGGCTATGCACGCATGCACAACCAGCCGGGCATCGTCAACGTCACCACCGGGCCGGGCGGCATCAACGCGCTCAATGGCGTCTATGGGGCCTTCACCGACTCCATTCCCATGCTGGTCATTTCGGGCCAGGTCAAACGCGCCACCCACCTCGTCTCCAACCCGGTGCCCGGCCTGCGCCAGCTGGGAGACCAGGAAGTGAACATCGCCGCCATGGCCCGCCCGGTCTGCAAAGACGTCATCAGCCTGCTTGATCCGCAAGACGCCCCCGCCACCCTCGAGCGCGCCTGGGCTCTGAGCCAGCATGGCCGACCCGGCCCGGTGTGGATCGACGTTCCCATCGACGTACAGTCCGCAGACATCGA
The DNA here is from genome assembly GCF_046294525.1 of Acidovorax sp. Classification (GTDB taxonomy): domain Bacteria; phylum Pseudomonadota; class Gammaproteobacteria; order Burkholderiales; family Burkholderiaceae_C; genus Acidovorax. The sequence continues at coordinate 221,918 of NZ_JBKBKQ010000002.1, forward strand.
CCCCGACCAATGCCCCCCGTGGGATGGCAGCTTACCCGCTATCGAGGGCCGCCTTGTCAGCGCGCAAGCGCTGCAAGCCGCTGCGGACGACATTCTCGACCAGATCCAGGCCGCGCAGCGCCCCCTCTTGTTCTGGGGTACGGGCGTGCGCCTCGCAGACCAACAGCAAACCTTGCTGACCCTGGCAGAACTCCTGCAAGTGCCTGTGGCCACCGGCTGGACGCATGACACCATTGAAAGCACCCATCCCCTCTTTGCCGGCCGCCCCGGCACCATAGGCACCCGCGCAGGCAACTTCGTGCTGCAAAACGCCGACCTGCTGGTGGTGCTGGGCAGCCGTCTCAACATCCGCCAGACCAGCTACAATTTTGATAGCTTTGCGCGCAATGCCCGCATAGTTCAAATCGACATTGATCCCGCAGAAATGCGTAAACCCACAATAAGCCCTCATCAGGCTCTTGTGGCGGATCTGCGCGACATCGCACCCGTGCTGCTGGCACGCGCAAATGAGCGCCGCCAGCCCCTGCCGCAGCACCGCGCAGGCTGGCTGCAATGGATCGCCGACCGGCGCCGGCGCTACCCCTTGGTCGCCCCGCACCTGCACAGCCTGCGCGACCAGCGTATCAACCCTTACTGGTTTATCGAAACCCTGTTTGCCCACGCACAGGACAACGACATTTTTGTCACCGGCAACGCCAGCGCCTGCATCATTCCCTTCCAGGTCGGCCCCATCCGCTCTGGCATGCGCCTGTTCTCCAATTCGGGCTCGGCCTCCATGGGCTATGACATCCCGGCCGCCATCGGCGCCGCCTTCGCAAGCCCGGGGCAGCGCGTCATCTGCCTGGCTGGCGACGGCAGCGCACAGCTCAACATCCAGGAGCTGCAGACCATCGCGCACTATCAACTGCCCATCAAGATCGTCGTGCTGGCCAACGACGGCTACCTCTCCATCCGGTCGAGCCAGCAGAACTTTTTCAAGCGCACCTCCGGCGAAAGCCCGTCCAGTGGTGTCACGCTGCCCGACTACGTGCGCCTTGGCGCCGCCTATGGTTTGGCTGCACACCGCATTGCCGGCCCGGAGTTTGCCCAAGCGCTAAAAACCGCACTGGCCGAGCCCGGCCCCGCCATCATCGAAGCCATGCTAGACGGCCAGCAAGGCTTCGAGCCGCGCATGAGCTCACGGCAGTTGCCCGATGGGTCGATCATTTCGCCGTCACTTGAAGACCTCTACCCCTTCCTCCCGGCCGAAGAACTGCGCCAGGCGATGGCGATCGAGACTCCGCCATGAACCTTAGCCAAGCCGACAAACCTTCATCCGTACTGGTCTATGGCGCCGGAGGCATGGGCCTGCGCACCGTGCGTGCGCTGCGCCAACGGGGCATGGAAGTGCTGGCCCTGCTAGACCGCCAGGCGCAACCGGGCAGCGTGCTGGAAGGCCTGCCCGTCGTATCGCCCCAGCACTGGCTGGCAGCCCGGCACGCGCGGGGCGCCACGCCACCCGTCGTCATCGCCATTCACAACCCCGCGCATTCCGTGGCCCAGGTGCAGCAGGATTTGCAGGCGCAAGGGTTCGGCCCCGTGCACACACTGGTGGACGTCTGCCGCTGGTTCCCCGATGCATTGCCTGACAGTTATTGGCTTACAGACCCGCGTGTCTATGCGGAGCACACCGCAGACCTGAATGCATTGAGCGCGGTGCTGGCCGACGATGCCAGCCGCGCCGTTCTGCAGGGCATCGTGGCCCTGCGCGCCGAAGGCCGGTATGCGGCGCTGGGCGCGCCAGAGGCCAGCCAGTACTTTCCCGCATCGCTGCCGCGCTGGCCCACCCCACTGCGTCTGGTGGATTGCGGTGCCTTCGATGGCGACACCCTGCTGGCAGCACAGGCTGCGGGCTACGCCATCGACCAGGCCCTGTGCCTGGAGCCTGACCCGCGGAACTATCGCCAGCTGGTGTCGCTCGTCCGCGACCAGCGCATTCCCGCCATCTGCCTGCCCTGTGCGGTGGCGCGCCACGCGTGCCTGCTGCATTTCGAGGCGCAAGGGGCAGGCTCCAGCCATGTGCGCGCCGATGGCGCGGTGCAGGTGCAAGCGCTGGGCCTCGACGAAGCATTGCCGGCCTTCGCCCCCAGCCTGCTGAAAATGGACATCGAAGGCGCAGAACCGGACGCGCTGGAGGGCGCCTCGGAACTGATCCGCCGCTTCCAGCCCGGCCTCGCCATCGCGGTGTACCACCACTACCGCCACTTGTGGGAGATCCCGCTGCTCCTTCAGCGCTGGCTGCCTCGTCACCGCTACTTTCTGCGTGCCCATGCCCACAACTCCTTCGACGTTGTGCTGTATGTGCAGCCTTTGCCCGCAACGTAAGCGATGAGCCGCACCTGCCCAGCCTGCGGCGCCGCCCAGGGGCGCGTTCTGCGCACCATGCGCTACGCCCTGTTCGATGACTCGACCCTGCCGCGCTACACCCGGATCACTCTGTGCCAGGGCTGTGGCTTCGTCTATGCAGATTCGGAAGCCACCGCCCAAGACTACCTGGCCCACTACCGGCGCAACTCCATCTACGCTGCGACGCACGAGGTCAGGGCCGGCCTGACGCCGCAGGCCCAGGCCCCGCTGGTGGAGCGGGCGCACCGCTTTCTCCCGCAATTGCCGCCCAGTGCAACACTGGTGGACATTGGCGCGGGCAGTGGCGACTTCCTACAGGTCCTGAGCGGGCTGCGCCCCGATGTGCGCCGGGTGGCACTCGACCCCGATCCGCGCTGCGTTGCGGCCCTGCAGGCCAGCGGCCTCGATGCGCGGCTGGGGTCGCTGGACGACCTGCCCGCCAACTTGGCAGGCCAGGCCGACGCCGTGCTGCTCAGCCACGTACTGGAACATCTATGGTCGCCGCTCGAAGGCATGGCGCAAGCCGCCACCCTGCTGAAACCCACCGGCGTGCTGTATGTCGAAACCCCGGACCGCCAGGGCTATGGCGAACACCCCAACGTGCCGTTCTACTATTTCGACCCGGAGCACATCAACCATTTTGCGGTGCAAGACCATGCCCGCCTCGGCGCCCGTGCCGCGTTGGCCATGCAGGCCCAGGGCCGCAGCACGCTGACGCTGGCCGGCGGCGTCACCTACCCTGCGTGCTGGGCCTTGCTGCGGCGCAGTCCAACTGCAGCCGAAACCGATGGGTCACCCACAGACTCGCACCGTGTGGAGCGCTACCTGCTTGAACAGGAGGACCGGCTCCGGCACTGGCTGGCTTCGGCCTACCAGGTCATTGCGGCAGCCGGCTCTGCCATCATCATCTGGGGAACGGGCAGCCAGGCACAGCGCGTGCTGGCAGAGGGTTTGCTCGACGCATGCGAGGTGCTTGCCTTGGTGGATTCCGATACCTCCAAGCAAGGCCGGCGGCTGGCGGGCATTCCCATCATGGCGCCCGACCAGGGCCTGGCCCTGGCCCCGCAGGCCCCGGTCGCCATCCTCGCGGCACGCGCCGCGTCGGCGTCCATTCGGCGCGTGTTGGCGGGCAGCCATCCGGATCGGCAGGTGCTGGCGCTGGACGCGCTGGCGGACTGAGTCCCACCCCATTTCATGCAGATCATTCAAGGAGAAGTATTGATGAATTACTACGAAGAAGGAAAACGCCTCTTTGATGGCCTGTTCGTGCTGGAACTGGCCAACAACCACTGGGGCAGCCTCGAGCGCGGACAGCGCATCGTGAATGACTTTGCCCGCATCGTGCGCTTCAACGGCGTCCGGGCCGCCATCAAGCTCCAGTTCCGCGATGTGGACCGGTTCATCCACAAAGATTTTCGTGCGCGCGAAGACATCCGCTACATCAAGAAAACCATCGACACGCAGCTGACCAAGGCCGACTACAAAAGCCTGATCGAACATGTGCGCAGCTCGGGCTGCGTGCGCATGTCCACCCCCTTCGATGAGGCCTCGGTGGACCTGTGCGAAGAACTGGGCGTGGAGATCATCAAGATCGCCAGTTCCGACCTCAACGACTGGATCCTGATCGAAAAAATCGCCAGCACGCGCAAACCGGTCATCGTGTCCACCGGAGGCTCCTCGCTCAAGGACGTGGACGATCTGGTCAAGTTCTTCCGCAATCGCAACATTCCGTTGGCCGTCAACCACTGCGTGTCCATCTATCCGTCGGAAGACTCCGAGCTGGAACTCAACCAGATCGATTTTCTGCGCGACCGCTACCCCGAAAACGTCATCGGCTTCTCCACCCATGAAATGACGGACTGGAGCAGCTCCATCCTGATGGCGTACGCCAAGGGCGCACGCACCTTCGAGCGCCACATCGACATCGAGGCTGACGGCATCCCCGTCTCCAGATACTGCACCCTGCCCGCGCAGGCCGACACCTGGTTCAAGAGCTACACAAAAGCCATCGAAATGTGCGGCTCCCCCGGCACGCAAAAGCGCATACCGCCGCCCAAAGAAATCGCTTACCTCGACGGTCTGGTGCGCGGGGTGTATGTCAAGAGCGACCTGCCCGCGGGCCATGTTTTGCAGCCAGACGATTTCTACCTCGCCATTCCGCTGCAAAAGGGCCAGCTTTCGTGCCGTGAATTGATGAATGGGCAGGTGCTGCGCCAGTCCGTAGGCGCCGACGCCCCGCTGCGCATCGACGACATCGATGGTCCGCACGCCGAGAACGAAAGCCTGCGCCAACTCATCTACCAGCGCGGCTTATGACTGCCCCACCCCCACCCCCACCACCGCAAGACCTGCAGCTGCTGAGCATCGTCACGGGTTGCTACAACGAGCAGGACAATGTCCAGTCCTTGTACGACCGCATCCTGGCGGCACTCCAGCCGCTGGAATCGCGTTACCGCTTCGAGCTGATTTTTATCGACAACCAGTCCGCAGACGCCACGGTCGAACGTATCACCACGCTTTGCGCGCAAGACCGCAGGGTCAAGCTGATCGTCAACGCGCGCAATTTCGGCCATGTGCGCTCGCCCTTCCATGCCCTGCTGCAAGCTAGCGGCGCGGCGGTCATCTGCCTGGCTTCAGACCTGGAAGACCCGCCCGAGCTGATTCCACGCTTCATCGAAGCCTGGGAGCGCGGCGCTTGCGTGGTCGCCGGGGTGTATGAGGGCGAGGCGCAAAAAGGCCTGCTGGGCCTGTGCCGCAAGGCGTATTACCGTGCCCTGGCCGCCCTGGCCGAGGCGCAGCCCATTGCCGCCTTCACCGGCTTTGGCCTGTATGACCGGCGCGTGGTCGAACTGCTGCGCAGCACGGCCGGCCCCTACCCCTATGTGCGCGGCCTGATTGCCGAATTCGGCCTGCCGCTGGAGACGATTGCATTTGCCAAAGCCCGGCGCCAGTCGGGTATCACCAAGAACAACATCCTCACGCTGCTGGACCTGTCCATCCTGGGCCTCACCAGCATGTCGCGCGCGCCCATACGCTTGGCAACCTTGCTGGGCGCTGGCCTGTCTGCGCTCGGCTTCTTGATTGCGCTGGGCTACCTGGTGGCCAAACTGCTCTTCTGGTATGAGTTTCCGCTGGGGCAGGCACCGCTGTTGATCGGCATCTTTTTGTTTGGCTCTGTGCAGATTCTGATTGCCGGGCTCATTGGCGAATATGTGGCATCACTGCACCTGCGGGCGCAAAACTTTCCGCATGTGGTGGAGTTGCGCAGGGTGAATTTTGATTCATCGGCGCCGCGTTGAATGGTTCACATCCTACTGATTGACATGAAAAATATCGCCTTACTCGAAGTCGGTGGCAATGGTTTTATTGATCTGGGAAAAAAGTGGACTCCGCCCGCCATCTGGCAATTCCTGTACGGCAAACTGGTTATTCGCAATATTCCGGATGCTGAATGTTATGGCATGGTATTCCAACCGTGGCTGACACCAATAAGAGCAGGCATGTATCAGCTCGTTCAAAAGAAAACACTATTACGACCAGAGGCTCTCTACCATCTTGAAAACTCCCTGCACCAAGCGCTGAATTTTGAAGGTGCAGTTTATGAACTAGGCGTTTATAAAGGTGGTTCCGCCAGAATTATTCGAGATGCCATTCAAACCGCAGAGGGGAGGCGCATGTTGCGTCTTTTCGACACCTTTGAAGGCATGAAAGTGACGAATGACGAGCAAGGCGATCGCCACCGCGCCGGAGATTTCTCGGAAACCTCATTGACAGAAGTCAAAGCGTTCGTTGGCGAAGCTGACTGGATTGATTACCGGCAAGGCTGGGTCCCTGAAACATTCGTGGGCCTCAATGACGACAAAATTGCTTTCGCGCATATCGACCTGGATCTCTACGCACCCATCGCTGATACCATCCGTTTCATTTACCCAAGATTGGTAAAAGGTGGGATGATGCTTTTTGACGATTACGGATTCCCATCGACCCCTGGCGCGAGAAAAGCAATCGACGAATTCTTTTTCAATCGGCCGGAATCCCTGTTTGTCTTGCAAACAGGGCAAGCATTCGTCGTGAAAATCTGATTTCTATGCTGTTTGGCCAATCTCAAGCCTTGCGCTATCTTGCCTTCGGGGTGTGGAACACCTTTTTCGCATGGCTGGCCTTTGCACTGATCTGGAACATCGGCGAATCCTTCGCCCCTTTGTGGACCCTGGTAGCCATCGCCCATGGGGTGGCCACTACGCAAGCGTTTTGGGTGCAACGGCGCTGGGTGTTCAAGGCAGAGTCTGACCCACTGGCCGCGCAATATCTGCGCTTTCAGGGTGTTTTCCTGGGTCTGCTGGGCATCGGCATGTTCATGCTCGAAGCCCTGCATGCCCAGGGTGTGCACCCGTTGGCCGGGCAGGTGCTGGTCATGGCCACCCAAGCGGCCAGCGGCTTCCTGCTGGGCCGATCGTTCACCTTCAGTGCAGAACCGTTCCGGCTCCAGTGGCTGGGCATGCGAATAGCCGCTGCCCTGCGCGGCACCGGTGTGGTGTGGCTGGCTTTTCTCGCCAGTCTTGCCATTTTTTATCGCGTTCTGGCGCGGCCTTTCTATGCGAGCTTGGAGCATGTCGGGCACGACTTCGCCCTGTCGGCCACGGGCCTGCTGGAGGGCCGCTTCTGGCTGCAAAGCAATGGCCTGATCGCCGGGCTGTTCAACCCCCCGTGGTTCACGCCCGCCTGGTGCGCGGGCGCGGCGTTTTTCACCGATCCGCAGGCGGGTTTTTTCTCGCCCGTGCAATGGCTGGCACTGGCTCTGGACCCGTTTCAGGCGATCGAAGTGGGTACGCTGTTCTTCGCGGCGCTGGCGTTCTGGGGGGGCTATCTGGTGGCACGTCGCCTGCTGGGGTGGCAGGCGCCTGGCGCCCTGGTGTTTGCCATCTTGGGAATGGCACATGCCTTTATGCCCCTGCGCTCGGCCGTGGGTGAATCGGGCTACCAGCCGCTCTATGTGTGGCCCTGGCTGTTGCTGGCGCTGTGCTGGCCGGCGCAAGCGGGCTGGCGTGGCAAACTGGTTGGCCCGGTACTGGGCGTCACGCTGGCGTTGACCGCCTGGCTGCATTTCGGCTTTGCCGGGATGATGGTGCCCAGCTTCCTGGGCGTCATGTTGCTGGGCCTGGTGCTGGTGCTGACAGGGCGCGCGCGGTTTGATTTGCTGCTGGCGCGCGCTGCGCTGGGGGGCGTGCTGGCAATTGCGCTCAACGGCTCCAAACTGTACGAAGCCGCCAGCCTGATGCGCAACTTTCCGCGCGACTTTTATGGCATGCCCGGCTTTGCTGCGCTGCAGGATGCGCTGGTTGCGCCGGTGATGGCGCTGTTGCTGCCCTCGCAATGGACCACCTTTTTCGGCATGCGCCGCCTTTCAGGCGTGCAGTTTTCGGTGCTGCCGCACGAATGGGCCCTCGAGTTCGGTTTGGGCGCCCTGGCGGTGGCGCTGGTGGCGGGGGCCTGGGTGCTGCAGCAGCGCCGCCAAGGTATCCGCACCGCTACGGCGGAAGCCCACCTGTTGGCCCCCGCACCCTTCGGTGCCTTACGCTGGCTGCTGTGGGCGGGGGTGCTGCTGCTGCTGGTGCTGCCGCCGCTGCTGCTGTGGAACCAGGGCGCGGTGCGCGAAATGCTCAAGCAGATTCCCATCCTCAACAGTGCCGCCTGGCCCATGCGCTGGATCGTGATTTATGTGCCCTTGGTGCAATGGCTGCTGGCGTGGCCGGTGCAACAGGTGCTGGCCCGCCTGCCTGTGCAGCAGCACGCCTGGTGGTACGCGCTGGGCGCTGGCGCGGTCATCTGGCTGGGGCAGGCGCTAGCACCCAACAGCTACTACCTCGACCCGCACATCCAGGCCTACGACCCCAAGCCGGTGCTGCGGGCCCATTCGCAGTCGCTGCGCGCGGGCGCCATGCCGCTCGAGCGCATCGAAATCACGCCCGAGCGTGGCCTGGCCCGCAATGACGCCATGCTCGACGGCGCCTCGCAGGCTTATTGCTACAACCCCTTGTATGGCTACAGGCTCGAAGCCTTCCCGCAACCCGGGCGCCTGCGCCCCGGGCCGGCGCTCGCCTTGGATGCAGCGGGGCAAAGCATGATCTTCAACCCCGCCTGCCTAGTACACCCCGCCGAGAACGCCTGCCAGCCCGGCGATGGCTTCCGCATGGACGACCCTGCGCAGCGCCAGGCGGCAGAAAATTTTGTGGCACGCAAGCCGTTTGCGTGGCAGCGGCCTTGGTTGGGGCAGGTGTTGTCGTGGGTGTCGCAGGGCTTGTTCTGGTTGATCCTGTGCCTGCTCGCGGTGCGTCTTTGGCAAGCACTGCTGTCGGCGGCCTTGCCGCCCGGGACTGGGAATCCCCCTCCAGCAGACCGGCATATGGCCTGATACCAAGTGCGCTTGCCACCTGTACATGGCGCGTATCTTCACAGAGGCACTGACTTTGCAGCCCTTGATGATGTTTATTTAACACCTACTTCAGCTTGCTGCTTAAGGGTGCACATCACATGAAATCGGTCGTCAACGCAACCCACCGGGGACCGCTCAGCGGCATTCAAGTGGGGCGTATCGCGCAGGCAACGTGCCCAGTGTGCGGTTGGCCAATCCACGCGCTTGGGCCGTGTGGCCGCTTGCGCTGGTGCAAGCCCAATCCATGCTGCCTATTGATGCAGACGTCGGGGTGCTGCTGTTCACGTTGGGCGACATGATGATGGTGTTTCCGTCGAGGTCTGACGGGATCCCATTGCCGGAATTGGCGACAATCGTAAGTACAACCGGCCAAGGGCTGGCCGATCCGGTAATGAAAACGCTGCTGACATATTTGCTGGCGCGCTGGCTTGAAGGAACAGCGTTGAACGCAGCCGCTGCAGCATCCATGCCACTGACTCCATTCGTTTGAAACGCCTCGCTCAACAGTTCTTTAGCAGGACTTCCAGCGACAACCGCTTCAGTCACTTTCGCTCGGATGGTGTAGTTTTGATATGCAGGCAAGGCGATCGCTGCCAAGATGCCAATAATGGCCACCACGATCATTAATTCGATCAAGGTAAAACCGCGGCATGACTGTCTTTGCCTCATGAGCTGCTCCAGTTTTTACTGCGTGCAGTAGCATCGCCAAGCAAAAATCGCTCCAGCATATGGGCAGCCCAAAAATGCGTTGCACTATGCACGCAAACGTCAGACGCCAAATCCGTCGGCTTTCACATACCCGCGAATGCGTGCGGTGTGCGGATCAATGAAGGCCACCCAGCCCATGGTTTGGCGACTTACGACGGGCAACCAAAGAAGCTCTTCATACCGTGAGGTTTCATGCTCTTTCGGCTCAACGGCCGCCTGTGATGCAGCAGCCTGAACACGCTGCCGATCCTGGGGATGCATGGATAGCAACACTTCGAGGGGCTTCGCGCGCTCTTTGACCTGAGGGATACTTGAGCCGTAGTCCTGCCACCAATGTGGGCGCTGGCTCGGCTCGATGCCTTGCAATGAAGCGTCCACACTTTCCCATTTTTCTTCGGCAGTCCGGGCGCTTCGCACCCCCAACACGCGGGGGGCCTCAAAGCCCCAGGGCTGAACCCAGTCGGGGACGGTTTCAGGTCGTGAAACATCCAGATCTGCATAGCTCACCACTCGGAAGCGATCCACCTCATACACCAAAGCGATGGGACGCGCCGAGCTGAGCGTGTGCACCCCATACATCAATGCCGAAAGCTGGACCACAGAAATCAGACCGATGTCCACACTTAACGCCGTGCGCGTTTTTCCGGGGTGAAGCAACAGCAGTGTGAGCGCCGGGCCGCACACCACATCCACCGCCGCAATCAGGAAAAAAAGTGACAGGCCACCTGAAATGTCCACAAAGGGAGGAGGGAACCAGGCGCCTATGACCAGAAATGCCACCAGGGCCGCGAGGACCATGGAGAACACCAAGTGGCGCAAGGCCCAGGGTGCAGAGGATCGAAGTCGAGGAAACAGTGCGAATGCGACAGTGCTCATGACGTAAACCAACGAGCGTTAGCGACAATGTTTGCTAGCGCGAGGGCTGGCCGACATCTTCTCGCAAGTAGTCGAGGAATTCCTGCGCATACGCTTCGCAATGCGGTCTCTGCTTGCGCAGGCAGGTATAGGCGACCAAGGTGCCCATGGCACCGTGCATTTTACGAAGGTTGTAGGCCTGCAGCATGCCTGCATGATTGCGATACAGGGCCAGCGCCGTAGCCTTGTTGCCTTCGAGGTATTCGAGAGCAATCAGCTGATGGACCACCTGGTACTCAGCGCCGCGCGGCGCCAGGTTTTGTGCTTGCAAGAGGTATTTGCGGGCATTGACCAGGTCACCCTCAAAAACCATCAATGCTTGCGAATAATTGGCCAGGACACCGGAGAATGTGACTCTGTCGCTTTGACTGGTCTCGCCACGCTGCAAGCCACGCCACATATTGGGAGCGTTCTCAACCATGCCCTGCAAGTAGAGCAATGATTCGGGGTCGTTTTTTTCCAGCAGATAGCCTGAATAGACAATCTGCACATTCAGCGGCAACTGGCCGCCATGGACGGTGCGAATGCGCTCGATTTCTTCCTTGAACTGCTTTTCTGCAGCAGCACCCTGGGTCTTGGACAAGGCGGCGAGATATGCCGTTCGTACCAGGGTGTTACCAGCGTTGGTGCGGTATTGCCAACTCCAAAGGCGCAGGTCACTTTCCCACATTGACGTGACGGTGTAAGTCACGAACAACGACATAGCCAGCCAGCCCGCGCCTAAAGTACCGGTTAGCATCACAATGTCGCGGCGCTGCGGAGACCGCTGGCGGATGTCAAGACACAAGGCCGCGAGGGCCAGCGCAAGCATTGTCAAAGGCAAGTAAAGGAAACGCTCGGAACCAATGGTTTCTCCGGTATTGATGACAAAAATACCGAGCACAGGAAAGATGCCCACATAAAACCCCAGCCAGAGCACCGCCCAAGCACGTCGCTTGAGGGCAAAGCCAACCACGGCGACTAACAGCAACAGCGCAACGCCCAATGCTGCCGCATGCTGGCGGAACGACGCCATCTCCACCAGCAGATCATGCCGGGGGCTGATGTCGCTAAACGGCACAAAGGCCATGAAGGTGTAGAAAGAGAGCGTGCGCAGCCACACTTCATAGCGCATCATCGCGTCCACAACTTGTGCCAAGCCGAATTCTGCATAGGAAGCAAAGCCCAGCCCCTGGCTGCGCAACACAAAATAAACCGCCGTAGCCACAGCGCAGGCCAGCAGATATGGCCACAGGCCACGAAAAACAGCAGCGATTGATGCAGCCGGGTATCGCGCCAGGGTCAACAGCACCAGAAGCGGGGCCAACAGCACTCCCGTTTCCTTGGACAGCATGGCGCCCAGCGCGAACACTGCCACCAATGCGCACCGCACCACAGTGGCTGGTGCCAAGGCAACAGAACAACCTGCCAGCAACAACGCGGTAGCCAGCAAATCGAAGCGTCCCGAAATCCAGGCCACGCCCTCTGCCAAGCAGGGGTGGACGGTGTACAGCAGAGCAGCACACAACGCCGCTGTGCGAGCGCCCTCGTACCGCTCAAAAACGCGACAAGCAATGGCAAAGAGAAGACAGGTGCTGATCCCGTGGAGTACAACATTGACTGCGTGCGAATACAGCGGCGTCAGTTGAAAGAGCTGCATTTCCACCATCCAGGTGCTGAGCACCAAGGGGCGAAAATATGGGGTGTCGGGCAGAATCGGGCGCGCCACAGCGGCCCAGCTCCACGAGCCTTCCCGCAGCAGGGTATTGTCCAGAAACAAAGCACGGTCATCCCATACATAGCCAAAGCCCAGGCTCTGGCCGTAAAGGCCAGCGACCACCACAAGCAGCAGGCTGTAGGGCCACCAGACGAACAGGGGGCGGGAGGAAATGCGCACGTTCAGTCAAAACAGAAAGAAAAAAAGCGAGGCAGCGCCTCGCTTTTGATTACACCAAGGCCCGAATTAACGGCACTCAGATGGAGCGTATTTAGCAGGCAAAGTGCCCGTGCTACGATTCGCCAATCCACGTGCTGTTGCTGTTGCTACGGTGTTGGAGCCGCATGCCCAATCAATCGCTCCTTGGGCGGATGCCGTCGGCGCAGCACTGTTAACGTTAGGAGAAAAAACCAGAGTATTACCATTGAGTGCCGTTGGAATACCGTTGCCTGAGTTCGCTGCTACGGATACAGTGATATGCCAGTTAGGTGACGCGCCCACCGTATACCCCTGCACATACTTCGAAGACTTTGTGGATGGCGCGGCAGAATTAATAGCGGCGGCGGCGGCATTCAGTCCCGCAACGGAATCTGTTTGGAAAGCTTCGGACAGTGCACTTTTAGGCGAACTGGCAGCGATAACAGCTTCAGAGATCTTCGCGCGGATGGTGTAGTCCTGGTACGCGGGCAGCGCCACGGCGGCCAAGATACCGATGATCGCCACAACGATCATCAGTTCAATCAGGGTGAAACCCTTTTGCATGAAACGCTTCATATGAAACTCCTTGGAGGTCGATTGCAATTAACAACCTGCAGATGAATTCCCCAGGTCTGCCGTTGGTGTAGCATTTCTTATGCCAGCCTCTTCTGGTCCCCACTATGGGCGCCGCCCTTCGTAATATGCATGTTACGGCCGGAGCAACCAAGGAATGACATTTTTGTCCTGTCACAACTGTCACTAAGTCCTTACCTTGTTGCAATCTGTTCGAATTTGTCATCGACCCATTTGAACGCCGCTGGCTCAATAGCTCCGACAGAAACAAGCAACTCATAGAGCGAACTGTTGACCTGCTCGCAACCACTGAATAATGAATGGCGGGGTGGCGCCTGCAAAGTTGGCCTCTTCGGCCGCAAGAAACTCACCGATCTCGCCCATGATGACGTCCGTCTCCGCCGGCTTGGTGTGCGTGATATAGACAGGGCAACCTCGCTGCCGGAACAGGTGCAGTTCAGCCAGCAGGCTCTGTGGTGATAAGTGCAGGCTACGGCGGGCCAGGGCGCTTTCACGTTCGCTGAAGGCGGTCTCCATGACGAGCATGGCCACGGGCAATTCGTTCACACGCTCCCAGAAGGCCGGGTTACGCTCGGTGTCGCCGCTGAACACCCACCATTCTTTGCGATCTTTCCCCCGAACGGCATACCCCACAGCGGGTACCGTGTGGACCGCTGGCAGCGCCTCGACGATCACCCCAGCCGTTGCACGTTGCTCGCCTACATGCAGGGGGTGAAACCGCATGAAAGGATTGGCGGCCGACGGGATGGACGAGAAGTCGGGCCAGATGATGTTGTTGAAGACGTGTTGGCTCAGCGCTTCCAGGGTATGGGGCAATGCATGAATTTGCACGGGTGTCTGGCGCAGTGATGCCACGGCGTCGAGCATCAGCGGCAAAGCCGCAATGTGGTCCAGATGCGAATGCGTGAGGAACACATGGTCGATTTTCCGCATCTCGTCCAGCGTGAGGTCTCCCACACCCGTCCCTGCGTCGATCAGGATGTTGTCATCGATCAAGAACGATGTCGTGCGGCAGTCCTTGGCGATGGCGCCGGAGCATCCGAGGACGCGAACCTTCATGGAAGAGGGCCTTGTAGGTGTAATGGATTCGTAGCGCAGGGGATGACATGCTGTCTACCTGCCCACACTACTTACTGTCGAAATTGGTGGCACCGTCCCACTGGGACTTAAACGGTTCAGCTATGCATTGTGCAATGCGCGCTTCGTAGAGCGCGTACAAAACACTGTCGGGCTGGATGCTTTTCAGGCGGGTCAGGTTAGCCTCGCATTCTGCCCAGTCCTGAGCGTAGTAGGCCGTGAGGAATTGCCCCCATTCCTGGAGCTCCGCGGCTTTGGCTTCCGATATCTCCTTCTGCGCACCCACCGGCCAGAAAATGGCGACCGCCTGCGCTTTGCCCTTGACGCGGACCAGGTCGAGTTGCTTCCAGGCGAACTCGGGTGCCAGGGCTTTGGTGGTTTCGCTCACGACGATGGAAGTGCCGTAGTGTTTGGACAGCCCCTCCAGCCGGGACCCCAAATTCACGGCGTCGCCAATCACCGTGTAGCTGCGCCGGATGTCCGAGCCCATATCGCCCACGCACATCATCCCGGTGTTCAACCCGATACCTACACCGATCTCGGGCAGGCCGCGCCGCCGGTGGTCCTGGTTGATCTCGTCAATGGCCGCGGCCATGCCCATGGCCGCAGACACCGCCAAGCGTGCATGGTCTGGTGTGGCGACCGGCGCGCCCCAGAACGCCATGACGCAGTCACCCATGTATTTGTCGATGGTTCCCCGGTGGCTTCTGATGATGTGCGTCAGTTTGCTGAACACCTCGTTCAGCAACGCCTGCAGTTGCAACGGCTCCATGCGCTCGGACATGGCCGTGAATCCGCGCATGTCGCAGAACATGACCGTCAGCTCCCGGTTGGCGGCCTCCATGCTGTAGTTCTCGGGCTCTTTCACCATTTCATCGACGAGCTCGGGAGGCACATAGGTGCCAAACAGTGCCGCCAATTCGCGCTTGGATTTGCTCTCGACAAAGTAGCCGTAGACCATGTTCAGCGCAAACGCCAGAACCGACATCACCACGGCGGTGGCTAGTGGCAGGGCCAGTCCATGTGACACGTAGAGCCAGAGGTTGAGGCCCGTGAGCGCTGCGATCACGCCGGCGCTCAAAGCCACGGCAGCTCCAGCGGTGAGCAGGGGCAAGGTGACCGCCAGCAAAAGTCCCGTGAAGAGCAGTTGCAGCGCGTCAAACCCGACCGCGTAGTCCGGGCGAACAATGTTCTTGCCATCCAGCAGGGCCGACAGAACGTTGGCATGGGTTTCAACGCCAGGGTATGTGCGCCCCACCGGAGTAACGCGCAGATCCAGCAGCCCCGGCGCGGTGGAGCCCACCAGCACAAGCTGGTCACGCAGATTTCCGGCGGGCAGACTCCCCTCCAGCACATCCGAAGCGGACACGTAGCGGAATGATCCCCCGGAAACATCGCCCGGGCCGCGGAACGGAACCAGCGTTGCCAGGCGGTCATCCACAGGGATCGCAAGCGGCCGGCCTTCCTGGTGCACGATGATGCTCTCCAAAGTATCGTGTGTGCCTGCGGGAGCCGGGAAGGCATAGCCGGGCGACACCTGAGACGCTCCCAGCATGGCACGGAAGACCGCCAGCGCGAGCGATTCGTAATACTGCCCCTGGTACTCGGCGAGCAAGGGGAGTGAGCGCACGACACCATCCTCGTCGGTGATGGAATTGAAGAACCCGGCAGCCGGGACGGCCTGCGCCAGCACCTCGATGTTGCCGCCATGCCCGTTCCAAGACGTCGCCTTCAGGGGTAGGCCGCGCAGGTCTGCGGGTCGCAGCACAGGGGCGGGCAGGTTGCCGCGCGCGCGCGCGTCCCTGTCGCTGGTGAAGTAAAAACCCAGAACGGCGGGCTTGCCCGCCAGCGATTGCGCGAAGAGGCCGTCATAGTCCAGCGACGGCACCAGCCGTTGCAGTTGTTCCGAAAATCCGGGTTGTGACTTCAGCGGTCCTTGTGCCAGCTGCTGCAGGCTGGCCAGGCCTGAGCTGCCATCCGCCTCCGCAAAGATGACGTCGAAGCCGACGACGGCCACCTGTTGCCGCTCGAACAACTCACGCGACAGGGCCGCCATCTTGTCGCGGCCCCATGGCCACTGGCCCAGGCGCTCCAGGCTTTTTTCGTCGATATCGACAATGGTGATCCGCTCGTCCAGCGTGCCGGGCATGGTGGCCCGCAGCCGCGTATCGTAGATGATGTGGTCCAGGCGCTCCAGCACCTGCAGGTGGAGCACTCCAGAGATGTGCAGCAGCGCGAACAGCAGCGGAAGCAGCGTGATGCCGATCCGGCGCCAGCGGTGGCGAAACAGTGAGGTGAACAGCCGCCGCATGGATCAGGCTCCTTGTGGACTGATGTGGCGGCCGCGCTGGAAAGAGCACCCGGCAACATAGCCCACAGCAGGCAATGGCTACAAAGTGCTCAGCGCCGAGGCGTGCTTGGGTGCGAGCGCAGCGTCAGCTCTGCTCGAACTGCATTTCCGTGCCGGCCAACTCCAGCCGGTCGCCGTGCTTGAGTTGCACAGGCGATGCACCGATTGCCGATCCATTCAGGACCGGCATGCCGGGCCCCTCGACATGGGCCAGCACAAAACCCTGGTGCCGCTTCGTGATGGAGGCTACGGCCACTCCAGGTTTGCCAATCGTGGTTACCACCTTCTGCAACGACACTTCGCGCCCTGCTGCAGCGCCAGACATCACACGGATCACGGCGGAAATCGGCGCGGGCGCAGGTGCCGCTGCAGCGAGCGGAGCAGGCCTGGAGGCCGTGCCCAGCGGCGGAACCATGCCCGGCTTGAAGATCATGGTCTTCTCGAAGTTCTGGCCGTCGGCTTCGTGCAGGAAACGGATCTTGTACTTGCCGACTTCCACCGTGTCGCCATTGCGCAGCTCCTGGCGCTTGACCGCCTTGGCGTTGACGTATGTGCCGTTGGTGCTCCCCAGGTCTTCAATCTCCACGTCCTGGCCCGTCATATGGATCACGGCGTGTTCGCCGCTCACGGCCAGGTTGTCGATCACGATGTCGTTGTAGGGGCGCCGACCCAGCGTTGTCCGCTCCTTGGTCAACTGCACTTCCTTGATGACAACCCCGTCGATAGAAACGATCATTTTCGGCATGATCCACTCCTGAATATGATGAATTGTTGTAGCTGGGGCCGCTCAGGCGGCGCCCAATAATCGGGACATGAGGCCGCGCTTCTTGCCTCCCGCGGCGGCCTGCACCAACAGCACGCTGACGTTATCACGACCGCCGTTCGCGTTGGCGGTGTCGATGAGCTGTGTGGCTTTTTCCTCCAAAGGCAGAGGCTTGCGCACCATGTCGGCCAGGTCGGCGTCTGAAACCATGTCGGTGAGTCCGTCGGAACACATCAGGAACAGATCGTTGGGCGCTACCTGGAATTCGTTCACTTCCATCATGACGTTCGGCTCTACGCCCAGGGCGCGTGTCACCAGGTTGCGGTTGGCCGACAGGGAAGCCTGTTGTGCGGTGAGCAAGCCGGCGTCGACCTGCTCCTGCAGCCAGGAATGATCCCGCGTAATCTGCTGCAGGGCGCCATCGCGCAGGCGGTAGCACCGGGAATCGCCGATGTGGCCCAGGATGAGTCGGCTGCCGTGGAAAACACCGACCACCAGCGTGGTTCCCATGCCGGCATATTGGGGGTTGGACAGCGAGGCCCCCAGGATCGCGTGATTGGCGTTTTCCACGCAGATCTCCAGCGCGCGCCGGACATCGGTGGATTGGGGCGTGGTGCCGGCCTGGGCCAGCCAGCGCCCCATTTCGGTCCGGATGAAGGTGGTGGCCATGCCGCTGGCCACTTCCCCAGCGTTGTAGCCGCCCATGCCGTCGGCCAGGATGGCGACCTGGGCGTCATGGTCCACGGCCACCGCGTCCTCGTTGTTGGTGCGCACCCGGCCTTTGTCGGTGCGCGCGAAAAATTCATAGGTCATGGATGTTGCGGCGAACGTCATCGGGCCACTGGCGGGGGTGGAGGTGCCGTGCCCCGCACAGCGGGTGGATCCATCACGGTTTCCTGGAAATCCGCCATTTCATGCCCTGTCGCATCGCGGTCCGCATCATAGACGACTGCCCTGGGGGCTTCCAGTTCTGCGGGTGCGCTTCCTGCGGCCTGCCGCAAATCCGCCGCAAACTGCCGTCCGGTCTGGTAGCGCGCCTCGGGGCGCTTCATCAGCGCCAATGCCACTACCTTGGCGATGGACTCCGAAAGCTCCGGACGGAGCTGGCGGATGTCTGGCGGCTCGACCGTCGCAATCTTGTGCATGAGCTCGGTCATGGACTCGCCGCGCAGTGGCAGCATTCCTGTGAGCAACTGGAACAGCGTCACCCCCAGGGCATACAGATCCGAGCGTCCGTCCACCTTTTTCCCGGCCAGTTGTTCCGGTGACATGAAGCTGGGTGTGCCCAGCACCAGGCCCGTGCGGGTCTTGCTGGAATCGGTGATTCGCGCGATGCCGAAGTCCGTCACTTTGACCGTGTCGGAGCCGCTGTCGAACATGATGTTGGCCGGCTTGATGTCACGGTGCACCACATTGTGGGCGTGAGCGTAGTCAAGCGCATCGGCAACCCGCGCAGCGATGGACAGCACCGTGGCCACTGGCAGAAGGTGGTCCTTGCGGCACGCGGGCGCCAGGTCGGCACCCTTGAGGAATTCCATGGCGATGTAAGCCAGGTCGTGCTCTTCGCCAGCGTCGAAGATGGTCACGATGTGCGGGTGCTGCAGCCGGCCGGCGGTTTCCGCTTCGCGGAAAAAGCGGCTGCGGGCATCGACCAGTGCATTGCCCTCAAACTCCTGGCTCAGGGCCAGCGTCTTGATGGCGACCACCCGCCCGATCTTAGGGTCCCGCCCTTGGTAAACCACCCCCATGGCCCCCTTGCCCAGTTCCTTGTCGATCTGGTAGCGCCCCAGCATGGGAATGCCCACCGACGCATCGCCGGGCAGGCGGGGGCTGACGCTGTGAGGGGGCGGGAGCGATGAGGGTGTGCCGCCGAGGCGGCTGTCAGCACCTTGCTGGAGGTGTGCGCGGACGCGCTTGTAGCGGCTCTTGGCGTCCTTGTAGTCGCGGTCGTGCCGCAGGATGTGGCCGTAGGCGGCCTTGGCTTGGGCGAAGTTGCGCTTGCGTTCAAAGTCCTGCGCCAGGTGGTACAGGTTTTCCATCAGCGCATCACTGGGCGGAACCTTGCGCAGCCGGTCAAAGGCCATGTCCAGCTGGCCCTGCCCATGCAGCGCGAGTCCCATCATGCGGTCAGTTTCTGCCGCTTCGGCAGACGCAGCAGCGTCTCTGGCAGACGGGCGCAGCATGCGCAGCACCCCCAGCGCGGCCGTGCCAGCCAAGGCGCCCGCGCTGGCAGCCAGCAGGGGCACCCACTGGCTCGCGTAACGCAGCAACACCCACTCGGTGGCCGCCAGGACCAGTGCCAGTGCGACCCCCAAGCCAGCTCCGGTTGACAACGCCAGCCGGGGCGCCAGCAGACCAAAAAACAGCACGCCCAGCAGCACAGACGCCCAGGAGACCGCGTCGGACCAGCCCGGCACCCTGACTGCCAGACCCTGCCGGATGGCCGATACGGTGTGTGCCATCCATTCCACAGAAGGCATCGGCTGCGCCAAGGGCGGCGCAGCGAATGATGAGGCGAGCGCCGCATCGGCGGTCATCCCCACGAGCACGATCTTGTCCTTGAGTGCTGAGGCGGGCACTTGACCGTTCAGCACCGCCGCAAATGACACGTTGGCAAAGGCCGATGCGGCTCCGTCTGCAAGCGCATGCGTGCGCGGACGCATGATGCTCTGGCTGTCAGTGGGAATCTCCAGCCCGCCCAGGCGCACCGCCGAAGGCGTGGCCTGCACGCGCACGTCGTCGGCGCCCAGATGCAGGCTGTGCCGCGCCGCCAGCAGGGCGAGCGAAGGGATGCCCGCACCATCGTCGCGCAGTACCAGTGGTACCTGCCGCACTGTGCCGTCCGCGTCGGCGTGCGCCACCCAGTGCCCTACACCGACGGCCGCGGCGCCAAGGGCAGCCAGAGGGTGCTGTGCGGCGTTGGCAGGCAGGGCATGTTCGCCCGGGTCCGCCAGGGCGCTGCGGAGCACATAAGAGGGAAGCGGGCCGGTTTTGCCCGACGTGCCGTAGTAGGACGCCAGCAGCACGTTGCCCGCTTTCTGGATGCTGGCTGCCAGCCGGGCGTCCCAGTCCAGCGCCGCCTCTGCCTCTGCCGTCAGGCGGGAGAGTTCCGCGGTGAGCGGTGAGGCGTCTCCTGCACCCGCCAGAGCGGATTTGATCTTGCGGACTTGCGCCAGCCCCGCCGCTGATTCGGTCTGCACAAAGAGTGGTGTGTAGACGATGGTCTTGGCATCCGCCGCAGACAGACGGTCCAGCATCTGGGCATGGATGTCACGCGCCCAGGGCTGCGGCCCCAGTGCGCTCAGGCTGGCGCTGTCGATGCCAACAATGGTGATTTCTGCAAGCGGCGCCGGCGCCGAGACGGGTGTGGCCGCGTCATACAGGCGGAGGTCCAACCTGTCCGTCCAGCCAGACACCATGCACAGCGCCACGGCAAGCACAACGGCCGCCGCTCCCCACAAACCATCGGTGCCCCATCCACCTTGCCGCCGTGCCGCGGTTTTTCGTCCCACTTGCTGTTGTTCCAATCAGTATGAGCGGAAGTCAAAGCAATATTTACGCCCATGGGTTTGGGCAGACCTCCGCGGCGTGCGGGCTGTTTAGCGAGGGGTATGCAGGCCGCGCCGCAGGTCTGCGCGGCCTACTTGGCGCCGCCCCTTGTCACAGCCGTGCCATTTTTGTCACATGGGTGGTGCAGTGCGGGGTGGCTTGCGGCGTAGTCGTGCAATGCGGCATCGCTGGCAATGGTTTCGCCGCCCACCCAGCCGATCAGGGCCGCGCCCATGACGATGAAGGGATAGCGCTCCACGAGCTTGATCATGAGCGTGCTGCCGAAGATCACGAGCGGGATGCTGATCGCCAGACCCAGCACCAACAGCAGCGCGTTGCCATGGGCTGCGGCGGCCACGGCAATCACGTTGTCCCGGCTCATCACCAGGTGTGCAATCAGGATGGTGCGCACGGCGGCCATCAGGCTGCCGTAGGCCTTGGATTCGCCTTCGTCTTCATCGTCGCCCTGCAGTAGCTGCAGTCCGATCCAAAGCAGCAGGCAGCCCCCGACGATCTGCAGAAACGACAACTGCAGCAGGTTGGCTGCCACCACGGTCAGTGCGATGCGCAGCACCACGGCGGCGCCAGAGCCCAGGAAAGCGGCTTTTTTCTGCTGGTGGGGAGGAAGCGAGCGGGCGGCCAGTGCGATGACCACGGGGTTGTCGCCCGAAAGAACGATGTTGATCCAGACTATCTTCATCAGGCCGATTCAGAAATCGGCGCTTTACACAAACTCCATGCTGAACTCCACTGTTATGAATGCAAGAAGCGCCCGAAACCAGGGTTTCGAGCGCTTCTCTTTTTATGGGAGCGGCCAGCCTATCGGGCTGGCCTGGCAGCTGCGTCCATACTAGTGCTTAGGGAGCGCGCGTAAAGCGTTAGGCTGCGTGTTGCTGGCTGAATTACTTCAGCTGGGCTTTGAGCAGCTTGCCCAGTTCCGACGGGTTGCGGGTGATGACAAAGCCCGACTCTTCCATGATGGCGAGCTTGGCATCGGCCGTGTCGGCACCACCGGAGATCAGCGCGCCTGCGTGGCCCATGCGCTTGCCGGGAGGAGCCGTCACGCCAGCGATGAAGCCCACCACGGGCTTCTTCATATTGGCCTTGCACCATTGGGCGGCTTCGGCTTCGTCAGGACCGCCGATTTCGCCGATCATGATCACGGCGTCGGTGTCTGGATCGTCGTTGAAAGCCTTCATCACGTCGATGTGCTTGAGGCCGTTGATGGGGTCGCCACCAATGCCCACAGCGCTCGACTGGCCCAAGCCGACTTCGGTCAGCATGGCCACAGCTTCGTACGTCAGCGTGCCCGAGCGGGACACCACGCCGATACGGCCCTTGCGGTGGATGTGACCGGGCATGATGCCGATCTTGATTTCGTCAGGCGTGATCAGGCCGGGGCAGTTGGGGCCCAGCAGCAGGGTCTTCTTGCCGCCGGCAGCTTCCTTGGCCTTCATCTTGTTGCGCACCATCAGCATGTCCTTGACGGGAATGCCTTCTGTGATGCAAATAGCCATGTCCAGGTCGGCTTCCACGGCTTCCCAGATGGCATCCGCCGCGCCTGCTGGAGGCACATAGATCACCGACACGGTGGCGCCGGTCTGCTGGGCGGCTTCCTTGACGGAGGCATAGATCGGGATGTTGAAGATCGATTCGCCGGCCTTCTTGGGGTTCACGCCCGCCACGAAGCAGTTCTTGCCGTTCGCGTATTCCTGGCACTTTTCGGTGTGGAACTGGCCGGTCTTGCCCGTGATGCCCTGGGTGATGACCTTGGTGTCTTTGTTGATGTAGATCGACATGTGTGTTCTCCGGGCTTACTTGACGGCAGCAACGATCTTGGTCGCAGCTTCGGCCATGGTGTCTGCAGCGATGATGGGCAGGCCGGACTCGGCCAGCATCTTCTTGCCCAGCTCTTCGTTTGTGCCCTTCATGCGCACGACCAGCGGCACGTTCAGGTTCACGGCCTTGCAAGCGGTGATCACGCCGGTGGCGATGGTGTCGCACTTCATGATGCCGCCGAAGATGTTGACCAGAATGCCCTCGACCTTGGGGTTCTTGAGCATGATCTTGAAGGCTTCGGTGACCTTCTCGGGGGTAGCACCGCCGCCCACGTCCAGGAAGTTGGCGGGCTCGCCGCCGAACAGCTTGATGGTGTCCATGGTGGCCATGGCCAGGCCAGCGCCGTTCACCAGGCAGCCGATGTTGCCATCGAGGCTGATATAAGCCAGGTCGAACTTGGAGGCTTCCACTTCGGCGGGATCTTCTTCGTCCAGATCGCGGAAGGCGACGATTTCTGGGTGGCGGAACAGGGCGTTGGCGTCAAAGTTGAACTTCGCGTCCAGGGCCATCAGGTTGCCCTTGGAGTCGCAGTTCAGTGGGTTGATTTCCACCAGCGACGCGTCGGTGTCCATGTAGCACTTGTAGATCTTGGCGAAGATGTCTACGGCCTGGTCAATGGAAGCGCCGGCCAGGCCGATGGCGGCCGCAACCTTGCGGGACTGCGCTTCGGTGATGCCGACCAGGGGATCGATCATCTCGGTGACGATCTTCTCGGGCGTGGAGTGGGCCACTTCCTCGATGTCCATGCCGCCTTCGCTCGAAGCGATCAGGGCGACCTTCTGCGTGGCGCGGTCGGTGACCAGCGATACGTACAGTTCGTTCTTGATGTCGGCGCCGTCCTCGATGTACAGGCGGCGGACTTTCTGGCCTTCAGGGCCGGTCTGGTGCGTGACCAGTTGCATGCCCAGAATTTCGCTGGCGCGGGCCTTCACGTCATCAATGGTCTTGGCAACCTTCACGCCGCCGCCCTTGCCACGGCCACCGGCGTGGATCTGGGCCTTGACCACCCACACGGGGCCGCCGAGCTTCTGGGCTGCTTCCACGGCTTCTTGCACCGTGAATGCGGGAATGCCACGCGGAACGGGCACACCAAAATTGCGCAAGATTTCCTTGCCTTGGTATTCGTGAATCTTCATGAGGTCTCTCTCAGGGAAGGGTGGTAGTTACCCGTTTACCATGAACAGTTGTCTGGCCGCGGGCTTGGGACATGGCAACCCGCGACTGTATCATGCTGCAACGCACCATCCTTGTGCATCCCTGACGCCGCCAGCAGGCGCTGCGGCCATTTCATTCCTATCCATCCCGGCAATGTTTGCCGCTTTTGCAGGAGTCACTCCATGTCCAAAGTCTTTATCGATGGCGAAGCCGGCACCACGGGCCTGCAGATCCGTGAGCGCCTGCAGGCCATGCCGCAGATTCAACTCGTGAGCATTGCGCCCGAGCTACGCAAGGACCCCGCCGCCAAGCGCGACCTGATCGCGGGCGTGGATCTGGTGGTGCTGTGCCTGCACGACGACGCGGCGCGCGAGACCGTGGCGATGGTGGACGAGATCGAGCGCACGTCGGGCCGCAAGGTCAAGGTAATCGACGCGAGCACGGCTCACCGCACGGCGGACGGCTGGGTGTACGGGTTTCCAGAACTTGCTGCGTCGCAGGCGCAGGCGGTGCGCGCCGCCAGCCGCGTCTCCAACCCCGGCTGCTATGCCACGGGAGCGATTGCCATCCTCCGCCCCCTGGTGGACGCGGGCCTGATCCCAGCGGATTACCCGCTGAGCCTGCCCTCGGTGTCGGGCTACTCCGGCGGCGGCCGCACGATGATCGAAGCGTACGAGGCAGGCACTGCAGCGCCTTACGAAGCCTATGCGCTCGGCCTGTCGCACAAGCACATTCCCGAGATCCTGCGCTACACCGGCCTCACACGCCGCCCGGTGTTCATCCCCGCCGTGGGCAACTT
Source organism: Acidovorax sp. (assembly GCF_046294525.1). GTDB lineage: Bacteria > Pseudomonadota > Gammaproteobacteria > Burkholderiales > Burkholderiaceae_C > Acidovorax. The sequence continues at coordinate 246,379 of NZ_JBKBKQ010000002.1, forward strand.
CCGCCAGGGCATGCTGGTGCAACTGCCCCTGCATCTGGACCTGCTGCCCGGCGCCCCCAAGGCTGCCGACCTGCATGACGCGCTGGCCAGCCACTACCGCAGCACCAACACGCCCGAGCAGTGGGTGAGCGTGCTGCCGCCCACCGACGACCTGAAGCTGGCTGCCGACACGCTCACCGACACCAACAAGCTGGAACTGCGCGTGTTTGCCAACGAGCAATACCGACAGGCCGTGGTCATTGCGCGCCTGGACAACCTGGGCAAGGGTGCCAGCGGCGCCGCCGTGCAGAACCTGCAGCTGATGCTGGGCGTGTAACCCGTACACGCGCCGACGGGATCTGGAGGCAGGGCCCAACACCTGCCTCTTTTTCATTCGACGCACGCCATCACTTGGGATCGGACTCGTCAGCGCCTTTCACGGCGCGCCGCACGACGTCCCCTGAAAACCCCCGCGCCAGCAAAAAGCGCATCTGCTTTGCGCGGGTTTGCGGGTCGGTGGCGGGCTCGCCAAACTTGCGCCGCCAGACCTCGCGGGCGCGCTCCAGTTCGCTGCCCTGCAACTGCGCGACGGCCTGCTGGACAGCCTCGGCTCCCAGCCCTTTGGCCTGCAACTCCTGCCGGATGCGCGAAGCACCCAGCCGGCCGGCGCGCCGGTGCAGCACTGACTCCACCACGCGGGCCTCGCTGATGAAGTCCTGCGCTTGCAGATCGTCCAGCACGGCAGCCAGGTTGTCGCCCTCCTGCACATGCGGCGCCAGCTTGCGCTGCAACTCGGCACGCGAGTGCTCGCGCTGGCTCAGCAGCCGCAGCGCGCGGCCTTTGAGCGAGAGGGTGCCGAATGCCATGACGCAGGATTTTTGAGACTTGGTGAAGGGCGGCAAGGCCTGACGCTGCACACCACAGTATTAGGATTGCTATTGAAATAATAGCTGTTAGCGCTTGCCAGATAAGCGCTAGAGGCAATTTTTATTCAAAATTCACAGGCCGGCGCGCCTTTGCGCCTCCGGTCCTGTGGCTTTCACTCCGCCTTGTCGCCTTTGTCTCCCTTGGCAGGTTTGCCACCAGGGACTGCGGACTCCAGCGCCGCAGGCAGCAGCGCAATGCCCAGGCCTTCGCGCACCTTGTTCTCGATCTCACGGGCCAGATCGGGGTTTTCGCGCAGGAACTCGCGCGCGTTGTCGCGGCCCTGGCCGATCTTCTCGCCGTTGTACGCATACCAGGCGCCGGCCTTTTCCACCACCTTGGCGTTCACGCCCATGTCGATGATCTCGCCCTCGCGGCTGATGCCTTCGCCGAACAGGATGTCGAACTCGGCCGTCTTGAAGGGCGGGCTCACCTTGTTCTTGACCACCTTGACCTTGGTCTCGTTGCCAATGGCTTCGTCGCCCTTCTTGATGGTGCCGGTGCGGCGGATATCGAGGCGCACCGAGGCGTAGAACTTGAGCGCATTGCCGCCGGTGGTCGTTTCGGGGCTGCCGAACATCACGCCGATCTTCATGCGGATCTGGTTGATGAAGATGACCATGCAGTTGGTCTTCTTGATCGTGGCGGTGAGCTTGCGCAGCGCTTGGCTCATCAGGCGGGCCTGCAGGCCAGGCAGCGCATCGCCCATTTCGCCTTCGATTTCGGCCTTGGGCGTGAGCGCGGCAACCGAGTCCACCACGATCAGATCCACAGCGCCGGAGCGCACGAGGCTGTCCACGATTTCGAGCGCCTGCTCGCCGGTGTCGGGTTGGCTGATCAGCAGGTCGGACAGCTGCACGCCCAGCTTCTGGGCGTACTGCACATCCAGGGCGTGTTCAGCGTCCACAAACGCGCAGGTGCCGCCCTGCTTTTGCATCTCGGCAATGACCTGCAGCGTGAGCGTGGTCTTGCCCGACGATTCCGGGCCATAGATTTCAACCACACGGCCCCGGGGCAGGCCACCCACGCCCAGCGCAATGTCCAAGCCCAGCGAGCCGGTGGAGACGACCTGGATGTCCTCGATCACCTCGCCTTCACCCAGGCGCATGATGGTGCCCTTGCCGAATTGCTTCTCGATCTGGGCGAGCGCGGCAGCCAGGGCCTTGGCTTTTTCGGTGTTGGCTGGCAATGCGGGGTGGGTGCCTTTGACTGCGACGTCCATGAAAAACTCCTTGAGAAACAACAGGTTGGATGCTTGCACTGCTCTGCAGTTAATTACAGGCTGGATGCTTGAACAGTAGTTTATGCGAGTCGTCTTTTGTTGTTCGAGGTTAATTTGGTCAGTTTGCCTGACAATTGGGAATGCCTGATTCGCCCCCTTCATCACCCGCCGAGGACGGCTGGCGCCAGACCCACCTGGGCCGCCTGCTGGGCCACGCCATGCGACGTTTCGACGCGCGGGTGCTGCAGCTCATGGCGCACAACGTGGAGGTGCCGCTGGCCCTGTCCAACCTGGCCGCGCGCGACCAGGTGACGGCAGCCCATGTGCACATCACGCGCCATTTGGCGCTCTCGGGCGACCGGCTGACCGATCTGGCCCAGCGCGCGGGCATGACCAAGCAGGCCATGGCCAACCTGGTGGACCAGTGCGAGGCCTGGGGCCTGGTCACGCGCGAAGCCGACCCGCTGGACGCCCGTGCGCGCCGCGTGTGCTTCACACCCGTGGGGCTGGCCTGGCTGCAGGCCTTCCGCGATGCAGTGGCGCAGGCCGAAGCCGAGTTCCGCGCCGAGGTCGGCAACGAGGTGGCCACCGTGGTCAGCATCGGGCTGGAGGCCTATGCGGGGGGGTAGGCGCTTTCGCGCTGCGCGGCCTGTACCAGTGCTGCTGGGTCCAGGCGCAGCGCCTTCAGCGTGCGTGTGGCCACGCCTTGTGGCGCGGCTGCGACCAGCGCCACCACATGCGCACCCAGCAAGGGGCCCGGCTGGCCCTTGCGTGCGTGGGCCAGTGCCTGCACCAGGTTCTGGCCAGAGGGCTGGGCGTGGAAGGCCCGGGTCTGTGGTGCCGTAAAGGGGTTGGCGGGCGGCATATCGGCGTGAATGCCCGCCTGGGCCAATGCGTCGCGGTATTGCTGCTCGATCGCGGCGGGGATGGCATCGGGATTGGCGCCGATGCGCTCGAAGGCGCGGCGTGCGGTGCCATCGGGCAGTTCGATGGCGGCCAGCAAAAAGTGCTCAGCGCCCGGCCGTGGCTGCCCCTGGGCCCGGGCGTGGTGCTCGGCGCGTGTGAACAGCTGGCGCAGGGTGTGCATGTCCTGCAGGCGTTGGCGGATGCGTTGCAGCATGGAGAAGCTCCTTCAATGCGATCAAGGGTGGGTGGGGCGCGCGACCTGGGCGGCCAGGCGCTTATGGGCCGCCTGTTTGCTCACGCCCAGCGCCTGGGCGATCTGCGCCCATGACCAGCCCTGCTCCAGCGCAGCGGCCACGGCACTGGATTCCAGCCGGTCGGCCATGAGGCGCAAAGCCACCACGGCCGCCAATGCGGCCTCGGGGTCGTCGGGCGAGGGAAGCGGGGAGGGGGGTGGCGCTTGCATCCGTCAACTATAGTTGACGGATGAAAAATTTGTCAACCTTGGTTGACGAAGTGCGCCGCGCTCTGGGCCCGGAGGGGGCGCGGCCTCGCCTCCCAGCACTGATCCTGCCCCTTTCAATCAGGGGCTGTCGCTGGCGTTCAACACCGGTGCTGCCGGGGGCGCCACCGGCTGCGCGCAGCCCAGCAGCCACTGCCGAAAGCTCTGCAGCGCGTGCAACTGCGTGCGGCCTTCGGGGTAGCACAGCCAGTAGCCTACCTCACTCTGATAGCCGCCCCGCAGCGCCGCGCCGGGCAGCGGCTCGCGCACCAGGCCGGCCGTGATTTCGTCCTGCACCAGACAGCGCGGCACCAGCGCCAGGCCCATGCCTGCCATCACCGCGCGGATCATGGTCTGGAACTGGTCAAACTGCGGCCCGGCCAGCGGGTCCAGCTGGCCCAGCACGCCATGGGTTTCACTCCAGCGCAGCCAAGCCTCGGGGACGGTGACGTGGCGCAGCAGGGTGTAGCGCGCCACGTCGAGCGCGGAATGGATGGGCCAGTCAGCCACCTTGGTGCGCGGCGCGATCAGCGCCACATCATTGCCCGTGATGTAGTGCGCGTGGGCGCCCGGCCAATGGCCGTCGCCGAAGAGGATGGCGCAGTCCAGCTCCGGCCGGTCGAAGTTGTAGCTGTGCACATAGGGCACGAAGTGCAGCGTGACCTGCGGGTGCTGCTGCTGGAACTGCGGCAGGCGTGGGATGAGCCACTTGGCCGCAAACGTGGGCAGGCTGGACAGGTGCAGCGCGCCGCCGCCGTCGTCGCTGGTGATCAGCTCCAGTGTGGCGGCCTCCAGCTGGGCCAGCACGGCGCGCACGGCCTTTTCGTAGCGCTCGCCCGCCGGGGTCAGCGCCAGACGCTTGCGGCTGCGTTCGAATAGCGGCACGCCTACCCAGCCTTCCAGCTCCTTGATCTGCTTGCTTACCGCGCTTTGGGTGAGGTGCAGCGCCTCCGCCGCGCGCGACACGCCGCCGAACCGGGTCACCGTAGAAAACGCCCGCAGCAGGTGCAGGGGCGGTGCGAGTCGGCGAAGGGATGACATCAGCGCGGCCTGGATAGTAAGCAATCAAATCATTCCAGAACGGAATGTTATCAGGCAGATACGTCGCTTGGTAGGGCGCACTGATTCACTTAATCTGCAGGTACTTCATAGGAGAAACGCCCATGCAACGCCGTCATCTGCTTTCCGCTCTGGCAGCCGTATCTTTCGTTCCTGGAATGTCATTGGCGCAAGAGGGCAAGCCCCTGCGAATCATCGTGCCCTTCCCGCCCGGGGGCGCGACCGACATCACGGCGCGCAGCCTCCAGGAGTCGCTGGCCCGCATCTTGAAGCAACCCGTGGTTCTGGAAAACCGCAGCGGCGCAGGGGGCTCCATCGGCATGTCCGAAGTGGCGCGTGCCCCGGCCGACGGCCTCACGCTGGGCGTGGCCACGCTGTCCACCCACGGCGTAAACCCCGCCGTGTACAGCAAACTGCCGTACGACCCGCTCAAGGACTTCATCGGCGTCACCGAAATTGTGAAAGCGCCCGGCGTGGTCGTGGTCAATCCCGCCGTGCTGCCCGTCAAGGACTTTGCCGAGCTGGTGCAGCACCTCAAGGCCCACCCAGGCAAGGTGTCGTACGCCACGCCGGGCAACGGCACCATCGGCCACATGTGGGGCGAGCTGTTCAAGCGCAGCACGGGCACCTCCATGGTGCACATTCCCTACCGCGGCGCTGGCCCGGCCATCAACGACGTGCTGGCCGGCCAAGTGGGCGTGTACTTCGATCAGGTGGCGTCCTCGCTGCCGCACATCAAGGCCGGTAAGCTCAAGGCCCTGGCGGTGTCCTGGCCCGTGCGCCTGGATGTGCTGCCCGACGTGCCCACCTATGCCGCGCTGGGCTACCCGCAGGCCAATGAACCGTCCTGGTTTGGCCTGGTGGCACCGGCCGCCACGCCGCAGGCGGCCGTGGACCGCGTGCAGCAGGCCGTGGCGCAGGCCCTGAAGGAGCCCGCCGTGCGCGAGCGCCTGGCGGGCCAGGGCCTGTACCCCTCGGGCACCACGTCCAAGGAGTTCAGCACGCAGATCGCCCGCGAAACCGACAAGATGAAGGGCGTGGCGGCATACGCCAAGATCGCGCTGGATTAATTAAGCAACTCGACAAGACAAGACAAGACAGGCCGGGCCCGGACCCGGCGGCCACAGCCGGTGTGGACCTGGTTTCTCTGCAGCTCAGGGATAACCATGGTCTTCATCTGGTCTGGGCGGCTAGGCCAGCCGCCCCACTTTGCGCACACTCTGCCTATGCATGCAGCCTTGAAACTGATCCATCACCGATTCCAGCAAGCCCAGCCCGGCGTGACCGGCTCGCCCGGGCTTGCATCCTCTCCCACGGTCACAGCCATCGCCGGCAGCACCCCGCTGGTGCTTGACTCGCCCCACAGCGGCACCCAGTACCCGGCGGACTTCGGCTCGGTCTGCGACCTGCCCACGCTGCGTCGCGCAGAAGACACCCACGTCGAAAAAATCTACGCCTTTGCCCCGGCCCTGGGCGTGGCTTGGGTCGAAGCCCATTTCCCCCGCATCTACCTCGACGCCAACCGCGACACGACCGAGCTTGACACCAGCCTGCTCGACGGCGAATGGACCGACCCCATCTCCACCGACCCCAAGGTGCTCAGCAAGGTGCGCCTGGGCAAGGGGCTGATCTGGAAGTTCACCGACGAGGGCGAGCCCATCTACAACCGCCAGCTCACCGTGGCGGAGGTGCGCGCGCGCATCGACCGCTGCTGGCGCCCCTACCACGCGGCCGTGCAGCAGGCCATCGACGCCGCCCACGCCCGCCACGGCTACAGCATCCACATCAACTGCCACTCCATGCCCGCCGTGGCCGGCCGCTTTGCCACCGAGTTTCCGGGGCTGGCACATGCCGACTTCGTGGTGGGCGACCGTGACGGCACCACGGCCAGCCCCGCGCTTTCCGCGCTGATCTGCGACCACCTGCGCGCGTGCGGCTACAGCGTCGAATACAACCACCCTTACAAGGGCGTAGAGCTGGTACGCCGCTACGGCAAGCCTGACCAAAACCGCCACAGCATCCAGGTCGAGATCAACCGCAAGCTGTACATGGACGAGCAAACGCTCGCGCAGCACCCCGAAGGCATGGCGCGGCTGCAGGCCGACCTGAAAACGCTGGTGGCCAAGCTGCTGGCCACGGACCCGCGATAGGGGGCGTCTGCATCACCCTCGCGAGTCCGCGCTATCACCGACCGGAGGGAGTTATGCAGACCATCCGTGTCCGCGCGCACTCGCCAAGCTGTGCGCAGGGGCCGTTCAGCGGCCCCTAAAATCCTGCCCAGGCGCGGCAGCAGACCGCCGCCACCCACCAGGAGACTCCCCATGCGCATCCTCATTGCCGAAGACGACCAGGTGCTGGCCGATGGCCTGTTGCGCACGCTGCGCGCGTCCGGGGCCGTGGTGGACCACGTGGCCAGCGGCACCGAGGCCGATGCCGCGCTGATGACCAACAACGAATTCGACCTGCTCATCCTGGACCTGGGTCTGCCGCGCATGCACGGGCTGGAGGTGCTCAAGCGCCTGCGCAGCCGAGGCGCCACGCTTCCGGTGCTCATCCTCACCGCGGCCGACAGCGTGGACGAGCGCGTGAAGGGCCTGGACTACGGCGCGGACGACTACATGGCCAAGCCCTTCAGCCTGCAGGAGCTGGAAGCCCGTGTGCGCGCCCTCACGCGCAGGGGTATGGGCGGCACCAGCAGCGCCATCAAGCACGGCCCCCTGGTGTACGACCAGGCCGGCCGCGTGGCCACCATCGATGGCAAGATGATCGAACTCTCGGCGCGCGAACTGGGCCTGCTCGAAGTGCTGCTGCAGCGCGCCGGGCGCCTGGTCAGCAAGGAGCAGCTGGTGGAGCGCCTGTGCGAATGGGGCGAAGAGGTGAGCAACAACGCCATCGAGGTCTACATCCACCGCCTGCGCAAGAAGATCGAGGGCGGGCCCATCCGCATCGCCACCGTGCGCGGCCTGGGCTACTGTCTGGAGAAGATCCCTGGATAATCAAAAATGATAGCTGCCCGCGCTTGATGGATAAGCGCTAGAGGCCATTTTCTTTCAAAAACCACCACGGCGCGCGTCTTGAAAATCTTCCAGCGAGAGCAGCGCTCCCTGTTCGGCGAGATCCTGGACTGGATGCTCACGCCGCTACTGCTGCTGTGGCCCGTAAGCCTCGCGCTGACCTGGCTGGTGGCCCAGGGCCTGGCCAACAAGCCGTTTGACCGCGCGCTCGAATACAACGCCCACGCCCTCGCGCAGCTCGTGACTGTGGTGGGCGACGACGTGCAGTTCAACCTGCCCCAGCCCGCCAGCGAGATCCTGCGCGCCGATGACTCCGACATCGTCTACTACCAGGTGGTGGGCCCGGGTGGCGAATTCCTCTCGGGCGAGCGCGAGCTGCCACCGCCGTCCGCCGACGAGGTGCCCATGTCCAGCGAGGTGCGCCTGCGCGACGCCGAGATGCGCGGCATCGAGATCCGCGTGGCCTACATCTGGGTGCGCCTGCCGCTGCCCGGCACGCCCGCCGCGCTGGTGCAGGTGGCCGAAACGCGCGAGAAGCGCAGCGTGCTGGCCACCGAAATCATCAAGGGCGTGATGCTGCCGCAGTTCGTCATCCTGCCGCTGGCCGTGCTGCTGGTGTGGCTGGCGCTGGCGCGCGGCATCCAGCCGCTGAACCAGCTGGAGCAGCGCATCCGCGCGCGCAACCCCGACGACCTCTCCCCGCTGGACGACCGCACCGTGCCGCTGGAGGTGGCGCCGCTGGTGGCCTCCGTCAACGACCTGCTCACGCGCCTGAACGACTCGCTGGCCACGCAAAAGCGCTTTCTGGCCGACGCGGCCCACCAACTCAAAACCCCGTTGGCTGGCCTGCGCATGCAGGCCGACCTGGCGCAGCGCGAAGGCACCAGCACGGAGGAGCTCAAGCGCTCGCTGCAGCAGATCGGCCGCTCCAGCATCCGCGCCACGCACACCGTCAACCAGCTGCTGGCCCTGGCGCGGGCCGAGGGCAGCGGCGTGGGCATTGCCCGCCAGCCCTGCGACCTGGCGCGGCTGACCATCGAGGTGGTGCGCGACTCCGTGCCCCGCGCGCTGGAAAAACACATCGACCTGGGGTATGACGGCGCCGAGCCCGGATCGCCCGGCGTGCTGCTGGACGGCAACCCCACGCTGCTCAAGGAGCTGGTGCGCAACCTGGTGGACAACGCCATCAACTACACGCCCTCCACCCCCGACAAGCCCGGCGTGGTCACCGCCCGTGTGCTGGCCGACACCTTCGGCCATGTACTGCTGCTGCAGGTCGAAGACTCCGGCCCTGGCGTGCCCGAGGCCGAGCGCGAGCTGGTCTTCCAGCCCTTCTACCGCGCCCTGGGCAGCGAGGCCGACGGATCCGGCCTGGGCCTGCCCATCGTGCTGGAGATCGCGGGCAAGCACGGAGCGCAGGTGACGCTGGAAGATGCCCGCCCCGGCCACCAGCCGCCCGGTGCGCTGTTCACCGTGCGATTTGGCGCGCGGGACACGGACGCCGCTGAGGGCGCCACGGCCGCGTATTCCCCGCCAGCCTGATCCGCCGCGCCCGCCCCCGGGGCTACTGCACCCGGCGCAGCGCCATCAGCGCCATGAAGAGAAAACCGTTCTGTGTGGGCGCGCGGTACACGCCCTGCGCGCCCAGCACCTGGGCGGCCACGCCCGCCACCTCCCAGGCATCCACCAGCTCGGCCGGCCACAGAGGCACCGTGAGCGGCGTGAAGCCGCGCTCCTCGCCCCAACCGCGCACCGCGCCGATGCGGCCCACCACCGGTGCCTGATGATGGAAGTTGCCCCAGGCCCACAGCCAGGTGCCGGTGGTTCGCGACAGTGTGCCGATGAACTCGATGTCCGCCACCAGGCAGGGCGTGCCCGCGTTGGAAAAGGTCAGTGTGCCCTGGCCCTGGTCATAGTCCCAGCGTTCGAAACGGCTGATGCCCCAGTCCTGCTCCAGCGCCTGCTGCCGGACCTGCAGCGCCTCGCTGGCGGCCTCCAGCGCCTCCTGCCAGGCGTGCAGTACGGGGCCCTCCAGTGTGTCCACGCTCTGCGCCATGGCGTCCTGGTAGCAGTGGTGGCACAGGATCTTCAGGTCCAGGCATTCTTCGGCTTCCTCGGTCCATTCGCCCCCGGCGCGCAGGAATTCGGCATTGCAGTCGGCGCACCACGCGTCCGGAAACGGGAAGTCTGGCGCAGGCGCTTCACCAAACCACTGCTGGCGCGGCAGCCGAAACAGGTGGCCGCACACATAGGTGGCCGTGGCCTCGCCGTGGCGGTCGCAGTGCACGGGGGCGTTGTCGTCGGTGTCGTCATCCGCCATGGATAGGCCTCGGGGTAAGGTAAGGGAATCGGCGCGACAGGGCAGGCCGCAGGCGTCAACCGCAACTGCGCAGCGTCTTGCCCGCCATGGCGGTGCGCAGGCTGTCCAGCTGGGGGCGCAGCGCGTCGGTCACGGCGGGCAGCCGCAGCATGAAACCGGGGGCATCCGCGCGCTCCTGCACCACGCGGGCGGTGCGCACGCCCTTGTTGCTCAGGTTGGCCAGCTCGCGCTTGGCGGCCTCTTCCGAAGTGAAGCGGCCCAGCGATAGGCCGTATTCCCAGGTGCCTCCCGCGCGGTCAAATGCCACGCTGCGCGCACGGAGTTCGGCACGCTTCTTGTCCAGGGTCTCCAGGTCGTCAAAGCGGCCCATGTACACCATCCAGCGGCCCGACACGGGCGAGGGCTCCAGCACCCAGCTGCCCGCGGGCAGGCCCGCGGCGGCAGTGCGCAGGGCTTCGGCCTGGCGCTCGTCGAACACACCGGCCTGCAGGCACTCGGCCTGCTCGGCGGCGGGGGCCGATGCGTCGGCGATGGTGGTGGGAGGGGGATTGGAGGGTGCGGGGGAGGGGGAGGTGGCCGCGGGCGGGGCGGCCGAAGAGGATGACGTGCGGCTGGGATTCACGCGCAGGATCTGCAGGGTTTCCGGGCGGATCTGCTGGTTCATGCGCTGGGGCTCGGCCTGCTCTGCCGGCCCATGGCCCCAACTGCGCAAATGCCCGTGGGCCCACGCGTAGTAGCCCGCGTTGGCCAGCAGCAGCACGATCACGGCGAGTCGGAGCATGGAATACAGCCTTTCGGTGGGCGATGCGTCGGGGGCGTCATACGGGGGGCACGGCGCTGGGCCGTACGCTGATCTCAGAGCTCGTGATGGCCTGCATGCCGCCTGCCGTGTGCACCAGCAGCGCGCCATCGTCCCCGACGCCGTGCGCGGTGCCGGTGTGGCCGTCGCTCAGGGTCACGGCGCGGCCCTGCAGCACGTCGCGGGCGGCAAAACGCGGCTGCATGGGCGCAAAGCCATAGCCCTCAAACGCCTGCAGCATGGTCACCAGCGGCGGCACGATGCGCAGCAGCGCAGCGGGCGCGTCCAGGCCCGGCTCTACCTCTTGCAGGCTGCCGGGCGGCATGCTCATGCCCTCGGCGCTGCGCGGCAGCACGTTGATGCCGATGCCCACGACGACATAGCGTGCTGTGCTGTTGTTGGGGGGGCTGCTGCCTTGGGAGGCGGCTGCCTGCGGCACCACAAAGCTGGCCGTCTCCACCAGGATGCCGCCGAGCTTGCGGTCGCCGTCCGGCCCACCCAGCCACAGGTCATTGGGCCACTTGAGCCCCACGCACGCGGGCTGGCCGCCCCCCCGGGGCGGCGGCACGGGTTGCAGGCTCTCGGCCACGCTCACCCCCACGGCCAGTGACAGGCCGGACCAATCCTTGGGCGCCAGCGGCAAGCCCAAGGACATCATGAGAGAAGCCCCGGCATCGCTTTGCCACACCCGCCCCAGCCGCCCGCGGCCTGCCGTCTGCTGCTCAGCCACCAACAGGGTGGGCTCGCACTGGCAGTTGCGCGCACGGCGCATCAGCTCGGTGTTGGTGGAGTCGATGGTGGGCAGAACTTCGACGGTAAATCCGGGTAACAGCGGTGACACAGCTTCCCAGATTGCCTCGGCGGGCCAGCGAATGGGGGCGGTGTTCACGGGCGGCGGGCCTTGGGTTGGGGCTTCTTGGCAGCCTTTGGTATCTGTGCCGTCTTGGAGGCTTTGCCTGAAGAGGGCCAGGACGGCCGCAGCGGCACGGGCGGCGCCCAGCCGCGCTTGGGCGCCAGCAGCGTGCCCCGGCAGTTGGCACTGCCGCACCAGCAGGGGTATTCGGCCTTGAGCTTGGGCGTGTAGCGCTCTTCGATGATCAGGCCGTAGTCGTAGTTCAGCTCTTCGCCCGCCTGGATGTTGCGCAGCGCCGTGATGAAGATGCGGCCGTCCCGCTCGTCCGCGTAGCAGTTGGGGTTGCAGCTGTGGTTGATCCAGCGCGACGAATTGCCGCCGAACTTTGCGTCGATCACATGGTCTTCATCCACGTGAAAGTAGAACGTGTGGTTGGGCTGCGAAGGGTCGTGCGGGTGCCTGTCCTGCGCTTCCTGCCAGCCGATCACTTCGCCCGTGTATTCGACAAGGACTTCGCCCTCTGCAATATCCTGCACGGCAAAAACGCCCTTGCCGTGGACGCCCGAACGCCGGGTCTGGATGCGGCGTCCCGGCATGGGGGTCGGGGTTGCAGGCGGTGCGGTGCGTGGCATTGCAAAAACTCTGTTAACTTGAATATGCACACATGCGCGTGCGCGTGTACGCGTGAGGCAACGAATTGTAGAAGCGGCCGGCCGTATGCCGGATAGCCAGATTGGCGAGAAACTGAAAAATGACCAAGACACTGGTAATTGCAGAAAAACCCTCGGTGGCACAAGACATCGTGCGCGCCCTCACGCCCGTGGCGGGCAAGTTCGAGAAGCACGAGGACCATTTCGAGAACGACCGCTATGTGGTCACCAGCGCCGTGGGCCACCTGGTGGAGATCCAGGCGCCCGAACAGTTTGACGTCAAGCGCGGCAAGTGGAGCTTTGCGCACCTGCCCGTGATCCCGCCGTTCTTCGACCTGAAGCCTGTGGACAAGACCAAGAGCCGCCTGAACGCGGTGGTCAAGCAGGCCAAGCGCAAGGACGTGACGGAACTCATCAACGCCTGTGACGCGGGCCGCGAAGGGGAGCTGATCTTTCGCCTGATCGAACAGTACGCCGGTGGTGCCAAGCCCCTGGGCAAGCCCGTCAAGCGCCTGTGGCTGCAGTCCATGACGCCGCAGGCCATTCGCGAGGGTTTTGACGCGCTGCGCACAGAGCAGCAGATGGCGGGCCTGGCCAGCGCGGCGCGCAGCCGCTCTGAAGCCGACTGGCTGGTGGGCATCAATGGCACCCGCGCCATGACGGCCTTCAACTCGCGCGACGGCGGCTTCTTCCTGACCACCGTGGGCCGGGTGCAGACACCCACGCTCTCGCTGGTGGTGGAGCGCGAGGAAAAAATCCGCAAGTTCGTGAGCCGCGACTACTGGGAAATCCATGCCACTTTTGGTGCGCAGGCTGGTGAGTACCCCGCCAAGTGGTTCGATCCCAAGTGGAAGAAGGGCGAAGACGCCGAAGCCAAGGCCGACCGCGTTTGGTCGGCCGCAGAAGCCCAATCAATAGCCAACGCGGTGCGCGGCAAACAAGCCACGGTCACCGAAGAGAGCAAGCCCACCACGCAGGCATCGCCCCTGCTGTTTGACCTGACCAGCCTGCAGCGCGAAGCCAACGGCAAGTTCGGCTTCTCCGCCAAGACCACGCTGGCCCTGGCGCAAAGCCTGTACGAGCGCCACAAGGCGCTGACCTACCCGCGTACCGACTCGCGCGCGCTGCCCGAGGACTATTTGCCCGTGGCCAAGCAGACCTTCGAGATGCTGGCCGACAGCGGCATGCGCCACCTGGCGCCGCACGCGCTCACCGCGCTGAACAACAACTACATCCGCCCGTCCAAGCGCATCTTCGACAACAGCAAGGTGAGCGATCACTTTGCCATCATCCCCACGCTGCAGGCACCGAGCGGCCTTTCTGAAGCCGAGCAAAAGCTGTACGACCTGGTCGTGCGCCGCTTCATGGCCGTGTTCTTCCCCAGCGCCGAATACACCGTCACCACCCGCATCAGCACCGTCGCGCCCCACAGCTTCAAGACCGAAGGCAAGGTGCTGGTCAAGCCGGGCTGGTTGGCCATCTATGGCAAGGAAGCCGCCGACGAAGTGGAAGGCGGCAAGGACGGCGACAAGGGCCAGAACCTGGTGCCTGTGAAGCCCGGCGAAATGGTCAACACCCTGCAGGTCGATCCCAAGGGCCTCAAGACCAAGCCACCCGCCCGCTACTCCGAAGCCACGCTGCTGGGCGCCATGGAAAGCGCGGGCAAGCAGATCGACGACGACGAACTGCGCGAGGCCATGCAGGAAAAAGGCCTGGGCACCCCAGCCACGCGCGCGGCCATCATTGAAGGCCTGCTGACTGAAAAGTACATGCTGCGCGAAGGCCGCGAGATCATCCCCACGGCCAAGGCGTTCCAGCTCATGACGCTGCTGCGCGGGCTGGAAGTGGAAGAACTCTGCCGCGCGGACCTCACCGGTGAATGGGAGTACAAGCTCTCGCAGATGGAAAAAGGTCTGCTCAGCCGCGAAGCCTTCATGGCCGAGATCGCCGCCATGACCGAGCGCATGGTCAAGAAGGCCAAGGAGTACGACCGCGACACCATCCCGGGCGACTACGCCACGCTCGAATCGCCGTGCCCCAACTGCGGTGGCGTGGTGAAGGAGAACTACCGCCGCTTTGCCTGCGTAGGCAAGCCCGGTGCCGAGCCTTGCGGCTTCAGCTTCGGCAAGTCGCCTGCAGGCCGCACCTTCGAGACCGCCGAGGCCAACACCTTGCTGCGTGACAAGAAGATTGGCCCGCTGGAAGGCTTCCGCTCCAAGGCGGGTTGGCCGTTCACGTCCGAGATCGTCATCAAGTACGACGACGAGGCCCACAACTACAAGCTCGAATTCGACTTTGGCGATGACAAGAAGGGCGAGGAGTCCGGCGAGATCGTCGAGTTTGAAGACGCCTCGCTGGGTGCCTGCCCCATCTGCGGATCGGAAGTGCACGAGCATGGCAGCAACTACGTGTGCAGCAAGGCTGTGCCCACCGCCGCGCAGCCCACGCCAAGCTGCACCTTCAAGAGCGGAAAGATCATCCTGCAGCAGCCCGTGGAGCGCGAGCAGATGACCAAGCTGCTGGAGACCGGCAAGACCGACCTGCTCGACAAGTTTGTGAGCATGCGCACGCGCCGCAACTTCAAGGCCCACCTGGCGTGGGACAAGGATGCGGGCAAGGTCAACTTTGAATTTGCGCCATCCAAGTTCCCGCCACGCCCTGGGGCTGCTGCAAAAACAGGAGCTGCTGGCGCAGGAAGGACAAGCGCTGCAGCCAAGAAAGCTGCAAAACCTGCCGCCAAGAAGGCCCCTCCTGCCAAGAATGCCGCCGCCAAAGCCCCGCGCAAGGCCGCCGCAGGCAAGGCCCCCAGCGCCGCCTTGGCCGCCGTGATCGGTAACGAACCCGTGGCGCGCCCCGAGGCCGTCAAGAAGATGTGGGAATACATCAAGACCCACAACCTGCAGGACCCCAAGGACAAGCGCACCATCGTCGCCGACGACAAGCTGCGCGCGGTGTTTGGAAAGGACAGCGCAGGCATGTTCGAGCTGGCCGGCATTCTGGGCAACCACCTGGGCGGCGAATGATGCGGGCGCTCGACACACCATCCACCGCATCCGTCGCGCGGCGCCTCTGGCGCACCGCGCTGGTGACCATGGTGGCCCTCAGCGCACTGGGCGGTTGCAGCAGTACGGCCACTTCGGCGCGCTCCAGCGACCCGGCCAGCCAGCAGCAGCCTCAGGGCGCGAGCGGCGTCACCGTGTTTGGCGACATCGACGTGAACGTGACGCGCGAGCGCACTCGCTGACCCGTCCAGCACCCGCACAAAGCCGGGCGGAGGGTGGCGCATGCGCTGCAAGGAATCAATGGATGGCCGAACCCGCACTGTCTTTGCAGATCGCTACAACGGTCCACCACCGCATCCACACCGTCACGGTGCGCATGGATTCGGTGGGATGGGTGGTGTCTGGTACCAAGCACCTGATCACGCCCGGCGGTGGACACCGCTACCCCAGCGGGCGGGTGTTTGTGCTGCCGCGTGGCGCGCAATGGGAGGTGGTCAACGACCCGGCGCCCCAAGGCCGCTACATCGCGCGGCTCCTGTGTTTTGCATCCGAGCTGGTGGAGCAGTTTCACCGCCAGTTTGGTCAATTTGCGGCCGTGCCTGCAGTGCAAGGCTGCGCGGGCCTGACAGCGGATGCGGCGTTTGAAGACAGCTACTTGCGTGCCGTGGCGGCGCTGGAGAGCGAAGCCAGCTCGCAGGCGCTGCGCGAGCACCGTGCGCTCGAAGTGCTGCTGATGCTGGCCGAGGCGGGCATTGTGTTTGCCCCGCCCGGCGAGCTGGGCTGGGCGGAGCGTGTGCGCCGCCTCATCGGCCCCAGCCCGCAGGCCGATTGGTCGGTGGAGCGCATCGCCGCTGCGTTTGCGATGAGCGCCAGCACCCTGCAGCGCCGCCTGGCCCAAGAGGGCGAAACCGTGAGCCAGTGCCTGCGCGATGTGCGGCTGGAGACGGGGCTGGTGCTGCTGCAAAGCTCCAGCCTGCAGGTGTCCGAGATTGCGGCGCGCTGTGGGTACGAATCGCACAGCCGCTTCAGTGCTGCATTCCGCGAACGCTTTGGCTTTCCACCCTCGCAGCTGCGCCCCTGACGCTGCGGCTGACGCGCCGCGCACAACCTTTGACGCCGCCGGGCCAGCGCCATGGCGCGGCGCACCGCACCATCAATCCCTTGTTTGACCCCGCTATCGCAAGGAACCTTTCGGATGTCTTTTCCTCTTTCGCGCCCCCTCCGCGCCCTCACCGCCGCCACCACCCTGGGCCTTGCACTGGCTGCCCCGGCCCAGGCCCAGGCCCAGGCCTTCACCCTCTCCAGCCCCGACTTTGCCGAAGGCAGCACGCTGCCCCAGCGCTTTGAGTTCAAGGGCTTTGGCTGTGCGGGCGACAACCAGTCGCCCGCCCTGCGCTGGAGCGGCGCGCCCGCAGGCACGCAGAGCTTTGCCATCACCGCCTACGACCCCGACGCCCCCACGGGCTCGGGCTGGTGGCATTGGTCGGTGGTCAACATCCCTGCCAGCACCGCGGAGCTGCGGCCCGATGCGGGTGCTGCGGGCGGCGCCAAGC
This sequence comes from Acidovorax sp., assembly GCF_046294525.1. Taxonomy (GTDB): domain Bacteria; phylum Pseudomonadota; class Gammaproteobacteria; order Burkholderiales; family Burkholderiaceae_C; genus Acidovorax. The sequence continues at coordinate 263,159 of NZ_JBKBKQ010000002.1, forward strand.
TGCCCGCAGGCGCCAGCCATGTGCGCATTGACTATGGCGTCGCTGCCTGGGGCGGCACCTGCCCGCCCGAGGGCGATGCGCCGCACCGCTACATCTTCACAGTGCATGCGCTCAAGGTGCCGCGCCTGGACCTGCCTGCCGACGCCACTGCTGCGTTGGCGGGGTACATGATCAACGCCAACAGCCTGGGCAAGGCCACGCTCACGGCGCGCTACGGGCGCCCTGCGGCCAAAGGCAAGCAGCAGTGACGGTGCGGGTTGGGGCGCGGTGATGTTTTAAGCTCTGCGGTTCTCCATCCCACCAAAGGCCCACCCCATGCGCAGCCCCCGCGAACGAGCCCTCTGGTCCCTTCTGGCCGCACTGCTGCTGGCCGCTGCCGCCGCAGCCTGGTGGACTGCCGACCAGTGGCTGCCCCAGGCCGGGCCCTGGACCGAACAGGCCTGGAAAAAGATCACCCGCCCCGGGCCCGAATCCCTGCCGCCCGACAAGCGCCCCGCTGCTGCGCAGGCCCGCCCCGTGCAGGCGGGCGCATCCCAGCCCGTGGCCCCGCAGCCGCGCAAATGTGTGCGGGACGGCCGCACCACCTACACCGACCAGCCCTGCCCCAAGGGCAGTCAGGAGTTGCAGGTGGATGGCGCAGTCACGTCGCTGCCGCCTGCGCAGTAAGCGGCTGGCGGCGAGCTGTGGCGGTGTGTGAGCCCGTGGCGGGCATGTCGTTTTTTTCCTAGCCCGCGAGGGGGCCGCGCGGATTCAATCGGTGCCTTGATTCACTCCACCAGGCCTTTCTCAATTCTGGAGGGCCGCTTGCACCGATGCACCACCACCAACCTCTGCGCGGTTTTCTTCTGCTGCTGGCCGCCCTGGGCCTGGCCATCCCCTGGTACTTCAATACCCTGTACTTTCTGGCCGGTGGCAGCGTGATGCCCGATGTCTTCTGGCGTGACGCCTTTGCCAACGCGCTCACCACCGGCATCACCTTCGATGTGTACCTGGCCGCTGCGGCGTTCTCGGCCTGGGTGGCGGCCGACCGCCGCCTGGGCGCGTGGCGCTGGGCCTACATCGCGGCCTGCTTTGGCATCGGGCTCGCGTTTGTGATGCCGCTGTACCTGGCTCAGCGATTGCGGATGGACCCAGCCCGCTCGGGCGGCTGACCCGGCTGCGCCAGCGCACCCACCTGCAGGGGCCAGTGTTCGGTGACCGGGCTGCGGCTGCCCTGCACCAGGGCTTGCAGCGGCTGGCCCGCCAGCCTGCGCACATCGCGCGCCATGTGCGACTGGTCGTAGTAGCCCTGGTCCACCGCCAGGCCCACCACCGGATCGCCGGGCGCGGCCAGAGCGTTGCCCAGCGTGCTGTTCAGCCGCGCAATCACCTGGAACTTCTTGGGCGCCATGCCCCAGTGCGCCACAAAGCGGCGCTCAAACTGCCGCTGGCTCAGGCCCAGACGCTGGCCCGCGTCTGTTGCATCGTCGCTGGCCGCGTGCAGCAAAGCCAGCGCCTGATGCCGTCGCGCCTCACAAGGCGATGGCGGCGCAACCCACTGGCGGATGAACTGGCACAGCACCAGCAGCCGCGCACCATCGTCCGCCGCCGCGCGCACTGCGTGTTCCACCTCGGCCCACGCCGGGCCCACCAGTTCTGCCAGTGGCCGCAGCGTGTTCACCAGCCCGCGTGCGCTGGCAAACAGCGCCGCTGCGGCCTCGGGCTGCAGCACCAGCCCCACGGCCTGCACTGGCCCGCTGTGTTCGTACACCGTGGCGGTGGTGCTGGCGCTCATCCATGCCGCTGGTGGCACGGGCTCGCCCCGGCACACCACCTGGCCTGCCAGCCGCACCACCAGCATGCTCGACACCATGGCCGGAAAATGCGACTGTGCCAGCGCCGCCGGAGCATCGACCACCACGGCGGCCATCAGCCAGGGCTGCAAATCGGAGGGGACGGGCACCAAGCGCTGCATGCCTGGATTCTGCACACCTGCGCGCAAGGCGCGGTGGCCCATTTCACGGTCACTGACAAAGGCGCCAGCCACCCGCGCGACATGCGTCTGCCGCACGCCCCGACTATGCTTCGCGCTTCGCCCACCCGCGCCCCGCACCATGCAGCCAACCCCCACCCGATCCCTGCCCATGACGGGCGCCACCAACTTCCGCGACCTGGGCGGCTACGCCGGCCACGGCGGGCGGCCCGTGAAGTGGCGGCGCATCTTCCGCTCCGACCACCTGGCGGGCCTGACCGCACAAGACCAGGCCCTGCTGGCCCAGCTGGGCGTGGCCCGCGCGGTGGACTTTCGCGGCCAGGCAGAAAGCGCCGCCCATGCCTACGCGCTGCCCGGCGTGGCCTACCACCCGCTGCACATCGAGCCCACCGTGGTGCAGCGCGCGCTGGAGCTGCAGCGCACCGGCCGCCAGCTCACAGCGCAAGACGCCGTGGGGCTGATGCAAGACACCTACAGGGGCTTTGTGCACGACAACGCACCGCGCTTTGCCGAGCTGTTCAAGCTGCTGCTCGCCAGCGACGCCCCCACCGTCTTCCACTGCACCGCAGGCAAAGACCGCACGGGTTTTGCCGCCGCCCTCATCCTGCTGGCCCTGGGCGTGCCGCGCGATGTGGTCATGCACGACTACTTGCTCACCAACACCCTCTACCGCCGCCCCGAAGGCATGGGCAGCCACGCACCCGAAGAAGTGCTGGCCGTGCTGTGGCGTGTTCAAGAAGAGTTTCTGGATGCCGCGCTGCACATGGTGGACAACGACTTTGGTGGCGTGCAGGCGTATCTGGTGGACGTGCTGGGGGTGGATGCTGCGGCGCAGCGGGAGCTGGCGGGGCGGTATTTGCAGGCGCCTTAACCTGCTACCGGATAGAGCAGGTACCCTCTTACCCCGGGCAGTGCTGCGCCCGCGCTGTCAGGGTTTGCTGTTGGCGCACCCGCCAATACAGCCACCCCATGATCGACAGGTTCAGCAGATTCCACCCCATGCCGTTGATGAACGCCGCGTGGTAGCTGCCCGTCACGTCAAAAATCCACCCCGACATCCAGCCCCCCAGCGCCATGCCCACCAGCGTGGCCATGATCACCGCGCCCACCCGCGCGCCCGCCTCTTGCGGCGCGAAATACTCGCGGACGATGATCGCGTAGGCAGGCACGATGCCGCCCTGGAACAGCCCAAACATGGCCGACACCACATACAGCGGCACCAGCCCGTCAAACGGCAAGAACAGCGCCAGCCCCACGCCCTGCAACGCAGACCCCAGCAGCAGCGTGCGCACGCCGCCAATGCGGTCGCAGATCACGCCCGACACCAAGCGGCTGACAATGCCGCACGCCAGCATCAGCGACAGCATCTCGGCCCCCCGCGCCGCGCCAAAACCCAGGTCGGTGCAATAGGCCACGATGTGCACCTGCGGCATCGCCATGGCCACACAGCACGCCACGCCCGCCACGCACAGCAGCAACTGCGCATGTACTGGGCGCAGGCCAAACGGGCGGTTGCGGTCTAACACCGCCAAAGGCGCGGGCGTGGCACTTGCCACACCCAGTGCAGCCGCTGCGGGCTGCGGTGCCGACGTGGTTGAGGCGGCAGATGGGGCTGTCGATGCTGCTGCGGTGGCGGTGGTTGCCGCAGCAGCAACAGCCGCATCCACCAGCACCATCGGCGCCCGCTGCCGCATGCGCAGCGCCAACAGCAGCATCCCCGCGCCACACACCAACCCCATCAGCACATAGGTGTGGCGCCAGCCAATGGCTTCGATGCCGTGCTGCACGATGGGCGGCCACAGCGCGCCCGCAATGTAGTTGCCGCTGGCGCAAATCGCCACCGCAATGCCGCGCCGCTTGTTCCACCACAGCGCCGTGTCGGCCATCAACGGCGCAAACGTGGCCGACGCACCAATCAGCCCCATCAACCCATGCGCCAGCCCAAAGATCAAGATGCTGCCCGACAACCCCGCCCACACAAAGCCGCCACACACCGCCACCGCCCCCAGGCACAGCACCGGCATCAGCCCATGCCGGTCGGCCATGCGCCCCGTCCACAGCCCGCCCAGGCCTAGGCACACCATCATCAGCGTGTAAGGCAGCGACGCATCCGCACGGCCCACGCCAAACTCGGCCTGCACGGCGGGCAGCACTACCGACACCACATACATGCTGCTGTTGCCCAGGATCACGAGACCCAGGGTGGTGAGTAGGCGCCACGCGGCGTGGCGGGAGTCGATGAGGGAGGCGGGGGAGGGGGATGAAGGCATGCGGGGCAATTTACTCCACGGGTGCGGGAAGTTGGAGAGCGGAGCGTGGAGAGGTTGTTTGGTCGCTATCCTGCGGGGTGACCGCTTTGCCCGCCCCTGCCATGCCACACGCCCCCATCCTCGGCCTCAGCCACCTCACCTTCATCGTGCGCGATGTAGACCGCACCGCCCACCTGTTCCGCGAAGGCCTGGGCGCGCAAGAGGTGTACGACAGCCAGGGCCGCAACTTCTCCCTCTCGCGCGAAAAGTTTGTGCTGCTGGGTGGGCTGTGGCTGGCGTTCATGGAGGGGGAGCCACCGGCAGAGCGCAGCTACCGCCACGTTGCCTTTGCCGTGGCTGAAGATGACTTGCCCGCCTGCGAGGGGCGGCTGCGGGCGCTGGGGGCAGAGGTGAAGCCGCCCCGCCCCCGGGTAGAGGGCGAGGGGCAGTCGCTGTACTTTTACGACTTTGACAACCACCTGTTTGAGCTGCACACCGGCACGCTGGCGCAGCGGCTGGCGCGGTATGCGCTGGGGTAGGTGTGGGGTGACCAGCGGTGGGCTGCCTTGGGTGTGCAGCGGTATTCGCCGCAAACAGTGCGGGGGACAGGCGTGCTTTTCGCCACACAACTGTCGCCGCAGAGAGCCTGGCGAAATGGCATCCACAGGCTGAGCCAGCGCGCGCAGCGCAACCACATTGCATTGCCTGGTGGCCGCTATGCTTCCGACCCAACGAAACACGACTCACGGTACCCGCCATGCACGACATCATCTGCCCCCATTGCCACAAAGCCTTCAAGGTGGATGAGTCCGGCTACGCCGACATCCTCAAGCAGGTGCGCGACGCGGATTTCTCCGCGCAGCTGCACGAGCGGCTGGAACTGGCCGAGCAGGACAAGCGCAACGCGGTGGCGCTGGCACAGGCGCAGGTGGCCAACGAGCTGCAGAAGGCGGCGGCTGCCAAGGACGCGCAAATTCAAGCGTTGAAGGCGCAACTGGATGCGGGTGCGGTCGAGCGTGACCTGGCGGTGGCGCAGGCCCTGAGCGCGGTCGAGAAACAGCGCGATGCGCTGGCCAATGAGCTAGAGCGCGCGAGGCAAGCGCAGCAGGCCGCAGACCAGTTGGCACACGCGCGGCTGGCGCAGGAGCTGCAAGGCGTAGCCGCCAGGAAGGATGCCGAGATTCAGCAGCTGAAATCGCAGCTGGAGGCGGCCGAAGTGGCTCGCAGGCTGGCGGTGACCGAGGCTGTGACGGTGGTGGCCCGCGAGCGCGACGAACTCAAGAACGACCTGAGTCTGGTGGTGGTGAAAAAGCAGCTGGAAGAAGCCGCCATCAAGGAGCAATACGCCTTGCAACTGCGCGACCGTGACGGCGAGATTGCGCGCCTCAGGGATATGAAGGCGCGCCTCTCGACCAAGATGGTGGGCGAGACGCTGGAGCAGCACTGCGAGACGGAGTTCAACCGCATACGCGCCACGGCGTTTCCGCGCGCTTACTTTGAGAAGGACAACGACGCGCGCAGCGGCAGCAAGGGCGACTACATCTTTCGCGACGCGGACGAGGCGGGCAACGAGATCGTCTCGATCATGTTCGAGATGAAGAACGAGAGCGACGAGACGGCCACCAAGAAGCGCAACGAAGACTTCTTGAAAGAGCTGGACAAGGACCGCACTGAAAAGGGCTGCGAATACGCGGTGCTGGTGTCGCTGCTGGAGCCCGAGAGCGAGCTGTACAACACCGGCATCGTGGACATGTTCTACCGCTACCCCAAGATGTATGTAGTGCGGCCGCAGTTTTTCATCCCCATCATCACGCTGCTGCGCAACGCGGCGATGAAGTCGCTGCAATACAAATCCGAGCTGGCGCTGGTGAAGGCGCAGAACCTGGACATCACCAAGTTCGAGTCGCAGCTGGATGAGTTCAAGACGGCTTTTGGCCGCAACTGGCGGCTGGCGTCCGACGGATTCGAGGAGGCCGTCAAACGCATTGACGAGGCCATCAAGGACCTGGAGAAGACCAAGGAGGCGCTGCACAAGTCGGCCAACAACCTGCGCCTGGCCAACGACAAGGCCGAAGACCTCACGATCAAGAAGCTGACACGCGGTAACCCGACGATGGCGGCCAAGTTTGCGGAGTTGAAGCAGGTGGGGCTGTTGGATGGAGAGTGATACAGAGCCCGCCGCGACCATGCCCGCATTCTTGCCCCGCGCACTCTGTGCCTTCGCCCTGCTCATGACGATGATGACCATGACGCCCCCGGCGCTTGCCAGTGCGCCCGCTCAGGATGCGTTCCCTCGCCTGTCCGACAACACTGCGGGCTCGGCCACGCTGGAGGTGCGCAAGGTGTTGCATGGCCATGTGGATGGCATGTTCGTGGTGCTGCGCACGCGGCAGGTGGTGGCGGCCGCCGGCGGCTATTTGTGGAAGTTCAGCGACCAGGGTGTGTTGCAAGACACGCTGCGTGTGCAGGGCTCACTGTTTACATCGGGTGTGATGTTTACGCCCGAGCATTTTGTGGACTGGGTGTTTACCGGCAGCCCGCAGCGCAAGGCCTACGGCGCGCCGGTGGATGGCAATGCGATGTCGCACGCCGAGGTGGTGACGGCACTGGCCAAGGCCGAGGTGGTGGAGTTTGGCAAGAAGGAAGGCAACACGCCCGACAACACCGCCGCCTGGGCCTACGTGTGGGCCAACGGCCAAGCCCACAAGATGGACCTCACGCGCCACATCGACAAGGTGGACACCTGGTGCCACCAGCGTACGCATGCGGCCGAGGCGCTGCGCTGGAACGCCACCTGTTTTGAAGGCTTGCCGCCTGCGCGCCGCGCGTGGGCCGAGGTGGAACCGGAGAGCTTTGCGGGCCATGGCGATGTGCGGCCCCGGGTGGACGTGGTGAAGTTTGACCGGCGCAAGTACCACCTGGAGGAGGGCCTGGGCGGTCAAATCTTCGGGGCCACGGCGGGCGTGGTGCTCAAGGCCATGGGCATGCCGGGCTCGCTGCCGGGGCGCTACTGGTTTGGCGATGCGCACACGCGGCTGCACCTGGGCGGCGAGGTGGTGCAGTTCAAGGCGTTTGTGCCGCGCGAGGACGGGGAATACCGATTCATGCACAACATGCGCTGGTGGGAGCCCGCCGAAAGACTGCCGGGCGCCAGCCCCTGGTTCAGCGTGCACCCGCGTGGCTACTTGAGCCACAAGGGCGAGGCGGCGCTGTTCAAGCTTTACGAAAACGACATCGGCCTGTATGTGGTGCGGCCCCGTGGTGTGGCCGATGTGCCTGCCGCGCAGCGCACCACGCCCGCATGGCGCCCGGTGTTTGAAGGGCCGGTGACCCGCTCTGCCCCGGTGACGGGCACGGTGGAGTTTGCGGCAGCGCAGCCGCCAGCGGTGGGTGGCAGCCCTGCCGTGCAGCCAGCGGCCGCGCTGCCCGCCGCACAGGTGTGGCTGCGCAGCCCGCCCCCTGGCCCACACGTTGGCGACGGACCGCCCCCGGTGCCGGTGGACGCTCTGTGGCCTGCGTTGCACCAGTTGCCTGCTGCGTTGACCGTGGCCTGGGGCTTGCCATCCCAAGAGCACGACTACACGGTGCTGCGCATCGGGCTGGACAACGCCGAAACGCAGGGGGTGATGAACCGTCTGCTGGGTACGGGCGCTGAACCCATGAAGCTGGCCGACGCCGCGCGCGCCCGTACACACCGTGGCCGCAAAGAGGCATCTGCCGCAGATCCGCTGGAGCTGGTGCTGCGCGTGCCCGACCTGAAAGCCCCGCTGGACCAGGGCCAGGTGCTGCTGCGCAGCGGCAGCCGCCAACTGCCGTTGCTGCAGGCCCGCCTGACCTACGTGGTGCAACCCGTGGAGCGCGCTGCCCGCGCTGCGCCCGCCACAACAACCTCGCCGCCGACTCCATCCACACAGCCGCAGCGCCAGCAACTGCAAGCCGCAGTCGCCGCGGCCACCAAAAACGCGCGCACGGGGCTGCCCCCGTTCTTGCAGCAGGCGCAGGCCCTGGCGCAAGACACGCCCGGCCTCGCCAGCGCCCTGGCGCCGCACGTGACGGCGGCCTATGCCGAGCTGGTCAACCACTACAACCGTGCAGGCGACTTTGCTTCGTCTGCCGCGCTGGTGCGGCACTACCTGGCGCAGGTGCACCCGCACATCGGCAGCCACTCCGCGCGCGACAACAGCGTGGCCTACAACCAGGGCGTCATCGCCAGCCAGACGCTGGCCTTTGCCATTCACGCGCCACAGCACCGCGACCTGGCAGACGCCGTGATGGCCACACTGATCGGCCCCACGTTCGACCCGCAACTGCAGACCAACGGCACGCTTCTGTACAACCTGGCCTGCTACTACGCTGTGGGTGGCGACAAGCCCCGCCTGCTGCAAAGCGCCATGGCGGCGCGGCGCCTGGGCAAACCTGCTTCGCAGTTCATGGCGGACAAGGACTTTGAGCGCTATTGGCAAGACCCGGAGTTTCTGCAAGCGCTGCAGTGAGCTGTTTGCAGCTTGATATCAAATTGATAGCTGTTGGCGCATGATGGATAAGCGCTAGAGGCTGATTTGACTGTAATTTGGCGCCGATCTTGGATGGCTCTCACGTCTTCTCTCTCCGTGGGAAGGGGGGCTAACCCCCTGCGCCGCTGCTGCTGGCACGCAGGCTGCTGCTGTCATCCGAGATATGGGCCTTCGCCAAAGAGGCACATACCCGCCTTCACCTTGACCTCCAAGGTAATTGCCGCGCTGACTCTCGGCTTCTACAGTGCTCTCCATGGGCGCCGGATGCCCAGGTGAAGGCGGAGTGAAAGGCGGAATCTGCGCCTTTGCCATGCAGCTTTCCCTCGGCTCTGGCCGGGCAATCTTTCTCCCACAGCGTCCGCAACAGCACGTTGCGCAACAAACGCCTAAACAAAGAACGAAAGGACTTTGCCATGTCTGCCTACGCCGTTGGTTTACTCAGCGATCTGCGGTGGGGTCCCGACATCGTCACCTACCTGCAGCGCATCGACGCGAGCCTGGAGCCTTTTGACGGGGCCTTCCTGGTGCACGGCACCCGGGCGGAGGTCAAGGAAGGTGTGTTCGACGGGGACTGCATCATCATCCGCTTTCCGTCCATGGAACAGGCGCGTGCCTGGTATGACTCGCCTACCTATGCCGCGCTGATTCCGTTGCGCACGCAGCATGCGAAATCCACGGTGTTTTTGCTGGATGGCGTTGCAGAGCCGAACTACCGCGCGGAGTCTTTGTTGGGCAAGCTGGGGGTGAGCGTGTGAAAGCCCCGTATGCCCAAGGGCCGACCGGCTCCGCCCTCGCCGTTTTGGCGGTTGATGTAGGTGGCGTGCATACCTCGCGGTGGCTTGCCAGGGCTCACGCCACGTTCACCGACGCCCCGGTGGCATAAAACTGCCCGCCCGCCACGTAGTGCAGCGTGCGCAGTTCGTCGGGCGCGGTGTCGAACTCCCAGTGCCCGTTGCGGAACACGCGGTCGTCGGCCCAGGCGGCGGTCACTTCACCGATGAAAAGGTCGTAGGCCTGCTGGTTGTGGGGCTCGGGGATCACGCGGCATACGAGCCAGGCGGCGCAGCCCTGCACCAGGGGGACGGCTGCGTGGCCGGGTGCTTCGAACAGCACCACGCCATGGCGCTGCAGCTTGTCGGGAACGGACTTGGCACTGTCGGTGCCGATGGCCACGGTCATGGCGGCCTGCGGCACGGTGGGCAACTGCAGCGCGAACAGGCCGCTGGCCTCGACCAGTTCGCGCGTGCGGGTGGCCTTGTCCAGCACCACCGTCACCTTGGGCGGCGAAAAGTCCAGCGCGCAGGCCCAGGCAGCCGCCATCACGTTGTGTTGGCCCGCATGCGCGGCCGAGACCAGCACCGTGGGGCCGTGGTTGAGCAGGCGGTAGGCCTTGTCGAGGGGGACGGGGGTGACGTGGGGATCCAGGGGGTTGTCTGTGTGATGGGTGCTCATGATTCAATAGCTGCTGGCGCATGCTGGATAAGCGGTTGAGGGCATTTTCAATCAAACCCGGCTGCAATGCGGCACCCAGCCGCAAAGGCGCGATGCGCGGCAGGGGCGCTGTCGCCAGCGTGCAGGCGGGCGGCGCACGGGCCGCTAACATCGCCTGGCATTTCAACCCACCCGCCTCCTGCGGGCCCTATGGAGACAAGAAGCTATGTTCAGTCATGTGATGGTCGGTGTGAACGACCTGGAGATGTCCAAGAAGTTCTACGACGCGCTGCTCGGAACGATTGGCGTGCCGCCCGGTGTGGCCAACAAGAACCGGTATTTCTACCGCGGCCCCACGGGCACCTTCTGCATCAGCACCCCCATCAACGGCGAGCCCGCCACCTTTGCCAATGGCGGCACCATCGGCTTTGTCACGCAGTCGCCCGAGCAGACAGATGCCTTCCACGCAGCCGGCCTGGCCAACGGTGGCACCACGTGTGAAGACCCGCCGGGCTGGCGCGAAGGCCCGACCGGCAACCTGTACCTGGCTTACCTGCGCGACCCGGACGGCAACAAGATCTGCGCACTGCACCGCCCGCCCAAGCCAGCGGCATAAGACCACCGGCTGATTCGACGGACCGTGGCGGCCCAAGGGCCGCCGCGTCCTTTCCTCCACCGCATTTCAAGCTGCTTTGCGCGCCCCGGGCCGGCGCACGGCGCGCACCTTTCCGCTGGGACCGCCGCCGCAGTAGAACAGGCCGGCGCCATCGGACTCCAGCCCGCTCACGCCCACACCGGCCGGCATGTCCAGCTGTTGCAACACGGCACCGCTGGTAGGGTCGATGTGGCGCAGGCTGCTTTCCTCGCCCTCCCAGGTGCCGTGCCACAGCTCGCCGTCCACCCAGGTCACGCCAGTCACAAAACGGTTGGATTCAATGGTGCGGCGGATGGCGCCGGTGGCGGGGTCGATCTGGTGAATCTTGCGGTCGCGGTACTGGCCCACCCACAGGCTGCCCTCGGCCCAGGACAGGCCCGAGTCATTGCCACCGCCCGGTGCGGGAATGGTGGCCACCACCTTGCCCGTGGCCGGGTCGATCTTGTCGATACGCGCCTCGGCGATCTGGTACAGGTGCGTGCCGTCAAACGCCGTGCCCGCATCGCACACCACATCCAGCGTGCGGGTGGTGGTGCCGCTGGCGGGGTCAAAGCCCACCAAGTGTTCGCCCGTGGCTGCCCACACGCGCTGGCCGTCGTGCGTGACGCCGTGGATGGTGCTGGCGCCGCCAAACGGGCCGTATTCGCGCACCACTTCGGCACTCTGGCGCGATGCAATCGGCAGGTGTTTGCTGGAGGGCGGGGTGCCCGACAGGTCGCTGCCGCAGGCGGTGTCGTGGTTGGTCTTGGTGGCGGTGTGGGGGGTGGCAGTGGTCATCTTTCAAACTCCTCGGATGGGGTGGGTGCCCGGAGCACTGCTGAAACCGGTGCGTTGGGCGGTGCGGCCACTTTAGGGATTCGGCGGCGAAGTCGGGAGTAACAAGATCGTCGTGAATCCCACCCTGGGCGCCGCCACCCAGCGGCGCGCGCGGGCCTGGCCGATGGCGCGGACTTGACCTTGTGCTTCCAGATCCGCCAGCGCGCGCTGCACGGTGCGCTGGCTGTCACCCATCGCCAGCGCCAGGGCGGACGTGGACCAGGCCGCGCCGTCGGCCAGCAGCGCCTGCAGGGCGCCTTGCGCGCCCTCCACCGGCGGCGCCAGCAGGGCCACGCTGCGGCCGTGCAGTGGGCGCAGCGCAAAGCCGCGCGCCGTGGCCTCCACGCCCGCCAGCGGCGCGATGAGCTTGCGCAGGCGGCCCATCTCCACGCGCAGCCGGGCGCGGTGGGTCTCGTCGGGGTGGCGCGTTCGGAACACGGTGGCAATCGGCGCCTCGCGGTCCGCATCGCCCGGCCAGGCCTGCGCCAGCGCGCGCACCAGCGCAAATATCACGGGGCGGCGGGCCAGGGGCAGCGCCACGTGACCCGCATGCACGGCGTGGCGGCAGGCATCCACCACCAGCGTGTCGGCCGAGGCGCGCAGCGCCGCCACGTCCTGCAGCAACAGCGCCTGCTCGCCACGCGGGCCCAGCAGGCGGGCGGCGGGCCGGCCCAGCAGCGCGTGCGCGTGGGCCACCTCGGCCTGCAGCGCGGGCACACCGGATTGCTGCGCGGCCTGCCCGGCCTGTTGCAGGGCGGCGTGTGCGGCGTCGATCTGCAGCGCGCGCAGGGCCAGCTCGGCGCGGGTGAGCGCGGCCACCGCAGCCAGGGCCGGGGGCAAGCGCATGGGCCCAGCGGCGGGCGGGCTTTCGGTGGGGTCAGAAGCCAGCACGTTGGCCGCCTCGGCCAGCTGCCCCAGCAGGATCAGCCGGCGCGCGGCCACCAGCCGGGCCTGCAGCGCATTGGCCATGTCGCCATGGGCCAGCAGCGTGTGGGCGGCGGCCAGCAGCGGTGCAGATCCCTTGCCAGCGCCCAGGTCGCGCTGGGCCAGCGCCACCTCGGCCTCGGCCACCACGCAGCGGGCGCAGGCCACGCTCTCGTGCGGGCCAAAGGCACGGGCGGCGCGGCGCAGCAACTCGCGGGCGCGCGGGTGCTCGCCCAGCTGGGCCATGGCAATGCCGCGCAGGGCCAGCGCGGGCGGGTCGTTGCGCAAGGCTACGCGCTGCAGCGCCGTGAGGGCATCGCCCGCGGCCAGCGCGCGGGCGGCGGCGGCAATCATCGAATCCATGGCGACAGCCTACACGCCGCGCGATACTCTCGCGCTTTCGTGAAAACCAAGGACCCGCATTGAAATCCGCCAGCGCCACCACCTTCGACGAGGCCTACTACCAGCGCTTTTACTTCGACAAGAAGACCAGCGTGGTGGACCCGCAGCACATGGAGCGCCTGGGCACCTTTGTGTGCAGCTACCTCAAGTACCTGCGGGTGCCGGTGCAGCGCGTGTTGGACGTGGGCTGCGGCATCGGGCTGTGGAAGGACATCGTGGCGCAGCACTTTCCCGGCGCCAGTTACAAGGGCGTGGAGTTCAGCCCCTACCTGTGCGAAAAGTTCGGCTGGCAGCAGGGCTCGGTGGTGGACTATGCGGCCAGCGAGCCGTTTGACTTGGTGATCTGCCAGGGCGTGCTGCCCTACCTGAGCCCGCCCGACCTGAAGGCCGCGCTGCACAACCTGGGCCGCCTGTCCAAAGGCGCGCTGTATGTCGAAGCCGTGGCGCGCGAGGACTATGAGCAGGACATCATCGACGAGGACCTGACCGACAACCGCGTGTTCCGCCACCGGGCCGAGCTGTACCGGCGCGGACTGCGCGAAGGCTTTGTGGAACTGGGCGGCGGCGTGTGGCTGAGCCGCCAGGCCGAGGTGCCCACATTCGCGCTGGAGCACGCGGGCGGGTGAATGCACCGCGCACAGCGGCTACATGGTTCTGAGACGCTTGAAGCCAAGGAGGGCCACACGCGCGTTCACGAACACGCCGAGGGCCATGAGGGGATAAAAAATCACACCGTGGCGCAGGAAGAAAAACACGTTCTTTTCGTCTGGGCCCCGGAACAACATGTAGGCGCAAAACAGGCCCAGCGCCACGATGAACAAGCTGGCCACCAGCACCACCGGTTTGGACTGGCTGCCTTCCTCGTTGAAGTGTTTTTGAATGCCGGTTTTTGCGGTGGCTTTCGTGCTTGCATGGGTATCCGCGCCAATGTTTTCGTTCTCGCTCATGTCGCTCCCTCCTTGAAATGGGCGCGATTTTAGGAGCGGGGCTTTGCAGATTTCTTCCCGGTTTCAGGTGGTCACAATTGAATACCTGATCGCTATCAATCCATGTCCCACGCGTTCCACCCCGTTCCGTCTTCCGCCACGCCTGCCCACGCCGTCTCGCGCCTGCGCACCGAACGCCTTGCCCGCAGCGCCAAGCCCTTTCTGGCGCGCGGCGGCCCCAAGGGCGAGCGCTGCGCGGGCTGCCGCCTGGTGCCCAGCCACTGCATCTGCGCGCTGCGCCCTCAGGTTCCCACGCGGGCGGGTGTGTGCCTGCTGATGGCTGATACCGAACCCCTGAAACCCAGCAACACGGGCTGGCTGATTGCCGATGTGGTGGCCGACACGTTTGCCTTTGGCTGGGCGCGCACCGAGGTATCCCCCGCTCTGCTGGCGCTGCTGGCCGACCCGCAGTGGCAGCCGTATGTGGTCTTCCCTGGCGAATTCGTGGCGCCCGAGCGGGTGGTGACGGAGGTCGCGCCAGCACACGCATCGGGCCGCCCCCGCCCGCTGTTCATCCTGCTCGACGCCACCTGGCCCGAGGCGCGCAAGATGTTCCGCAAAAGTCCCTACCTCGACCGCTTTCCGGTGCTGAGCCTGGCGCCCGAGCAGATCTCGCGCTACCAACTGCGCCGCTCGCGCCGGGGCGACCATTTCTGCACCTCCGAAGTCGCTGCGCTGTGCCTGGATCTGGCGGGCGAGGCGCGGGCCGCGGAGGTGCTGAACGCCTACCTCGACGTGTTCACCCACCACTACCTGCAGTCCAAGCACCAGCTGCCGCCCGACTGCATGGGCGAGGCGCACCAGGCGTTGCGCCAGGCCTTGGCGGGCGAAGGAGGCTAGACCTTGCCCGCCGCAAACGCCCGGCTCAGATAGCGCGAGCCCCGCAGCCCGAAGCGCCAGGGCACGTCCACCGCCTTGGAGATGCCGATGCGCGGGCCCGCGACCACTTCCAGCGGCCCATCGCCCGCGGCTGCCGTGGCGGCGGCACCGGGTTCCAGCAGCGCAAACGGCGGCTGGTCCAGCGGCAGCCCGTTGAAGCTGGCGTCGATGCCCAGCGCCTGCGCCAGCCGCCCCGGCCCCGCACACAGCAGGCGCACGTCCTGCAGTCCGCGGCGCACCTGCTGCATGTCGATGCCGTGGGTCGGCTCCAGCGCGCGCAGCAGCACGCCCGCGCCGTGCCCCGCCTCGCGGCACACCGTGTTGATGCACCAGTGCAGGCCGTACGACCGGTACACGTACGCGCGGCCCGGCGGGCCGAACATGGCCGCGTTGCGCGCTGTGGGGCCGCCGAAGGTGTGCGATGCCGGGTCCGTCTGGTCGTAGGCTTCCGTTTCCACGATCACCCCGCCCACGCCGTCCACCAGCAGCGTCACGCCGATCAGCCGGCGCGCCACCACGTCCGCTGGCGCGCTGAAATCGATGGCGGCAGGCACGAGCGGGGGCGTGTGCCGGTGGGCGGGATCAGGAGTGGTGCGTGGCATGGGCCGATGCTATGGCGGGGAGCGCACTTGTGCTGTCCGCCAACGCCTTGCCTTACAGTAGCGGCCCCACGACGCAACCACGCCCATCCCCATGACCAAAGACCTGGCCCGCCAAAGAGAACTGCAACCCATGGCGCTGTGCGAGCCCTGCCAGGGCATCCAGCGCAACTGGCGCAAGGCGCCCGGCCACGCCGAACTGGTGCAGCGCGGCAGCCGCAAGGAAGACCGTGACCACGGGCCGGTGACCTTTACCCGCTATGTCTGCGACCGCTGCGGCACGGCGTGGGAGTACGAGAACGACAAGACCAACCAGCAGGCAGGCTGGGCGGTCGTGGGGCGTTGATCAGATCAAAAAAGATAGCTGCCAGCGCTTGATGGATAAGCGCTGGAGGCACTTTTGGCTTGATTTTTTGACCGTGTGGCAGGCGGCTGTCAGCAGGACGGCCCCTGTCCCCGGCCCTCTATCGCGAGGGGAGAGGGAGTGCCGGTGCACTCGGCGGTAGGCGCGGGCGGTACGGCTTGCCTGCAGCCTGCCGAGGTCGCAGGGCACCTTTTTCTGCAGAGCGTGTCCCACCGCACTGCGCCCCTCCGGACATACCCCCCATGCCCCACCGCCGCCAATTCCTGACCGCCGCCGCCCACCGCAGCATCGCCCTCGCGGGCATCGCCCTGTTCATGGGGTGCGGGGCGCTGGCTCAGCCCAGCTACACGGTGCCGCTGGCGCAGTTGCAGGAGATGGTGACCGCCAAGTTTCCGCGCAGCGTGCCCGTGCAGGGCCTGTTCGACCTGAGCCTGCAAGCCCCCCAGTTGCGCCTGCTGCCCGATGTGAACCGGCTGGGCGCGGCCATGGCGGTGGAAGCGGCGGGCCCCGCCTTGCGGCGCGGGCACGGCGGCACCTTTGACGTGGAATTTGCGCTGCGCTACGAAGCCAGCGACCGCACGCTGCGTGCGCACCAGATCAAGCTGGGGCGGCTGGACTTCCCCACCCTCAAGCCCGCCGTGACCGACCTGCTCAACGCCTATGGCCCGGTGCTGGCCGAGCAGTCGCTGCGCGAAGTCACGCTGCACCAGCTGCGCCCGCAGGACACGGCGGTGTTTGACGGCCTGGGGTTGCAGCCGGGGCCCATCACCGTGACGGCCAAGGGGCTGGAGGTGGCGTTTGTGCGCAAGCCTTAGAACAGGTTCTTAGCCCAGCCGGTACGGTGTGTTGCGTGGTGCTTGTTTAAAAATGATAGCTATCAGCGCTTGATGGGCGCGCGCTATGGGCTGAAAAAGCTTCAAATTTGGGGTATGCAGTGCTCTACCGGGGCTCGCCCGCCACCCGCCGCTGCACCGCCGCAAACACGGCGTTGCGGATCAGCTGCAGCGCCTGCCCGCGCCGCCCGCTTTCGGGCGACACGGTCGACGTGGTCGCCACCACCAGGTCCAGCGGCGGGTACACCCAGATGAACTGCCCGCCAAACCCGCTGGCCATGAAGGTGGGCCGCGCCGCCTTGCCGGGCACCACCCACCACAGGTAGCCATAGGGCAACCCCACGGGCGGGCCGCCCGCGGTTTGTGCCTGCACGGATGCATCGGCAAACGCCTCGGGCAGCAGCGGCTGGCCGTTCCACTGGCCGCGCTGCAGGTACAACTGGCCCAGCTTGGCCATGTCGAGCGTGCGCAGGTGCACGATGCTGCCCTGGTAACGCGGCGCTGCCAGGCCGAGGGGCGCCACCAACTGCTGCTGCGCGTAGTCGGCCAGGGACATGCCGGTTGCTTTTTCCAGCACAGCGACCAGCAGCGGCGTGACGGAATTGTCGTAGGCAAACACCTGCCCCGGGTCGGCCGCCAGGGGCCTTGCCCAGGCCTCGCGCACGGGCAAAGGGGCGGCAGTGCCCGAGCGGGTGCGCGGGCCGCCATCCAGCGCAAAGCCGGCCGTCAGCGTCAGCAGGTGGCGCAGCGTGAGGGTGGCGGCGCGCGGGTCGGGGTTGAGGGGCGCCCATTCGGGCATCAGCTCCACCACACGCTGGTCCACGCTGCCGATGCGCCCCTGGGCCAGGGCCGTGCCCAGCAGGGCCGAGAGCGCGCTTTTGGAAGCGGACTGCGTGTCGCGCAGCTTCTCCGGCTCGTCGTCGCGGTAGAAGCGGTACACCACCCGGCCGCGCAGCACGACCACCGCACTTTGTACATCGGGGTACTGCGTGGCCAGCGCGGTCTCCACGGGCTCAAAGGCGGCGGCGTCCAGCGCCTGTTCTTCTGCCGTGGCCGTTTCGCGCCAGGCGGATGCAGCGATGGTTTGCGCGTGAGCAGCGCCGGCCGTCAGGCCACCCCCGCCGACCAGCAGGCAAAGCGACAACCAGGCACAACAGAGGGGCCAGCGGATGAACATGCGGAACTCCTTCGGTGAGGCGCGGGGATGCGCCTGCCAGTGTAGAAGCAGCCACCTTCGCGCCCGCCAAAGATGGAGGTGATGAAGAGATGAATCGATGCAGCGGCAGGGCCCGCCTCAATCCGCCCGCACCCGTTGCGCAAACCCGCGCTGGCTAAACTGCTCCAGCACAAAGTCCACAAACACCCGCGTGCGCGCGGGCAGCAGTTTCTTGCTGGGGTAATACAGCATGGTGGGCCCGGCGTCGGCCCACCAGCCGGGCAGCAGGCGCACCAGGTCGCCGCGTGCCAGCCAGGGCTGCGCAAACGGCATGGGCAGCACGGCCACACCCAGGCCCATCAGCGCGGCCTGGCACATGGCCTCGGGGTCGTCAAACACAATGCGCGGGCGAAACTCCACCGGCGCGGCTGCACCCGCCTTGTTGCGCAGGGTGATCACCGGCACGCGCCCGGTGCGCAGTGCCCGGCGCGCAATGCCGTCCCAGGCTGCCAGGTCGGCGGGGTGGCGCGGCGCTTTGCGGCCCTGTTGCAGCAGCGCGGGGGCCGCCACCACCACCAGGTGAATGGGCCCGAGCGTGCGCGCCACCATGTCGGGGTTGAGGTTGAGGCCGCCGCCAATGCCCGCGTCAAAACCATCGCCGATCAGGTCCACCTGCCGGTTGTCAAATCGCCAGTCGGGCTGAATGGCGGGGTAGCGCTGCAAAAACTCGGTGAGCAGCGGTACCAGATAGGCGCGGCCAAAGGCCAGGCCCATGCTCACCTTGAGCGTGCCTGCGGGCTGCTGCTCGGCCTCGGCCGCATGGTCCACTGCGTCGGCCAGCGCGGTCAGCGGCGGGCGGATCTGCGCCAGCAGCCGCTGCCCGCCCTCCGTCAGCGCCAGACGCCGCGTGCTGCGCTGGAACAGCCGCACCCCCAGGTTGGCTTCAAGCCGCGCCACGTTCTTGCTCACCGCCGCGGGGGTGAGGCCCATCAAGCGCGCGGCGGCCGAGAAGCTGCCGGACTCGGCGGATTGCACAAAGCATTCGAGATGACTGAGCGGTTGCATGGCTCGCATTTTCAACCCATGGTTGAAATTCATCCATCCCATTGGGGGCTACCGGCAAGGCAATGGTTTTCTGACACTGCAGAGGCTTCTGGTTCGTTGCCGAACCTTTTCTCATCCCTCATTTTTTGGAGAAACCGCCATGTCTTCTGTATCGCCCACATCCCCGGCGCACCTGCCCTTGGCCGCAAAGGTGGCGTTTGTCACCGGCGGCACGCGCGGCATTGGGGCGGCCACCGTGCGGCGCCTGGCGCGCGATGGCGCGGCCGTGGCCCTCACCTACACCCGCTCGGCCGCACCGGCCCAGGCGCTGGTGGCGGCCATCGAATCCGCCGGGGGCAAGGCCCTGGCCCTGCAGGCCGACAGCGCCGACGCCACCGCGCTCACGCAGGCCATCGACAGCGCGGCTGAGCGGCTGGGTCGCATCGACATCCTCGTGAACAACGCGGGCGTGGCGGTGATGGGCGAGATCGATGGCTTTGCACTGGCCGACTTCGACCACACCTTCAACGTGAACGTGCGCGCCGTGTTCGTGGCCACCCAGGCCGCCGTGCGTCACATGGGCCAGGGCGGTGCCTATGGCCGTGTGATCACCATTGGCAGCACCAACTCCGACCGTGTGCCATGGCCCGGTTTCAGCGTCTATGGCATGAGCAAGGCCGCCATCGTGGGCCTGACCAAGGGCTTGGCCCGCGACCTGGGCCCGCGTGGCATCACCGTGAACAACGTGCAGCCCGGCCCGGTGAACACCGACATGAACCCCGCCGACGGTCCCATGGCGGGTGACATGCACAACCTGATGGCACTGGACCGCCATGCTCACCCCGACGAGATCGCGGCCATGGTGGCCTACCTGGCCGGACCCGAGTCGGGCATGGTGACCGGGGCCAGCCTGCTGATCGACGGGGGCTTTGCGGCCTGAGAGGCTGACAGGCTGGGAGCGCGGGCCAGAGCAGTGCGATGGCGCGTCAGCCCGCGCCAAGCTGCGCCACCACGTTGGCCAGCGCCACATGGCCCTGAAACCCCCCGGCGCCGGTGACGGGCTCGCCACGCTCGATGGCGTGGGAAAACGCCACGGCGGGGTCTGCGCGCAGCTTGGCCAGGTGCGCATGCAGATGGGGATAGGCCTCGACCTGCAGCACGCCGTGGTATTCGGCCCAGCGGGCCACGGCGGCCAGGTAGGCGTCGGCCACGGTCTTTTTGGGGCCGCCGTCCATCCATTCGCGCGTGACCAGCAGGCCGTCCACATGCTGGCAGGCGGCTGCTGCCTGGGCGCGCCCCAGGTCGCGCAGCACCTGCTGTCGCCGCGGGTCAGCTTCCATCTCGTAGGCTGTCCACAGCGGTGCAAATGCGGCAAAGAAGTCGGTGTTCAGGTAGGCCAGCGTCTCGGTCAGCCGGTCGTGCCCGGGCGTGCCCTCGGGGTAGCCCAGCTGGTGGCTCTGCCGCGCGGCCAGGTGCAGCAGGATGGCCAGGCTCTGCGTGAGAACCGCGCCTTCTGACGTGACGTAAGCCGGCGTGAGGTTCAGTGGGTGGATGTGGCGGGTGTAGTCCGCCGGCCAGGGGTGTTCCATCATCACGATGCGCGACAGCGCATATGGCGCGCCCAGCCATTCCAGCGCCACGATGCTGGCCAGCGAGCAGCCCTCGGGCACGCCATAGAAAAGGGTCGGTGTCATTGCGGTTCCTTGGAAAAAAGCAAAGTAGAAAAAAAGAAGGAAAAGGGGGAAAAGAAGGGAGAAAAGGCGCGCGTTTGCCCCGGCTCAAAAGATACGGGTGTGGCTTTATCCTGTGTAGCCACCTCAAAGTAGACTCATCGTTTACATGCGTGGACGATGAGCGGCACCAAGCCCGGGGCGCGCCAGGCTTGTCCCCCGTCTTCGTCTCGCGGACGATTCCCATGCTCAACCTCAACGACCTGCAGCTTTTCGTACGCGTGGTGGACCACGGCGGCTTTGCCGCGGCCGCGCGGGCGTTGGAGTGCCCCAAGTCCACGCTCAGCAAGCGCGTGGCGGCGCTGGAGACCGCCCTGGGCGTACGCCTGATCCAGCGTAGCTCGCGCGTGTTCGTGATGACGGACACCGGCAAGGCCTTCTACCGCCACGCCGCCGCCATGTTGATCGAGGCCGAGGCGGCCGAAAACGTGGTGCGGGGCCTGCAGGCCGAGCCCACGGGGCTGGTGCGCATCACGGCGTCGGTGACCACCGCGCAGCTGGTGCTTGCCGAACTGCTGCCTGTGCTGGCCGAGCGCCACCCGCGTCTGCAGGTGATGCTGCACGCCACCGACCGCTTCGTGGACTTGGTGCAGGAGGGCTTTGACATCGGCGTGCGCGACCATTCCGCGCCGCTGGCAGATTCGGAACTGGTGCAGCGGCGCGTGGGCTTCGAGCCGTTCTACCTGGTCGCCGCGCCGGCCTACCTGGCGCGCCACGGCGGCCCGCCGACCGACTGGCAGGCGCTGGCCGGGCACGACGGCCTGTTGCTGTCGGCCGCCGCGTCGGCCCAGGCCTGGACGCTGTGGCAGGGCGGCAAGGCCCACACGGTGCGCCCGCGCCCCCGCTTTTTTGCCGACGAGCCCTGGACGCTGCTGCACGCCGCGCTTGCCGGCGTGGGCGTTGGCTGTCTGCCCAGGGGGCTGTGCGCGGCCAGCCTGGCCTCGGGCAGGCTGGTGCGCCTGCTGCCGGCCTTTGACCATGCGGGCGGCATGACCACCACGCTGCTCATCGCGCACCGGCGCGGACAGCTGCCCTCGGTGCGCGCGGCGGTGGACTTTCTGGCCGATGGCATCGCGCAATCACGGGGGCTGGAAACGTCTGCGCCTGCGGCACCCTGGCTATAGTCCTTGCCGCAGCCCATGCTGCTGCTGGTGCCTGTTGCAGCACTGCCATTGCTTTTTCATCTCTTTGCGGAGACCTTCGTGCGCGCCCTGTTCATCTTCTCCCGCTCGCTGGCCTGTGCGGCGGCTCTCGCCGCAGTCGTACTCGCCGCTGCGCACGCTGCCAGCATCGACGAGCAGCCGTTTGTGGGCGACTACCACAGCAAGACCGTGGACTCGGTGGCTCAGTTGGTGCTGCTGGACGACAACCGCTTTTGTTTTGCCTTCATGGGCGGCTCGATGGACATAGTATCGGCTGGCCTGTGGCGGGCAGCGCCCGGCGGCGGTATCCGCCTGCAGGAGGTGCGGCCCGATAGAACGCTGTTCCCGGTGCTGGTGCGTGCGGGCAGCGCGCAGCAGGCCGCGGGCAGCGTGGTGTTCGACTTCCAAGGCCACGCGCTGTCGCAGGCCCAGGCACCGGTATTTGCCATGGCCGAGGACGAGCGCCCGCCCGCCACGTTGCGCCCGCTGTTCCCGACTTCGCACAACCGCTGGGCCGCCAGCTACACGCTGCCTGCGGTGCCGGCCACATCGGCACGCTACTTCTACCTGGGCGATGCCGCTGATGCGTCCGGTGCCGGTGGCCGTGCGCAGCCCGTGAAGGTGACGCAGTACCGCCTGGAGCCTGCAGCAGGCGAAGCGCATGGCAACCCCGACCCTGCTGCGCGCGTGGTGCGCGTGGGCTTCAACGCGGCGCAAGCCATGCCCTTGCTCACCCCCGCCGCGCAGCTGAGGGACGGCACGCTGTTCTTGGAAGGCGACCGCTTCGGCCCGCGCAAACCCCTCACGCCGCAGCTCGAAAAAGACGTGCGCGAAACCTGCATCAACCCCGTGCTGGATGCTGCCCAGTCCGCGCCGACCGGGGGCCCGGGCGAGTCCCGCGGCGTGCAGACATTGGTGCCCGTCAAGACCTTCAACCTGCCCGCCACGGCCGTGCAGGGCGCGCCGTACTTTGGCGCCGCGAACGGCGAAGAAATCCGCAGCGCCGCCCCGGCACCGCGCCGCAAAGGCGAGGCACAGTAACAAAAGCCCCCAACCCGGCTGCGTCCGGCGCTCGATGGGACCCTGCCAGACCCTCACGCACCGCCGATTCTTCCGAATTCAGTGGATTAGCTCGTGGGGCGCCAGCACGTAGGCCGGGTTGTCCGCCACCATCTCCACCGCCAGGTCGATAAAGGCCCGCACGCGCGTGGGCAGCGCGGTGCGGCTGCCGTAGTACACGTACAGCGCCAGGTGCTGCGCCACATGCTGGGGCAGCAGCGGCACCAGCTGGCCGCTGCGCACCAGCGGCGCAGCCGTGGGGCCCACCAACTGGCCCACCGCGTGGCCGCCCAGCACCGCGCGGGCCTCAGCCTCGATGTCGTTGGTGCAGAACGCGGGATGGATGGTGCGCGCCACGATGTCGTCGCCCACCTGGAACTCCCAGGGCATGGGCTTGCCGGTGGCGGGGTGGCGAAAGCCGCTGCAGCGGTGGTGGGCCAGCTCGTCGATGCTGGCCGGCGCGCCGTGCCGTGCGATGTAGGCGGGCGCGGCGCACACGATGAGCTGTAGCGTCAGCAGCCGCCTCGCCACCACGCCGCCCTCGGGCGGGTAGCCCGATCGGAACCCCACGTCCACGCGGTCTTCCACCCAGTTGCCGATGCGGTCGTCCAGCTGCACATCGGGCTCCACCAGCGGGTGGCGGCGGCAGAACACGTCGAGCACCGGCCAGACCACCTCCAGCAGGATGGAGCGCGGCGCCACGATGCGCAGCGGCCCGGCCATCTCTTCACGCCCGCGCCGCGCGCTTTGCACCGCCAGCTGCAGCGTGGACAGGCCGGGCTGGGCCGTCGCCAAAAACTGCTGGCCCTCTTCGGTCAGGCTCAGGCTGCGCGTGGTGCGGTGGAACAGCCGCACGCCCAGGTGCGACTCCAGTTGCACCAGCAGCTGGCTGGAGGCCTGGGGCGTGATGCCCTGCGCGGCGGCGGCTTGGCGCAGGCTGCCCAGCTCGGCGGCCTTGGCAAAGTTGGCGATGGCGCGCAGTTCGTTGATGGCCATGGTGCAAGGGCGGTGGAGATGGTGGCGGATGAATTGGCAATTTTTGCTTGCGAATGAATCGGCAGATTATGGGCTAGTCGCATGGCAATGCGCTGCCTACAGTTCGCAGCCGTGGGCACTGCAACACGCCCGCTCCTGCCTTATTCCCCATTGCTTCAGGAATTGCCATGACCAACTCTTCGACCTCCCTGTCCCCTGGATCCCCTGCACCCGCCTTTCCCCGCGTCTGGCTGATCACCGGCGCCGCACGCGGCATCGGCGCGCGCATTGCCGAGGCCGCGCTGGCCCAGGGCGACGCCGTCATCGCCACGTCGCGCAACGCCGCCTCGGTCGAAAAGCGCCTGGGCGCACACGATGCCCTGCTGCCTCTGGCACTGGACGTGACCGATGAAGACCAGGCCCAGGCGGCCGTGCAGCGCGCGCTGGCGCACTTCGGCCGCATCGACGTGCTGGTCAACAACGCGGGTTACGGCCTGCTGGGCGCGGTGGAAGAGGCCACCGCCGACGAGGTGCGCAGCCTGTACGACACCAATGTGTTCGGCCTGCTGCACGTAACCCGCGCCGTGCTGCCCGCCATGCGCGCGCGCCGCGCAGGGCATGTGGTCAACATCTCGTCGCTGGGCGGCGTGCAATCCAGCGCGGGGTTTGGGCTGTACTGCTCCACCAAGTTCGCGGTCGAGGGCATCACCGAGGCGCTGCATGCCGAGCTGTCGCCGCTGGGCATCCACGCCACGGTGGTGGAGCCGGGGTACTTCCGCACCGAGTTTCTGGACAGCGCCTCGCTGGCCGTGTCGCCGCGCGTGCTGGACGACTACTCCGAGAGCGCCGGCGCTGTGCGCGAGGCTGCGCGCCGCATCAACCTGAACCAGCCCGGCGACCCCGTGCGCCTGGCCCGCGCCGTGATGCAGCTGGTGGCCAGCCCCACGCCCCCGCTGCGCCTGCCGCTGGGCACGGACACGTTGCAAACCATTGCCGACAAGCACGCCTTCGTGGCGAAAGAGACAGCGCATTGGCGCACGTTGGCCGCGTCCACCGACTTTCCGCGCGAGGCGCTTGAAAACGCTGCGTGAGCGCTGCCATCAGTAGCTACTATTTTTATAGCTGTTAGCGATTTTGCAGCAAGCGCTGGAGGCCAAAAACGCTTGAATTTTTGGCAACTCCTTCGGTTGGATGGGCCGCCTGGCATGGGCGGCTTCCGCCAGCGCCGCTGCGACGTCCGCACCGGCATTGGTGTCAGCGCCAGCCCCACGCTGGCTCGCGCTGCCGTCCGCCATGGTGGCGCCTTTGCTCGCGGCACTCTGGGTAAGCCCGTGCCGTGCCGGTCCTGCTGGCACGGCCTTTTTGTTGTTTGCCCGCTCCACGCCCGTGCCATGTCTGCTGTTGTTGCCACCACCGTCCCCTCCCGCCCCGAATCCATCGGAGATCTGCTCGACTGCTTTGAGGCCTTTGCGCGCAAGGACGACCGCGTGGCCATGGGCGACCTGATCGATGCGATTGGCACGCGCAGCTATGGGCCGTTTCTCATCATTCCCGCGCTGATTGAGTTGTCCCCGGTGGGCGGCGTACCCGGCGTGCCCACGGTGCTGGCCGCCATCGTGGCGCTTTTTGCGGCGCAGATGCTGTGGGGCCGCCGCCGACTGTGGGTGCCCGGCTGGGTGGCGCAACGCACGCTGGCGGCGCGCCATCTGACGCGCGTGGTCAAGGCCATGCGGCCCGTGGCGCGGCGGCTGGACCAGTGGTTTTATGGCCGGCTGCAGGCGCTGACCAGCGGGCCCTGGATGCGGGTGGCGGCCGTCGCTTGTGTGGGCCTGGCGGCGCTGGTGCCGCCGCTGGAGCTGCTGCCCTTTGCCAGCTCCGCCCCCATGGGGGCCATTGCGCTCTTTGGGTTGGCGCTGATGGTGCGCGACGGGGTGCTGATGATTTTGGCGTCTGCGCTGGCGTGCGGGGCCGTGGGGCTGGCGGTGTCGCTGCTGGTGTAAGTACAGGCTTCAAGCAGGGCACAGCCATCTGCAGCGGGTTGCGGACGCTGTCCTACATCGCACGCGCTGGCAGCGCATTACAACTGCACAAGCGTTTGCGCAAGGCCGATGGTGGCAACGCCGCAGCGCATGCCCGCGTTGGCGCATGCACTGCTCGCCACGGCCCGTCTTCTCCTTTTTGCACTTTCCGCTTGTGCGTTTTACGAGCCATGTCGTCCATGCTTGACCCCCTCCGCCCGCAACCTTCCACGGCCGCACACCCTGCGCCAGCTCCATCGCCCGCTTCGCCACAGGTCGTGGTGATCACCGGGGCGTCCAGCGGCATCGGCCATGCCACGGCGCTGGCCTTTGCCCGCACGGGCGCCTGCCTGGTGCTCGCGGCACGCCATGCCGAGACGCTGGCCCCCGTCGCCAAGGCCTGCCGCGCCGAGGGCGCCAGCGCCGCTCTGGCCGTGCCCACCGATGTGACCGATGCCGACGCGGTAGACCGCCTGGCGCGCACCGCGCTGGGCCACCACGGCCACATCGATGTGTGGGTGAACGGCGTGGGGGTGGGCGCAGTGGGCGGGTTTGAGGCCACCCCCGTGGCCGCGCACCGCCGCGTGGTGGAGGCCAACCTGCTGGGCCACCTGTACGGTGCCCACGCGGCGCTGCGGCACTTTCGCGAGCGGCGACGGGGCCGGCTGATCAACATGATCTCGGCCGGTGGCTGGATCCCCTCGCCGTTTGCTGCGGCCTATACGGCCAGCAAGTTTGGCCTGCGGGGGCTGTCGGCCGCGCTGCGCGCCGAGGTGTCGGACCTGCCGGACGTGCACGTGTGCGACGTGGCCCCCACATTTGTCGATTCGCCCGGCCTTTCGCACGCCGCCAACTACACCGGCCGCAACATCGACCCCGCGCTGCCGCTGCTGAACCCGCGCCGCGTGGCCGATGCCGTGGTGGCCCTCGCGCAGTCGCCGCAGCCACGTGCCGTCACCTGGCTGGGCGCTGCAGCGGGCCCGGGGCGGCTTGCGCAAACCGTGGCGCCGGATGCCCTTGGGGCCTTCATGCGCTGGGCGACCGCCAAGGCCTTGGGCTTGGCCCGGCCGGCGCCCTCCACGGATGGCAACCTGTTTGCCCCATCGCGCGGCACGGCGGTGGACGGCGGGCGCAGCAAGGCCGCGAACCAGGCCCTGGGCCGCCTTGCGGCGCTGGGGGCCGTGGGCTTGGTGCTGGGTGTGTGGGCTGCGCGCCAGCAGCAACCTGCGGCGAGGCCAGCGCCCCGCCAGATCCTGGGCGCGGACGCTGTCCCCTGAGCGGCGCCGACCTGACATTTTTTGTTTGCAGGAGTTTTACCTTGGCCTCTGACCTGACCGACCGATCTGATCGAAACGCGCCATCCACGTCCGCGCCGTCCGACCCTGCGGGCGTGCCCTTCACGCTGTACGCGCTGCGCGGCCGGGTGCTGGCGAGCAATGTCCGCGGCAAGCTGGTGGACCTGGGACATCTGGCCCAGGAGGGCGATGGCAGCTGGGCCTACCGGCTGGACGGCGACCAGTCCACAGGTGCCGCGCTGGCCTCGGCGGAGGAGGCGCTGGGCCACATCGCCAGCACCACCACCTTCCTGTTCCTGGACGGGCAGTTCACCGCGCTGGAAGACCTGGGTGGTGCGTCGCGCCCCGACCTGGACACCGCTGTGCAGCGCGAGGTGGTGCTGAGCCCCGCCGCACGGTAGGATCCTCCGCACGAATCACCGCGCAGTGTGCGTCTGCGGCCTCGGGCGGTCTGCTGCGTTGCAAATACTCGCAATAGCTACGGCTATTGCTGCGTTTTGCGCCTTGCAGCCCATCCCGATCCGCAGCGCACACTCCCTGCTCGATTGGTGCAGAGAATCCCTGGCCGCACGGGGCATTGGCCCCGATGCAGTGAGGGGGCTTATTACCCACCCCCCATGTTGAACGGCGCTGGCAGCACCGCGCTGTCGCCCGCGTCCCAGCCCTCGCCCGGCGCCATGACCTTGTCCGGTGTCATGGGCGTACTGTGCAGCCTGCGGCCGGTGGCGTGGTAAATCGCGTTGCTGATGGCGGCGGCCACACCCACGATGCCGATCTCGCCCACGCCCTTGGCGCCCAGGCGGCTCACGATGCGGTCGTCCTCGGGCACAAAGATCACGTCGATGTCATGGATGTCCGCGTTCACCGGCACGTGGTATTCGCCGAAGTTGTGGTTCATGAAGCGGCCCTGCGCGTGGTCGCACAGCGTTTCCTCATGCAGCGCCTGGCTGATGCCCCACACAATGCCGCCCACCACCTGGCTGCGCGCCGTGCACGCGTTCATGATGCGACCCGCAGCCACGGCGCTCACGACGCGCGTCACGCGCACGGTGCCAAAGTCCTCGTCCACGCGCACTTCGCAGAACACGGCTGAGTGTGTGGCGCGCACGTACTTCTTTTGCTTGAGCAGGCGGGGGATCAGCAGGTACTTGTCTTCCATGCGGTCCGTGCCGCTCGCGGCCACCACCGCGCCCAGGGGGACGGCGGTGTGGGGGTCGCCCCGGCGGCGGACGGCGCCGTCCACAAACTCCACCTCGGCAAAACGTGTGCCGGCCAGGGGAGAGCCCGCCATGGCGCGCGCGCCCTTCCACAGCCGCTTTTGCAGCTTCTCGCACACGCCCTGCACCGCAGAGCCCACGCTGGCCACGTGCGACGAGCCGCCCTCAATAGGCGCCAGGGGCAGGTCCGAATCCCCCAGGCGAAACGCCACACGCTCCAGCGGCAGGCCCAGCGCGGCGGCAGCGATCATGGCCATCGCGGTGTAGGTGCCGGTGCCGATGTCGCTGGCGGCGCTGGACACGGTGAGGTGCCCGTCAGCCGCCAGCACGGCATGCGCGCGCGCAAACATCTGCATGGCGTCCCACTGGCCGGTGGCCATGCCCCAGCCGATCAGCTCATGCCCCTCGCGCATGCTGCGGGGCTCGGGGTTGCGGTGGGCCCAGCCAAAGCGCTCGGCGCCCTGGTGATAGCAGGCCCGCAGTTCTTTGGTGGAATACGGCAGGTCGTTGGCGGCGTCGCGATCGGTGTAGTTCTTCAGCCGCAGGGCCAGCGGGTCCATCCGCAGGGCGCTGGCCAGCTCGTCCATGGCCACCTCCAGCGCGTGCACGCCGTGGGCGGCGCCCGGGGCGCGCATGTCCATGGGGGTGTAGTGGTCCAGCTCCACCAGCTGGTAGCCCAGGCGCACGGTGTCGCTGCGGTACAGCTGGCCCGACCAGTTGACCACCACCTCGCAGTAGTCTTCCTTGCGCGAGGTCTCGGCAATGGCCTCGTGGATCACGCTTTGCAGGCTGCCATCGGCGGCGGCGCCGAGCTTCACGCGCTGCCAGGTCTCGGGCCGGTGACCAAAGGTGAACATCTGCTGGCGCGTGAGCACCACGCGCACCGAGCGCTTGAGGTGCAGCGACGCCATCACCGCCAGGATGAGGTTGTATTGCGGCCGCAGACCCGATCCGAATGCGCCGCCCACAAACGGGTTGCGCACGGTGACCTTGCGTTTGCCCAGGCCGAACACGCGCGACACCAGCCAGCGGCAGTTTTGCGACCCCTGTGTCTTGTCGTAGATGGTCAGGTGCCCGTCCTCGCTGCGGATGACCGTGCTGGCATGCATCTCCATGGGGTTGTGGTGCTCCACCCCGCTGTAGAACTCGGCGTTCACGCGGGCTGCGGCGTTCTCGTACGCAGTGTCGGCATCGCCCCGGGGGTCGGGCGGTGGCGAGTAGCCCGCCTTGAACGACGACGGCGCGCGCCCGCGACCCAGGTGCTCCAGCAGGTCGGTCTGGTGCGGCACGGGGGTGTAGTGCACGGCCACCAGGCTGGCGGCATGCCGGGCCGCCTCAAAGCTCTCGGCCAGCACCAGAGCCACGGGCTGGCCGCTGTAGTGCACCTCGTCGCCTGCCAGCGGCTTGAACGGCGACCCGGCAGGCGCCGTCATGTCCTTGTAGAACAGGTCAAGCCGCCGCATGCGCGGCCGGTTTTCGTGCGTAAGGATGTCCAGCACGCCCGGCACGTCCAGTGCAGCCCGCAGGTCCATCTGCGCAATGCGGCCGCGCGCCACGGTGCTGTTCACCACCACGCCCCACACCAGGTGGGGCGCCGCGTATTCGGCAGCGTAGCGCGCCAGGCCCGTCACCTTGGCCATGGCATCGATGCGCGGCACGCTGCTGCCCAGCGCGACCACCCCCGTGCCGGCAGGGGCTATGGGCTGGTGTACGGCGTGGGGGGGGGCGCCGTGGCCCGCCGTGGGATGGTGTGGCGCGGTCTGGGTCATGCCGGAATTCCTGGTGTGGTGGCGTTGGGGCGCTCGGGCCCGGGCGTGCCGGCGGTGGCCAGCGCCAGGGCACGCACGATGGCGCGGCGCGCGAGCGGAATCTTGAAACCGTTGTGCCCCAGGCCCGTGCCCTGCGGCTGTGCGCCCTCCAGCAACACGCTGGCGGCTTGGTCAAAGACGGCCGGGTCGGGCGCCTGGCCCACCAGCACGTCTTCGGCTTCGGTGCGGCGCCAGGGCTTGTGCGCCACACCGCCCAGCGCAATGCGCGCGCGGGCAATGCGGCCTTCGGAGTTGAACTTGAGCGCTGCGGCCACCGACGCCAGCGCAAACGCGTACGAGGTCCGCTCGCGCAGCTTGAGATAGGCCGAATGCGCGAAGAACCCGCTGGGCGGCGGAAGCTCGATGCACAGGATGAGCTCGCCGGGCTGCAGCACGGTGTCCTGGTCGGGCCGGTCACCGGGCAGGCGGTGGAAGTCGGCGAACGCAATGGCGCGCGGGCCGCCGGGCCCTTCCACATGCACTGTGGCCTCCAGCGCCGCAAGGGCCACGCACATGTCCGAGGGGTGCACGGCAATGCAGTGCGCGCTGGCGCCAAGGATGGCGTGCTGGCGCGCGAGCTGGCCCACGGCCGAGCATCCTGCTCCCGGCTCGCGCTTGTTGCAAGGGGTGGCGGTGTCGTAGAAGTACACGCAGCGCGTGCGCTGCAGCAGGTTGCCGCCGTTGCTGGCCATGTTGCGGATCTGCGGCGATGCGCCAGCCAGGATGGCGGCCGACAACAGCGGGTAGTGCGTGCGCACCAGCGGGTGATAGGCGGTGGCGGCGTTACGCGCCAGCGCGCCCAGCCGCAGCCCGCCCTGGGGCGTGGGCTCGATGGCCGAGAGGTCCAGGCGGTTGATGTCCACCAGCATGCGGGGCCGGGCGACGTTTTCCTTCATGAGGTCCAGCACATTCGTGCCGCCGGCGATTGGCACAGCGGTGGGGTGCTGCTGCAGGGCGGCCAGGGCCGTGGCCACCGTGTCGGCCGGGGCGTAGTGGAACGGGTTCATGCGGCCGCCGTTCGCGCAGTGGCGGCTGGCCGTGTGGGAGCGGGCGTGGGTGAAACACCCAACGCCACCTGGCACACGGCCGCGGCGATCTGCGGGTAAGCGCCGCAGCGGCACAGGTTGCCGCTCATCAGCTCGCGCACGTCGTCGGCAGAGCGGGCCTGGCCTTCGTTCATCAAGCCCACGGCAGAGCACAGCTGGCCGGGCGTGCAGTATCCACACTGCAGCGCATCGTGCTGCACAAAGGCGGCCTGGATGGGGTGCAGCGCAAGCGTGCCTGGCGCCGGCGGCGTACTGTCGGCTGGCGGCGCGAGGGCGGCCAGCCCCTCTACCGTGGTGACCGCACAGCCCGCGCGCATCACCCCCAGCGTGAGGCACGAGAGCACGCGCTCGCCGTCCACCAGCACGGTGCACGCGCCACACTGGCCATGGTCGCAGCCTTTCTTGGTACCGGTGAGGTGCAGGTGTTCGCGCAGCAGGTCCAGCAGGCTCACCCAGGGCTCGATGTGCAGCGTGTGCTCGGCGCCATTGACGGTCAGGTGGATGGCGAGCCGCTGCATGGCGGGCGGTGCTGCTGCCGGGGCTGGCAAGGCGTCGGGGTCTGGAATCATGGGCACTCCGGGGGCCGCGTGCGGCCGGGTGGGGATCGGCAGGCCCGGCGGAACCCGATGCGCTGTGGGTTCATTGTTCGAATGCCCGCGTTGCGCTGACTGTCGGACAGCGCCGCGTGCGCCTGGCAGCCGCAAGGGTCAAGGGGCGCGCAAGGGCCGCGTGAATTCCATCACCCAGTTGACCTCCCAGGTGGCGCCGGCATCGTCCGAAAACGCCTGCTGCCATCGTGGTGTGGATGTGTGCATGCCCGTCCATTCAAAACGCACGCGCACGGGCCGGCCTTCAAACAGCTCTTCGCCCTCGAACCGGCCCACGCCGTCGGCAAAGCCGCCCACCACAGGTGGCAGAAGGCAGCCCGTGGCGTCCAGGCCGCCGGTGGCGTTGTCGAGCCAGTAGATGCTCCAGCGCTGCGTGGCAGGGCTGTAGATGCGCAGTGACGTGCCTACAAAACCTGCATTCCATGCCAGCGGCGTGAAGTCGTCGCAGTTGCCGATGCCGCCGGGCAGGGGGCGCGCGCAGCCGGTGGCGTCAAACACTTCCCAGTCGTTGCAGCCCGCCAGCCGCCGTACAAGGCGGGTGTTGCGGATGTGCCAGGGGCCCATAAGGAAGTCGAAGTCATGCGCAGGGCCGGTGGCCGCTGCGGGCGAGGGGATGGTGATGAGGTGGGGTGTGGGCATGGAAGCTCCGTGGGAGAGTAATGGGTGAGGGAGAGGTGGTTGAGGCGTAGTCACGCATGCAGCGCCGAGCGGCCAGTGGGCTGCAGCCGCAGCACGTCGGGCGCGCGCGGCGACAGCCAGGGCGCAAGGTCTGCGGCCGCCTGCCGGGCCCAGGCCCCGCTGTCCGAAAACGCCCGCACAGCCGCAGCGTCGTGGAACAGGGCCAAGCCCAGCAGCACAGGCGCGCCCTCGCGCACGGGCAGGCGCGCAAAGGTGTTGGGGCTGTCCTCCGTGCAGTACCAGGCCTGCTGCAGCGCGCCGCCGCGCAGCAGCACGGGCGCCATACGGTGGCGGCAGAAGTCCAGCAGGGCCGGGGTCGCGGGCTCGCGAAGGTAGAACACGGTGGCGCACACCACACCGGCAGCGGGCTGCTGTGCAGCGGCTGCGCCGGCTGCCGGGCGGGCGCGCTGCGGCAGCGCGGCCGTGGCGCCGGGCCAGGCGAGGCGCAGCAACAGCACGTTGTCGGAGTCCACCATGGTGGCGTTGGCCGCGTCACGGTGTGCTGCCCACACCCGGCCGCCATAAAAGCCTGTGAGCGCGCGGTGCCGTGCAACCATGTCGTCAAAGCCGCGCAGCCACACAAAGTGGTCGGGCTGGTCGAGGTCGCGGAACTGGCCCAGCACGCGCATGCCGTGCGCCTCTTGCGTCTCCACAAATTCGCGGTCGAACAAGTCGATGAGCACGTCCCGCTGGCCGGGGTGCAGCGTGTACTGGCGGAGTTCGACGATGGGGCTGGGGTCGGTTGGATGTGCAGACATGCGGGATCCTCTAGGTGATGGAATGAACAGCCCGCAGTGTGCAAACCTAATCCTGCCAACCCATGGCAGGTATTTGCGCTATCTTTGGCGATCTCTGCTGCCATCCCTGTTTCTTTCGACCCATGCGCGCCAGCCGCCTGCTTTCACTACAGATGTTGCTGGAGACCCGCGGCCGCATGAGCGCGCAGGCGCTGTCCGAGGCGCTGGAAGTTTCGGTGCGCACCCTGTACAGAGATGTGGACCAATTGAGCGCAGCCGGTGTGCCCATCTACGCGGAGCGCGGTCGCAACGGCGGCTTTGCGCTGCTGCCGGGCTGGAAGACCACGCTCACCGGCCTCACGCCCGGCGAGGCGCAGGCGGTGTTTCTGGCCGGCCTGCCCGGCCCCGCGCGCGACCTGGGCCTGGGTGGCGATGTGGAGGGCGCGCAGCTCAAGCTGCTGGC
This sequence comes from Acidovorax sp., assembly GCF_046294525.1. Lineage (GTDB taxonomy): Bacteria > Pseudomonadota > Gammaproteobacteria > Burkholderiales > Burkholderiaceae_C > Acidovorax. The sequence goes on from NZ_JBKBKQ010000002.1 coordinate 296,759, forward strand.
GGCGCTGCCCGCCGCCTGGCGCGACGATGCCCAGCGCGTGAGTGCCCGTCTGCACCTGGACCCTGTGGACTGGTACCGCGAGAGCGAGCCCACGCCCCACCTCGCCACTGTGGCAGCCGCCGTGTGGAGCGGGCACCAGATCCGCATGCAATATGAAAGCTGGACCGGCACGGTGGAGCGCACCGTGATCCCGCTGGGACTGGTGCTCAAGGCCGGGGCGTGGTACCTGGTGGCCCAATCTGCCGAGACGGCACAACACAGCAAGCACAGCAGAACCGCCGCGGGCGCTGCAACGGCCGGGCCGCGCACCTACCGCGTGGCGAATATCCGCGCTTCGCAGGTCCTGCCCACGCCTGCGCGCCGCCCCGCGCGGTTCGACCTGCCGCGCTACTGGGCCGCGTCCATCGCGCGGTTCGAGTCCGAAATCTTCACCGGCGAGGCCACCGTGTTGGCCACTGCAGCGGGCCTCAAGGGCCTGCGCGCGCTCGGCAGCGCCGTGGCGCGCGCGGTGGCCGCCGCGCCGCCGTCGCGGCGCCAGGACGGGCGCGTGGCTGTGCGCATTCCCATCGAGTCCGTAAAGCACGCTTGCGGCCAGCTCATGCGGCTGTCGCCCCAGGTGGAGGTGCTGCGACCGGCGGCACTGCGCCGTGCGCTGATGCAGCGGCTGCAGGCCACTGCCGCGCTGTATGGGCTTGGCGTGCTATCAAATAGATAGCTGGTGGCGCTTGTCTATAAAGCGCTGGAGGCCGATTTGACTTGAAAACCATCCGGTCCGCCTGTGCCGCGCGGGGCCGGATGTTGCACTCAGGCACCGTGTGCCAGGGCCAGACCGCCCTCGACGCGGAACACGGCCACCGAGTCCACCAGCTGGTGGGCCTGCTGGTTCAGGGTTTGCGCGGCGGCGGCCATCTGCTCCACCAGGGCGGCGTTCTGCTGGGTGGAGTGGTCCAGCTGCGCCACAGCGCCACCGATTTGCCCGATGCCCGCACTTTGCTCGCGGGTCGCGGCGCTGATCTCGCCGATCAGGTCCGCCACGCGATTGACCTCGCCCACGATTTCCGTCATGGCCGAGCCCGCGCTGTGCACCAGGGCAGAGCCGGTCTCCACCTTTTCCACGCTGGCCTCGATCAGCGCCTTGATCTCCTTGGCGGCGGTGGCCGAGCGCTGGGCGAGGCTGCGCACCTCGCTCGCCACCACGGCAAAACCGCGGCCTTGCTCGCCTGCACGGGCGGCTTCCACGGCCGCGTTGAGCGCCAGGATGTTGGTCTGGAACGCGATGCCGTCGATGACGCTGATGATGTCGCCGATGCGGCGCGAGCTGGTGGTGATGTCCCCCATGGTGCTGACCACCTGGGACACCACAGCGCCGCCGTGTTCGGCCGCAGCGCGTGCCGCCGATGCGAGCTGGCTGGCCTGCTGGGCGGTGTCGGAGTTTTGCTGCACGGTGGCGGTCATCTGCTCCATCGACGCGGCGCTCTGCTGCAGGCTGGCGGATTGCCGTTCGGTACGGTGCGAAAGGTCGGTGTTGCCTGTGGCGATTTCGTGCGAGCCCGATTCAATGGCCGTGGCGGACGAGCGCACGCGGCCCACAATGCCGGCCAGCGCCACCTGCATTTCGCCCAGCGAGGCCAAAACGCTGTTGGCTGGCGCGGTGGCGCTGCCCGGCACGGTGCCCAGGTCGCCCGAGGCCACGCGGCGCGCGGCGGCGCTCAGATGCACCGGGTCCGCGCCCAGCGATCGCATGAGGCTGCGGTTGATCAGCGTGGCCAGTCCGACGGCCACCAGGATGGACACCACCGCCGCTGCGATCAGCGTGATGCGCTTGGTGTTGAACTTCTCCGCCGCGCTGCTGATTTCGCTTTCGGTAGAGGTGGCGATGGCTTGCGTGTATTCCGCCGTGGTGCCGATCAGCTGCTGCAGCAGGGGCTGGCATTCGGCGTTCATCTTGGCGATGGCTTCGTCCTTTTTGCCGGCCAGGGCCAACTCCACAATGCCCAATGCCACAGGGCCGTATTGGCGCTCGATCGATTCGAGTTTTTGCAACAGGGCGCGCTCTTGCGGTATTGCATGGGTGGCCGCTGCCAGCGCGCGCTGCAGCTCTGCCATGCGGCTTTGCACCCGCTCGTGGGCGGCCCGCACGGCGGTGGTCTCGGCCTGGATGTCGGCCGGGCTGGTGAGCAGGATCAGGTTGCGCGCCGAGATCGCCCGGGCGTTGGCGGCTGCCTGAATGTCGCGCGCCAAGCTGCCCCGGTGCAATTCATTGGCGACAAAGCCCTGGAAGTCGTCCCGGGCGTCGCCCAGGCTGCGCAGCGACAGGAGGGAGACGCCCATCAGTATCGCGATGAGCAAAGAGAAGGCCATCGTCAGTTTTTGCGTGACGGTTTTATGGTGAAAGTCCATGGGTCCGGGAATGGCTGAGCAGGTGCAGTAAGAGACACCTGCAGTGAGGAATGGGTATTCAGATTTGGGGCGTCAGTAACTAACGGCAGGGCCTCAGTTACTTCATGTTCCAAAATGTGAATTGTTAGTCACTCCGCAACCATGCGGTGTAGGCCGAAGGCGACAACCCGTGCATTCGCAGGGTGGACGCACCCTTTACAACGGGCTCGTTGGATTGGTGATAAACGCGCGGGCATTGCGCCACGGCCGCCTCCAGAGCAGAAGGCCGACGGCGGGAGAAAGGCTCACAGGCCCCGTTCCACCATGTCCAGCAACCGTTGTCCCAAGCCTTCCAGCAACGCCTCAGGCGTGCCGCGCAGCGGGCCGTCGATGGCCAGCATGGCCATGCCGTGCACCGTGGACCAGGCCAGGTATTCGGCGCCTGCGCGGCGCTCGGCCGGCAGCGCGCCTGCGGCCACCAGGTCGTCCAGCGCGGCGCTCAGGTGCTGGAAGGGGTTGAGCCCGGTGGCGCCGCCCATGGCCGGGTCGGGGTTCTGCTGCACGGCGAAGCGTCCGCCGAAGGCTGTACGGAACAGCCCTGTCTCCGCCTGCGCATACCGCAGGTAGCCCGCGCCCACGGCGCGCACCCTGGCATGCGCCTGCTGGACGGCGCTGCCGGTGGCAGGGGCACGGGCCAGTTCAGCTTCCATGAAGTGCGCCGCCTCGGCGACGGCGGCGGCGCGCACGGCGCCCAGCAGGTCGTCGCGGTTGGCGAAGTGGCGGTAGGCCGCGTTGGGCGCTACGCCCGCGCGGCGCGTGGCCTCGCGCAGCACCACGGCGTCGGGCCCGCCCTGGCGGGCCAGCTCAATGCCGGCGTCCAGCAGAGCGCGCCGCAGGTCGCCGTGGCGGTAGGTGCTGCGGACTGTGGCGCGGGCCGGTTCGGGGGCGTTGCGGGTGGTTACGCTCATTTTGGCTTCGATGTGGACACTGTTCATTATCTCTGCTAAGGTTTGTGGACGGTGTTCACAATGAGCGCCGACGAACTGATTTGCCAACCTTTTCGAGGAGTACCCATGAAAGTCGAGCCCTACCTGATGTTCGAAGGCCGCTGCGAAGAAGCGCTGGACTTCTACCGCCGCGCCGTCGGCGCCGAGGTGAAGGTGGTCATGCGCTACAAGGACAACCCTGACCCTGCCGGCGCCCCCGGCTGCGCCGATGGCAGCGGCCCCGGACCCATGCCCGAGATGGTGATGCACGCCGAGTTCGCCGTGGGCAGCACCACGCTGATGGCCTCGGACGGGATGGGATCGGGCAAGGCAAAGTTCGATGGCATCTCGCTCGCGCTCAGCCCGGACAGCGCCGACGAGGCGCGCCGCCTGTTCGACGCACTGGCTGAGGGCGGCCAAGTGCAGATGCCGCTGGCCAAGACCTTCTTCTCGCAGGCCTTTGGCATGGTGGCCGACCGCTTTGGCGTGCCCTGGATGGTGGTGGGACCGGAGTGAAACCCGTGCTCGCCCTCTATGGCCACCCCTTCTCGTCGTACACGCAAAAGGTGCTGACAGCGCTGCACGAAAACGGCACGCCGTACGAGCTGCGCAGCCTGGACCCTGCCGAGCCCGCCCACCATGCGGCCGAGTGGCGGCGGCACTGGCCGCTCGCCAAGTTCCCGGTGCTCGTGGATGGCGAGCACACGGTGGTGGAAAGCAGCATCGTGATCGAGCATCTGCAGCTCGCGCACCCGGGGCCGGTGCCGCTGATCCCGGCAGACCCGGTGGCCGCGCTGCCCGTGCGGTTCATGGACCGCTTCTTCGACCTGCACGTGATGGCGCCCATGCAGCACGCCGTCAACGGCGCGTTGACGGGCGACCCCACCAAGCGGGCCGAGGCCGGTGCCTGGGCAGCCGAGAAGCTGGACGCCGCCTACGCCTGGCTCGAAGGCGAGCTGACCGGCCGTACCTGGGCCACGGGCGACGCTTTCACGATGGCCGACTGTGCCGCTGCGCCCGCGCTGTTCTATGCCGACTGGACGCACCCCATCGCCGCCAACTACCCACAGCTGCGTGCCTACCGCGCACGGTTGCTGGCCCGCCCGTCGTTTGCCCGCGCGGTAGAGGGCGGCCGGCCCTATCGCCATTACTTTCCCCTCGGCGCGCCCGACCGCGACTAACACGTTACGGCGAACGCCTCAACACTTCCGTTACAAGGAGACTCCCATGATGAATGCCGAACCCCATGCCATGCACCGCTGGCTGCAGCAACTGCTGGGCGACTGGACCAGCACCTCCGGATGCGACGCGCCGCCCGGCCAGCCGGCCGAACAGTCCCTGGGCGCCGAGCACGGCCGCGCCTTGGGCGACCTGTGGGTGATCCTGGAAGGCACGGGCACCATGCCCGGCGGCGGCGAGGCCCGCATGCAGATGACCCTGGGCTACGACCCCGACAAAAAGGAGTTTCTGGGCACGTGGATCGGATCGATGATGACCCACATGTGGATCTACCGCGGCACGCTGGACGCCGACCAAAAAGTGCTCACGCTCGAAACCGAAGGCCCCAGCTTCCAGAACGACGGCAAGATGGCGCGCTACCGCGACGTGATCACCATCGTGGGTCCGAACGAGCGCACGCTGACTTCGTTCGGCCAGCAGCCCGATGGCAGCTGGAACCAGTTCATGCAGGCCACCTACCGCAGGAAGACGGCTGGTTAGGTCGCCTGGACGTGTGAGCTGCTACTGTTTAGATAGCTGTCAGCGCTTCATGGATAAGCGCTAGAGCCCGATTTGGCTTGAAATTTTGGAGCGGCGCGGGTGCGGCGCACTTTCCATCGTCCTGTGCAGTGCACCGCACTGTCCTGCCCAGCGCACTTCTGCACGGCGCCACAGCCCTTATCTTTGACAGGTGCGCCGCCCGATGGCTGGCGGCGCCTTAAAAGACAAGGAGCCCCTGGATGCCGACACCGACCACCCCCGCCGCCGCGCAGCCCATTGTCCAAGCCCAGGCCCTGGGCCCGCTGTGGCCCACGATGGACCCCTTCCTGTTCTGTGCCCACCACGACGACGCCTACCCTGCCGGCAATGGCGCGTTCGCCCCGGCCGTTCCCGTCGACGACCGCCAGATCGGCAGCGACTTCAGCCGCAAGGACGGCTGGAGCATGTACCACGGCGACACCGTGCCCGGCTTTCCGGGCCACCCGCACCGCGGCTTTGAAACCGTGACGCTGGTGCGCAAGGGGCTCATCGACCATTCCGACTCGCTGGGCGCTGCCGCGCGTTTTGGAGGTGGCGACGTGCAGTGGGTGACTGCGGGCAAGGGCATCGTGCATTCCGAGATGTTCCCTCTGCTCAACGCGACCGAGCCCAACCCGCTGGAACTCTTCCAGATCTGGCTGAATCTGCCCGCGAAGAGCAAGATGGTGGAGCCGCACTTCACCATGCTGTGGAATGAGCGCATCCCCCGCTTGGTGCACCACGACGCCGCAGGCCGCGCCACCACTGTGACCGTGGTGGCCGGCGCGCTGCCCGGTGCGTCCGCACCGCTGGCGCCGCCACCCGAATCCTGGGCTTCGCAGCCCGAGGGCGATGTCGCCATCTGGACCTTGCGGATGGACCCTGGCGCAGAGTGGACGCTGCCCGCGGCCCAGGGCGCGGGCACGCGCCGCATGCTGTACTTCTTTGTGGGCGACCGCCTGCGCGTCGGTCCGCAGGAGGTGGGTCAGCATGCGGCACTGGAGTTGGTGGCCGGGCAAGACTGGACATTGGCCAACACCGGAGCCACCGCCGTGGAATGCCTGATGCTGCAAGGCCGGCCCATTGCCGAGCCCGTGGCGCAGTACGGCCCGTTCGTCATGAACACGCAGGCCGAGATCATGCAGGCCATGAACGACTACCGCCGCACCCAGTTCGGCGGCTGGCCGTGGGACCAGCAGGACCCGGTGCACGGCGCGGAGCCGCGCCGGTTTGCACGCTACCCCGGCCAGGCCGAGGAAGACCGGCCCGAAGATGCGGCCAAGGCTGCCGCTTAACCCGAGCGCGCCCGGAGCACGCGGGTCGTGGACAATCGCCGGTCCCGACCTGCGTCGTCCGATCGAATCACCATGAACATCACCAAAGACACCGCCGTCACCCTCACCTACAAGGTCACCACGCCCCAGGGCAAGCCACTGGATTCCGGCACCCTGGCCTACCTGCACGGCGGATATGAAAACATCTTTCCCAAGGTCGAGGCCGCACTGGAAGGCCAGGGCGCGGGCTACAGCACCACGCTGCAGCTGGCAGTGGAAGACGCCTTCGGCGCGCGCGACGAAAGCCTGGTGCGCACCATCCCCAAGAGCGAGTTTCCGCCCGGCGTGAAGGTGGGCGGCCAGTTGCAGGGTGTGGGCAACGATGGCCAGCCTGCCGTCTTCAACGTGGTCAAGATCAAAGGTCCCGAAGTGCACCTGGACGGCAACCACCCGCTGGCCGGCCAGGCGCTGGTCTTCAGCTGCAAGGTCACGGGCGTGCGCGCCGCCAGCGCCGAAGAGATTGCGCACCGCCATGTGCATGGTGCCCACGGCCACCACCATTGAGCGTGCCACCGCGCGGGGCGTGATCCTGCATCGCCCCGGAGCGACCGTGCTGCGTCACGCCGCTTCTGCGGTGTAGCGCGTCGCCGGCTGGCGCAGCGACAGGTAAGGGCCCAGTGCCCGGCGCGCATCCTCCAGCGCGTTCCATTCGTGCACGGCTTCCAGCGAGGGAATCGTCACGGCTTCGCCCTGATCCAGCCCGGCCAGAGCCGCATCCACCATCGCGTCCACTTCCATCAGCATGTCCGCCGGCAGGTGTTGGATGGGCGTGCCCGCGCGGTCCCAGATCTCGGTGCGGGTGGCGCCGGGCAACACGGCCTGCACCCGCACGCCCAGCGGGCCCAACTCTTGTTGCAGTGACTTGGTCAGGTTCAGCACATAGGCCTTGGTGCCGCTGTAGGTGCCGCTGAACATCTCGGGCACCAGCGCCAGCACCGAGGCGATGTTGATCAGCGTGCCTCCCTTGCGCGCCGCAAACGCCTTGGCGGCAGCGGCGGCCAGGCGCGTGGGCGCCAGCACATTGAGGGCAATCATCTGCTCCACTGCCTCCAGGTCAGCCGTGGCCAGCGTGCCGCTCACGGCCATGCCCGCGTTGTTTACCAGCAGCGCAATGCGCGCGTCGGTCTGCAGGCGCTGCTCCACCCGGGCCAGGTCGGCGCGCACGGTCAGATCGGCCTGCAGCACCTCGGCCTGCACGCCGGTATGGCGCTGCAGCCGCTCGGCCAGGGCCGCCAGGCGCGCGCCGTCGCGCGCCACCAGCACCAGGTCGTAGCCGCGGCGCGCCAGCCGGTCGGCATACACGGCGCCAATGCCGGACGAGGCGCCGGTGATAAGGGCGGCCCCCAGCGAGGGACGGGAAGCGACGGGTGCGGGGGTGTGGATCATGGACAGCTCCTGAAAGAAAAAGCGAGATGGTTTAGATGATGGTCGTCGCGATTAAATTATATGACGATCATCATTTAAAATGTCAAGCACACATTCTCAGAGCACACCACGCACAAGGGCCTGCAATGAAAGTCAGCAAGGAACAGATGGCGGAAAACCGCGAGCGCATCCTGGATGTGGCCGCGCAGTTGTTCCGCGAAAAGGGGTTTGACGGCATCGGCGTGGCCGACCTGATGAAGAGCGCGGGCCTCACGCACGGTGGCTTCTACGGCCACTTTGCGTCCAAGGACGACCTCATGGCGCAAGCCACGGAACGCGCACTGCAGCGCCTGCGGGCTGCGTGGGCCGCGATGGCTCAGGAAGCCGAAGATGCAGGCCGGGATCCGCTGGCCACGCTGGAGGCGGCCTACCTCTCGCCCCGCCACCGCGATGCGCCCGGCCACGGCTGCCTGTTGGCGGCGCTGGGCAGCGACGCAGCGCGCCAGGGGCCCGCCGTGCGCCAGGCCGTGACAGAAGGGGTGCGCGCGCAGGTGGAAGGGTTGGCAGCCCTGGTGCCCGGCCGCCCCAAGGCCGCCCGGCGCCAGCGCGCGTTGGCCGACTACGCCAGCTTGGTGGGCGCCATGGTGCTGGCCCGCGCGGTGGACGACCCCGCACTCTCCGACGAAATCCTGCAGGCCACGGCGGCGGCCCTGCGGGTGCACGCGGGCAACGCGGGCAACGCGGGCTGATGTGGCCTGGTCGCGGCCGGGGCGGCGGCTTTAAGCCTCAGGCGCCGCTGCCGCGGCAGCGTCCCCTCGGCGGCGAGGGATGAACTCGTCGTCGAGCAGCGCCTCGATGCGCGCAAAAATTTCGTGGCGCGAGAACGGTTTTTTCATGAAGTCGTCCGCGCCGATGCGGTTGGCATAGAACTGCTCGGTGGCGTGCTCGTTGCCGCTGATCATGATCACCGGAATGTTCTGCGACGCCGGCATCTTGCGGATGGTGCGCAGGGCATTGAAGCCGTTCATGCCCGGCAGGATGATGTCCAGAAAGATCAGCTCGGGCGGGTCCTGTTCGATTAACGCCAAGCCCTGTTCGGCATCTCCCGCCTCGCGGGTGTCGTAGCCCGCCGAGCGCAGCACCTTGCGCAGCACGGTGACCACGGTGGGTGAGTCGTCGATGATCAGGACGGTCGTGCCCTTGCGCGCGTTCACGCGCTTGCGCTGGCGGCGCTCCACGGGGCCGGTCGGCTGCGCCGGGGTGGCTTCGGGGCGTTCTGTGACCTTGCGAACGCTGCCCAGAAGCCGGTCAAAAATACTCATACGTGCTGCCTTGATGCTTGTGAAGGGGCGTTTGGCGGGCGCCGGCACTTTCCTGGTTGAACAGGGCGCAAGTATTCCAGAACCCGCAAGATGGCCCTCCGCCGCTGGTCGGGCCGCCGGGCACCTTGGGTCGGTTTGCGCTCTGGATGGGAGCGTCCTTCGTCCCAGGTCAGCGCGCCCCGCCCCGGCCCAGCCCGCGCCCGCGCAGCACCGGCTCGGCGCCCAGCCGCTCGCGCGCAAACTCCACAAACGCCCGCACCTTGGCGGGCGCACGCCGCCCTGCCGGGTAGACGATGTGCACGGGCACGGGCGGCAGTTCGTACTCGGCCAGCACCACGCGCAGGCGCCCGGCGCGCAGGCTGGCGGCGGCCTGGTAGGCCAGGCAGCGCGTGAGGCCCACGCCCGCTTCGGCGGCGGCGATGTCGACCTCGTTGCTGTTGCTGATCCATGCAAACTGCGGCTGGCCCAGCGCCCCGTCCTTGAACTTCCAGGGCGAGGGCGCACGCGCGTCAAACGCGAAGCCGATGGCGCGGTGTCCGGTCAGCTCGCCAGGGTGGCGGGGCTCGCCATGCTGCGCCAGGTACGCTGGCGAGGCCACCACCAGCCGCCGCAGCGCCCCCACCTGCACGGCAGTGAGGCCCGAGTCCGGCAGTGGCGCGATGCGGATCGCCACGTCCATGCCCTCGTCCAGCAGGTGCACCAGCCGGTTGACGAAGAGGGTGCGCACCTGCACGCGCGGCTGGGCCTGCACAAAGCCCTGCACGATGGGTGCCACGTGCACGGTGCCGAACATCTGTGGCGCGGTGATGGAGAGCAGGCCCTGCGCCTCGGCCTGCGCGCCGCCGGCGGCCAGCTCGGCCTCGGCCAGGTCGTTCAGGATGCGGCGGCAGTCGGCCAGAAAGCGCTCGCCCGCTTCGGTCAGCCGCACCAGGCGCGTGCTGCGCTGGAACAGCAGCACACCCAGGCGCGCCTCCAGCGCTGCAATGGCGCGCGTCACGGCCGCCGCCGAGCAGCCCAGGCGCCGCGCCGCCGCCGCAAAGCCGCCCGCGTCGGCCACGGCCACAAAGCTGCGGAGGTTGTCCAGGTGGTCCATTGTTGCAATCCGTGCAATTTTGAAAGGCGGACTATGGCTATTAACGCCGTGGTGCGCAATAGATAAGGTCGCGGCACTGTCCACTTCTTTTGCAGAAAGCCTTCCATGCCCACACCTGCCCACGCCTTCACGCTGTACCGCATGCCCGTTTCCGGCCACTGCCATCGGGTGGAACTGATGCTGTCCCTGCTGGGCCTGCCTTGCGAACTGGTCAACCTGGACCTGCGCAAGGGCGAGCACCGCACTCCCTCGTTCCTGGCGTTGAACCCGCTGGGCCAGGTGCCGGTGCTGGTGGATGGTGACACGGTGCTGAGCGACAGCAACGGCATCCTGGTGTACCTGGTGCAGCGCTACGCCCCCGGCAGCGCCTGGATGCCGCAGGACCCCGTGGGCCAGGCCCGGCTGCAGCGCTGGTTCAGCCTGGCCGCGGGCCTGCTGGTGCCCGGCGTGGCCACACCGCGCTATGCCACGCTGGCCGGCCGGCCCGTGCCCGACCGCGAGGGTGCCCTGGCCACCGGCAAGCGCCTGCTCGACTACATGGAAGGCGAATTGCAGGGCCGCTCCTGGCTGCTGGGCGGCGCCGAGCCCACCCTGGCCGACATTGCCATGGTCAGCTACACCTCGCAGGCCCACATCGCGGGCCTGCCCATGGCGGAGTACCCGCGCATTGGCGCCTGGGTGGCTCGGCTGCAGGCGCTGCCGGGCTACGTGCCGCTGGCCGACACGCTGGCGCCGCCCGCGCAGGAGGCCGCATGACGACGGCCGCCCTGGCTTTCCACGCGGGCGAGCAGGCGCTGCAAGAGCGCCTGGGCGTGCGCGAACGCATGGCCGCCATCGGCCCCCAGGTGCTGCGCGACCACATGCCCGACCAGCACCGCGAGCTGTTCGAGAAGCTGCCCACGCTGCTGCTGGGCGCGCTCGACGCCCACGGCCAGCCCTGGGCCACCATGGTGGCCGGGCCCCCCGGCTTTGTGCACACGCCCGATGCCCGTCGCATGCGGATTGCCGTGGCACCCGGGGCTCCCGGGGCGTGCATGGTGGCCGACCCGGCGCTGGCCGCGCTGGCGGCGCAGGGCACCGGCGCCCCGGTGGGCGTGCTGGGCCTGGAGCCGCACACCCGCCGCCGCAACCGCATGAACGGGCGCGTGGCCGCGTTCGGCGCGACGGGGCTGGAGGTGGACGTGGTGCAAAGCTTTGGCAACTGCCCCAAGTACATCCAGGCGCGCGAGCCCGGGCTGCACGCCGTGGTGGCACCGCCCGCCCCCGCGCAGGTTCTGGGTCCGCAGCTGGATGCGGCGGCGCTGGCGCTGGTGGCGCGCAGCGACACCCTGTTCATTGCCAGCGCCTCGGCGCCGCGCCCGGGCGCCGAGCGCAGCGATGGGGTGGACGTGTCGCACCGGGGCGGCGAGCCCGGCTTTGTGCGTGTGGAGCACACGCGGGAGGGCCTGGTGCTGTCGCTGCCCGACTACCCGGGCAACCTGTTCTTCAACACCCTGGGCAACCTCGCGCTGCACCCGCTGGCGGGGCTGCTGTGGGTGGACTATGACCACGGCGGCTTGCTGCACGTGGCCGCGCGCGCAGAGCTGCTCTGGGACGAGGCCGACCGCGCGCCCTGGCCCGGCGCACAGCGTGTGCTGCGGCTGCAGGTGCTCTCTGGCGTGTGGCGCGCCCAGGCGCTGCCCTGGCGGTGGACGGCTGCGCAGCCTGCGCCGCAGTTCAGTGCGATGCGGCAGGCGGCGGGAGTGGAGGGGCGGCACCCGCCCGCTTGAACCGCTCATGCGGGGCTTGCCGCAGCGCCACGCAAGGCTTCGACAGGCTCAGCCCGACCGGGTATGCCAGTACAGGCCCATTCGCGCCCGGCTCAACCTCGATCCCTGGACCGGTCTGGGCGCAGCGGCGCAATCGCCTTGCGCGGCGTGGTGGGCCCGGCCGCCACCATTTGCGCGCTGCGCTCGTGCGCGGTCTGGGCCAGCTCGGTGATGAGCGCGGCCTCGGGCAGGTTGTGCCAGTAGCGCGTGGGCATCTCCTTTTTCATCATGCCCATCTTGAGCCGCGCGGGGTTGAAGATGTGGCGGTAGTAGGTGAGCCACAGCGCCTCGCCCGCGTCGGGCGGCGGGGCATCGCTGCGCTGCGCGCCGGGCCCGGTGTGCAGCTGCTGGCCGTCCCAGCGCACGCTGGCGTCGGGGGTGAGGATGGCCCAGTGCATCTGCGTGAAGCGGCGGATGAAGAAGCCCGCGTTGGCCAAGGTGATGTAGTGGTCGGGCTCGAACCAGGCCATGTGGACGGTTTGCCCATCGGGCTCGACCACCGGGCGAAAACGCACAAAGGCGTGCATCTTGTGCATGTCGCGCGCCACGGCGCGAGCCATGTGGTGGGCCAACATGCGGTCGGCGTCCAGTGGGTCGTGCCGCGCGGCTTCGGCTTCAGAGCCCCCCTGCGCCATGCGCCAGAGCAGGCGGTACATCAGCGCGAAGCGGGCCGGGTCGCGGTGCAGGATGAGTTGCTGCTCGCACAGGCGCACAAAGTCGGGCGGCACGCGCAGCGTAGGCGCACCGGGGGCAGGCGGCGGCAGGGTGTTGCTGGCTGCAGGCTCGGGTGCAAACAGGTCTTCAGCGGCATCCACTTGGCAGCGCCAGTCCACGGCGTGCGGCGGCACATGGGCTTGCACCAAGGCGCGTGCGGCGGTGCGAAAGCCATGCCAGTCGGTGGGATGGGCCAGCGTGACCGTGTGGCGCTGCATGGCTTCAAAACAAACTGCGCTGCACCGGCGGCGGCGCCAGCTGTGCAGCCAGGTCCGCCGCCTCCAGCGCGCGGCCCGGCCGGTAGTCGGCCGCCTCCACAAAGGGCAGCACTTTTTTCAAAGGCACATGCAGCCGCGCCAGGTCCGCATGCCGCAGGCGGCGCACGCGGCGGGCGGCCAGCAGGCGGTCCACCGTCTGCACGCCAAAGCCGGGCACGCGCAGCAGCAGCTCGCGCGGGGCGGTGTTGAGGTTGACGGGGAAGCGCTCGCGGTGCGCCAGCGCCCAGGCCAGCTTGGGGTCCACATCGAGTGCCAGCATGCCGGCCTGGCTGCCTGGGTTGCCTTGGCTGGGCGGCACGATCTCGTCGTGGGTAAATCCGTAAAAGCGCATCAGCCAGTCGGCCTGGTAGAGCCGGTGCTCGCGCACGGTGGGCGGCGAGGCCAGCGGCAGGGCGCGCGCCGCATCGGGAATGGGGCTGAAAGCCGAGTAGTACACCCGCCGCAGCCGGTGCGTGCCATACAGCCGCGCGCTGGTGGCGAGGATGGTGCGGTCGTCCGTCGCATCGGCTCCCACAATCATCTGCGTGCTCTGCCCGCCGGGCGCAAACAGCGGCGCGCTGGCCCGGCGCGTGGTGCGCGCTTGCGGCATGGACACGATGGCCTGCGCTGCCTGCTCCTTGCGGGCGGCGCGTGATTCGCCGATGTGCACGGCCATGCGGGCCATCGATCGGTCGATGGCGGCGCTGTCCTTCTCAGGCGCCAGGGCGGTGAGGCCCTCGGCCGTGGGCAGTTCGATGTTGATGGACAGCCGGTCGGCATAGCGGCCGGCGCGCTGCATCAGCTCGGGCGATGCGTCGGGGATGGTTTTGAGGTGGATGTAGCCGCGAAAGTCGTGCTCTTCGCGCAGCGCGCGGGCCACCTCCACCACCTGCTCCATGGTGTAGTCGGGGCTCTGGATGATGCCGCTGGAGAGGAACAGCCCTTCAATGCAATTGCGGCGGTAGAAATCGAGCGTGAGCTGCACCACCTCATCCACCGTGAAGCGCGCGCGGGGCACGTTGCTGGTCACGCGGTTCACGCAGTACAGGCAGTCGTACTGGCAAAAGTTGGTGAGCAACACCTTGAGCAGCGAGATGCACCGCCCGTCCGGCGCGTAGCTGTGGCAGATGCCCATGCCTTCGGTCGAGCCCATGCCCCGCCCGCCCACCGAATCGCGCGGCGCGGCGCCGCTGGACGCGCAGGAGGCGTCGTACTTGGCGGCGTCGGCCAGGATGGCGAGTTTGGACTGTAAATTCACTGGATGAATTTACAGTATCCCCAGGACCCGACCGGGGCGTGGGGTTATGGCCAGCGAGGCGGGCTACTGCTTCGTGAGGCCGAGCTTGCGGATGGTGCTGCCCCACTGCTCATAGGTGGAGCGTGTCAGCGCTGCCAGCGCGGCGGGGCTGGAGGATTCGGCCTCGTAGGCCCCTTGCCGGAAGAAGTCGCGCGTGGCCGGCATGGCCAGCACCTGCACCAGCGCGGCGTTGAGCTTTTCGACCACCGGAGCGGGCATGTTGGCAGGGCCATAGAAACCCAGCCAACTGGGCATGTCGATGCCGCTCACGCCCTGCTCGCCCATGGTGGGCACGTCGGGCAGCATCGGGCTTCGCTGCGGCGCGGCCACGGCCAGCATGCGGACTTTGCCCGTGGCCGTGTTCTGGATGGCGTTGGGCGCCGCGTCAAAGTAGAACTGCACGCGCCCGGCCAGGAAGTCCTTGGCGGCGTCGGCGCCGCCCTTGTAGGGAACATGCACCGCGTCCAGCCCGGCCTGGCGCACAAAGGCTTCGCCGTAAATGTGCGACGAAGTGCCCGTGCCAAACGACGCATAGCCCGTCTTGCCCGGGTTCGCCTTGATGTAGGCGACCAGTTCCTGCACGGTGCGGGCTGGCACGCTGGTGTGCACCGTCAGCACCAGGGGCCCGCGCGCGCCCAGCGACAGCGGCGTGAGATCCTTGAACGGGTCGTAGCGCACATTGGCGAGCGTCTGCGGGTTCTGCGCCACCACGGAGGAGGGCGCGTACATGATGGTGTACCCATCGGGCGCGGCGCGGATCACCTCTTCCGTGGCCAGGATGAAGCTGGCGCCCGGGCGGTTTTCCACGATCACCGGCGTCTGCAACACATCGCCGAGCTTGGTGGCCACGAAGCGCGCCTGCGCGTCCGATGCGCCGCCAGCGGCCAGGCCCAGCACGATGCGGATGGTGCGGCCCTTCTCGGGAAACGGCGCGGCGGCCCGCGCACCCAATGGCGTGAGCGCAGAGCCCAGAGCGGCCAGGGCCAGCCCCGCATTGAACCGGCGGCGGGGCAGCGTGAAGACGGTCTGGTCGGTCATTGCTTGGCCAGCCCCACTTGCTGCACCATCGCGCCCCATTGGTCATAGGTGGTGCGGGTGATCTTGGTGAACTCCTGTGGCGTGGTGCTGCCCGCCTCGTAGCCGCCGTTGCGGTAGAACTCCTGGACCTGGGGCATCGCCAGCACCTTGGCCAGCGCGGTGTTCAGCTTCTCGACCACGGGGGCAGGCATGTTGGCGGGCCCGTAGAAGCCCAGCCAGCTGGGCAGGTCCAGCCCGTCGAAGCCCTGCTCGGCAAAAGTGGGCACGTCTGGCAGCGCTGGGATGCGCGCCTGGGCCGCCACGGCCAGCACTTTCACCTTACCCGTGCCGGCCGTGATGATGGCCGAAGAGGCCGAATCGAACATGTACTGCACGCGTCCGGCGATCAGGTCCTTGGCCGCATCGGAGCCGCCCTTGTAGGGGATGTGCACAGCATCGGTGCCGGTCTTCTTGACGAACGCTTCGCCATAGATATGCGAAGAGGTGCCCGCGCCAAACGATGCGTAGCTGACCTTGCCCGCATTCGCCTTCACGAAGGCCACCAGTTCCTTCACATTGTTCGCGGGCACCGTGGTGCTCACCGACAGCACCAGCGGCCCGCGCCCGCCCATCGAGATGGGCGTGAAATCCTTGAACGGGTCATACGGCACCTGGCTGAAGGTGTGCGGGTTTTGCGCCATCGTGGAGGACGGTGCATACAGCATGGTGTATCCGTCAGGCTGGGCGCGCGAGACTTCGGAGGCCGCCATCATGGTGCTGGCACCCGGCTTGTTGTCCACGATCACGCTGGTGCCCAGCACCTCGCCCAGCTTCTGCGCCACGATGCGCGCCTGCGCATCCGTGCCACCCCCGGCGGTAAACCCCACCACGATGCGGATGGACTTGCCGCGAACGGGAAAGTCCTGCGCCTGAACCAGTGAAGGCGCGGTGCCCCACAACGCAGCGGCGCCGAGCGCCAAGCCCAGCGCCCGGCGCGTGCCGGAAAAATCTTTCATCCTTGTCTCCTTGCGGTTGTTTTGCTTATTTTGAACTTTCAATCCATAAAAAGTCCATACAACTTCGGGTAAACCCGTGATTTATGCGATATTGAATTGACAAAATGGACATTGAAATCATAATTCAACCAACAACTTCCTGAGACCGCTTCATGAAATCAGTCGTCCGCACCGACGAGCGCATCCTGACCTCCGACATCTTCGACCGCGACAGCCGCGCCAAGCGGCCCGACCACGGCAGTTGGGCAGAGCCTGGCAAGAACATTCCCGTGTACCACCGCTGCGGCGTGCTGGTGGTGGGGGGCGGCCCCTCTGGCACGGCGGCGGCCGCCGCCGCTGCGCGGGCGGGTGCCGACGTGGCGCTGCTGGAGCGCTACAACCACCTGGGGGGGCTTTCCACGGGTGGCCTGGTGATCTGGATCGACCGCATGACCGACTGGCAAGGCCAGCTCGTGATCCGGGGCTTTGCCGAAGAGCTGTTCGACCGCCTGCCCGCCGATGCCATCGCCGGCCCGGCGCGGGAGGACTGGGGCTCGCAAGACACGGACAAGGCGGCCCACTGGTCGCACCGCACGGCCGCCTACCACGGCGTGGTCACCTGGTCGCCCACGGTGGACCCCGAGCGGCTCAAGCTGCTGAGCCAGGAAATCGTGCTCGAGCGCAACGTGAAGCTCATCTACCACTCGTGGGCCGCCATCCCCGTCGTGCAGGACGGCGCCGTCAAGGGCGTGGTGTTCGAGAGCAAGGAAGGCCGCATGGCCATCATGGCCGACGTGGTGGTGGACGCCACCGGCGACGGCGACCTGTTCGCACGGGCCGGCGCAGCGTTCGTGAACGACATTGAGGAGGCCGACGTGCACCACTGCATGAACACCTCCTGGCTGTTCGGCGGCGTGGACATGAACCGCTGGATCGAATTCAAGGCGGGCCATCCCGAGGCGTTCTCGGCCTTCATGGCACGGGGCCGCGAGGAGCTGGGCCTGTTCGAGCGGCCCTTCGTCTCCTGGCGCAACGATGTGGCGCTCTTCATGGGGCCCCGCCAGTCGGGCTACTCGGCGCTGGACGTGGACGACCTGACCGCCGTGGAGGTGCGCTCGCACCGCGCCATGGCCGCGCACCTGGACTACTTCCGCGCGCATGCACCGGGCTTCGAAGACGCCTTCCTCATGCTCAGCGCCCCCCAGATCGGGGTGCGCCATGCGCGGCGCCTGACCGGCGTGGGCGCCGTGCTGCGCAGCCAGTGGCCCGACGGTGTGCCCCTGTCCGACGAGATTGGCGTGACGCCCGCCGTGTCGCCCAAGTTCCCCAACATCTCCATCCCCTACGGCGCACTGGTGCCCCAGCAGCTGGACGGCCTACTCGCCTGCGGGCGCCACATCTCGTGCGACCGCAACTCGCACGGCTTCATGCGCGAGATTCCGCAGTGCTGGATCACCGGCCAGGCGGCGGGGGTGGCGGCGGCGCTGGCCTCGCAAGGCGGCATTCAGCCGCGCGCGGTGGACGTGGCCGCGCTGCAGTCCGCCTTGCTGGCACAGGGCGTGTACCTGCGCCCCGGCGCGGCCCGAAAGGCGGTGGAGCCAGCCGCTGCGCAGGCTGTGGCGTAACGGGCGGCGGAACCACGATGTCCCTGCACAGCACTCTTTCGCAAGCCTCTACATTGCAGGGTCTTGCAAAGGGTTCATCCATGTCCACTGAAAAGAACGACGCATCCCTGTCCTCCGCCGACGCTACCGACGCGCGCGGCGACCGGTCCGATACCGTGAGCGCGCTGGAGCGCGGCATTTCGGTGCTGCGCTGCTTCAGCGAAGACCGCCCGGTGCTCGGCCATGCCGACATCGCCCGCATGACCGGCATCCCCCGGCCCACGGTGAACCGGCTGGTCGCCACACTGCTCTCCCTGGGCATGCTCAAGGCCGCGCAGGTGGCCGACCGCTTCATGCTCGGCCCGGGCGTGGTGTCGCTGTCGCGCGTGTTCCTGGGCAGCCTGGACGTGCGCGCGGCCGCGCGCCCCAGCATGCAGGCGATGGCCGAAGAAGTCGGCGCCTCGGTGTACCTGGCGATCCGCGACGGCATGGAGATGGTGCTGATCGAGGCCTGCCGGCCGCGCTCGTCGATGCTGTCCGCGCGGCTGGACGTGGGCTCGCGTGCTCCCCTGGCCAACTCGGCCCTGGGCCGCGCCTACCTGTCGGCATTGCCCGAGGCGCAGCGCAACCAGCTCATCGATTCCATGCGCCTGCTGCGCGGCCCCGAATGGGATGCCATAGCGCCCAACATGCTCCGCGCCATCGGCGAATCCCACCGGCTGGGCTATTGCCTGTCGCTGGGCGAGTTCCACCGCGAGATCAATTCGGTGTCGGTGCCCCTGATCGGACCCGATGGCGAGGTGATGGCCTTGAACGGCGGCGGCGCCGCCTTCGTGTTCACCGAAGAGCGCCTGCGCAACGAACTGGCCCCGCGCCTGCAGCACATCGCGCGATCCATTGCGCGCGACATTGGCGGCCATGTGCCGACGCCCTCGCCGGGCTAGCGCTCGGCGGGGTTCACCCCCCGAAACGGAAGAAAGAACGGAGACAACAGGCCATGTACCTGAGCGATGAAGAAAAAGCCATGCTGGACGGCCGCGACGGGCCGGCCGTGCACAAGGCCATGGACCTGCTGGTGCGCTACGGCGAAGCCCTGGGCGCCGAGCGCCTGGTGGAGACACGCAACGTCTGCGCCAGCATCACCTCCACCACGCCGTTCCAGCGCGACTTTGCGTTTTCGCGGGGTGGCGGCATGGACGCCGTGTTCTCCGAATTCAGCCTGGACAGCCAGGAGACGGTGAAGATCCCCAAGTTCAAGGTCTTCACCAGCCACCTGCAGCTGGGCTTCGACCCCGGCCAGCCCGAGCGCATGGGCGTGACCGAGGAGATCGTGAACTTCTACCACCAGAGCGAGCGCCATGCGGCCGGCTTGGGCGCGCAGATCATGAACACCTGCACGCCTTACCAGGTGGGCAACATTCCCACGCGCGGCGAGCACTGCGCGTGGATGGAGTCCTCGGCGGTGGTGTATTGCAATTCGGTGCTGGGCGCACGCACCAACACCGAAGGCCGCGAGAGCACCGGCGCCGCCATGCTCACGGGCCGCATCCCGTATTGGGGCTACCACCTGGACGAGAACCGCCACGCCACCCATGTGGTGGAGCTGGACATCGACGTGGAATCGGTACAGGACTGGGGCCTGCTCGGCTACTACATCGGCGAGCACGTGCAGGAGCGCGTGCCGGTGGTGTACCGCAAGGGCGGCATCGGCCGCGTGCCCAATCTGCCGCGGCTCAAGCACTTCGGGGCGGCGGCGTCGTCCTCGGGCGGTGTGGAGATGTACCACATCGCTGGCGTCACGCCCGAGGCCTTGACGCTGGAGCAGGCCCTGGGCGGCCGCAAGCCCGTGCAGGTGCTGCGCTATGGCGAGGCCGAGCGCCGCGCCACCTACGAAAAGATCAACGCCACCGGCAAGGACGCCGAGGTGCAGTACGTGATGCTCGGCTGCCCCCACTACACCATCGAGCAGATCTGGGAGGCCGCGCAGCTCCTCGAAGGCCGCAAGGTGCACCCCGACTGCGCGCTGTGGATCTTCACGCCGCGCGCCATCAAGTCGCTGGCCGACCGCAATGGCTACACCAGGATCATCGAGGACGCGGGCGGCATCCTCATGACGGACAGCTGCTCGGCCATGAGCCGGGCTGTGCCCAAG
Source organism: Acidovorax sp. (assembly GCF_046294525.1). Classification (GTDB taxonomy): domain Bacteria; phylum Pseudomonadota; class Gammaproteobacteria; order Burkholderiales; family Burkholderiaceae_C; genus Acidovorax. Next base: position 316,819 of record NZ_JBKBKQ010000002.1, read on the forward strand.
GGCACAAAGACCGTGGCGCTGGACTCGGCCAAGCAGGCGCACTACCTGCCCGCCATCCTGGGCGTGCAGGCCTGGTTCGGCAGCACGGCGGAATGCATCGACGCCGCCTGCACCGGCCGCTGGAACGGAGGCCAGGCATGAGCAGCATCGTGATGGAACGCACCCTGGTGATCCGCGGGCGCAAGGTGGTGGGCGGTGTAGCCGAGGGCGAAGCCCTGGTCACGCGCGACCGCATCTCGGGCTGGGGCGGTATCGACCCGCGCACCGGCACCGTCGTCGAAACCCGGCACGAACTGCGCGGCCAAAGCTTTGCGGGCAAGGTGCTGGTGTTCCCGGGGGCCAAGGGCTCTTCGGGCTGGTCTGCTATGTTTCACATGACGCGGCTCATGAACGTGGCACCCGCTGCCTTCCTGTTCAACGAAATGACGACCAAGATGGCGCTCGGGGCCGTGGTCACGCATTCCCCCGCGATGACCGGCTTTGACCGCGACCCGCTCGATTGCATCGAAACGGGCGACTGGGTCCGTGTGGACGCCGACCGTGGCGTGGTCGAGATCACCAAGAAAAAAACCACCCTCGGAGACCGCCCATGACCCGCCCCCTGCGCAGCAACTTTCCGCGCGGCTCCTACCTCTGGTCGGTGCGCAACGCACACTGGCGTGCCCTGGGCATCCCCGAAGAGGATTGCGAGAAGCCCAAGATCGCCATCGTCAACAGCTCCTCGGAGCTGGCGGCCTGCTTCAGCCACCTGGACCAGGTGGCTGCCGAGATCAAGGCCGCCATCCGCGCGGCAGGTGGCGTGCCCTTCGAGATCCGCACCGCCGCGCCCAGCGACTTCATCACCGGCGCCGGGGCGCGCGGCGCCTACATGCTGGGTGCGCGCGACCTGGTGACCAACGACATCGAGGTGGCCGTGGAAGGCGCGCAGCTCGACGGCATGGTCTGCCTCACGTCGTGCGACAAGACCGTGCCGGGCCAGCTCATGGCGGCGGCGCGGCTGAACATCCCCACGCTGCTCGTGCCCTGCGGCTACCAGCCCAGCGGCGAATACCGGGGCCGGCACACGGACATCGAGGACGTGTTCATTGGCGCCATGCACGCGGTGACGGGCGGCCTGCCTGTGGAAGAGCTGGTGGGCATGAGCCGCGAGGCCATCCGCGGCCCCGGCGTGTGCTCGGGCCTTGGCACGGCCAACTCCATGCACATCGTGTGCGAAGCGCTGGGCCTGGCGCTGCCCGGCAGCGCGCCGGTGGCGGCACTCAGCCCCAAGATGATGGCGGACGTGCGCGCCGCCGGTGCGCGCATCGTGCAGATGGTGCTCGACGACCTCAAGCCGCGCGACATCCTCTCGCCCGGCGCCTTTGCCAACGCGGTGCGCGCGGTGCTGTCCATTGGCGGCTCGCTCAACACGGCCAAGCACCTGCAGGCCGTGGCCACCGAGGGTGAGACAGGCGTCGATGTCTACGGCCTGTTCGAAAGCCTGGGACCCACCACGCCGGTGCTGGCGGGCGTGCGGCCCATCGGGAGTCATTCCATCGAGGAATTCGAAGCGGCAGGCGGTGCGCGCGCGCTCATGCGGCAACTGGCCCCGCTGCTGGATACCGGTGCGCTCACCGTGACGGGCGGCACCGTGGCCGACAACCTGCGCGGTGTGCAGGTGCAGGATGCCGAGGTGATCCGTCCGCTGGACCGCCCGGTCGCACCGCTGCCGGCCATCGTGCTGTTGCGCGGCAACCTGGCGCCCGAGTCCGGCCTCATCAAGACCGGGATTGTGGAGCGCAAGGTCCGTCGCTTCACCGGCCCGGCCGTGTGCTTCTGGACCTCCGATGCGGCCATCGCCGCGCTCAAGAACGGCGCCATCGTGCCGGGGCAGGTCATCGTGATGCGCGGAGCCGGTGCCTGCGGCGGCCCGGCCATGGGCGGCGGCGCGTCGCGCGTGGTCTTTGCGGTGGACGGCGCGGGGCTGGGCGATCAGGTGGCCATCCTGACCGACGGGCACCTCTCGGGCCTGGTCTGCAAGGGGCTGGTGGTGGCCGAAGTGTCGCCCGAGGCCGCCTTGGGCGGACCGCTGGGCCTGGTGCGCGACGGCGACGTGATCACCATCGACCTGGACGCGCGCCGCCTGGATGTGGACCTCACCGGTGCGGAGCTGGCAGAGCGCCGCGCCAGCTGGCAGGCCCCTGCGGCGCAGTTCGATACCGGCTGGCTGCAGCAGTACCGGCGCAACGTGAGCCCGTTGTCCAAGGGCGCGGTGCTGGTGCGTACCGAGCGACCCGAACCCGCGGGCTGATCCCCTTCATTTCCTGGCTTTCACCTCCGGGAGCGGACGCAGATCCGCCCCGGTGGGCGGAGCCCTGCGCGCGAATTTTTTTGATTCTTCAACCAGAGAAAAAAGCAGGAGACAAAGAGCATGAAGCAGAGAACCTTGTGGATGTGGTCGGCCTTGGGCCTGGCGTGTGGGGCGGCGCACGCGCAGTCCAGCGTCACCCTGTTTGGCGTGGTGGACGTGGGCGTGCTGCACACCCGCGCGGGCGGCGTGGGCTCGGTCACGGCGCTGGGCAATGGCGGACTCTCGACGAGCCGCATCGGCTTTCGCGGCACCGAGGACCTGGGCGGCGGCCTGCGCGCGGGCTTCTGGCTGGAGGGCAGTCTGAACCCGGACTCCGGCACGGGCCGCGCCACCAACACCAACAACCAGCCCAGCGGCGCCACCACCGCCGGGCCGCTGGTGTTTGACCGCATGTCGTTCGTGAGCCTCTCGCACACGCAGTGGGGCGAGGTCCGGCTCGGACGGGACTTCATCCCCACCCACTACAACAGCATCTACTTCGACCCGTTCAACGCCAACGGCGTGGCGCGCGCTGGCAACCTCACCTTCTCAGGTGTGGGCACGGCGCCCCTGCCGACCGGCATTACCGGCAGCAATACGGTGAGCTATTGGCTGCCGCGCCAACTGGGCGGCGTGTATGGCATGGCCATGGCCGGCACGGGCGAGAACCTTTCCAATGCAGCCAACAGCGACGACGGCAACTTCGCTGGCGCACGCCTGGGGTATGCGTCCGGTGCATTCGATGTCGCGGCGGCGGTCACGCGGTCGCAGTTCAGCTCCACCGCCACCATCGGCAACTACACGCACGCCAACATCGGTGGCAGCTGGGACGCTGGCTTCGCCAAGTTCTTTGCCCTCTACAACCGTGTCACGGTGAAGCTGGCCGCCGGCTCGGTGCGCAAGAACACGGCCGAGGTCGGCGCGCACATTCCCGTCTTCGACGTCGGGCGCATCCGGCTCAGCTATGCCTACCTCGACGACAGCAGCGACAGCGCACTGCGCACCGCGGGAGGCCAGCCACGCAGCGGCGACGATGCACGCCAGTTCGGCGTGGGGTATGTGCACAACCTGTCCAAGCGCACGGCGCTCTATGGCACCTATGCGCGCATCTCCAATCGCGGCGAGGCGCGCTACACCGTCAGCGGCGGGTCGGCACCGGTCGGCGGGCACAGCTCGTCGGGCTGGGAGCTGGGTGTGCGGCACACGTTCTGAGTAAAGGAGCAACCATGCAACGCAGAAAACTGGCAGCCCTGGTGGCGGGCGCGGCGCTGGCACTGGCGCCCTGCACCTCGGCCTGGAGCGCAGACACCTTTCCCTCCAAGCCGTTGCGGCTGATCGTGGGCTTTGCGCCCGGCGGCGGCGCGGACGCGCTCACCCGCATCATCGCGGAGGGCCTGTCGAAACAGCTGGGGCAGCAGGTGGTGGTGGAAAACCGCCCGGGCGCCGACGGCGTGCTGGCCGCGCAGGCGGTATCGGCCGCCAACCCGGACGGCTACACCCTGTTGATGGGCACGAACACCGCGATGGTGGCCGCACCGACCCTCCGGCCCAAGCCTCCCTACGATCCCTTCAAGGCCTTCACGCCCATCAGCTCGGCGGGCCAGTTCTCGATGTTCCTGGTGGTTCCGTCCAGCCTGCCGGCCAAGAGCGTGAACGAACTTCTGGCGCTGGTCGCGGCCAAGCCCGGGGACTACAACTCGGCCTCCAGCAACAGCGCGTCGGAGTTGGCGATGCTGCAACTGCTGGGCGAGCAGCGCAAGGTGGTCAACGCGCGCTACAAGGGCGACATGCAGGCCATGACCGATTTGCTGGGCGGGCAGATCCACATGATGTTCACCACCGGCACCCTGGCCCCCAACTTCGTGAAAGAGGGGCGCATCCGGGCGCTGGTCACGCTGCAGCCCCAGCGCAGCGCATTGCTGCCGGATGTGCCCACCGGCAGCGAGCTGGGGCTGGGCAAGCTCACCATCACGCCCTGGGCGGGGTTCTTCGGGCCGCCGGGGCTGCCCAAGGCCATCACCGACAAGCTGTCGCAGGAACTGCAGAACACCCTGAAGCGGCCTGAGGTACATGCCCAGCTGGTACAGCAGGGCTTTGAGGGCTACGGCATGAGCCCCGCGAAGTTCGCCGAGTTCTTCCGCACCCAGTACGACGCCTTCGGCGCCACGGTGCGGGAGCACAACGTGAAATTCGACTAGGCGTGGTGGTCCGCATGCGCGAGGCTTTGCTATTAGGTTGATAGCTTTTAGCGCTTGCTGGTTAAGCGCTAGAGCCGAAAAAGACTTGGATGTAGGTCGGGTTAGCGAAGCGTAACCCGACATCGCCTCCTGCGCGGGAACACGTCGGGTTACGCCCTCCGGGCTAACCCGATCTACTCCGGTTTTGATAGCTTGCTGCGATTGCTGGACAAGCGCTAGAGGCCAAAACGCTTGAAATTGCCGAGGTCACACGGCCTCTAGAGCCATCACCGCCGTGGCCGTGTTCGAGATGGGGATGTGGTAGTTGCTGTGCACCCGCCGCACGCCCGCGCTGGCGGTGGCCAGCGCCCCGCGCATGGCCAGCCACATCAGCAGCTCCACGCCCTGGGTGCCGGTCTTTTCCACCAGTTCGTGCACGCTGAACTGCGTGGCCCATTCGGGGTTGGTGGCGAGGCTCTCGATGAACTGCAGGTCAAACGCCTTGTTGATGAAGCCTGCGCGCTCGCCGTCGAGCTGGTGCGACAGGCCGCCAGAAGCGATCACCGCCACCTTCTTGTCGCTGTCCCAGCTCTGGATGGCCTGGCCCACGGCCTTGCCCAGCGCGTAGCAGCGCTTGGCCGAGGGCAGCGGAAACTGCACGGTGTTGATGCACACCGGCACCACCGACACCGGGCAATCGCCCTCAGGCCAGAAGAGCTTGAGCGGCAGCGTGCAGGCATGGTCCACCAGCATCTCCTGGCAGGTGGTCACGTCAAACTCCTGCTCGATCAGCGTGTTGATGAGGTGCCACGACAAGTCCACCTCGCCTTGGAACGGCGGCAATGTGGGGATGCCCCAGCCTTCGTCGGCATTGCGGTACTCGGCCGCTGCGCCCACGGCGAAGGTCGGCATCTTGTCGAGGAAAAAGTTCAGCCCGTGGTCGTTGTAGAACATCACCACCACGTCGGGCTTCTTCTCGCCCAGCCACTGGCTTATGGGGGGAAAGCCGTCGAAGAAAGGTTTCCAGTACGGGTCGTTTTGCAGGCCCTTGTGGATGGCGTTGCCAATGGCCGGAATGTGCGAAGTGCCGAGGCCGCCGATGAGTTGTGCCATGGGTGTCTCCCTATTTGCCTGCTGCGACCAGCATGGTCTTGAATTCGTCTTTGGTCATGCCCGTTTGCTGCGCGCCGATGTCCTGCATGTCCAGCTTGAAGATGCCCGCGAACTTGGCCAGGTAGTAGGCGTTGCCGCCTGCGGCAATCAGCTGCAGCACGTTCTTGGCGCGGATGGCGGCAGCTTGCTGCTCGTTCAGGCCGTACTTGCGCATGTACGCCTCTTCGTCCGCCAGAAAGGCCTTGCGGTTGGCCTCGTCGTTGAACGAGAAGCACATCTTGTTCAGCGCATAGCCCTTGCGGGCCTGGTCACCGTCGAACGGCGTGGTGCCGGGGATCGGGGGCAGTTTGGAAGGCATGGAAGTCTCCGGGGCTTGATGTAAGTCAGCCCAGAGTGTCGTGACGCCATTGCCAAAGATGAAGCCTGAAAACATCATCGAATGCATGAGCAATTTCGATGGATCAGCGCTGGACGGCCACCTGCTGAAGCTGCTGCTGGCCGTGTTGGAAACCGGCAGCATCACCGCAGCGGCCGAGCGCCTGGGCGTCACCCAGTCGGCCGTGAGCCACCTGCTCGACAAGCTGCGCGCCATCACCGGCGACCCGCTGTTCGTCAAACGCGGGCGCGGCATCGTGCCCACCGCGCGGGCCGAGGCGCTGGCCCCGCCCGCGCGCGAGCTGCTGCGCCAGATGCAGCGCTTTGCCCAAGGGGCCGCGTTTGACCCTGCCGCCTGGCAGACCGAGTTGACCATTGCGGCCAACGATTTCCAGCGTGATTTGCTGTTGCCCGCACTGGCAGCCCGCCTGCGCAACGCCGCGCCGGGCATCACGCTGCGCATCGTGGCCAGCGGCGCGCCCAGCGCGGAGCTGCTGCGGTCTGACGCGTGCCAGCTCGTCATCAGCCCCCGCCCGCCCGATGGCACGGACATCGTGCAAAAACGCTTGTTTGAAGACCAGTACCGCGTGTTCTACGACGCCAGCGCGCGCAGCGCCCCGGCCTACGAAGCCGACTACCTCGCGGCAGACCATGCCACCGTGGCTTACGAAGCGCACCGGGGGCTTGACCTGGACCAACAGCTGCTGGCGCGCGGCGTTCGCCGCCGCTTTGCGGTGCGCGTACCAGGCTTTGCGGCGCTACCGGCCTTTGTGCGCGGCACGGCGCTGCTCACCACCGCGCCTTCATTGCTCGCCCGCACAGCCCTGTCAGGCCTGGCCAGCGCGCCCGTACCGGTGGTGTGTCCGGCCATGCCGATGTATCTGATCTGGCACGCGCGGTATCAGCAGGATGCGGCGCACCGGTGGCTGCGGAGCGCGCTGGAGGCGGTGGTGCCGTCCGCCCTCTGCAAGCACCGGGCAGGCGAGAGTTGCGCTGGGGATTGTTGATCCACTAAGCAGGTTGCCCCTCGTCGCGGGCCCGGTTCCTGCGCAGCGCACCCCGCAGCAGACGCGTGGCGCGGTCGCGCAGGCCAGAGGGCTGGTTGTGGCGCACGGGGTGTTCCTTGGCCTGGGCGCATGCGGCCAGAAAGTCTTGCAGGATGGCGGTGTCGTCAAAGGTGTCTGAGCCAACCTTGTGAAACTCCGGGTGCCACTGCGTGGCCGCGATGTAGCCGCGTCCCGGGCCGGGTTGCAGGCGGATGGCTTCGGGCACGCCATCTGGCTCGCTCAGGGCTTCCACCACAAAGTCGGGCGCCACGCGCTTGATGCCCTGGTGGTGGATGCTGTTCACCCGGGCCCGGGGCGTGTCGGGGTACAGCTTGGCCAGGTGCGAGCCCTCCACGATCTGGATGTCGTGGAAATGTTGATCGTAGGCCGTGGCGTTGCGGTGCTGCAGCGCGCCGGGGTGTTGGGTCTCGATGTCCTGGTACAGCGCACCCCCAAAAGCCACATTGATGAGCTGCAGGCCCCGGCACACGCCGAAGATGGGCTTGCCCACCTCGGCAAACGCCTTGACCAGGGCCAGGTCATAGATGTCGCGCACGCGGTCGCCGACCCATTCCTCGCGCAACGGCTCCTCGCCATAGTTGCCGGGCCACACGTCGGCGCCGCCGTGCATGACCACGCCGTCCAGCCACTCGGCATAGTGCTGCAGCGTCACGTCGCCGCGCGCGGTCTCGCCCGTGGGGCAGGGCACCATCACCACGATGGCACCGGCAGACATGATCCAGTGGGCGATGGACTGCTCCACGTACTGCAGTGTCTTGTTGGTGAACAGGGGCCGAGTGGGGTCGGCATGTTGAAAACAGGCGGACAGGCCAATCTTCAGGCGGCGGTTGTCGGGCATGGGCAGCGTCTTTCCAGTCAGGCTGGCCGGCCCCCGCGGGCCGGTGGCCGGGCAATGCGAATGAGAGGCTGTCAGTTGTATCACCCCACACTCTCGAGCGCTGTAGGAAAGCGCCGTGCGCCCCTCCACAGCACGGGGGTACGTCACGCGGAGCAACAAAATGTGGCTTTCTGCATGAAATGCAGTCCGCCTACCTGCTCGCGGTGGGCCAGCCAAGGCCGGGCCTCGCGATAATTTTTGGCTGCCGGGCGGTGCGAGGGAGGCGCGCCAGTCTGTGCGCTTATAGACGGCCTCCAACCCCACAGCGAAAGTCCCGCCATGCCCCGCCACACCGTTCCCATGCCCGCTGTTCGTGCTTGCGCGCTTGCCGTCGCCCTTGCGTGGCCGCTGCTGTCGCACGCCGTGGTGCCTGCGGGCGCGGCGGCCGAGATCGTCAGCCTGCAGGGCGGGGGCGACCAGCGCGCGGCCGCGGCGGCCGACTGGCAGCCCGCCCGACCCGCACAAGCCCTGGCCACCGGCGACTTTGTGCGCACCCGCGAAGCCGCCAAGATGGCGCTGCTGTTTGCGGACAACACGCAGCTGCGTCTGCACCAGAACACGGTGCTGCAGGTCAAGGGGGTGGCCACCCCCGCGCAGCCGGTGACCACGCTGATGCTGAATGCCGGCCGGGCCTGGACCCAGACCCGCCGCCCCGACGGCACGCGCCTGAACCTGGAAACCCCCGCCGCCGTGGCCGCCATCCGCGGCACCGACTGGGACATCAGCGTGGAGGGCGACGGCCGCACGCTGATCACCGTGTTGTCGGGCACGGTGGAGTTCGGCAATGCCCAAGGCCAGGTGCTGGTGGGCGCCAACGAGGCTGCCTACGCCGAAGTGGGCAAGGCCCCGATCAAGCTGGTTCTGAGCCAGCCGCGCGACCGCATCCAGTGGGTGAACGCGCTGCGCGCCGACCCCTTGCCCCACCTGGAGTCCGACCCTCTCCCTGAGGCCCTGGCGCCCGCGCATGCCGCCTTGCGCGCGCGCAACTTGGCTGCGGCCCGCACGGCGCTGGCCGCGGCGCGTGCGCAAGGAGTTCCTGGACCCTGGGCGGACATGATGGATTCGGCCATCGCGCTGCAGGCGGGCGAGTGGCTGGCTGCGCGCGAGCTGCTCGCGCAGTCGATGCGGGCCAGCGCCACTGATCCTGGCGCCGCGCCACTGCCCGCGTGGCTCATGCAGTCCGACGTGCAGCTCATGGACGGCGAGGGTCCCGCCGCAGTGCAGACGCTGCGGGGCGCCCTGCAGCGCTGGCCCGCCCATCCCTCGCTGCTGGCCCAGCTGGCCCGGGTGCAGATGCTGACTGACCGGGCCGATGAAGCGGCCGCCACCCTGGCACCGGCCGACGGCCAGGCCCACGCCGGGCTTTCCCTGGTGCGCGCCGAGCTGGCCCGCCGCCGAGGCGATGCGCCAGCCACGCTGGCCGCCTACACCCAGGCCACCACGCTGGCGCCGCAGGACGCACGCGCCTGGCAAGGCCTGGGCAGCGCCCACACCGAACGCGAAGACCCGCGCCCCGCCCGCGCCGCCCTGCAGCGCGCCGTTGCGCTGGACCCGCAGGCCCCTGGCGCCCATGGCGAGCTGGGTACGGTCGAAACCTTTGTGAACCAGTTCACCGAAGCCGGCGCAGCCTTTGCCACGGCCCTGGGGGACAACCCGGCCGACTATGTGGCCCTGACCGGCCAGGGTCTGCTGCACCTCAAGCAGGGCCGGCCCGATGCGGCGCTCGACGCCTTCCTGCGCGCCGGGGTCATGGAGCCGCGCTACGCGCGCGCCAAGACCTGGACCGCGGTGGCGTACTACCAGATCGGCCGCCATGCCGACGCGCTCGCCACGCTGCGCCAGGCCATCCTGCTCGACGACAAGGACCCGGTGCCGCACATGCTGTTGGCGCAGATCCACACCGACCTCTTCCAGCCCGGCGACGCGGTGGAGGCCGCCCGCGCCGCTGTGCAGCGCATGCCCTATCTCAAGTCACTGAACCAGGTGGCCAACGATCAGAAGGGCAGCGCCAACCTGGGCGCATCGCTCGCCTTCTTTGGCATGGAGGACTGGGCGCTGGAGCTGGCGCAGCAGAGCTTCTATCCGTACTGGGGCGGCAGCCACTTGTTCCTGGCCGACCGCTACGCGGGCGAGTTCAACAAGAACTCGGCGCTGTTCCAGGGCTTTCTCACCGACCCCATGGCGTTTGGGGCCAGCCAGCGGTATTCGTCGCTGCTGCAGGCGCCGGGAGTGCATGGCGCAGTGGGGGTGACGGTGGACCGCGACGTCTATCGCATGCGGGCGCCCGCCGTCACGCTCAACGGCATGAATAACACGCACGTGCCCGTGTCGTGGTTCGTCAAGCTCCAGCCAGCCCGCGCCACCAATTTTCCTTTTGACCTGCAAGTGAACAATGCACCGGCCGTGCGCGCCGGTTTTGGCGATGTGCGCGCCAATGCGGTGACAGTGGGGCTGGGCATGCAGGCGACGGAACGCATCAATCTGTTTGCCTACCTCAACCAGTTCGACATGCGCCTGCGCAGTGACAACCTTTTCGAGACCTCGCTGGACAACAAAAGCACCCAGGGCGCGCTCGGCATGTCATACCGTTGGGGGCCGACGGAGCAGACCTGGCTGAAGCTGGGCCGCAGTGTGGAAAACACCTTGCTGCTGCGCTACCCCACGCTGTACATCGACCCGCCGTTTGTAAGCCTGATGGGCGTTGGCAGCGAGCCCAAGAAGCACTTCAGCGACGTGCAGCTGCGCCACACGCTGGATACTGCGCCGGGCAGCCGATGGAGCGTGGCGCTGGAGCATGTGCGCGAGCAGCAGAACAACCTGATCGGTGGCGATGCCATCGTGGAGGCCGAAATCCCCTTCCTCGGCACCTACCGCGACTACCTGGTGGTAGGGGGCTACAACAACGTGGACCGGCGCTACACCGGCTTCACCCTCGCCACCACGCAGCGGCTGGACCCCGGTTTGACGCTGGACGCCGCCCTGGGCCTGCAGCAGATTCGCCACCGCGTGGATGGCGTGACACAGAGCTACTTGGTGAACCTGGAACAATTCAGCGAAGAGCAGGCCACGCGTGCGGACACCGAGCGCATGGTCACGCCGCGCGTGGGCCTGGTGTGGCAGCCCGCGCAGGGCACCACGGTGCGCATGGCCTACCAGGACTGGATGCGGCCGCTGAGCGTCTCCACCCTCACCAGTGTGGAGACGGCGGGTATTCCGGTGGAAGACCGTCTGCTGGAGGCGGGCGGGCGCCACAAGCGACTGGTGGCGCAGGTGGGACTGGAGCTGGGACAGAACACCTTCCTCAGCCTGCGCGCCGACCATCTGCGTGTGCGCAACCCAGGCACCGTGGGGGTGGACATGCGCACCCCCAGCCTTCCGTTCCTGGAAGAAATGCGCAACGCACAACTGGTGAACCTGTCCACCACCGACCTGCTCGAAGACACGCCAAGCTTTGACACCGGTACGCTCAAGGCGCTGGCCGGTGGCGTCAACCACATGTTCAGTCGCAGCTGGTCGGGTTACGCCAAGTACCTGTACCAGGGCAGCGAAAGCCGTAGCTTCGATGCGGGCGTACCCGTGGGCCGCATCCCGTACATCCCCCGCCACACGGCGGTGGTGGGGGCCACCTGGGCCGGCGAGCAGCGCTTTTACGTCAGCGGCCGTGCGGTGTACCGCTCGGAGCGTTTCGAAGACAAGGAGAACTTCACGCGCATCGCACCCGGCTGGGGCGTGGACCTGATGGGTTTTTGGGAATCGCGGGACAAGCACTGGGTGATCGGCGCGGCGGCGCTGAATCTGTGGGCGCCCAAGTCCGACCGCCGCAAACCCCGCTACGTGCTCGACGCGCGCTACCGCTTCTGACCCCCGTGGCGCCTCCATCCCCCCCACGCAGGCCCGAACGGCGCCGGCAGTCCCGCCTGCGAGAGCGTCTGCTGGCCCTGGCAGCCTGCCTGCTCGCGCTGCTGCTGGTGGGGGCGGCCACCTTCACCCGGCCCTGGCATGCGCTGGAGTTCAAGACCTTTGACGTGCTGACGGCCTGGACGGCGCCACACCGCAGCCCGCTGCCGGTGGTGATCCTGGCGATTGACGAGCCCACCTTCCAGGAACTGCAGCAGGCTTGGCCGTTTCCGCGCAGTGTGCATGCACAGCTGCTGCGCCGCCTGCACGCGGAAGGCGCGACCGCCGTGGGGCTGGACGTGGTGTTTGCCGAGCCCAGCACCGAGCCCGAGGACGGGGCGCTGGCCCAGGCCATCGCCGACAGCGGGCCGCCGGTGGTGCTGGCCTCGCTGCGCGAGCAGGTCCGCAGCGCCAACGCCGACTTGTGGACCGAGGTGCTGCCGCTGCAGCGCTTTCTGGATGCGGGCGCCGAGGCCGGCGATGCGGGGGTGACGCCCGATGAAGACTTCGTGGTGCGCCGCGCGCCGCCCAGTGGCCACAACACTTTTGCGCAGCGCCTGGCCCAGCGCGCGGCCGAGGCGCGGGGCCGGGCCGCGCCCGTCGCAGGGCTGCAGTACGCCGAATGGATCGGCTACCGCGGCCCGCGCAGCACGTTCGACACCCGCTCGTACTACCAGGCGCTGGAACCGGGACTGCTGCCCGAGGGGTTCTTCCAAGACAAGATCGTGCTGGTGGGCCGCGCGGCGCGCACGGCGGCGGAGCTGGAGCGTGCGCAGGCCGACATGTTCAATGCGCCGTTTGGCGCCACGGGGGGCGACCGGCTGTTCCCGGGCGTGGAGCTGCAGGCCACGCTGGTGGACAACCTGCTCACCGGCAGCGGCCTGCGCAGCGTGTCAGACGCCTGGGCTTGGGCACTGGTGCTGGCGTTGTTGCCCACGCTGTTGTGGGCACAGCGGCGGCTGCATCCGGCGGGTGCCGCAGCATTGGCGGGCGGGGTGCTTGTAGCCATTGTTGGCGCGGCGGCGTGGCTGTTTGCGCAGCACCGCCTGTGGTGGCCTCCGCTGCTGCCTGCAGCGTGCACGGTGGCGCTGTATGCCACGGCTGCGCTCGTGGGCTACGCCGCGCTGCGCCGCCGTGCGCGGCAGACGCGCGCCATGTTCGCGCAGTACGTGCCGCCCGCCGTGGTGGCACGCTTGGTGGCCCAGCCTGAGCTGATGCGCCTGGGCGGCGAGGCGCGCGAGGTCACGCTCATGTTCACCGATCTCGCCAACTTCACCACGCTGTCCGAGCAGCTGAGCGCCGAGCAGACGGTGGAGGTGCTCACCGGTTATTTCAACGCGATGACACCCATCATCCACGCCACCGGCGGCACGGTGGACAAGTTCATCGGCGATGCGGTGATGGCCTTCTGGGGTGCGCCCGTGCCCGATGCGCAGCATGCCGAGCACGCGGTGGCGGCGGCCATCGCCATGCAGCAGGCCATGCAGGCGCTGGTGGCCGACCTGCAAGCGCGCGGGCTGCCGCCGATCCACATGCGCATCGGGCTGCACACAGGGCGGGTGGTGGTGGGCAACGTGGGGTCGGAGCAGCGGTTCTCGTACACCGCCATTGGCGACGCGGTGAATCTTGCCGCTCGGCTGGAGGGGGCCAACAAGGCCTTTGGCACTGGCATCCTGCTGTCGTCCGCCACGGCCGCGCAGCTTCCGCCCTCCATGGGGCTGCGTCCGCTGGACGATGTCATCGTCAAAGGCAAGACCGAGCCCGTGCGCGTGTTCACGCCGTGCGACGACGCGGACGTGCGGGAGGCCAGCCATGCGGCGCTGGCGGCCTTTCATGCGCGCGACTGGGCGACGGCGCAGTTGCAGCTGCACGCCGTTTTGCAGCGGATGCCGGGGGACATGGCTGCCATCCGCCTGCTGGATCGCGTGGCCGAGGCGCGAGCACTGTCAGCCGACGCGCCGTGGCAGCCGGCCGTTGCGCTGGACAAGCTGTAGGTTCGCAGGACTTTTGCACATCCTTTGACATGTATTTACCGGGGAGATGACCACCGGTGGCATCATGGTGGGCCTCGCAACTTCACCAGGAAGGAACCTCTCCCATGCAAGTCCAAGTCAACACCGACGACCACATCCACGGCGGCGAGTCGCTCGCGCAATGGATCACAGAAGAGAGCAAGAGCCGCCTCTCGCGTTTTCAGGACCAGGTCACGCGGCTGGAGGTGTTCTTGAGCGACCTGGACGCGGGCAAGTCAGGCGCCAAGGACAAGCGCTGCCGCATTGAAGCGCGGGTGACCGGGCGCCAGCCCGTGACGGTGACGGATGAGGCCGACAAGATGGCCAATGCCTTCATCGGCGCAGCCGAAAAACTCGCCCGTGCGCTGGACACCGACCTGGGCCGCGTGAAGGACCGCAACGGCCGCGACACCATCCGCGCTGCCGCAGCGGAATAAAATTTTGATGAAATAAGCCGCTAGCGCTTGATGGATAAGCGCTGGCAGCTATCAATTTGTGAGTAATTGACGCATTCGTCGGATCCACCGCGAGGATGCACTTCAGAGAGCAGTCGACGCGCCGGACGGCTCTACAAATCCAGCACCAGCAAAGGGCTGCGCGCGCGTGAGCAGCAGGGCATGAACTGCTCGTTGCTCGCCTTTTCCTCATCGGTCAGGTACATGTCGCGGTGGTCCACCTCGCCCTCCAGCACACGCGTCAGGCAGGTGCCGCACACGCCCTGCTCGCAGGATGTGAGGATGTCGATGCCCTCTTTACGCAGCGCTTCCACCACCGACACGTCGGCCGCAATCGGGTAGACCTTGCCGGTGCTCGCAATGCGCACTTCAAAGCCCTGGTCGCCCGAGGTGTCCTGCGCCGGCGCGGCAAAGTATTCCAGGTGAATGTGGTCCTGTGCCCAGCCCATGGCCTTGGCGGTGGTCACCACATGGTCGATGAAGCCGGCCGGGCCACACACGTACAGGCGCTTGTCCGCGCCCGGCGCTGCCAGCACGGCAGCCAGGTTGAGCCTCTGCTCGGGCGCACCCGCATCAAAGTGGAAGTGCACGTGCGGCGCCATGGCCGACGCGGCGATCTCGGCAGCAAACGCTGTGCGCTCCACCGAACGCGTGCAGTAGTGCATCGCAAAGTCGGCACCCGTGCGGGCCAGCCGGTCGGCCATGCACAACAGGGGCGTCACGCCAATGCCGCCCGCCAGCAGCACGGTGCGCTGCGCGGGGTGCAGCGCAAAGTGGTTGCGCGGCGTGCTGATGGTGATCACGTCGCCCTCGTGCACGCTGTCGTGCATGGCCACCGAGCCACCGCGCGAGGCGGCGTCGCGCAGCACGGCGATGCGGTAGCGGTGCGATTCGTGCGATGCATTGCACAGCGAATACTGGCGCACCAGGCCCCCCGGCAGGTGCACGTCGATGTGCGAGCCCGCGCTGAAAGGCGGCAGCGCTGCACCGTCCACACGCGCCAGCTCAAAGCTGGTGATACCTTCGGCCTCGGCCTGCTTCTTGGCGACGCGGACCTGCAGCGTCTCCTGCGCGGTCATGCGGCCACCGCCTGGGGTGCGGCCGGCGTAGCGGCTGCGGCTTGCTCGGCCGCGATGATGCGGTCCAGGATCTTGCGCGACTGCACGCCACCTGCGTCGATGTTCAGCATCAGCAGCTTGCGGTCGGGGTAGCGCAGCAGGTTCTGCTGCTGCTGTTCCAGCATGTCCTGGTCTTCGGCAAAGATGTTGCCCTGGCCCTCTCGGATCTGCGTGGTGAGCGACGGGTCTTGCGGCTTGAAGTTGCGCGCCATGCCCCAGAAGTAGTGGATGGACGTCTCCGTCTCGGGCGTGATGAAATCCACCACGATGCTCGATGCCTTCTTGTCCGCGGGGGCGTTGTAGCCCCCATGGCCCGCCAGCGCCACGCCCACTTCGATCAGCACATGGCTGGGTGGTGTGAAGTGGCAGATCTGCCAGCGGTCCACGGGCTGGTCGTCTGGCAGGCCGTTCATGCGCAGCGCCATCTTCCAGAAGGGCGGGGCTTCAATGCCTTCCATGAAGCGGCTGGTGATGACTTCGTCGCCCTCCACGCGGGTCTTGCAGGGCACTTCGTCGATTTCCTTCTGGCCGATGCTGGTGGAGTGCACGTAGGTCTCGTGCGTCAGGTCCATCAGGTTGTCGATCATCAGGCGGTAGTCGCAGGCAATGTGGTACAGCCCGCCGCCGTAGGCCCATTCGGGGTTGTCGGCCCAGGGCAGGTGGTGGATGGTGGCGGGGTCGGCCTTGTCGGCATCGCCAGGCCACACCCAGATGAAGCCGTAGCGCTCCACCACCGGAAAGCTGCGCGTCTTGGGGAATCCTTGCACCCGCTGGCCTGGCATGGAGACCGACTTGCCCGTGCACTCCACGCGCAGGCCGTGGTAGCCGCACTGCAGGTGGCCTTCACACACCGTGCCCAGCGACAGCGGCGCGCCCCGGTGCGGACAGAAGTCATCCAGCGCGGCGACCTGGTCGGGCGCGGGGCGGTAGAAGACGATCTTCTCGCCGCAGATGGTGCGGCCCAGCGGTTTGTCGGCGATCTCGTTGGGGGTGCAGGCGACGTACCAGGCGTTCTTGGGATACATGGTGCTTGTCTCTCTCCGTGGGGTGGTGGGAGCTGGGTGCAGGGTCGGGGGCCGTGCGGCCAGCGCTGGTTATGGCGTGATTGTGCGAAAGAACCTTCAGTATGTATACATGTGACGTGTGAACACCAGATATTTCACTCTGGCATACCTCGTAACCCCTTGTTTTTATTCAATTCAGCGGCTTTTGAGATTTATTGTTGTATACATTCGCGTATGAGTGCTTCTTCCCCTTCTTTCCCTTCTTCTCTGGCAGCCGACGCTCCGGCAGCGGACGTCCATGACGGTGCGGCAGGCGCCCTGCAGTCCGTGCGGGCCCAGCTGCGGCTGCGCGAAATGATCCTGGCGGGCGAGCTGGCGGGCGGCCTGCGCATTGCCGAGCTGGCCCTGGTCGAGCGGCTGGGGGTGTCACGCACGCCTATCCGTGCGGCGCTCCAGCGGTTGGAGCAAGAAGGGCTGCTGCAGCGCCTGGCCGGCGGTGGTTACGCCGTGCGGACGTTTTCCGAGACCGATGTGTCCGACGCCATTGCCCTGCGCGGCACGCTGGAAGGTCTGGCGGCCCGCCTGGCCGCCGAGCGGGGCGTGCCCGCCGATGTGATGGCAGAGGCGCACTGCTGTCTGGCGGATATCGACGCCACGCTGTCCCCGCCTACGCTGGATGACGAGGGCTTTGGCCGTTATGTGGAGCTGAACGCGCACTTCCATGTGCTGCTGGGCCGCATGGTAGGCAGTGACGTGGTGCTGCGCGAGCTGGACCGCGTCAAGGGCCTGCCCTTTGCGTCGCCCTCTGCGTTTGTGATGGTGCAGACCCATTCCGCACAGGCGCGCGACCTGCTGGTGGTGGCGCAGGACCAGCACCGCCAACTGCTGGACGCGATCGAGCACCGCGAAGGCGCGCGCGCCGAGGCCATCATGCGGGAGCACTCGCGGCTGGCACAGCGCAAGCTGCGCGAGGCGCTGTCGGGCACGGGCAGTGGGCGGGTGCATGCGGACATGCCGCCGCTTACCCTCATTCGCCGTTGAATCGGCATGGATCGGGCACAGCATTGCGTGGTTCTGAGGGTTTCACCGGTTTCATAACATTACGGCATAGCTGAAAGTCCGCCATAGAACTGGCATGCAGGCGCGAGCCCATGCACAGTGAGGGGCCTGATGATGATTTCCTGAGCCGTGCCCGCAGGCACCCCCGCACCGCGGCACGGACGCATACCGACAGATCGGAGACAAAAATGACCTTCCTCAAGCGACGCACCGCCCTCGCGGCGATGGGGGCCGTGGCCCTGGCCACCTTGGCCACCACCGCAGCGGCCCAGACCGTCACCCTGCGCCTGCACCAGATGCTGCCGCCGCAGGCCACCATTCCCGCCAAGGCCCTGGTGCCCTGGGCCCAGAAGGTTGAAGCCGAATCCGGCGGCAAGATCAAGGTGCAGCTGTTCCACGCCATGCAGCTGGGCGGCGCGCCACCGCAGCTGTTCGACCAGGCCCGCGACGGCGTGGTGGACTTCACCTGGACGGTGCTGGGCTACACGCCCGGCCGCTTCCCCAAGACCGAAGTGTTCGAACTGCCCTTCATGAGCGGCAGCGCTGAGGCGTCCTCGCGCGCCATCCATGAATACGTCGAGAAGTTCGCGGCTGACGAATTCAAGGACGTGAAGCTGATCGCCGTGCACACCCATGGCCCCGGCCTGTTCCACACCAAGAACCCCGTCACGGGACTGGAAAGCCTGCGTGGCATGAAGGTGCGCGGCGGCTCGCGCATCATCAACAACATGCTCACCAAGCTGGGCGCCACGCCCGTGGGCATGCCAGTGCCAGCCGTGACCGAAGCCTTGTCCAAGGGCGTGATCGACGGCACCACGATCCCATGGGAAGTGACGCCCTCGCTCAAGGTGACCGAGCTGGTGAAGAACCACACCACGTTTGCCGGCAAGGAAGGCCTGTACACCCAGACGTTCGCGTTCTCGATGAACAAGGCTGCCTACGACAAGCTGCCCGCCGACCTCAAGGCCGTGATCGACAAGAACTCGGGCATTGAGACCGCCGCCATGTTCGGCCGCGTGATGGACGAGGGCGACAAGGTCGGCCGCGAGATCGCCGAGAAGGCCAAGAACAACATCGTGGCCCTGGACATCGCCGAGACGCAGCGCTGGCGCCGTACGGCTGCGGCCGTGGAAACTGACTGGATCAACGAAGTCAAGCCCAAGGGCATTGACGGCGCCAAGCTGGCGGCCGAAGCCCGTGCGCTGATCGCCAAGCACACCAAGTAAACCCCCGGCCCCTGGGCCCCATCGGCCGTCCTTGTGAACATGCTTTCCAGGGGCGGCTTTTTACTGCGCCGGTGCGGCGGCATGGGTTCACAATGCCCGTCACACCAGCCCCCTCCAGGAAGACCTGCGCATGATTGCATTCATCTACCGGCTGGCCCGTTGGTCGGCCATTGTGGGCGGCCTCGTGCTGGTTGCGCTCACCCTCATGAGCGTGGCCAGCATCACGGGCCGCGCGCTCATCGGAATGGGCCTCGGGCCCGTGCCCGGCGACTTCGAGCTGGTTGAAATGGGCACGGCCGTGGCCGTGCTGTTCTTCCTGCCCTGGACCTACCTGAAAGGCGGCCACGCCACGGTGGACCTGCTCTACTCCCACCTGCCTGCATGGGCCCAGCGCGCCGTGGTGCTGATGGCCGACCTGCTCATGCTCGCCGTCTGGCTGCTGCTGACCTGGAAGCTGTACGAAGGCATGCTGGAAAAGAAGCAGTACATGGAAACCACCTTCATCGTGCAGATGCCGCTGTGGTGGGGCTACGCGGCCTGCCTGGTGGGCGCGGTGATCGGGTGCCTGGCCTACCTGGCGCGCACCGCCACGCTACTGGGCCTGGGCAAGGAGCCTGCGGGCTGGACAACGGAAGCGGGAGCGCATTGATGAGTGGTTTTGAACTTGCCGCATGGTCGTTCCCGATCCTGCTGCTGCTAATCTTTGTGCGCATTCCCATCGGCCTGGCCATGCTGGTCTGCGGCCTGGTAGGCGCTTGGCTGATTTACGGCAACACGGCGCCGGTCCTCAACCAGCTCAAGCAGGTCACGTACAGCACTTTTTCCAACTACTCGCTATCGGTCATCCCGCTCTTCCTGTTGATGGGGCAGTTTGCAGCGCTGGGCGGCCTGTCGCAGGCGCTGTTCAAGGCGGCCGAGGCCTGGATTGGCCACCGCAAGGGCGGTGTGGCCATGGCAGCCGTGGGCGCGTGCGCAGGCTTTGGTGCCATCTGCGGCTCGTCGCTGGCCACGGCTGCCACCATGGGCCAGGTGGCCCTGCCTGAACTGAAGAAGGCAGGGTACGCGGGCGGCATCTCCACCGCCACGCTGGCCGCAGGTGGCACGCTGGGCATCCTGATCCCGCCCTCGGTGGTGCTGGTGATCTACGCCATCCTCACCGAGCAGAACATCGCCAAGCTTTTCCTTGCCGCCTTTGTGCCCGGCATCCTGGCGGCCATCGGCTATGTCATCGTGATCGCGATCTATGCACGCATGCGCCCGCAGGAGATGGGCACGGTGGCCCCGCTGCCCATGGCCGAGCGCTGGAAGGCCACGGCCAAAGTCTGGCCCGTGCTGCTGATCTTTGTGGCGGTGGTGGGCGGCATCTACCTGGGCTTTTTCACGCCTACGGAGGGCGCGGCCGTGGGCGCGTTTGGTACAGGCCTGGCGGCCTGGCTGTCAGGCGGCCTCAACCGCAAGACGCTGGTCGGCGCGGTGATGGGCACGGCCGTGGCCACGGGCATGATCTTCATGATCGTGCTGGGTGCAGGGGTGTACAACACCTTCCTCGCGCTGTCGCAGCTGCCGCAGGAGGCCGCGCAGATGGTGGCTGGCTCGGGCCTGAGTCCCATGGTGGTGCTGGTCGGCATCCTGGTCATCTACGTGGTGCTGGGCTGCTTCATGGATTCGCTGTCCATGATCCTGCTGACCATTCCGGTGTTCTTCCCGATCGTCACCGCGCTCGACTTTGGCATGACGCCTGAGGAGTTCGCCATCTGGTTTGGCATCCTGGTGCTCATCGTGGTGGAAGTGGGCCTTATCACTCCGCCCGTGGGCATGAACCTGTTCGTCATCAACAGCATGGCCAAGGACGTGCCCATCATGGCCACCTACCGCGCCGTGCTGCCCTTTGTGGCCAGCGATTTCATCCGCACGGCCATTCTGGTGGCGTTCCCCAGCATCGTGGTGTTTGTACTGAGGTTCTGACATGCGCCGCCGCAGCGCCCTGATGCTGGGCGCCGCCAGCATGGCGCTGGCGGCGGGGGCTGCCTGGCCTGCCGCAGCGAAGGCGCAGCCGGCCTATCCGGCCAAGCCGGTGCGCATCGTGGTGCCTTTTGCAGCCGGCGGCGTCGGCGACCTGACTGCGCGCGCCGTGGCCAGCGCCCTGGCCGAGCGGCTGGGCCAGCCCGTTGTCATTGACAACCGCCCCGGTGCGGGCGGTGTGGTGGCGGCCGACACCATAGCCCGCGCCGAGCCCGACGGGCACACGCTGTTCCTCATGTCCAACGGCACGGCCGTCTCGGCCGGCCTTTTCAAGACCTTGCCTTACGACACGGTGGCTGACTTTGCGCCCATCAGCACGCTGGGTGTGTTTGACATCGCGGTACTGGTGCCGGCGGACTCGCCGCACCGCACCCTGTCGCAGTTGCTGGCGCATGCGCGCGCGCAACCGGGCAGCGTCAACATCGGCAGCATCAACATGGGCAGCTCCCAGCACCTGGCGGCCGAACTGTTCAAGAGCAGTGCAGGCATCGACGCCCTGGTGGTGCCGTTCAACGGAACGCCAGCGCTCATCACGGCACTGCGTGGTCGCCAGGTGGACGTGGGGGTGGAGATCCTGGGACCCGCATTGCCGCAGGTGCGCGCGGGCGCGCTGCGCGTCCTGGCCGTCACGGGCGAGCGCCGCTCCGACATGTTGCCCGACGTGCCCACCGCGGTGGAGCAGGGTGTGAAGGGCTTTGTAGCCACCTCGTGGAACGCACTGGCCGCCCCAGCGCGCACCCCACGTGCCGTGGTCGACCGGCTGCAACGCGAGATCGCCGCCGCGGTGGCCAGCCCGGCGGTGCAGCAGCAGCTGCGCGCGCTCAACGTCGTGCCGCGCACCTCCACGCCGGAGGAAACCAGCGCACTGCTCAAGGCCGACATCGGCCGCTGGCGTGCCGTGATCGAGCGCGCGGGCATTCCCCTTCAATAAACCCGACCGCGCCATGCAGACTCCTGAGCGACAAGACCAGCATCACCCCGTTGTAGAACGCCTGGGCATCGTGGGCTACGGCGAAGTCGGCCGCATTTTTGCGGCTGGGCTGCTTGCACGCGGCGTGAACGCTGTGGCAGCGTGGGACCTGAAATTCGCTGCACCTGCGCAGCAGTCCGAACCGGTGGCCCACGCGCGGGATGCCGGCGTGCGCGCTGCCGATAACGTGGGCGGCCTGTGCAGCGGACGCCAGCTCATCGTGTCGGCCGTCACGGCCAGCAACACCCTCGCTGTGGCCGAGGCAGTGGCGCTGCACATCGCGCCGGGCACTTTCTTCCTCGACCTCAATTCCGCGTCGCCGGGCACCAAGCAGCACGCTGCGCAATGCATCGAAGCCGCGGGCGGTCGCTATGTGGAGGCCGGCGTGATGACTTCGGTGCCGCCCTACGGCATTGCCGTTCCCATGCTGCTGAGTGGCCCGCACGCGCAGGCGTTGGCGCCCGTGCTGCAGGCCTGGGGCATGGACGCTACCCCCGTCAGCGACGAGTTGGGCGTAGCCAGCGCCATCAAGATGTGTCGCAGCATCATGATCAAGGGTCTGGAGGCGTTGGTGATCGAAAGCTATGCCACCGCCCGCCAGTACGGGGTGGAAGACCACGTGCTGCCAACACTGGCCGAGACCTTCCCCTCCATCGACTGGCACGCGCAGGGCCGTTACTTCTTCAGCCGCGTGGTGCAGCATGGCCAGCGCCGCGCCGAAGAGATGCGCGAATCCGCCCGCACGGTGCAAGAGGCCGGCATGGCCCCGTTGATGGCCTCGGCCATTGCGGACAAACAGCAATGGGTGGCCAACCTGGCGCGCACCCGGGTGTTTGCAGATTTGCCGAAGGACGCACTGTGGCAGGACTATGCGGACCGGCTTCTGGGCAGTTTGCCGCCATCCGATACCAAGGTCTCCCGCGGTTCACCCTGAGCCCGTAGGTCGGGTTAGCGCAGCGTGAGCCGACGCAAACGCCGCGAGCTTGCACGCTGTCGGGTTACGCCCTTTGGGCTAACCCGACCTACCCCTGCTGCGCGAGCACCGCGTGTACAGGGCCTCAGCCCGGCGCCTTGTACAACGCCAGCAACGTTGTCCGAATCAACTCCGCCATCGCCTGCTGTGTCAGCGTGGCCGGGCGCTGCGAGCTCACCGCCAGATAGAGCTTGCTGCGCAGGCGGGTGGTGTTGTCGCCCACGCCTTCCCCGTCACCACTGGCGCCGTGGATGGGCCGGGTGCTGAAAACCTCGGCCTTGCCGGACGTGGTGACGGCGTTCATCGGCAGCACTGCACAGCCCGCGCCATCCGCCACCAGGTCCAGGATGGCAGCCACACCGTCGATCTCAAGATTGATCTGCGGGCGCTTTCCGCGCGCAGCCAGTTCCGACTCGACCAGCATGCGGATGGAGTTGGGCCGCGTGGGAATGACAAGCGGAAAACGCGGCAGCTCGCCCAATGGCACGGGCGCTTCCGTGTCGGCATCTTCCTGGCCCGCGGCGCGCCGCTGCACCAAGATCAGGTCTTCCTCTAGCAGCGCGGTGATCTCGATGCCCGGCGCGGGCGCTGTGTTGTACAGCAGCGCAATGTCCAAAAGGCCGGTGGTCAGCGACTCTCGCATGGCCACCGACAGCCCCTCGCTGATGGCCAGCGCCGCATCGGGCAGCTTCACGCGGAAGGCGCGGGTGAGCGGCACGGTCAGCACCTTGGCGATGCTGGGCGGCAGGCCAATGGCCACGCGTCCGGCCAGCGCACCGCGCACACGGCCCAGTTCTTCGCGCGCGCGGTCCACCTGGTGGAGGATGCCGCGGCCGTGTTCCAGCAGCAGCTTGCCCGCCTCGGTGGGCGTGGCGCCCCGGCCGTTGCGCACCAGCAGGTTCTGGCGCAGTTCAACCTCCAGCAGGCGCACCTGGCGGCTCAGCGCGGGCTGGGCCACGTCCAGCACCACCGAGGCACGCGTGAAGCTGCCCAGCTCGGCCACGCGCACAAAGTATTCGATCTGCTTGAGGTCCATCCGCCGGCCTTAATTGCAATAACTCTGGTTCAACAATCGCGGAATGATATAGCTGGTAGTGCAGGTGCCGACTTCATGAACCCGGCCCCGCTCTCCACAATCGGTGCCATAGAAAGCCCAAGCCGCCTGCCTGTGCCGTCCCTTGCCGACGAGACCGGGCAGGCACGGCAGGAGACAACCACCCATGACCACCCCCCCGCCGCTGCGCGGCATCTCTTCCATGGCCACCCGCCAGGTGCTGGCCGATCTGACGGCGGCCTACGCCGCCAGCGCCCCCGGGGCGGGCCCGGTGCAGATCGAATCGGTGGGCGGTGTGGACGCCGCCAAGCGCGTGGCCGGCGGTGAAGCCTTCGACGTGGTCATCCTTGCTTCGGACGCCATCGACAAGCTCATGGCCGCGGGCCACCTGCTGCCCGGCAGCAAGGTGGACTGGGTGCACTCCGGCGTGGCCGTGGCCGTGCCTGCGGGGGCACCGCTGCCCGACCTCAGCACCGAAGACGCTGTGCGCGATGCCGTGCTGGCTGCGCCCAGCATCAGCCTGTCCACCGGACCCAGCGGCGTGGCGCTGGCCAAGCTGTTTGAGCGCTGGGGCATTGCCGAGCAGATCGCACCGCGCATGGTGCAGGCGCCGCCCGGCGTGCCCGTGGGCTCGCTGGTGGCCAAGGGCGAAGTGGCGCTGGGCTTTCAGCAGCTGAGCGAGCTGCTGCATGTGCAGGGCATCCAGGTCGCGGGCCCGCTGCCACCGGCCATCCAGATCACCACCACGTTTTCCGCGGGCATCGGCGCGTTGTCGCAGCAGGTCGATGCGGCGCGTGCGCTGCTGGCCTACCTGGCATCTCCCGCCGCCGCCCAAGCCAAACGCAAGCAGGGCATGGACGCCGCATGACCCCGACACTACAACACTTCCGAGGAGAACATCCCATGAGCCTCATCATCGACTGCCACGGCCACTACACCACGGCCCCCAAGGCGCTGGAGAACTGGCGCAATGCGCAGATCGCCGGCATCAAAGACCCATCGGCCATGCCTAAAGTGGCCGACCTGCATATCAGCGATGACGAACTGCGCGAATCCATCGAGACCAACCAGCTCAAGCTGATGAAAGAGCGCGGCAGCGACATCACGCTGTTCAGCCCGCGCGCGAGCTTCATGGCCCACCACATTGGCGACTTCAATGTATCGAGCACCTGGGCGGCCATCTGCAACGAACTCTGCTACCGCGTCTCCACGCTGTTCCCCGACCACTTTGTGCCCGTGGCGATGCTGCCGCAAAGCCCCGGCGTGGATCCCGCCACCTGCATCCCTGAGCTGGAAAAGTGCGTGCACGTATACGGCGCCGTGGGCATCAACCTGAACCCCGACCCCTCTGGCGGCCACTGGACCAGCCCGCCGCTGACCGACAGGCACTGGTACCCCATCTACGAAAAGATGGTGGAGTACGACCTGCCCGCCATGATCCACGTGAGCACCAGCTGCAATGCGTGCTTCCACACCACCGGCGCGCACTACCTGAACGCCGACACCACGGCCTTCATGCAGCTCATCCAGGGCGACCTGTTCAAGGACTTCCCCACGCTCAAGTTTTTGATTCCGCATGGCGGTGGCGCGGTGCCTTACCACTGGGGCCGCTTCCGGGGTCTGGCGCAGGAGATGAAGAAGCCCCTGCTGCAGGAGCACCTGCTGAACAACGTGTTCTTTGACACCTGCGTGTACCACCAGCCGGGCATCGACCTGCTCAACACCGTGATCCCGGTGAAGAACGTGCTGTTTGCCAGCGAGATGATCGGCGCGGTGCGCGGCATCGACCCCACCACCGGACACTACTACGACGACACCAAGCGCTACATCGAGGCCTCCACCATCCTGAGCGCCGACGACAAGCACCAGATCTACGAAGCCAACACGCGCCGCGTGTTCTCCCGACTCGATTCACGCCTGAAGGCAAAGGGGCTCTGACATGTACGAGCTAGGCGTTGTCTACCGCAACATCACCCGCGCCGACCGCGCAGCCGCCGATGGGCTTGCAGCCCTCGGCTCGGCCACCGTGCACGAGGCCATGGGCCGCGTGGGCCTGCTCAAGCCTTATATGCGTCCCATCCAGAGCGGCGTGCAGGTCAGCGGCACGGCCGTCACCGTGCTGCTGCATCCGGGCGACAACTGGATGATGCACGTGGTGGCCGAGCAGATCCAGCCCGGCGACATCGTGGTGGCGGCCATCACGGCCGAGTGCACCGACGGCTACTTTGGCGATCTGCTGGCCACGTCCTTCCAGGCGCGCGGCGCACGGGCACTCATCATCGACGCGGGCGTGCGCGATGTGAAGACGCTGAACGAGATGAACTTCCCGGTGTGGAGCAAGTGCATCTCCAGCAAGGGCTGCATCAAGGCCACCATCGGCTCGGTCAACATCCCCGTGGTGTGCGCGGGCCAGCTCGTCACGCCCGGCGATGTGATCGTGGCCGACGACGACGGCATCGTGTGCGTGCCCGCCGCCCGTGCAGTGCAGACGCTGGAAGCCGCGCAAAAACGCGAAAGCTTTGAAGGCGAAAAGCGCGCCAGGCTGGCCAGCGGTGTGCTGGGCCTCGACATGTACAAGATGCGCGAGCCGCTGGCGGCCGCGGGGCTCAGGTACATCGATTGAAAACGGAATTTTCAAGCCAAATTGACCGCCAGCGCCTATCCATCAGGCGCTGGCAGCTATCAAATTCATAGTTCATAAGTCATGAGCGAATTCACCAAAACCCCCGGCTGGCTCGACTGGTACGTCAGCCCCGCCAAGCCCCGCTTCCAGGTGCCCGCCGGTGCGGTGGACGCGCACTGCCACGTGTTTGGCCCCGGCGCCGAGTTCCCCTACGCGCCCGAGCGCAAGTACACGCCCTGCGATGCCAGCAAGCAGCAGCTCTTTGCGCTGCGCGACCACCTGGGTTTTGCCCGCAACGTGATCGTGCAGGCCACCTGCCACGGCGCCGACAACCGCGCCATGGTGGATGCGTGCCTGGCCAGTGGCGGCATGGCGCGCGGCGTGGCCACGGTGCGCCGGTCCGTCACCGACGACGAACTGCAGCAGCTGCACGCGGCCGGCGTGCGCGGCGTGCGCTTCAACTTCGTCAAGCGCCTGGTGGACTTCACACCCAGGGACGAGCTGATGGAGATTGCCGGCCGCATCGCCAAGCTGGGCTGGCACGTGGTCATCTACTTCGAGGCGGTGGACCTGCCCGAGCTGTGGGACTTCTTCACCAGCCTGCCCACCACCGTGGTGGTGGACCATATGGGCCGCCCGGACGTGAGCAAGCCCATCGACGGGCCGGAGTTCCAGCTGTTCCTGAAATTCATGCGCGAGCACACCAATGTGTGGAGCAAGGTCAGCTGCCCCGAGCGCCTGTCCGCCACCGGCCCCAAGGCGCTGAACGGCGAGCAGAACGCCTACCAGGACGTGGTGCCGTTCGCCCGCAAGGTGGTCGAGGAATTCCCCGACCGCGTGCTGTGGGGCACCGACTGGCCGCACCCCAACCTCAAGGACCACATGCCCGACGATGGCCTGCTGGTGGACTTCATCCCCCACATCGCGCCCACGGCGGAGCTGCAGCGCAAGCTGCTGGTCACCAACCCCATGAAGCTTTACTGGCCAGAAGAGGTCTGACATGCCACTCGACAAACCCTACAAGGACGTGCCCGGCACGACCATCTTCGACGCCGACCAGAGCCGCAAGGGCTACTGGCTCAACCAGTTCTGCATGAGCCTGATGAAGGCCGAGAACCGCGCGCGCTTCAAGGCCGACGAAGACGCCTACCTGGCCGAATGGCCCATGACCGACGAGCAGAAGGCGGCGGTGCGTGCGCGCGACCTGAACTGGGCCATGCGCACCGGCGGCAACATCTACTTCCTGGCCAAGCTGGGCGCGACGGACGGCCTGTCGTTCCAGCAGATGGCGGGCAGCATGACCGGCATGAGCGAGCAGCAATACCGCGACATGATGATTGCCGGCGGCCGCAGCCCCGAAGGCAACCGCTACCTGGGCGAAGGCGGCAACGCGCAGGGCCCCGCCGCGCAATCCGAGGCGTGGAAAGCCTGGGAGCTGACGCACCAGGAAGCCCTGGCCGCGCAGATCCTGGGCGACCACGCCGCGCGCCAGACAGCCGCTACCGACGGTGCCGCAGGCGCGGGCCACGCGCGAATCACCGCCTCCGTCTACACCTCGCACGTGCCCGCCATTGGCGCCGCCATCGACCTGGGCAAGACCGGCGAACCGTATTGGCAGCCGCTGTTCGCGGGCTACGAGCCGTCCAAGAAGTGGATGGAGGCCAACCGCCCCGACGTGGTCTTCCTGGTCTACAACGACCACGCCACCAGCTTTGACCTGGGGATGATTCCCACTTTTGCCATCGGCACCGCCGCCGAGTTCGAGCCCGCCGACGAAGGCTACGGCCCGCGCCCCGTGCCCAAGGTGATGGGGCACCCCGAGCTGGCTTCGCACATCGCGCAGTCGGTCATCCAGCAGGACTTTGACCTCACCATCGTCAACGAACTGCAGGTGGACCACGGCCTCACCGTGCCCATGAACCTGCTCTTCGGTTCGCCCGAGGCTTGGCCCGTCAAGGTCATCCCGTTCGCCGTCAACGTGGTGCAGTACCCCGTGCCCTCGGGTGCGCGCTGCTTTGCACTCGGCCAGGCCATCCGCCGCGCCATCGAGTCGTTCGATGCGCCGCTCAAGGTGCAGATCTGGGGCACGGGCGGCATGAGCCACCAGCTGCAGGGCCCGCGCGCCGGCCTCATCAACAAGGAATGGGACAACAAGTTCCTCGACCGTCTCATCGCCGAGCCCGCCGAGCTGGCCAAGGTGCCGCACATCGAATACGTGCGCGAAGCCGGCAGCGAAGGCATCGAGCTGGTGATGTGGCTGATCGCCCGCGGCGCCATGAGCGACGTGGCGGGCACCGGCCCCGCGCCCAAGGTGGTGCACCGCTTCTTCCACGTGCCCGCCAGCAATACGGCGGTGGGGCACCTGATCCTCGAAAACCAGTAAAGGAACCTTCACCATGACCATCAAAGTCGCTCTCGCTGGCGCTGGTGCCTTCGGCATCAAGCACCTGGACGGCATCCAAAACATCGACGGCGTCGAAGTCGTCTCCCTCATCAGCCGCGACTTGGCCAAGACCCAGGAAGTGGCCGACAAGTACGGGATCAAGCACGTCACCACCGACCTGGCCGACAGCCTGGCCATCAAGGAAGTGGACGCCGTGATCCTGTGCACGCCCACGCAGATGCACGCCGGCCAGACCATCGCCTGCCTGGAAGCGGGCAAGCACGTGCAGGTCGAGATCCCGCTGTGCGACGTGCTGGCCGATGGCGAGAAGGTCGTCGCCCTGCAAAAGCAGACCGGCCTGGTCGCCATGTGCGGCCACACCCGCCGCTTCAACCCCAGCCACCAGTACGTGCACCAAAAGATCCAAGCGGGCGAATTCAACATCCAGCAAATGGACGTGCAGACCTACTTCTTCCGCCGCACGAACATGAACGCCCTGGGCCAGCCCCGCAGCTGGACGGACCACCTGCTGTGGCACCACGCTGCGCACACCGTGGACCTGTTCGCCTACCAGGCGGGCAGCCCCATCGTGAAGGCCAACGCCATCCAGGGCCCCATCCACAAGGACCTGGGCATCGCCATGGACATGAGCATCCAGCTCCAGGCGGCCAACGGCGCCATCTGCACGCTCTCCTTGAGCTTCAACAACGATGGCCCGCTGGGCACCTTCTTCCGCTACATCGGCGACACGGCCACCTACATCGCGCGCTACGACGACCTGGTGAACGGCAAGGAAGAGAAGATCGATGTGAGCAAGGTGGATGTGTCGATGAACGGCATCGAGCTGCAGGACCGCGAGTTCTTCGCCGCCATCCAGGAAGGCCGCGAGCCCAACGCCAGCGTGGCGCAGGTGCTGCCTTGCTACCAGGTGCTGCACCAGCTGGAGCAGCAGCTCAACGCAGGCTGATTTCAAGCCAAATAGGCTGCTAGCGCTTATCCATAAAGCGCTGGCAGCTATCAATTTAATAGTTTTTGGCGGGCGTCACGTCATCCTCGCAGCTGCGCCTTGTGCTCGATGATGCGCGACACCAGTCCATAGTCCACCGCCTCCTCGGCCGACAGCCAGCGGTCCCGCTCGATGTCGGCCAGCACCACCTCCAGCGGCTTGCCGGTCTCGCGGGCGATGGTGCGTGCAATGCGCTCACGCGCCTTCACGATCTCGCGCGCCTGGATGGCAATGTCGCTGGCCGGGCCGCCCGCACCGCCGCTGGGCTGGTGGATCAGAAAGCGGGTGTTGGGCAGGCACACCCGCCGCTCGCGCGGCGCCGCCAGGTACAGGTGCGCGGCGGCGCTGCCCACCCAGCCGGTGCCGATCATGTTGACCGGCGCGGTGATGAAGCGCACCAGGTCGTGCAGGGTGTCGCCCGACTCCAGGTGTCCGCCGGGTGAGCTGACCAGCACATCGATGGGCTCGGCGCTGTCGGCGTCCAGCGCAATCAGCCGCCGCGCCACGTCGGCGGCCAGGGTGTCGGTGATGGTGCCGAAGACGAGCAGGGTGCGCGCCTTGAAGGCTTTCTCTTCCAGGTACGAGGTCCGCGGCTCGGTGCTGAGCGTGGGGCCGGAGGGCGGAGCGGGGTGGTCTGGCGTGTCCATGAGTGGTAAGTCCTTGCAGAGAGTGATAGGACTGCCATGACGAACGAGACGCGCCGCGCGTGACAAGTGCCTGTCAGCCTAACGCGACGCGCTTCCCCGGCGCAATGGTTTGCGGCGCGGCATTCAGCGTCTCGATGGCAAACCCCGCCGCCGCCTTGTACCGGGCCATGAAGCCCTCGCGCTCCTCGCGCGGTAGCACGTCGTCAATGTGGTCGAAGACACCGCCGCAGCGCTCGTCCACCAGCCCCAGCAGGCCAAAGGGGCCGGAGCCCCGGTTGCGCAGCACCAGCGCCGAGATGTCCTTGCACAGCTTGTCGTCATAGGCGCGCAGCGCCTGCGGGCCCACGCTATGCGCGATGAACTGTGCGCCCAGCACGCGCGCATCCACGATGGCCTGGCTGGCGCCGTTGGAGCCCACGGGGTACATCACGTGCGCCGCATCGCCCAGCAGCGCCACGCGGCCGTCCACCCAGGTGGGCACGGGGTCGCGGTCGATCATGGGGTACTCAAAAATGTCCTTGGCGCCGCGCAGCATGGCGGGCACGTCCAGCCAGCTGTAGTTCCAGCCCTCAAAGTGGTGCGCGAATTCCTCCAGCGCCACGCGCCGGTTCCAGTCGCCCTGCTGCCAGCCGCCCTGGTTGTCCACCGTGATCTCGGCGATCCAGTTGATGGTGGCGAGGCCCGTGGCCGGGTCGGGCGGCGTGATGGGGTAGAACACCACGCGGTGCCGCAGCGAGCCCACGCCCACAAAAGACGCACCGGTGCGCACCGGCACCCCCGGCGTGGTGCCCCGCCACATGATGGCGCCGCCCCACTGGATGGGCGGCTGCGTGGGGTGCATCTGCGCCCGCACGGCCGAGTGCAGGCC
The DNA here is from genome assembly GCF_046294525.1 of Acidovorax sp. GTDB lineage: Bacteria > Pseudomonadota > Gammaproteobacteria > Burkholderiales > Burkholderiaceae_C > Acidovorax. The sequence continues at coordinate 348,074 of NZ_JBKBKQ010000002.1, forward strand.
ATCGGCGGCTATTAGCAGCGATCCGTCCACTTCCCGGCGTTCACCGTCGCGTGTTTCGATGATCGCCGTCACACCATCGGCATCTTGCCGGTAGCCCACCACCCGCTGTCCCAATTGCACGGCATCGTCGCCCACGCGCTCTCGCACGGCGTTGAACAGCATCATCTGCAGCTGCCCCCGGTGCACCGAATACTGCGGCCAGTGGTAGCCCGCCGCGAGGCCGCGCGGCTCGGCATACACGTCGTTCCCGTTGCGCCCCACCAGCGCCCACTCGCGCGCCTGTAGGCCAATGGTGTCCAGCACCTCATTGCCAAAGCCCAGGTCGTGCAGTTCGCGCACGGCGTTAGGCTGCAGGTTGATGCCCACGCCCAGCGGCTGCAGCTCGGGCACCGCTTCAAAGACGACGCAGGGCACGCCGATCTGATGCAGGGTGAGGGCAGTGGCCATGCCACCGATGCCGCCACCGGCGATCAGCACGGGGCGGGGGGAAGAGGGGTTTGGAGAAGTGGGGATGCCAGACATGCCGGGATTGTCCATGCAATGGCTGGCGAGGGGAGTCGCGGACGGGCGGGTAGTCTGGCGGTCGCTGGGCAGCGCTTTGGGGTGAGAACGATCGGTCAGATCAACTACTTAGCGCCATTGAGGTAAGAGGATGCGCCCTCACACGGCGCATGCCGAGCAGCAAGCGACGCGAGGCAGCTGACTTGCCAGGAGAACTCAGGTTGGAACGACTCAAGGTCAGAGACTGCGCCGTAGCCGCCCTGACCATAGACCGAGGCGTACGCCGCATACTCCGCCGCCTGCAATGCCTTGCCGCACAGCGCGTTGGCAACTGCATACGTGGCGGATACTGCCGCATGCCCGCAGCCGTCGATGGACCTGGAACCTTGGTGCTGATTCGCAAGCCGAACAGCATCGGTGGCCGTGCTTTCCAACTGCGCGCGACTGAGAGTGCCATCAAGGTAGTGGCCGAGCGCCGCGAGGCACGCCAGCGCCGCCGGTTCCTCCAACAGGTGCTTCACTCTGAGCGTGCAGGCATTGCCGAATTCGAGGCGTAGGTGCTCATTGCGCGGAGCGTCGAGTTGCAGCTGCTTGGCGAGGCGATCAAGTGCTTCGTTCATAGTGACCTCCACGACGCCCGGCCTAACGTGATTTCTTCTGGAAGCGGCTTGCTGCCTGCGTTTGCGAGCGATGGTTTGATCAAACGTCCAGGTATCAAAATCCGCTACCCGTCAGGCGTCAACTCGGCAAACTATAGCTTGCAGTAGGCAGACAGCTGGATTTCCAAAACAGGGTGCAGCAATGCACTGAGAGCTTCCGGGCGGCTGCCGGGCGGCGCTTCTCAACGGCGGCTTTGGGTTCAATCCCGTCTCTCACCCCAAGGCTGCTAGCGAACTCATCACCAACTCGTGCCTCAGTACGCATCCCGCCTGTATGTGGCACCATGCCCGGATGCAAGACGACGAACACTCCGTGGCGCTCCTGGGTGCCAGCCGCAGTGCCCTGGTCCGCGCCGCCACGCGCCTGCTGGGTCCTGCCGATGCGGAAGATGCTGTGCAGGACGCCTACGTGCGTGCATTGGAGGCCAACGCCCCTGCGCTCAACGTGGCGCAAGCCTGGCTGCTGACGGTAGTGCGCAACCTGGCCATTGATCGCCTGCGGCGGCGCCAGTGGATGGCGCAGTGGCTGGCCGAAGCAGCGCACACGGCGCGGGGAAACGCCGCTGGCAGCGTCGCACCTTCGGCGGAGGCCGATGCGGCCCTGGCGCAGCAGGCCACTTTGGCGCTGCGGCGGCTGGCGGCCTGTGTGGCGCCTGCGGAGGGCGCTGCAGTGTTGTTGCATGCGGTGTTCGATGCCAGCCATGCCGAACTCGCGAAGGCCAGTGGCCGCACTGAAGCGGCCAGCCGCCAGCAACTTCGCCGCGCGTTGCAGCGTCTGCGGCAGGTGGAGCATGAGGCCCGCAACCGCGTTGGGGGCGAAGAAGGCGACGGGCGCGATGAACCCAGCGTTACAGACTCTGCCTTGCTTCGCCTTTACCTGCAGTCGCTGCGATCGCGAGATCCGCAAAACCTGTGGGCCCTGATGCGCCAGCCGCCCGTCAGCGCGCTTGCCCTGCGCGGCACTACTGTGCAGGTCACGCGGCCCGGGCGCCCCTGTGCCCCGTGCGCTGGCACCACCGTGAGTGGCGTAGTGCAGATGGGTGGGCAACTGGGGCTGGTCCTCACGCTGGACGGGGTGCTGTTGTGTGTGGTGCCGCTGGGGCCGCATGCCGAGCAGGTGGGCGAGCCGGTGGCGGGCTAGCTAGCGCCATCGCCCTATTCTGTGTGGCTTGTTACCGCTGAAGGGGGTTTAGGCGTTTGCAGACCTGCTTGTTCCTCAGCGGGTTCGCTGTGGGATCGCGCCGCCTTCGCGCCACCGCACGACCCATGCCATCAGCAGTGCCGCAGCCACCACCCATGCCGCTGCGGCCGGCCACCCGTGGCGGGCTACCGCGGTGCCTACCAGCACAGGCCCTAGCGCCTGGCCCAGGTTGCTGCCCTGCATGAGCAGCCCCACCGCCAGCGTCGCATGGGCGGGTGTGGCCGTGACCTGCGGCACAGACGCGAGCAGACTGGAGGGCACCAGCCCGCCGGCCGCTGAAAACAGCAGGCACAACCCGAAAGAAGCCACCGGATCCAGTCCCGGCAGGAAAATGCCGAGCGCGCACACCGCCATGGCAGCGGCTGCGGTGCGTACCAACACCGCGCGGCCCACTTTCTTCAGCCAGACGCCCGCTGCCAGATTGCCCGCAATGTTGGCCGCGCTGGCGATGGCTGTCAGCAAGCCCACGGCAGCGGGGCTGGCGTGCATGCGCTCTTGCAGCAGCACGGGCAGAAAGCTGAACAGCGCAAAGAACATGAGGCTGTACAGCGCAAAGGTGGCGGCCAGGGCCAGCGGTTCGGACCGCAGCACATCCGACAGGCGCGAGCGAAGCGCGGCGGCGTCGCCGGTGCCTGCAGATGTGGATGCGCCTGCCCGTCCAGCGGCGGGCACCCGCCAGCACACCAGCGCCGCGATCACGCCCGATGCCAGGGCCGCTGCCACCCACAGCCACCGCCAGCCTCCGAGCCACGGCCCCGTCAACATGGCCAGCGCAATGCCCCCGGGCATGAAGCAGCTCCACAACGCCATGGCACGGTTGCGATCGCGCAGCAGCACCACCCGCGCGATGACGGCGGGGCCCGATACGGTGATGAGCAAAAAGCCCAATCCCTCCACCACACGCGACGCCAGCAGCATGGCAAAGCTGCCCTGCTGCGCCAGCGCCACAGCGGTACCCAGCACCGTGGCCGCAAGGCCCGCCACCAGCATCCGCCGGTCGCCCATGCGCGCCACCACGGTGCCGGCCAACACGCCCCCCACCGCACCCAGCAATGCGAAGGTGGCACCCAGCGCACCCAGCATGCCCAGGCTCAGTCCCAGGCCTGCCTGCAGCTGCATGGCAGCAATCGGCACCTTGCCCAGGTGGTAGGCCGACACCACCCCGGCCGCCACGATGGCCGCGACGGCGCGCCAGTCAGTGGTCGGCTGCACGGGCGCGATGTCGCCTTCGCGCGTCACGCTACCACCTGCGCCAGTTGTTCGGCGCCCGCCAGTGCGCGGGCAACGCGTGCCACATGGCGGCCTTGAAAGCGCGCGGCTGCCAGTTCGTTGGCGCTGGGCTGGCGGTCGCCGCCGTGCCCGTCGTCGGCCAGTGTCGATGCGCCATAGGGCGAGCCGCCCGTAATCTCGTCCATGCGCAGCTGGCCTTTGAATGTGTAAGGCAGTCCCACCACCACCATCCCCAGATGCAGCAGCACCGTGTGCGTGGACAACAGGGTGGACTCCTGCCCGCCATGCTGGCTGCCTGTGGAGGTGAAGACGCTTCCCACCTTGCCCACCAGCGCGTCGCGCGCCCACAGGCCGCCCGCCTGATCCAGAAAGTTCTTCATCTGCGCGGCCATGTTGCCAAAGCGTGTGGGCGTGCCGAGGATGATGGCGTCGTAGTCGGCCAGCTCGTTCACCGTGGCGACGGGCACGTCTGGCGTGAGCAGGTAGCCCGCCTTGCGTGCGGCCGGCTCGGGCACCAGTTCGGGCACCCGCTTGACGACGGCGTCGGCCCCGGCGTTGCGCGCGCCTTCTGCCACGGCGGACGCCATGGCGGCGATGTGTCCGTAGGACGAGTAGTAAAGAACCAGAACCTGGGTCATGGGCTGCACCTTTCGTGTGAACATGGCCAGAGTATGGGGAGTCGGAATGATCTGCGGAAGGCTTAAAATTTTGCTGATCATGATCGATGTAATAGATCAGTCTGACGCCGACCATCGCCACCATCTAACCCCCGCTTTTTTCCATGCTCGACGCGCTGACCCTCGACCAGATACGCATGTTTGTCACCGTGGCCGAGGCGGGCAGCTTTCGCTCGGGCGCCAGCCGCCTGCTGCGTGCTCAATCGGCCGTGAGCCACGCCATCGCCAACCTGGAAACCCAACTGGGCATTGCGCTGTTTGACCGCAGCGGCCACCGCCCGGTGCTCACGGCGGCGGGACTGGCTCTGCTGGAGGACGCGCGCGCCGTGCTGCTCAAGGTCGATTTCATGAAAGCCCGGGCACGCGGGCTGGGCGAGGGCGTGGAGACCGAGCTGTCGTTGGTGGTGGATACGCTGTACCCGTTGCCCGTTGTCGCCGCCGCACTGAAGGATCTGCGCGATGCGCTGCCCGCCGTGCGCCTGCGCGTGACCACCGAGCCCCTGGGCGGCCCGCTGCAGGCCCTGCGTGACAAACGCTGCGACCTGGCCATCCTGGCGGGCGAGGATTTTCTGGACCCACGCATCGAAACCGAAGCGCTGCAGCCTGTGGCCATCGTCGCGGTGGCCGCCAGGGGCCATCCGCTGGCGCGCCGCCACAAGGCCTCGCTGTCCAGCCGGGACTTGGCCGACCATCTGCAGGTGGTCCTGGAAGACCCCACGCCACTGTCTCAAGGCCGCGACTTTGGCGTGCTGTCGCCCGAAACCCTGCGGGTGGGCACGCAGGACGCCAAGCGCGCACTGATTCTGGCTGGCGTGGGCTGGGGGCGCCTGCCGCGCTGGGCGGTGGAGCGGGAGCTGGCGGACAAGCATCTGGTGTCCTTGGCAGCCAGCGCCCTGGGGCCGGCCGGGTTGGCCCACACCGCCACCTACCTGGCCCGCCGCACCGACGAGCCGCTGCGTGCGGCCGCAGCGCTGCTGCGCAGCGCATTGCAGCGCCACGCTCTTGCCGCCGATGTGCCCGCGGTCAGGCGCAAGGGCGCCCGTGGCGACGCAGTGCGCTAGCACACGAACGCTTGGCGTAAGCTTCGCCCATGCAACAACGAACCCTTGGACCCTTCTCCGTCTCGGCCATAGGCCTGGGCTGCATGAACCTGTCACACGCCTACGGTGCACCGGTGTCGCCTGAACAGGGCGAGCGCGTGCTGCTGGCCGCGCTCGATGCCGGCGTGACGCTGTTCGACACCGCAACGCTATATGGCTTTGGCGCCAACGAAACCCTGGTGGGCCGGGTGATGAAGCCGCACCGCCACCGCTTCACCCTGGCCAGCAAGTGCGGTATGCAGGGCGTGGACGTGAACGGCGACGGCAAGCTGGTGCGGGTGATCGACGGCCGCCCAGCCACCCTGCGTCAGACCTGCGAGGACAGCCTGCGCCGATTGCAGACCGATGTGATCGACCTGTACTACCTGCACCGCTGGGACAAGAAGGTGCCCATCGAAGACAGCGTGGGCGCGTTGGCCGACCTGGTGCGTGCAGGAAAGATCCGCAGCATTGGTCTGTCAGAAGTCTCGGCCGCCACGCTGCGCCGCGCGCACGCCGTACACCCCATCGCCGCCGTACAGACAGAGTATTCGCTGTGGACGCGCAACCCCGAGATTGCGGTGCTGGACGCCTGCCGCGAACTCGGCGTTGCCTTTGTGGCCTTCAGCCCCGTGGCACGAGGCTTTTTGTGCGGCGAGCTGCGTGACGTGAACACATTGGACGCTAAGGACATCCGCCGCGCCATGCCGCGTTTTGCGCCCGAGGCTTATGCCGCCAACCTGAAGCTGCTCGATGGCTGCCTGCAGGTCGCACGTGAGGCGGGTTGCACGCCAGCGCAACTGGCCCTGGCCTGGCTGCTGCACCGGGGTGAGCACATCATCCCCATTCCGGGCACCACCAGGGTCCCCCACCTGCAGGACGATCTGGGTGCCGTGAACGTGCGTCTGGATGCGTCCACCATGGCGCAGCTGGATGCGCTGATCAACCAGCGCACCGTGGTCGGCAGCCGCTACAACGCGCAGAACGCGAGTGAAGTGGACACCGAAACGTTTGAGGGCAGCGCGGCCTAAGCAAGGGCCACCGCGCAAGGGCCGCCGAGCCGCATGGGCGGCGCGTCGCTTGCGTGCGCTGGCGGCGTCCCCCGCCCGCAGCGCGCAGCGCGCAGCAGCGCGAGAGCGGGGGGAAGGCCCACTGGGCCTCGGGCGTGCCCTTACCTTCCGCGCAGGTTCCCCTGCTCATCGGCGATCACGATCTCCACGCGCCGGTTCATTGCGCGACCCTCAGGAGATGCGTTATCAGCCACCGGGTGGGCCTTGCCGTAGCCGCGCGCAGTGATGCGGCTGCTGTCCACGCCGCGCTGCACCAGCGCATCGCGCACGGCCTGGGCGCGGCGTTCGGACAGAGTCTGGTTGTAGGCGTCGCCGCCCACGCTGTCGGTGTAACCCTCAATCAGCAGCCTGCGATCCGGAAACTGCTTCAGAAAGCTCGCCAGCTTGTCCAGGCGCGGCGCTGCCTGCGCCGTCAGCTCCGCTTTGTTGAAGGCAAACAGCACGTCACCCAGCGTCACCAGCAGGCCCCGTTCGGTTTGCTGGGCTTCCATCTCACGCAGTTGTGCTTCCAGTGCCCGAACGCGGTCTTGTGCGGCGCTGGCCTGTGCCAGGGCGGCGTTGGCCTGGGCCTGTTGCTGTGCAGCGCGCTGTTCGGCGCTCAAGGCCTGTTGCTGCGCGATCTGCGCGTTGCGGGCCTGGGCTTCTGCGCGCAGGCGCGCGGCGTCGGCCTCCTGCGTGCGGGCTTGCAGACGGATGCGGTCGGCGTCGGTGCCAGCCTGCTGGATGTTGGCTTCCAGCTGCCGGGCGCGCGCAGCGTTCACTGCCACTTCAGCGCGCTGGCGAGCCAGGTAGGCCAGATGATTGGTTTCGGAGGTGTCCCGGTCGTCTGCCCAAACGCGGTCAGCACGGGTCAGTGCGTCCGTGGCTTCTTTCAGCTCCAGTTGGGCGTATTGGTTGACGGCCGGGTCTCCTGCTGCGGTGCTGACGGCAGTGCGGGCTTCTTCCAGCGCGGGCGAGGGCGTGGTGCTGGCGCAGGCGGCCAGCAGGCCGACGGCAATGAGGCTGGAGCACAAAACGGTGGTTCGGTGGAGAAAGGATCGCATGGGTTGTTTCCTGTGATTTCGTGCGTCGGGATGCGTTGCGCTCGGCGCAAATTCAGGTCAGTCTCAGCAGACGAACAGAGAGGTGCGGGACAACGCTGTGGACGCAGTGAATGGAAGAAGGAGGAATGGGAAAGGTCGGTCCGCAATCCGGATCGGATCAAAGTGGATCCAACGCGGATCAATGCGGACCGCTGCGGGTCAACGTGGTGAACGGCGTTGGATTTCTTCCTGCAGCGCGCGGATGCTGTCCTGCACCTGTGCCAGGTTGGTCGCGTTGCGGGCTGCATCTGCCCGGGTTTCCGCGACGCGGGCGTCCACCTCGGCTTCTGCCGCCAGGCGGCGCGCTGCGGTGTAGTCCTCGGTGGCCATGGCGCGTTCTGCCTGCATGAGTTTTTCGCGGGCTTTTTGCAACTCCACGGGGGCGTTGGTAGCGACGGCGGGTGCGGCGGCCACGCGGTCCACCGTAGTGCGCGTCACGGCCATCTGTTCGGTGGGCGCGGGGGTGGACGAGCACGCGGCCAGCGTACCCAGCAAGGCCAGTGCAGCAGTGGTTCGGATCAAGGGGGATGAGCACATGGTGTGGTGGACTCCTCTGAAGGTTGTGTGATGCGCCGCGTCATGCCAAGACTCATGCTTGAGGGCGCGGGCGGCCAGTGTTGAACTGGCGTGGCCTGATTCTTGTTGTGGGTGCTATCCCGAGGGCGTAGGCACCGCTTCTGTATTGCTGTGGGGCGTGTCTTACGAATGCTTGCATTCGGCGACGGGGGCGGCGCGCCACGGGAACTCTGGTGCTGTGAGGGCCTCGACCAAGGTGCCTGTGAGCGGCGCGATCGCAACGAGACGCCATGCAATTTGCGCGGCGGGTGCTTGCACCCGAAAAGGGTGCTACCCCCCCAAGCCGTGAAATCTGACCGACCAACATTGAGGAGTTCCTGCATGTCCCCATCCCCTTTCATCACCTGGGTCCAGGAGACCACCCTGGCGGGTATCCCGCTGTGGAGCCTGCTGATCGCGGTGACCGCCGCAGTGGTCGCCTATGCCGTCATCCTGGTGGCATTGCGTGTGCTGACGGGGCGCGCAAAGGCGTGGTCTGCGCAATCGCACAGCAGCGTCGCCACCGCTGCTGTTGATGTTCTGGAAGGCACCAGCCGCACCCTGATGCTGGTGGTGGCGCTGTTGGTGGGGGCGGCCATGCTGGACTTGCCTGGGCGGTGGGAGGCGCGCCTGAGCCAGCTGTGGTTTGTGGCCGTGGCGCTGCAGATGGGCCTGTGGGGCATGCGCGCCATCGGCATCGGTGCGCGCCGCTATGTAGAGCGGCACTCGTCCAAGGGCATGACGCAGATCAGCGCTTCGGCGACGCTGATGTCCTGGGGCCTGCGCACACTGCTCTGGAGCGTCATTTTCCTCGCCGTGCTCTCCAACCTGGGCGTCAACATCACCGCCTTCATTGCCAGCCTGGGCGTGGGCGGCATTGCGGTGGCGCTGGCTGTGCAAAACATTCTGGGCGACCTGTTTGCGTCGCTGGCCATCGCGGTGGACAAGCCCTTCCAGGTGGGCGACTTTGTAGTCGTGGGGAGTGTGGCGGGCACGGTGCAGATGATCGGTCTCAAGACCACGCGCATCCGCAGCCTGCAGGGCGAAGAGGTGGTGATGTCCAACACCGACCTGCTCAAGCAGACCATTAGCAACTACCGGCCCATGCAGGAGCGCCGCATCGTGTTCACGTTTGGAGTGACGTATGACACGCCTATTGAAAAGGCCGAGGCCATCCCGGGCGTGGTGCGCAAGCTCATCGAGTCCCACGAACAACTGCGCTTTGACCGGGCGCACTTCAAAGCGTTTGGCGCCAGCTCGCTCGATTACGAGGTCGTCTACATCGTCAAGGACCCGGCGTTTGGCGTGTACATGGACATGCAGCAGTCCATCAACCTGGGGTTGATGCGCGAGTTTGCCGCGATGGATGTGCAGTTTGCGCTCCCCACCCGCACGGTGCACGTGGCCAGCGTGCCGGACGGCATGGGCAAGCCGGCACCGGCCCGCCCCATGCCGGTAGGCGGGGCGCCGGTGGACGCCCTGGAGCCCACGCAGCAGGCGGTACGCGCATGACCTGCGCCGTGCTGTACCGCCAGCTCAGGAGCCCGGTAGCGCATACGCAATGACGTGGTCCCCCGCCTTCGTGCCCAGCGACCCGTGCCCCCCTGCGACGACCAGCAGATATTGGCGGCCATCATCGCCCAGGTAGGTCATGGGGGTGGCCTGGCCACCTGCGGGCAAGCGGCTGCGCCAGATCTCGTCGCCATTGCGCACGTCGTAACCGCGCACGTAGTAGTCCAGCGTGCCTGACAGAAACGCCACGCCGCCAGCGGTCATGACGGGCCCGCCCAGGTTGGGCACGCCCATGCGGAAGGGCAGGGGCACCGGGGCGCGGTCCCGCACCGTGCCGTTGCGGTGCATCCACACCACCTTGCCGGTGGTGAGGTCTGCCGCAGCCACATACCCCCACGGAGGCTCCTGGCAGGGCAGACCCAGTGGCGACGTGAAAGGCGCGAGCTTCACTGCGAAAGGTGCGCCCAGGTTTTCGTTCAATGCCGGCAGACTGCCTTGCGGGGCGCCGTTGTTCTGCACATAGTGGGTAGTGGCGTCCTTGCGGCGCACCAGTTGGGAGGTGAAGGCCAGGTAGGTCGGCGTGGTGAAGGCCACCTGCCGCTCCGGATCGACCGCGATGCCACCCCAATTGAACACGCCGAAGTTGCCGGGGTAGACCAGGGAGCCCCCCTCGGACGGCGGCGTGTACTGACCCTCGTAGCGGAGCTTGCGGAAGGCGATGCGGCAGGCCAGCTGGTCGAACAGGGTGGCCCCCCACATGTCGCGCTCGGCCAGCGGCGGCGGGTCGAAGGACAACGCGGACTTGGGCTGCGTCAGCGCGGTGTAGTCGCCCTCGGCGGCGCCTTGCGGCGCGGGCACCTCGTGCACCGGCAGGATGGGCTCGCCAGTGCGCCGATCCAGCACAAACAGGTCTCCCTGCTTGGTGGGCTGCACCAGGGCCGGCACGGTTTCGCCATTGACTGTCAGGTCCACCAGGCTGGGCTGGGACGGCACGTCGTAGTCCCACAGGTCGTGCCGCACGGTCTGGTACACCCAGCGGACCTGGCCTGTGGCGATGTCCAGTGCCACCACCGAGGACGAGAACCGCTCGGCGGCCTCGCTGCGGTGGCCGCCCCACTGGTCGGGCGGCTGGTTGCCCATGGGGATGTAGACCAGCCCCAGGCGCTCGTCGGCGCTGGCAATGGACCAGCTGTTGGGCGAGTTGGGCGTGTACTGCTGGCCCGGCGCCAAGGGGGCGGTGTTGTCGGGGTTGCCCGAGTCCCAGTTCCACACCAGCGCACCCGTGTCGGCGTCAAACGCGCGGATCACGCCCGATGCTTCTTGCGTCGATACGTTGTCCAGCACCGTCCCCCCAACGATCAGCAATTGCTGCGTGGCCACCACGGGCGAAGTGGAATAGTACGAGCCCGGCTTGACGTTCGGCATGTTCGCCCACAGGTCGATCTGGCCCGTGCCGTTGCCGAAGTTGGTGCATATGGCGCCGGACTCGGGGTCGAGCGCCAGAATGCGACCGTCGGCCGTGGGCATGTAGAGCTTGGCGGCACAGTCAGCACGCGTGGCAGACGCCGACTGCGCCGCCACGGGCTGCCCGGCGATGGGAGGCGCCGCGGACACCGCTGCTGCAGCATCGGGTGCCGGCGCGGACGCCAATGGTTCGGGTGCGGGCGCAATTCCCTGCACGGCGTGTGCCGGTCGGTAAGAAAGGCCCCGGCAGGTCAGATGCTGCAGCGCAAGCTGTCCCTGAATCTTCGGGTCGTAGCGCCACAGCTCGGCGCCGGTGGTCGCATTGAGGGCGATCACGGACTGGTGTGGTGTGCAGAGGAACAGGCGGTTGCCAATCTTCAGCGGCGTGACCTGGAACGTGGTCTCCTCCGGATCGCCGGGCTGGCCGCGCACATCGCCCGTTCGGTATTGCCACGCCACCTGCAGCTGAGAGATGTTGCCTGCGTGGATCTGGTCCAGTGGTGAATAGCGTTGTCCGAAGGGCGTGCGGCCATAGGCATGCCATTCTCCGTTGGGCAAGGGGTCGTGGACCGCGGGTGGCGGCCCGGTACGCGCCAGCTCGGGCAAGGCACCCCGGATGCGATGGGGGTCGTAAAACCAGGATGCCACCGCGACCGCGGCAAACAGCGCCAGTGATGTGGCGAGTGCGATGCTTCCGGGATCCTTCGCAGCCCGCATGGGCCGCGCTGCACGCAGCTCCTCGGGTGTTTCGAGCGCAGAAGCATCGCCGGTCCGGAGGTGCATGGAGGCCTGCGTCAGGGGTGGACGGCGCATACCGTTGCGCACCCAGGGTGCGAGGAGCAGGGCCCCGGCCAGAAAGGGCACGCCCAGGCGCGCGGCCAGCGGCCACCAATCCAGACCCGCTTCCCAGATTCCCCACGCCAATGTCCCGAGGAAATACGCGGTGAAGATCCACAGGGCTGCACGATGCCCGCGCAGCAGCAACCCCCCGGTGCCCAGCCAGGCCAGTCCCGCCGCCATGTAGTACCAGGACCCGCCCAGCATGGCGAGCCATGCCCCACCCGCAGCAATGGCTAGCCCTGCGATCAGCAGAAGCCAGCCCATGGCGCGCGCGAAGGCAGAAGGGCGTGGAGTGTGCGGCATGGATGTCCCCCTTTCTGTGGATGGCCCACGGGGGGACCTGTGGCAATGGATGTGCGCGCCAGGTGTCTGCGAGTGCGTCTTTGCTCCAAAGCTGAGCTCACCTCACGCGCGGTGTGCCCATGCTAGGTGGCTGTTGATGGCTGCCGTGTAGGAGTCAGACGGGTGCGGCGGTAGTCCTTGCAGTGTTGCCAAGCGCGGACCAAAAAAAAGCCGGCCACTCCTTGCGGAGGGCCGGCCACAACGGTAGTTGCAGGCTTTGTCAGCGGACGCTGTTCACTTTTTTTAATCTCTGGGAGGGCTTACTTGGCCACCACGCGCACCATTTCCAGGCACTTGTTCGAGTAGCCCCACTCGTTGTCATACCAGCTCACGACCTTCACGAAGGTGCCGTCCAGTGCAATGCCAGCGTCTGCGTCAAAGATCGACGTGCGGGTGTCGCCACGGAAGTCGGTGGCCACCACCTTGTCTTCGGTGTAGCCCAGAATGCCCTTCAGGGCGCCTTCGGACTGGGCCTTCATCTCGGCCTTGATTTCGTCGTAGGTGGCAGCCTTGTCCAGCTCCACCGTCAGGTCCACCACCGACACGTCGGAGGTGGGCACGCGGAAAGACATGCCGGTCAGCTTCTTGTTCAGCGCAGGGATCACCACGCCCACGGCCTTGGCAGCGCCAGTGCTGGAGGGAATGATGTTTTCCAGAATGCCGCGGCCGCCGCGCCAGTCTTTGTTCGAAGGGCCGTCCACGGTCTTCTGCGTAGCGGTGGCGGCGTGCACCGTGGTCATCAGGCCGCGCTTGATGCCCCACTTGTCGTTCAGCACCTTGGCCACGGGGGCCAGGCAGTTGGTGGTGCACGATGCGTTGGAGATGATGGCCTGGCCCGCGTAGGTGTCGTGGTTCACGCCGAACACGAACATGGGGGTGTCATCCTTGGAGGGGGCCGACAGGATGACCTTCTTGGCGCCGGCATCGATGTGCTTTTGCGCGGTGACCTTGTCCAGGAACAGGCCGGTGGATTCGATCACCACGTCGGCACCGACTTCGTTCCACTTCAGGTTGGCGGGGTCGCGCTCTTGCGTCAGGCGGATCTTCTTGCCGTTGACGATCAGCGTGTTGCCCTCGACCGCCACGGTGCCCTGGAAGCGGCCGTGCACCGAGTCGTACTGCAGCATGTAGGCGAGGTACTCGGGCTCCAGCAGGTCGTTGATGCCCACGACTTCGATGTCGCTGAAGTTCTGGATGGCCGAGCGCAGCACGTTGCGGCCGATGCGGCCGAAGCCGTTGATACCAATCTTGATCGTCATACTTTTCTCCACGTTGATGAAATGAGTTCGCTTCCAAGGGGCGTGCTAACCGCACAAGCTGGTCATGGCTTCAGCCACTGGATGACCCGCTTGAGCCCGGTTGGTGCCTGCTCGGCAGCAGGGGTGTTTGAATTCGGATCTTTCACGCCTAGCAATTGAGCTATCGCTTCCTCTGTCGCAAGTTGACTGAACTCGATTGCTTTGGGCAGGTGAGCTGAGCAAAAGTATTCGAACCCTCGTGGGTGTGTCAGCGCTGCAGCGCCTTCCCGCTGGCAGTCAGCAAACGCTACCCATTTGCCCTTCGCCAGTCCCTGCTCGTGTGTCGCACACATGCCGCAGATAACGCAACAGGCTGCTCTCATCGCGCGCTAGAAGAAGGCTTTGACAATTTAATCCTGGAATATCTGCTCGTTTGCGATCAAGAGCTACCAAGTATATTGTTCGCAAACAATATTCCCTTTTTTGCTGGCGTGACGCTCCCTAAAAATTCAGGAATGCGAGGCGCGACGCTAACGCACTCATCTATTCTGCATTTATCGGTGATCATCGCTGTATTCGGTGGAAATAAAGGTCTAAACCCGCGATTTTTGTTGGAGCCGACCGAGCCATAGCGATCCCAAATTTGAAAAGCAGTGGCTTGAGAGACGGGCTCAGCTAGTGCCATAACTTGAGCCTGCGTCACTGTTCCAATCGCAATGTGGAAACTAATTAGATTCGAGACGAGATCCTCTTGGCTAAAACCACTGTCAGTGATGAATTTAGGAAACGCTTCTTGGTGCTCTTCGAATTCCAAGCTGACTTCCATGAAAATGGCAAGAGCAACAGATTTCTTATCTTCATTGGATAATTTATGGCGAACAATGTATTCTCGATTAATTCCAGAAGATATTCTTTTTCTTAACGCGAATTGCTGTTGCCTGTAGACCACCTTGAATCCAGTGGCATTATCAGAAAAACCTACAGCGGGGAAATCGTTGGATCGAGACGGCGTGGTGCAAATTTGCCTGTGGGCACCTTTACACCACCGAACGTCTGGACCTCCCGCGTTTATTTCTCTCCACAAAGTTGCGGCACCCGTATGTGGACGGTCCGATTTTGGGTTCATGTGTCCGAGGTCGAGCCAACCTAAGTGCCGTGTATAGACAAGGCCGTAATTTGCAGTCGCTGCGTATCTCTCATTAATAATATCTTCCCGCTTGCTCATTTGCTGCTCAATCTTTCTCTGTAAAAAAAATGGCTACATCGGCGCAGTCATTTTTTTCATGAAATTGAATTTGAATCTCGTGAAATTGATTATTTGTGCAAATAAAATCTATCGCTCGATCATTATGGGAGATGGTGTGAAGCTTGGCTACTTTGCAACCATTTTTTTTAAGTTCGAGAGTATAGTATTTTGCAAGCTGGTTGGGTGAGGCAAAACTCCCATATCTTATTGAGCTAAAAGGTGACCCTTCCCCGTCGCGCCCTTTCCAACGAAATAGGGGCTCGCTGCATTTTTCAATTATTTTCACCGACTTTAGGTAATCTGGTGCGAGAAATGAAAATTTAATAGAGTCGCCTCTAACATCACTAGCATCAAAGCTTGACCAAGCCCAGAGCATAAAAAAAATGCCGACAATCGGAAAAACCAATGCGGGAATGATTAGTAGCCGAAAAGCTGTTTTACGTCGCATGCTAATGATTATGCTTGGGGCGTAGTAAACGATTTAGCTTCGAAGTGCCGCGAGTACCGTGGCCGCCACGTTCTCTTCAGTGAAGCCGAAGTGCTTGAACAGCACGGGCGCGGGGGCCGATTCGCCGTAGGTGTCGATGCCGACCACGGCGGCGCAGCCGTACTTCCACCAGCCGTCGGTCACGCCCATTTCCACGGCCACGCGCGGCACGCCGGCAGGCAGCACGCTGCTCTTGTACTTGGCGTCTTCACGGTCGAAGGTGGTGGTGCTGGGCATGGAGACCACGCGCACCGGCACCTTCTTGTCGGCCAGCAGGCGCTGGGCCTTCAGGGCCAGCTGCACTTCCGAGCCGGTGGCAATGATCACGGCCACGGGCTTCTTCTTGATGCCCACGTCGGCGGGCTCGCTCAGCACATAGGCGCCGCGCGAGATGTCGCCCAGGTCGCGCTTGGGCGCGTACGGAAGGTTCTGGCGCGACAGGGCCAGCACGGTGGGCTTGTTGCGGTTGGACAGGGCCACGCTCCAGGCCACGGCGGTTTCGGCAGTATCGGCAGGGCGCCACACATCCAGGTTGGGGATCAGGCGCAGGCTGGCCACGTGTTCGATGGACTGGTGCGTGGGGCCGTCTTCGCCCAGGCCGATGGAGTCGTGCGTGAACACGTGGATCACGCGCTGCTTCATCAGCGCGGCCATGCGGATGGCGTTGCGGCTGTAGTCGCTGAACGTCAGGAAGGTGCCGCCGTAGGGGATGAAGCCACCGTGCAGCGCCACGCCGTTCATGATCGCGGCCATGCCGAATTCGCGCACGCCGTAGTTGATGTGGCGGCCGCCTACCTTGTCGCCATTCGCGGCTTCGGTCTTGACCACAGCGCCCTGCATGTCAAAGCGCAGGTTGGGCGTGCTCTTGGTGTTGGTGAGGTTGGATCCCGTCAGGTCGGCGCTGCCGCCCAGCAGTTCGGGCAGGGCGGCGGTGAAGGCTTCCAGCGCCAGTTGGCTGGCCTTGCGGCTGGCCACGGTTTCGCCCTTGGTGTGCGCGGCCACCACGGTGTCCACGGCCACCTGGGCAAAGTTGGCGGGCAGGTCGCCGTTCATGCGGCGGGTCAGCTCGGCCGCCAGTTCGGGGAAGGCCTTGCGATAAGCGTCAAAGCGTTCGTTCCACGCGGCTTCGGCGCTTTGGCCCTGGGCCTTGGCGTCCCAGCCCGCGTACACGTCTTCGGGGATCACGAATGGCTCGCTGGTCCAGCCCAGCGCTTCGCGGGTCAGCACAATCTCTTCGGCACCCAGTGGCTCGCCGTGGGCTTTGGCCGTGTTGGCGCGGTTGGGGCTGCCCTTGCCGATGTGTGTCTTGCACACGATGAGGCTGGGGCGTTCGGTCTGCTTCTTGGCTTCTTCGATGGCGGCCGCCACCTTGTCGGCGTCGTGGCCATCGATGGGGCCGATCACGTTCCAGCCGCAGGCCACAAAGCGCAGGGCCGTGTTGTCGATGAACCAGGGCTGCACTTGGCCGTCGATGCTGATGCCGTTGTCGTCATACAGCGCGATCAGTTTGTTGAGCTTCCAGGCCCCCGCCAAGGCAATTGCCTCGTGGCTGATGCCCTCCATCAGACAGCCGTCGCCCAGGAAGGCGTAGGTGTGGTGGTCCACCACGGCATGGCCTTCGCGGTTGAACTCGGCGGCCAGCAGCTTCTCGGCCAGCGCAAAGCCGACGGCGTTGGTGATGCCCTGGCCCAGAGGACCGGTGGTGGTCTCGACGCCTGGCGTGTAGCCTACTTCAGGGTGGCCAGGGGTCTTGCTGTGCAGCTGGCGGAAGTTCTTGAGCTCTTGCATTGGCAAGTCGTAGCCCGTGAGGTGCAGCAGCGCATAGATCAGCATCGAGCCGTGGCCGTTGCTCAGCACAAAACGGTCGCGGTCAAACCACTGCGGATTGGCAGGGTTGTGCTTGAGGTGCCGGCTCCACAGCGCCACGGCCATGTCGGCCATGCCCATGGGGGCGCCGGGGTGGCCTGAATTGGCTTGTTGAACGGCGTCCATGGCCAATGCGCGGATTGCATTTGCCATCTGTTGGGATTGCTGGGTGTTGGCCATGGGGGAGGGGATTGGGTGGGGGTGGTTCGGGGGAAACCCGGCATTTTACCGGGGCTGGCCGGCCGGGGATGCGCGCGGCCTGCTGCGCGCCACCCTCTCGCCCAGGTGTTGCTGCGGCCCCGGGAGGGCTCGCCGCGTCGCCGCTGTCTCCGGGCGCAGGCGCATGCCCGCCGCGCGGCGGTGCGGCTAACCCGGCGTTGCAGGGACGCCCGTGGCTGGTCGTATGCCCAAATTTAAAGAAAAAGTGGCTCCAGCGCTTGCTTGGAAAGCGCTGGTAGCTATCAAAATTGCAGTGATTGTCAGCCGGTCCTCCCCCGGAGCGATGTCCGGCGCCTCAAGGCACTGCTACCACGATGGGCGCTGACAGCGGCCCTTCATTGCCTTCAGCGTCCAGCAGCGCCACCTGGTAGCTGTAGCTGCCGCCGCGCGCTGCGCTGCTGTCGGTGTAAGCGGTGCCCGAGGTCACGGTGGCAATCGCCACGCCGTTGCGGTACACCCGGTAGCCAGACGCGCTGGCAGCGATGAACGACTGCTTCACTGCCTGCATCTGCGGGTTGGCGCTCTGTTGCGGCAGCCAGCCGTAGTTCACGGTCCACACCAGCGTGCCGCCCAGGCCCTGCTCGCGCACCCACTGCCCCTTGGCGGCGATGGAGCGCTCGTCCTCGTAGCTCAGGTAGGTCACGGGCGTATCGCTGGATCGCCACCAGGGCTGGGCGTAGGTGATGTAGCTTTGCTTGGCCACGTCGTCCCAGTGATAGGTGGCGCCGGGCTGGCCGAAGGCGTTGTCGGCCACCAGGCGCTGGGTGTAGTTCATCCAGTCGCCGTTGTTCATCCAGCCCTGCATGCCCGCCAGGCTCTGGCGCGGGCCGGTGACGGGGTTGTTGTAGTAAGCCCCGTACAGGCCGATGCCGATGCCCAGCTTGGCGCGTGGCACGCCGGCCGCAAGGTAGGCTTGCACGGTCGATTCAATGGATGTGGGATGCAGGTCGCCCGCGCCGAACAGCGGCGAGTGGTGCCACGACAGCCAGCCCCAGTCGCCCGCCATGCTGTAGGTCATCAGGTTGAATTGGTCCACGGCGGCCGCCACCTCGGCATGCCAGGGCGTTACGTCCGGGTGGTTCTTGTTCACCCAGAAGCCCGGCCAGCTGAGCACCAGCGGCGCGGCCTGGTAGCGGGGACGCTGTTGGGACGCTGCGCGCAGTTCGCGCAGCAGGGCCAGGGCCTGGGCGCGGGCTTGCGGCGTGTCGAGGTTCTCTTCCCAATCGATGTCCACCCCGTCGTAGCCCTTGTGCTCTGCCTTGTCCAGAATGTTCTGGATGAAGCGCGCCCGCACGGTGGGGTTGGCCGTGGCGGCCAGGAAGCCGGGGCCATCGTTCTCGCCGCCGATCATCATCATGGCCTTCACGCCTGCGGCGTGGGCCTTGGCGATCAGCGTGCCTTCGACCTCGGCATGCGCGTTGCCAGCGCCTTCGAGCAGGTCGCCGGCGCTGCCGCCGGGCAGCGAGCCCAACGCGGGCGCATAGCGGCCAAAGACGAAGTGCGTCATGGTGCTCATGTCCACGGACTCGGGCGGGTACATGGTCCAGTACCAGCCGGCGTAGTAGCCCGTCACCCACTTGCCACTCTGGGTCACGGGGTTCCAGCCCAGGCGCACGCCCTGGGGTGTCGCGGTGCCGTTCAGGCCCCCCACGGAGGGCAGCGGGTTCACGGCATCCAGGGCGACCTGCGTGGTGGCGGTGGCTGTCTGGCCGACGCTGTTACTGCAGGTCAGCGTGTACGAGGTGCTGGTTACGGGGCGCACCGCCTCTTCGCCTTCGGGGGCGCGCTGGCCGCTCCAGCCGCCGGACGCTGTGCAAGCCGCCGCGCCTGTGGCCTGCCACGACAGGCGTGCGCTGTCGCCTGGCTGCACGCGCGATGGGGCGGCGCTGAAGCGTGCGATGGCTGGAGGCGCAGGCGGCGGGCCGTTGCGCACGGCCACGGTGGTCGATGCACTGGTGGCATCGCCTTCTGCGTTGCGGCAGGTCAGCCCGTACGTGGTGGTGGCTTGCGGGCGTACGGTGGCGCTGCCGTTGGGGGATTGTTCGCCCATCCAGCCGCCGGTGGCGGTGCAGGCCACCGTGTTGGCCGTGCTCCAGGTCAGTATGCTGGTGCCGCCTGCGTCCACGGTGGGTGGCTGGGCGGTGAAAGCCTGGATCTGCGGGCGCGCGGGCGGCGGCGGCGTGGCGGGATCGTCCTCCACCACCAGCTGCGCCAGGCCCTCGCCACCCGCTTCGAAATACTCCATGCGCACGGTGTGGCGCCCCGCGTTCAGTGGCACGCGCGCTTCGTCCATGGTGATGCCGTGCACGGTCCAGTTGTCGATCACCTTGCGGTCATTGACGAAGACACGCACGCCATCGTCCGTGAAGGTGACGAAGCGGGCGGTGCCGCCGTTGAATGCCAACTGCGCCGTCCAGCGCGCGGAGAAGCTGTCCACCGGCAGGCGCGCCGGATCGGGGCTGCCCTGGGCGCCCGCCCAGTAGTGGTCGACGGGCCCCGTCTCGCAGCGCTGCAGCGCCGGGGTGCCTGACAGCGTGGTGTTGGGAAAGTATTCGGCCAGCCATTGGCCGCTTTGGCATTGCACCGCGTGCGCGGCCGAGCCGCCGCCCAGCAGGATCAGGGACGCGGCGAACGAGCGCAGCGCGGCGCCGCTGCGGCGCATGCGCGGGGGTGACAGGGGCATGGAAAGAACTCCTCTTCAGTGTTGTTGTGGGGAATGCGGGGCGAAGCAGCGCGGAGCGGCGCGCATAGCGCTGGAGTGGTCGCGTGGCGGACTGCCGCCGAGGGGCGCGGGTTTCGTCAGTACCGCGGCGCGGCGGCGTCACCGGGCGGGCTTCGTGGTTTGGCGCGCGCGCATCACCTCGACGTTGGCGCGCTGCTCGGGCGTCAATCCGTGGGCGGGTTTGGCGCCCGGTGCCTTTTCCACGGCCAGCACCATGCCGGCGTGTAGCGCGGCCAACGTGGCGGCGGCGTATTCGCGGCTTGTCAGGCCATGGCGCGCCAGCGTGGCGCGCACCTGGGGCAGGGCGTCGAGCTTGCGGGCGATGTCTTCCACCGACTCGGCGTCCTCGGTGTCGTCCGCATCGTCCTTCTTCTCGTTTCGGGGCAGCTTGCGCAGATCGGCGGCGGCGGCTTCCATGCGGTCCATCAGGGTCGGGGTGAGGCGCAGGCGCGCCGGATCGGCAGCACCTGCGGACCAAGCGCTGGTCGTGGTGGCAATCAGCGCCGTGGCGGCCAAGGTGAAACCGGCCAGGGTGCGGGTCAGAGGTGTGGGCATGACAGTCTTCAAGCGTCAGTTGTTGAATAAAAAGTGCCTCTAGCGCTTGATGGATAAGCGCTGTCAGCTATCAATTTCGAAGTTGGCAAATGGCCTGTGCTGGTGGTGGTCAAGGTGCGGCCTAGGCTAGAAGCCCGGCGCCTGCGCCGCCCCACCCCTGCGGGGTAGTCGTGTGGCCGCAGTGCGCGCTACAGTCGCGTTTTCGTGAAATAAGTCATGCCCGCATCCGCACCCTTGCTTCGCCGCGACGTCCAGGCCGCCACCGCCCGCCTGCGTCAGCTGGCCTGCCTGGATGCCACCGGGCCGCAGGCCATTGCCCCCGTGCTGGCGCAACTGCACCGGCTGATCGGCTTCGACGCGGGCTGCCTCATCCACGCCGGTGCGCAGGGCGAGATGGAGGTGTTCATGGAGAACCCTGCGCTGCAAGCCGCCATGCCCGACTATTTCGACCCCCGCATCCAGCACAGCGAGGCACGCGTGATGCGCCGGGGCGCGCGCCACTTTGCCGAAGCCCTGCGGGTGGAAAAGGGGGCGCAGATGCTGCCCCAGATGGTCAAGGTGACCCTGCCCGAGCTGGTGCGCAGCGACTTCTTCAACGTGGTGCTGCGGCCCGGCGACGTGGGCGATGGACTCAAGCTGCCGCTGCGCACGGCGGCGGGCCACGGGGTGGGGGTGCTGTGGCTGTTCCGCCGCGTGGCCGACCCGCTCTTCACCCCGGCCGAGGCTGCCGCGCTGGGGCGGCTGGAGCCCTTGCTGGCGCGCGCGCTGCAGCCCGCTGGCGCTGACACGCACGACACCGACGAGGCCGAGGTGTGCGGCCAGGGCCTGCTGGTCGTGTCCCCTGCCGGGCAACTGCAGTGGGTCTCGCCGGAGGCGCAGGCGCTGCTGGCGCTGGCCATGGGCACGCGCTGGCGTGCGGGGGACAGCGAGCTGCCGGACGCGCTGCGGCTGCTGGTGCAGCGGCTTTTCTGGCCTGCACCTGGCGCCCCGGCCCCTTTGCCGGAGCTGGTGTTGCGCAATGCGCACGGATCGTTCGCGCTGCGTGCCACGCGCCTGGCCAGTGTGGCGGATGGCGCAGGCGCGCCAGAGGCCGCAGCCATCCACATCACCCACCGCAGACCCCGGGGAGCGCGTGTGCTGGAGCGCCTGCAGGCGCTGGGCCTGCCCCGGCGACAGGCCGAACTGGCCTACTGGCTGGTGCGCGGCCTGCCCGAGGCGCAGGTCGCCGAGCGCATGGGCGTGAGCATCAACACGGTGGCTTACCACCGCCGCCAGCTCTACGCAGCCCTGGGCGTGCAGGGCCGTGGCGACCTGGCCCAGAGGCTGCTGCCGCCCCTGCCAACTACCCCCCAGGGGTAGGCCGACGGGGGAGGATGGCCGATAGATTCGGCCGTCCATGGCCCTCCACCGACAAGCGACAAATGCACTTGCCCATCTGCGCCACCTGGCCCGGCTGGACGCCAGCGGCCCCGAGCTGATCGGCCCGGTGCTCGAATCACTCCGTGCGCTGATCGGCTTCGACTCCAGCGGCTACTTCTACCCGGGCGCGGCAGGCGAACTGGACGTGCACATGGAGCATCCCACCGTGCAGGCTGCCGTGCCCGACCACTTCGACCCGCGCATTCTGGCGAGCGAGGCGCGTGTGTTCCGCAACGTGCTGCAGCACCCGGGCGACATCGCCCACCACCCCAGCGGCCCGCAGACGCTGGCGCAGATGCTGCGCGTGCCCCCGGCCGAACTGCTGCGCAGCGACTACTACAACGTTGTCATGCGGCCCGCCGGTGTGGCGGACTGGTTGAGCCTGCCGCTGCGCGCGCCGCAAGGGCAGGCCGTGGGCATGCTGTTTCTGTTCCGGCCCGCGCGATCGCGGCCTTTCAGTGCCGACGAACTGGCTATGTTGGCACGGCTGCAGCCCGGCCTGACCCGCGCGCTGTGGGCCCCAGGCGCTGACGCTCAGGACTGTGGCGACGTAGTGCGGGAAGGGCTGCTGATCGTGTCGCCCCGGGGCCAGCCGCTGTGGGCGTCGCCCGAGGCTGAAGCTCTGCTCGCCCACGCTTTGGGCTGGCGCTGGCGCGCGCACGGCCGCAGCCTGGGCAGCGCGCCGCTGCCGCACGCGCTGCAGTTGCTGATACAGCAGTTGGAGCTGCCCGGTGCGCCTGCGCACCACATGGCGTTGCGCAACGCACACGGAGCGTTTGAGCTGCGCGCCCGCCGTCTGGCCGCCTGCGCCGGGCATGGCGACGCGGTCGCACTGCACATCACCCAGCGCCTGGCCCACAGCGTGCGGCTGCTGGAGGCCCTGGCCGAGACCGCCCTGCCGCCTCGCCAGCGCGAGCTGGCCTACTGGCTTGCGCGCGGCCTCCCGGAATCGCTCATTGCCGACCACATGGGCATCAGCGCGAACACCGTGGTGTACCACCGGCGCCAGCTCTACGCAGCGCTGGGCGTGGCCACCCGCCGCGACCTGCAGGAATGCCTGGCGAACCGATGAGGTCGGGCTGGCCGACGGAAGCCCCGGGCTTGGCGCGGTGTACTACAGTGCAGCCCCATGCAAGGACTGCACCTCACCGCCGATCTCCATGGCTGCCGTTGCGCCCCCGTGTGGCTGCTGGACGCCGCCGCCCTGGGCCAGGCCTGCGTGGCGGCGGTGCACGCGGCGGGGCTGCAGCCGGTGGGGCAGTTGTTCCATCAGTTTCCGGCGTCGCAGCACGGGCCGGGCGGCGTGACCGCCACGGTGCTCCTGGCCGAGTCCCACCTGTGTGTACACACCTGGCCCGAGCGCGCTGCCGTCACGCTCGACGTGTATGTGTGCAACTTCGGGGCGGACCATTCGGACAAGGCCCGTGGGCTGATGGATGCGCTGCTGGCGCTGTTCCAGCCGGCGGCGGTGCACAGAAATGCCCTGATGCGTGGGAACGCCGAAGCGGGAAGTTAAGAGGAGCCTCGCAGAGCGGGCCGCCGCGGCGCAGGGCAGGCGCGTGGCAAAGGCTGGTGCCGCACGGCGGCGGGGCGGTGCCAGAGCGGGTGCGCGCGGTGCTCTGGCGCCATGGGGCACGAAGGCCGATTTTCGAACAGCTATTTCCCCGCCAGGAACCGCCAGTTTGCGCTCACGGTGTCGGGGCAGACGCCCTGGCCGGACAGTTCGTCGAGGTTTGTGAAGGG
Source organism: Acidovorax sp. (assembly GCF_046294525.1). GTDB lineage: Bacteria > Pseudomonadota > Gammaproteobacteria > Burkholderiales > Burkholderiaceae_C > Acidovorax. The sequence goes on from NZ_JBKBKQ010000002.1 coordinate 371,781, forward strand.
GAAGGGTGGCAGCGTGTTCTCGCACGAGCCGGCCCCTGCGAAGCCCATGGCCAGCGCGATGTCCGAACCCGCCAGTTCGAACGGCTCGCGTGGCTCACCACATTGCAGGGTGACCGTGCCCGCATGGCGAAGCGTGAACTGGTACACCTTGTCCACGGTATTCACCCGCAGGAAGGGGGCGCCCTGCGACTGGCTGGCTGCAAAGCTGCCGTCGATGGGCAGGGACAACTTCCGTGGGTCGCAGCCTTCCAGCTGCAGATCCAGGTCGGTTGTTCCGCTGGGGGCGTAGTACCGAATCGCGGTCTGACCGGACGACATCGTTTCGAGCAACTTCCAAGACACATTCGCGGTGCCCTTGATGCTGCCGCCCAGGCTGATGTGGTCGAAGGTCACCGTACCCACGTAGTCGGCTTCCGGAGTGATCGTGATGTGCGACAGCAGCAGCATCTGGCCGCTGCGTTTGAGATCCACGCGCGCGCTGGCCGTCACGGTGTGGGGGCTGGGCGGCACGCCGGGCGCGGTGTAGGTCGCGCCCTGCTGGTCCCCGCCGATGGTGCCCACGCCTGCGCTGCCTCCCGGCTGGCCGTTCACGGCCCACTCCTTGATCTTCCCTCCAGTGGGTGGCTCGGGCCTGCATGGGTGACCCACGATGGGGGCCAGGAGATCATCGTAGTCAGTGAAGCAGTTCATGACCTGAAGAGCCAGCGTCTTCCCTGCGGCCACGTTGGCTTTGACAGGGCGAAGTTGCATGCCTTGCACGAGAGACCAGTCGCTGAAGTGGTCCGTGCTGATGCTCACCGTGCGGGCGGTGGTGTTGATCCGCGGGCTTCCCACCCATTCCCACACGCCGCCCGGGCGTTGGAAAGCGATACCCAGCGCTTCGGGCGCGGAGCCTTCCAGCTCGCTGTCGCCATAGCGGAAGCTGAGCACCACGGGTTTGGCGAAGCGCACGTTTTCAGGACTGAAGCGCCAAGCCTGGCCGGTTCCGCCATGCGCGTGGTTGGTGATGGGTTGCGCGGTGATCGTGGTGTCCTGGGTGAGCGCGCCAGCGGGCACGTCGAGGGTGACCCGGCCGCCCTCCAGCTCCAGCCGCCCGCCGGCCGCTCCCATGGTTTGGCTGACGGCCGTGCCGGCGGCGTTGCCGGTGGCGGTGGGCACGCCGCCCGAGGAGGCTGGCGGCGGCGGAGCCTCGCTGCCGCCTCCGCCGCCATCGCCATTGCTGCTGCCGCCACAGGCGGCAAGCGCCAGGCTGAACAAGGTGGCCAGCGCCGCATGGCGCGGCGCGTTGAAAGGTGTGAACGTACCCAAAAACATACGCAAGGCTCCCGTGAAAAAGGTTGCCGCGAATTCTGTGGAGCCGCCCGGTTGTTGAACATTCGACTGAAGGTGTACGACCCGGCGGCACGCGTCGTACGACCCGCTTCCGTGCCATGACTGCCGGTCCGCAGATCGAGATGGAAGCCATCCGCCGCATGAAGTCCATGCTGGTGGGCGCGCTGCCGCTCATGCCGGTTCTGCCGTGCATTGCGGCGGCTGCGCTGTGGCCGGTTCACGGCGGTTGGCGGCTGGGGCTGTGGCTTACGGCAGCGTTGCTCGCGCCTGCGCTGCGCGGGCTGCTGGTGCGGCGCTACCGGGCCAGCGTGACCCACCAGGCCCAGGCCGTGCGCTGGGCCAACGAGGTGACGGTGTCTTCAGCTGTCGACGGGCTGGCCTGGGGTGTTGCGGGTTTTTTCTTCCTTGCCACCGATTCGCCCGCGCTGCAGATGCTGCTGCTGACCCTGATAGTCGGCATTTCGGCTGGGTCGGTGTTCGTGACCTCGTTCTGGCCGCGCACCGAGTACGCCTTTGCGCTGCCGTCGGTGGGGCTCACCGCCTTGGGGCTTGCGTTGCGCGGGGGCGAGAGCGGCTGGGGCCTGGCATTGGGGCTGCTGGTTTACCTGGGCATCCTGCACGGCATCATGGTGCAGGCCCATGCGGCGACCACCGAAACCATCCGTCTGCGCTTTGAGAAGGACGCGCTTTTGGCCGATCTCCAGCGCCAGAAGGAAGTGGCAGTGCAGGCCAACACAGACAAGTCCCGGTTTCTGGCTGCTGCAAGCCACGACCTGCGCCAGCCCCTGCACGCGCTGGGACTGTTTGCGCAGGCACTGCACGAGCGCGCGGTCGCCACCCCGTTGCAGCCACTGGCCGAGCGCATCGGCGCCAGTGTCGCGGCGTTGGAGGGGCTGCTGAACGCGCTGCTCGATGTGTCGCGTTTGGACGCGGGCGTGCTGCATCCGCAATGCGCGCCCGTGCTCTTGCACGCGCTGGCGCACCGCCTGGGCGCGGAGTTCGGGCCGCTGGCACAGGCGCAAGGGCTGGCATGGCGCTGTGAAGGCCCGGATGTGGCCGTGCTGTCCGACCCGGCCCTGCTGGAAACGCTGCTGCGCAACCTGCTCTCCAACGCCGTGCGCTATACCCCGCACGGCGAAGTGGCGCTGCTCTGGCATGCCGACACACAGGAAGGCACTGCGCGCAGGGTTGCGCTTTCGGTCTGTGATACCGGCATCGGCATTGCGCCGGAGCACCAGCAGGATGTGTTCAAGGAGTTTGTGCAGTTGCACAACTCCGAGCGGGACCGGGCCAAGGGCTTGGGACTTGGGCTCGCGGTGGTCGATCGGCTGGCGCGCTTGCTGGACCACGGGCTGGAGATGCGTTCGGTGCCGGGCCAGGGCAGCACTTTCACGCTGAGTTTGCAGCAGATGCCGTTGCCGCAGCAGCCGGCCGATCCCTCCACATTGGGCGAGGAATTGGCGGTCGGGGCACCCGCGCCGCCCGTGCTGGTGATGGATGACGAAGCGGAGGTGCGCGCCGCCATGGCCCTGTTGCTGCGCGGTTGGGGCTACGAGGTGGTCGCATCGGCCGGCGCACGGGACGCACTGGACCAGTTGGCGCAACCGCCGCAAGCCATCGTGGCCGACTACCGCTTACGCGCGGGAGAGACAGGCGGCGAGGCCATCGCTGCCGTGCGCGCCGTCTGGGGCCAGGCCATCCCGGCGCTCATCGTCACGGGGGATACGGCGCCCGACCGTTTGCGGGAGGCGGCGGCCAGCGGTCATCCGGTGCTGCACAAGCCGGCGTCGCCCGCGCGTCTGCGTGCATTCTTGCGGCACGCGGGGCGAGGCGGCGTTTAGTCCGGCGCCAGCAAGCCCCGCTGGCGCCCCGCCAGGACGGCCTGAGCGCGGCTGTCCACTTCCAGCGCACGGAAAATGGCACCGGTGTGCGCCTTTACCGTGGCCTCCGTCATGCCCAGGGCGCGTGCGATCAGTTTGTTGGGCTTTCCCTGCGCCAACGCTTGCAGCACCTCCGTCTGGCGTGGTGTGAGCGGCGTGCCGCCGCTGGCCGGGCTCGCCGGTGCCGCGAGCAGCAGCGGCGGCACATAGACGCCACCGGCGAGCACCAGGCGCAGTGCACTCAGCATCACGGCGCCCTGTTCGCGCTTGGGGATGAAGCCCATTGCGCCTGCGTCGAGAACGCTGCGGATGGCGACGGGGTCTTCGCACGCCGACAGCACCACCACGGGCAGTGTGGGCGCCAGCCTCAGCAGCGGCGCAATGCCGCCTGCCTGCGCCTGGCCCGGCATGTCCAAGTCGATCAGTGCCAGCGCGGCGTCCGGATGCTCTTTGATCAGCGTTGCTGCGCTGGCGTAATCTCCCGCGTGGAGCACTGTGGCGTCCGCGTGCAGCGAGGACAGCAGGTATTGCACCCCTTCGCGGAACAGCGCATGGTCATCGGCAAGAAGGATCTTCATGGCGGGCATCGAGCGTGGCGCTGTAGCTTACAGCGGACAGCCCAGACCTACACTGCGGGCATGAAGACAGACGCACCTCCTGCCCTCCTGCTTGCCGCTGGCCGCGGCGAACGCATGCGGCCCCTGACGGACACCACCCCCAAACCCTTGCTGCCGGTGCAAGGCCTGCCCCTGCTGCAGTGGCACCTGCAGGCGCTGCAGGACGGGGGGGTGACGCGGGTGGTCATCAACACCGCCTGGCTGGGGGAGCAGATCAGCGACCGTTTTTCAAGTGTTTTTGGCCTCCAGCGCTTATCTGGAAAACGCCAGCAGCTATCAATTTCATACTCGCACGAGGGCGTTGATTTTGGCGGGGCGCTGGAGACGGCGGGCGGCATTGCCCGCGCGCTGCCGCAGCTGGGCCAGGTGTTCTGGCTGGCGGCGGGTGACGTGTTTGCGCCGGACTTTGTCTTCGACATGGCGGCCGTGCAGGCGTTTGAACGCAGCCACAGCCTGGCGCACCTGTGGCTGGTGCCCAATCCGGCGCACAACCCGCGGGGAGACTTCGGCCTTTCGGCCGACGGCCTGGCGCTGAACCTGCCCCCAGACGACCCCGCGCCGCGCTATACGTACAGCACCATCGCCCTGCTGCGTGCCGAGTTGTTTGCGCCGCCCTGGTGCGACATCCCCCCGGGCAACCCGACCGGCGTGAAGGCACCCCTGGCGCCCGTGCTGCGCCGTGCCATGGATGCGGGCCGGGTGTCCGCATCGCTGTACACCGGCCGCTGGACGGACGTGGGCACGCCCGAGAGGCTGGCCGAACTCAACCGCTGACGGGGCCGCGCGGTAGAGGCGCAGAGCGCGCGTCAGCCCGCAGCAGGCTGAAAGGCCGGCTCGACCGTGATGGCGGGCCCGTTCTCGCACGCGCGCAGCAGCCACTGGCTGGGGGCAAACCGGGCATCCGGCCCGTCGGGCGCGGGCTTGCCCACCTCGGCCTGCACGTCGTATTCGATGGGCGGCACCTGGAAGACGGCGATCTGGCCCTTGCGGCACGCCAGCCCGGAGATCAGCTTGTTGGGCACCCAGCTCTGGGTGGCGCTGTCGTAGCGGTATACGGGGCCCAGGCGCTGGTCCTGGGCCAGCTCCACCCGCGCAGGCAGCACCTGCAGCGCAGTGGCCTGCACGCCCGCCAGCTCCACAGGCTGCGCAAAGCGCACGGCCTCCAGCCCATGTAGCGCCAGGGGGCGGTTGGGTTCGCCCTTGTCAAAAGGGTCGCGGCGGTTGATCAGGCTGCCTGCAGGGATCAGCAGCTCGCCATACTGGAAATCCTGCGGCAGCACAAAACGCTCGCGGCTGGCGCGCACGCTCGCGCCGTCCACCCGGGCCTGCTGCGTGCTGTGGGTCAGGTACATCCGCACTCCCAGCCAGGCATTGCATACCACGGCAACGGCAATCAGCACCTGCAGGGCGCGTGTGGTGAGCAGCCACTTCTGTGGAATATCGATCCACCGCACATAGACGGCATACACCAGCAGGGCGCCGGTCAACACCAGCCCCACCATGGGTATGAACGTTGCGAAGATGAAGTTCAGCAGTGTGGACAGAAATAGCGGCATGGCGCGGGCGGGTGAAAGGATGGCAAAGGGGTCGCCGGGCGGGCCCCAAGGTGGCCAGAGTCTGCCACGGCTCGGGGGAGGGCCCGCAGGTCCGCAGCCGGGGCGCGGCGCACGCACCACATACCAGCAAGATCCACAAGATTGCCCCCGGCGCGCACCGGCGCCAGCCGATGGCCCCAAAATGCGCGGATGAGCCAACCCAACCCCCTTTATGCCCAGCGCCGCGCCCGCCTAGCCTCCCTGCTTGGCGAAGGTGGCATTGCCATCATCCCCACTGCGCCTGCGCGTCCGCGCAACCGTGACACCGACTTCCTGTACCGCCACGACAGCTACTTCTACTACCTGACTGGCTTCACCGAGCCCGGCGCCTGCCTGGTGGTGGCGCACGACGGCCGCAGCACCCTGTTCTGCCAGCCCAAGGACCTGGAGCGCGAAATCTGGGACGGCTACCGCCTGGGCCCGGCCGCAGCCCCTGCGGCCCTGGGCGTGGATGCCGCGCACTCGGCGGCGGAGCTGGACACCCAGTTGCCCCGTCTGCTCGAAAACCGCAGCAGCGTGTGGTACCCCTTTGCCATCCACAGCGGCCTGGCAGCGCGTGTGGAAGGCTGGCTCAATGCCGTGCGCGCCCGCGTTCGCTACGGCGCGCTGTGCCCCGCGCAACAGAACGATCTGTGCACGCTGCTCGACGAGATGCGCCTCATCAAGGACGCGCACGAGCAGGACATCATGCGCCGCGCTGGCGCCATCAGCGCGCAGGCCCACATCCGCGCCATGCAGCGCTCGGCCCGCATGCTGCGCGCGGGCGAAGATGTGCGCGAATACCACCTGGACGCCGAGCTGCTGCACGCGTTTCGCGAAGCCGGCTCGCAGTACCCGGCCTACGGCTCCATCGTGGCGGCCGGTGCCAACGCCTGCGTGCTGCACTACCAGGCGGATGCAGCGCCGGTGCGCAACGGCGACCTGGTGCTGATTGACGCGGGCTGCGAGCTGCATGGCTATGCCAGCGACATCACGCGGACCTTCCCGGCCAACGGCCGCTTTACCGGCCCCCAGCGCGCGCTGTACGACCTGGTGCTGGCCAGCCAGGACGCCGCCGTGGCGGCCACCAAGTCGGGAGCCCGCTTCAACGACCCTCACGACGCCACCGTGGCCGTGCTGGCGCAAGGCATGCTGGACCTGGGGCTGCTCGACAAGAACAAGGTGGGCACAGCGCAGGACGTGGTCGAAAAGCGCGCCTACTTCCAGTTCTACATGCACCGCACCGGCCACTGGCTGGGCATGGATGTGCACGATTGCGGCAGCTATGTGGAGCCCGGCGAGGTGGGGCTGGCCAGCGAGCGCAAGGACCCACTCTCTGGCGAGACCATTACCAACCGCCCCAGCCGCGTGCTGCGCCCTGGCATGGTGCTGACCATAGAGCCCGGCATCTACGTGCGACCGGCCGACGGTGTGCCCGAGCAGTTCCACAACATCGGCATTCGCATTGAAGACGACGCCATCGTCACCGACACTGGCTGCGAGCTGATCACGCGCGGCGTGCCGGTGAAGGCCGATGAGATCGAGGCGCTGATGCGATGACGGCCCTCGCGGCGCCCGGTTCGCGGGCGGGATGGCGACTGGGGGTGTGGCTGTGGCTGCTGGGCCTGCCTGGTGTGGTGGCCGTGGTGTGGTCACTGCTGCCGCCGCTGGCCGCCAACGAGGCGCTGCTTCCGCTGCCCCTTTGGGCGGTGGTGCTGCTCAGCGGACTGCAGACGGCTGTCTTGCTGGCCGCTGCCGTTGCTGTGGGCACGGTGCTGGCGCCCCGGGTGGGGTTGTGCGCACCCGCACTGTCTGCATGGGTGGCCGGACAGCCTGTGGCTGCCGCGTTGCGGCCGCAGTGGGTGCCGGGTTTTGTGGGCGGCGCGGCAGGTGCCGTCTGGCTGGTCCTGCTGTCAAATACCGCCCCGGCCGTGCTTCGCCCCGCCGACCCCGCCAGCGCCATGCCGTTGCTGGTCAAGCTGCTGTACGGTGGCATCACCGAAGAGCTGCTGGTGCGCTGGGGCGCCATGAGTCTGGTGCTGTGGCTGGCGTGGCGCATTCTGCAGCGCGGACAGGGTGTGCCCCGGCTGTCGTGGGTGGTGCTGGCGGTGGTGCTGAGTGCGCTCTTGTTTGCCGTAGGGCACCTGCCCGCAGCGCGGGCCATGGCCGGAGCCTTGACGCCTGAGGTGCTGGTCTTTGTGCTGGTTGGCAATACCGCGTTCGGCCTGGTGGCCGGTGCTCTGTTTGCGCGCTGGGGGCTCGAAGCGGCCATGCTGGCCCACGTGCTGGCGCATGCGCTGTCTCACCTCTGGCTGTAGCTGTGGGGCGAGCGCACACCGTTCAACTCAACTCTTTTTCCTCTTCGGTTTTGTCGTGGTCGCGATCAGCGCGCGTGCAGCGGCCCTGGCAATGGTGTGGGGCGCGCCCACGTGCGCGACCAGATGGTCGATCAGCGCCCGCACGCGCAGCGGCATGTGCCGCGCCGCCGGGTAGATGATGGAGAACGGCCGTGACGGGCCGGCAAACGGCTGCAGCACCTCCACCAGTCGGCCCTCGGCCAGGTCCTGCTCCACCAGGAAGCGGTAGGTCTGCACCAGCCCCGCGCCGTGGCGCGCGAGGGTTGCCGCCCCGAGCACATCACCCGCGCAGTGCAGGCCGCCCGGCGTGCGGACCTCAAAGTCCCGCCCGTCCCGGCGAAAGACCCAATCCACCGCTTGGCCCGTGCTGGGCAGCCGGAACTGGATGCACTCGTGCGCAGCCAGGTCGTCGGGGGATGCAGGGCGGCCGGCGCGCCGAAGGTAGTCCGGTGTGGCCACCACCACCAATTCCGCATCCAGCAGCTTGCGCGCGACCAGGCCAGAGTCGGCTTGCACCCGTGCACGCACGGCCAGGTCAAAGCCTTCGGCGGTGAAGTCGACATTCCGGTTGCTCAACTCCACCTCCACCTGCACCTTGGGGTATCGCGCGCGAAACGGCACCAGCGCGGGCAGCACGCGGTAGTGCCCCAGCGTGGTAGGCACGCTCATGCGCACCGTGCCTGCGGGCTCGGCCTGTGTGCCCGTCAGTTCGCGCTCGGCTTCGCTCAGGCGGCTCAGCGCCTGGCGGCAGTGGTCAAAGTACGTACGGCCGCTGTCGGTGAGCCGGATCTTGCGGGTGCTCCGCACAAACAGGCGCACCTGCAGCCGCTCTTCCAGCCGCCCCACCGAGCGGCTGACCGCAGCCGGCGTGATGCCGGCCTGCAGGGCCGCCTCGGTAAAGCTCTCGGCTTCCGCCGCCAGGCAGAACAGCTCAATGCTGCCCAGCATCACATCGCCAAAATCGCGTGCCATAAATTACATGGGGTAAAAAATGAAGTGCGTTCGAATGAGTTTACCCATGCATGGGTATTCCATAACCTGCGGTTTCCTCGTTGTTCTTCGTTTTTGCTCAAAGGAAACCCATGGCTTCGCTCGCTTCCCCATCCTCCCCATCCCCGTCCATTGCCATCGTCTTCCACAGCGGCTACGGCCACACACAGCGAGTCGCGCAAGCCATTGCCGAGGGCAGCGGCGGCGCGCTGCTGGCGTTGGATGATCAAGGCCAGTTGTCCGACGCCGGCTGGGCGCAGCTGGGCGCTGCTCGGGCCATCGTGTTCGGCTCGCCCACGTACATGGCCAACGTGAGTTGGCAGTTCAAGCGCTTTGCCGATGCCAGCGCGTCCGTGTGGGCGCGGCAGGGCTGGAAGGACAAGCTGGCCGCCGGCTTCACCAACAGCGCAGGCATGAACGGCGACAAGCTCACGACGCTGTACACCCTGTTCTCGCTCTCCCAGCAGCACGGCATGCTTTGGGCCGGCACAGCGCTTCCGCCCAGCAACACCAAAGCCTCCGGGCGCGACGACATCAACTACCTGGCCTCGTTCGCGGGCCTCATGGCCACCACGCCGGCCGACGCCTCGCCCGATGAAATGGCGCCGGGCGACCTGGCCACCGCCAGGCTGTTCGGCGAGCGCATCGCCCAGGCCGTGCGCCGCCTGGGCTGAAGGACCGCACATGCCCTACGTCAACATCCAGGTCACCCGCGAAGGCGTGACCCCGGCGCAAAAAGCCGAACTCATTGCCGGCGTCACGCAATTGCTGGTGCGCGTGCTGGACAAGCAGCCCGCCACTACGCACGTGGTGATCCAGGAAATCGAACTGGACAACTGGGGCGTGGGCGGCCTGCCCGTGCCCGAGTTCAGAAAGCAGGCGGCGTCATGACGGCCGCGTCCGACTTTGCCGGCGTGAGCGCGGTGCTGCAGACCTACTTCGACGGCCTGTACCACAGCGACACGGTCCGGCTGGCCCAGGTGTTTCATCCGCTGGCCCGCTACTGCACCGCTTCGGGTGGGAATCTGCTGGTCTGGGACATGAAGCACTACTTTGCGGTGGTGGACCAGCGCCCGTCGCCCGCAGGCACAGGCCAGGCACGCACCGACCGCATCCTGTCCATCGCGTTCGCGGGGCCAGTCACGGCCTTTGCCTGCGTGCAGTGCTCGATCGCACCCCGGCATTTCACCGATTTCCTCACACTGGTGCAGGTGGAGGGGCGGTGGCAGATCGTGAGCAAGGTCTTTCACTTCGACGCATGAAAGATAGCCGCGTGCTGCGCGGCGCCGCGGCGAGGGTGGGTAACTGGGGTGTAACCGCTTCATGTGAGAATTGAAATTCAATTACATGAACCGATTGCCTCGAATGAAACCAGGAGACCTCCCCATGCCCACGCGCCGCGCCACCAAGATCGTCGCCACCCTCGGCCCCGCTTCCAGCGACCCGGCGCTGCTGGAGGCGATGATCCGCGCGGGCGTGAATGTGGTGCGGCTGAACTTCAGCCACGGCAAGGCGCAGGACCACATCGACCGCGCGGCCACGGTGCGCGCTGCAGCCCAGCGCGCGGGCCGCGAGGTGGCCATCATGGCCGACCTGCAGGGTCCCAAGATCCGCGTGGGCAAGTTCGCCGAGGGCAAGGTCATGCTGGAGTCGGGCGCCCAATTCGTGCTGGACGCATCGCGCACCGAGTTGGGTGACATTGAAGGCGTGGGCCTGGATTACAAAGAACTGCCGCGCGACGTGAAGGCGGGCGACGTTCTGCTGCTCAATGACGGACTGATCGTCCTGACCGTGGATGCCGTTCGAGGTGAAGCAGTGCACACCACCGTGAAAGTCGGCGGCGAGCTGTCGAACAATAAGGGCATCAACAAGAAGGGCGGCGGCCTCACAGCACCGGCCCTCACGGCCAAGGATATGGAGGACATCCGCACGGCGATGAGCTTCCAGGCCGACTATGTGGCCGTGAGTTTTCCCAAGAACGCGACCGACATGGAAATGGCGCGCCAGTTGTGCAATGTGGCTGCGTCCGAGTTCCGCCACAAGCCGGGGCTGATCGCCAAGATCGAGCGGGCCGAAGCCATCCCGCACCTGGAATCCATCCTGCGCGTGTCGGACGGCATCATGGTGGCCCGGGGCGACCTGGCCGTGGAGGTCGGCAACGCCGCCGTGCCCGCGCTGCAGAAAAAGATGATCCGCATGGCGCGCGACATGGACAAGGTGGTGATCACCGCCACGCAGATGATGGAAAGCATGATCACCAACCCCGTGCCCACGCGGGCCGAGGTGAGCGACGTGGCCAACGCCGTGCTGGACGGCACCGACGCCGTAATGCTGAGCGCCGAGACGGCCGCGGGCCGCTACCCGCTGGAGACCGTCGAAGAAATGGCCACCATCTGCGCCGCCGCCGAGGCCGCCGAAGACCACCAGCTGGACGCTGACTTCACCGGCCAGACCTTTGGCCGCATCGACCAGTCCATCGCCATGGGGGCGCTGTTCACGGCCCACCACCTGGGCGCCAAGGCCATCGTGGCCATGACCGACAGCGGCGCCACCGCGTTGTGGATGAGCCGCCACAGCATCGACATCCCCATCTACGCGCTGACACCGAAGGTGGCCACGCAGCGCAAGATGGCCATGTACCGCAATGTGCGCCCCCTCCTCATGGACACCAGCGCCGACCGTGACACCGCGCTGGAGCAGGCCGAGGGCCACCTCAAGAGCCGCAATATTGTGGCCAAGGGCGACGTGTACGCCATTACTTGCGGCGAACCCATGGGCGCGCCCGGCGGCACGAACATGCTCAAGATCTGCGTGGCGGGCTGACTGCCGCGTTGCCGGTGGTGATGCGCCGGGTGGCCAGCAAGTAAGGGGCCCTTGTCCGCAGATGTTCCACAGCTGTATTGCACAGCGCGCCCGTGGTCCAGCAGATCCACCCCGTCCAGAGCGTGTGGCTCATGAAATGAGCCCCGCGCACCTGTTGCGCAGCCCCCAGCACCAAGCCGGACAGCAGCGCTGTCACCAACCACCAGCGCGCGGCGGTGGGCTCGTGGCGGCGCAGCGCGAAATAGCCGCCGACGAAAGCAAAGCCGGCCGACGCATGGCCTGCTGGAAAGCACCGCCCACTTCCCCCATCCAGCATGCCCAGCGCCCAGTGCGACGCGTAGCGTGCCACGCCACCGAACTCCGCCAGGTCCCACGGGCAGCTCGTGGTGCTGAGGTTCTTTGTGATGCTGATGGCGGCCAGGGCCAGCAAGGCGCTCAAGGCCATCTGTAGACGCCCTACGGTGTCCAGCCGCCGCAGCACGCCCAGAGGCCACCAGACGCCCAGCGCCAACAGCAGTACCAGCACCCATCCAAGGCGGCGAGCACCTTCGTGCAGCACCTGCACAAAGAACCAATGGTCTCGCATGGGAAAGCCTCGGGCGTCGCCGAAGAGGTGGGCCAGTGTCAAATCTCTGCCGGAAACGTCCCAGGCGATGAGGCATACCAGACCGGTCAGCGTCCAGAACAAGGTGCTGTAGCGAAAAGCGGGGAGGGGCGCCCCGGGCGCGGCGTGTGCGGGCATGGGTACGGACCTTAGGTGGCAGCCCTTAACGCCGTCTTAATGCGTCGGTCAGGACGCTATGGCGTTCCGCCGGCTGCTCTGCCTGCAAGCGGCTCCATGCGCACCTTGCTCGTTGCAAGGCGACAATGCCGTACATGCGAATCCTTGTGGTGGAAGACGATGCGGGCATTGCTGTAGGCCTGCGCACAACGCTGCAGCAGCGCGGATATGCGGTGGACCTGTGCGATGGCGTGTCCGGTGCCTGGAGCGCACTGCGCGCTGAGCGGTTTGACGCCGTTCTGCTGGACCTGGGGTTGGCCGATGGCGATGGCAGCGAGCTGCTGCGCCGCCTGCGCCTGAGCCCTGGCGCGGGCGACACCGCGCAGCCGCCGCTGCCGGACCCGGCCACGCCGGTGCTCATCCTCACCGCGCGTGACCAGGTACACCAGCGGGTGGCCGGACTCGATTTGGGTGCCGACGACTACCTTACCAAGCCGTTTGACGTGGACGAGCTGGACGCCCGCTTGCGCGCTCTGCTGCGCCGTGCAGCCGGGCGTACCTCACCCACGCTCCGTCAAGGCGACATCGAGCTGGACCCCGCGGCGCGCACCGTGCGACAGGGCGGGAAACTGGTGGATGTGTCCCCGCGTGAGTTCTCGGTGTTGCTGGTGCTGATGGAGGCGCGCGGGCGCGTGCTCTCACGCCAGCAGATCGAGGAGCGTCTCTACAGCTGGGACGCGGCCATCGAGAGCAACGCCATCGAGGTCCACATCCACCACCTGCGCCGCAAGCTGGGCGGCGCTTGCATCCAGACCATGAGGGGCGTGGGCTACTTCATGCCCACGGAGGCGCGATGAGCGGGGCGCCCACTGCCGTGGCTGCCCTGCGCCGCCCCTCGCTGACCCGCCAACTGCTGCTCTGGTCCCTGGGCGCGCTGGTGGTGGTGTGGGCCAGTTTTGTGGTCATTGGCTACCAGACGGGCGTGCACGAGGCCGACGAGCTGACCGACGGGCATCTGGCGAGCGTGGCCGCCCTGCTGCTGAACCTGCGCGCCGCAGAGCCTGTAGCGGGTGCGGAGCTGACGCTGCGCGCACCCACCCCCTGGCTCAAGTCGCACGACTACCAGCAGTCGCTGAGCGTGGTGCAGTGGGATGCCCAGGGCCGGCTCCTGGCATCCATTGGCGCCGCGCCTGTTCCCGCCTTCTCGGCAGCTGAGGGTTTTGCGAACCTGGCGCTGGGGCCGGAGGCTGCGGTGTGGCGCAGCTTTTCACAGTGGGACGCAGGCAGAACCCGCAAGGTGATGGTGCTGCTCGCGCTGAGCGAGCGCGATGTCTTGGCGGAAGACATTGCGGAGCAGATGATCGAGCCCGGCTTGTGGTTGCTGCCCGTGGTGGCCCTTGCACTCGGGCTGGCATTGTGGCGCGGCCTGCGGCCCCTGTATGCGCTGTCTGCCGATGTGGCCGCGCTGGACCCTGCCAGCACGCAGCGCCTGGCGTCGCGCCATGCCTGGGGGGAATTCGAGTCAGTGGTTGACGCCATCAACACGCTGCGGGACCGGCAGCATGAGGCCCTGGTGCGCGAGCGGCGCCTGGCCAATGAAGTGGCGCACGAGCTGCGCACTCCGCTGTCGTCAATAGCGCTGCAGGCCAGCGCCCTGGCTGGCGGACTGGATGCCGAGGCGCGTGCGCAGGCAGTGCAGCGCATCGGGCAGGACGCGCTGCGCGCAGGCCACGTGCTCAGCCAGCTGCTGGCGCTGGCGCGCGCAAGCCGCGCCGAGCTGCATGGGGCCAAGACCGCCGTGGACCTGTGCGAAATCGCGCGCACCGTGTGCGCCGACTACGCCCAGGCGGCATGGCAGCGGGGGTACGAGCTGGCCGTGGAAGCCCCGTCCTCCATCACCATACTGGGCCACGCGGTGCTGCTGGACCTGGCGGCGCGCAACCTGGTGGAAAACGCGCTCAAGCACACACCACCCGGCACACGCATCACGGTGCAGCTGGGGGTGGCGCGGGAGGGCGGGGCCTGTTGGCTGCTGGTCTGCGACGACGGGGCGCGGGGTGCAGCCGACGCCCAGGACCAGGCACACGAAAGCGGCTCGGCACCGGTGGACAGCCTGCACCTGGGCCATGAAATCCTGCGGCGCGTGGCCGACATCCATGGGGGCCGCTTTGGAACTGCGGGGGCGCCAGCGTCGTTTACCACCTGCTACCGCTTGGATTTACCGCTGCCTGCGGACACACGCGCCGGTTAAAATTGCGAGTTACCAAGCGGTTACCGCCGCCACGCCGGCCTCGACCAGGCCTACAGAGCGCCTCCTCAACCCTCAACGGACCCTACGACCATGCCCCTCGTTTCGATGCGCGAACTGCTCGACCATGCCGCTGCCAACAGCTACGGCATCCCCGCTTTCAACGTCAACAACCTGGAACAGGTGCAGGCCGTGATGGCCGCCGCCGATGAAGTGGGCGCCCCCGTCATCCTGCAGGCCAGCGCCGGTGCGCGCAAGTACGCGGGCGAGCCCTTCATCAAGCACCTGATCCAGGCGGCCGTGGAAGCCTTCCCCCACATTCCGCTGGTCATGCACCAGGACCATGGCACATCGCCGAAGGTCTGCGCGGGCGCCATTCATCTGGGCTTCGGCTCGGTGATGATGGACGGCTCGCTGATGGAAGATGGCAAAACCCCTGCATCGTTTGAATACAACGTCGAGGTGACCCGCAAGGTGGTGGAGATGGCCCACAAGGTGGGTGTGACGGTGGAAGGCGAGCTGGGCTGCCTGGGCAACCTTGAAACCGGGGAAGCCGGCGAGGAAGACGGCATCGGCGCCGAAGGCAAGCTGGACCACAGCCAGATGCTGACCGACCCCGAAGAAGCCGCACAGTTTGTCAAAGCCACGCAGCTCGACGCGCTGGCCATCGCCATCGGCACCAGCCACGGTGCCTACAAGTTCAGCCGGCCGCCTACGGGCGACATCCTGGCCATCAGCCGCGTGAAGGAAATCCATGCCCGCATCCCCAACACTCACCTGGTGATGCACGGCTCGTCGTCCGTGCCGCAAGACCTGCTGGACATCATCAACCAGTACGGCGGCAAGATGAAGCAGACCTACGGCGTGCCGGTCAAGGAGATCCAGGAAGCCATCAAGCACGGCGTGCGCAAGATCAACATCGACACCGACATCCGCCTGGCCATGACCGGCGCGGTGCGCAAGTTCCTGGCCGAGAACCCCGACAAGTTCGACGCGCGCGAATGGCTCAAGCCCGCCCGCGAGGCTGCCAAGCTGGTCTGCAAGGCGCGTTATCTGGAGTTCGGCTGCGAAGGCCAGGCGGCAAAGATCAAGGGCGAAAGCCTGCAGGTCGTGGCCGCCAAGTACGCGCGCGGCGAACTGGCGCAGGTGGTTAACTGATCGCCTGCCGTCGGCCGAACCGGCGGATTTCGCTCACGTCCCAGCCCGGCCGCGGCAGCGCCCGGGCTTTTTCGTCTCCGCAGCATCAAAGGCCGGGTTTACCCGGTGGGCCGCGGTGTGCGAGGGCTGGGGAGTTCCCTCTACATCTCTCCTGCGCGACAGTGCGCAGAAATTCTTCATGTAAGCTCGCGGTCAGTTTGCCCGGGGCGGGTGCCGCAGAAAGTGTTTGAACCTTTGTCCATGACTCTGATGATTTCGAAGTTTCGGTGCCTGTTGCCCTGCGCCGTGACGGTGATGATGGTGGCGTGCGCGCCCCTCACCGTCCCGCCCAAGGCGGAGTACCCCGTCGGCCGTGCGCGCCTGGTGTTGCCCCCAGGCCAATGGCAGGACCTGGGCAGTGTCGACGAGGCCGTGGGCCGCGCGCCGCTGCAAACCCGCTCAGTAGGACTGCGCGGGGCGCAAGGCGAGTGGCTGGCAGTGCTCCGGGTGCAGACCAACCGTGGCACCACCCTGAGCGGCGGTGCGCCATGGTCCGGCGAATGCCCGCGTGCGCAGGACGTGACGGTGGACGACGCCGCCAAAGAGAGCCCGGTGCGCGCAGATTGCCTGCGCTTCAAGCGCTGGGCCAGCAGCGACCAGTGGCTGCAGAAGAATCAGCCAGACCTGGCCCGCTGGGTGGATGCCCAGCAGATCTCCTGGGCCCAGCCCTATTCGCACCTCAGCTACCGCTACGCCACCGATGCGGGCGCCCTGGTGGTGGTGGACGCGCTGGTGGATCACCGCCTGCTGCGCCCCAGGACCCAGAACAATGATGAGTTCCTGACCGCTGGCCGCCCCGCGCTGGAATGGGGGCATGCGCTGGCGCAGGCCGCGCGCCTGAGCGTGGGCATGATGGACGGCTACCTGGCGGTGCCGCCGTTTCCGTTTGCCGAAGCAGCCTTCGTGAAGAGATAGCGGCGCGGCCCGCGCCACGCAAAGAAAAAAAGAACAAAAAAGCAGAAGAGCCAACAACAAGAAGAAGCAAGCCACGGCAGTCAATACAACGGTTCAACCGACAGAGAGGGAGACCCACCATGGGCGTGATCCTGCAGATCCTGGGGCTGATCATTACCTTCACGATGGCGATGGAGGCGCTGCGCCGTTTTGGTATTGACGTGGGCTGGCTCAATCCGCTGGCGTTTTTCCGCCGCCGCGCCTGGGCCAAGAAGGTGACAACGCCGCCGCTGTACACGCTGGAGCACCCGGTGGATGTGGTCGCCGTGATGGCGCTGGCCATGGTGCAAGCCACCGGCGCCGTGACCGTCGAGCAAAAGCACGGTGTGCTGGCCCTGCTGCGCCAGCACCTGGCGCTGGCGGACTCCGATGCCAACAGCCTCTGGGTGGCCAGCTCCCACATGCTGCGCAACCGCGCACTGGCACCTGCCGAAGTGCCCGCTGTGCTGGAGCGCAGCGCGGACAAATTCACTGACTACCACGTGCAGACGCTGCGCGCCGTGATGCTGGGCGCTGCGCAGATCACGCCGCCTGCCAGCCCCGCACAGCAGCAACTGCTGGATGCCGTGGAGGCCTATTTCGCCAAGAAGCAGGCCGCCGCTCGGCCCTGGGCTGGCTGAAGGGCTGCGCACCCCCTGCCCCTGGCGCAACGATTACACCCATCCAAGGAGACCGCCCATGCAGACCTCAAACCCTGTCCCACCGCCGCAGCGTATTGGCGTGCCGAAGGAGATATACCCCGGCGAAAAGCGCGTCGCCACCGTGCCCGATGTGGTCGAAAAGCTGATCAAGCTGGGGTTCGAGGTGGCGGTGGAATCGGGCGCCGGGGAAGCGGCCAATTTCAGTGACGATGCCTACCGCGCCGCCGGCGCGCAGGTGCTGCCCGACGCGGCCGCACTGTGGGGCGCTGCGGACATCGTCTTCAAGGTGCGCCCGCCCACCAGCGGCGAAGTGGCGCTGCTGCGAGAGGGCACCACACTCATCGACTTCATCTGGCCTGCCCAGAACCCCGAGCTGATGCAGCAACTCGCAGCCCGCAAGGCCACCGTGTTGGCCATTGACTGCCTGCCGCGCACCCTGAGCCGCGCACAGAAGATGGATGCGCTCACTTCCACGGCCGGGGTCAGCGGCTACCGCGCCGTCATCGAGGCGGCCAACGCCTTCGGCCGCTTCTTCAACGGCCAGATCACGGCCGCGGGCAAGGTGCCGCCCGCCAAGGTGTTTATTGCGGGTGCTGGCGTCGCGGGCCTCGCGGCCATAGGTACGGCCGCCAACCTGGGCGCCATCGTGCGTGCCAACGACACGCGCGCCGAGGTGGCCGACCAGGTCAAGTCGCTGGGCGGCGAGTTCGTGAAAGTGGACTATGAGGAAGAGGGCTCGGGCGGCGGTGGCTACGCCAAGGTGATGAGCGAAGGCTTCCAGGCCGCGCAGCGCAAGATGTATGCGGAGCAGGCCAAGGACGCCGACATCATCATCACCACCGCGCTGATCCCTGGCAAACCCGCGCCCAAGCTCATCACCGCCGAAATGGTGCAGAGCATGAAGCCTGGCAGCGTGATCGTGGACATGGCCGCCGAGCAAGGTGGCAACTGCGAGCTGACGGTGCCTGGCGAGGCGGTAGTGCGCCACGGCGTCACCATCGTCGGCTACACCGACCTGGCATCGCGCCTGGCCAAGCAGTCTTCCACCCTCTATGCCACCAACCTGCTGCGCCTGACGGAAGAGCTGTGCAAGGCCAAGGACGGCGTGGCCGTGGTCAACATGGAAGACGATGCGATCCGCGGCCTCACCGTGGTCAAGGACGGTGCCATCACCTGGCCCGCGCCGCCGCTCCAGCAAGCCCCCGCCCCTGCACCCAAGGCTGCAGCGCTGGTTGAGCAGAAGAAGGGCGGGCACGGCCATGGCAGCAGCGCCCCGCTGCCCGCCAAGACGCTGGCCATCCTTTTTGCGGTTGCCGCCGTAGCTTTCTGGTTCATCGGCGCCTACGCGCCCGCGGCGTTCCTGGGCCACTTCACGGTGTTCGTGCTGGCCTGCTTCATCGGCTACATGGTTGTGTGGAACGTCACACCCGCGCTGCACACGCCGCTTATGAGTGTGACCAACGCCATCTCCAGCATCATTGCCATCGGCGCGCTGGTGCAGATTGCGCCGCCCGAAGCTGGGGTGAACGGGCGCCCGGACGGGCTCATTCAGTGGCTGGCGTTTGCGGCCATCGTGCTCACGGCCATCAACATGTTCGGCGGCTTTGCGGTCACGCGCCGCATGCTGGCCATGTTCCGCAAGTAAGTCATCACAACAACAAGAACGAGGAGCACAGAACATGTCCCAAAGCCTTGCCACCGTGGCCTACCTGGGCGCGGCCATTTTGTTCATCCTGAGCCTGGGCGGACTCTCCAACCCCGAAACCTCGCGCCGGGGCAACCTGTTCGGCATGGTCGGCATGGCGCTGGCCGTGCTGGCCACGGTGTTCGGCCCGCGCGTGAGCAGCGGGGGAATCGCCTGGATCATTGCGGCGCTGGTCATCGGGGGCGGCATTGGCCTGTTTGCCGCCCGCATTGTCAAGATGACGCAGATGCCCGAGCTGGTCGCCCTGATGCACAGCCTGGTGGGCTTGGCGGCTTGCCTGGTGGGGTTTGCGAGCTACGTGGACACGTCCATCCAGCTGCAGGGCGCAGAAAAGGCCATCCATGAGGTGGAGATCTATGTAGGTATCCTTATTGGTGCCGTCACCTTCAGCGGCTCGCTGATCGCCTTCGGCAAGCTCAACGGCAAGATTGGCGGCAAGCCGCTGCTGCTGCCGGCGCGCCACTGGCTCAACCTCGCTGCGCTGCTGATCGTGATCTGGTTCGGCCGCGAGTTCCTGCGTGCCGAAACGGTGGAGCAAGGCATGGTGCCGCTGATGGTGATGACGGTCATCGCGCTGCTCTTCGGCATCCACATGGTGATGGCCATAGGCGGGGCCGACATGCCCGTGGTGGTGTCCATGCTCAACAGCTATTCCGGCTGGGCGGCTGCGGCCACGGGCTTCATGCTCAGCAACGACCTGTTGATCGTCACCGGCGCGCTCGTAGGTTCGTCCGGCGCCATCCTGAGCTACATCATGTGCAATGCGATGAACCGCAACTTCATCAGCGTGATTGCGGGCGGATTCGGGTCCGGCGCGGGCACGCCGGCCAAGAAGGGCGATGCTGCCGAGCCCCAAGGCGAAGCCGTGCCAGTGAGTGCTGCCGAGACCGCCGAGCTGCTGCGCGATGCCAAGAGCGTCATCATCGTGCCCGGTTACGGCATGGCCGTGGCGCAGGCGCAGCACACCGTGAACGAGATCACCCAAACCCTGCGCAGCAAGGGCGTGAACGTGCGCTTTGGGATCCACCCGGTCGCGGGTCGCATGCCGGGCCACATGAACGTGCTGCTGGCCGAGGCCAAGGTGCCCTACGACATCGTGATGGAAATGGACGAGATCAACGAGGACTTCGGCGACACCGACGTGGCCATGGTCATCGGCGCCAACGACATCGTGAACCCCAGCGCCCTGGACGACCCCACCAGCCCCATTGCGGGCATGCCTGTGCTGGAGGTGTGGAAGGCCAGAACCTCCATCGTGATGAAGCGCTCCATGGCGTCCGGCTATGCGGGTGTGGACAACCCTCTGTTCTACAAGGACAACAACCGCATGCTGTTCGGCGATGCCAAGAAAATGCTCGACGAAGTGCTCGCCACCCTCAAGAGCTGACAGGCATAATTCCCCTGCGAAAAAAGCACGACCGTGCTGAAAGCGATGGCACGGTTTTTATGGCCCCCAATAAACTGACTAGGAGACAACGCAAATGACCGACCGCCCCTGGCTGGCAGCCTATCCCCAAGGTGTTCCTGCCGACATCGACCCCTCGCAGTACCCCTCCCTCGTGGCCTTGATGGACGAGGCCTTTGCGAAGTACGCCAGCCGGGTGGCCTACAGCTTCATGGGCAAAGAGGTGACCTACGCCCAGACCGACTCGCTCTCCAGCGCGTTTGCGGCGTACTTGCAGAGCCTGGGCTTGGTCAAGGGTGACCGCGTGGCCATCATGATGCCCAATGTGCCGCAGTATCCCGTGGCCGTGGCGGCCATCCTGCGCGCGGGCTTTGTCGTGGTCAACGTGAACCCGCTGTACACCCCGCGCGAACTGGAGCACCAGCTCAAGGACTCGGGAGCCAAGGCCATCGTCATCATCGAGAACTTTGCGGCCACCCTGCAAAGCTGCATTGCCAACACGCCCGTCAAGCACGTGGTGCTGTGCGCCATGGGCGACCAGCTGGGCCTGCTCAAAGGTGCGCTGGTCAATTACGTGGTGCGCAACGTCAAGAAGATGGTGCCCACCTTTGACCTGCCCGGCGCGGTGCGCTTCAACGACGCCGTGGCCCAGGGCACACGCGGTTCGCTCAAGAAGCCCGACATCCGCCCCGACGACATCGCGCTGCTGCAATACACCGGCGGCACCACCGGCGTGAGCAAGGGCGCGGTGCTGCTCCACCGCAACATCCTCGCCAACGTGCTGCAGTCCGAGGCCTGGAACTCGCCGGTGATGAGCAAGGTGCCTGCAGGCGAGCAGCCAACGGCCGTGTGCGCGCTGCCGCTGTACCACATCTTCGCGTTCACCGTGAACATGATGCTGAGCATGCGCACGGGCGGCAAGACCATCCTGATCCCCAACCCGCGCGACCTGCCCGCGGTGCTGAAGGAACTGTCCAAGCACACCTTCCACAGCTTCCCGGCCGTCAACACGCTGTTCAACGGCCTGGCCAACCACCCCGACTTCAACACGGTCAACTGGAAAAACCTCAAGGTCTCGGTGGGCGGCGGCATGGCCGTGCAGGGCGCGGTGGCCAAGCTGTGGCTGGAGAAGACCGGCTGCCCCATCTGCGAAGGCTACGGCTTGTCGGAGACCAGCCCTTCGGCCAGCTGCAACCCGGTGACGGCCACCGAATACACCGGCACCATCGGCGTTCCCCTGCCAGGCACCTGGATGAAGCTGCTGGACGACGAAGGCCGCGAAGTGACCACCTTCGGCCAGCCCGGCGAGATCGCGATCAAGGGCCCGCAGGTGATGGCCGGCTACTGGCAGCGCCCCGACGAAACCGCCAAGGTCATGACCGACGACGGCTTCTTCAAGTCCGGCGACATCGGCATCATGGACGAGCGCGGTTACTTCAAGATCGTGGACCGCAAGAAGGACATGGTGCTGGTCAGCGGCTTCAACGTCTACCCCAACGAGGTCGAGGAAGTGGTGGCCAACTGCCCCGGCGTGCTCGAATGCGCCGTGGTCGGCGTGCCCGACGAGAAGACCGGCGAGGCCGTGAAGCTGGTCATCGTGAAGAAGGACCCGGCGCTGACCGAGGCGCAGGTCAAGGAGTACTGCAAGGCCAACCTGACGGGCTACAAGCAGCCCAAGGTGATCGAGTTCCGCACCGAGCTGCCCAAGACCCCCGTGGGCAAGATCCTGCGCCGCGAGCTGCGGGATAAGAAGTGAGCATCCCCCTGAGCCGCTTCACGGCTCGGTGCTGGCCGCCAGAGGCGGCAGCTCTTCGGGCTGTCCAAGCCTGCGCAGGCAGGCTCGGAGCCGCGGCCCTCAGCCCCTTCTCTCGATGCGCTGCGCGCAGCAGGAAGGGGGACGACGCCAGCGCACGCAAGCGAAGCGCCGCTCAGGCGGCTTGGCGGCGCTTGCGCGGCGTCCGCTGGTCTGGGGTGTGCCAGTTTTAACCATATGGCGCAATGACTACCGCCATCCTTAGCGCTCTGCCCGAAGAACAAAGCACCCTGGTCGCCCACCTCGCCCACCCGCAGCGCCTGATGCATGCGGGACGTGCCTTCTGGCGCGGCGAACTGGCTGGCCGCGCGGTGGTGCTGGCCCTCTCCGGCATTGGCAAGGTGGCAGCGGCCACCACGGCGACGGCACTCGTCGAGCGGTTTGGCGTGGCGCGCATCGTGTTTACCGGCGTGGCGGGCGGCCTGGGGGACGGGGTGAACGTGGGCGACGTGGTGGTGGCCGAGGACTACCTGCAGCACGACATGGACGCATCACCCCTGTTCCCGCGCTGGGAAGTACCCGGCTACGCCCGCAGCCGCCTGGCCTGCGATGCAGACCTGTCTGCTATTCTTTTGGAAGCTGCTGGCGCATGTGTGGCAAGCGCTAGAGGCCAATTCGGCTTCAAACCTGAGCTGCTGGGCGCGCCCGCAGTCACCTCCCACCGGGCCCACCACGGTCTGATCGCCAGCGGCGACCGCTTTGTCTGCGCCGCCGACGAGGCGCACCGCCTGCGCACCACATTGCAAGACGCCGGCCACCCCGCGCTGGCCGTGGAGATGGAAGGCGCCGCCGTCGCCCAGGTGTGCCACGACTATGGCATCCCCTTTGCCGCCGCGCGCACGATCTCCGACCGCGCCGACGACACCGCGCACGTGGACTTCCCCCGCTTTGTGCAGACGGTCGCTAGCCGCTACGCCGAGCACATGGTGCTGACGTTGATGCAAAAACTATGAAATTGATAGCTGCTAGCGCTTGATGGGTAAGCGCAAGAGGGTGATTTGACTCATATTTTCGCTGGGCGGGCCGCTGAATCCGCCATCAGGCTTGCAGAGGCTTCGACAAGCTCAGCCCGAAGGAGCGGGGCGTGGGCTTGGGGAGTCAAAACGCCAGCAGCGACCAGTTCCGCCACCGCGCAGTGAAACCGGCGCGCCCGAAATACCAGCGCCACCGTGGATCCGGCTTCGCCGGCCCACTGGAGGCGTCCCCCTCAGGGGGAAGGCGCGCAGCGCCACAGGGGGGAACCTATTTCAACCAGCCGCGTTTGCGGAAGTACCACATGGGCCCGAGCGCACTTGCCAGCATCAGCCCCAGCGCATACGGATACCCCAGCGCCCAGTCCAGTTCGGGCATGAACTTGAAGTTCATGCCGTAAACGCTGGCGATCAGCGTGGGCGGCAGCAAGGCCACGCTCGCCACCGAGAAGATCTTGATGATCTTGTTCTGGTTGATGTTGATGAAACCGACCGTGGCGTCCATCAGGAAGTTGATCTTGTCGAACAGAAATGCCGTGTGGTTGTCCAGCGACTCGATGTCGCGCAGGATCTGGCGGGCTTCCTCGAACTGCTCGGAGTTGAGCATCTTGCTGCGCATCATGAAGCTCACGGCGCGGCGCGTGTCCATCACGTTGCGGCGGATGCGGCCGTTCAAGTCTTCCTGGCGCGCTATCGCGGCCAGCACCTCGCCGGCGCGGGTGTCGGTCACGTCGCCGGCCAGCACCTGCTTGCTCACTTGCTCCAACTCATCGTAGATGCCTTCCAGCGTGTCGGCCGAATACTCGGCGTCTGCATCAAACAGCTTGAGCAGCACTTCCTTGGCGTCTTCGATCAACCCCGGGGCCCGGCGCGCGCGCATTCGCAGCAGGCGGAACACGGGCACGTCTTCATCGTGGATGGAAAACAGCACGCCCCGGCTCTTGAGGTTGGCGTTGTGCTGGTTCAGGATGAACGCCACGCGCACCGAGCGGGGGTCTTCGTCGTCGTCAATCAGAAAGTCACTGCGGATGTGCAGCTCACCGTTGTCTTCTTCGTAGAAGCGGGCGGACTCCTCGATGTCCTCGTCCATCGCATCCTCGGGGATGGACAGGCCGTAGTGCTGCTTGATCCAGCGTTTTTCTTCGAGCGTGGGGGCTTCCAGGTCCACCCAGATCGGCTGGAACTTGGTCAGCTCTTCCAGCGATTCAATTTCTTCCTGGAACAGCCGGCCATTGGCGAGCGTGAAGATGTTGAGCATGGGCTCACTCCCTTGTTGTGTTGCATCTGCGGTGGGGGTGGTGGGGTGCTTTCAACCCCACGCGGCAGGCGCCGGGGAGCTGAAAGCTACCAACTGGGGTAGGTTTCCAAGGAGCTGTCTCCGTATGTGTCGTAGTAAGAAGAAAAGAAGCGCGCCGCATCAAAAACACGGCAGGCGGCGGATTATGGCACCGCACCACCCTGCGCTGCGCTGCGCACGGTGGCCAGCGCGCGGCACAGGTCGGCCCAGGTGGCGGCCTTGCTGTCTTGTGACCGCAGCAAAAACGCCGGGTCGTAGGTGACCACGGCGGGGCACCCCGCCACTTGGTGCGGCCCCGCGCGCAGGCGGCCGAGGGGCTCCGAGCGGCCAAGCGCGATGCGCGCGGCGACATGGCCCAGCACCAGCACCATGGCGGGCTGCAGCGCGGCCACGGCGTCGGCCAGCGCTGTGGCCACGTCCCTCGTAGCGCCGGGGGGCGTGGGTGAAGGCCCGCCAGGCGCCACGCGCTCCAGCGCCGCCAGGTACACACGCGGATGGCGGTGCAGTTGCATGGCGCGCAGCATGTTGTCCAGCAGGCGGCCCACGTCGCCGGCCAGCGGGTCGGCGGGCTGGGGCACTTCGGCCACGATGAGCCATCCTGCGCCCAGGCCGGCGGGAGTCTTGGCCGGGTCTGCGCCAGGGTAGAGCGGGCGGGCCGGGTGCAACTGGTGCAGCTGTGGCGAAGGGACGTCGCCGGCGGCAGTGGGAGCGGGCGCCGCCGTGGCCGGTACAGCCGCGCGGGCTGCAGGCGGGCTGGCCGCCGGTGCTGGGGAGGGCGGCAACGAAGCGGATGCAGGGCTTGCCGGTGCGCGCGCAGACACCGGCGCTGCCACCGGGCCTGATGGTGCTTCTACCGCCGTGGCCTCGGGCGGCCCCCACACGGTGATACCCATTTCTTGCAGCATGGCGCGCTGCCGCGCATCAAGGTGAAGGCTCATACAGGGTAGTGCGGTGGAAGGGGTGGCAAGGTGAATTGGGGGAAGCGCTGCTGCGTCACAGGGGCAGGCTCATGACGACGGCGTCCTCGCGCTGGCCATGGTCTGCGGGGTAGTAGCGCTTGCGCTCACCCACGCGGCGATACCCGTGCGCCTCGTAGATGTGCTGGGCACGCAGGTTGCTGGCGCGCACCTCCAGCCACAGCCACTGCGCGCCGCGGCCACGCGACCACAGGGCCAGCGCGTCCAGCAGCACCCGGGCCCAGCCCTGGCGCTGGAACTCCGGTGCCACGGTGATGTTGAGCAGGTGCACCTCATCCACACCCAGCATGGCCACAAAGTAGCCCAGCAAGTGGTCGCCCGCCATCAGCAGCTGGGCCTGGTAGCCCGAAGCCAGCGCGTCGGTGAAGTTGCCGCGCGTCCAGGGGTGCGAGTAGGCGCGCTGCTCCACGGCCAGCACGGCATCCAGCCGAGCCAGCGTCAGCGTCTCGAAGCGCGCCTGGGGCTGGGGCGGCAGGGTGGCGTCAGTGGGCGTTGGCAGGGCGCTCATGCGGGTTTGTCGGTGGGGTCAGGTGGGTGTGGCAGAGGCGGCTGCAGCACGCAAGGCCGCACGTTCGGCCGTTGTTTGCGCCACTTTATCGCGGATGTAACGCGGCAGCGCGTCGCTGGCGGCCATGGCCCCACCCGCGGCCAGCAGGGCGGGAGCCAGACTGACCAGCGCGGCTGCCGTGGGCAGGGTGTGCACGTGGCGCGCGCCGGGTGCCAGCCGCTCGCCATAGGCCGCCTGCGCATTGCCCGCCACCGTCCACCCGGCGGGGGGAAGCACGGTGTCGGGGGCGCTCACGCCAAAGTCGGCATCGGTGCGCCAACGGGCTTCGGCCGGCTGCCACTCGCAGCGCGCGTGGTAGACCTCGTCCATGCGCGCGTCGAGCACCGCCACCACCTGCGTGCAGCCGTGCTGCAGGCGCGCGGCTTCGGCCACGGCCAGCAGCGTGTCCACGGGCAGCACCGGCACACCCTGGCCGCCGCGTGCGCCAAAGGCCAGCCCCTGCGCCACGGCACAGGCGGTGCGCAGGCCCGTGAAGGAGCCGGGCCCGCGGCCGAAAACGATGGCGTCCAGCGTGTCGAAGGACAGCCCCGCCTGCGCCAGCAGCTGCCGCACGGCGGGGATCAGCGTGGCCGAGGCCTGGGCGCCGCCCGGGCCGGTGTGTTGCACCGTGCCGCCGGCGTGCTGTACGGCGATGGAAAGCGTGTCGGTACTGGTGTCGAAAGCGAGCAGATTCATCGGGGCTTCACGGAAGAGGCAACGGGCGTGGTGGGCGCGGCAGGTGCAGCAGCATGTGCCGCGCCCGGGCCGGGCTTGCGCAGCACGCCCAGCAGAATACCCATGGTGACCAGCAGCAGCCCGGCCACCAGGTTCCAGTACATGGGTTCGTGCAGGAACACCACCGCACCGATGGCCGAGAGGCCCGGCACCAGCGCGGTGATCATGGTGGAGCGCACCGGGCCGTAGTGCTGGATCATGCGCGTGAAGCTGATGCCCGAGATCACCACGGAGCCGCAGCCTTGGAAGATCATCTGGAAAACGATCTCGCTCCACGGCGCCATCGCCAAGTGGCTGGTGACGGCGCCCAGCGCCACCAGCAGGGCATAGGCGGGCAGGTACACCAGACAGGCGAAGGCCGTGATGGCAATGGTGGCCTGCACGGCGTCCACCGCGTGGCGGCGCGCGAGCACGCTGTAGGTGGCCCAGCAGGCGGCGGCCAGCATGAAGAGCACATCGCCCTTCCACACGTCGCCGCCCGAAAACGCCGCCAGCAGGCTGCGCCCGCCCACCAGCAGGTCGCCCGCCACAATCAGCGCCAGCCCCGCAGCACGCAACGGGGTGATGTGGTCGCGCAGCAGCGCGGCCGCCAGCAGCGCCGTCCACAGCGGCAGGCTGCCGGGCATCAGAACGGCCGCGTGCGTGGCAGGCGCATGGAAGAACCCCGAATACGCCAGCAGCGCATACAGCAGCCCGCCAAAGCTGCCCAGCAGCGCGGTCGTGCGCAGCGGGAGCGGGGAGATACCAAGCAGGCTGGAGGGCGGCACCCCACCGTCCGCTCCGGCCCGTGCGGCTTCGGCCGCGTGTGCAGCCTTGCGCCGCCGCACCATCCACCATCCCCAGGGCAGCAAAACCAGGCTGGCGCCAGTGATGCGCATCAGCGCGATGTCGAACGGGGTGAGCGTGCGCTGGGCCGAAGCGCGGGCAATCACGATGAAGCCCGTCCAGATGGTGACCGTCACGACGGCCGCCAGCAGGCCCATGGCGCGGGGAGATAGACGCATCCGCCGATTATCGGCGGGCGCGTGGCTGAGGCGGGCTCAGGCGGTCAGAACGACTCCCAATCGTCATCGCTGCCTGCTGCCGCGCGTCCCGCAGCGGGCAGCGCGGGCGCCGGGGCCTTGTCTGCGGCCGCTTTGGCTGGCAGAGGCCGGGGTGAGGCCGCCTTGGCGGTCGCGCTGGTCCGGGCTGCGGGCGTGGGCGGGGTGGCTGCGGCCGGGCGGGGCGCACGGGGCGCAGCCGCAACAACGGCCGCCGCCGGGGTGCGCTGCTGATGCGCCGCGAGCTTGAACACCGCCACCACCTGGACCAGGTCTTGCGCCTGGGTGCGCAGGCTGCTGGCCGCGGCAGCCATTTCTTCCACCAGTGCCGCGTTCTGCTGTGTGGCCTGGTCCATGGAAGTAACGGCCTCGCCCACCTGGGCCACGCCGGCGCTTTGTTCGTTGCTGGCCGAACTGATCTCGCCCATGATGTCCGTGACGCGGCGGATGCTGCCCACCACTTCGCTCATCGTGGCGCCCGCCTTGTCCACCAGCGCTGTGCCCTGCTCCACGCGTTCCACGCTGGCGCTGATGAGGGTCTTGATTTCCTTGGCAGCCTCGGCGCTGCGGCTGGCCAGGCTTCGCACTTCCGACGCCACCACCGCAAAACCGCGGCCTTGTTCGCCCGCACGGGCAGCCTCCACGGCGGCGTTCAGCGCCAGGATGTTGGTCTGGAAGGCGATGCTGTCGATCACGCTGATGATGTCGCTGATCTTGCGGCTTGCGTCGTTGATGCCCTTCATGGTCTCCACCACTTCGCCCACCACTGCGCCACCCTGCGCGGCCACCTGGGACGCGGTCAGTGCAAGCTGGTTGGCCTGGCGTGCGTTGTCCGCGTTATGGCGCACGGCCGAGTTGAGCTGCTCCATGCTGGCTGCCGTTTCCTCCAGCGCGCTGGCCTGGTGCTCCGTGCGCGCACTCAGGTCGCTGTTGCCCTGGGCGATCTCGGCGCTGGCGTTCGACACCGACTCGGAGCCGCTGCGCACCCGGTCCACCACGTTCGCCAGGTTGTTCTGCATGAGTTCCAGCGACGACATCAGCGCGCCCAGCTCATCCTTGCCGTGGGCTGGTACAGGTGCCGTGAGGTCGCCGTCCGCCACGCGGCGGGCCAAGTCAGACGCCTGGGCCAGCGGCTGGGTGACCGAGCGGGCCAGCAGCCACGAAAACAGCGCGCCCAGGGCCACGCTCAGCAAGCCCAGAGCCAGCAGCAGCCGGCGACTCGCCTGGCGATTGTCCTGAATGGCTTGGCCCAGCCGGTCCACCTGCTCGCGCTGGTTGCGCAGCAGGTCTTCCATCTTGGCCGCGTAGCGGGCGGCGTCGGGCATGAACTGCGTCTCCAGCAGCGTATTGGCTTCGTCCACCTTGCCTTCCTTCTTCAGCGCAAAGATGGTGTCGCGGTTCTTGAGGTACACGGTGCGCAGCTCGCCGATCTCCTGGAAAAGTTTTTTCTCCGAGTCCAGCTGCATAAGCGTCTCCACGGCCTTTTGCAGCTCGCCCGAGCTTTTGGAGGACGCTTTGCTGTCTTCGGCAAAAAAATCTGCCAGTGAGGCGTCGCTGCTGCGCGCGACAGCCGCAGTGCGCGTGATCCCGCTGCGCAGGTTGCGCGCCCAGTCGCTCACCAGGCGCTCGGTCTTGATGGGGTTTTGCACCATCTCTTCCGTGGCGTCAGCCAAGGCGTTCAGGCGGGAAATGCTCAAGCCGATGACGGCCATGGACAACAACAGCACCAGGGCAAAACCCAGTGCAAGACGCTTGGCAACGGAGAGGTTTGAAAACAGGCTCATGGAACGGAGTGCATTGGTAGGCGCTGGCTTGAGGCGGGGGATATGCGCCGGTCGGGGAATCCCGCCATTGGTTATCGAGTGTAAGCAGTTGCAGCGGCAGAACTGTGCGCTCTGCGCCACGCTTTGGAGCGAAGCTAGACTGCCGGGCATGCAAAAAATGAAGAAATTCTTGCGCTTCCTGGTCGCCTGCAGGCCTGTCACGGTGGTGATGGCTTTGAGTGCCGCCGTGGGGACAGGCGCGGCAGGCATGGCCCAGGCACAGACCCCACCCCAGGGAGTGGCTGCCGCGGCTGCGCCCCTGCCGCCCGAGGTCGAAGCCGCACTCGCGCGCGCCCGGCTGCCGCGGGATGCGCTCAGTGTGCTGGTGGGGGACGCGCAAGGCACGCCGCGCACGGCGCCGCGCCTGGCGCACCGCGCGCAGGTGCCTGTCAATCCGGCCTCGGTCATGAAGCTCGTGACCACCTATGCGGCGCTGGAGCAGCTCGGGCCCGCCTATGTCTGGAATACACCAGTCTATCTGCAGGGCACAGTGCAGGACGGCAGTCTGCGCGGCAACGTTTACATCCAGGGCCAGGGGGACCCCAAGCTCGTGATGGAACGCCTGTGGCTGTTGATGCGGCGCCTGCAGGGCCAGGGCATCCAGGTGATCGTTGGCGACATCGTGCTGGACCGCACGGCTTTCGATGTGCCCGAGCACGACCCTGCGCGGTTTGACGGCGAGCCGCTGCGCCCCTACAACGCCGCGCCGGACGCGCTGCTGCTGAACTACAAGTCGTCCGTCATGACCTTTGTGCCCGATGTGGCTGCCGGGCTGGCTCGCATCCAGTACGACCCACCGCTGGCGGGTGTGCAGCGCCAGGCCACGGTGGCACTGGCCGCCGCAGGCACGGAGTGCGGCGACTGGCGCGGCGCATTGCGGGCCGAACTGAACGACCCTGCCAAGGTCGTCTTCCAGGGCGTGTACCCCGCCGCGTGCGGCGAGCGCGTGTGGCCCGTCGCTGCGGCCGACCCGCGCGGTTTTGCCGCGCGCGCCGTGGAGGGCATGTGGCGCGAGCTGGGCGGCAAGCTCACGGGGAGCGTGCGCGAGGGCAAGGTGCCGGCGGGGCTCAAGCCGGCATTTGTCGTGACCTCGCCCACGCTGGCCGAAGTGGTGCGCGACGTGAACAAGTTCAGCAACAACGTGATGGCCCAGCACGTGTTCCTGACCCTGGCATTGCAAAAGAATGGCGTGGCCACCTTTGACGGAGCGCGCGACACGCTGCGCCAATGGTGGTTGTCCCGGGTGGGTGATGCGGAGGTCCCGCTGGCGGACAACGGTGCGGGGCTGAGCCGCGACGCGCGCCTGACTGCCCAGGCGCTGGGCCGCATGCTGCAGGTGGCCTGGGCGGCCCCGGTGATGCCAGAGCTGGTGGCGTCGCTGCCCATCTCGGGCGTGGACGGCACGCTGCGCCGCAGCCAAAGCCGCGCGGGCACGGCCCACCTCAAGACCGGCAGCCTGCGTGACGTGATGGCTGTGGCCGGCTACGTGCACGCCGCCAGCGGGCGCCGCTACGTGCTGGTGGCCGTGGTCAACCATGCCAACGCTGGCACGGCGCGGCCTGTGCTCGACAGCCTGATCGACTGGACGGCGCGAGACCAGTGAAGTGAAGCGCTGACGTTCAGCACTTGCCGCCGTTGACGCTCATCCACAAGCTTCGTGCCCGCCAGCCTACCCATCCAAGCCCCATGCTCATCCCCGAACTGATCGGCTACCTTGCCGCCGCCCTGACCACCTGCAGCTTTGTGCCGCAGGCGCTGCACACCTTCCGCACGCGGGACGTGAGCGGCATTTCGCTTGGCATGTACAGCGTTTTCACGGCGGGCATTGCGCTGTGGCTGGTCTACGGGCTGGCCTTGTCGGCCTGGCCCATCGTGGCGGCCAATGCCATCACCCTGGTGTTGGCGAGCGCCATCCTGGGCATGAAGCTGCGCTACGGCACCCGCAGCGAACGTTGAGCACCGCCCGGCGCGCGGCCGGGCCCGCGCCGCCGCTGTCGCCTACGCGTCTGCGTGGCGGCGCGGCCCGCGTATTCCCCAATGGATGTTGCAGCGCAGATGCGCGCAGGATGCCTCGTTCTTCACTGACCGAGGTATCCATCCATGAACTGTTTCCGCCTTTCCTGTGTCGCCGCCGCTGCGGTCCTGCTTGTGGCTTGTGGTGGCTCCGACGACCCCGCTCGCGGCGCACTGATAGATCCGCCGGCGACGCTGGCCACGCTGAGTGCTGCGCAGATCGATGCCGGCACCCAGAGCAGCGGCCTGCAGGCCGTCAGCGGAAAAGCCAAATGCGACGTGAAGGTGGTGTCGCTGAACTATGCGACCGTGGGTGCTAAGAGCGGCGAGCGCACCAACGCATCGGGCGTGATGCTGGTGCCCGCTGGCAGTTGCAGCACGGCGGCCGCACCTCTGGTGGCCTACGCCAAGGGCACGGATGTGCAAAAACCTCGCACGCTGGCCAACCCGCAGGACAGCGAAACCTTCCTGCTCGCCGCCATGTATGCGGCACAGGGCTATGCCGTGGTGGCCACTGATTACCTGGGCTTTGCCAAGTCCGGCTACAGCTTCCATCCTTATCTGCACGCAGACTCAGAGGCCACCTCAGTCATCGACTCGGTGCGGGCCGCGCGCAATGCGGCAGGCACGGTGGGCGCCAGCCTGTCGGGCAAGGTGATGTTCACCGGCTACTCGCAGGGCGGGCACTCGTCCATGGCCGCCCACCGCGCGGCCGAGCGAGACTATGGCAACGAATTCAACGTGGTGGGCGGCGCCCACCTGGCCGGGCCCTACAACCTGTCCGGCTCGCTGCGCATTCCTGATGCGATTGCGGGCGTGCAATTCTTTGTGCCCTATCTGGTGACCGCATGGCAGAAGGTGTATGGCGATGTCTATACCGACGTGCGTACAGTGTTCAAGACCCCGTATTCGGGCTACATCGAGAACCTCCTGCCCCACCCCACCCTGAACTACACCACGCTGGTGACCAGTGGCACCCTGCCCGGTGGCACACCCAACCAGGCCCGCGACGCGGTGTTCCAGCCTGAATTCATCGCTGGCTCGCAAACCAGCACCACCCACCCGCTGTACCTCGCGGCCAAGAAGAACGACTTGCTGGGCTGGACGCCCAAGGCGCGCGTGCTGCTGTGCGGTGGCGCGGGCGACCCCACCGTGCCGCCCGCCATTCACCAGGCCGTGATGAAGGCCGACTTTGACGCGCGCGGCGTGACCAACGTCACCTCGGTGGACGTAGACGCCATGATCCAGGCCGCGTTTGCCCCCGGCGGCGTGGCGCCCACCGACCCCACCTCGGCTGCGTTTGCCACCTACTACGGCGCCTACCACGGCACTTACGAACCCCCGTTCTGTCACGCCCAGGCGCGCGCGATGTTCGAGACGGTGAAGTAAGCAAAACCGTCCTGCTGCCTTCGGGCCGCTTTCGGACATAAAAAAGGGCCGCCCCGCAGGGCGGCCCTTTTTGCATGGCGAAGCGCAGGGCCGCAGCCCTCGCGCGTTTACCAGCGTGCGCGCAGGCGGTCGTAAGCGTAGGTGCCAAACTGGCGCTGCGCCGAGGGCGTGAGGTATACACGGTCGGCAAACACATAGGACGTCTGGTTGGCATTGGGCAACAGGGTGGAGGCGTTGCACAGCGCCGAGTTGACCTGGCCCGCGCCGATGCCGATGCCGTTGCCCGCATCCACCGAGGTGCAGACGGCGTCCGTGGCGTTGTTGAAACCATAGTTGCCGGGCACGCCGGCGTAGAGGTTCACGTAGTAGGCCAGGTCCACGTACAGCACGTTGGCGCCCAGGTCCACGATGTTCACCAGCAGGCCGTCATTGAAGCGGCTGCTGGCGTCGGTCAGCAGCGCCTCGCGGCCGATGGCCTTGGCCCAGGGGGTCTTGCTCAGGTCGTAGGTGCCGGCCACCACCACATATTTCGCACCGGCCTGCACCAGGCGGCGCACTTGCGCGGCCAGGTCTTCGCCCGCCTTGCGCGATGCGGCCACCATGGCTTCGGGCGTCATCGTGCCTGCATTGACGGCGGCCATGCCAGCGATCACGTCGCTGATGCCACCGGTCACCAGCACCATATCGCTGGCGCCAAAGCTCCCGCTGGCCAGGAAGGCATCGATCTGCTCGGTCACTGTGCGTGTGCTGGCGTTGCCGGCAGCGTCCGGCTTGGCCTGGACGCGGGCATTGCCGGTGGCGTAGCTCAGGCCCCCCGCAGACGCCGGGGTGAGCGACTTGCCGTAGTTCGCGGCGACCTGCAGCGTCCAATTGTTCACGCTGCCATCGTTCACGGTGTAGCGCGAGCCGTTCTGGCCCACGTCGGCATTGGCGTCGCCAAACGCAATGAAGCGCGACGGCGTGATCGCCGATTCGGTGGTGCTGGAACCACAGGCCGCGAGCAACGCGGCCGATGCAACTGCGGCGACCATTGCGGTGCGCCGCATCCAATTTGCTGCCATGTATTTCTCCAGAAAAGGTGGCGGGTAGTTTAACGACGCCAAGTCAACGCTTGTAAAGCGGCCCCAGTACATGAAGTGCTGGTGGACACCGGCGCCGCGCAGGCCAGGGAAGCCGCAGGGCGCCAGACGGAGATATCACCCAGCCGCCGCTCTTTGCAAGCGGTCGCGCACACCTTCCCACTCGGGCGTGGCGGGTGGGGTTTCGATCCAGATCAGCTTCACGCCTTCATCGTCAAACCCGCGCAGCACGGCAAACAATTGCTGGGCTGTGGCGGCAGCGTCGTCCGGCATGCGGCGCATCACCAGTTCGGAAGACTGGGTGCGCAGCGCCGCACGCGCATACACGGCAATGTTGCGGGCGTCGGCGCCCAGCACATCCAGGCCAGTCTGCAGGGCCTTGGCGTCCATCAGGCGCACCTTTGCGGTGGGGGCGTAATGCGACTCCAGCGTGCCCGAGGCGCGGGGCGTGTGCTCGGGCAGCTCGTCCTTGGACAAGGGCGCCATGCCGCAAGCCCGCGCAATCTGCTCGCGCGTGATGGCGCCGGGGCGCAGCAGCACGGGCACGCCGCGCGTGCAGTCCACGATGGTGCTTTCGATACCCACCTGGCAGGGACCGCCGTCCAGCACCAGCAAATCCGGGCCCAGCTCGTCCTGCACATGCTGCGCGGTGGTGGGGCTCACGCGGCCAAAGCGGTTGGCGCTGGGCGCGGCCACGCCCCACACGGGCGGGCCTCCGGCCTCGGGGCCATCGCCCGGCGCCGCGCAGGCCAGCAGCAGCGCATGCGCCACGGGGTGGGCCGGGCAGCGCAGGCCCACGCTGTCCTGGCCGCCCGTGGCGGCCGTGGCCACGCCGGGCAGGCGCGGCAGGATGACGGTGAGCGGGCCGGGCCAGAAAGCGTCCACCAGCTTCTGAGCGAACGCGGGCACCTCTCGGGCGAAGTGCGCGATGCCGTTGGCATTGGCCACGTGCACGATCAGCGGGTGGTCGCTGGGCCGACCTTTGGCGGCAAAAATCTGCGCCACAGCCGCGTCGCTGCTGGCGTCGGCCGCGAGGCCGTACACCGTTTCGGTGGGCAGGCCGAGCAGGGCGCCGCTACGCACCGCACGGGCGGCGGCGGCGATGGCCTTAGGGTCGTTGCCGTCAAGAACCATGGTCAGAACGGCGCGATGCCGAGAAACTCAGCCGCCTTCAGCGCCGTGGCGCGCGCGGCCTCGGGCGTGGCGGCCGTGATGTTGAGGTGGCCCATCTTGCGGCCGCGCTTGGCATCCCGCTTGCCGTACAGGTGCAGGTGCGTGCCGGGCAAGGCCAGGACCTCCGCCCAGGGGGGCGTCTGCGCAGTGTCGCCGCCGTGCGCAAACCACAGGTCGCCCAGCAGGTTGAGCATCACGGCCGCGCTGTGCTGGCGCGGCTGCGTCAGCGGCATGCGGGCCAGGGTGCGAACCTGCAGCTCGAACTGCGACATGTCGCACGCGTTCTGGCTGTAGTGGCCGCTGTTGTGGGGGCGCGGGGCAATCTCGTTGACTACCAGGCTGCCATCCTGCAGCACGAAGAATTCCACGCACAGCACGCCCACGTACTGCAGGACTTGTGCTACAGATTTCGCAGCTGCTACCGCTTGTGTAGCAAGCGCTGGGGGCAGGTTTTGTTCATAAACCTCGGTCACGGCCAGGATGCCGTCCCGGTGCAGGTTGCGCTGCACGGGCAAGTGCACCATGGCGCCGTCGTGGCCCCGCGCCACGATCACCGAGCATTCAAGCGCCAGCGGCAGCATCTTCTCCAGCACGCAGGGTACGCGGCCCACAGAGTCCCAGGCGGCGGACAGCTCGGCGGGCGTCTTCACGCGCACTTGGCCCTTGCCGTCGTAGCCCATGCGGGCGGTTTTCAAGATGCCCGGCAGCAAGTCAGAGGAGGTGGCTGCCAGCTGCTCCGCGGTCTCGATGACGGCATACGGCGCGCAGGGCACGCCGCAGGCGACGAAATGCGCTTTCTCCCGTGCGCGGTCTTGCGCCACCGACACGGCGCTGGCGGCCGGGGACACCGGCCGCTGCTGTGCCAGGGCGGCCAGCGCGGCGGCGGGCACGTTCTCGAATTCGGTGGTCACCGCATCGGCCACGCGGGCCAGCTCGGCCAGGCCGGTGGGGTCTTCGTAGCCGGTGCGGATGTGGTGATGGCTCACCAGGCCGGCGGGGCTGTCGGGGTCGGCGTCCAGCACGGCGGTGAAGTAGCCCATGGCCTGCGCCTGGTGCACGAACATGCGGCCCAGCTGGCCGCCGCCGAGCACGCCCAGCGTCGAACCCGGCAAGAGTGGTTGGCTGGAAGTCATGCGACGGGCGGCAGGGTCATGTTGCGCGCCACTTCGGTCTGCTCGGCGCGGAAGGCTTCCAGGCGCTGGCGAAGCTCAGTGCTTTCATTGGCCAGCAGGGCCACGGCAAACAGGGCCGCATTGGCCGCGCCCGCCGTGCCAATCGCGAACGTGGCCACGGGGATGCCTTTGGGCATCTGCACGATGGAATGCAGCGAATCCACGCCCTGCAGGTGGCGGCTGGCCACGGGCACGCCCAGCACGGGCACGGGGGTCTTGGCGGCGATCATGCCCGGCAGGTGGGCGGCGCCACCTGCGCCTGCGATGATGGCCTTCAGGCCCCGGCCGGCGGCGGCTTCGGCGTAGGCGAACATGTCGTCGGGCATGCGGTGGGCCGACACCACGCGGGCTTCATGGGCAATGCCGAACTGCTCAAGGATTTGCACCGCGTGCTGCATGGTGTCCCAGTCGCTGCTGGAACCCATGACCACGCCGATCTGGATGGGTTTCATGGTGGTTGGAGGGTGGCGGCGGCGCCCGGGGACTGCCGCACCGCTGTAGGTGGAACCCGCGATTTTACTTTTTGCGTTTCCCCTGCACCGCGCGTTGCGCCGTCCATGGGCCAAAATAGCGCGAACTTCCCACATTGCACCGGCCCCAGGCCCGGATTCACCATGATTGACGTCACCGTAGAAAACTTTGAAGTCGAGGTGGTTGCCGCCTCCATGAACGTCCCCGTGTTGGTGGACTTCTGGGCACCTTGGTGCGGCCCCTGCAAGTCGCTCGGCCCGGTGCTCGAAAAGCTCGAAACCGAATACGCGGGCCGCTTCAAGCTCGTCAAGATCGACTCTGACCAGGAGCAGCAGCTCGCCGGCATGTTCGGCATCCGCAGCATCCCCACCTGTGTGCTTCTCATGAACGGCCAGCCTGTGGATGGCTTCATGGGCGCGCTGCCCGAAGGCCAGGTGCGCGCCTTCCTCGACAAGCACGTGCCCACCGCCGAAGAAATGGTGGCCGAGGCCGAGGAGGAAGAGGCCCTGGACGCGCTGGCAGAAGGCGACACCGGCACGGCGCTGGAGAAGCTGCAGCACGCCGTGGTGACGGACCCGTCCAACGACGAGGTGCGGTTTGACTACGTCAAGCTGCTGCTGCAGCTGGGCCGCGACGACGATGCCAAGGTGGCCTTCGCCCCTGTGATCGCCAAGGCAGGCACCTCGCGCAAGCTCGCAGCGCTCAAGACCTGGATGGACGCTCTTGATTTTGTAGCTGCTGGCGCTTATCGAGAAAGCGCTGGAGCCGAATTTGATTCAAAAATTGCCGCTAACAAACGTGATTTCGACACCCGGTTTGCCCGCGCGCGCTGGCTTATCGCCGGCCAGCGCTGGACGGATGCCATGGACGAACTGCTGGAAATCCTCATGCGCGACAAGGCCTGGAACGACGAGGCGGCGCGAAAGACTTACGTGGCCATCCTCGACCTCATCGAGCCCCCCAAGGTGAAGGTGGCCGACGGCCAGATTCCGCCCGACGACCCGGTGGTGGCCACGTACCGCCGCCGCCTGTCGAGCGTGGTGCTGAGCTGAGGGCTAGTCCACTGGATCCGAGAAATCGGCGGTGCGTGAGGGTCTGGCAAAGCCGCAATCTAGGCGCCGGGCGCAGCCGGGTTGTACACCCGGCGAGCACGGCAACGACGAGTGCGGCTTTGCCAGACCCTCACCCTGCGGGCCGGGGTTGCGGTGGGCGCGCGGCGGCGTTGCCTGCCTTGCCAAGGCAGGCAGCCTTGGCTGCGCCAGGCGCCTTGCCGCGCACCCGCCGCAGCCCCGGCGTACCGCCGATTTCTCGGATCCAGTGGACTAGCACCCAGCGCGGCAGGCTGGTTGTCCGCCGCGCTTCTGGTGGGTTGGTAAAGCCATGAACGTTCTGGGCACCCGCGACCCTTCGCGCTGCTCCTCTGCCGTTGGGCTGGCCCTTGTGCTGCTCGTGGTGCTGGCAACGGCGGGCTGCGCGTCCCGCCCGCCCGAGCCGGAC
This sequence comes from Acidovorax sp., assembly GCF_046294525.1. GTDB lineage: Bacteria > Pseudomonadota > Gammaproteobacteria > Burkholderiales > Burkholderiaceae_C > Acidovorax. Next base: position 410,222 of record NZ_JBKBKQ010000002.1, read on the forward strand.
GCCGTGGTCACTGGCGTGGCCGTGGCGCGCGAGCGGGTGGTGCTGCCGCCCGAGGCGGTCTTCGAGGCCACGCTGCTTGACGTCACCCAGCCCGACCAGCCGCCCGTGGTGCTGGGCCGCCAGCGCCGAGCGCCGGCCGGTCAGCCCCCGTTTGCGCTACAGATTCCCTATCCCTCGTCCCGCTTTGTGCCCAAGGGCCGGTACGAGGTGCGTGCCACCATCTCGCTCGAAGACCGCGTGTTGTGGACCACCGATACCCGCACCCCCGTGCCGCAGGACGCTGCCTACCGCCGCGTGAGCCTGCAGTTGCTGCGGGTGCCGCCCCACGCCGCGACCGTGGAGGCCGCCGTGCCGCTGGCCCTGACGCACTGGCGTCTGGTGGAACTGGAAGGCGAGCCCGTGCCCGTGCCGGCCGAGGGGAGCGCTGCACCATACTTGCTACTGCAGGCCGACGAGCCGCGTGCCATGGGGTTTGGCGGCTGCAACCGGTTTCTGGTGGACTACGCCGTGCAGGGCGGGCGGCTGCAGTTTGCGGGACTGGTGTCCGGCATCTCTTTGTGCTTGGCGTCGGGTGCTACCGAGGAGCGCTACTTGGCCGCGCTGGCTGCGGTGCAGAGCTTTCGTCTGCAGGGCCGGCAGCTGGTGCTGCGCGATGCCGACGGCCAGCCGCTGATGCGCCTGGAGGCGGCTGAAACGCTGCTGCAGTGATCCCGGCGATTTGGAGAGAGAGGGCCATGGAAGCGCCTTGGGGATGAGCCGGGTTCAGCCCGTCAACCGCTCCAGCGCCTCGCGGTACTTGGCTGCGGTCTTCTCAATCACCGCCTGCGGCAGGCGCGGCGAGGGCGCGGTCTTGTCCCAGGGCTTGCCGTTGACCTGGGCCTGCTCCAGCCAGTCGCGCACAAACTGCTTGTCGTAGCTGGGCGGGTTCTGGCCTGCGGCGAGTGCGGCCTCGTAGCCCTCCACAGGCCAGTAGCGCGAGCTGTCGGGGGTGAGCACTTCGTCCATCAAAACCAGCGTGCCGTCGGGCGCCAGACCAAACTCGAATTTCGTGTCGGCAATGATCATGCCTTTGGTCAGCGCGATCTCTGCAGCCGCCTTGTAGATGGCGATGCTCAGGTCGCGGATGCGGGTGGCCAGATCGAGCCCGATCATCTCGACCGTGCGCTCAAAGGTGATGTTCTCATCGTGCTCGCCCACCGCGGCCTTGGCGGCCGGGGTGTAGATGGGCTCGGGTAGCTTGGCGGCGTTGGTCAGGCCCTCGGGCAGCGGCACGCCGCACACAGAGCGGCTTTCCTGGTATTCCTTCCAGCCACTGCCGGCCAGGTAGCCGCGCACCACAGCTTCCACCGGGATGGGTTTGAGGCGCCGCACGAGCATGGACCGCCCGCGGATCTGCGCGGCTTCTGCCGGGCTGACCACGCTCTCGGGGGCATCGCCGGTCAGGTGGTTGGGGCAGATATGGCCCAGCTTGTCGAACCAGAACAGCGCCATCTGCGTGAGCAGTTCGCCCTTGCCAGGAATGGGCTCGCCCATGATCACGTCGAATGCCGAAAGGCGGTCGCTGGCCACCATCAGGATGCGGTCGTCGCCCACGGCGTAGTTGTCGCGCACCTTGCCGCGTGCCAGCAGGGGCAGCGAAGTCAGGGCGGAGGTGTGCAGGGCGTTGGAGCTGGGCTGGGTCATGGTGTGGGGTAGGGGAGGACGCTGTGCCCGCTGCGGCAGTGCGCGCACGGGCGCGGGCAAGCTGCGGATTTTACGCGCGGGGCCAGCCAGCGACCCAGCCGGCCGTCGCTGTCTCTGCGATGTCGCTGCGCATGCGGCACACTGTGCGGCCCTGCACCTCCGTTGGCCGCCGCCCGCCCTGCCTGACTGTGTCTGCCATTTCCACCTCTGCGCCGCCTGGCGCCCCGGGCTCTGCCCCTCTGCTATCGCCGCGCCGCGAACTCTGGCTGCTGTTGACCCTGGCGGGGATCCAGTTCACCCACATCCTGGACTTCATGATCATGATGCCGCTGGGGCCGCAGCTCACAGCGCTGTTTTCCATCAGCGACGCCCAGTTCGGACTGCTGGTGTCGGCCTACACGCTGTCTGCCGGGGCTTCCGGCCTGATGGCGTCCACCTATATCGACAGGTTCGGCCGCAAGCGCCTGCTGCTGGTGCTATACGGGCTGTTTGGCTTGGCCACGTTGGCCTGTGGCTTGGCGCCCACGTACGGCACGCTCATGGGTGCGCGCATTCTGGCCGGGGTGTTCGGCGGTGTGCTGTCGGCGCTGTCGCAGACCATCGTGGCGGACGTGGTGCCCTACGAGCGGCGCGGGCGCGCCATGGGCATCATCATGACCGCGTTCTCCGTCTCCACCGTGGCGGGCGTGCCGATCGGGCTCATCGCTGCGCAATACGGCGGCTGGAACCTGCCGTTTTTCGGCATTGCGGCCATGGTGGGTGTGTTGGCTGTGCTGGCGGCGCGCACCATGCCCACCCTCACCGGCCACGTGCACGCTGCCAGCGGCCGCTCGGTCCTGGGCGGCATTGCGCAGGTGCTGGCCGATGCTAACCACCGCTGGGCGTTCCTGTACTCTGGGTTGCTGATGTCTGCGGGGTTCACGGTCATCCCCTACATCACGATCTACATGCAGGCCAACGCCGGGGTGCGTGCCGACCAGATCCCGCTGGCCTACCTGTGCGGCGGCGTGGCCACGCTGTTCACGGCCCGCATCTTCGGGCGGGCCACGGACCGCCATGGCAAGGTGGTCACGTTCCGCTGGCTGGCGCTGGCGGGGTTGCCGTGCATCCTGGGCATCACGCTCACGCAGGGCCTGCCGCTGTGGGGCGTGTTGCTGGTGTCCACGCTCATGTTTGCTTTTGTTAGCGGCCGCATGATTCCCGGCATGGCCATCATCACTTCGGCGGCGCAGCCATCGCTGCGGGGCACATTCATGACGCTCAACGCTTCGGTGCAGTCGGCTGCCATGGGCGTGGCCTCGTTTGTCGGGGGGGTGATCATCAGCCGCGATGCGCAGGGGCTGGTGCAGCACTACTGGGTGGCTGCGCTGGTGGGCATTGCCGCCAGCCTGCTGTCCATGGTGGTGGTAGGCCGCCTGCGCTTGCATGGGGCCTCGGACACGGCGCGTTGAGGTGTGTCCCCGAGGGACGCTGCGCGAAGCGGCGGCAGGGTGACTCGCTCCGGATAACTTGCTCATTGTGCGCTCATTCGGGTCCTTTGGCACCTCTGCCGGCATAACCCAGCATGCCGGAGCGGAATGGGATTGCATTTCGGAGGGGGCAGGGGCATAGTGAACTCACGTCAACGGATGCATCCAAGTTCGCCGAGCCGCTCCTCTGATCCAGGGCGGCGTTTCTTTCACCGAGAGCCACAGGAGACTTACTTATGAACTTGACGATCAGCGGCCACCACCTCGAAGTAACCCCCGCCTTGCGCAACTACGTCACCACCAAGCTGGACCGGATCACCCGCCATTTTGACCAGGTTGTCGATGTCAAGGTCCTGCTGACCGTAGAGAAGCAGAAGGAAAAGGAGAAGAGGCAGCGAGCGGAATGCAACATCCACGTCAAAGGAAACGACCTGTTTGCCGAAAGCTCCCATGCTGACCTGTATGCCGCTGTAGATGATCTTGTCGACAAGATGGATCGGCAGGTCGTGCGCCACAAGGACCGCCTGCAGGACCACCAGCACGAATCTGCCAAACGCGTGTTGCAGTGATGCACGCCTGATGCGACTGCCCTGAACCTGGCACGCAGCCGCCCCGAACGGGCGGTTTTTTTGTTGCCCGGCGCACCTTTACCTCAGGGTTTTCGCCAACCTGTGCATAATTGTTACCCTTCACCATGAACCGACTCGCCTCCATCCTGCCCTCCGCACAAGTGCTCGTCAGCCTGGACGCCACCAGCAAGAAGCGTGCTTTTGAAGAAGCGGGTCTCCTGTTCGAAAGCCAGCATGGCCTGTCCCGCGCGCTGATTACAGACAGCCTTTTTGCGCGCGAGCGGCTCGGTTCCACGGGCCTGGGCCATGGCGTCGCCATCCCGCACGGCCGCATCAAGGGGCTCAAGGCCCCGATGGCCGCGGTGTTCCAGCTGCTCAACCCCATCGGTTTCGATGCGCCCGACGAGCAGCCGGTGGGCCTGCTGATCTTTTTGCTGGTACCCGAGGCCGCCACGCAAAAGCACCTGGAAATCCTGTCTGAAATTGCCGAGCTGCTGAGCGATTCCGCCCTGCGCGAAAAGCTCAAGGCCTGCACCGATGCCGCCGAGCTGCACGGCATGATCGCGGGCTGGCAGTCCACGCAGACCGCCTGATCCTTTTTTTGCGGCTGCTGCGCTTTTTCTGACCCGCCGTGAAGCCCAACGTTGTCAGTGCCGATGTCCTGTTCGAGGAATTCCGTGGGCTGCTGAAATGGGAATGGGTGGCGGGCCTTGGCGCTTCGGAGCGCCGGTTCGACGAAGTGGCTGTGCGCTCCGCGCGCTCGGGCGCCGACCTGGTCGGCTACCTCAACTACATCCACCCCTATCGCGTCCAGATCCTGGGCGAGCGCGAGATCGCCTATCTCAGCAACGCGTCGCCCGACGACTGCAAGCGCCGTATTGCGCGCATCGTCACGCTGGAGCCGCCGGTGCTCGTGTTGGCCGACAACCAGACCGCGCCCGACGCCCTGGTGTCCATGTGCGAGCGCGCGCAGATTCCGATGTTCTCCACGCGCGAGTCGTCGGCGTTTGTCATCGATGTGCTGCGCGCCTACCTGTCCAAGCACTTCGCCGACCGCACCACCATGCACGGGGTGTTCATGGACATCCTGGGGCTGGGCGTGCTGATCACCGGCGAATCAGGCCTCGGCAAAAGTGAACTGGGCCTGGAGTTGATCTCGCGCGGCAACGGCCTGGTGGCGGACGATGCGGTGGACTTCTTCCGCATCAACCAGACCACCATCGAAGGCAAGTGCCCCGAGCTGCTGCAGAACCTGCTGGAAGTGCGCGGCATCGGTCTTCTTGATATTCGCGCCATCTTTGGCGAGACGGCGGTGCGCCGCAAGATGCGGCTCAAGCTCATCGTGCACCTGGTGCGCAAAGAGACGCTGGAGCGCGATTACGAGCGTCTGCCCTACGAGCCGCTCACGCAGGACGTGCTGGGCGTGCCCGTGCTCAAGGTCGTAATCCAGGTGGTGGCCGGCCGCAACATTGCCGTGCTGGTCGAAGCCGCCGTGCGCAACACCATCCTGCAACTGCGCGGCATCGACACCTACCAGGAATTCGTCGAACGCCACCGTCGCGCCATGGAGCGCGACACGGGTGGCTAGTTTGCTCTGTATTTGATAGCTATTTGCGCTTGATGGACGGGCGAAAAGGCCGATTCTGATGCTTAAACGCGGGTGCGCACTGGCGCTCCCCAGCGCCAGTGTCCTCGCGCAAGGGCCGCCTGACATGCAAATGTCGGTTCCACTCCGTGCGCTGGGGGCGTCCCCCTTCAGGGGGATGGCGCGAAGCGGCTCAGGGGGTTACCCTTTTTTTGCGCAGGCGGCACACTGCCCGTATAGCGCCATTGTGTGGTCCTGCACCACCCACCCCTTGGCCTTGGCCACGGCCTGCTGGCGTTTTTCGATCTCCGCGTCGTAGAACTCTTCCACCTTGCCGCAGCTGGTGCAGATGAAGTGGTCGTGGTGCTGGCCTTCGTTGAGCTCGTAGACCGCCTTGCCGCTCTCGAAATTGCTGCGGATCAGGATGCTGGCCTGCTCGAACTGCGTAAGCACGCGGTAGACCGTGGCCAGGCCGATGTCCGAGCGTTCCTCCAGCAGCACGCGGAACACATCTTCGGCGGTCATGTGGCGCTGAGTGCCTTTCTGGAATATCTCCAGAATCTTCAGGCGGGGCAGCGTGGCCTTGAGTCCCGTGCTTTTGAGTTCGTCGATGTTGGTCATGGCATGGTCTTTCGGGAGGCGGGCCCGGCCCCAGGGGCCGGGGGGCTGCCGCTACAATGGGGCGATCATATCCTCAGCCCCTCTATCCATGCCCGTCAAAGCCCGTTGCAGCGCCCGCCCGGCGGTGGTCCTCTTGATCGGCGCCAGCATGGCGGCCCTGGCTGGCTGCAGCAGTTTCAATGGCGCCAGTAACCGCATAGCCAGCATGGTCACGCCCTACAAGGTGGACATCGTGCAGGGCAACTTTGTGTCGCGCGAGCAGGTCGAAGCCTTGCAGCCCGGCATGAGCCGCCAGCAGGTGCGCGAGATCCTTGGTACGCCCCTGGTCACCAGCCTGTTCCACGCCGACCGCTGGGAGTACGTGTTCACGCTCAAACGCGCCAATGAAGAGATCCAGACGCGCAAGCTGACCGTGTATTTCACCGGCGACGTGCTGGAGCGCTCCGAGGGCGATGAGATGCCCACCGAGACCGAGTTTGTGGCCTCGCTGGGATCGCGCGGTGCCAAGGGCAAGGTGCCCGTGCTGGAGGCCACGCCCGAGCAACTGGCCAAGTATCCGCCCTCACCGCGCCCGCCCACCGCGCCCACGGCCGCTCCGCTGGAGCCCGCATCCATCAGCTACCCACCGCTGGAAGCGCCCGGACGCTGACACGGGCAGCGGTATTGCGGCATGGGGCCCTCGGGGTACGTGCCGTGGCAATTTCCCAGATTCTCTAAGCACAGGATTTTCATGACAGGGATACCTTCGCCCGCCGCCGCAGCCCCTTCTAGCGCCCCTTGCCGCGTGGCCGTGGCCGGCGCATCGGGCCGCATGGGCCGCATGCTGATCGAAGCCATCCGCGCCAGCGACGATTGCGTGCTGGCAGGCGCGCTGGACGTGGCCGCGAGCCCTGCAGTGGGGTCCGACGCAACGGCCTTCCTTGGCCATGCCAGTGGCGTGGCCATCACCTCCGACATCAAGGCGGGCCTGCAGAACGCCGATGTCCTGATCGATTTCACGCGCCCTGAAGGCACGCTGGCCCACCTGGCCGTGTGCAGCCAGCTGGGTGTGAAGGCCGTCATCGGCACCACGGGTTTCAGCGATGCGCAAAAGGCCGAAATCGCCGCTTTTGCCCGGCACACGGCCATTGTCATGGCTCCCAACATGAGCGTGGGTGTCAACGTCACGCTCAAGCTGCTGCAGATGGCCGCCAAGGCGATGTCCACCGGGTACGACATCGAGATCATCGAAGCCCACCACCGCCACAAGGTCGACGCACCGTCGGGCACCGCGCTCAAGATGGGCGAGGTGATCGCCGACGCCATGGGCCGCGACCTCAAGGAGTGCGCCGTCTACGCCCGCGAGGGCGTGACAGGCGAGCGCGACCCGTCCAGCATCGGCTTTGCCACCATCCGCGGCGGCGACATCGTGGGCGACCACACGGTGCTGTTCGCCGGCATCGGCGAGCGCATCGAGATCACCCACAAGTCCTCCAGCCGCGCTACCTATGCCCAGGGCAGCCTGCGCGCAGTCCGCTTCCTCGCGCAGCACAAGGTGGGCATGTATGACATGTTCGACGTGCTCGGTTTGAACAGCTAGGCGCGCGCTTCGCCATGGATGCACTCCACTGGTGGCGCCAGGGCGACGCCGTTACGCAGGGCACCGCGCTGATCCTGCTGGCCATGTCGGTGGCCAGCTGGGTGGTCATCGTGTGGAAGCTGCGCCTCATGCGGCGCGCAACCACGGACGTGGCTCGCTGCACGGCGGCATTCTGGCAGGCACCTTCGCTGGACCTGGCCTCACAGCGATTGCAATCTTTTGACAGGGAAGCGCTTGTCCTGCCTTTGGTGGCTGCTGCATATTCCATAGCAAGTGAGCCATCACCCAGTGAACATGCCAGCCTGGCAACGGCCGGCGGCCTGCCGCAGCGGCTCACGCGCGTGCTGCGCAATGCGCTGCACGAGGTGCTGGGGCGCCTGCAGTACGGGCAGGTGCTGCTGGCCACCGTGGGCTCCACTGCGCCGTTTGTGGGGCTGCTCGGCACCGTCTGGGGCATCTTCCATGCCCTCACGGCCATGGCCGGGGCGGGGCAGATCACCATCGACAAGGTCTCAGGCCCTGTGGGCGAGGCCTTGGTCATGACCGCGGCAGGGCTGGCCGTGGCGATTCCGGCGGTGCTGGCCTACAACGTGTTCGGCCGGCTCATCGGCCGCGTCGAGGCCGACCTGGAAGGGTTTGCGCGCGACCTGCGCGAGCTTATCCTCGACACCAGCGCCCACAAGCCCTGACCCTTCGCGGAGCCCGCTGCAACCATGGCTTTCGGCAGACTTGAGCGCACCACGGGGCCGCAGCCCATGAGCGACATCAACATGACGCCGCTGGTGGACGTGATGCTGGTGCTGGTGGTCATCTTCATACTCACTGCGCCGTTGCTGGCCAGCTCGATCCGGCTGGACCTGCCCCGCTCGGAGGGCGCCACGCCGGGCACGGCACCGCAGTTCGTCACCCTCGTGGTCGATGCCTCCGGCCAGGCGTATCTGGACGACCAGCCGCTGGCCCAGGCCGCGCTGGCCGAGCGCCTACGCCGCATCGGTGCCGAGCGGCCGGACACCGAAGTGCAACTGCGGGCTGACGCCGCCGTACCCTACGGCCGCGTGGTCGAGGTCATGGGCGCAGCGCACCTTGCGGGCCTGCAGCGCATCGGTTTTGTGGCCGAGCCTGCGGCGTCGGCCGGCCCGCCCGCCCCTTCTGCACCGTCGCGCTGACACAGCGCCCCCCAGCGCAGCGGGCTTCACCGCCTAAAATCCCCCGCAGCGCGGCCAGCGGCTGCACTCTTCTCTCACCCCGAGCCCCCATGCAAGACAAATACTCTCCCCAAGACGTCGAACGCGCCGCGCACGACCACTGGACCGCCACCGACGCCTACCGCGTGACGGAAGACACGAGCAAGAAGAAGTTCTACGCCTGCTCCATGCTGCCGTACCCCAGCGGCAAGCTGCACATGGGCCATGTGCGCAACTACACCATCAACGACATGCTCACGCGCTACCTGCGCATGAACGGCCACAACGTGTTGATGCCCATGGGCTGGGACGCCTTTGGCCTGCCCGCCGAAAACGCGGCGCTGAAAAACGGCGTGCCACCGGCCAAGTGGACGTACGAAAACATCGCGTACATGAAGAAGCAGATGCAGGCCATGGGCCTTGCCATCGACTGGAGCCGCGAGGTCGCCACCTGCGACCCCGAGTACTACAAGTGGAACCAGTGGCTGTTTTTGAAGATGCTGGAAAAGGGCATCGCCTACCGCAAGACCCAGGTGGTGAACTGGGACCCGGTGGACCAGACCGTGCTGGCCAACGAGCAGGTGATTGACGGCAAGGGCTGGCGCACCGGAGCCGTGGTTGAAAAGCGCGAGATCCCCGGCTACTATCTCAAGATCACCGATTACGCCGAAGAACTGCTCGACTTCGTAACCGGCGACAAGCTGCCCGGCTGGCCCGAACGTGTGAAGCTGATGCAGGAGAACTGGATCGGCAAGAGCGAAGGCGTGCGCTTCGCCTTCACGCACGACATCGCTGGCGACGATGGCGCATTGATCGGCGACGGCAAGATGTACGTGTTCACCACGCGCGCCGACACCATCATGGGCGTGACCTTCTGCGCCGTGGCGCCCGAACACCCCCTGGCCACGCACGCTGCCAAGACCAATCCGCAACTGGCCGCCTTTATCGAAGAGTGCAAGACCGGAGGCACCACCGAGGCCGAGCTGGCCACGCAAGAGAAGAAAGGCGTGCCCACGGGGCTCTTCGTCACCCACCCGCTGACCGAGGAAAAGGTCGAGGTCTGGGTCGGCAACTACGTGCTCATGGGCTATGGCGACGGCGCGGTGATGGGCGTGCCTGCGCACGACGAGCGCGACTTTGCGTTTGCGCTCAAGTACGGCATCGAGATCAAGCAGGTGGTGCTGGTCGATGGCGAGCACTTTGATTTCCACCACTGGAACGACTGGTACGGCGACAAGCAGCGCGGCGTCACCATCAACTCCGACAGCTTCAGCGGCATGAGCTACAAGGAAGCCGTGGACGCCGTGGCGCACGCGCTGCAGCAAAAAGGCCTGGGCGAAAAGAAGACCACCTGGCGTCTGCGCGACTGGGGCGTGAGCCGCCAGCGCTACTGGGGCACGCCGATTCCGATCATCCACTGCGACGAACACGGCGCGGTGCCCGTCCCCGAAAAAGACCTGCCCGTGGTGCTGCCGCAAGACTGCATCCCCGACGGCTCTGGCAACCCGTTGCACAAGCACGAAGGCTTCCACGCCGGCGTGACCTGTCCCGTGTGCGGCAAGCCCGCGCGCCGCGAGACGGACACCATGGACACCTTCGTGGACAGCTCGTGGTACTTCATGCGGTATTGCGACCCCAAGAACGCCGACGCGATGGTGGCGGGCGGTGCGGACTACTGGATGCCGATGGACCAGTACATCGGCGGCATTGAGCACGCCATCCTGCACCTGCTGTACGCGCGCTTCTGGACCAAGGTCATGCGTGACCTGGGCTTGGTCAAGGTCGATGAGCCCTTCACCAAGCTGCTCACGCAGGGCATGGTGCTCAACCACATCTACAGCCGCCGCACCGCCAAGGGCGGCAAGGACTATTTCTGGCCGCACGACGTGGAGCATGTGCTGGACGAAGGCGGCAAGATCATCGGTGCCAAGCTGAAGAACGAGGCCACCAGCGGCGACGGTATGTTGCCCGTGGGCACGCCCATCGACTACGAGGGCGTGGGCACCATGTCCAAGTCCAAGAACAATGGCGTAGACCCGCAGGACCTGATCGAGAAGTACGGCGCCGATACCGCCCGCCTGTACACCATGTTCACCGCACCGCCCGAGGCCACGCTGGAGTGGAACGACGCTGCGGTGGAAGGCAGCTACCGCTTCCTGCGCCGGGTGTGGAACTTTGGTCTCAAGCTGTCTGCTATGGATATGGGAGCTGCAAGCGCAAGCGTAGTAAGCGCCAGCAGCCTGAAAGATGTTGAGTTTGGCAAAGAAGCCAAGGCCCTGCGCCTGGAGATCCACACCGTGCTCAAGCAGGTGGACTACGACTACCAGCGCATGCAGTACAACACCGTGGTCTCCGGCGCGATGAAGATGATCAACGCGCTCGAAGACTTCAAGGCCACCGACTCGGCTGGTGCTCAGGTGGCGCTGATCGAAGGCTTTGGCATCCTGCTGCGCTGCCTGTACCCGGCCACCCCCCACATTGCGCACGGCCTGTGGAGCAGCCTGGGCTATGCCAACCACCTGGGCGATCTGCTTGATGCCGCCTGGCCGCAGGTGGACCCGGCTGCGCTGGTGCAGGACGAGATCGAGCTCATGCTGCAGGTCAACGGCAAGCTGCGCGGCTCCATCCACGTGCCCGCCCAGGCCGACAAGGCCGAGATCGAGCGCATTGCGCTGGCGAGCGAAGCCTTCATTGCCCAGGCCGCCGGTGCCGCGCCCAAGCGCGTCATCATTGTCCCCGGCCGCCTCGTCAACGTGGTGGTCTGATTGGCAGGGATGACGATGCAAAAGCGCACACTGCTGTCCCTGGCGCCCTTGGCGTTGCTCTCTGCCTGTGGCTTCCGGCTGCGGGGCGTTCCCGAGTTTGCGTTCCGCTCGCTCTACATCGCCGCGCCCGTGGGCTCGCCGCTGGCGCGGGAGCTGCAGCGCACGCTCGAAGGCTCCGGCAGCCCGCTGCAGGTGCTGCGGGACCCGGCTGCCCTGCCCACGGCCCAGGTCATCATGGACCTGCTGCAGGAGCAGCAGGAGCGCGTGGTGGTGGGCCAGAACGCCTCCGGCCAGGTGCGCGAACTGCAGCTGCGTCTGCGCATCAAGTTCCGCCTGCGCACGCAGGACGGCACCGAAGTCATCCCCGTGACCGAGCTGCTGCAGCAGCGCGATATCAGCTACAACGAAACCATCGCCTTGGCCAAAGAGGCCGAAGAGGCCCTGCTGTTCCGCAACATGCAGACCGATCTGGTGCAGCAACTGCTGCGCCGCCTGGCGGCGGCACGGTGGGCTTGAGTTTGAGTCAAAATGACCTCCAGCGCATATTCAGAAAGCGCTGAAAGCTATTGAATCTATAGCAACTGATGCCGGCCAGACCCCGCAAAGAGTGGCTCACGCCGGTGCCGCCTCGACGGCCTGCCTGCGCACAAAGCGGCCCGCCCGCGCCCCCGTGGCGCGCTGTGCAGCGGTGTAGCTCAGCACACCATTCACCCACACCTGCTCGATGCCCTCGCTGAACTGCTGGGGCTGCTCGAACGTGGCCAGGTCGCGCACGCGCTCAGGGTCCAGCACCACCACATCGGCCATGTTCCCCGCCAACAGCAGGCCGCGTCCACCCAGGCGAAACCGCTGGGCCGACAGGCCCGTCATCTTGTGCACGGCCTCTTCGAGTTGCAGCAAGCCTTTTTCACGCCAGTAACAGGCCAACACGCGCGGGAACGCGCCCCACAGGCGCGGGTGTGGTCGTTCGTCGTGTGGCAGGCCATCTGAGCCAATCATGGACAGCGGGTGCGCAATCACGCGTTCCACATCGTCCTCGCGCATCTGGAAGTAGCAGGCCCCGCCGGGCTGGAGGCGCACGGCGGCCTCCTGCTGGGGCACACCCCACTCGCGCGCAATGTCCGCCAGGTAGCGCCCGGCCATCTCGGGGTGCGGCTGGCTGCCGGTGATGAGGATGTCGATGATGCCGTCCACCAGGTCCTCGCGCAGCACGGTCGAGCCCGCGGTGTACGGGTACACGTCCATCGCAATCTCTTGCTGCTGCGCCAGCTGGTCGATCAGCGGCAGTGTCTCGCGCGTGCGGCCCCAGTTGGCGGGTCCGGCGCATTTGTGGTGCGAGATCACCAGCGGCAGGCCCGACTGGCGGGCGGTGAGCGCGGCCTCTTGCAGCGCAGGCAGGATGCCCGCCAGCTCGTCGCGGATGTGCGTGGCATACACACCGCCGTGGCGGGCTGCCACAGAGGCGACAGCCACCAGCTCCTCGACATCGGCCGCGTAGGCCTCGCTGTAGAAGATGCCGGACGACAGGCCCAGTGCCCCGGCGGCCATCGCTTCTTCCATGTCGGCGGCCATGGCGGCGCGCTCGTCGGCGGTGGCGGTCTGTCGCAGGTCGGCCAGGTGGCGCATGCGCAGGGCCGTGTGGCCCATCAGCGCGGCCACGTTCACGGCGGGCTGGGCTGCGTTCACGGCGCGGGCGTATTCGGCCATGCTGGCATGGCGAAACTGCAGGCGCCCCAGCAGCGAGAGCGGAGCGAGCGGGCTGTCGGTGACCACGGGGGCCAGCGAAATGCCGCAGTTGCCCACGATGACGGTGGTGATGCCCTGCGATAGCTTGGGCAGCATGGTGGGCGTGTCCAGCACGGCGGCGTCGTCATGGGTGTGCACGTCGATGAAGCCCGGGGCGATCACGCGGCCCGTGCAGTCCACTTCGGTGAAGTGTTCGTTGGCCCGGGCACGGGCCAGGGCGGCGGGGGCGATCTGGCCGTGCGGGGCCAGGGCGGTGATGTGATCACCCTCGATCAGCAGGTCGCCCACCCAGCCGGGGCGGGGCGTGCCGTCCACGATGCGGCCATTGCTCAGCAGCGTTGCATGCGCCATGTCATTCCTCAGCGGCCCGGCCGCGCGATGGGTCTGTGGGGTGGCTGGCGGTGCTGGAGTGGCTCTGGCCCGCGTGGCTGTCAAACGCGCCGACGTATTCGGCGCTGTCAAAACCGTGTTTGTGCAGCAGCTGCTTGAACTGCTGCAGCCCGCGGGTGGCCACGGGGCCCAGCTTTTGCGCCAGGCGCACGGTCAGGATTTCAATCACCACCAGGTGGGCCAGATAGGCCTCGGTGCCTACGCGCATCACCGCGTCCTGCGGCACCGACACGGCCAGCACTAGGTCGGCCACCTCGGCCAGCGGCGTGCCGGGCTGGGTCAGCGCCACCACGGTGGCACCTTGCGAGCGGGCAAAGCGCGCGGCCTCCAGCGCATAGGGCATGCGCCCCACGTGCGAGATGACAAAGGCCACGCCATCGGGCCCCAGCGTGCTGGCCGACACCAGCTGCTGGTGCGCATCAAAAATCGCGTTGGCCGTGCAGCCCAGGCGGAACAGGCGGCTTTGCAGCTCGCTGGCCATGAAGGTCGATGCCGCACCGACCGAGTAGCAGTCGATGCGCCGCGCCTGCGCCAGCCGCTCGGCCACCTGGTCGAGCACTTCGGCATCCAGGTTGCGCCCCAGCTCGGTCAGCGACGAGACGGCGGCGTGCACGATCTTGCTGGCCACGTCCTGCGCGCTGTCGTCGGCCAGCACGCTGCGGTGCAGGTGCGAGCCCGACACGGCCAAGTCCTGCGCCAGGGCGACCATGAATTCGCGCACCGAATCGTGGCCAAAGCTGCGGCAGGTGCGCACGATGGTGGGCATGGACACGCCCGCCTGCTGGGCCAGTTGTTCCACGGTGGCGACCACGGCGGCGCGCGGGTCGTCCAGCACCACGCGCACCACGTTGCGCTGCGCTTCGGGCAGTTCGGGCTGGCGCTCGCGCAGTTGTTGCAGCAGGCTGGTAGGGGTAGCTTTGGACATGGTCAAAAACGGGTGCTGATGGCGCGGGTGATGGTGCCCTCGTCGTCCACGACGGGCAGCCAGCGCCATTTGTCAAAAGTGGTGCAGGGGTGCGAAATGCCCAGGGCCACCCGGTCGCCCACGGCGGGGGCGGGGCCTGTTGCGGGGTCGTAGCGCAGGTAGGCGTGGTGGTCGTTGAGCGCGCTCACCGTCCACCCGGTGGGGGTGCTGGCGGCGCGGCGCTCGTGGCGCGGCGCCCAGCGCACGGGCACGGGCATCTCCAGATCGTACGAGACATCGCGCCGCCCGCCGCTGAGCAGGGCCAGCCCAGGCTCGGGTACGGATTGCACCAGGGTCCAGACTTCGAGCGCGGGGCGCAGCGATGCGTCCAGCCCCTCGCGCTGCTCCACATGCTTCAAGAAGCGCTGGTAGTTGCCATGGTCGTGTGTGATGTAGCAGCCCGAGCGCAGCACGCCCAGCACGGGTTTGGACAGCCCTTGGGTGCGCAGCAGCGGAATGACGAGGTCGAACACGGCCGAGCCGCCTGCGGTGAGCAAAATCTCCGCATCGGCAAACAGGCCCCGCGCATCGCAGGCGCGGGCCACCTCGGTCACGCGGCGCACCAGGGCCGTGACTTCGCGTGCATCGTGCTCACTGTCGCAGCGGGCCACGCCGCCTTCGTAGCACTCCACCCCGCCCAGCTGCACGGCGGGCGACGCAGCCATGGCCTGGGCCAGCGCCAGGGCTTCTTCCAGCGTGCGGCAGCCGGTGCGCTGGCCGGGCACGCCCATCTCCAGCAAGGTATCCAGGCGCCGTTCACCACGCGCGGTGTGGCCGCGCCGCTCGGCCCAGTCTTCAATGCAGCGCAGCTGAGCCAGGCTGTCGATGAGGAACCACACGCGCAGGTCGGGGTGGCGCTGCAGCAGTGCGTCCAGGCCGTCCAGGTCGGCATCGCACAGCACCTGGTTGGCGATGATGGCGCGGCGCGCACCGGCGTCCACCCCTACGCAGAGCTGGTACACGGTAGCAAAGGTCAGGCCCCAGGCGCCCGCCTGCAGCTGCTGGGCAAATAGCTCGGGCGACAGGGTGGTCTTGCCGTGCGGCGCCAGGGCCACGCCCTTGCGCTCGGCATAGGCCTGCATCCAGGCCAGGTTGTGGGCCATGGCGCTTTCGCGGATGACGGCAATGGGCAAGGGCAGGTCGCCCGCCAGCACGTTCCAGCCGCGCTGGCCGAGGTCGGCGGGGCGGCTGGGGGCTGCGTGCAGCGGGTAGCCCTTGCAGCGGTGGTCAAGCAGGAATTCGTCGGTCATGGTGCGGGGTGAGAAGGTGCTGTTTTCCAGCAGGTGTGCAGGTGGCCGGGGGCCACTTCGCGCAGCTGCATGTCGGCGCTGGCGCAGCGCGCCTCGGCCTGTGTGCAACGGGTGCGGAACACGCAGCCCGAAGGCGGGTGGGCCGGGCTGGGCAGGTCGCCCTGCAGCAGCGCAATGCTGCGGCGCTGGGCGGGGTCGGGGATGGGCGCTGCCGCCAGCAGGGCCTGGGTGTAGGGGTGCTGGGGCTGGGCGTACAGCGCTTCGGTCGGCGCAATCTCCATCACCCGGCCCAGGTACAGCACCACCACGCGGTCGCACAGGTATTCCACCACGTCGAGGTCGTGCGAGATGAACAGCAGCGTCAGGCCCAGCTGCTCTTTCAGCTCGCCCAGCAGGTTCACGACCTGTGCCTGGATGGAAACGTCTAGTGCTGACAGCGGCTCGTCGGCCACGATGAATTGGGGCTCTACAGCCAGCGCACGCGCAATGCCGATGCGCTGGCGCTGCCCGCCCGAGAACTCGTGCGGAAAACGCTCGGCATGCTCGGGCCTGAGGCCCACCTGCTCCAGCAACTGGTGGATGCGCGGCAGGCGTGCAGCGCCCTTGGCCAGGCCGTGCGTATCCAGCGCCTCGGCCAGCACTTCGCGGATGCGCATGCGGGGGTTCAGGCTGGCGTACGGGTCCTGAAAAATGATCTGGATCTGCGAGCGCAGCGGCCGGTATTGCGACTGCGAGAGCTGAGCCAGGTCTTGCGGCACCGTGCCGCCGTGGTAGCGCATTTCGCCGCTGGTGGGGTCTACCAGGCGCGTGAGCAGGCGGCCAATGGTGCTTTTGCCCGAGCCCGATTCGCCCACCAGGCCCAGGGTCTCGCCCCGGCGGATGGTGAAGCTCACGTCGTCCACCGCGCGCACGGGGTGCGGGCCACTGCCAAAGTGCTTGCGCAGGTGGGCAATTTCCAAAAGCGGTGCGGTGGTATCGGCCGGGGCCATGGTGGGGGGTGGGTTCAGGACGGCGTTCATGCACTCACCTCGGCGGGTTCGGGGTGTTTCTCGCGGTGCAGGCAGCGCACCATGCGGCGTGGGCCTGCCGCCTCCAGCGCGGGCATGGCGTGGGTGCAGTCGGGTTGCTGGCGGGCGCAGCGCGGCGCAAAGGCGCAGCCGGGGGGGGGCGCCAGTGGGCTGGACACCTGGCCCGGTATGGCCACTAGTTGCCGCCGGCCGTGGGCGGGCGTGCCTGCCGCCAGGGCTTGCCGCCGGGCCACGCCGGGCAGGCAGGCCAGCAGGCCGCGCGTGTAGGGGTGCTCGGGCCGTGCAAACAGGTCGCGCACAGGTGCGGACTCGACAATGCGCCCGGCGTACATCACGGCCACGGCGTCTGCGTATTGCGCCACCACGCCCAGGTTGTGCGTGATGAACAGCATGCTCATGCCGGTCTCTTTCTGCAGCCGCCCCATCAACGACAGGATCTGCGCCTGGATGGTCACGTCCAGCGCGGTGGTGGGCTCGTCGGCAATCAGCAGCGTGGGGTTGCAGGCCATGGCCAGCGCAATCATCACGCGCTGGCGCATGCCGCCCGAGAGCTGGTGCGGGTACTCGTGCACGCGCTGCGCAGCGGCGGGGATCTCGACCAGCTCCAGCATGCGGCGGGCGTGGGCCAGTGCGGCGCTGCGGTCCAGCTTCAAATGCAGGCGGGCGGACTCGGCAATCTGCTCGCCCACCGTCAGCACGGGGTTCAGGCTGGTCATGGGCTCCTGAAAGATCATGGCCAGCTCGTTGCCGCGCAATGTACGCTTCTCGGCCTCGGGCATGGCCAGCAAATCGACCTTGCGGCCGTCGCGCTGTACAAACCAGGCCTGGCCCGTGACCTGCGCCTGCGAGGTGCGGGCGTGCAGACCCATGAGGGTGAGGCTGGTCACCGACTTGCCCGAGCCCGATTCGCCCACCAGCGCCAGCGTTTCGCCGGGGTGGATGGCAAAGGACACATCGGCCACGCTCTGGATGCGGCCCGCATCGGTGGCGAACGAGGTGGACAGGCCGCTGACTTCGAGCCGCGGCGCGGCGCTCATCGTGGGGGAGGTCATACGGTCTTCTTCAGTTTGGGGTCAAGCAGGTCGCGCACGCCGTCGCCCAGCATCTGCAGCGACAGGGCTGTGAGCACAATGGCCACGCCGGGGGCAAAGATGGTCCAGAAGGCCTTGTCGGCATAGTCCAGGCTGCCCGCGATCATGGTGCCCCAGGTGGGGATGTCGGGCGGCACGCCCACGCCCAGAAAGGACAGGCCCGCCTCGGCCAGGATGGCGTAGGCAAAGATGAACGTCACCTGTACCAGGATGGGCGACATCAGGTTGGGCAGGATATGGCGCCACAGGATGAGGTGCGTGCGCACGCCCAGGGCGCGGGCCGCGTCCACAAACAGCAGCTCGCGCAGCACCAGCGTGGTGGCGCGCACCACACGCGCCACGCGCGGGGTGTAGACGATGACCAGCGCCAGCATCACGTTCCACAGCGATACGCCCAGGATGGACACCAGCGCAATGCCCAGCAGGATGTCGGGGAAGGACATCATCGCGTCCACCACGCGCATCAGTGGTGCGTCCAGCTTGCGGAAGAACCCTGCAAACATGCCCAGCAGCGTGCCCAGCAGCACAGCGCCTGCGGCGGTGACCAGGCCAATCAGCAGCGAATAGCGCGCGCCGTGCACGATGCGCAGCAACACATCGCGGCCCAGCTCGTCGGTGCCCGCCCAGTGCGTGCCCGAAGGCGCGTGCAGCCGCTCGCTGATCGACAGGGCGTTGGGGTCCGCATCGGACACCCAGGGGAAGACGACAGCGATGCTGGCCACCAGCGCAATCACGATGGCTGAGGCCAGCACCACCTTGCGGGCGAACAGGCGGCGCAGCACGGCCCGCAGGCGGTGCCAGAAGGAAGGGCTCGGGTTCATGGTGCTTCCAGGCGGATACGGGGGTCCACCAGCGTGTACAGAAAGTCGATGGCCAGGTTGATGAAGACGTAGATGGCGGCAATCATCAAGAGCGTGCCCTGGATCACGGGGTAGTCGCGCCGCAGCACGGCCCGCACCACCAGGTTGCCCACGCCGGGGAGGTTGAACACGGTCTCGGTCACCACGGTGCCGCCGATCATCAGCGCCATGGTCAGCCCCAGCACGGTGACGATGGGCACCAGCGCATTGCGCAGCACATGCTTGACCATGATGGTTCCTTCGGGCAGGCCCTTGGCGCGGGCGGTGCGCACATAGTCTTCGCCCAGGATGTCGAGCATGGAGGCACGCGTGAAGCGGATGATGAGCGCCGAATTGAGCAAGCCCAGCACCAGTGCGGGCAGCATGAGGTGCGACAGCCGTTCGCCCAGCGTGGCCGTGGGGTCGCCATAGCCCGAGGCGGGAAACCACCCGAGCTTGACCGCAAACAGCTGGATGAGGATGAGGCCCAGCCAGAAGCTGGGCACGCTTGCGCCCAGCATGGCCACACCACTCACGGCCTGGTCGGTGGCGCTGCCGCGCCAGACGGCGGCGGCCATGCCGCAGGGCACGCCCACCAGCGCGGCAATGCCCACGGCAAACAGCGCGAGGAACAGCGTGGGCTCGGCCCGCTCCAGCAGGGCCTGGGCCACGGGTCGCTGCAAAAAGAGCGAATGCCCCAGGTTGCCCTGCAGCAGCTCGCCCACCCACAGCGCGAACTGCACGGGCAGGGGCTTGTCCAGCCCGTACTGCGCGCGGGCCTGGGCAATGTCGGCAGCGGTGGCCTGGTCGCCCAGCAGCAGTGCCACGGGGTCGCCCGAGGCCAGCCGCGTGAGGCAGAACACCAGCACCGCCACCAGGGCCAGCACCACCACGGCGCCGCCCAGGCGCTTCAACAGAAATCGCATCATGGTGCTGTCTGCCCCTGCTTACTTGGCCAAGCCAGTGTTCCAGAAGAACGGCCAGATGGCAGGGGTATAGCCTTGCAGCTTGGCCGAGCGGGCCGACAGGCCGTTGAACTTGCCCACCTCGATGAAGGGCACTTCGTCGTACACCACTTGCTGCACCTTGCCCCACAGCGCGCCACGCTTGGAGGGGTCCGTCTCTTGGTTGAATGCAGACAGCGCGGCCTTCTTGGCGTCAGACTCCCACCAGCCTGGCGCACCGTCGCCCAGTTGTGGTGGCGAGAGCATGGGCTCGGGAAACAGGCCCGAGTGGGTGAAGTACACGTCCCACAGCTTGGGATCGTTGCGGCGCTGCACCAGCGTGGCCCAGTCCACCACCTGCAGCTCGGTTTTGAAGCCCGCCTTCTTGAGCTGCTCTGACATCACCAGCGCCATGTTGTAGTGGAACTCGTACTGGCGGCTGGCCATGATGCGCACGGGCTGGCCGTTGTAGCTGGCCTTGGCTGCCTGGTCTTTCGCGGCTTGCGGATTGCGCTCGTTGTAGAGCTTGCTGCCCGCGTCCGAGTAATACGGCGTGCCCTTGGGGAAGAAGTTGGGCTCCACCACAAAGAAGCGGTTGTCGCCAAAGCCTGCGGCCAGCAGCTCGCCTGTGCCCACGGCGGTCTGCACCGCGCGGCGCATGGGCTGCGAGGCCAGCACGCCTTCCTTGGTGTTGAACACGATGTACGGGAAGCCAAAGTTCTTGGTCACGATGGGCACCACGGCGGGCGCGCCTTTTTCAACGCGGCCAATAGCCTCCACGGGCAGCAGGTCGGCGTACTGGAACTGGCCCGAGAGCGCGCCCTCGACGCGCGTGTTGGCGCTGGGCACGGGCACAAAGCGCAGCTCGTCGAGCAGCGCCTCGCGCTTGCCGGCGTAGCCGCTGGCGGCTTCCTTGCGGCTGGCGTAGCCGTCAAAACGCACCAGCACGGTGAACTGGTCGGGGCGGCGTTCCTTGAACTGGTAGGGGCCGGTGCCGACGAAGTCCTTGAGCTGGGGCGCAATGCTCTCCTTGGCCATGATGGCAGCCATGCCGCTGGGCAGGGCCAGCTGGGCCAGCAGCGGCGCGTAAGGATTTTTCAGCTTCAGTTCCACCGCCAGTGCACCCTTGGCGGTGAGCGAGGCCACTTCCTTGCCCACGGCCTTGCCACGAGGGTTCAGCTCCATCCAGCGCTGCAGCGAGGCCACCACGTCGTCGGCCGTCATCTCGCGGCCGTTGTGGAACTTCACGCCCTTGCGCAGGGGGATGGTGTAGGCCAGCCCGTCCTTGGAGACGGTGGGCAGGCCCTCGGCCAGCATGGGGGCGATGGCCCAGTTGGCGTCGAAGGTGTACAGCGGCTCGTACACGTGCTGCATGATGGTGCCCACCAGGTCGGCGGTGCTCACCATGGGGTCCAGGCCCTGGGGCTCGCCCACCATGGCGAGGTTGGCGGCGCCGCCCTTGACTGGGGCGGTGGCGGCCGTTTGGGCCCAGCTGGCGCTGCAGGCCAGGGTGAGGGCTGCGGTCAGCGCCGCAGCACCCAGCAGCTTGCGGCGGCCCCGCAGTTCAGGCGTTGGCAGCGGATGCTGCACCAGGTTGGTTCCAGACGTTTGCATTGCACACCTCGAAGTAATAGGATTACACGAA
Organism: Acidovorax sp.; assembly: GCF_046294525.1. Classification (GTDB taxonomy): domain Bacteria; phylum Pseudomonadota; class Gammaproteobacteria; order Burkholderiales; family Burkholderiaceae_C; genus Acidovorax. Next base: position 431,574 of record NZ_JBKBKQ010000002.1, read on the forward strand.
TAAGCACATTCGATGCCAGAATTGCGAACGAGATGGGCATTTCTGGAAGGAAGTGTGTAATATCTTTACTCAAAGGAGCGTTTTCCATGCCAGTAGAAACCCTCGGCCAAGCGCCGCTCGCGTCCGATCGCCTCGCACGCCCCCTCTCGCCCGCCACCCGTGCCGGCGACTTCGTTTTTGTCTCGGGCCAGGTGCCTACCGACGACCAGGGCCAGGTCGTTGTCGGCGGCATCGAAGCGCAGACGCGCCAGGTGTTCCAGCGCGTCAAGGACGCCCTGGCCCTGGCCGACTGCACCCTGGACGATGTGGCCAAGGTCAGCGTCTGGCTGGCCGATGCGCGGGACTTCGGCAGCTTCAACCGCGTGTACATGGAGTGTTTTGGCGACCACCGCCCCGCACGCTCCACCGTCGAATCGCGCCTGATGATCGACGCCAAGGTCGAGATTGACGTGACGGCCTACAAGCCGCGCGGCTGAGCCATGACCGCAGCCAAGCAAGCCGTGTGGGACGTGGTGGCGCTGGGCGAGGCGCTGGTGGAGTTCAACCAGACGCGTCCTGGCGAGCCGCAGTACCTGCAGGGCTTTGGGGGCGACACCAGCAACGCCGTGATCGCCGCCGCCCGCGCGGGCGCACGCACCGCATACCTTACCCGCCTGGGCAGCGATGCCTTTGGCCAGGCCCTGCTGGACCTGTGGGCGCGCGAGGGCGTGGACACCACGGCGGTGGAGCGCGATGCGCAGCACCCCACGGGCATCTACTTTGTGACGCACGGCGCAGCGGGCCACGAGTTCAGCTACCTGCGCGCGGGCTCGGCCGCCAGCCGCATGGCACCTGCGTGGTTGCTGGATGCGCCCACAGCGGTGCTGCAGCAGTGCCACATCCTGCATGTGTCGGGCATCTCGCTGGCGGTGTCGGCCTCGGCCTGCGACACGGCCTTTGAGGCCATGCGCGTGGCGCGGGCCGCCGGTGCACGCGTGGCGTTCGACCCCAACCTGCGCCTCAAGCTCTGGCCGCTGGCACGGGCGCGGGCCTGCATCGCGCATGCGGTGTCGCTGTGCGACATCTTCCTGCCGGGGCTCGATGACATGGCCGCGCTGCTGGGCCTGCACGATGCGGATGCGATTGCCGACTGGGGCCATGCGCAGGGCGCAGCCACGGTGGTGGTCAAGCTAGGGGCTGATGGCGTGCTGCTGAGCAGCACTGACCCCGCCGTGCCGCGCCAGCGTGTGCCGGGCCGCAGCGTGGCGCTGGTGGATGCCACGGGGGCGGGCGATTGCTTTGATGGCAACCTGCTCGCGCGCCTGGCGCTGGGCGACGACCTGGCCGCCGCGGTGGCCTATGCCAACACGGCGGCATCGCTGGCCGTGCAGGGCTTTGGCGCCGTGGCGCCGCTGCCCACGGCCGAGCAGGTGCGGGCTGTGCTGGGGTGAGGCATCTCAATCACCCGCCAGAACTTTTAATGAAATTGGTCTCTGGCGCTTGATGGATAAGCGCTAGCAGCTATCAATTTAATAGTTTGGTGCCGTCGTTCGGGGGGCGCCTCGTCACACCGGCCGGGTCCGCATCAGCGTGCTCTTGCCAAACAGCGACTCCACCAGGTCCACCGCCAGTACGGCCGTGCGGTTGCGCACGTCCAGGGCGGGGTTCAGCTCCATGATGTCCAGCGACGCCAGGCGGCCGCTGTCGGCAATCATCTCCATGCACAGCTGCGCCTCGCGGTAGGTGGGGCCGCCGGGCACGGTAGTGCCCACGCCGGGGGCGATGTCGGCGTCCAGAAAGTCCACGTCAAAGCTCACGTGCAGATGGGTGTCGGCATCCAGGCCGCTCAAGGCGCGCTCCATCACCACGCGCATGCCCACCTCGTCAATGGCGCGCATGTCAAACACCTCCAGGCCCTGCTCGTGCACAAAGCGCTTTTCGCCCGGGTCCACGCTGCGGATGCCGATCTGGCGGATCTGCGACGGGTGCAGGGCCGGACCGCCGCCGGGCATGCCGGCCAGATGCGTCAGTTCGCGCGGGCCAAAGCCACACAGGCAGGCCACGGGCATGCCGTGCACATTGCCGCTGGGCGTGAGCGCGCTGGTGTTGAAGTCGGCATGCGCATCCAGCCACAGCACGCGCAGCTTTTTGCCAGACTCGGCACAGTGGCGGGCCACGGCGCTGATGCTGCCCAGGCCCAGGCTGTGGTCGCCGCCTAGCAGGATGGGAAGGTGGCCGGCGCGCAGCTCGGCCAGCACCGCGTCGAACACCAGCTGGTTCCACTGCACCACCTCGGCCAGGTGGCGGTAGCCCTCGGTGGGTGCCTGCCAAGGGTTGGTGGGACCGTTCAGGTTGCCGCAGTCGCGCACGCGCAGGCCGTGGCTGGCCAGCGCCGCGTGCAGGCCGGCCACGCGCAGCGCCTCGGGCCCCATGGACGCGCCGCGCGCGCCGGCGCCAATGTCGGTGGGCGCGCCGATCAGGCTGGCAGTGCGGGCAGGAGGCGAGGCGGTGTCGTGGGGCTCAAGGGTCATGGGGTGAGGGTGGTGGTGGCCCGGCGCGCCGTGGCGTGCCGGGCGGGTGGGGTGGTGGTCCGCTGCGGCTGGAGCAGCCCGAACAGGTCCTTGGGATTGTCCATCTGCGGAATCAGGTCGATGGGCGTGGCCAAGTGCGGGTGGTGTTGCAGCAGCGCGTGCAAGGTGCGCAAGGCAGAGAAATCTTCCAACGCAAAGCCCACCGAGTCAAACACGGTGACATCGCCCGGCCCGGTGCGGCCTGGTGCGCGGCCTGCCAGCACGTCGGCAAACTCGGCCACGGGGAAGTCGGCGGGCAGTTGCTGGATTTCGCCTTCGATGCGCGACTGGGGGGCGAACTCCACCACCACGCGTGCGTCCGGGCGGCGCAGGATGTCGGGGTGCAGCTCGGTCTTGCCGGGGCAGTCGCCGCCCACGGCATTCAGGTGCATGCCTGGCGCCACCATGTCGGGCGTGAGGATGGTGGCGTTGCGCTTGTCCGCCGTGACGGTGGTCACGATGCCGCAGCCTTGCACGGCATCGGCCGTGCTGGCGCAGGCCTCAGCGGTCAGCCCCGGCAGCGCCAGTCGGGCCAGGTTGGCCTGCAGCTTGGCCGTGGCGGCCGGGTCGGTGTCGAACAGCTGCAGCCTGCGCACCCCCAGTTGGTGGTAGAAGGCCAGGGCTTGGAACTCGGCCTGCGCACCGTTGCCGATCAGCGCCATGGTGTCCGCGCCCGGGCCCTGGGTGCGCGCCAGGTGCCGGGCGGCCAGCACCGACATGGCGGCGGTGCGCAGCGCGGTGGTCAGGGTCAGCTCGGACACCAGCAGGGGGTAGCCGGTGTCCACATCGGCCAGCACGCCAAAAGCCGTCACCGTGAGCAGCCCTTGGGCGGTGTTTTTGGGGTGGCCGTTGACGTATTTGAAGCAGTACAGCGTGCCGTCACTGGTGGGCATCAGCTCGATCACGCCGCCCGGCGAATGAATCGCATGGCGGGCCGATTTGTCGAAATCGGCCCAGCGGCGGTAGTCCTCCTCCAGTGCCGCCACGAGTTGCTGCAGCAACGGGGCCAGGCCCACGGCCTGCACCAGCTGGCGGACGCTGTTCACGCCGAGGTAGTTCACCATGGTTGTTGTCTCCGAGATGGGTTGTGGGTGTTGGGGTCGGCCTGCGGCACGACACCCCATGCACAGAATTCTCCAAGGCGCCACAGCCAATGAAAAGCCAGAAAGCTGTGCAATATCAGTGGTCTATTGAGCAAAGTGCCAGACATATCTGACGAAATGACAGGTAACGCTCAAAGTGCGCGCGACGCCTCGGGCGATAAACTTCGCCCTCATGCAAGTCGCCGTGGCCCAACTCCCTCAGCATCTCCAACGGGGCTTGTCGCCGCTTTATGTTTTGCACGGCGACGAGCCCCTGCTGCAGCAAGAGGCGGCCGACGCCATCCGCGCCACGGCCCGCTCCCAGGGCTATACCGAGCGCAGCAGCTACACCGTGGCCGGTGCCCATTTCGACTGGAGCGCCGTGCTGGCCGCAGGTGGCTCGCTCAGCCTGTTTGCCGACAAGCAGATCGTCGAAATCCGCATCCCCTCGGGCAAGCCCGGCAAGGACGGCAGTGCTGCACTGCAGCAGGTGGCTGAATCGGCCCGCGGCAACGACAGCACGTTGACCCTCGTCATGCTGCCCCGCCTGGACAAGGCCACCCGCACCGGCGCCTGGTTTGCCGCGCTGGAGGGCAGCGGCGTCTCCATCCAGATCGACCCCATCGAACGCGCCCAGCTGCCCCAGTGGATCGCCCAGCGCCTGGCCGCCCAGGGCCAACGCGTGGTGGCGGGCGAGGAAGGCCAGCGCACGCTGCAGTTCTTTGCCGACCGCGTGGAAGGCAACCTGCTGGCCGCGCACCAGGAAATCCAGAAACTGGCGTTATTGCACCCCGCAGGCGAGCTGACCTGGGCCCAGGTCGAGGCCGCCGTGCTCAACGTGGCGCGCTACGACGTGTTCAAGCTGTCCGAATCCGTGCTGGCCGGCCACACGGCCCGCGTGCAGCGCATGCTGGACGGCCTGCAGGCCGAGGGCGAGGCCGAGGTGCTGGTGCACTGGGCCCTGGCCGAAGACATCCGCGCCCTGAAGCGCGTGAAAGACGCCATGAACGCCGGCCGCCCCCTGCCCATGGCCCTGCGCGAAAACCGCATCTGGGGCGCCAAGGAAAAGCTGTACGAACGCATCCTGCCCAAGGCTAGCGACGCGGCGCTGGCGCGGTTGCTGCAGTCGGCGCATGTCGTGGACGGCATTGTCAAGGGGCTCAAGCAGCCGGATTGGCCCACGGATGGGTGGCAGGCGCTGCAAAGGCTGGCGCTGCAGGTGTGCCGGTTGACGCAGGCGGCGCGGTGAATCGTTGACGTCGCCTCCGAAGGACTTGAGGGCAAATGCGATGCGTCTCCGATTACTGATTCGAAACGTTTCGCTTATTGCTCTTCTGCTCTCCCCCCTTTTTCTGACTGTCGGCTCGCTGATCTACGGGCTGATGTCATCGGGACTTGTCAGAGGAGGGGCGTGGTCAGTCTCGGTACTGGGGCTGGCCGGCGCATTCGCTGCGTTGAATCTTTATTTGTCGTTCATTCGCCCCTGGATTTATTCGCTCCAGACAAGCGGCTCTATGGACGGCTACAAGCGCGCTTCTGGCGCGCCGCTGGTCGGAACCCTGCTTGTCGTGATCTCGGTCATGATGGGCTTCGGCGATTGGGCAATTGCGGCGGGAGGCTTGCTGATCTTGGCGCTGGATGTCGGCGGCACGCCTTGGTTTCTGGCAGCAGTCTCGCGGGATCGTTCCTTTTGGGAGTAAGTGATCAGACAAGCTTACATTTTGTCCGCCACGACCCCCCACGCCTTCTCTACCCACATCTGCAAATTCGCCACCAGATCCTTCTGGCTGAACGAGCAGCTCTCCTCCGAAAACAACGCGCTTGATTCCAGCCGGTCCAGCAAGTTCAGCAACACCTCGCCGTAGCGCGGCGGCAGGGCTGCGAGTAGCGTGGTGTGCTGGCGGGCCAGGTGGCTCAGGGCGGCGGCGGTGTGCTCGCCGCGTTCAAAGGCCTGCAGGGCCTGGGCCAGGGTGGCGAGTTGTGCGGCAGGGGAGTCGGTCATGGGGGAGGCGTGTGGAGGGCCAAAACTCCAAGGTTAAAGCCAAGTGCGGCAAAATCTCTGGATGAACGCCCTCAACGTCGCCGAATACACGCAAACCCTTGGTCTGCAGGCCAAAACGGCCTCCGCGCTCATGGCCAAGGTGCCGGCAGCTATCAAAAACAAAGCACTCAAAACCCTGGCCCGGCTGCTGCGCGAGAACGTGGAGGCACTGCAGGTGGACAACGCCCGCGACCTGGAGCGCGCCCGCGCCGCTGGCCTGGCCGAGCCCATGGTGGACCGCCTGAAACTCAGCCCCAAAGTGCTGGAGACCTGCGCCGAGGGCTGCGAGCAACTGGCCGCCATGCCCGACATCATTGGCGAAATCCTTGGCATGAAGCAGCAGCCCAGCGGCATCCGCGTGGGCCAGATGCGTGTGCCGATTGGGGTGTTCGGCATGATTTACGAGAGCCGCCCCAACGTGACCATTGAAGCCGCATCGTTGTCCATCAAGAGCGGCAACGCCTGCATCTTGCGCGGCGGCTCCGAGGCCATCGACTCCAACAAAGCGCTGGCCAAGCTGGTGCAGCAGGCCCTGGCCGAAGCCGGCCTGCCGCAAGACGCGGTGCAGCTGGTGCAGACCACCGACCGCGAGGCCGTTGGCCAGCTGATTGCCATGCCGCAGTTTGTGGATGTGATCATTCCGCGCGGCGGCAAGGGCCTGATCGAGCGCATCAGCCGCGAGGCCAAGGTGCCGGTCATCAAGCACCTGGACGGCAACTGCCACACCTATGTGGACGATCCTTGCGACGTGGCCATGGCGGTGAAGGTGGCCGACAACGCCAAGACCAACAAGTACAGCCCCTGCAACGCGAGTGAAGGCCTGCTGGTGGCGCGTGGCGTGGCCGCGGAGTTTCTGCCACAAATTGGCGTGGTGTATGCCGCCAAGGGTGTGGAGATGCGGGGCTGTCCCGAGTCGCTGGCGCTGTTGGCGGACGTGCCCGGCGCGCTGCTGACACCGGCCACCGAGCAGGACTGGAGCGAGGAATACCTTGCGCCCATCATCAGCATCAAGGTGGTGGCCGGCGTGGATGAGGCGATTGCCCACATCAACCGCTACGGCAGCCACCACACCGACGCCATCCTGACGCGTGACCACATGCACGCCCAGCAGTTCCTGCGGGAAGTGGATTCGGCCAGCGTGATGGTGAATGCCAGCACGCGCTTTGCCGATGGCTTTGAGTATGGGCTGGGGGCGGAAATCGGCATCAGCACCGACAAGTTCCATGCGCGAGGGCCGGTGGGCATTGAAGGCCTCACTTCGCTCAAGTACGTCGTGCTGGGCGAGGGCGAGGTTCGGGGGTGATTTGCTCCTTAATTGATAGCTGTTTGCGCTTGTCTGTAAAGCGCTAGGCCCTGATTTCTTATGAAAATCATCATCCTCGGCGCGGGCCGCGTGGGCCAAAGCGTGGCAGACAGTCTGGTGTCCGAGCGCAATGACATCACCGTCATCGACACCGACGCCGCCCGCCTGCGCGACCTGGAGTCACGCTTTGATCTGCGCGGGGTGGTGGGCAATGGCATCGAGCCCTCGGTGCTGGCCGAGGCGGGCGCGCAGGACACCGACCTGCTGATTGCCTGCGCCGCGCAGGACGAGACCAACCTCGTGTGCTGCAAGATGGCGCAGCTGCTGTTCAACATCCCCACGCGCGTTGCGCGCGTGCGGTCCACCGGCTTTCACTTCGACGAGCGGCTGACCGGGCCGGAGGGCTTTGGCGTGGACCGCATCATCTGCCCCGAAGAATCGCTCACGCGCTACATCGGCAAGCTCATCGACTACCCCGAGGCCATGCAGGTGCGCGAGTTCGCGGGTGGGCGGGCCTGCCTGGTGTCGGTGCGCGCACGGGCCGGCGCGCCCATGGTCAGCCACACCATCTGCGAGTTGCGTGAAAGCTCGCCCGACGTGGCGATGCGCCTGGTGGCCATCTACCGCCGCTTTCCCGACGAGCCCGACCGCTTTGTGGCCTGCGACGGCAACACGCGCATCGAGCCAGGCGATGAGGTGTTCGTGCTGGCTGCCAGCGGGCACATTGCCAATGTGCTGACGGCGCTGCATCGGCGCGACGCGCGGCCGGTCAAGCCCGTGCGTCGCATCATGATCGCCGGGGGCGGTCGTGTGGGCCTGCGGCTGGCGCGGCAGCTCAGCAAGGAGCCGGGGCGGTTTCACATCAAGGTCATCGAGGCCGATGCCGAGCGCTGCATCGGGCTGGCGTCGGAGCTGCCCTCCGATGTGCTGGTGCTGCAGGGCGACACGACGGACGAGGACCTGCTGGGCGGCGAAAGCGTGGAGGAGATCGACCTGTTCCTCGCCCTCACCGACGACGACGAGGACAACATCATGTCGTGCCTGCTGGCCAAGCGTATGGGCGCCCGGCGCGTGCTGGCGCTCATCAACCGCCGCAGCTATGCCGACCTGATGCACGGCACGCAGATCGACATTGCGCTGTCGCCTGCGCAGGCCATGCTGGGCGAGCTGCTGGCCTATGTGCGCCAGGGCGACGTGCAGGCGGTGCACAGCCTGCGCCGTGGCGTGGCTGAGGCGCTGGAGATCGTGGCGCGCGGCGACCGCAAGAGCTCCAAGGTGGTGGGCCGCAAGGTCAGCGAGCTGCAGCTGCCGCATGAAGTGCACATGGGGCTCATCGTGCGCGGCCTGCCGGATTCTCCCGATGTGTCGCCGGACGATCTGCGCGAACCCGAGGTCATCATTCCGCGCAGCTCCACCGTCATCGAGAGCAATGACCACGTGGTGTTCTTCCTGCCCCACAAGCGGCTGGTGCGCGAGGTGGAAAAGCTGTTCCGCGTGAGCGCCACCTTTTTCTGAGAGCCTGCGAGCAACACGCCATGGTGGACATGTTTCCCGTTCTGCGGGTGCTCGGCATCCTGATCATGACCTTTGCGCTGGCCATGGGTTTGCCGCTGGCAGTGTCCTGGTTCTGGGCAGATGGGGTATGGCACGTGTACCCGGTCGCCATGGCAGCCACGTTTGCGGTGGGTTGTGGCCTGTGGTGGAAGCTGCGCCTGTTCCGGCGCGAGCTGCAGCCGCGCCATGGCGTCATGCTGGTCACGCTGGTGTGGGTGCTGCTGCCGCTTTGTGCCGCGCTGCCGCTGATGCTGGCGGGGCACGAGGTGGGGCGGCCGATGTCGTTCACCCACGCGTATTTCGAAGCCGTGTCAGGACTCACCACGTCCGGGGGTACCGTGTTGACCGGGCTGGACAGCCTGCCCGTGTCGGTAAACGTGTGGCGTACCTTTTTGCAATGGGTGGGCGGCATGGGCATTCTGGTCTTGGCGGTGGCCGTGCTGCCGCTGTTGGGCGTGGGCGGCAGCCAGCTGTTCCGCGCCGAGGCGGCGGGGCCCGTGAAGGACGCCAAGCTCACCCCGCGCATGACCGAGACCGCCAAGGGGCTATGGGGCGTGTACGCGGTCTTTTCCCTGTCGTGTGTGCTGGCGTACTGGCTGGGCGGCATGGACCCCATCAATGCCGTCATGTACATGTTCACCACAGTCAGCCTGGGCGGCATGTCGCCGCATGACACGAGCTTCGGGTTCTACCATTCGCCCCTGCTCGAAGGCATTTCGGTGGCGTTCATGCTGGTGGCCAGCTGCAACTTTGCGCTGTATTTCGTCGCCATCCGCAAGGGCCACTGGCAGGGTTTCTGGCGCGACCCTGAGCTGCGCGCAACCTTGTTCACCCTGATCGGCGGTGGCTTGCTGGTGGCCGGGCTGCTGTGGGTGAAAGGCGTGTACGCGCCGCTCGATGCGCTGCGCTACGGCATGTTCAACCTGGTGTCCATCGCCACCACCACCGGCTACGCCACGGTGGACTACCTGGGCTGGCCGGTGTTTGCACCTGTGTTCATGCTGCTTCTGTCGGGCGTGGCGACCAGTGCGGGCTCCACGGGCTGCGGCATCAAGATGGTGCGGATGCTGATTTTGCTCAAGCAGGCACGGCGCGAGATGAACCGCCTGGTGCACCCGCGCGCCGTGCAGCCCGTGCGGCTGGGCGATGCGGTGGTGGACAACCGGGTGATCTTTTCAGTGCTGGCTTTCATGCTGGTGTACGGCGCCACCATCATCGGCCTGAGCATGGTCCTGCTGCTGACTGACCTGGACCCGGTGACCGCGTTTTCGGCCGTGATTGCCAGCGTCAACTGCATGGGGCCGGGGCTGGGCAGCGTGGGGCCGGCGTCCAACTATGCCGTGCTGACGGATTTTCAGGTGTGGGTGTGTACGCTGGCCATGCTGCTGGGGCGGCTGGAAATCCTGAGCTTCATGGCCCTGCTCACGCCCGCTTTCTGGCGGCGGTGACGCACGGTGCCGGCGCGCCTTGCGAAAAACCGGGGCGACCCCAAATCCCTACAATCCGTCCGCAATTGGCTTCCCGAGGGCTTCTATGGTTCCGCATCTCATCACGGCCCTCACCGGGCCGATCAACGAACTCGAACAGCGCATTCTCGACTCGATGCCCGCCATCGAACGCTGGTTCCGCCTGGAATGGATGGAGCACACGCCGCCGTTCTATACCTCGGTGGACATCCGCAACGCGGGCTTCAAGCTCGCCCCGGTGGACACCAACCTGTTCCCCGGCGGCTGGAACAACCTGACCAAGGAGATGCTGCCCCTGGCCGTGCAGGCCGCGATGGCCGCCATCGAGAAGATCTGCCCCGAGGCGCGCAACCTGCTGATCATCCCGGAGAACCACACGCGCAACACGTTCTACCTGGCCAACGTGGTGCAGCTGCAGCGCATCTTCAACATGGCGGGCCTGAACGTGCGCGTGGGCTCCATCAGCCCCGAGATCAAGAAGCCCACGCTGATCGAGCTGCCCAACGGCGACACGGTGACGCTGGAGCCCGTGGTGCGCACCAAGCGCCGCCTGGGACTCAAGGATTTCGACCCCTGCACCATCCTGCTCAACAACGACCTTTCGGCTGGCGCCCCGGGCATCCTGGAAGACATCCACGAGCAGTACCTTCTGCCCCCGTTGCATGCCGGCTGGAGCGTGCGTCGCAAGAGCACCCACTTCAAGAACTACGAAGAAGTGGCCAAGCGCTTTGGCAAGATGCTGGGGATCGACCCCTGGCTCATCAACCCCATGTTCAGCCAGGTCGAAGGCGTGGACTTCGCCGAGGACAAGGGGATGGACCAGCTGCAGACCTCGGTGGATGCGTTGCTCACCAAGGTGCGCCGCAAGTACAAGGAATACGGCATCAACGAGAAGCCTTTTGTCATCGTCAAGGCCAACAACGGCACCTACGGCATGGGCATCATGACCGTGCGCGATGCCAAGGAGCTGGACGCCGTCAATCGCAAGACCAAGAACAAAATGTCGGTCATCAAGGACGGCCAGCCGGTGAACGACCTGCTGATCCAGGAAGGCGTTCTGACGCAAGAACGCGTGCACGAGGCCGTGGCCGAGCCCGTGGTCTACATGATGGACCGCTATGTGGTGGGCGGCTTCTACCGCATGCATGCCGAGCGCGGCGTGGACGAGAATCTGAACGCACCCGGCGCGAGCTTTGTGCCGCTGGCGTTCGAGCACAGCACGCACATGCCCCAGCCCGGCATGCGCCCGGGTGTCAGCGCGCCCAACCGCTTTTACATGTACGGCGTGGTGGCACGGCTGGCGATGCTGGCGGCCAGCTATGAACTGGAGGCGACCAACCCAGACGCCGAGGTGTACGACTGAACGCTCTCCTTCCAGACGGGGCAGCGCCCCGCCCTGACTTGCCACGCCCGCGCCGTTCTGCCAAGGCCAGTTGCTGCGCTGCAACATAGGGCGGCGCCCCCAGGACACTTCATCTAGCTCAGGCGCACAATAACGCTCCTCACAGTAATGGAACCCCGCCCGCAGCGCGCGGGGCTGGTCAGTGCAAAACTCCAAATCCTCGTTGGCGGCCCTCACGCTGGGCGCCATCGGCGTCGTGTATGGCGATATCGGCACCAGCGTGCTGTACGCGGTCAAGGAGGTCTTCGGGTCCGGCCATGTGCCGTTCACGCAGGACAACATCTACGGCATCCTCTCCATCTTCTTCTGGACGCTGACGGTCATCGTCTCGCTGAAGTACGTGGTGCTGGTGCTGCGGGCGGACAACAAGGGCGAAGGCGGGCTGGTGGCCATGCTGGCGCTGGCTTCTCAGGCCGTCAAAGGCCAACCCCGATTGCGCGGTGTGCTGCTGGCCGTGGGCATGTTTGGCACGGCGCTGTTCTATGGCGACGGCGTCATCACCCCGGCCATCTCGGTGCTGTCAGCGGTGGAGGGGCTGGAGGTGGTCTCGCCCCACTTTGCGGGCTATGTGATTCCGCTCACGCTGGTCGTGCTGTTCTGCTTGTTTGCCGTGCAAAAACGGGGCACGGGGGGCATCGGCAAATTCTTTGGCCCCATCACGCTGACCTGGTTCATCTCCATCGCGGTGCTGGGCGTGTCGCACATCGTGGGCCACCCCGAGATTTTGTGGGCGTTGAGCCCGCACCATGCGCTGGGCTTCCTGTGGGCCAACCCGGGCACCAGCTTCATCATCCTGGGCGCCGTGGTGCTGTGCGTGACGGGCGCCGAGGCGCTGTACGCCGACCTGGGCCACTTCGGCAAGCGGCCCATCCGGCTTGCGTGGTTTGCGGTGGCCATGCCCGCGCTCACGCTCAACTACTTCGGCCAGGGCGCGCTGCTGCTGGCCGAGCCCGAGGCCGTGAAGAACCCGTTCTACATGATGGCCCCCGACTGGGCCCTGATCCCTCTGGTGATCCTGGCCACCATGGCCACGGTGATCGCCTCGCAGGCGCTCATCACCGGGGCCTTCAGCGTCACCAAGCAGGTGATCCAGCTGGGCTACCTGCCGCGGTTGAACATCCAGCACACCAGCGTGCGCGACACGGGGCAGATCTACATCCCGCTGGTTAATTGGGGCCTGTTTTTTGCCATCGTGCTGGCCGTGGTCATGTTCCGCTCGTCCAGCAATCTGGCTGCGGCCTACGGTATCGCCGTCACGCTGGACATGCTGATCACCACCACGCTCACCTTCTTCGTGATCCGCTATGGCTGGGGCTATCCGCTGGCGCTGTGCATCGCGGCCACGGGGTGCTTCTTTGTGGTGGACCTGGCGTTTTTTGCGTCCAACCTGCTCAAGCTGTTCAAGGGCGGCTGGTTTCCGCTGCTCATCGGCGGCATTGTGTTTGCGCTGATGATGACCTGGAAGGAAGGGCGCCGCCTGCTCAACGACAAGCTGCGTGCAGACGCGATCGACCTCAAGGATTTTCTGGAGTCGGTGTTCATCAGCCCGCCCACCCGCGTCAGCGGCACAGCCGTGTTCCTTACGGCAGAAACCGGTGCCGTGCCCAACGCGCTGTTGCACAACCTCAAGCACAACAAGGTGCTGCACGAGCAGAACCTGTTCGTCACCGTGCACAACCACGAGACGCCGTGGATCGGCCTGGACAAACGCCTGCAGGTCGAACCGCTGGGCCATGACTGCTGGCAGGTGGTGATCCACTACGGCTTCAAGAACGACCCCGACGTGCCGCGCGCCCTGGAATTGCTGCGGGGCCGGGGCTGCGAGCTGGAGACCATGACCACCAGCTACTTCCTGTCACGCGATACCGTGATCCCGTCCATCGGCGGCGGCATGGCCCCCTGGCGCGAAAAGCTGTTCGCCCAGATGCACCACAACGCCAGCGCCGCCGCAGACTTTCTGCACCTGCCCAACAACGCGGTGGTGGAGCTCGGGTCCAAGATCGAGATCTGAGTTTTGGATGTTTTTGGGATCTAGCGCTTATCTATCAAGCGCTAGAAGCTATCAAATTGATAGTTATTTGCTGACGTGTTGACGGCCGCAGCGAAGTCGCGGGAAGCCTCTGCGGGTGGCTGCCAGAATCCTGCCCATGCAATTTTTCAAAGACCTGAGCCTGTCCGCCGCCACGGCGGGGTTCGTGGCGGTGCTCGTGGGCTTCACCAGTTCGGTCGCCATCGTGTTCCAGGCTGCGCAGGCATTCGGTGCCTCGCCCGCGCAGATCACCTCATGGATGTGGGCGCTGGGCTTGGGCATGGGGCTGTGCTCGCTGGTGCCTTCGCTCATCTTGCGCATGCCGGTGATGATTGCCTGGTCCACACCCGGCGCAGCGGTGCTGGCCACTGCGGGGGCGGCTGGCGGCTTCAGCATGGGCGAGGCCGTGGGGGCCTTCATCCTCAGCGCAGCCCTCATCACCGTGGCTGGCGCCACGCGCTGGTTCGAGCGCGTCATGAACCGCATCCCCGTGGAGATTGCCGCGGCGCTGCTCGCGGGCGTGCTGGCCAAGTTTGGGATGCAGGCGTTTGTGGCGGCCCAGACCGCCTTGCCGCTGGTGGTGCTGATGCTGGCGGTGTACTTGGTCGCCCGGCGCTGGGTGGCACGCTACGCGGTGGTCATCACGTTGGCCGCAGGCGTGGCGTGGGTAGCCAGCCAGGGGCAGATGACCTGGTCTGCCGTGCCGCTGGAACTCGCCGTGCCGGTCTTCACCGCGCCCCAGTTCAGCGTGGCCGCGGCAGTCAGCCTGGGCCTGCCGTTGTTTGTGGTCACCATGGCTTCGCAGAACCTGCCCGGCGTGGCAGTCATCCGGGCGTCGGGGTACGACTTGCCCGTGTCCCGCCTCTTGACGCTGACGGGTCTGGCCACGCTCGCCCTGGCGCCGTTCGGCGCGTTTGCGCTCAACTTCAGCGCCATCACCGCCGCCATGTGCATGGGCCCCGAGGCGCACCAGGACCGCAGCCGCCGCTACACCGCGGCGGTGTCCTGCGGCGCACTGTACATTGCCATCGGCCTCTTTGGTGCGGTGATCACGGGGCTGTTGACAGCATTCCCCGCCGAGCTGGTGGCGTCCATTGCGGGGCTTGCGCTTCTGGGAACGATCGGCAACGGCCTGGCATCCGCGCTGCGTGAGGAAGCGCACCGAGAGGCGGCGCTGATCACTTTTCTGGTCACGCTCAGCGGCGTGGCTATAGCCGGGGTGGGCTCGGCCTTCTGGGGCGTGGTTGCAGGCAGCGTTGCGCTATTTGTGCAACAGTACAGGCGTTTGCACGCCAAGGGCGCCTGAGGGGCCGCTGGCGGCACGTCCTTTCGACCGACCCGACACCATGAAAATTCTCTTCATCGCCGATCCGCTGCACAGCTTCAAGACCTACAAAGACACCACCTTCGCCATGATGCGCGAGGCCCACCGGCGGGGCCACACGCTGTCGGTGTGCGAGCCGCAGCACATCACCTGGCAGCGTGGCAGCAAGGTCAGCGCCCGCTTGCAGGACATCACGCTGACGGGAGACGCGACACATTGGTACGAGGCGCAGCCAGCGCGCCACGCCAACCTGAATGATTTTGATGCGGTGCTCATGCGCAAAGACCCGCCCTTCGACAGCGAGTATTTCTACGCCACGCATCTGCTGGAGCAGGCAGAACGCGACGGAGCCCGCGTCTTCAATAAACCGCGCGCGCTGCGCGACCATCCGGAGAAGCTCGCCATCATGGAGTTTCCCGAATTCATCGGGCCCACCCTGGTTACGCGCGACGCAGAAGATATCAAGCGCTTCCATGGCGAACACCAGGACATCATCCTCAAGCCGCTGGACGGCATGGGCGGCATGGGCATCTTCCGGGTGGGGCCGGACGGCCTCAACCTGGGCAGCATCACCGAAACCTTGAACCGCCATGGCGCGCAAAGCGTGATGGTGCAAAAGTTTCTGCCTGAGATCGTGGACGGCGACAAGCGCGTCCTCATCATTGGCGGCAAGCCCGTGCCGTTTTGCCTGGCACGCATCCCCCAGGGATCCGAGGTGCGAGGCAATCTGGCCGCTGGTGGCAAGGGCGTTGCACGCCCGCTGTCTAAAAGGGACTGGGAAATCGGCCATGCACTCGGTCCTGTGCTGAAGGAGCGGGGCCTGCTGCTGGCGGGCGTGGACGTCATTGGCGACTGCGTCACCGAGATCAATGTCACCAGCCCCACCTGCTTCCAGGAGATCTTCGACCAGACGGGCTGCGACGTGGCCCATCTCTTCATAGATGCGTTGGAACTGGCCCTGGCCTCTGGTGCGTGACTGCGCCAACTTTCTTCGCAGTTTCTTGCGAGCTTGCTCAAAACGGTGCTATAGTCGAGGGCTTCGCTGCACGGAGCGGCCTTAATGGAAGACTGGCAGATGCGTCTGCTGGTGGTCTGGGAGGGTTGCGATGAAGTGCGGTGAGCGAGGTTGGTGGTTTTGAAAGAAATCGCAAAAACTTCGGTCTTGAGTTGCAGGCGGCGTC
>NZ_JBKBKQ010000003.1:0-331260 GCF_046294525.1 Acidovorax sp.
CGGGCAATTGCCCGCGCACAGCGCCTGCTGGGGGCGATCAATTCTCGAAAGCAAGGGCTGTCTTAGTTCGGGCATCACTACGGCACTGCCAGAACCGATTCGTGAAGAGCTTCCCTAGAGGTCATTTTTATTCATATTCTCTCTGTGGATCACCGATTTGCCGGTCTTGCGCTGGCGCGTGGTGTCTGTGCGGCCGCGCGCCTTTAAGGGGGTGGCACGCACTCGGAGACTGAGACTGGCCCCTTCTCATCACGGTTTTCGAGAGTGCGTACGCCAGCCTGGAGCACAGAAGCTTGCAAGCTGCGATCATCCCCACCCTGCATTCGCTTCTTTCCTCCATGACCCAGGCCACACCGCTCCGTCCCAGCGCTTCCAGTCCACTCGATTCGTTCGTCCCTCTGCTGTTTGTGGCGCTCTGGAGCACCGGCTTTATCGGCGCCAAGCTGGGGCTGCCGTATGTGGAGCCACTGACCTTTCTGGCGCTGCGGTTTGCCATCGTCATCGTGCTCATGCTCGCGGTGGTCGCCGTGGCGCGTGCGCCGTGGCCGCCAACGGGACGGGCCTGGCTGCACATTGGGGTGTCGGGCCTGCTGGTGCATGGCGTGTACCTGGGCGGGGTGTTCATGGCCATCGGGCACGGGCTGCCGTCAGGCATCACCGCGCTGGTGGTGGGGTTGCAGCCACTGCTGACAGCCCTGGTGGCCGGGGCTTTGCTGGGCGAGAAGGTGCGGCCGGCCCAGTGGGCGGGCCTGGCCCTGGGCTTTACCGGCGTGGCGCTGGTGGTGGCCGGCAAGGTGGCCACCGTGCCAGCCAATGCACTGATGGGCATGCTGCTGCCCGCTGTGGTCGCGCTCCTGGGCATCACGGCCGGCACGCTGTACCAGAAACGGTTCTGCCCCTCGTTCGACTTGCGCACGGGCTCCGTCATTCAGTACCTGCCCTGTGCAGTGGCCATGGCCGCCGTCGCCTACGCCACCGAATCCATGGCCATATCGTGGACGGGAGAGTTTGTGTTTGCGCTGGGCTGGCTGGTGCTGGTGCTCTCGCTGGGGGCGGTGAGCCTGCTGAACCTGCTCATTCGCCGGGGCGGCGCAGTGAACGTGGCCAGCCTGTTCTACCTGACCCCGCCCACCACTGCGCTGATTGCCTGGGCCATGTTTGGCGAGACGCTCAGCGGCTGGGCGCTGGTGGGGCTGGCGTTGGCAGTGGCGGGGGTGTGGCTGGCGCGGCAGACGAGGTAGGGCCTCAATAGGCCCTGCAGATCACAGCTTGCGCAGTCGCTCCAGCGCGGCGCGCAGCGTTTCGTCCTTCTTGGCAAAGCAGAACCGCACCACGCGCTGGTCAAACCCGTCGCCATAGAACGCTGACAGCGGAATCGCCGCCACGCCCACTTCGCGGGTGAGCCACTGGCAGAAATCGGCCTCGTTCAAATCGCTGATGGCCGAAATGTCCACGCACTGGAAGTAGCTGCCTGTGCTGGGCAGCAGCTTGAAGCGCGAGCCTGCCAAGCCCTCGCGAAACAGGTCGCGTTTGGCCTGGTAGAACGCGGGCAACTGCAGGTAGGGCGTGGGGTCCTGCAAATAGGCGGCCAGGCCATGCTGCATGGGCGTGTTCACAGTAAACACGTTGAACTGGTGCACCTTGCGGAACTCGGCCGTCAGCGCTGCGGGGGCGGCCACGGTGCCGACCTTCCAGCCCGTGACGTGGAAGGTTTTGCCAAAGCTCGACACGATGAAGGCGCGGGCGGCCAGGCCTGCAAAGCGCGCGGCGCTCTGGTGGTCGGCGCCGTCGAACACCATATGCTCGTACACCTCGTCGCTGATCAGCAGGATGTCGGTGGGCGCGAGCAGGTCTTCGAGCTGGCGCATTTCCTCGGCCGTCCAGATGGTGGCGCTGGGGTTGTGCGGGCTATTGATGAGGATGGCGCGGGTGCGCGGCGTGATGGCGGCGCTGATCTTGGCGAAGTCGGGGCGGAAGGTGCCTGGCGTGAGCGGCACGCGCACGGCCTTGCCGCCAGCCAGCTCGATGTTGGGCACATAGCTGTCGTAGCAGGGGTCGAGCACGATCACCTCATCACCCGGGTGCACGATGGCGAGTATGGCGGTGATGATGGCCTGCGTGGCGCCCGCAGTGATGGTGATTTCGGTGTTGGGGTTGTAGGCGCGGCCGTGCAGCGCCTCGATCTTGCGAGCCACGGCCTCGCGCAGCGCAGGGATGCCAGGCATGGGCGGGTACTGGTTGTGCCCGGCCTGCATGGCAGCGGTGACGGCGTTCACCAGCTCAGGGGCGCATTCAAAGTCTGGAAAGCCCTGGCCCAGGTTGACGGCCTTGTGTTCGGTGGCCAGGGCCGACATCACCGTGAAGATGGTGGTGCCGACGTGGGGCAGCTTGCTGGGGAAGGCTGGGGTGCGGGCGGCAGCGTTAGCTTGGGTCATGGCGCAACAACGTAAAAATCAAAGGTGTTTTGAAGACAGGCGAACTACGGCGAAGTCACAGCTCATAGTCGTTGACGTGCCCCGTCATCGCACGTGCGATAAGGTCACGGCTCAGCCGGTCGCTGAGCAGTTCGGCAAATTTATAGACAAAGTTGCGCAAGTAGGCGCTGCGTTTGAAGGCAACGCGTGCCACGCTCTGCCCGAAAAGGTGGCCCACAGGGCGCACGGCCAGGTCGCCCACCGGGTCGTCGCGCATGGCCATCTCAGCCACGATGCCGATGCCCAGGCCCAGGCGCACGTAGGTCTTGATCACGTCCGAGTCGATGGCTTCGAGCACGATGCGCGGCTGAAGCTTGCGGGCGGCAAAGGCCTGGTCGATCTTGCCCCGGCCGGTGAACGAGGGGTGGTAGGTAATCAGCGCCTCATGCGCCAGGTCGTCCAGGCCGATGCGTTCCTTCTGCGCCAGCGGGTGGTCGTTGGGCACGACCAGCACGTGCTGCCATTCGTAGCAGGGCAGGGTGACGAGTTCAGGGTAGTCGGCCAGCGATTCGGTGGCCATGCCGATCTCGGCCACCTCGTCGATGATCATGCGCGCCACTTCGTGGGGCGTGGCCTGGTGCAGACTCACGTTGACCTTGGGGTAGGCCTCGCGCAGCCGTGCCACGGGAACCGGCAGCACATAGCGCGCCTGGGTGTGGGTGGTGGCGATGCTGAGGGTGCCGCTGTCCTGCGCACTGAACTGCTCGCCAATGCGCTTCAAATTGCCGACCTCGCGCATGATGACTTCAATGCTCTTAAGCACATGCTGGCCGGGCTCGGTGATGCGCTTGAGGCGCTTGCCGTGGCGGGCAAAGATGTCCACGCCCAGTTCTTCTTCCAGCTCGATGATGGCTTTGGACACGCCCGGCTGCGAGGTGTGCAGGGCCTTGGCGGCTTCGGTCAGGTTGAGGTTGCGGCGCGCCGCCTCTTGAACGAAGCGGAATTGGTGCAGGTTCATATCTGATATCGCCTAAAGATTTGCATCATTATGCTGCAATCGTCTAAGCGCTACCGGGCGCAGCTGCAGAATTTTCAGTCCAGCGGGACCTCACAGGCGATGTCGGCCATCAGAGCGGTCATGCGCGGGTCCTCGCCAATGGCGGCCTGGACGTGGAGCTGCACGCCGGGATGGGCAGCATGCAGTTCTTGCATCAGAACGGGCAGGTCTTCGCGCGCATGTTTGCCGGTGCCCAGGAACATGGGCACCACGGTGATGTGGGTAGCGCCCTGGGTGACGAGCCGCTGGGTGGCCTCTGCCAGGCTGGGGGCACACAGCTCCAGGTAGGCGCAGGCCACGGGGCGTGAGGGGTGCTGCGTTGCGATGCGCACGGCCACGGCTTCAATGGGCGCGCGCCACAGCGGGTCGCGGGAGCCGTGCGAGAACAGGACGATGGCTTTTTGCATGGATCGTGAAATGGCGTGCTGGCGCAGTCAGCGCCGCAGCACCAGCCAGCCGAAGGCGGCCAGGGATAGCACGGAATAGATCAGCCCAGGCGCGGCGGCCGTGAGCATGGGCGACCAGTTCTGCAGGTTGCCTGCGTAGCCAAACACGTTGTTCAGCAGGAAGAAGCTGATACCCGCCATGACCCCGCCAAACACATAGCCCGCAATGCCACCCGAGCGGAAATGCAGATAGGCAAAGGGTAGGGCCAGCACCACCATCACCAGGCAGGAGAGGGGGTAGAACACCTTGCGCCAGAACTCGATCTCGTAGCGCTGGGCGGACTGGCCATTCGCGTCGAGGTGGCGGATATATTGGAACAGGTCGATGGTGGCCATGCGGTCTGGCTTGAGCAGCGAGGCGGCCACCATGTCCGCACTGATGCGGGTGGGCCACTGCAGCGTTGGGGCGTCCAGATGCTGGACATGCGCCTCGTCGGTGCTGCGTTGCTGGAAGCGGCTGCGCTGCACGCCTTGCAGTTCCCACGCGCCATCCGCGCCAAACTCGCCTGATTCCGCGCGCGTCTGCGATGCGAGCCGGCCCTGGGCGTCAAACTCGAAGATCCGCACATCCAGCATGCCGCCGTCAGGCGTCAGGGCCCGCACGTTGACGGCATAGGATCTGTCGTCCTGCCGCTCCTTCAGCCAGGCGCCGGTGGCTCCAGTGGTCAGCTTGCCCAGATAGCGCACCTTCACCAGTTGCGCCGCCCGGTCGGTGAGGGGGGCCACATAGTCGCCCACGGCAAATGTCAGCAGTACAAACATCCCGCCCAGCGTGAGCAGCGTGCGCAGGGCCCGCCAGGGGCCCATGCCGCTGGTGCGCATGATCGTGAACTCGGAGCTTTGCGCCAGCCGCGCCATCACAAAGATGGTCCCAATCAGCACGGTGATGGGCAGCAGTTCGTACAGGTGGCTGGGAATGCTGAGCACCACATATAGGAAGGCGTGCGACAGCTGGTAGCCCTGGTCGCCAGTGCGTCCCACCCAGCGGAGTTCGTCCACCAGGTCAAAGAAGAAGAACAGCGCCAGAAAGCCTGCGGTGACAAAAGTCACGGCAAACAGGGCTTCACGGTGGATGAGGCGACGCAGGGTTTTCATGCCACGCCCTCCGTTGGGCGCGCAGCCCTGCGGCGCCATAGGCGTGCAATGGTCCACTGGTTGTGCCGAGCTGCCAGCACCAGCAGGGACATCAGCAACATGCCTCCGTGCAGCAGCACCATGAACGACCCCAGGCCCAGACGCCCGGCACCCACCCAGCTTTGACCCAGGGTCATCAGGTTGTAGTAGACGATGAACCCGAAAAGCGCGAAGACCAGGCCGGTGCTGCGCGCGGCGCGCGGGTTGACGCTGGCCACCGCCAGGCCCAGCACCACAAAATTGATGGCTGCCAATGCCAGGCCGAGTCGCCAGCCCAGCTCGGCGCGGTAGGCGGGCAGCGGTTGCATCAGCAACTCGTGCGTAGCGCGGGTTTTCACGGCCATTTCTTCGGCAGACCCCGACGGCGCCGAGCCGATGCGGGTGCCGTATTCAACAAATTCGCTGATCTTGACACCGGGTTTGTCGCGCGAGGTTTCCAGCCGCTGGCCGTCGCTGAGCAGGGCCATGCGTTCACCGTTGCGGGTTTCCAGCCGGGCGCTGCGCGCAGAGGTCACGGATTCGCGCACGCCATCGGTCGCTGCAATGAAAATATTGTTGCCGGCCTGTGTAGCGGGCGCGTCCTTGTCGATAAAGAACACGCGGCTGCCGTTGGATGATTCCTGAAATTCGCCGGGCGCGATCCGGTCGATGTCGCTGCGCTGCTCATACTGGGTTCGAAGCTGCTGGATTTGCGAATTGGCCCACGGCCACACCAGCAGAGACAGCACGGCGATGACCACCATCACAGGCCAGGCAAACCGCAACAGCGGCTTGAGCAGGCTGATGAGCCCACGCCCGCTGGCAAACCAGATGACCATTTCACTGTCGCGGTACATGCGCGACAGCGTGCCCACCACGGCGATGAAGAGGCTTAGGCTAAGAATAGTGGGCAATTGTCCCAGCACCGTGAAGCCCATCACAAGCATCACGTCGGATGGGCTGACGCTCCCCTTGGAGGCCTGTCCGAGGGTGCGGATGAGCATCATGGTCATGACCACGGTCACCAGCACCACCAGCGTCGCGCCGAAGCTGCGCGCCAGCTCCTTGCGAATGGATGAATCGAATAACATTGGCTCAAAGCAGGCCAAGTGCCTGCAACGCATTTTTGTGGGCCTGCGAAAGTGCACAACAAGCCCAAAAGGAAAACACCGATTATGAACTTTGATCTCAAGACCCTTGACCTGACTGCGGCGGCTTTCGAGAAATGCGATCTCCTGGTCGTGCTGATTCCGGAAGGTTTCAAGCCAGGGCGGGACGCGCTGTCGTCCCTCGCGGCACTGGCCCTCAAGAGCGGAGATCTTTCCACCAAGGCTGGCAAGCATTTGCAGCTGTACCAGGCGCCCGCAGTGGCGGCCCGCCGAGTGGTGCTGCTGGGGCAGGGCGATGGATCGGCCCGCGCCACGCGGCAGGCGCTGCAGTCAGCGGGCGCGGCACTGAAGGCGCCTCAGACCAAGCGCGTGGTGCTGTGTTTTGGTGGCAAGGCGCAGCCAGGGGCCGTGAGCGCCGCGGTTCAGGCGGTGGCCGATGTGAGCTACGTCTACACCACGACCAAGCCCAAGGCGGATGCGCGCAGCCTGACCCGCTGCGTGCTTGGCGTGCCCCAAGCAACCGATGTCCGCGAAGAATTTGACAGCGGAGTGGCCCTGGTCGCGGGCATCGAGTTTGCCCGTGAATGGGGCAATCGCCCCGCCAACCACTCCACGCCCTCCCTGGTGGCTGACGCAGCCAAGTCACTGGCCAAGCTGCCGCGCATCCAGTGCAAGGTGATGGGCCCTGCCGAAGTCGGCCGGTTGAAGATGGGCGCCTTCATGGCCGTGGCGCGCGGGTCGGAAGAACCCCTGCGCTTCATCGAGCTGCGCTACAACGGCGCCGCCAAGGACAAGGCCCCTGTGGTGCTGGTGGGCAAGGGCATCACGTTTGATACGGGGGGGATTTCCATCAAGCCGGCGCCCGAGATGGATGAAATGAAGTTCGACATGTGCGGCGCCGCGAGTGTGCTGGGCGTGTTCCGCGCGCTGGGCGAACTGCAGCCCTCCATCAATGTGGTGGGGCTGATCCCCGCGTGCGAGAACATGCCGGACGGCCGTGCCGTGAAGCCCGGCGACGTTGTAACCAGCATGAGCGGTCAGACCATTGAAATCCTCAACACTGATGCCGAAGGGCGCCTGGTGCTGTGCGATGCCCTTACGTATGCCGCGCGCTTCAAGCCGGCGGCCGTGGTCGACATTGCCACCCTCACGGGTGCCTGCGTGATCGCCCTCGGCGGCGTGCGCAGCGGCTTGTTTGCCAACAACGAGGCCTTGGCATCGGCGCTGCAAACAGCGGGCGATGCGGCGCAAGACCTGTGCTGGCGCATGCCTCTGGACGACGACTACGCCGACGGCCTCAAGAGCAATTTTGCCGACATGGGCAACGTGGCGGGCCGCGCGGGCGGCTCGATCACGGCGGCGAAGTTTCTGCAGAAGTTTGTGGGCGACATGCCCTGGGCGCATTTGGACATCGCTGGGACGGCCTGGAAAGGGGGCGCAGCGAAAGGCTCCACCGGGCGGCCCGTTGGCTTGTTGGTTCAGTATCTGGTCGGGCAGGCCAAGGTTGGCGTCCCGCAGCCTGCAGGGGGCAAGAAGGCTGCCGGCCCACGCGTCGCGCGGGCCCGGGCTGGCGCCTGACTCGGGTCCAGCGGACAAGCCATGACCGAGGTTGCCTTTCACTTCAACGCGCCAGACAAGCTGGCCTATGCGTGCCGGTTTGCGCGCAAGGTGCACAAGAGCGGCGCCCGGCTTGTTATTGCTGCGCCCGCCGATCTGCTGGTCGAGCTGGACCGCATGCTGTGGTTGATGGCACCCCAGGATTTTGTGGCGCACTGCCGTGCTGATGCGGACGAAGAGCTGGTGGAGGCATCGCCGGTGGTGCTGGCAACCACTGCGCAGCGTCCACCGCACCAGGAAGTACTGCTCAATCTGCACGGCGAAGTGCCCGAGGGTTTTGGCCAGTTTGAGCGCCTTGTGGAAGTGGTGAGCGCGCACGATGAATCAGACCGCAGCGCCGCTCGCCTGCGCTGGAAGCACTATGCCTCCCGTGGCTACACCATCACGCGCCACGATCTGGTGCTCAAGTCCCACTGAAGGCTCCAAGATGGCGACCCCACCACCCCGCACCCCACCGCGTTTTGTGCCCACCCTCACCGAAGTGGTGCAAACGACCGGCATCCCGCCGGTGCCAGCTCCCACGGCTGGCTCGGCGCCGCTGCGCACCACGGTGATGACGCCGTCCACGGCGGCTCGGGTAGCGGCTGCATCCATATCGCCTCCCGCATCGACATTTGCGCATTCCGCACCGTCCCCTTCGCCTGGGGCGCCTGCGCGGGCGATGGCAGGAGCGTTCACCACGGCGACCCGGTCCGCACCTGAGGCTCCAACCGCTGCCCATTCGCCCGCGGCTGCGCGGCCTGCGCCGGCGGTGCAGCCATCATCCCTGCGGGTTCCGGCACCTGTTCCACACGCGTTAGCAGGTGAACGGGCAAGGGTCGATGCAGGTTCAGCAGCGACGCCCGTGACGTCCGTCGTACCGCGGCGTGCTGCGCCGACGCCAGCCGCCGTGACTCGGGCGGACGTCCCGTCAATGCCTTTGCCGACCGGGACTGCAATCACCCCGCCCACGGGCACGCCGTCGCATACGGGGATCCCCACGGCTTCTGGCGTGCGCCCGCCAAGGCCCATGCCAGAGGGGATGGAGGAATACATGGTGCACCGGGTGATGCAGCGCGTGGATGTGGTGCTGGACAAGCGCCTACGCGAAGCCATCGCCACTGTGGTGCAGGAACAGACCCGTTCGGTGCTGCCGCGCCTGCGCGAAGAGGTCGAATCGGTGGTGCGCCAAGCGGTGTACGAAGCCGTTGCCGATGAGCTGGCGAGCGGCGAACGCGCGCCCACCAAGGGATGACAGGGTATTCCCCTGTGGTTTCGCCCGCATTTAATCGTGTTCCCTAATGATCTGGCCCGTAAATTGCGATATGTTCGCCTGCGTTGAGACACAAGAACCATTCTCAGCGTTTATCTTTACTGGAGATTGATATGCAATTGAAGTTGAAACTGACCGTGGTTGCCGCTATCGCGGCTGTTGCCGGCGTGGCCTCTGCACAAGAGCAGGTGGTCAAGATCGGCCACGTGGCTCCGGTTTCCGGCGCCCAAGCCCACTACGGCAAGGACAACGAAAATGGCGCCCGCATGGCCATTGAAGAGCTGAACGCTCAAGGCGTCACCATCGGTGGCAAGAAGATCAAGTTCGAGCTGGTCGCCGAAGACGACGCCGCTGATCCAAAGCAGGGCACTGCGGCTGCACAAAAGCTGTGCGACGCCAAGGTTGCAGGCGTGGTCGGCCACCTCAACTCCGGTACTACCATCCCCGCTTCCAAGGTCTACAACGACTGCGGCATCCCCCACGTCACGGGCGCGGCCACCAACCCCAACCTGACGAAGCCTGGCTACAAGACCACTTTCCGCATCATTGCCAACGACAACGCCCTGGGCGCTGGGCTGGCGTTCTACGCCGTGGACACGCTGAAGCTCAAGACCGTGGCCATCATTGACGACCGTACCGCTTACGGCCAAGGCGTGGCAGACGTGTTTAAGAAGACCGCTATTGCCAAGGGCATGAAGGTGGTGGACGAGCAGTTCACGACCGACAAGGCCACCGACTTCATGGCCATCCTGACCGCCATCAAGGCCAAGAATCCTGATGCCGTGTTCTACGGCGGCATGGACCCCCAAGCGGGCCCCATGCTGCGCCAAATGGAACAGCTGGGCATGGGCAACGTGAAGTACTTCGGTGGTGACGGCGTCTGCACGTCCGAAATCGCCAAGCTGGCCGCCGGCGCCAAGACCCTGGCCAACGTGATCTGCGCCGAAGGCGGCTCTTCGCTGGCCAAGATGCCTGGCGGCACGGCCTGGAAGGCCAAGTACGACGCTAAGTACCCCGGCCAGTTCCAGGTGTACAGCCCCTACACCTATGACGCCACGTTCCTGATCGTGGACGCCATGAAGCGTGCCAATTCCGTGGACCCCAAGGTCTACACGCCTGAGCTGGCCAAATCCAACTTCAAGGGCGTGACTTCCACGATCGCTTTTGAACCCAATGGCGAAATGAAGAACCCCGCTATCACGCTGTACGTCTACAAGGACGGCAAGAAGACTCCTCTGTAATTTGCACAGGTCTTGCTCGGCGGAGCGCTTTGTTGGCGCTCCGTCATTCCAAAACAAAGGGCTTCCTTCGGGAAGCCTTTTGTTTTTGGTTTGGCTGAATCAGGTTTTGGTTTGGTTTCTGTTCGCGCAGTGGCCCTGCCACAGAGGCCTTTGAAAACACACCCTTATCGCCGCACCTGCAGGGAACCCGGGTTCACGATGTTCGTTGGCGTACCCTTGATGAAGTTGATGACGTTGTCGAACGCCGCACCAAAATACAACTCGTAGCTGTCCTGCTCCACGTAGCCAATGTGTGGTGTGCAGATGCAGTTTTCCAGGCGCAACAGGGCGTGGCCTTGCAGGATGGGTTCGCTTTCGAAAACATCCACCGCCGCCATGCCGGGACGGCCGCGGTTGAGGGCGGCGATCAGGGCGTCGGGTTCGATGAGCTCGGCGCGGGAGGTGTTGACCAGCAATGAAGTGGGCTTCATACACGAGAGGTCTTCAAGCGAAATGATGCCCCGTGTCTCGTCGTTAAGCCGCAGGTGCAGCGAGATCACGTCGCACTGCGAGAAAAACTCTTCGCGCGTGGTCGCCGCCTGGTAGCCGTCCGTAAGTGCCTGTGCGCGGGACGCTTCGCGTCCCCACACCCGCACATTCATGCCAAAGGCCCGGCCATAGCCGGCCACCAGCTGGCCGATGCGGCCGTAACCCCAGATGCCCAGTGTCTTGCCGCGCAGCACGGTGCCGATGCCAAAGTTGGGCGGCATGGAAGCTGTCTTGAGACCCGACTGCTGCCAGGCACCGTGCTTGAGGTTGGAGATGTACTGGGGCAGCCGGCGCGTGGCTGCCATCACCAGCGCCCAGGTCAGCTCCGCAGGCGCTACGGGGGAGCCCACGCCCTCGGCCACCGCAATGCCACGCTCCGTGCAGGCTGCCACGTCGATGTGGCCGCCTACCTTGCCGGTTTGTGCGATGAGCTTGAGCCGGGGGAGTTTTTCTACCAGCTGGCGGGTGATCTGGGTGCGTTCGCGGACCAGCACGATGATGTCTGCGTCCTTGAGTCTGACGGAAAGCTGGCCCAGGCCCTTGACGGTGTTGGTGTAGACCTTTGCGGTGTACGCGTCGAGCCGGGAGGCGCAATGCAGCTTGCGGACCGCGTCCTGGTAATCGTCGAGGATCACAATGTTCATACCGCCATTGTGCCTTGGCACACGGTGCCACCGCGCCCGCGACGCCTTTGCATGGCCTGTCATCCGCGGGCTTTTTGGTGACCGAGTGTTGTTGATTGGCAAGCTGCGATGTCGTCCACACGGTGTCCCGGCACGGATCGGGAAGGCAACCCGACGCAAGCTGCACTCACCTAACGCGCTTGGAGGGCTTCCAGCGCGGCAAGGCGTTCCAGCTCTGCGCACACATCGGCCATGCGTCCCGTAATGACCAGCTTGCCCGTGCTTTTGTCCGTCATTCGGCGCAGCACTCTTGGCGCGTTGCGGGCGCACGGGTCTGCGGCAAGCGCGGCCAGGAAAGTATCACGGCTGCCCCGCGAGCTGGTGGCGGGGAGAAACGACCGGTTCGCGGAGCTGCTGTAGGGATGCTGGGGGCGGTCAGCAGGCTGTGCAGGGGCTGGTGCCGGTCGAACATTGAAGGGCCAGCTCCCGCGAAGCGGCCGCACTGACGTCGGCACGGGCGAGCGATTTTCGCGCTCAGGCGCTGTCGCATGGGGCCGCAGGCCGCTGGGCAGGGTGTTTTGAGGACCAGGATGAGCGGAGGCCGGATGAGGCCGCGTATCAGATTCGGCTTCCAGTCGCAGCTCCTGCTGAAGCCAGCGGCTCAGCGCGCGCAGGGGGGAGGGCAGGAGAGTGAGGGTGGACAAAGCAATTCCCATGTGAAAACTCCGAAGGTCGGGGGTTGGACATAGGCAGGATTGCAGGACGAAGCCACGCCGCAGGGCTGGAGCAAGCAGGCACCGCGTGCCGCATGCTCCAAACGCCCGCCACCTGCGGTGCAGCCGAACGGATGTAAAAGTTATTCAGTGCGCTGGCGCCACCTGCATTGCGGGCGGCTCCGGCCACTGCGGGACTACATCAGCATGGTGTTGCGGATGAGCCCGACGGCCAGGCCTTCGATTTCGAAAGGCTCCCCAGGCTGGACGACGATGATGGGGTAGTCGGGATTCTCGGGCAGCAGTTCAATGGCGGTAGCCGTGCGGCGCAGGCGCTTGACGGTGACGTCGTCTCCGAGCCGTGCGACGATGATCTGGCCGTTGCGTGCGTCGCGTGTGGACTGCACGGCGAGCAGGTCGCCGTCCATGATGCCGGCGTCGCGCATGGACATGCCGCGCACTTTGAGCAGGTAGTCTGGGCGGTGCTGGAAAAGGCTGTTTTCCACGCTGTAGGTTTGATCGACATGTTCCTGCGCGAGAATCGGCGAGCCGGCCGCCACTCGCCCCACAAGCGGCAGAACCAACTGAGACAGGCCGGGAATGGGCAGGCTGAACTGGCTGCCGCGTGCCGCGTTGATGGACCGTACCGTATCACCCCGCAGGCGGATGCCACGAGACGTGCCGCTGACCAGGTCAATCACGCCTTTGCGGGCCAGCGCCTGCAGGTGTTCCTCGGCAGCGTTGGCTGACTTGAACCCCAGTTCAGCCGCGATTTCAGCCCGGGTCGGCGGCGCTCCGGTGCGTGCAATGGCGGTCTGGATCAGGTCCAGGATTTGTTGCTGGCGGGCGGTGAGCTTGGGGTTGTCGAGCATGGTGGTTTCCTGCGAGGGCATCTACAGTGGCTAACAACTGTTTTTTAATCCAGTAGCTGTATTTTTCACCAGTTTTTCGGAGTGCGCAAGTGAGTGGGCAAAAAATTGTGGTTTTGGGTACAGGCGGCACGATCGCCGGCACCTCCGCCAGGGCAGGAGACAACATTGGGTACACGGCCGCGCAGGTCGGGGTGGAGCATTTGCTGCAGGCCGTGCCTGCGCTGCAGGCATTGACGGACTGCCATTTGCACACCGAGCAGGTGGCCCAGATCGACAGCAAGGACATGGATGCTCCCGTGTGGCGCGCCTTGGCGCTTCGCTGCGCCCACCATTTGCAGGAAACGGATGTGCGCGCCATCGTCATCACCCACGGCACCGACACGCTGGAAGAAACCGCGTGGTTTCTGGACCAAGTGCTTGCGGCTGACAAGCCGGTGGTGCTGACCTGTGCCATGCGCCCCGCAACGGCCCTGACCCCCGACGGCCCCCAGAACCTGCTGGACGCGGTGGCGGTGGCCTTGACGCCGGGGGCCGGTGGGGTGGTGGCCGTTGCCGCGGGGGAAGTCCACGGTGCGCGATGGGTACAGAAGGTGCACCCGTACCGCGTGAATGCGTTTTCGTCGGGGGACATAGGCCCGCTGGGTTTTGTGGAGGAGGGCAGAGTACGCCTGACACGGGCTTGGCCTAAAAATCAGCCCTCAGCGCTTTCTGGTAAAGCGCTGGCAGCTATCGAAAATATAGTGGATGCAGCGCAGTGGCCGCGCGTGGAGATCTTGATGAGCCACGCCGGTGCCAGCGGTGCGGTGGTGAATGCGCTGGTGCGCGATGGTGTGCAGGGCCTAGTCGTCGCCTGCACCGGCAACGGCACGATCCACCAAGCCCTCGAAACCCCACTGGTACGCGCGCAGGCGTCCGGCGTGCGTGTGGTGCGGTCCACGCGCTGCCCCGAGGGGCAGGTGCTGCCCAAGCCTGGCGACGTGCTGCCCGATTCATTCGGGCTCTCGCCGGTGAAGGCGCGAATCACGCTGATGCTGGACCTGCTCGGACAGGGTGCCGACTGAGGATTTGAGACGAAGGATACGCAGCGATGTTCTTTGCCACACTCCGCACGCATGCATGGGCCTACCCCGCGCTGGAGGTGGTGCATATCGTGGGCATTGCGCTACTGCTGGGCAACTTGGTGCTGCTGGAACTGCGCGTCTGGGGTCGGGGCGCAGCGCTGCCCGTCAAGGACCTGGCGCGGCTCAGCCTGACGCTGGCGTTGTGCGGGTTCTGCGTGGTGGCTCTATCGGGCCTGCTGATGTTTGCCACGCAGCCGGCAGAACTGCTCAGCAACCGCGCTTTCACCTTGAAGATGCTGTTGTTAATGCTTGCGGCCTGCAACGCGGCGTGGTTCCATGGACGGGGTTCGCTGGTGCGCCTGGACGGCATGGCCCGGGCGCTCATGTTGACGTCTACGCTGATCTGGTTTGCCGTGGTGGTATGTGGCCGATGGATTGCGTATGCGTGAGCCATGCAAACCCCGTGCGCCCTTGCCGCGCAACCCCATCGCCTGGAAGTAATGAAAGGAACGAATCCATGAGCCTGCAACGCCGCCATCTGCTGTTGGCCGCCACCGCTGTGCCGCTGGGGGCGCATGCCCACCACGGCTGGAGCAGTTTTGACGCAGACCGCCCCATCTATCTGGAAGGCATTGCCCGCAAAGTGCGCTGGCAGAACCCCCATGCCGAGCTGGAACTGGAGATCCCCGCAGACTTGAAGCTGCCGCCCGACTTGGCCCAACGTGCGCTGCCGGCGCAGGCGTCGCCGGTGGATGGCAAAGCGCTGCTGGCCAAGGCCGTGCTGCCGACGCGCAAGGACCGTCGCTGGGAGGTAGAGCTGGCGCCGCTCACCCGCATGCAGGCATGGCAGGTGCAGGAGATCAAGCCGGGCACCGCGTTATCGGTGCTGGGCTTTACCTTGCGCGAGGAAAAAGGCGACGCCGTGCTGCGCGCGGAATACCTGTTTGTGGATGGCAAGGCTTACGGCCTGCGATCCAGCCCGGCGTGAGAGGCGCCATCAAACGGGAACGGGGCAATAAAAAAGGCGATGCACCAGTGGCAGCATCGCCATGTGTACAGTGCCCGCCAACCAAGCCCGCCGACCAGAGCCACCAATTCACGGGCTTGCTTGGTGCGGTGGTGACTCCGCGCTGCTTCAGCTCGCCAACGCCTGCAGCGCGCGTGCGGTGATCTCGTCCACGCTGCCCGTGCCGCTGATGGCGCGATACTTGGGGGCGGCGTCTGGCTCGGCCTTGGCCCAGTTGCTGTAGTAGTCCACCAGTGGCCGCGTCTGGTCGCTGTAGACCTGCAGGCGCTTTTTCACGGTTTCTTCCTTGTCGTCCTCGCGCTGGATCAGGTCCTCGCCCGTCAGGTCGTCCTTGCCTTCCACCTTGGGGGGGTTGAACTTGACGTGGTACGTGCGGCCGCTGGCGGGGTGCGAACGGCGGCCGCTCATGCGCTCGATGATGGCGTCGAACGGCACATCGATCTCCAGCACATAGTCCAGCTTGACGCCGGCCGCCTTCATGGCGTCGGCCTGGGGAATGGTGCGAGGGAAACCGTCAAACAGGAAGCCGTTGGCGCAATCTGGCTGGGTGATGCGTTCCTTCACGAGGCCGATGATGATGTCGTCGCTGACCAGGGCGCCTGAATCCATCACGGCCTTGGCCTGCAGACCCAGAGGCGTGCCGGCCTTCACGGCTGCGCGCAACATGTCGCCGGTGGAGATCTGGGGGATGCCGTACTTCTGGCAGATGAAGGTGGCTTGCGTGCCCTTTCCGGCACCGGGCGCGCCCAACAGAATCAGTCTCATGGAAGTCCTCGAAGGTTAGAAATCAGGTGGCGCCGCTGGCGGGGGCGGGCCCCGAGGGCGCGTTGGGCGACCCAGGGCGCCCGGGATGCGGTGCTCTCGTTGCGGGCGAGGATAGCATGCGACCACCTTGCGCTGACTTACACCGGCCGGCAGCGGCGGCGCGGTCCGACGCGTGTAATGAATGCTTATCCAGCGATGAGGCTGCGCACGCGCTCCAGGTCTTCCGGCGTATCCACGCCGGGGCCGGGGGGCGTACGGGCCAGGTGCACGGCGATGGGGTGGCCGTGCCACAGCGCCCGCAGCTGCTCCAGGGCTTCCAGCGCTTCTGTCGGTGCCGGAGCCAGCGACGGAAACTGCCGCAAGAAGCCTGCGCGATAACTGTAGATGCCCACGTGGCGCAATGGCGCAAAGCCTGCCAGGGTGGGCACAGCGGGTACGGCCGCGGCCGCGGCGCCGTCCCACCAGGCCACGCCCGGCAGGTCGCGCGCCCAAGGAATGGGCGCGCGGCTGAAGTAGTGGGCCAGGCCCCTCCCGTCCAGTACCACCTTCACCACGTTGGGATTGGTGAAGTCCGCCAGCGAAGCGATGGCGTGCGCGGCCGTGCCCATGCGCGCCTCGGGCCGGGCAGGCAGCAATGCGGCTACGGCGTTGATGAGTTCGGGGTCGATCAGCGGCTCATCACCCTGCACATTCACCACGATGTCATCGCCGTCCAAGCCCAGGTCGGTGCACGCCTGTGCAAGGCGGTCGCTGCCGCTTGCGTGGTCGGCACGCGTCAGCACTGCTTCGACGCCGTGGTCAGCACAGGCCCGCAGGATACGGTCGTCGTCGGCCGCCACCACCACGCGGGCGGCTGCGCTCAGGGCCGCACGGCGCGCAACGCGCACCACCATGGGCTGGCCCGCGATGTCTGCCAGCGGCTTGTTGGGCAGCCGGCTGGACGCGAGGCGGGCCGGGATCAACACGGTGAAGCGGGGCAACTCTGCGGGCTGCCCCTCGCCAAGGCTCGACACTGCCGACACGCCGCTCACCGTTCCAGTTCCTCGTCGGTCAGCGTGCGGGCTTCGGTTTCCAGCAGCACCGGAATACCGTCGCGCACCGGGTAGGCCAACCGTGCGCTGCGGGACACCAGCTCCTGCGCATCGCGGTCATACGTCAGCGGGCCTTTGGTGACGGGGCAGACCAGCAGTTCAAGCAGTTTGGGGTCCATGGCGGGCGGGCTTTCCGGAAAAGGGTTCGTTCAGGCAGACGGGGATGATAGCGGCGGGTTTGGACCGTCCTGGTACTGCGCTGCGCGCTTCGAGGGCAGCACGGCACAGAGCCGTATATCGAGGGCGGCGAAGAATGCGGCAGGCAGTTGAACCTGCAGCGGTACGGCTAAAGCGTCTGGGTGACGGACCCAAAGTTTTACTGCATCTTTTTCGGTGCAAATCAGCCTTGTGCGCTTGTCTGATAATCGCTTCCAGCTATCAAAATCATAGTGATCCGGCAAGGGCTCGGCGTGTGCGAGATCCAGGCCCTGATCGCGCAGCATGGCAAAAAAATCGCCCGGTCGTGCCACGGCAGCTACGGCGTGCAACGGCTGTCCGTGCAGCGACGCCAGGAGCACACGCGTTCCGTCCGCCTGTACCGCCCAGGGTGCAAGGCTCCGCTGCAGCCCAAAGGCCAGCCCGCCCGCCTCATGCGCCGGGGCGGTTGCGCCTGCATGCAGCACAAAGTCCACCGGCCGCGGCCACGGCTCGCGCAGCGGGCCTGCAGGCAACAGCCAGGCGTTGCCCACGCCCTCGTTGTTGAACACGCAGATTTCCACGTCGCGCTGCAGGGCCAGGTGCTGCAGACCGTCGTCGCAAACGATCAGGTCGGTCTCTGGGTGGGCGGCCAGCAGCGCCCGGGCCGCGGCGATGCGGCGTGGCGCCACAAAGACAGGAACGGCTGCAGGCCCGGTGGCAAAGCTGCGCGCGATCAGCGCAGGTTCATCGCCCACTTCGCTAACCGGGCTGTCCGGGGTGACCGCGCGGCAGTCGGTGGTGCTGCGGCCGTACCCCCGTGAGACCACCCCGACGCGCAGGCCTCGGGCCTGCAGATGCCGCACCACGGCCATCACCACCGGGGTCTTGCCGGCGCCACCAGCGATCACGTTGCCCACCACCACCACGGGGCGGCCAGCGTGCTCGGACCGCAGCCAGCCGGCGCGATACATGGCGCGGCGGCCTGCCACCAGGGCCCGATAGAGCAAAGACACGGGCCACAGGGCCCACGCTGCTGCACCACGCGTTTGCCACACGCCGGGCAGGCCGCGCTGCGCCGAGGCCGAAGCCTCCGAGGACAGCGAGGGGGAGGAGGGCTTTGGAGATGACGCTGAAGAGGGCGGCTGCGGCCCGGAGGCAGCCATGCCCGTCAGCGGCCGTTGGCGCGGCCCGATGCCGACGACTGCGTGGCGAAGGTGATCTGGGTCAGGCCTACGCGGCGCGCGGCCTCCATCACGGTGACCACGGATTGGTGGGACGCCATGGCATCGGCGCTGATGATGACCACGCTGTCGCGCCCGGCGGTGGCGGCTACGCGCATGGCCTGCGCCACGGCGTCAACACTCTTGCCGTCCACGCCGCTCTTGTTCACGGCATAGCGGCCGTCGGCTGCAACAGACACGATCACCTCCTTGGGGTGGTCGCGCTGCTGCTCCGCGTCGGCCACGGGCAGCGTCAGCTGCAGTTCGGTGAACTTGCTGTACGTGGTGGTCAGCATCAAAAAGATGAGGATCACCAGCAGCACGTCGATGAACGGGATCAGATTGATCTCGGGCTCGTTCTTGGGACGGGGGCTGAAGTTCATGGGCAAGAGCAAGAAAACGGGCGGGCGGCCAGGCGCGGCTGGTTACTTGACCTTGCGCAGGCGCAGGATGTGGCGCACAAACTGCTCGGACGCCAGCTCCAGCGTGAGCAGATAGGCATCGACGCGGGCGCGGAAGTAGCGCCAGAAGATCAGCGCAGGGATGGCTACGATCAGACCGAAGGCGGTGTTGTACAGCGCGATCGAGATGCCGTGCGCCAGTTGTGCGGGGTTGCCACCGCCCATGGCCTGGCCCATACCGCCCGTACCAGCTTGCGATCCGAAGATCTCGATCATGCCGATCACGGTGCCCAACAGGCCCAGCAAGGGCGCGGCCGAGGCGATCGTGGCCAGGGCGGACAGGTACTTCTCAAGCCGGTGGGCAACTGCGCGGCCGGCGCCTTCCATGGCGGCGCGCAGATCGGTTTCGCTGCACTGGGGGTTGCTGTTCAGGGTGCGCAGACCGCTGGCCAGCACTTCGCCCAGTGCCGAGTTCTGCGCCAGCTGGTTCACCACATCGGGCGTAGGCACGGACTTGGAGGACACCGTGATGGCTTCGTCCAGCAGTTTGGGAGGGGCGACACGGGCCGTTTTCAAGGCCACAAAGCGTTCGAAAATCAACGCCAGCCCCAGGACGGAACACGCAATCAGGGGCCAAATCGGCCAGCCTGCGGCTTGTATGATGGACAGCAAATCTCTCTCCGCGCAGATGTAAGCAATCGGCGATTATGGCCTAGCTTCGCGGCACCTCTTCGTCACAAACCGTTACCTTGCCGCTGCCCTCCAGCGCTGCGCGGCTCACCCACAAAAACTGTGGATAACTTTGTGGGCAACCCACCTGCACGGGCTTGCAAAGTGGCGCCAATTCACGCTCGCAACAGATTGATGAAAATTTACGCAGTGAAAAGTTCTTATAAATCAAAGACTTGCACGTATTTTCGTGTTTCCGGGGCGATTTGCCTGGTGCAAGGCGCGTTCGGGGCTGCACGCCGGTTTCTGTGGACTACTCGCCCTGCGGGCGGCGCGCCAGAGCGCGCCGATGCTGATGCTTGAGCGGCCAAACGCTGCATTGGCGCCGCGCGTATGGGAAGTTGGAGCCCTATGCCGCGCCATTGCTGATGCGCTGGAGGCGCGGTTCAATCCTGTTGCGGTTCGCGGCGAGATAACGGGCTTCTCGCGCGCGTCCAGCGGGCATTGTTATTTTTCGGTCAAGGACTCCCAAGGCCAACTGCGGTGCGCCATGTTCCGCCGCGCCGCCAGCCTGCTTGACTTTTCGCCCCGCGATGGCGAATTGGTGGAGCTGCGGGGGCGACTGGGGGTGTACGAGGCGCGGGGCGACCTGCAGTTCGTTGTGGAAAGCATGCAGCGTGCAGGGCAGGGCGCGCTGTTCGAGCAGTTTCTGCGGCTCAAGGCCCAGCTGGACGCGGAGGGGCTGTTCGACAGCGCTCGCAAGCGGCCGTTGCCGATGCAGCCGCGCGGGATTGGCCTGGTCACATCGCCTGGGGCCGCAGCGTTGCACGATGTGGTCACCGCGCTGCGCCGCCGGGTGCCCCACATTCCCGTGGTGCTGGTGCCTGCACAGGTGCAAGGGGCCGCGGCCCCGGCATCCCTCCGGTCTTCGCTATCAAAACTGTATCTGCTTGCGCAGGCGGGACAGGCACCAGGGGCAGATTTGAATAAAAATCCGCCCATCGACGTCATCCTGCTCGTGCGCGGGGGCGGCTCCATCGAAGACCTGTGGGCCTTCAACGACGAGCAGCTCGCCCGCACCATCGTGCAAAGCCCGGTGCCCTTGGTCTGCGGCGTGGGGCACGAAACCGACTTCACCATTGCCGACTTCTGCGCCGACCTGCGGGCCCCCACGCCCACCGCCGCGGCGGAGCTGGTGGCCCAGCCGCGTGACGTTTGGCTGGGCGCCCTGGGCCTGCTGGCCAGCCGCCTTGCAGATGGCGTGGAGCGCCAGCTCGACGCGCGCCACCAGCGTCTGGACCAGGCGGCCGCGCGGCTGGGCCGCCCCTCCGCGCTGGTGGCCCGCCAGCAGATGCAGCTTGCGCGGCTGGCGCAGCGGATGCGCCATGGCGTGCTACTGAAAACGCAGCGCCTTGCGCACACTCAGCAAGCGCTGCAGGCCGATTTGCCCACCAAGATGCAGCGCTGCCTGCAGCAGCAGGCCGACCAGCTTGATCGCACCGCGCTGCGGCTGCAGCTGCTGGACCCGCGGCTGGTGCTGCAGCGCGGCTATGCGCTGCTGACGGACACGGCCGGCCATGCGGTCACCAGCACACGGCAGGCCCGGCCGGGCGACGCGCTGCGTGCCACGCTGGCGGATGGCACGGTGGATGTGACCGTCGCGCAGCCGCGATTGCTGTAATGCGGTGACGCGGTGATGCTCTGTCGGATGGCAGGGCCGTGCCACTGCTGTAGGACATGAGCGTGTTTTGGGCTGCACCGCCGCTTTGGCCCTACATCGCGTGCCGCGACGCTGCAGAGGTCACGTGATGTTCCTACAATGCCCCCTTCCCGCTGTGCCCGACTGCATTGCTCAGGAAAGCCGGCCGTGCAGCCCCCTGGCATCCCCAGAATTTCAAACCACGAGGAACCACCATGGAACACACCCTTCCCCCGCTGCCCTACGCTATTGACGCCCTGGCCCCCCACTACAGCCAGGAGACCCTGGAATACCACCACGGCAAGCACCACAACGCCTATGTGGTGAACCTGAACAACCTGCAAAAGGGCACCGAATTCGAATCGATGACGCTCGAAGAGATCATCAAGAAGTCGAGCGGCGGCATCTACAACAACGCTGCACAAATCTGGAACCACACATTCTTCTGGAACTGCATGGCTCCCCAGGGCGGCGGTGAGCCTTCGGGCGCGCTGGCTGCAGCCATCAATGCCAAGTGGGGCAGCTATGCCGCGTTCAAGGAAGCCTTCGTGAAGTCCGCCGTGGGCAACTTTGGCTCGGGCTGGACCTGGCTGGTGAAGAAGGCCGATGGCAGCGTGGACATCGTGAACACCGGCGCGGCCGGCACGCCCCTGACCACTGCCGACAAGGCGCTGCTCACCGTGGACGTGTGGGAACACGCGTACTACATCGACTACCGCAACCTGCGTCCCAAGTTCGTTGAGACATTCCTCGACAAGCTGGTGAACTGGAAGTTTGCCGAAGCCAACTTCGCCTGACGAGGGCCTGCTGCGCACCCGGTGCGCGCAGCCACAAAAAAACGGCCTGCGGGCCGTTTTTTTGTAGGCAGTTTTCAAATGTTTTCTGGCCCTGGCGCTTGCTGGTAAATAGCTGACAGCTATTAAAAAAGAAGCGGCCTGGGTCTTTGGCTGGCACCTGGGGCAGGGTAGACGCCGGTGCTATTTGCGGCTGAACACCGCGCCCCCCAGCCGTGCGCCGGGTTTGATGCCCTTCTTGGCAAACCAGCCCTGGTTCATCTCCAGCACATAGCGTACGGGCTTGACCGAGCAGTGCGAGTCCAGCGTCTGCGGCTTCATGTCAGCCAGGTTCACGATGGTGCCGTCATCGTCCACAAACGCCGCTGTGAGCGGCAGCAGCGTGTTTTTCATCCAGAAGCACTGCTGCGCAGGCTGCTCAAACACGAACAGCATGCCTTCGTGCTGCGGCATGTCCTTGCGGTGCATCAGGCCGGTCTGGCGCTCTTGCGGGGTGGCGGCCACCTGCGCGTCGATGCGGTGCATGCCGGCGGTCAGTTCCATGCGCTGCAGGTTCAGCTGCGGTCCCTCCTGGGCCTGCGCACCGGCTATCAGGGCGGCGGCTGCGGCAGCGGCCAGCAAGGGGCGGCAAAGAGATACAACAGGGCGGACAAAGGCGGCGCGGGCAGCGGTCATGGGCAAGCTTTCCTCGAAGGGGCGTCAAGCGCCCGGTGAACGACAGAGTGCAAAGCGGACGAGCGGTTCAATCGGTGGTGCGGCCTTGGGCCGACGCCGCTAATAAACAAAACGCCCGCTGATGCGGGCGATTTTGAAGCATTGGCGGGGCGGTTGGAATCAAGCCTCCTGCCTGCCACTGACTGCGTAGGATGGGCGCGTCAGGCAGTCTTCTTGGGGGTCTTTTTCTTGGCGACCTTCTTGGCGGACTTTTTCTTGGCCGTTTGGGTGCTCTTGGCCTTTTTTCTGGTGGCGGCCATGGGGGTGGGGTCGGCCGCGGGCGCTGTGGTTGCGACAGGTGCAGCAGCGGGCGCCGGGGCCGGTGTGGCCGCAGGTGCCTGGGCAAAGGCGCTTGCAGCAAACAGACCAGCCATGAGGACAGCGAGGAGTTTTTTCATATATGCCGTTTCAATGGTGAGGACACACAAAAAGAGCCACCCGGGAATTCGCGCGGCTCTGCCCGCAAAGATAGCAGCGGTGCGCTGGTTGCCCGGGCCGGACCGCAAATTTTTCTCATTAGAATGACCCGGACCCGCTCCCGCGCCGGCGCGCGCTGAGCCCGCTTCAGACCCCTCCGGAGACACATCCCCATGACCCGCTACCAGCACATCACGGTGCCTGCCCAAGGCCAGAAGATCACCGTCAACGCCGACATGTCCCTGAATGTGCCGGACCAGCCCATCATCCCCTTCATCGAAGGCGACGGCACGGGGCTGGACATCACGCCGGTGATGATCAAGGTGGTGGACGCGGCTGTGGCCAAGGCCTATGGTGGCGCCAAGAAAATTCACTGGATGGAGGTGTACGCCGGCGAAAAGTCCACCAAGGTCTACGGACCCGACGTGTGGCTGCCCGAGGAAACCTTGGACGTGCTGCGCGAGTACGTGGTGTCCATCAAGGGCCCGCTGACCACGCCCGTGGGCGGCGGCATCCGGTCGTTGAACGTGGCGCTGCGCCAGGAGCTGGACCTGTACGTGTGCCTGCGTCCCGTGCAGTATTTCAAGGGCGTGCCCTCGCCGCTGAAGGAGCCCGAGAAGACCAACATGGTCATCTTCCGCGAGAACTCCGAGGACATCTACGCCGGCATCGAATTTCAGGCCGAGTCCGAAAAGGCCCAGAAGCTCATCAAGTTCCTCACGGAAGAAATGGGCGTCAAGAAGATCCGTTTTCCCAAGACTTCCGGCCTGGGCGTGAAGCCCGTGTCCATCGAAGGTACCGAGCGCCTGGTGCGCAAGGCCATCCAGTACGCCATCGACAACGACAAGCCCAGCGTGACCATCGTGCACAAGGGCAACATCATGAAGTACACCGAGGGCGGCTTTCGCGACTGGGCCTATGCGCTGGCGCAGAAGGAGTTCGGGGCCGAGCTGATAGACGGTGGCCCGTGGTGCCGCCTCAAGAACCCCAAGAACGGCAAGGAAATCACCATCAAGGACAGCATTGCCGACGCCTTCCTGCAGCAGATCCTGCTGCGCCCGGCCGAGTATTCCGTTGTGGCCACGCTCAACCTCAACGGCGACTACATCTCCGACGCACTGGCTGCACAGGTCGGTGGCATTGGCATTGCGCCCGGCGCCAACATGTCGGACTCGGTGGCCTGCTTTGAAGCCACCCACGGCACGGCGCCCAAATACGCCGGCAAGGACTACGTGAACCCTGGCTCCGAAATCCTATCGGCCGAGATGATGCTGCGCCACATGGGCTGGACGACGGCGGCCGACCTGATCATCAGCTCGCTGGAGAAGTCCATTGCATCCAAGAAGGTGACCTATGACTTCGCCCGCCTGATGGAGGGCGCCACCCAGGTCAGCTGTTCCGGCTTTGGGCAGGTCATGATCGACAACATGTGAGCCTGATTCACTGGATCTAAAAGAAGGTGGGGCACCAGGCCCTGCCAAAGCGCACAGCCCTTGGTTATCTCTCAGAACCAAGGGCTTTTTTGTACGCGGCCGGGCGATGCCGGACAACGTCAAACTATGCAAACTGCCATTTGGGAGTTGGCATACCGGGGCCCGAGCCTCTAAGATGGTTCGCCAACCCCGTGTTTGTCTGGCCTCATGAGGCGACACAAACTGCGTTGATCGAGCGACCGCAATATCGACAAACAGGCGGCAGCGCGGCTTTCCCAGGCCCAGGCACATCAGGTGCATGGCCGGGCAGCCCCCACAGAGAGGACTGCATGGCGTCTGACTTTTCCACGGCTTACTGGGAGCAAAACCCCGATGCACTGCTGGTGCTTTCCCATGAAGGTGTGGTGCAGGAGTGGAACCCCGCTGCTGAACTGATCTTTGGCTACACGCAGGCCGAAGCCCGCGGACGATCGCTGCTGGATCTGATCGTTCCGCCCGACCGTGCGCACGAAGAGGATGCTATCCGCGCCGAGGCCGTGCGCGTGGGCACGTCGGTGCACGAATCCGTGCGCAGCCGCAAGGACGGGTCGCTGGTGCACGTCAACGTGTCCACCAAGGCCGTGCGCAACGCCGCAGGCGAGCTGCTGTACTTCCTGTCCAGCAAAAAGGACGTCACACAGCTCAAGGTGCAACGCGACGCCAAGCTGCTGGAGGCGCGGTTCCGCGACCTCCTTGAATCCACGCCCGACGCCATCGTCATGATCAACGTCACCGGCCGCATCGTCATGGTCAACTCCCAGGCCGAGCGCGTGTTTGGCTACCAGCGCGCCGACCTGCTGGGCCAGGCCGTGGAAGTGCTGCTGCCCCCACGTTACAGGGGTGCGCACCTGGGGCACCGCAGCGGCTTCATTCGCCAGCCGCGCACGCGCACCATGGGGGCGGGGCTGGAGCTTTATGGCCTGCGCCAGAACGGTGAGGAGTTCCCGGTGGAGGTCAGCCTGAGCCCCATCGAGACCGAAGAAGGGCCCATGGTGATGAGCGCCATCCGCGACATCACCGACCGCAAGCGCGCTGACCAGAAATTCAAGGACCTGCTGGAGGCCGCTCCGGACGCCATGGTCATCGTCAATCGCGAGGGGCGCATCGTGCTGGTCAACTCGCAGGCCGTCAAATTGTTTGGCTGGAGCCGCAACGAGCTGCTGGGCCAACCCATCGAGCTGCTGGTGCCTGCACGTTTTGGCGCATCGCATCCACAGCACCGCGCCGGCTTTTTTGCCGAGCCCCGCAGCCGCGCCATGGGGGCGGGGCTGGAGCTGCACGGCCTGCGCAAGGACGGCACCGAGTTTCCCGTCGAGATCAGCCTGAGCCCGCTGGAGACGGAAGAAGGGCTGTTCGTCTCCAGTGCGATCCGCGATGTGACCGAGCGCAAGCGCATCGAGCAGGCGGTGCGCGACAAGAACCTGGAGCTGGAGAACGCTGCGCTCGTCAAGGACCGCTTTCTTGCAAGCATGTCGCACGAGCTGCGTACGCCGCTGAACGCGATCATCGGCTTTACCGGCACACTGCTGATGAAGTTGCCTGGCCCCCTCAATGCTGAGCAGGAAAAGCAGCTGCGCATCGTGCAGACCGGCGCGCGTCACCTGCTCTCCCTCATCAACGATCTGCTGGACGTGGCCAAGCTGGGCGCCAACAAGCTCACGCTGAACCTGGAGCCAGTGGATGTGCGAGCCGTGGCCGAAGAGGTGTCGGCCACGCTCGGGCCCGAGGCCGTTCGCAAGGCGCTGGCCTTTGCCATGCACCTTCCGCCCGGCGGTGTGATGCTGCGCACCGACCGGCGCGCGCTCAGCCAGATCCTGATCAACCTGCTGGGCAACGCCATCAAGTTCACGCACCAGGGCAGCGTGCACCTGACGCTGCGGGACGAGGCAGGCGACCCGTCAGGACGCAGGCTGGTGGTGCAGGTGCAGGACACAGGGCCGGGCATCCCGGCCGAAGACCAGCCCCGCCTGTTCGAGGCTTTCTCGCGGGTGGAAAGCGCCGATCGGCGCCACCAAGAGGGTACGGGCCTGGGCCTGCACCTGAGCCGCAAGCTGGCGGAGGCCCTGGGTGGAAGCTTGACCTTTGAAAGCGCGGAAGGGCAGGGCACCACCTTCACCCTGGAAATCCCGGAGTCCACGGCATGACGACGACAGCCACCATCCTGGTCATTGAAGACGACGACGCCAGCCGACAGCTGGTCACCTACCTGCTGGAGGCCTCGGGCCACACGGTGCTGTCCGCCGACAACGGCGCCGCCGGGCTTGAACTGGCGCTGTCGCAGCCCCACGACCTCATCCTTTGCGACCTGCAAATGCCCATCATGAACGGGTATCAGGTGGCCCAGACCTTGCGCTCCCACCCGCGCTGGCGCGCCGTGCCCCTGGTGGCCGTGACTGCGTTCTCCATGCCTGGCGACCGCGAGAAGGCGCTGGAAATGGGGTTTGACGACCATTTCTCTAAACCCATCACCCCCGAAACTTTTGTGCAGCAGATAGAAGGCTTCCTGGGCACCGCCGCCGCGCCTTAGGCGCACGTCGGCGCAGAGCCGCTTGGGCAATTCAGCATGGCAAAGATTCTTGTTGTCGATGATCAACCCGCCAACCGGGAGCTGGTGGCCACCCTGATCGGCCACGGCGGACACCAGGCGCTGCAGGCCTCCGATGGCGCCGAGGCACTGGCGCTGGTGCGCGCCGAACGGCCTTCGTTGGTCATCTCCGACATCCTCATGCCCACCATGGACGGCTACGAGTTTGTGCGCCAGCTGCGCGCCGATGCGGACATCGCCCAGACCCAGGTGATCTTCTACAGCGCACACTACCGCGAACTGGAGGCGCGCAACCTGGCCGCTGCCTGTGGCGTGACCCAAGTGCTTGTCAAGCCCTGCGAGCCACAGGAGATCCTCGGCGCCATCGAACTGGCTCTGGCCCAGGCGCCCGCGCCCGCGTCCCCGGTTTCCGAGCACAGCTTCCAGACGCAGCACCTGCGGCTGATGACGGACAAGCTCACCGGCAACGTAGCGCAGCTGGAGGCTACCAACCTGCGCTTGGCGGCCCTGACCGAACTGAACCTGCAACTGGCGTCCGAGCGGGACCCGCAGGCGCTGCTGGCCAGCGTGTGCCGCGGCGCGCGCGACCTGGTGGGCGCGCAGTACGCCGTG
The DNA here is from genome assembly GCF_046294525.1 of Acidovorax sp. Taxonomy (GTDB): domain Bacteria; phylum Pseudomonadota; class Gammaproteobacteria; order Burkholderiales; family Burkholderiaceae_C; genus Acidovorax. The sequence goes on from NZ_JBKBKQ010000003.1 coordinate 27,611, forward strand.
CTGTGCGTGGCCCGCAAGGACAGCCCTGACCCATTTGTCTGCACCATCGGGCTGGACGCGGAGCGGTGGGGCACGCTGCCGCCACCCGTGATCACCCATGGCCTGCTGGGCACGGTGCGGGCAGAGCGCCGACCCGAGCGATGGCTTGACCCCGCCGGAAGGGCCGAGGCCATCGGCCTGCCTACCGGCTACCCACCTTTGTTCACCGCGCTGATCGTGCCCGTGATCTCGCTGTCGTACTCGTACGGCTGGATCTGCCTAGCCAACAAGCTCGGGGCCGAAGGCTTCACGGCAGAGGACGAAAAGCTCGCGGCCATCCTGGGCGCGCAAGTGGGCCGCATCTATGAGAACGGCAGCCTCTACCAGCAGGTGCAGCGCCATGCCGACCAACTGCAGCGCGAGGTGCTGGAGCGACAGCGCGCCATGGAGACCCTGCGCGCCACCAAGGCCAGCCTGCGCCGCGCGCAGGCGCTGGCGCGCATTGCCCACATCATCAGCGGCCCGGGGGGCGTGTTCGAGAGCTGGCTCGATACCCTGCCAGACATGCTGGGCGTTGCTGTGGACGCCATGCCGCAGACGGCGCGCGATTGGCTTGGCCTGGTGCACCCGGAAGACCGCGACGTCTTTCGCCGCCACGCGCACGCAGCCGCAAGCCACGGCGCGCGCCGGGACTTCACCTACCGGCTGATCCGTCCGGACGGCCAGCCCATTCATCTGCGCCAGGTGATGGAGCCGCTGGACGACGAAGCCGGGCGCGGCAGCGTGGGCCGCTGGTTCAATACCATCCAGGACATCACCCGCGAGAAGCGGGCCGAGGAAGAGCTGCACGAAAGCGACCGCCGCTTCAACGACATGCTCGACAAGGTCGAGATGATCTCCCTCATGCTCGACCGCGACGGCTGCATCACCTATTGCAATGAGTACCTGCTGCGGCTGACCGGATGGCGGCGCGAAGACGTGTTCGGGCGCAATTGGTTCGAGCTGTTTGTGCCGCCCGACGTGCAGGAGGTGCGCGGCGTGTTTGCCGACTTGCTGGACGACCGGCCTTCTGCCTGGCATTACGACAACGAAATCCTCACCCGCGCGGGCGAGCGACGGCTGGTGCACTGGAACAACACCGTGCTGCGCTCGGTGGGCGGGCAGGTGACCGGCGTGGCCGCCCTGGGCGAAGACATCACCGAGCGCCGCGAGGCCGAGCGCAAGATCAAACGCTTGAACCGCGTGTACGCCATGCTCAGCGGCATCAACACGCTGATCGTGCGGGTGCGCGAGCGCGAAGAGCTGTTCCGCGAAGCCTGCCGCATTGCCGTGGACCACGGGCATTTCCGCATTGCCTGGATCGGCCGGGTGGACCGGGCGGATGCGCGGGTCGTTCCGGTGGGCATCTCGGGTGTGGAGTCCGACTTTGTGCACAACATCCACGACCGGCTCGGCCTGTACGACGTGCCCACGCCGGGCGAAAGCCTGGCCTCTGCGGTGGTGCGCACGGGCCGTCCAGTGGTTTGTGACGACATCGTGGGCGATTCGCGCGTGATGCTGCGCGATGAGTTGCAGACGCGCGGAGTGGCCAGCATCGCGGTGCTTCCGATTCTGGTAGGCCAGCAGGTGGTAGCCACGCTGGCGCTGCTGGCCGACGAAATTCGCTTTTTTGATGACGCCGAGATGAAGCTGTTGTCCGACCTTGCCGGTGACATCGGTTTTGCGCTGGACCATCTGGACAAGGAAGACCGGCTGAGCTACCTGGCGTATTACGACGACATCACCGGGCTGCCCAACCGCACACTGTTCCTGGAGCGCAGCGGCCAGCACCTGCGCCCGCGCGACGGCGCCACCGCACTGCTGGGCATTGCGCTGATTGACATCAGCCGCTTTCGCATCGTCAACGACACGCTGGGCCGTCGCGCGGGAGACGAGCTTCTCACGCAGGTGGCGCAGCGGTTGCAGCGGGCGACCAGTGACAACATGGACCTGGCGCGCATCGGCATCAACAGCTTCGGCATCGCCGTGCCCGATGTGCGCGATGCGGGCGCCATGGCGCTGGCTGTGGACCATCTCATGCGCGCCTGTTTTGACGCTCCGTTCACGCTGGACGGCACCGAGCTGCGCATGGCCGCCAAGGCCGGCGTCGCCGTCTACCCCCTGGACGGCGCAGACGCCGAAGCGCTGCTGCGCAACGCCGAGGCCGCACTCAACAAGGCCAAGGCCTCGGCCGACAACCTGCTGTTCTACACCTCGGAAATGAACACCCGCGTGGCCGAGGCGCTGAGCCTGGAAGGGCGCCTGCGCGAGGCGCTGGAGCGCAACCAGTTCGTGCTGCACTACCAGCCCAAGCAGCACCTGGCCACGGGCATCATCGGCGGCGCCGAGGCCCTCATCCGCTGGAACGACCCGCAGCGCGGCCTGGTGCCGCCGGGGCAGTTCATCCCCATCCTGGAAGAGACCGGCCTCATCTATGACGTGGGCCGCTGGGCGCTGCGCCAGGCCCTGGCCGACAACCGGCGCTGGCGCGAAGCGGGGCTGGCTCCGGTCCGCGTGGCGGTCAACGTGTCCTTTCTGCAGCTTCGCCACCGTGGCTTCATCGACGAGGTGCGCGATGCGATCGGGGGCGACCCACAGGCCGCGGCAGGGCTGGAACTGGAGATTACCGAGAGCATGGTGATGGAGGACGTGCAGCGCAGCACCGAAAGTCTGCAGGCCTTGCGCGACATGGGTATCTGCATTGCCATCGACGACTTTGGCACCGGATTTTCATCGCTGGCCTACCTGGCGCGGCTGCCGGTGGACATCCTCAAGATCGACCGCTCGTTCGTCACCAACCTGGCCGCCGGGCCGCAGGGGCTGGCTCTCGTGTCCACCATCATCAACTTAGGGCACTCTCTGGGCCTGAAGGTGGTGGCCGAAGGGGTGGAGACCGGGGGCCAGTCACGCATGCTGGCCCTGCTGGGCTGCGATGAAATGCAGGGTTACTTGCTTAGCAAGCCGGTGCCGGCCGATGTGTTCGAGGCCCGCTTCCTGCAGGCCCCGCCGGCTGCGCCGGTGCCGCCCGCAGCGGCTTGAACCCGGCGAAACCCTTGGCACGAGTTCGGGCGGGTCGGCACGGACTCGCGCGTTTTTGCAGGGCCCTGCATCGAGGGTTCAAGCCCCCAGCGCGCCTGGGGGCACCGAGGTTATCGGCCGGCTTCCTATGATGGACGGACCGTCGGCTTGCACACAGGCTGCGCGCCGCTGGCCTTTCTCCCTTTTCGCCGTTCGCTTTTCCAACACGTTTGAACCATGGGTAACGACCCCCGCCAATCTTCCTATCCCTCGGCCGCCCCTGGAGACGACCGGCCCACGCGCCGGCTCATGCGTGTGGGCACGCTGGGCATCCTCGCCTTCTGGCTGGTGGTGATGGCGGCACTGTACTTTGGCATGCAGTACTTCATGCAGCCCCGGGGCGTCACCGTGACGGCCGACGGCGCTGTGGTGGTGCCGCGCCACCATGACGGGCACTTTCGCGTGGCGGGCAGCATCAACGGGGTGCCTGTGATGTTTTTGGTGGACACGGGCGCCAGTCTGGTCGCCGTGACGGACGCGCTCGCCCAGCGTGCCGGCTTGCAGGGCGGCGAGCCCATCACCTTCCAGACCGCCAACGGCCAGCGACAGGGGCGCGTGATTGCCTCGGAATCGGTCACCGTGCGGTCGCTGGCGGTGTCAGGCCTGCGCGTGGGCACGGGCTACACGGGCCGCAGCGACGACGATGCGCTGCTGGGCCAGAACTTTCTGCGTCACTTTGACGTGGAGATGGGCCGCGACCGCATGGTGCTGCGGCCCCGCGGTGGTTGAACAATCAGTCCTGACTCCGCTCGTTGCGCGGGCCCACTGCCGTTTGATAGAACTACTGTTTTGATAGCTGCTAGCGCTTGCTGGATAAGCGCCAGAGCCACTTTTTATTCAAATTTTAGGCCGCTGTCGCCACCAACTGCGCAAAACGCGGCAGCAGGCTGGCCGAATCCGGCGTGGCCTGCACGCCTCGCTCCAGCGCTTTCACATCCACGCCTGCACGCTGCAGCGCAGGCGCAAAACACGCTACGTAGTCGCGCATCACCGCATAGGTGAACTCGGGGTGAAACTGCACGCCCCAGGCACAGGGGCCGACGCGGAACGCGTGGTGCGGCTCGTGCGCGTTGGCGGCCAGCGCCACGGCACCAGGGGGCAGGCGCCGCACCGTTTGCTCGTGCACCACCTGGGCACCAAAGCGGGCTGGCAGGTGGTCCAGCAGGGCGTCGCCCTCGGCACCGGCCAGGCGCTGCACGGCCACGGTGCCTATCTCCAGCCCGGCAGGGTGGCGCGCCACCTCGCCGCCCAGCGCGTGGGCCAGCAGTTGGTGGCCGTAGCAGATGCCCAGCACGGGCACCCGGGCCGCCACCACGCTGGCCAGCCATGCGGCGGTGCGCTCGCTCCAGGGTTCGCGGTCGGTCACCATGGAGGGGGAGCCGGTCACCACCACGCCCGCTATCTGGCCGGGCTGTGGCCATGCGGTGGCGGTGCGGGCGTCCAGTGTCTGCAGCGCCAGCTGCGTGCTGGCGGGGGCCTGGTTCAGGCCGCGCGCAATCCAGTCTTCAAAGTCGCCATGCCGGGCCCGTTGGGCGGGCAGGGTGTCGCCGGTCTTGATGATCCAGAGGGTGCGGGAGGGTGTCGCTGTCATGCGGCGAGCATAGCGGCGGCGAGCTGCTCGCCGCTTGCAAAGTCCAGCGTGCGCGTACCCACGGCGGCGGCCAGGTGCGGGTCGTGGGTCACCAGCATCAGCGCGGCGCCGGTGTCTTGCACCGCACTCAGCAGCACCTGGATGGCCTCCTGCTGCGTGATCGGGTCCAGGCGCGAGGTGGGCTCGTCGGCAAACAGCAGCGCTGGTTGCGCCACCAGCACCCGCGCCAGCGCAATGCGCTGCAGCTCGCCGCCCGACACTTGGTCGGGCTTGCGGGCCAGCAGGTCTTCGGGCACACGCAGTTGGGCCATGCGCTGCTGCACCGCCTTCCAGTGGCAGCGGTGCAGCCGGGCCGCATCGCGCAGCGACTGGGCCAGGCTGATGTGCGGGGCGAACGAACTGACCGGTTCCTGGTACAGCTTCTGAAACGCATGCGGGCGTAGCCTGGCGCTGCGCTCCACACGGCCCGTGTCGGGCGCCACCAGGCCCAGCAGCACATTGCCCAGCGGAAGTCCTTGGTGTCATATTTACCATGATCCAAATAACATCGGGCCAGCCGATTGCCGCCCAGCGTCAATTCATAGCTCAAACCAAACGCCATGGCGTACCCGCCTTTGAGAATTTCTTTCGGGAAAATAAAACAATTTTTGCGGATGCACCTCAGAATTTGCGACCTGTTATGCTAAATGCGTACAACAGCCCAACACACTCGGAAGTTGTAAGCGAAATCGAGGCCTTGGTTAAGGAGTTTGAGCAGCGTGTGGAGGCTCTTTAAATGAAACGGAATGAACAATTGTCTTTAATTTTTGAGCTGCTTAGCAAGGCCGTCGCAAACCTCCCAGATGACGAGCTGGATAGAGTGGTGCATGGAACTCACATCATTGACTTGAAGATCGTTCGAAACCGTAGTAGTACAAAGGTCGCCGTTGACTCAGAGAGTTTAAAATCGGCGGAGATTGCAAAGGAACTTGAGAGTTTCTCGGATAGAGGGATCGCAAGTAACCACCTGAGAGAAATCGCCCTGAATAAAAAGTCTCTTGAATTACTTGCGCGCCACCTGGACATTGCGGTGTCAAAACAAGATAAAACGGAAGATTTGGTAAATAAGATCATTGAGTCAACGGTTGGTGCAAGATTGCGATCCTCCGCAATTCGTGGGCCAGAGGCATGACCAGATATGGGACGAAGTGATTGGCGCGAACTCTCTCTGATCCCGTTAATATTTCTGTAAACCGGGATTGACTAAGAAATAACGCCGGCAATCGCCGGCGTTTTTCTAAGGCGGAGAAGAGATTACCCCTTCTGCACCATCTTGATGATGCTGGAAAAATCCAGCCCCCCATTCCCCGCCAAGCTGTGCGCCGCATACAAATTGCGCGCCATGCCCCCCAGCGGCGTGGCAGCCTTTACCGCCATCGCGTTCTCCTGCGCCAAGCCCAAGTCCTTAAGCATCAGGTCGGTGCCGAAGCCACCTGCATAGCCTTTGCTCGCAGGCGCGGTTTCCATCACGCCGGGGAAGGGGTTGTACTTCTCCAGCGCCCAGTTGCCGCCCGAGCTGCGGCGCATGATTTCGCTGAGCACCTTGGGGTCCAGGCCGTTGGCCACGCCCAAAGCAATGGCCTCGCTGGTGCCCGCCATCAGAATGCCCAGCAGCATGTTGTTGCAGATCTTGGCCGTTTGGCCGGCGCCCACGCTGCCGGCGTGGAAGATGTTGGCGCCCATTTTTTCGAGCACGGGGCGGGCGCGCTCCAGGTCGGCGGCGTCGCCGCCCACCATGAAGGTGAGGGTGCCTGCAATGGCGCCGCCGGTGCCGCCGGAGACGGGTGCGTCGATGAACGCCACGCCCTTGGCCTTGGCGGCTTCGGCCACCTTGCGGGAGGTGGCGGCTGCGATGGTGGAGCAGTCGATGATCAGCGTGCCAGCGGCCAATTGGGGCAGCAGGCCGGGCTGCTTGTCGTTGCCCAGGTACAGCGCCTCCACATGCTGGCTGGCGGGCAGCATGCTGATGACGACTTCGGCGCCCACCACGCAGTTGCCCGCGTCGGTGGCAATGCGCACGCCGTCGGCGGCGAGCTTGTCGCAGGCGGGTTTGGAGAGGTCGAACGCGCCGACGTCTTGGCCCGCCTTGTGCAGGTTCAGGGCCATGGGGCCGCCCATGTTGCCGAGGCCGATGAATGCGATTTTCATGTTGGAGGTCTCCTTGGTTTGTAAATGGAAGTTGATATGGTTTTGATAGCTACCAGCGCTTGTCCATCAAGCGCTGGGGGCCAAAATCGTTGGATTTTTTCGGTGGCTCAGCCGACCACCTCGGCCCCGCGCGCCAGCAGCTCGGCCCGCAGCACCGAGCGGTGGCAGCGCGCCTCGTCCTCGCAGTAGCAGCCCACCGATAGGGCGCTGTGGTGCGACAGCGCGACCAGAAGGTCCAGCGTGCGGCTGGCTTCGGGCTGGGCCAGTTCCTTGCTGAATTGCTTCACGAAGGCCTCCCACTCCTTGTCCGTCTCGGCCTGCTGCCCCTGGGCCATCAAGTCGGCGCTGGGCGAGAGCAGGGGGTACCACACGTCGTAGTAGTCGCGGCTGGCGAACTCGGCCTTGGGCACGCCGCGCGGCGGGCGGCGCACGGTGCCGATGCGGGTGCCTTCCCCGGCGGCGCGTGGGGTGCCGAGGCGGACGATGCGAAGGGGCATGGTGTTGTGGCTCCGGGTGGGGGTTGCGGGCGGGGTGGGCGGGCAGGTCAGTCGTCGGCTTCGAAGATGCTGTGTTTCTTCGCTCCGGCGGGTGCTGCGCTTGTTGTTGCCGTCGCCGTCGCTGTTTTCTTCGGCTTGGCGGCGCTGCTGCGGGCAGGCGACTTTTTAGCCCCAGCCGGAGTGCTGGTGGCGCTTGTCTTGTTTTTCTTGCGCGGTGACGCCTTGGCCAGCGGGTTGTAGGCCAACGCTTCATCCACCCAGTAGTTCCACTGCGCCCGGGTGGAATAGCCATTGGGCTCCACCCAAAAGTAGCCCAGCATGCCGCCGCCGGGTGACAGCTCGCGCGTGTTCTGCATCTCCTGCAGTTCGCCGTGGCGTTCGGGCGGCAGGCGCACCAGCAGTTCCTCGCCCTTGACGGCAAGGCACATCTTGCCGTCCACGAAGAACGCATGCGTGCCGAACAGCGGTCGCTCCTCCACATCGCTGCGGTGCGCGAGCGCGCTGCGCACGGCATCGATCAGGCGCAGGGTTTCGTCGCTGAGGGGGCGTGCTGGCATGGTTCTGAATAAAAACGGCCGCTAGCGCTTGCTGGACAAGCGCAGGCAGCTACTAAAAATATAGCTATCGAATCACCTCCGTCGCATCCCCGTCCAGCATGCGCCGGGCAATGATGACCCGCATGATCTCGTTCGTGCCTTCCAGGATCTGGTGTACACGCGCGTCGCGCAGCAGGCGCTCCAGCGGGTATTCGCGGATGTAGCCATAGCCGCCGTGCAGCTGCAGGGCTTCGTTGACCACCGTAAAGCCTGCATCGGTGGCAAAACGCTTGGCCATGGCGCAGTAGGTGGATGCGTCGCGCGCGCCGGCGTCGAGCTTGGCTGCAGCCAGGCGCACCATCTGGCGGGCGGCGACCAACTCGGTGGCCATATCGGCCAGCTTGAACTGCAGCGCCTGGAAGCTGGCGATGGGTTTGCCGAACTGCTTGCGGTCTTGCATGTACTGCTGGGCAGCGTTGAGCGCGCCTTGCGCCGCGCCCACCGAGCAGGTGGCGATGTTGATGCGGCCCCCGTCCAGGCCCTTCATGGCGATCTTGAAGCCTTCGCCCTCGTGGCCCAGCAGGTGGTCGGCGGGGATGCGCACGTTATCGAAGCTGATTGTGCGCGTGGGCTGGCTGTTCCAGCCCATCTTCTGTTCCTTCTTGCCGTAGCTGATGCCGGGCGTATCGGCGGGCACGGCAAAGGCGCTGATGCCACCCGCGCCGGATTGCGCATCGCCCGTGCGGGCCATGAGCACCAGCACATCGGTGCTGCCTGCGCCGCTGATAAAGGCCTTGGCGCCGTTGATGACGTATTCGTTGCCCACCAGCTCGGCGCGGGTCTTGAGCGAGGCGGCGTCGGAGCCTGCGCCCGGCTCGGTCAGGCAGTAGCTGGCGAGCTTTTCGCCCGTGGTGAGCAGCGGGCCCCAGTGGTCGCGCACGGCGGGTGTGGCCCAGGTGCCCAGCATCCAGGTGGCCATGTTGTGTATGGTGATGAAGGCGGTAGTGGAAGGGTCCACGGCCGCCATTTCTTCAAAGACCAGCGTGGCATCGAGCCGGGGCAGGGCGAGGCCGCCGGCGGCTTCGGGTGCGTAGAGGCCACAAAAGCCCAGCTCGCCCGCCTTGGCGATGGCTTCTTTCGGGAAGATGCCTTCCTCGTCCCAGTGCGCGGCGTGGGGTGCCAGCTCGGCCTGGGCGAAGTCGCGCGCGGTCTGGGCAAAGGCGCGTTGCTCTTCGGTGAGTTCAAAGTCCATGGTGTGTCTCGATATCGCTTGTTGTTGCGCTTTTGCAATGGAGCGAGCTTCCTAGCCTCGTAGGTCGGGTTAGCGCAGCGTAACCCGACGCCAACGCTACGTGCACTGTCGGCGTCGGGTTATGCCCTGGCGGGCTAACCCGACCTACGGGGCTGCGCGAGGCTTCGACAAGCTCAGCCCGAACGGATATTTGGAAATCAAAGAGGCGGAGTTCATCGGGTCAATATTCATGTTCATGGCTTGGCAGACGGGTGGTCCAGCGTCAGCCAGCGCATCAGGCCCCGTCGGCGCGCCTGTGTTTCTGCCGTTAAGCACTCGTGGTACAGGCGCGGCCACGTGGGCTCGGACTCGTTGGCGCGTTGGGCCTGTTTGCAGCGGGTGGTGCGCTCGCGCTGCCAGGCCGTGTGCTCCTGGCGCAGTTGGGGCCGCTCGTGGGCCGACAGGGCGCGCATCACGTCGCCGTAGAGGATGGCGATCTCGGTGTCTGCCGCCTGGAAGGCTTGCACGGCGCAGGCGTTGGTTTCTTCCACCGTGCCGCCGGGTTTGCAGGCTGCACCAGCTTGCGCGTGGGCGTCGGCCCCGATCAGCATCACGCTCGCAGCACCGAAGACCATTGCCCATCCCCGCATCGTTGTCAGATCAATTTGCATGTCCCGCTTTTACCACCGCGCGCAGCGGTTGAAACTGGCGCGGACAAATGCGAGGTAGCCGCGCAAGGGCCGCCAGTCTCCGGTTCAAGCGCTGGCTGCGTCCCCCTTCCGCATCGCGCAGCGATGCAAGAGAAGGGGAAAAGCGCGCAGCGCCTCAGGGGGATGTCACTTCAAGCTGATCGTCGTATTCACACCATGCGAGATGGTGCTGTCGTCAAACCAGCGCGCCGTCACGGTCTTGGTCTGCGTGTAGAACAGCACGACCTGCTTGCCGTAGGGGCCCAGGTCGCCCAGCTTGGAAGCGCGCGAGCCTGAGAACGAGAACAGCGGCACGGGCACAGGGATTGGCACGTTGATGCCGACCTGGCCCACGTCGATCTCTTCCTGGAACTTGCGCGCTGCTGCACCCGACTGGGTGAAGATGGCGGTGCCGTTGCCGTTGGGGTTGCTGTTGATGAACTCGATGGCTTCGTCAATGTCTGCCGCGGCCGACAGGCACAGCACGGGGCCAAAGATTTCCTGGTCATAGATGGCCATGCCGGGCTTGACGCCGCTGAACACCGTGGGGCCCACGAAGTTGCCCTTTTCGTAGCCAGTCACCTGGGGCTTGCGGCCGTCCAGTTCCAGCTTGGCGCCGTCGGCAATGCCGCGCTCGATCAGGCCTTCCACACGCGACAGCGCGGCGCAGGACACGACCGGGCCCACGTCCGTGCCCTTTTCGGTGCCTGCGCTCACCTTGAGCGTCTTGGCCTTCTCTACAAGCTCGGGGATCCACTTTTGCGCCTCGCCCACCAGCACCACCACCGACAGCGCCATGCAGCGCTGGCCTGCGGCACCAAAGGCAGCACCGGCCAGGGCGTTCAGGGTCTGTTCCTTGTTGGCATCGGGCATCACGATGGCGTGGTTCTTGGCGCCCATCATGCATTGCACGCGCTTGCCCGCCAGGCTGGCCCGGTTGTAGACGTGCGTGCCCACCTTGGTGGAGCCCACGAAGCTGATCGCCTTGATGTCCTTGTGATCGCAAATGGCGTTCACGGCCATCTCGCCGCCGTGCACCACGTTGAGCACGCCGGGCGGGATGCCGGCTTCCAGCGCCAGCTCGCACAGGCGCATGGTCACCATGGGGTCTTGCTCGGAGGGCTTGAGCACGAAAGTGTTGCCCGTGGCGATGGCCATGGGGAACATCCACAGCGGGATCATGGCCGGGAAGTTGAAGGGGGTGATGCCTGCGCACACGCCCAGCGGCTGCAGCAGCGTGTAGGTGTCCACGCCCCCAGCAACGTTATTGGCCAGCTCGCCCAGCTGCAGGTTGCCGATGCTGGCTGCGTGCTCCACCACTTCGAGGCCACGGAACACATCGCCTTCGGCGTCGGGCAGGGTCTTGCCTTGCTCGGCCGTCAGGATGGCAGCCAGCTCGGCCATGTTTTCGCGGATGAGCTGCTGGTACTTGAGGAAGATGCGGGCGCGGGTGCCGATGGGGGTCTTCTTCCAGGTCTTGAACGCTTCCTTGGCGCTGGCCACTGCAGCATTGATTTCGTCCTGCGTGGCAAAAGGCACGCGGGCCAGGACCTCTTGGGTGGCGGGGTTCACCACGTCGCGCCATTCGGTGGACTTGGACTCGACGAATTGCCCGCCGATCAACAGCTTGACGGTGGGGGCCAGCACGGCCTGGGAAGTGGGTGCGTTCATGAACTTGTCTCCTGGAATAAAGCGGGGCAAAACTTGGTGGCGGGGTGGGGCGGGGTGCCCAAAACTGCGCCATCGTAGCTGTGCAGATTTGTGAACACAATAGACAATGCTGCGCAGAAGGTTTGCAAAAATGCACACCTTGCTTTCCGTCGAATCACAAGGACCCCCCTCTATGGACTGGGACAACCTGCGCTACTTTCTGGAACTGGCCCGCGCCGGCACGCTGGTGGGCGCCGCGCGCCGGCTGGCGGTGGATCACACCACGGTGGCGCGCCGCATCCAGGCGCTGGAAAAGCAGGTCGGCTCGGCCCTGTTTGCGCGCGAGGCGGGCGGCCACCGGCTGAGCGAGGCTGGCCGCGCGCTGCTGCCCCAGGTGGAGGCGATGGAGGCCGCCTTTCTGGCCGTGGAGAACGCCGCCCCCGGCGTGCGTCAGGGCCTGCACGGGCTGGTGCGCATTGGCACCACCGAAGGTTTTGGCAACCTGATCCTGGCGCCGCAACTGGCCCGGTTTGCGTTGGACCACCCGGGCCTGGTGGTGGACCTGCTGGCGCTGCCGCGCCTGGTGCACCTGTCGCGGCGCGAGGCGGACATCGTCATCTCACTGGAGCGCCCCGCGCGCGGCGCGGTGGTGGTGGTCAAGCTCACCGACTACGTGCTGCAGCTCTACGGCGCGCGCAGCTACCTGCAGCGCCACGCTCCCATCCGCACGGTGGACGACCTGCGCGGCCACACCTTCATCAGCTATGTGGACGACCTGCTGTTCAGCAAGGAGCTGCAGATATTGGACGAGTTGCACCGGCCCGCGCACTTTGCACTGCGCAGCACCAGCGTGCTGGCGCAGTACGAGGCCGCGCGTATCGGCGCCGGCCTGGCCGTGCTGCCCGCCTTTGTGGCGGCGCAAGACCCATCGCTGGTTCCGGTGCTGCCGGGCGTGGCGCGGTTTCAGCGCACGTTCTGGATGTCCATGCCCGGCGACAACAAGCACGTGGCGCGCATGCAGGCCACGTGGGACTTTTTGCGCGCGGCGGTGGCGGCCCAGCAGGGGCTGTTGCTGCCGCCGGCCGAGGCGGTGTGAGATCGAATGCTATTTTAATGATAGCTGGTGGCGCTTTATGGATAAGCGCTGCGGGCATTTTTTGATCATATTTTTGACCCGCTGTGCAAGCCGACGCCATGAACAACCACCCAACCTTTTCCAGCGCACCCCCTATCCGCCAACGCGCCGCAGCTTTGATCCAAAGCGACGGCCGCGTTCTGCTGCGGCGCCGCCATGGACCCGCTTGAATGAGTGTAGATTTTGCCTCTCACCCCAGACGCACCGTGAAACACCTTGAACTGCAGTCCTACCTGCACCAGCACATCCCCCTCTCTGCCGCCATGGAAGTCACCGTGGTCGAAGCATCGTCCCAGCAGGTGGTGCTCAGCGCGCCGCTGGCCCCCAACATCAACCACCGCGAGACGGTGTTTGGCGGCAGCGCATCGGCCGTTGCCATTCTGGCGGCGTGGTCCATGCTGCACTTGCGCCTGTCGGCCGAGGGGTTGGGCAGCCGGCTGGTGATCCAGCGCAACACCATGGACTACGTCGCGCCCATCGATGGCACCTTTACCGCTGTGGCCCAGGCGCCCGTCGCAGGCCCGTGGGATGCGTTTACGCGCATGCTGCGGCGCAAGGGTCTGGGGCGGATCGAGCAGGCATCTGCGCTGCACTACCAGGGCGCGCAGGCGGGCCGCCTGGTGGGGGAGTTTGTGGCATTTGGGCCCGGGTATCCCGGCGGCTGATGCTGCGCGCAGGGTCGGGCATCCCACCCCCACACGACGCAAAGCGGCGAAATGGCACACGGGGGCGCCGCTCATCGCGGCATTGCACGGCATGTGGCCGACTAACCTTGTGATGCGGGACAGCGGGCCAAGAATTCTCTACGGAACCCATCACTACCCGCGTGCCGTATTTCAGGAGTAGCCGCCATGTCGCCTCTCATCTCTGGCCTGACCACTGTGGCCTCGCTGGTTTTCAACGCCGTCTCCAGCGGGTCGGGCAAATCGTCGTCCTCGGCGTCGTCGCGCCACGCAGGGGAGGGCGATGCGGGCGGCCCAGCGGCCCTGCTGAGCCTGAGTCCCGAGGCGGCCACGCTGGCGGGCTTTGCCGACAAGGGGGTTTTGATGACGCAAGGCCGCCTGGACCAGCCGCTGGGCGTGGGTGCAGGCACAACCGGCCGCACAGGGCAGGGCGCTGCACGCGCCCTGGCTGCGGGAGGCGGCTCGGTGTCCAAAAAAGACTTTCAGGAGTTGCTGGCCCAGTTTGGCGCCACGGATGGGCAGAAGGAGGCGCTGGCCGCCCGCTTTGACGTGAACAACGACGGGCGCATATCGGACGCCGAATTTGCCAAGGGCCTGGCACAGACACGCGGCGCACAGTCCACCACGGATTTTTCTCAGGCGCTGATGCAACTGATGGACAAAGGCGGAAACGCGGACGGCACGGTGGGGCAGCAGGAGTTTGCTACGTTCAGCACAGCGTTTGCCAATGCCGAGAAACGAGGCGCCACAGGGCGCGCCTAACACCAGGCAGCGTACCCTCCCACAAAACCGAAAAACCGAAAGCCAACGGCCCGTTCAAAGGCCGTTGGCTTCTTTATTGGCTGATTGGATGGACTGCGTGCCACGCACAGCATAGACGCTGCGCCGCTGCCATTAGCCCGTCGTCATATCCGGCCCATGAGCAGCAGGATGATCAGAATGACCACCACCAGCCCCAGGCCACCGCTGGGCCCGTAGCCCCAGGAGCGGCTGTGGCCCCAGGTGGGCAACACGCCGATCAGGATGAGGATCAGGACGATCAGGAGAATCAGCGAAAGCGACATGGCAGTTCCTTGTGTGAGTGGTTTGTGGTGAGTGCATGGTGGTGCACCCTCCGACTTGCCACCGCAGGTGTCGCCCGCGCCGCGCGGTCAGGAATTTCCGACAGGGGCTGTGAGATGCGGGGCCGCGCACAACCGCCGCAGTTGCGAGGTACTCAAATTTGATAGCTGTCAGCGCTTGATGCATAAGCGCTAGCGGCCATTTTGCTCGAAATTTTCGCCGTGGTTCTTGTCCTTTGCCGTTAATGTGCGCCCGCAGCGTCACCCGCGCCTGCGCCGGCATTGCGCGCTGGTCGCTTGGTCAGCCAGATCAATCCGATCAGCAGCAGGAACAAACCTGCCGAGCCCAGAAAGATGTCGTTGGCCGCGCGCGTGAACGCCTGCTGGTCAATGAGCCGGTTGATCTGCGCCAGCGCCTGCATCTGCGTGAGGCCGGACGCGGTGAGGTTGTCCAGCGTCTGTGCAAATACGCCTTGGCCCTGCACCAGCCCTTCGGTCAGGTGCGCATGGTGCATGGCGGCGCGGCTCTCCCACAGTGTGGTGGCGATCGACGTGCCCATGGCACCGGCGGTGATGCGCACGAAGTTGCTCAGGCCCGCAGCTGCCGGGATACGCTCTGGCGCGATACCCGCCAAGGTCAGGGTGGTCAGCGGGATGAAGAAGAACGCCATGGCCGCGCCCTGCAGCAGGGTGGGGATCAGGATGTGGATGAAGTCCGTCTGCACCGTGAACTGCGAACGCATCCACAGCACCGTGCTGAACACAATGAACGCACCCGTGGCCATGCGGCGCGGGTCCCACTGGCCCACCTTCTTGCCGACCAGCGGCGTGAGCAAAATGGCAAAAATGCCCACCGGCGCCAGCGCCATGCCGGCCGAGGTGGCGGTGTAGCCCATCCACTGCTGCAGCCACAGCGGCAGCAGCACCACGTTGCCGAAGAAGAGGGCGTAGGCCACCGACAGCGCCAGCGCACCAAAGGTGAAGTTGCGGCCCTTGAAGAGCTTCAAGTCCACCACCGGGTGCTTCTCGGTCAGCTCCCACACCAGGAAGACCGCAAACGCCACCACCGCGACCACGGCCAAGGTGATGATCTCGCCCGAGGCGAACCAGTCCAGCTCCTTGCCCTTGTCGAGCATGAGCTGCAGCGCGCCCACCCACAGCACCAGCAGGCTGAGGCCCACCGTGTCGATGGGCAGCTTGCGGATGGGGGTCTCGCGCTGGCGGTAGATGCCCCAGGTGAGCAGCCCGGCCAGCAGGCCCACCGGCACGTTGATGTAGAAGATCCACGGCCAGGAGATGTTGTCGGTGATCCAGCCGCCCAACAGCGGCCCCACCACGGGTGCGACCAGCGTGGTCACGCCCCACAGCGCCAGGGCCGTGCCCGCCAGGGCCTTGGGGTAGCTGGCGAGCAGCAGCGTCTGGCTGAGCGGGATCATCGGCCCGGCCACCAGGCCCTGCAGCACGCGGAAGAACACCAGCATTTCCAGCGACGAGGCAAAGCCGCACAGCCAGGAGGTCAGCACAAACAGCATTACGCTCATGGTGAACAGGCGCACCGCGCCAAAGCGCTGCGTGAGCCAGCCAGTGAGTGGCACCGAGATGGCATTGGCCACACCAAAGCTGGTGATGACCCAGGTGCCCTGGCCGGGGCTCACACCCAGGTCACCGGCAATGGCGGGGATGGAGACGTTGGCGATGGACGAGTCCAGCACGTTCATGAACGTGGCCAGCGACAGGGACAGCGTGCCCAGCAGCAGGGCCGTGCCTTGCAGCGGCGGGTAGGCGGCGGGGGCCGGTGGTTGCGCAGTTGCGGGCTTCGCCTTGGCGGGCGCCTGATCGGCTGCGTCTGCAGTGGGGTTGGCGGCGGTCATGCGCTTCCACCCCGTTTACTGCACCACAGGCGACTGCACTGCCGAGGCCACCGGGGCCGAGGCGTGTTGCTGCTGGCTTTGCGCGGGTGCCTTGCCCACCTTGGGCGATGCCACGGCCACGGCGGCCTTGCCATTGCGGCCCAGGTTGGCGGCAATGATGTGGGCCACCTCGTCGTCGGCGGCCTTGAACTGCTCGTCGAACACCGCGGTGGCGGCTACGGGTGTGGTGCGCTGCGTGTCGGCCAGCGTCTTGCCGCTCTGGTCGGCAGTGTCCACCTTGACTTCCATCGACAGGCCCACGCGCAGCGGGTGCTCGGCCACTTCCTTGGGGTCGAGCGCGATGCGCACGGGCACACGCTGCACCACCTTGATCCAGTTGCCGGTGGCGTTCTGCGCGGGCAGCAGCGCAAAGGCGGCGCCGGTGCCGGCGCCCAGGCCCGTCACGGTGCCGTGGTAGACGACCTTGGTGCCATACACGTCGGCCTCCAGCTCGGCGGGTTGGCCGATGCGCAGGGTCTTGAGCTGGCTTTCCTTGAAGTTGGCATCCACCCACAGGTCGTTCAGGGGCACCAGCGTCATCAGCGGGGCACCGGCCTGCACACGCTGGCCCACCTGCACGCCGCGCTTTGCGACGTGGCCGTCCAGCGGAGCGACCAGCTGGGCGCGCTGCACGGCCAGGTAGGCCTCGCGCACCCGGGCCGAGGCGCGCTGCACGTTGGGGTGCTGCTCGATGGAGGTGCCTTCGGTCTGCGTCTGGCCGGCCGCCAGTTGCTCCTGCGCGGCCAGCACGGCCGACTGGGCTGCGGCCACGGTGCTGCGGGCCGCAGCGAGCTGCGCCGTGGCGTGCTGGAACTCTTCCTTGCCCACGGCGCCACTGGCCATGAGCGGCGTGCGGCGGTTCACATCGTCCTGCGCGCGGGCGGCGTCGGCCTGGGCGCGCGCCAGATCGGCGCTGCGCAGGCTGACCTGGGCTTTCAGCGTGGCGTTGTTGGCGTACAGCGTGCGCACTTCGCGCACGGTCTGCGCAAGCTGCGCCTCGGCCTGCTCCAGGGCCACGCGGGCGTCGGCCGGGTCGAGCTTGACCAGCAGCTGGCCGGCCTTCACGTAGTCGGTGTCGTCGGCCCCGATGGAGACCACGGTGCCGCCGATCTGCGGCGTGATCTGCACCACGTTGCCCGCCACATAGGCGTTGTCGGTGGTCTCCACATGGCGGCCATTGGCCCAGTGCCAGCCGCCCCAGCCAATGGCCACCAGCGCAACGGCGGCGGCAATGAGGGTGAGGCCCCGGCGGCGGGCGGTGTTGGCTTCGTTGGCGGTGAGGGGTTCGCTGTGAGCGGTCATGGCGGTGGTCTTTCAGGAATGTGTTGTTGTGTTTTTGGATGCGTGTGGTGTGGTGGCCGGTCAGTGCGCGGCGGCGGTGTGCAGTACCGCTGTGTCATCGGTCCACCCGCCGCCCAGGGCCTTCATCAGCACCAGGCGGGTGTCGAGCTGGCGGGCACGCAGGTCCACGGCCAGGCGGCGCTGGGCCAGCACCTGGCTTTCGGTGCTCAGCACCACCAGGTAGTTGCCCAGGCCCGCGCGGTAGCGCTCCTGCGCAAAGCGATAGGCTTTTTCGGCACTGGCCACGGCTTCGTCTTGCAGGGCTTGCTGGCGGGTAAGCGACTGGATGGAGGCCACGGCGTCGCCCGCTTCCTTGACCGCATCGAGCACGGCGGCGTTGTACTGGGCGATGGCGGCGTCCAGCTCGGCAGCGCGGCCGCCCAGCTGGGCGCGCAGGCGGCCACCGTCAAAGATCGGCAGGCGCAGTGCGGGCGTCACACCCATCTGGCGCGAGCTGCCGCTGAACAGCCGGTCCAGCCCCAGCGAGTTCAGGCCGATGAAGGCGCCGATGTTGATGTTGGGATAGAACTCGCTGCGCGCGCTGTTCACGCCTTGCGTTGCCGCCTCCACGCGCCAGCGCGCGGCCACGACATCGGGGCGGCGGCCCAGCAGGTCGGCACCCAGCACCTCGGGCACGGCGGTGGGCTGCAGGGCGGTGAGTCGGGGTGTGAGCAGGGGCAGGGCGTCGGGCGCCTGGCCGGTCAGCACGGCCAGCTGGCGGCGGGCCAGGGTGATCTGCTCGTCCAGCGCTTCGATTTGTGTGCGGGCGTCGGGCACAGCGGCCTGGGCCTGGGTCAGCTCGACCTGGCTGTCCAGGCCTGCGGCGGTGCGCTCCTGGGTGAGCTTGCGTTGCTCTTCGCGCTGCGCCAGCGCCCGCAGGGCGACATCGCGCTGGGCCACTAGCCGGGCCAGCGCCACATAGCTGCGGCCCACCTGGGCGGCCAGGGTGTTGGCGGCGGCTGCGGCGTCAGCCTGGGCCGCACGCGCCTGGCCCAGGGCGGCCTGCAGCTCGGCGGCATGCTGGCCGAAGAAGTCGGGCGACCAGCTCAGCGTGGCCTGCACGGTGCCGCTGTTGTACGTGTTGCCAGCCACCGGCGCGGGCACCAGCCCGTTGGCGGTGTAGCGCTGGCGGGTGGCGTCCACGCCCAGGGTGGCTTGCGGGCCGTTGGCGGCCTCGCGCACCTGGCTCAGCGCCACGGCCTGCTCCAGGCGGGCGCGGCTCACGGCCAGGCTGGGGTTGCCTTGCAGGGCTTGGTCGATCAGGGTGTTGAGCTGCTCGTCACCCAGTGTTTTCCACCACTGGCTGGGGGCGGTGGTGTCGGTAACGGCGGCGTTCAAGCCCAAGGCCGACGGGGTGGTCTGCGCCAGCGGCGTGTGGGCCGGGCCGGGGCTGGCGCAGCCCACCAGCAGGAGGGCGGCGGCCAGCGCCAGGGCCGATACCGCGAGATGGGCCGCAAGGGCCGAGCGGGTGGAGGGCAGGGGGGATGGGGTGTTCACGGGGTTCTCCAGAATGGTTTTGGGGTGTTGTGTGGAGGAAAACGGTGTGGACTGCGCGTTCAGTCGGCGTCTGCGCCGCGCTGCTGGCGCAGCGCTTCGCCATTGGCCAGCATGCGGCGCAGCAGGCGCAGCAGCAGTTGCCATTCGTCATGGGTGAAGTCGCTCAGGTGGCCGTTGAGCACGTCGGCCAGCACCGGGGGCACCTGGGCGGCTACCTTGTCGCCCTCGGGGGTGAGCGCCAGTTGCACCACGCGGCGGTCGGTGGTGGAGCGCTCGCGTGCCACCAGGCCCTTGGCCTCCAGGCGGTCGAGCGCGCGGGTCATGGAGGCCGGGTCGGTCTCCAGGTCCCGCGCCAGGCTGGCCACGGTGGTGGTGGGGCAACGCGAGATCTTGAACAGCGGTAGCCACTGGGCGTAGGTCAGGTCGTGGGTGGACAGTTGCGCATCGGCCTGGGTGCGGATGGACGTCATCACCTTGCGCATCAGGTAGCCCACGCTGTTTTCGGGCTGGAGCTGGGTGGGGCTGTAGAAGCCCGGGCCGGGCTGCGACGGCGAGGAGGCGTTGGAAGTCATGGAGGGTGAATTTAATTGACTAGACAATGATTGTCTTGGCAAATAGATAACACCCCATAGGGAGTCAGGGTTTTTACGGAGTCATGGTTGCTATCAAAGAAATAGCTATAGATGAATACAGACGCGCGCAGGGCCCCAATTTGGCATTGAGCCGACGGCACAGAAGATGAAAGTGGGCTGCCCGCGCAGGCCCGTGCAGCGCGTGGACGTATCGGCTATTGCCCGGTCAGGCGCTGCGCCCAGGCGGGCAGCGGCTGGGCCAAGGGCGTGACCTGGGTGGGGGAGCACACGGCCACCAGCTGCGGCCCGGTGCTGGTGCCGGTGGCCTCGGCAGCGTCATACAGGTAGGACACATCCGCCTGCCGCACAGCCTGGGCCAGGTTGTCCATGGTGCGGGGGTAGCGGGCCAGGATTCGTTCGGGCGGTACTGTGTGCCCACCTTCGCGCACACGCTGCGCCACGCGGGTCAGCAGCCGGGCCGGGTCGTCCAGCGCCACGATGTACAGGGCCACGGTGTAGCCGCAGCGCTGGGCTTCTTCGATGAGTTCCAGTTTGGAAGGGTGCGAAAACACGGTTTCGCTGGCGAAGTCGGTGCCTTCGCGCAGCAGGGTGGCACGGCGGTCATCGGCCCATTGACGGGCGGCTTCGGACCGGGCTTCGGGGTCAGCAATGTGCTGCAGGTGCGCCTGTTCGTACAGGTCGGCGTTCACAAACTCCAGCGGCGGGCCCAGGATGCCTTCGCGCACCAGGGCGCGGTACAGCGTGGATTTGCCCGCGCCGTTTGGGCCTGCCAGCAGGTGGAACCAGCGGGGTGGCGTGTTGTGGCGGGGCGGTGAGAAGGGCTGCTGGGCGGGGGGCACCATTCAGTGTGAGGCGACAGGGGTGGCGGCTTTGGCCTGGTTCTCCAGCACCACCTCGCGCACCCGCTGGGCCAGCGTACCGCGTGTCTGTGCTGCCAGCAGGCGGGCGGTGAGGGCGTCCACCGACGTGGGTGCCGCCAGGGCGGCGGTGCGCGCTGCAGCTTCATATTGCTCGATGGCGCTGCGCGCCTCCTGCACGCTCAGGCCCGTGTGTTCGACGATCTGGCCCAGCGTGGCCCAGTATTCGATCTGGCTGGCCACCGAGCGGCGCATGGGCTGCGCGGCCTGGCGGGCCTGCTCCACTAGGTGGGCGGGGAGCTTGACGGAAGAAAAGGCAGTGGCGGACATAGCGATCTCCTGATTGGCGCATTTTGCGCCAATTGGGATTACGCGGCAATCCACGGACCGAACGCTTGAGGACGCAGCAGGGTTTGCTGGGCGATACCATGCAAAATCCTCTGCGCCCTCTGGAGCCAGCCACCCCCGGGTCTTTGCGGCCCACGCTCTCTACTAATTCCGATGACCGAATCCACCGCTGCAATTCCCGCCGATTCTTCCCCCGCCCCTGCGCCCCTGCGTTTTGCCGTGATGGGCGCGGGCGCCGTGGGCTGTTACTTTGGTGCCCTGCTGGCGCGTGCGGGCCACTCTGTTACGCTCATTGGTCGGCCTGCGCATGTGCAGGCCGTGCAGCAGCACGGTCTGCGGCTGCAGACGGCCGTGCTGGATGTACAGGTGCCGATGTCCGCCAGCACCGAAGCCAGTGCGGTGCAGGGCGCAGACGTGGTGCTGTTCTGCGTGAAATCCTCCGACACGGAAGATGCCGCGCGCCAGATGCGTCCGCATCTGGCCCCCGGCGCGCTGGTGTTGACCTTGCAGAACGGTGTGGACAACGACGAGCGCGTGCGTGCGGTGCTGCACGCCGGCACGCCGGTGGCGGCCGCCGTGGTGTACGTGGCCACGGCCATGGGCGGCCCGGGGCATGTGGTGCACCACGGACGGGGCGAGCTGGTGATTGCGCCGTCGGCGCGCAGCGACGAGGTGGCCCGCCAGCTTGCCGCCGCCGGCATCCCCACGCAGATTTCCGACAACGTACGCGGCGCGCTGTGGGCCAAGCTGGTGCTCAACAGCGCCTACAACGCGCTGTCGGCCCTGTCGAAGCAGCCCTATGGCCCGCTGGTGCAGGTGCCCGGCGTGACGCGGGTAATTGACGACATCGTGGCCGAATGCCTGGCCGTGGCGGCTGCCGATGGCATCACCATACCGGGCGATGTGCAGGCGGCCGTGCGCGGCATCGCCACCACCATGCCCGGCCAGTTCTCGTCCACCGCGCAAGACCTGGCGCGCGGCAAGCCCACCGAGATCGACCACCTGAACGGCTACGTGGTCCAGCGCGGCGCCGCGCTGGGCGTGCCCACGCCGCTGAACCACGCGCTGCAGGTGCTGGTGAAGCTGGCGGAGATGAAAGGCGCGGCGCCGTGAAGGGTGCCCTGTGCGTTCTGGCCGCGTGGTGCTGCGTGGCGCCGGCCATGGCGGCCGACGCAGGCACTCCAGCCGCGCACCAGAGGCTCATTTTGTTCACCGAGCGCCCGGGCAGTTGCACCCTGGCCGTGGCGCCCGATGGTTCAGCCCGCCTGGGCTATGGCGCTGCGCCGTGGTCGGTCAGGGTGGCGCCGGGCACGTTTCGGTTTGACGATCTGATGACGTGGTTTGGTGCGCATGTGGCGCAGACGGAGAAGGCCGGTGACGACCCGCACACGCTGGCCAGCTTTCTCCTGCCAGGTTCTTCCACCCCGCAAACCTTTCAAGACGCGGACTTTATGCGCGGCCTTTTTTACAAGGCATGGCAGGCGCGGCTGTCGGCCGATCCGCATGGGATGCACAACCGGCCGGAAGACCATGCGCGCATCAAGAGCGCCTGCGCTTTTTCGTGACGCGCAGCTGCGGTTTTCGCTTCTCTTTTGATAGCTGTCAGCGCTTGATACACAAGCGCTAGAGGCCAAAATGACCGAAAACTAGCCGGGCACGGTGCCTGGCACAGGCACCCGCACGGCGCCCTCGGCGTAAAACGCCTGCAGGTTCTCCAGCACCAGGTCGGCCATGGCGCGACGGGTTTCGTGGGTGGCGCTGGCGCTGTGCGGGGTCAGCACCACGTTGTCCAGCGCCATCAGTTCGGCGGGCACCTGCGGTTCGTTGTCGAACACGTCTAGGCCGGCGCCGGCAATGGTCCGGTCGGTCAAGGCGCGGACCAGTGCGGCCTGGTCCACCACGCTGCCGCGCGCCACGTTGATGAGAAAGCCTTCCGGCCCCAGCGCGTTCAGAACGTCCTGGTTGACGAGGTGACGTGTGCCGGTGCCTCCGGCCACCGTCACCACCAGGTAGTCGGTCCACTGCGCCAGGGCCTGCAGCGACTCGACATACCGCAGGCCGGAGCTCTCGGCAGGACGGCGGTTGTGGTAGGCCACCTCCATGCGAAACCCCGTGGCGCGGTCGGCCACGGCCTGGCCGATGCGGCCCATGCCGACGATGCCCAGGCGCTTTCCGGACACGCGGCTGCCCAGCGCAAAGCGGCCCTTTTGCCAGTCGCCGCGGCGCACAAAGCGGTCGCTGGCGGCAATGCCGCGCGACACGTCCAGCATCAGCGCAAACGCCATGTCGGCCACGCAGTCGTTGAGTACACCAGGCGTGTAGCCCACCTGGATGCCGCGAGCGCGGGCGGCATCGATGTCGAGCGCATCAAAACCCACACCAAAGCTGCTGATGACCTGCAGGTGAGGTAGCGCGGCGATGACTTCGCCCTTGAGGCCGATGGCGGCGGTGGTGACCACGCCAGTGAACTCCGCGCCGTGTTCGGCGAGGAAAGCGGCTGAATCGGGCTGGTCGGCGAGGCAGGTGACCTGGTGACGGGCGGCCAGTTCGGACTCCAGCGCGGGCAGAGGGAGGCGGCCGATTTGCAGGATGCGGGGCAGGGGGGAAGCGGTCATGGTGTCAAAAAGATGGAGCGCTGTGGCGTGAGTGGGGGAGGCTGCAGCGTGTGGCAAGTGCGCGAGCCAATAAAAAAAGGCCTGGCAAGCCAGGCCCTGAAGCACAAGAGTTTATTGCGGCCCGAGCTTTGCAATCAGCGCCTTGAGCTCTTCCACCTCATGCGGCTTGAGGTCCGTCAGCGGCGCGCGCACCGGCCCGCCGTCATGCCCCACAATGCGCGCCCCCGCCTTGATGATGGACACCCCATAGCCCTCCACCCGGTTGCGGATGGCGAGATAGGGCATGAAGAATTCTTTAAGCAGCCGGTGCTGCGTGGCCGTGTCGTCTGCCGCCACCGCCTTGTAGAACTCCATGGCCGTCTTCGGGATGAAGTTGAACACCGCCGACGAATACACCGGCGTGCCCAGCGCCTTGTACGCCGCCGCATACACCTCGGCCGTGGGCAGGCCGCCCAGGTACGAGAATCGGTCCCCCAGCTTCATGTAGATGGAAGACATGGTCTCGATGTTGCCCACCCCGTCCTTGAAGCCGATCAGGTTGGGGCAGCGATCGGCCAGGATGGCCAGGGACTCGGCCGTGAGCTTGGTGCGGTCGCGGTTGTAGACGATCACACCGAACTTCACGCTGTTGCAGACCTGGGCCACATGCTCGATCAGGCCCTCCTGGCCCGCTTCGGTCAGGTAGTGGGGCAAGAGCAGGATGCCGTGGGCACCCAGGCGCTCGGCCTCTTGCGCATGGGCAATGGCGGTGCGGGTGGGGCCACCGGCACCGGCAATGATGGGCACCTTGCCACGGCAGGTGTCCACGGCGGTCTTGATGACTTCGCTGTACTCGGGGCCCGAGAGGGAGAAATACTCGCCCGTGCCACCGGCGGCAAACAGGGCACTGGCGCCGTAGGGGGCGAGCCACTCCAGGCGCTCGATGTAGGTCTTGGGGCGGAAGTTACCCTGCTCGTCGAAGTCCGTGATGGGGAAGGACAGCAGGCCGGAGCCCATGATGGTTTTGAGGTCTTGGGGAGTCATGGTCATAAAAAAAACAAGAGGGGGCGGTCGGGCGGTGCAAGAGCGCTCAGTCGAGCTTGATGTCGGCAGCCTTGACCACGGTGGCCCAGCGCGCGCGCTCCTTGGCAAAGAACTGGTCTTGTTCGGCGGGCGTCATGGTCACCACCTCGGCGCCCTGGCCGGCCAGGCGCGAGCGGATCTCCGGTGCGCGGATCGCTGTGATGAAGGCCTTGTTGAGCTTTTGCACCACGGCATCCGGCGTGCCACGCGGCACCAGAATGCCTTGCCAGGTGCCGGACTCGTAGCCAGCAATGCCTTGCTCTGCAATGGTGGGCACGTCACCGATCAGCGGCATGCGGGTGGACTTGGAAACGCCCAGCACCTTGAGCTTTCCGTTCTGCACCTGGGGCAGTGTGGCGAGCATGCCGTTCATCAGCACCTGCGTCTGGCCGGCCACGGTGTCCTGGATGGCGGTCACGCCGCCCTTGTAGGGGATGTACTGCCACTTAGCGCCGCTCGCGCGCTCCAGCGCCACGCCCGCCAAGTGGGGTGCGCTTCCGGTGGCCGTCACCGCAAAGTTCAGATCGTTCTTCTTGGAGTAGGCGACCAACTCCTTGAGATTGCTGACCGGCACCGAAGGATGCACCACCAGCAGGTGGGGCGAATAGGCCAGCATGGTCACGCCGCGCAGGTCCTTGGACGGGTCGAACGACAGCTTGGTGTAGACCGACGGGCTGATGGCCAGCGCGCCCACATCGCACAGCAGCAGGGTGTAGCCATCGGGCTCGGCCTTGGCCACGAAGTCGGCGCCCAGGTTGCCGTTGGCGCCGGGCTTGTTCTCCACGATCACGCTTTGCTTGAGGGCTTCGGACAGCGACTGGCTGATGGAGCGCGCAATGATGTCCGAGCTGCCGCCGGGAGGGTAGGGCACTACGATGCGCAGAGTCTTTGCAGGCCAGTCGGCGGCGTTCTGAGCAAAGGCGCTGGCGCCGGCAAGGGCGCCCAGTGTGGCCAGACAGGCAGCGACGGCGGTGCGACGGATGAGGGGCATGGCAGGATGTCTCCAGTTGGGTTTGTGTTGTTAGTCATCGTACAACTAAGCAGGCCTAAAGACAAGCAAAAAATCTATTTGCAAGACCGATCAAACCAAAATTGCGGGTTTTCACCAAGCCAAAATCTCCTTTGTATCGATGGAAATCCTGCTGTTTCACGGGCTTGCCGGCTGCGGGTAATCCCTGCTGGGATTCGCAGACCGTTGCACCACAATGCGATGCTTGTTGTATGACAACGCATGACTATTTCATGTGTCCCAACCCCAGCGCGCCACCCTGGCAGCCCTCAATCCCCGGAGACAACACCATGCACCGCAGAACCCTTATCCACACCGCCGCACTCGCCGCCGCCCTGGGCGGGCTGGCCAGCGTGCCTGCTGCGGCCCAGGGCAACTGGCCCACGGGCAAGCCCATCACCTACGTCGTGCCCTTTGCCGCAGGCGGCACCACCGACACGTTGGCCCGGCTGATCGGCCAGCAGCTGGGCCCCGCCCTGGGCACCACCGTAGTGGCCGAGAACAAGGGCGGTGCGGCGGGCAGCATCGGATCGGAAGTGGCCGCGCGTGCTGCGCCCGACGGCTACACCTTGCTGGGCGGCACCGTCAGCTCGCACGCTATCAACGTCAGCCTGTACCCCAAGCTCGGTTATGACCCCATCAAGTCGTTCAGCCCGGTCACGCTGATCGGCACCAACCCCGTGGTGCTGGTGGTGGCCGCCAACAGCCCTTACAAAACTTTGAAGGACGTGCTGGCAGCCGCCAAGAGCCGGCAAGGCGGCCTGTCGTCGGCGTCAGCCGGCACCGGCAGTTCGCAGCACCTAGCGGTGGAACTGCTGGCCTACAAGTCGGGCGTCAAGTTCACCCATGTGCCCTACAAGGGCAGCGGCCCCGCCATCCAGGACGTGATCGGCGGCCAAGTGGACATGATGTTTGACACCACCGTGGTGGCCGCACCGCACATCCAAAGCGGCAAGCTGCGTGCCATCGCCGTCACCTCGCCACAGCGGCTGGCTTCCATGCCCGACGTGCCCACCGTGGCCGAGTCGGGTGTCGCGGAGCTCAAGGACTTCCAGGTGCAGTCGTGGCAGGCGATCTTCGTGCCGGCCGGCACGCCAGCGCCCATCGTGACCCGCCTGCACGACGAAATCCGCAAGATCCTGGCCCAGCCTGACATGCAGACCCGCCTCAAGGGATTTGGCATGGAGCCTGCCGACCTGAACACCACCCAGATTGCGGCCTTCCAGAAGGCCGAGGTGGAGAAGTGGGCGCAGGTCATCAAGGCGGCAAGCATCAAAGTCGATTGACCGCCGGCCGACCATTTATCTCCCTGTGAAGACTTTGCGGAACCGCCTTCGGGCCGTTCCGCTTTTTTTGCGGCGTCAGCGCATGCCATGGGGGCCAGTCAGCGTGTGGTGGCGTCGCTGACGTTTTGTGCGCCAGTGCGCTGTGCCAGCACCCAATCAGGATGCTGCCCCGTCAGCAGCAGAAACATCGCAAACACCGGCCCTTGCATGTTGCGCTCGTCGCTCATGCTCTCCAGCGCCTGCCAGGTTCGCGACTGCACACCGCCCCGGCTGCCGGTCTGCAGTGGGTAGCCCATGAGCTCGGCTGCCTGGGCCTGGCTCAGCCCGGCAGCAACGCGTGCGGCCTTGAGCTGCTCGCCTGTGGGTACAGGCATGGAAAGCGGGGTGGGAGAGACAGGTGGGTAGGACATGAAATGCTATTGAAAGGTGAGCTATCAACGCTTGATGGATAAGCGCCAGAGGCAAATTCTGCTTGAATTTTTAGCGCTTCTTACCCCCAGCGGGCCGGGCCCATTGTCCAGCGCGTTGGGTGTCAGCGGAGGTTCTGCTGGTGCAACGGGCCGAACGCGCGCACAAAGCAGGGGATGGCGCCGGGCCCGACGACACCTTGCCGCGCTCTCCCTTGTCCAACCTGGTGACCTGCAAGACATTGCGGAACTGCGCGAGTGCGAGGGCTGGGGAAGTTGACAGTGGAGGGCGCTCGCCATCCCTCGGCCCCAGAGCCGACGATGAATATCAAAGCGAAGGGCCGTGACGACGTTTTCTCTGCAGAAAAATCACAAGCGCCACGATCAGCAGTTGCAATGCGATCACAAGCACAGGCCCGCCGACTGGGATCGGCACCGCAGGCTGTGCAGCCGACGCAACCAACAGGGTCTGGACGGCATCGGCCAACGGTGCGCCTCCATCCGTTTGCAGGTCGCCCACGGCCAGGCGCAACGGGAAGCTCCCAGCGTCGGCCACCACGTCGACCGCGACGATGCAGCCTCCGGGAGCGACGGTCGTTCCTGCCGGCAGACCGACGGTGCTGCCGCCTGCGATAGCGCTCACGCTGACGCCTGGCTGGCCATTCGCGTTGGTGCAAGTCGTCACAGCGTTGACCGGCGTTGCCAGGCGGACGCCCGCCGGCAGTGCCATGGCCAGCGACGCGATGCGCAGCACACCTGCGTTGGCGTTGCCCACGGTGAGGGTGAGCCGGCTTGGGCCGGCACCGCTCACGATGGACGACGGATTCAGGCTGAGGGAGGTGGTCGGACCCTGCGTTGGCGCCGAGCTGAGCAAAGCGAAGGCGTCACTGGCCGGCGGGCCGCCGTTGGTCACAACATCGGCCACGGCCAGTCGCGTTGGGTAGCTTCCTGCGGGTGCTGAAACGTCAATCGACACGTCACAGCCCCCGGGAGGAATGCGCGTACCGGCAAGCAGGCCCACGTTGTTGCCACCGGCTGTGGCCTGGGGGGCGGCTTGGCCGGTGCCGGCGTTGTTGGTGCAGGTCGAGGAGGCATTCGGCGTGGCGGCTGCGACGAGCCCGGCGGGCAAGGTGAGGAGCATGGCCGACACCGTGAGACGGTAGGCGTTGGGGTTGCCCAGTACGAGGGTCAGCCGACTGCTGCCGCCAACGGCGGGCAACTGGGTCGGGTTGAACGACAGGGCCGTGGTGGGGGGGAGCGGCGTCGGCCCGACAATCAAGGCTGCATCACCGACGGCCAAGCCCGCACTGGTCAACACGTCGGCTGCACGTAGCACCAGTTCGTAGCTCCCGGGTGATATGGCCAGGTCCACGTCGATGGTGCAGCCGCCCACGGGGATACGGCTGTCGGCAGGCAGCGACAGGCTGTTGCCACCCGCCGACGCAGTCAGCGCGGCGGGCGCACCTCCTGCAGCATCCGTGCAGGTCGTGGAGGCGTTGGCGGGGTTGGCCACCACCACTCCCGCAGGCAGATTCATCAGCGCAGTCTGCAACGCGAGGCTGGAGGCATTCGTGTTGCCCAGTGTGACGGTAAGCCGTGTGGTGCCACCGCCTCCTCCGGGCAAGTCCGGCGTGACAGACAGCGACAGCGTAGGCCGGTCGGGTGGCGCGGCGTCGCACGAGCCGCCAGCCTGCGCCGCCGCATAGTGCGCCTGCGCTAACAACGTCTGCTGCGCAGGGTACTCGACCATGAGATTGACGTCCGAACCCAGCATGATGCAAGCACCGGTGCCACCAAAGGACATGGTGCGCGGCAGCAGCACCTCTTCGTTGGCGGCTCCGATCTGGCTGGCCGTCGTTCCCTGCCCATAGATAACATAGCCTATGGGAGCGCCGGAGAAGTAGGTGAAAAACGCCGCGGTGATCTGAGGCAAGCTGGCAAAAGACCCGCGGAAATTGCTCTCGGGATTCAGGTTGACTTGAGAAATGCCTGCGCCACTTCCAGGCGTCAATGCAAACAGGCCGCCCGAAGCCTCGTTCGTGATGTCGATCGAGGCTTGCAGGGCTTCCACGCCACAACAGGCGTCGGCCAAAATCCAGAAGGCGGGCGAGAGCCGCTTGCGTATGGCCTCACGAATCACGGGCCAGTGGATGGGACGCACGGCAGGAAAGCCGCCGCCCCCGAACACCGTTCCGATCACGACCATGTCGTAGCCGGTCAATTCCGCTTCCGTGATGGGTGTCCCCCCTTCGAGCGTGCTGGTGTCGATGTCCACCACATCGCCCGGCGCCGAGAAGGCCGTTGGAATCGAACTGGTGCACAGCTGCTCGAAGCTGGAATTGGCTTGGTCAGCCACCAGGCACTTGATGCGTGCGGCATGTGCGTCAGTGGGGGCTGCGCTGACGAACAGAAACAGCAGGGCCGTCAGGAATAGGTACGTTGTGTTGCGCATTGAGCAGTGAGCCGTGCCTGGAATCTCACCCGACTCCACCCGCACAGACTGTGCGAGCAATGGTACTGCCATGCGCTTTTGATGCACCAATCCAACAATTCCGCCCACTTAGCCGTGTTCCCTGTCCAAGTCATGCGCTTATGCGTCCCCTGCTCAGGAGAAAAATCCAGGTAGAGCGTGGGCACATAGTTCGGCGGAGGGGATCGGAATTGCGCGTTGATGCCTCACCCTCAATTCATACTGACTCTCATAAGCTGCTACGCCTGGTTTGTCGCCACCTCGTGCGCCAGGGCCTGCGCAAAGTACGACTCCGGCTGAATGTTGGTGTAGTTGGGAATGTCCGCCGACAGCTCGGCCATGGTCTGCTTGGCGGCGATCTGCGCCTGCTTCAGGTCGCTGAAGAACGCATTGGTCAGCGCCACCACCTGGCCGGGGCGGGGCTCGCCCGGGTAGAGCACGCGGTCGCTTTCCAGCCGCGCCAGGCCCAGCGGCTGCAGCGCAGCGCGGGCGATGCGCATGTGCTCTGTGTGGTAGTAGTCGTGGTTGAAATGTGCGCCTTCGCGCCAACGGTAGAGGGCGGTGACCTTGATCATGGTGGGCTCCTGAAAGAGGGTGCCGGGCCACCATGGCCCGGGCGTGGCGCAACGGTAAGCGGCATGGGGGCCGGGCCACAGCCGCCTGGGCGACAGCGTGTCACGCAGGCGCAAACCCTGGCCGCTGGCTCAGTCCTCGTCCGTCTCGCCCAGAAACCCGCCGCTTTGGTGACCCCACAGCCGCGCGTACACACCGCCCTGGGCAAGCAGTTGTGCGTGCGTGCCTTCTTCCACGATGCGACCTGCGTCCATCACGATGAGGCGGTCCATGGCAGCGATGGTGGAGAGGCGGTGGGCAATGGCAATCACCGTCTTTCCCTGCATCAGGCCGTCCAGGCTTTGCTGGATGGCGGCTTCCACCTCCGAATCCAGCGCGCTGGTCGCTTCGTCCAGCAGCAGGATGGGCGCGTCTTTCAGCATCACCCGCGCAATGGCCACGCGCTGGCGCTGGCCGCCCGAGAGCTTCACGCCGCGCTCACCCACGTGCGCGTCGTAGCCGGTGCGGCCCTGCAAGTCGGTGAGGGTGGCGATGAAATCTGACGCCTCGGCCCGTTCTGCGGCCTTGTGCATGTCGGCATCGCTGGCGTCGGGGCGGCCATACAGGATGTTGTCGCGCATGGAGCGGTGCAGCAGCGAGGTGTCTTGCGTGACCATGCCGATGGCGCGGCGAAGGCTGTCTTGCGTGACGTTGGCAATGTCCTGTCCGTCGATGAAGATGCGGCCTGACTTCACGTCATGAAAGCGCAGCAGCAGGTTGACCAGCGTGGACTTGCCCGCGCCGGAGCGACCGATGAGGCCGATCTTTTCGCCGGGACGGATCGTGAGATTGAGGCGGTCAATGACCGGGCGGGCATCGGGCCCGCTGCCGTAGGCAAATGTCATGTCCTCAAAGCGCACTTCGCCCTGGGTCACGACCAGGGGTTTGGCATCGGGCGCGTCCACCACGGCGCGGGGTTTGGTCAGCGTGTTGATGCCGTCCTGGATGGTGCCCACGCTCTCGAACAACGTGGTCATCTCCCACATCACCCAGTGGGCGTGGCCGGATACACGCAGCGTCATGGCGGTGACGGCGGCCACGGCACCGGCACCCACCTCACCCGCCGACCACAGCCACAGGGCGGTGCCGCAGGCGCCCAGAATCATCGCGACCACGAGGAGCTGGTTGACGATCTCGAACATGCTCACCAGCCGCATCTGCGCGTAGCCGGTGAGCTTGAACGCGTCCATGGCGGCGCGCGCAAACTCCGACTCGCGCCGTGTGTGCGAGAACAGCTTGACGGTGGCGATGTTGGTGTACGCATCGGTGATGCGCCCGGTCATCACCGAGCGCGCATCGGCCTGCTGCTTGCCTACCTGTCCCAGGCGCGGCACAAAGTACCAGCAGGCCAGGCCGTAGGCGACCATCCACGCCGCAAAGGGCACCAGCAGGCGCGCATCGAATCCGGCCAGCAGCACCAGAATGGTCACCAGGTAGATGCCCATGCCGATGACTACGTCGGTGGTGGTGAAGATCATGTCGCGCACGGCCAGCGCGGTCTGCATGATCTTGGTGGTGATGCGGCCCGCAAACTCGTCGGCATAGAAGGCCATGCTCTGGCCCAGCATCAGGCGGTGAAAGTTCCAGCGCAGCCGCAGCGGAAAATTGATGGCCAGCACCTGATGCTTGATGCTGGTCTGCCAGGCCACCAGCGCCACGGACGCCAGCAGCAGCACGGTGATGCCGATCAGCGCCGTCCGACGCTCGGCCCACAGACTGCCGGGGGATGTGGTGGAGATCCAGTCCACCACGTGGCCCAGCACGGCAAACAGCAGGGCTTCATAGATGGCAATGGCGGCAGACAAGCCTGCCATGGCAGCCACGTAGCCGCGAAGGCCTCGGGTGCAGTCCCAGACAAAGGCCATGAAGGCCATTGGGGGC
This sequence comes from Acidovorax sp., assembly GCF_046294525.1. Taxonomy (GTDB): domain Bacteria; phylum Pseudomonadota; class Gammaproteobacteria; order Burkholderiales; family Burkholderiaceae_C; genus Acidovorax. The sequence goes on from NZ_JBKBKQ010000003.1 coordinate 59,855, forward strand.
AGGTGGGGGTCGGCGGGAGGATACGGGGGCAGGCGGCTTTCGAAATACTTGAACACTTAGCGGAACTCCTCTACCCAGCGATGGTAGAGGAGGCCTGCCGCCCGGGGGCGCGGCCACGGGCTTGCCCGCAACTGAAGTAGGGCGGTGGATTCAGCGGATGGCTGAGATCAGTCTTTTGGAGTTCACACCAGCAGAGTGATAGCGACGATGGCCACGCCCAGCCCCAGGTTCACGCTCACCAGGGTGCGGATGCTGGCCAGCGCCTTTGCGCCCGCAGACCAGTCGGACGCGGCCACTGCGCGCTGCAGGCGCTTGAACAGTGCAAACCGGATGTGGCCGAACAACGCCATCATCACGAGGCCGAGAGCGGCCATGATGGTCCAGTCCAGCGGCATGGCGAAGCTACCGCCCGCCTGCACGGTCTGCTTGGCCACACGGCCCACCATCCAGAGTCCGCTGCCCAGCACCACCACCACGGCCACACTCACGGCCGCAAAAAAACGCTGCAGCACGTCGTGCATGAGCCGCACGCGCAGCGGTGGTTCCAGTTGCTGCGCCGCCGGGCGCAGGAAGAAATGGGCAAACACCATGCCGCCAATCCACACGATGATGGACAGGACATGGGCCAGTTGGAGGGCGTTGTAGAGCATGGGGCAGGGGGGTAAAGGGGTAAGCGAAAAAACAAACGGTTGGGGCACGCGCCGTGCGATTGTGCGGGGTTGCGCCGCCGCTGCGCGCTTGCCCCTGTGGCACAGCGGCCTACTTGGAGCGGCCTGGCGTTTTTGCCGCGTGTTGCCGCGCTCTATCCGCGCGTTGTCGTACAGGCGTACTGCCTGCAAAACAGCGGCTGGCCAGAACCCTTTCGCTCGGTTTTCAGCCGCTCTCACCGTGACGCGGAAGCGCGCTCAGCCCGGCCCTGGCGCGGTTGAAAGCACCGCAGCGGCCACCCGCACCTGGCTGCCGCCCCTTTTTTTGGCCGCGTACATGGCTTCGTCGGCATGGCCCAGCAGGTGGTGTTCTTCATTGCCATGCTCTGGGTAGATGGCGACGCCGATGCTGGGCCGCACGGGAAGGGCGATGCCTTCCAGGTCGAACGGCGGCCCGAAGGCGGCCAGGATCTTGTCGGCCGCGGCGGCTGCGTGCTCGCGGGCGTGGCCGCCTTCGAGCAGCACGACAAATTCGTCGCCCCCCAGCCGTGCCACGGTGTCCGAAGCGCGCACGCACTCCAGCAGGCGCTGCGCCACACGCTGCAGCAGCAGGTCGCCCATGGCATGGCCGAGGGTGTCGTTCACGTCCTTGAAGCGGTCCAGGTCGATGAACAGCAGCGACAGCAGCGTCTGGTCGCGGCGTGCGCGGGCCAGCGCGGTCTTGAGCCGGTCCAGAAACAGCTGCCGGTTAGGCAGGTGAGTGAGGTGGTCGTACTGCGCCATGTGCTGCAGCCGCTCGTGCATCTGCTGGCGTTCGATGGCTGCGGCCACCTGGGTGGACACGTATTGCAGCAGTTCGCGGTCCTTGGCGGTGTAGCGGGCCTGTTCGGTATAGGCCTGCAGTACCAGCGCTCCCATGGGCCCGGTGGCGGATTGCAGCGGCACACCCAGCCAGCAGCGTGGCGCTGGGGGGCTTGCTGCGGCTGGCCCCTCACCGGCCACGCCGCGGCACGCAGGTGGGATGTGCAGCACGGCATGGGCGTGGCGCAAGACCTGTGCACACAGTTCATCGTCGTCCAGCGCCCGCACCCCGGGAGCGCTGTGGTGTTCATTCACGTGGTAGGGGTAGCTCAACGTGCCCGCAACCGGGTCGTACAGCACCACGGCAAAGTTGGTGGCGTCCAGCAGGGTGCCAATGATCTTGTGGATGCGCTCGAACAGCGTGTGCAGGGTCCTGGCCGTGTGGGCGGCCTCCGAGATGGCATAGGTGGCCGCCTGCAGCGATTCCGTGAACTTGCGTTCGGTGATGTCGTGCGCCACCGCTAAGCGCACGTTGCGTTCGGGCACCCAGCGCGCCGTCCAGCGCACGTGGGCCACACTGCCATCCTTTCGGATATAGCGGTTTTCAAACTGCAGTTGCAGTTCTCCGTCCATAACCCTTTGCGCCTGCTGGGCCGTGGCGGCAAGATCTTCGGGGTGCACCAGGTCCAGCATGCGCCGGCCCACCACCTCCTGCGGCGTGTAGCCAAAGATGCGCTCGAATGCCGGGCTCACAAACACGATCGTGCTGTCGGGCTCCACGATGCACACCGCGTCCAGCAGGAGATCCACCACATTGAGGGATGAAAAACTGTGCATTGGGGGCGCTACTGTCAGTGTGTGAAAAGCATGGATACGGAGAGGAAGGACGATTCCATTGTGCGCCCACAGGCCCCCGCGTGACTCGAAAGTCACAAAAAATGCTCATCATTTCATAGCTGTTGGCGCTGGGCAGTGTTGCGCTGGAGGCACTTTTTTCACAAATATTGCGCGGTAACCAGATGTTGGGGCCACAGACGGTGGATTGACGCTATCCTGCGTTTTCTTTCCGGGCCGGGTTGCCGGCTGTCCCACGCAAAGGCGCCATTTCTGTCTCCCCAAGCTGTTCCATCGCTGGCCGGCCTGTCGCACACAGGTCGTTACAGACATTCGCTGTCTGGCATGGCCGTGGCCTTGCTGGGTTTGCTGCTGAGCTGGGGCATCGCGCGGCAGCAGGCCGAGTCGGTGGCACAGGTCGAGCACGCACGCTTTGTACAAGAGGCGCGGGCGTTTGCGGACACCCTGGCCCAGCGCATCGCCGCCCATACCGAAGTGGTGCTGGGCCTGCGGGGGTTGTTCACGGCCAACCCGCAGCTGTCGCGCCTGGACTTCGAGCGCGCCGCCAGCGAGATCGAGGTGGGCCAGCGCTATCCGGGCGTGCGCAACCTGTCCTTCACCCGATGGGTGCCAGGACCGGACAAGGCGGCATACGAGGCCCGCGTACGGGCCGACACCTCGTTGTCGCCCGAGGGGTTTCCCACCTTTGCCATCCACCCGCCGGGCGAGCGGCCTGAATACTTTGTGGCTGAGTACCTCTGGCCCATGCACGGCAATGAGGGTGTGCTGGGCCTGGACATCAGCGCCCAGCCCACCAACCTGGCGGCCATGCAGTACAGCCGCGACAGCGGGCAAACGGTGGTGTCCGCCCCGTTCGACCTGCTGCAGGAAGAATCGCACCGCGCAGGCGTGGTGATCCGCGTGCCGGTGTTCGATCCCACGGCCGGCACGGCGGAGCAGCGGTTTGTGGGCGCAGTCGCATCCACCCTCCGCGTGTATGACTTGGTGCAGGGGCTGGCGGGCCTGGGGTACCTCAACGGCATCACCGTGTCCATGACCGACCACGGGCCGGTGCGTCCGGGAACGGGCGACACCGCCGTGCGGTCCCTATTGGAGCCTACCGGGACCGCGTTGCCGGACGCCGAGCCCTACGTGCGCGACCTGGAGGTGCACGACCGGCGCTGGCGGCTGACATTCCATCCCACGCGCTCGTTCCTGTCACCCTCCGAGGCGCGCCTGCCGCTGATGGCCGGGATGGTGGGCGCCCTGATCTCACTGCTCTTGGGCACCACGGTGGGCCTGTTGGTGCGCCAGCGCACGCTGGCCCTGGCCCGTGCCCAGCGGTCAGACGACGCCCGGCGCGAGAGCGAAGAGCGCTTCGGCGCGCTGTTCAACCAGGCCACCATGGGCGTGGCGCAGCTGGACGCGCACACCGGCCGCTTTCTGCGCGTCAACCAGCGATATGCCGACATCGTGGGCTACACGCCTGAAGAGATGCTGGGCCTGGCCGCACAGACGATCACCCACCCGGCCGACCTGGCGAACGAGGCACCTCAGCTACAGGCGCTGCGGCGCGGAGACACACCCGAGTACCGCCTGGAAAAACGCTACCTGCACAAGGACGGGTACCCGGTCTGGGTGGACGTGACCGTCTCGCAGATGTGGGCGGCCGGCAATGCACCCGACCACCACATGGCCGTGGTGCAGGACATCACCTCGCGCAAGCGCATGGAAGAAAACCTGCGCGCCAACGAGCAGCGCCTGCGCAGCATCCTGGAGCGCCTGCCCATGGGCCTGTGCGTGGTGCAGGACGACGGCACGATCAGCTTCCGCAACGAGCGCTACGTGCAGATCTGCGGCTACACACAAGAGGCCGTGCCGGACGCAAACACCTGGTGGGAGCGCGCCTACCCAGACGCCATCGAGCGCACGGCTATCCGCCAGCGGCTTGCCGTGGCCAAGAGCCAGGGCGTGATCCCGGCGGATGAGTACACCATTCTTTGCGCCGACGGCAAGCGCAAGCCGGTGGAGATATCCGGAATCGTGATCGAAGGCGGGCGCCTCATCACCATGCAGGACCTGAGCCAGCGCAAGGCGGCCGAGGAAGAGATCAACTCGCTGGCCTACTACGACCCGCTGACCCGACTGCCCAACCGGCGCCTGCTGCTGGACCGCCTGCAGCAGGCCTTGGCCACCAGTGCCCGGCACCAGCGCAGCGGCGCGCTGATGATGCTGGACCTGGACAACTTCAAGACCCTCAACGAAACCCGCGGCCACGACCGCGGCGACACCCTGCTGCAGCACGTGTCGCACCGCCTTCGCAGCTGCGTTCACGAAGACGACACCGTGGCCCGCCTGGGCGGCGATGAGTTTGTGGTGGTGCTGGAGGACCTGGGCGACAGCCCTGAGGACGCCGCTGCGCGCAGCGAGGAAGTCGGCCAGCGCATCCTGGCCGTGCTGCGCGAGCCCTACGAGCTGGACGGCGGCGAGCACCACAGCTCCATCAGCATGGGCATCACCATCTTCAGCGACATGCGCGAGACGGTGGACGAGCTGCTCAAGCGCGCCGACCTGGCTCTGTACCAGGCCAAGGACGCAGGGCGCGACACGCTGCGCTTTTACGACCCCCGCATGCAGGCCGCCGTCACCGCGCGGGCCGAATTGGAGCTGGACATGCGCGTGGGCCTGGCCCAGGGCCAGTTCGAGCTGTACTACCAACCACAGATCGACCACGGCCGCATCACGGGGGCCGAAGCGCTGCTGCGCTGGCGCCACCCGGTCAATGGCTTCATCTCGCCCGCGCACTTCATCCCGCTGGCCGAGGACACCGGCCTCATCCTGCCACTGGGCGAATGGGTGCTGCAGGCCGCGTGCCAGCGCCTGGCCACCTGGGCGCGCCAGCCCGACCTGGCCGGGCTGAGCTTGGCCGTCAACGTCAGCCCGCGCCAGTTTCACCAGACCGGGTTTGTGGCGCAGGTGCTGGCCGCGCTGGCCAGTTCGGGCGCCGATGGACGCCAGCTCAAGCTGGAGATGACCGAAAGCCTGCTGCTGCAGGACGTGGAAGACACCGTCGACAAGATGGGCCAGCTCAAGGCCTATGGCGTGGGCTTTTCGCTGGACGACTTTGGCACGGGGTATTCGTCACTGTCCTACCTCAAGCGCCTGCCGCTTGACCAGCTCAAGATCGACCAGAGCTTTGTGCGCGACGTACTGACAGACCCCAACGACGCCGCAATTGCCCGCACCGTGGTGGCCCTGGGTACCAGTCTGGGCCTGCGCGTGATCGCCGAGGGCGTGGAAACCGAGGCGCAGCGAGATTTTCTGGCCCGCCACCAGTGCCACGCCTGGCAGGGTTACCTGCTGAGCCCGCCCGTGCCCGTCACCGACTTTGAGGCACTGGTGCGCCGCAACCACGCCGCAGCGCCCGGGGTCTGAGCAGGCCGGTGGCAAGGTGTAGCAAAAATGATAGCTGTCAGCGCTCTCTGGATAAGCGCTAGAGCCCATTTTTAGCCAAAATCTGCCGCCTGTGTCCCGCACCGTCCTGCGCAAGCCGCCCCTTGCCGGGCGGGGGTAGGCCACACGGTATCATTCCGCCCTTGCGCGGGGCCGGCGCCCGTCCGGCGCTGCCAGTCCGCTGACAATCCTCTAGCCACACCCCTCATCCGTGCGCCTTACCTCGATCAAGCTCTCCGGCTTCAAGTCGTTCGCTGAACCCACCAACTTCATGCTGCCCGGGCAACTGGTCGGCGTGGTGGGGCCGAATGGCTGCGGCAAGTCCAACATCATGGATGCGGTGCGCTGGGTGCTGGGCGAGAGCAAGGCCAGCGAGCTGCGCGGCGAGAGCATGCAGGACGTGATCTTCAGCGGCACCACCACCCGCAAGCAGGCCAGCCGCGCCAGTGTGGAGCTGGTGTTCGACAACTCCGACCACCGCGCGGGCGGCCAGTGGGGCCAGTTTGGCGAAATCGCGGTGCGCCGCGTGCTTACCCGCGATGGCACCAGCAGCTACTTTCTGAACAACCAGCCCGTGCGGCGCAGGGACGTGCAGGACGTGTTCCTGGGCACGGGCCTCGGGCCCCGCGCCTACGCCATCATCGGCCAGGGCACCATCAGCCGCATCATTGAAAGCCGCCCCGAGGAACTGCGCCTGTTCCTCGAAGAGGCCGCCGGTGTCTCCAAGTACAAGGAGCGCCGCCGCGAGACAGAAAACCGCCTGTCGGACACGCGCGAAAACCTCACGCGGGTCGAAGACATCCTGCGCGAGTTGAACGCCAACCTCGAAAAGCTCGAAAAGCAGGCCGAGGTGGCTGCCAAGTACAACACCCTGCATGCAGACGCGACGCTCAAGCAGCACCAGCTGTGGTTTTTGAAGCGGGCCGAGGCGGAAGAGCAGCAGAACAAGGTGCGCCTCGATGGCCTGCAGGCCGTGAACGACCTCGAATCGCGCATGGCCGATCTGCGCGCCGTGGAGTCGGACCTCGAAACCATCCGCCAGGCCCACTATGCTGCGGGCGACCAGGTCAATCAGGCCCAGGGCAAGCTCTATGAAGCGACAGCCGAAGTGGGCAAGCTCGAAGCCGAGATCCGCTACGTGGTCGAAGGCCGCCAGCGCGTGGAGCAACGCCTGGTGCAGCTGGCCGAGCAGATCGCGCAGTGGCAAGCCCGCAAGGAAGATGCCGATGTGGAGCTGGAAAACCTGGCCGGCGCCGGCGTGGACGCCGAAGAGCGCGCCGAACTGCTCGCCGCGCAGGTCGAAGAGCAGGCCATGCAGCTGCCCGACCTGGAAGAAGCCTTGCGCCAGGCCCAGGCCCGCACGGCCGAGCAGCGCAGCAGCGTCGTGCAGGTGCAACAGCAGATTGGCGTGCTGGCCGCCGAGCAACGCAGCTTTGACGAGCAAAGCCGCCAGCTCGACGCCCGCTTTGAACGCCTGCGCACTGACCGCAACGCGCTGGCCGCGCCCGACGAAGCCCGCCTGAACAACCTGCGCGAGCAGCTCGAAGAAGCGCAGGAGATTGCCGAAACCACCGAGGCACGGTTGTACGAGCTGCAGGAGTCCGTGCCCCAGCTGGACGAAGACCGCCGCGCCCGCCAGCAGGCAGTGAACGCCGAAAGTGCGCGCCAGGCCGAGCTGTCGGCCCGCATGGAGGCCCTGAAGGCCCTGCAGGAAAAGGTCAAGACCGACGGTAAGCTGCGTCCCTGGCTTGCCAAACACGGCCTCGATGGCCTGCAAGGTCTGTGGAGCCGCATCCACATCGAAAAGGGCTGGGAAAACGCGCTCGAAGCCGCTCTGCGCGAGCGTCTGGCCGCGCTGGAAGTCGGGCGCCTGGACATGGTGCGCGGTTTTCTGGGCTCCGGCGGCAACGATGCACCGCCTGCGCGGCTGGCCTTCTACAGCGCCCCGGCTGCGGGCCACCCCGAAACATCGTCGCCCCACGCCCGCCTGTCGGACCTGCTGCGCCTGAACGACGCGGGCCTGCGGGCGGTGTTGGTGGACTGGTTGCAAGGCTGCTACACCGCGCCCACGCTGGACGACGCACTGGCCCGCCGCAGCGCGCTGCAGCCTGGCGAGGTGGTGTTTGTGCCCACGGGCCATGCCGTCAGCGCCCACAGCGTGAGCTTTTATGCGCAGGACTCCGAGCAGTCCGGCATGTTGGCCCGCGCGCAAGAGATCGAACACCTTGAAAAGGAACTGCGCGCGCAGGCACTGATCGCCGAAGAATCACGCACCGCCCTGGTCCGTGCAGAAGCGGCCTATGCCGACGCCTCGCAACGCCTGGTCTCCGCACGCCGTGAAGCCACCGAAACCCAGAGCCGTGCCCATGAGCTGCAGGTCGAGACCTTGCGCCTCACGCAGTTGGCCGAACAAACCCGCGCGCGCAGCCAGCAGATCGATGGCGACCTGGCCGAGGTGGAGGCCCAGCTGGCCGACCTGCAGGAGCGCCGCGTGGCCGCCGAGGCACGCTTTGAAGAGCTGGACATGCAACTGGCCGACAGCCAGGAGCGCGAGGCCCAGCTGGGCGACAAAGTCATCGAGGCGGAGCGCAAGCTGGCCGCCTGTCGCGAGCAGCAGCGCACGCTGGAGCGCCAGGCGCAGGAGGCCACGTTCTCGCAGCGCAGCCTGGAAGCGCGCCGCGCCGAACTCAACCGCTCCATCGAAACCGCCACGCAGCAGGCCAAGGCCCTGGCCGACGAAGAGCAGCGTGCGCGCGATGAACTCGCCCGCCTGTCCGACGCCGCCGCCCAGGGCGGCCTGCAAGCCGCGCTCGAATTGAAGATGGAACGCGAAAAGGCCCTGGGCGCCCAGCGCAGCGAATACGACGACCTGACCACCAAGCTGCGCGCGAGTGACGAACGCCGCATGCAGCTGGAGCGTGCCCTGGACCCGCTGCGCCAGCGCATCACCGAATTCCAGCTCAAGGAGCAGGCCGCGCGCCTGGGCCTGGAGCAGTACACGACCTTGCTGGCCGACGCCCAGGCCGACCTGGAGGCCGTGGCACAGTCCATCACCGAAGGCAATGTGCGCATGGGCGGCCTGCAAGGCGAAATCGACCGCCTGCACCGCGAGATCGCCGCCTTGGGCGCGGTCAACTTGGCCGCGCTGGATGAACTGAAGCTGGCCAGCGAACGCAAGGTGTTCCTCGATGCGCAGACTGCCGACCTCACCGAGGCCATGAACACGCTGGAAGACGCGATCCGCAAGATCGACGGCGAAACGCGCCAGCTGCTCTCGGGCACCTTCGACACCGTGAACGCGCACTTTGGCCGCATGTTCCCCGAGCTGTTCGGCGGCGGCCAGGCCAAGCTCATCATCACCGGCGACGAAATCCTGGACTCTGGCGTGCAGGTGATGGCGCAGCCGCCCGGCAAGAAGAACCAGACCATCCACCTGTTGTCAGGCGGCGAAAAGGCGCTCACGGCCATCGCGCTGGTGTTCGCCATCTTCCAGCTCAACCCCGCGCCGTTCTGCCTGCTGGACGAGGTGGACGCGCCGCTGGACGACGCCAACACCGAACGCTACGCCAAGCTTGTGTCCAGCATGAGCAAGGGCACCCAGTTTTTGTTCATCAGCCACAACAAGATCGCGATGGAAATGGCCGAGCAACTGATCGGCGTAACCATGCAGGAGCAGGGCGTGTCGCGCATCGTGGCCGTCGATATGGAATCGGCCCTCTCGATGGTGGACGCTTGAACCCATTCATTCCAACATGAGCACATTGCAACTGAGTCTGGCCATCATCGGTGGCCTGGTGCTGGCCCTGATCGTGGCCTACAACACCTGGACCTCGCGCCGCAACGCGCCCAAGCGCGCCTTGCCGCCGGAGCACGAGCCCGTGGCCGACGGCGCCCAGCGGCGCGAACCCGGTTTTGACGCCGGTGCCGCAGCCCTTGCGCCGGGCGAATTCCAGGGATTGGACCGGGGCCCCGAGCCCTCGGCGCATGCCGTGGACGCTAGCGATGCGCTGCAGCTGCCGGTGCCCGCGTCGTCGCTGGAGCGCCGCCCTGGACTGGACCCGCTCATCGACGTGATTGCGCCGCTGCAGGCCGAGCAGTTGGTGTCCGGCGACGCCGCCCTGGCCGCCTTGCCGCCCACACGCCGCGCTGGCAGCAAGCCCTTTGCCATCGAAGGCCTGAACGAGGCCACCCAGCAGTGGGAAACCCCGGCCCCCGGCCAGCGCTACCAGTCGTTCCAGGCGGGTGTGCAACTGGCCAACCGCATGGGCGCGCTCAACGAGATCGAGTTCTCGGAGTTCGTGGTCAAGGCCCAGGCCTTTGCAGACGCCATCAACGCCGCTGCGGACTTCCCCGACATGCTGCAGGAAGTGGCCCGTGCGCGCGAGCTGGACCAGTTTGCCAGCGACCACGACGCGCAGCTCATGTTCATGCTGCGCGCCCGCCAGGCCGCGTGGAGCCCGGGTTATGTGCAGCAGAACGCCGCACGCCTGGGCTTCGTGCCCGGCGCCATGCCCGGCCGCCTTGTGCTGCCCGCCAGTACCCCGGGCTTGCCTCCGCTGCTCACGCTGGGCTTTGACACCCAGGCCGCGTTGGCCGACGACCCCGAGCAATCCGCCATCCGCGACATCACGCTGAGCCTGGATGTCGCCCAGGTGCACCGCACCGAACAACCCTTCGCCCGCCTGCGCGACGTGGCCGCCGCCCTGTGCCAGGCCATGGACGGCGTGCTGTGCGACCAGAACGGCACCCCGCTGCCCGCCATGGCGATGGATCCGATTGCAGCCGACCTGGAGCTGCTGTATGACCAGCTCGACGGGCGGGATCTGTCAGCGGGGTCTGTACTGGCCCGGCGCCTCTTTAGTTGAGCGTTGGCGCAGTCATGACTGATAGTTTGGACCTTTTTTCGGCTGCAACGCCCGTGGATAAAGCGCAAGCAGCTACAAAAATTGAAGCGCTTCGTGCCCGGCTCAATACCTGGGCGCACCAGTACTACGTGCTGGACCAGCCCACCGTGCCCGACGCCGAATACGACCGCGTATTCCGCGAACTCCAAGGGCTGGAGCACGAGCACCCCGACCTCATCACCCCCGATTCACCCACGCAGCGCGTGATTGGCGCGGTGATGGAGGGCCTGGCGCCGGTGCGTCACACGGTGCCCATGCTCAGCATCCACACCGAGACCGACACCGAGGCCACAGGCGCCCAGGCGTTCGATGCGCGCGTGCGGCGCGAGCTGGGCCTCGCTGAGTCGGACCCTGCCATCGAATACGTGGCTGAGCCCAAGTTCGACGGCTTGGCCATGAGCCTGCGCTACGAAAACGGTCGTCTGGTGCAGGCTGCCACGCGCGGGGATGGCGAGGTGGGCGAAGACGTGACGCACAACATCCGCACCATCCGCCAGATCCCGCTGACCTTGCCCAAGGATGTTCCGGCCTTGCTGGAGGTGCGTGGCGAGGTCTACATGCGCCGCTCGGACTTCAACGCGCTGAACGAGCGCCAGCGCGAGCAGGGCGGCAAGACCTTTGTGAACCCCCGCAATGCCGCCGCCGGCGCAGTGCGCCAGCTTGACTCCAACATCACCGCCCAGCGGCCCCTGAGCTTTTTTGCCTACGGCCTGGGCGCCGTCACGCCGCCTGCCGAGGGCGGGCCGCATTTCCGCACGCATTTGGAGATGCTGCTGACCCTCAAATCATGGGGTTTTCCGGTTGCAGAGCAGGTCCAGCTTGCGCTGGGTGCTGCGGAATTGGTAGCATTTCACCAACAGGTGGGTGCCAGCCGCGATGCACTGCCGTATGACATCGACGGCGTCGTGTACAAGGTCAACCGGCTTGATCTTCAGCGCGATCTGGGCTTCAAGACGCGCGAACCGCGCTGGGCCGTGGCCCACAAGTACCCCGCGCAGGAGATGGCCACCCGGGTGGAAGGCATCGACGTGCAAGTGGGCCGCACCGGCAAGCTGACGCCCGTGGCGCGGCTGGCGCCGGTGTTTGTGGGCGGCGTCACGGTCACCAACGCCACGTTGCACAACCTGTTCGAAATCCGCAAGAAGGGCGTGCGCGTGGGCGACCAGGTCATCGTGCGCCGTGCTGGCGATGTGATTCCTGAAGTGGTTGGCGTGATGGCCACGGGTCCGCGCCCGGCGTACGTCAAGAACTTCCGGATGCCCACGCAGTGCCCCATCTGCGGCAGCGACGTGGTGCGTGAAAAGGGCGAGGCCAACCACCGCTGCACGGGCGGCCTGTTCTGCGCTGCGCAGCGCAAGGAAGCCATCCTGCACTTTGCCGCGCGCCGCGCCATGGACATCGAGGGGCTGGGCGACAAGTTGGTCGACCAATTGGTCGAGTCCAACGTGATCCGCACGCTGCCAGATCTGTACCGGCTGGGCCTTTCGTCCCTGGTTGCGCTGGAGCGCATGGCCGAGAAATCCGCGCAGAACGTGCTCGCCGCGCTGGAAAAATCCAAGGACACCACGCTTGCGCGTTTCCTGTTCGGCCTGGGCATCCGCCATGTGGGCGAATCCACGGCCAAGGACCTGGCCAAGCATTTCGGCACGCTGGATGCGCTGATGGGCTCGTCTCTAGAGACGGCGGCCAGCGTGGAGCAGTTGCTGGAAGTGCCCGATGTAGGCCCCATCGTCGCGCAGAGCGTGCACACCTTCTTCCAGCAGCCCCATAACCGCGAAGTGGTGGAGCAGCTCATTGCCTGTGGCGTGAAGTGGCCCGAGCAAGCCCGCGGCGAGAAAGCACCGCAGGTGCTGGCGGGCATGACCATTGTGCTGACGGGCACGCTGCCCACCCTCAGCCGCGACGCGGCCAAGGACATGCTGGAAGCAGCCGGCGCCAAGGTGTCGGGCTCGGTCAGCAAGAAGACCAGCTACGTGGTGGCCGGCGAAGAGGCCGGCAGCAAGCTGGCCAAGGCCCAGGAGCTGGGCGTACCCGTGCTGGACGAAGCAGGCATGCTGGCATTGCTGGCGGGCCCGAAGGCGGCCTGAAGGCCAAGCCAGCGCCTCGCCCCCTGACACCCCCCACCCGGTTGAATGAACCCGATGCGTACCTTCCTCCTTTCCCTTTGGGCCCGCTGCCAGGCCCTGTTGCGCCGCGTGGCAGGTTGGTTCGCGTGGATTCCCCGGCCGCTGCGCTGGGCCATGTTTTTCACGGTGCTGGCTGTGCCCACCGCGCTGCTGGTCTACGCGCTCACCCTGGTGCCCACCACGCCGTCCATTGGCGACATCCGCAAGGCCAAGAACGAGATGCCCGCGCAGATCATGTCGGTGGACGGCAAGCTGCTGGCCGAATACCGCTGGGCCAACCGCGAATGGGTGGAGCTGAACCAGATTTCCCCCAATGTGATTGACGCGCTGATCGCCACCGAGGACCACCGTTTCTATGACCACTGGGGCATGGACTGGCGGCGCACGTTCTCGTCGGTGGTGCACACGCTGCGCGGCGATCCGCAGGGCGGCTCCACCATCACGCAGCAGCTCGCGCGCAACCTGTTTCCCGAGGAGATCGGCCGCTCGCGCGTGTTTCCGCAGGCGCTCACGCGCAAGCTCAAGGAGGCCATCACGGCGTTCAAGATCGAGGCGTCGTACTCCAAGGACGAGATCCTCGAGACCTATCTCAACACCGTGCCGTTTCTCTACAACGCGTACGGCATCGAGATGGCCGCGCGCACGTATTTCGACAAATCGGCCGGCAAGCTCAATGTGCTGGAGAGCGCCACGCTGATCGGCATGCTCAAGGGCACGGCTTACTACAACCCAGTGCTCAACCCCGAGCGTGCCCAGGCCCGCCGCAACACTGTGCTGTCGCAGATGGTCAAGCGCGGCAAGCTTGAAGCCGAGCAGTTCGCCACGCTCAAGACGAGGCCGCTGGGCGTTAACTTTGAGCGCCAGACCGAGGTGATGGGCCCCGCGTCCCACTTTGCGATGCACCTGCGCAAGCAGCTGCTGGACTGGGCCGATAGCCGGGGCTACAACTTGTACGCCGACGGCCTGGTTATCCGCACCACCATCGACTCGCGCCTGCAGGCCATCGCCAATCAGGCCGTGGCACGCCAAGGCAAGCAGCTGCAGGAGGTGGCCGACAAGGCCTGGTCGCAGCCCCGCAACGGTTGGGGCCCGGCCAACGAGCTGGTGCAGACCCTGGTGCGCGAAAGCGCTGAATACCGCGCGGCAGTGGAAAAGGGCGAGGCGCCCGATGCCGCGCTCCAATCCCTGCTGGAGAACACCGCCTTCATGCAGAAACTGCGGGCCGAAAAAACGCGCGTGCAGGCCGGCTTTCTGGCGCAGGACCCGGTTACCGGCCATGTGCTGGCCTGGGTGGGCAGCCGCGACTTTGCGCAGGACCCGTTCGACCACGTGCAGGCCGCGCGCCGCCAGCCGGGGTCCACCTTCAAGCCCTTTGTGTACGGCGCAGCGTTCGCCCAGGGCGCGTCGCCCGAAGACACGCTCATGGATTCGGCCGTCGAGATCCCCCTGGGCGGCGGACGCGTGTGGCGTCCCACGGATGGCGGCCCGCCCAGCGACGAGCCGATGTCGCTGGCCGAAGGGCTGGCCCGGTCCAAGAACACCATCACCGCGCAGGTGATGCACCAGGTGGGCCCGGCACGCGTGGCCGAGGTCGCGCGCGCCCTGGGCGTGCGCGAGAGCAAGCTGGAAGAAGTGCCGTCTCTCGCACTGGGCACCAGCCCGGTCACGCTCAAGGAGATGGTGTCGGCCTACAGCAGCATCGTCACGCTGGGCCGCTATGTGGAGCCCGTCATGCTCACTCGCATCGAAGACCGCAACGGCAAGGTGCTGCAGACCTTTGCAGAGCCTGTGCCCGAGCAGGTGTTCGACGCGCGCGCCGCGCAGATCCTGCGCAACACCATGCGCGGCGCCGTGGACTACGGCACGGCCACGGCCATCCGCAGCCGCTACGGCGTGCAGGCCGATGTGGCGGGCAAGACAGGCACCACGCAGGACAACACGGACGGCTGGTTCATTCTGATGCAAAGCCGCGTGGTGGCCGGGGCGTGGGCGGGTTTCAACGACGGCCGCATCACCCTGCGCAGCGACTATTGGGGCCAGGGCGCGCGCAGCGCATTGCCCATGGTGGGCGAGTTCATGCAGCAGGCCATCCGCGGCAAGCTGGTGGATGCGAATGTGCGGTTTGTGGATGAGTTCGACACCCGCCCGCCCCCGCCACCCGACAGCTCGCTGGACACCATGCGCGACTGGATCCGGGGCCTGTTCCGTGGCGACCCCCAGCAGCAGCAACAGCAACCCATAGGACCCGGGGGCGGCGTGCCCCGCAATTCGGGCCCACCCGTGCCTGCGGAAGAGCGGGTAGGGGGCTGAGAGAGAGGGCACGCTCCGGTCGATGCCGGTGACGGCGCCAGTGACGCTACTCGATATCGATCACATGCAGGCCAAAGGCCCCGGCTTTGCGGTCCGCAAAGTAGGCCACGAGCGTTTCCCTCACGGTGCGGAAGGCGATCTCGTCCCACGGCACTTCGTCTTCTGAAAAAAGGCGTGCCTCGATGGTCTCGTACCCGGGGTTGAACTGGTCACTGAGCAGCGTGGCGCGGTAGAACAGATGCACCTGACCCACACGCGGCACGTTCAGCAGGCTGAACAGGGGGCCGATCTCGATCTGCGCGCCGGCTTCTTCATCCGTCTCGCGTGCGGCGCCCTGGGCAGTGGTTTCGTTTAGCTCCATAAATCCGGCCGGCAGCGTCCACTTGCCCCATCGCGGTTCAATGTTGCGCTTGCACAGCAGCACCCGGCCATCAGGCATGGCGGGCACGGTGCCCACCACATTCAGCGGGTTTTCATAATGCACCGTGTGGCAGGCGGTGCACACCGCGCGGTGCTTGGTGTCGCCGTCGTCGGGCAGCCGGTAGACCACGGCGGTGCCACAGGCGCGGCAGTGTTTGATGGGGCTGCGAAAAGTCATGCCGAGAATTTTGAATGAAATACGGCTCCAGCGCTTATAGGGAAAGCGCTGGTAGCTATCAAATAGTGAGTATGAAGGCGCCGTGGGGCAGCCTTACACCACGTTCAGCCGCAGCGTGCCCAGGCCTTGCACTCCGCCTTCCAGAACGTCGCCACGCACCACGGCGCCCACGCCTTCGGGGGTGCCGGTGTAGATCAGGTCGCCGGGCTGCAGCTCCCACGCCGCCGACAGGTGCTCGATGGTTTCGGCAATGTTCCAGATCAGTTGCGTCAGGGTGCTGCGCTGGCGGTCGGCACCGTTCACCTGCAGCCAGATGGGTGCGTTGGCCACGTCCCCCGCCTGCGCGGCCGGGGTGATGGGGCCGATGGGGGCGCTCGCATCAAAGCCCTTGCCGATGCACCAGGGGCGGCCCTGCTTTTTCATGTCGTTCTGCAGGTCGCGGCGCGTCATATCCAGGCCCACGGCGTAGCCAAAGATGTGGCCGAGCGCATCAGCGGCGGGGATGTTCTTGCCGCCCTTGCCGATGGCCACCACCAGCTCGATCTCGTGGTGCAGGTTGGCCGTGAGGCTGGGGTAAGGCAGCTGGCCGGTTTCACCCGCGTTGACCACCACAATGGCGTCGGCCGGCTTCATGAAGAAGAAGGGCGGCTCGCGGCCGGTAAAGCCCATTTCCTTGGCGTGTTCTTCGTAGTTGCGGCCCACGCAGTAGATGCGGTGCACGGGGAAACGCTCGCTGCGGCCCACCACGGGCACGCTGGCCACGGGGGCCGGGGGGAACACATAGCTCAGGGTCATGTCTGCGGGTCTTTCTGATCTGGGAACGGGCCTGCGCGCTGCACCGGGCCAGAGACCGCGGTGCGGGGGGGCGTGCAGGCCGTTTCGCGCTGGAACTCGGCGGTGCGTTGGGGCCCTGAAGGGGCACCCTGCGGCAGTGTGCCACGCCTGCGGCCCGCCTGCTGCGGGGCGCTACACTCGCGCCCATGGCACAGAGCTTCGATTTCCACAACACGCCAGGCCACCTGGTGCGCCGCGCCCATCAACGCACCGTGGCGCTTTTCATGGAAGAAACCGCGGGGTTTGACGTGACGCCGGTGCAGTTCGCCATCCTGCACGAGTTGCTGGCCCGCCCGGGCGAAGACCAGGTCACGCTGGCATCCCGCGTGGCGTTTGATGCCGCCACCTCGGGCTCGGTCATCGGGCGGCTGGAAAAGCGCGGCTGGATCCGCCGCGAACCCGACACCCGCGACCGCCGCCGCAAGCTGCTGTGGATCACGCCCGAAGGCGAGGTGGCCGCCCTGCAGATGCGCGACGCCGCCCAGCGTGTGCAAGAGCGGCTTACCGCGCCGCTGAATGCGCAGGAGCGGGAAGACCTCATGTCCATTCTCACCAAGGTGGTCTACCACCACAAGGACCCGGCCGGCACCTCCGGGGCCTGACGCCGGGGCTGCCTCCGCTCTGGCGCCGGTGCAGCACCGGTGTGGCATCCGCCACCGCGCGCTGCGCGCCATCCGTTTTGTTGATTGAACCCAGGGAGATTCGCCCCATGCAGCTCTACAGCTACTTCCGGTCTTCGGCCTCGTTCCGCGTGCGCATTGCGCTGGCCGTGAAGGGCCTGGACTTCGACTATGTCCCGGTGCACCTCGTCAAAGGCGAACACAAGGCGCCAGCCTATGCCGACCGCATTGGCGATTCGCTGGTGCCCACGCTGGTCACTGACGGCGGCTCGGCGCTCGCGCAGTCCCTGGCCATCATGGAATATCTGGACGAGACGCACCCCACGCCCCCCTTGCTGCCCTCCACGACCCTGGCCAGGGCGCGTGTCCGTGCGCTGGCGCAAACGGTGGCCTGCGACGTGCACCCCATCGCCAACCTGCGCGTGCTCAAGTACCTGGTGCATGAGCTCAAGGTGGACGAAGCCGCCAAGAACGCGTGGTACCACCACTGGGTGCGCAACGGGCTGGAGGTGCTGGAGCGCCAGTTGGCCTTGCTGGCGCAGGAGCGCATGGCCCAGGGCCTGGCGCCATCGATGCTGTGCTGGGGGGACACCCCCACGCTGGCCGACTGCTGCCTGGTTCCGCAGATCTTCAACGCAAAGCGCTTCAACGTGAGCCTGGAGGGACTGCCGCTCACCATGGCGGCGTTCGACGCCTGCATGGCATTGCCCGCCTTCCAGGCCGCGCAGCCTTCGGCCTGCCCAGACTTCGAGGCCTGAACGGGATGCCGCACCGCGACTGGTGGGTACCCGACTGGCCTGCGCCGCGGGGTGTACACGCGCTGTGCACAACGCGCCAGGGCGGGCACAGCGCGGCGCCCTACGACAGCCTCAATCTGGGCAGCCACGTGGGTGACGACGCTGCGGGCGTGGTGGCCAACCGCCAGGTGCTGCAAACGGTCCTGCAGGCCCGCACCCCCGGCGCCCGCGCCACCTTTCTGAGCCAGGTGCACGGGACGGATGTGGTCGAACTGGACCGGTCTACCCCCGACGGCACCGAGGCCGATGCCTGCGTTACCACCACCCCTGGCGCCGTCTGCACCATCATGGTGGCCGACTGCCTGCCCGTGCTGCTGGCTCACCGCTCGGGAGCTGTGGTGGCGGCGGCGCACGCAGGCTGGCGGGGGCTGGCAGGCCAGGACGGGCGGGGCGTTCTGGAAGCGGTTTTCAAGCGTTTTAGTGCTCTGGCGCTTGATGGACAAGCGCTGGCAGCTATCAATAATGAAGCATCAAGCGACACGCTTGCCTGGCTCGGCCCCTGCATCGGCCCTGAGGCCTTTGAAGTGGGGGCCGAAGTGCGGGCCGCGTTTTGCGACGCCGACCCCGGCGCGCATACCTGCTTTTTGCCCTGCCACCAAACGCCTGGCAAATACCTGTGCGACCTGGCCGGCCTGGCTCGCCGGCGACTTGAGGCCCTGGGTATCACGCAGATTTTCGGCAACGACAGCACGGCGTCCTGGTGCACCGTGACCAATGCCTCAACCTTCTTTTCGCACCGGCGCGACAGCGTCGCCCTCGGCGGCAGCGGGCGCTTTGCCGCCTGCATCTGGCGCGATTGATACGGCCCCGGGCTCGTGGGCCGTTTCCGCTTCCTTGACTTCTCGCACAGCGGCCTGTTCGGCGTCATAGGCGGCTTGTTCGGCGGCCTCGCGCGCCTTGATAGCGCGCTTGCGCGACGGCGTGCCGAGGATGTAGACCAGGATGCTCATGGGCAGCAGCCCATACAGCGCAAATGTGATGATGGCCCCCAGCACCGAACCCTGCGGACTGGTGGCTTCGGCCACGGCCATCATCAGGGTCACATAGGTCCACGCAATTACGATCAGGTACATTGGTTTGTGTTCAAGTGTTTGGGGCAAGCCGTTGCCTTGGCGGGTATGGTGGGCAACAATGACCATCAAGCGTAGGCCCTGCCGCTGCGAGCGATCAACCACAAGGAAAGAGCATGAATTCTGAGTCACCCTGGGCCCAAAGCGCTCAGCAGTTCCAGCAGATTTTCGGGCAAAGCTGGTCGCAGGCACTGCAATCATTCCAGTCCATGGACCTCGGGGCCGCCATGCCCGCAGCACCCGCACTGCAACTGTCGCCCACCAAGCTCAAGGCGCTGCAAGAGCAATACCTCAGCGAAGCCAAGGAACTGTGGGCCCAGGGCCTGCAGGGCACGCCCGAAGTCAAGGACAAGCGCTTTTCCGGCGAAGGCTGGGCCAGCAACCCGGTGGCGGCGTTCTCGGCAGCGGCCTATCTGCTCAACGCCCGCACTTTGATGGGCCTGGCCGACGCGGTGGAAGCCGATGAAAAAACCAAGGCCCGCATCCGCTTTGGCGTGGAGCAGTGGATGGCTGCCATGGCCCCCAGCAACTTCCTGGCCTTCAACGCCGAAGCGCAAAAGAAGGCCATCGAGACCAAGGGCGAGAGCATCGCCAAAGGCATGCAGAACCTGCTGCACGACATCTCGCAGGGGCATGTCTCTATGACGGACGAGAGCCTGTTCGAGGTGGGCCGCAACGTGGCCACCACTGAAGGCGCCGTGGTCTACGAGAACGAGCTGTTCCAGCTGCTTGAATACAAACCGCTCACGGCCAAGGTGTACGAGCGGCCCTTCCTGCTGGTGCCACCCTGCATCAACAAGTTCTACATCCTGGACCTGCAGCCCGAGAATTCGCTCATCCGCTACGCGGTGGAGCAGGGCCACCGCACCTTCGTCGTGAGCTGGCGCAACCCCGACGAGAGCCTGTCGCACAAGACCTGGGACGACTACGTTGAAGACGGCGCGATGGTCGCCATCGATGTGGTGCAAAAAATCACCGGCGCCGAGCAGATCAATGCCCTGGGCTTCTGCGTGGGCGGCACCATCCTTAGCAATGCGCTCGCCGTACTGGCCGCACGCGGCGACGAGCCCGTGGCCAGCGCCACCTTCCTCACTACGCTGATCGACTTTACGGACACGGGCATTCTCGACGTCTTCATCGACGAGGCCTTTGTCAAATTCCGCGAGATGCAGATGGGCAAGGGCGGGCTGATGAAAGGGCAGGATCTGGCATCGACGTTCAGCTTCTTGCGCCCCAACGACCTGGTGTGGAACTACGTGGTGGGCAACTACTTGAAAGGCGAGACGCCCCCGCCGTTTGACCTGCTGTACTGGAACAGCGACAGCACCAACCTGCCGGGTCCGTTCTACGCTTGGTACCTGCGCAATTTCTACCTCGAGAATAACCTCGTGAAGCCCGGCAAGCTCACCGTGTGCGGTGAAAAGCTGGACCTGAACGAACTCAAGCTGCCTGTCTATATTTATGGCTCGCGGGAGGACCACATCGTGCCAGCCACGGCGGCCTATGCCTCCACCCAGGTGCTGCCAGGCAAAAAGCGCTTTGTGATGGGCGCATCAGGCCATATCGCCGGTGTGATCAACCCGCCCGCCAAGGGCAAGCGCAGCCACTGGATGCGTACCGACGGCAAATTTCCACCCACGCTGGACCAGTGGCTCGAAGGCGCCACGGAGCACCCTGGCAGCTGGTGGACTGACTGGTCGGGCTGGCTCAAGGGACACGCCGGCAAGCAGATTGCTGCGCCCAAGGGCTATGGCAAAGGCGCCAAGTTCAAGGCCATCGAGCCCGCACCGGGCCGCTATGTCAAGCAGAAGGCATAGAGGCATAAAAAACGTGTGATACGCAAAAGTCCTGACTTAGGGCACTGCGAAAATTACCCTTACCGAACACCCTCAACTACAAGGACATTCCATGGAAGACATCGTCATCGTTTCGGCCGCCCGCACCGCTGTGGGCAAGTTTGGTGGCGCATTGGCCAAGACGCCCGCGAGTGATCTGGGCGCCATCGTGATCCGTGAAGCCATTGCCCGCGCGGGCCTGTCTTCCGACCAGATCGGCGAAGTCATCATGGGCCAGGTGCTGACTGCTGGCGTAGGCCAGAACCCGGCGCGCCAGGCGTCGATGAAGGCCGGTGTGGCCAAGGAAACCCCGGCGCTCACCATCAACGCGGTCTGCGGCTCGGGCCTCAAGGCCGTGATGCTGGCCGCGCAGGCCGTGGCCTGGGGCGACAGCGAGATCGTGGTGGCCGGCGGCCAGGAGAACATGAGCCTGGCGCCCCATGTACTCAATGGTTCGCGCGACGGCCAGCGCATGGGGGACTGGAAGATGGTCGATTCCATGATCGTGGACGGCCTGTGGGACGTGTACAACCAGTACCACATGGGCATCACCGCCGAGAACGTGGCCAAGCAATACGGCATCACCCGCGACATGCAGGACGCCCTGGCCCTGGCCAGCCAGCAAAAGGCCGCGGCCGCGCAGGATGCGGGCAAGTTCGCCGATGAAATCGTCGGCGTGAGCCTGCCGCAGAAGAAGGGCGACCCCATCCTCTTCAACACCGACGAGTACCTGAACCGCAAGACCAATGCCGAGGCGCTGGCGGGCCTGCGCCCCGCGTTTGACAAGGCTGGCAGCGTGACAGCTGGCAATGCATCGGGCCTGAACGATGGCGCTGCCGCCGTGGTGGTGATGAGCGCCAAGAAGGCGGCCGCCCTGGGCCTCAAGCCCCTGGCCCGCATCGCTGCCTTTGGCACCAGCGGCCTGGATCCTGCCACCATGGGTATGGGCCCTGTGCCCGCGTCGCGCAAGGCCCTGCAGCGTGCGGGCTGGAACGCTGCCGACGTGGATCTGTTTGAGCTCAATGAAGCCTTTGCGGCACAAGCCTGCGCCGTGAACAAGGAACTGGGCATCGACCCCGCCAAGGTCAACGTCAATGGAGGCGCCATCGCCATTGGACACCCCATTGGCGCGTCTGGCTGCCGTATTCTGGCGACGCTGCTGCATGAAATGCAGCGCCGCGACGCCAAGAAAGGCCTGGCCGCGCTGTGTATCGGCGGCGGCATGGGCGTGTCACTGGCGGTGGAACGCTGACGGAGGGCGCGGGCGGCGTATGCCGCCCGGTGTCAGCAACAACAAAGGCCGCGTTTGTGTGGCCTTTGTTTTTCGCGGCGTAGTCTGCCTGGTCAAGGGCGTATTCCAGCAAGACTCGATGGATTCATATGACGAGCACAGTTTTTCCCATCCCCTTCGAAGCAGCCAGCTGCGCGTCCTGCAGGGACAAGGCACAGTTGCCGTTTGATTTCACGATGGCCTTCCAGCCCATCATGGATCTGGAGCTGGAACGCCCGTTTGGCTACGAAGCGCTGGTGCGCGGCGTTGACGGTCAGTCGGCCGCCACGGTGTTGTCATGGGTGGATGATGCCCACCGCTACCGCTTTGACCAGGCCTGTCGCGTCAAAGCCATCGAGCTTGCCTCGCGGCTGGGCCTGACGGACTTGCCGGGTTGCCGTCTCAGCATCAACTTTCTGCCCAACGCGGTGTACCGCCCTGAAACCTGCATCCGCGCCACCATGGAGGCCGCAGCCACATTCGGGTTTCCGCATGACCGCCTCATGTTCGAGGTCACGGAAGGCGAGCAGCTTGCGAGCGCCGAGCACCTCCAGTCCATTTTTGATGTCTACCGCCGCCAGGGCCTGATCACGGCCATTGACGATTTCGGCGCAGGTTATGCTGGACTGAACCTCTTGGCGCGGTTCCAGCCGCATGTGCTGAAGATCGACATGGAGCTCATCCGCAACATCAACCTGGACCCGGTCCGCCAGGCCATCGTGTGCGGCATCGTGCTGGTGTGCCAGCGCCTGTCCATCGACATCGTTGCGGAGGGCATAGAAACCGGGGAAGAGTCAGCCTTCCTCAAATCGGTGGGCGTGCGCTATCAACAGGGTTATTTGTTCGCCCGGCCGGGATGGGAGACCCTGCCGCTGTCGTCGGTGGGCCGCTAAGCACCTGTCCCGGTGGTGTCGTGCACCAAAAATGTGACGAATTGCTATGACGTTCGTGCGTCATGCGTATGACGCGAAGGGTTACGTCAAAAAGCAAACGGGTTCAGTGTTTACCTTCACCGCACACCCGGATTTCTTGGGTAGAGTGGGCGGTGAGCACATCACCCAAAAAAGGAGAAATCACATGAGCCAGAAAGTTGCGTACGTAACCGGCGGCATGGGCGGCATCGGCACCGCCATCTGCCAGCGCCTGCACAAAGAGGGCTTCAAGGTCATCGCCGGTTGCGGCCCCACGCGTGACCATGCCAAGTGGCTGGCAGAACAGAAGGCCCTGGGCTTCACCTTCTACGCGTCGGTGGGCAATGTGGGCGACTGGGATTCGACGGTCGAGGCCTTCAGCAAGACCAAGGCCGAGCACGGCACCATCGACGTGCTGGTGAACAACGCCGGCATCACCCGCGACCGCATGTTCCTCAAGATGTCGCGCGAAGACTGGGATGCGGTCATTGAAACCAACCTCAACAGCATGTTCAACGTGACCAAGCAGGTGGTCGCCGACATGGTGGAAAAAGGCTGGGGCCGCATCATCAACATCAGCTCCGTGAACGGCGAGAAGGGCCAGGCTGGTCAGACCAACTACTCGGCGGCCAAGGCGGGCATGCATGGCTTTTCGATGGCCCTGGCGCAGGAGCTGGCCACCAAGGGCGTGACGGTGAATACCGTGAGCCCAGGCTACATCGGCACCGATATGGTCAAGGCCATCCGGCCGGACGTGCTGGAAAAGATTGTGGCCACCGTGCCTGTGAAGCGCCTGGGCGAGCCCAGCGAAATCGCATCCATCATTGCCTGGCTGGCGTCAGAAGAGGGCGGCTATGCCACCGGCGCCGACTTCTCGGTGAACGGTGGCCTGCACATGGGCTGACTTGGGACCCCGTCGAAGGCAACAAAAAACCCCGCAATGCGGGGTTTTTTGTTGAGAGGGGCAATAAGGGGAAGGGGCTGCCGCGCTGGCTGCCACACCTTCAAAAACGGGCCGGGGCGCGCTTGCGATCGCGTTCGTCTTCGGGCCAGGCGGACAAGATTGCGGTGGTGTTCATATTGGAAAAACTCCTGAGATGTACCCACAACGCGGCCCGCAGACGGCCGGTTGACAGCGTTCTGCAAAAAAATGCAACCGCCAGAACCCTATTTTTGCCCTCAGAAATTGCTATTTAATTGATAGCTTCCTGCGCTTGATGGATATGCGAAAAAACGCAATTTTGCCTGTGAAATTTACAGGGTTTTACACTTTCAGCTCATCGTGGCCGCTGAAATTTCTTCGAGCTCGGAAGAAATTTCGAGCCAGCGTTCTTCCAGTTTGGCGGTTTCGTCGTTGCACGATTTCAGGCGTTTGCCGCAGTTTGCGATCTCTGCTGGTGGCAGGGGCTGATTCAACCGGGCTTCCAGTTCCTCGCGCTCGGCAGCGAGGGTGGCCAGCCGCTTGTCGATCTGCTCCAGTTCGTTCTTGAGCGGGCGGGTTTTTTCTGCCAGGGCCTGGCGCGACTGGGCTGCCTGCTTGCGCAACTCTCGCTGATCGCCCTGCGCTGCTTCAGGCACTGGGGCCGTGGGAGCTGGTGTCGACGCCACCACCATCGCAACAGCCTTGCTGGCGGCCAGGTCGCCCAGCTCGGCCTGCCGGGCTTCCTCGCGCAGGCGGCGGGACTCCTCCAGCAAATAGCGCTGGTAGTCGTCTAAGTCGCCGTCGAACGGCCCCACCACGCCGCGGCCCACCATCCAGAAGTCCTCACAGACCGACCGCAGCAATGCGCGGTCGTGGCTGACCAGCATGACGGTGCCGTCGAAATCGTTGAGCGCCATGGCCAAGGCCTCGCGCGTGGCCAGGTCCAGGTGATTGGTGGGCTCGTCCAGCAGCAGCAGGTTGGGGCGCTGCCAGACGATCATGGCCAACACAAGGCGGGCTTTTTCGCCGCCGCTCATGGTGCCCACGGCCTGCTTGACCATGTCGCCCGTGAAATTGAAGCTGCCCAGGTAACTGCGCAGGTCCTGCTCGCGGCTGGGCTGCTTGGCATCGGCGCCCAACTCTTTGGCCAGGCGGATCATGTGCTCCAGCGGGTTTTCGTTGGGGCGCAACACATCCAGTTCCTGCTGGGCAAAATAGCCAATGTTCAGCCCCTTGCCTTCGGTGATGCTGCCAGAGAGCGCCTTCATGGTGCGCGCAATGGTCTTGACCAGCGTGGACTTGCCCTGGCCGTTGGCGCCCAGGATGCCGATGCGCTGGCCCGCCAGCACCGAGCGGTTGACGCCGCTAAGGATGGTGGTGGGCACGCCCTCGTCGTCCACATAGCCGAACGAGGCGTCGCTGATGGCGAGCATCGGATTGGGCAGGTTGGCGGGCTCCTTGAACTCGAAGGTGAATTCGGCCTCGGCCAGCACAGGCCCGATCTTCTCCATGCGTTCGAGTTGCTTTACGCGGCTTTGCGCCTGCTTGGCCTTGCTGGCCTTGGCCTTGAAGCGGTCGATGAACTTCTGCAGGTGCGCCATCTTCTCTTGCTGCTTGGCAAAGCTGGCCTGTTGCAGTTCGAGCTGCTGGGCGCGCAGTTCTTCAAACTTGCTGTAGTTGCCGCCATAGCGGTTCAACTCGCCTTGCTGGATCTGCAGGGTGACGTTGGTGATGGCGTCCAGGAACTCGCGGTCGTGGCTGATCACGATCATGGTGCCGGCGTAGCGCTTGAGCCAAGCTTCCAGCCAGACCAGGGCGTCCAGGTCCAAGTGGTTGGTTGGTTCGTCCAGCAGCAGCAGGTCGCTGGGGCACATCAGCGCACGGGCGAGTTGCAGGCGCATGCGCCAGCCGCCCGAAAAGCTGTTGACCGGGTTGTCCAGCTCGCTCACGCGAAAGCCCAGGCCCAGGATCAGCGCCTGGGCACGGGCCACCGCGTCGTGAGCACCGGCGTCATGCAAGTCAGAGTAGGCATGCGCAATTGCCATGCCGTCGTCGCTGGCCTCCGCCTCGGCCAGCTGCTGCTGCACTTCGGCCAGGCGGGTGTCGCCCTCCAGCACAAAGTCCGTGGCCGACTGGTCGGTTTCAGGCATGTTCTGCGCGACCTCAGCCATGCGCCAGCTCGACGGAATGTGGAAATCCCCGCCGTCTTCATGCAACTTGCCGCTGAGCAGCGCAAACAGGCTGGATTTGCCCGCGCCGTTGCGGCCGACCAAGCCCACGTTTTCGCCAGGGTTGATGGTGGTGGAGACGCTGTCGAGCACGACTTTTGTGCCGCGTCGCAGGGTGACGTTCTTGAGGGTGATCATCCGGAATACAGAAAAAAACACACCCGCCGGCCATAGGCTCGCGGCGGGTGGCATACAAAAAATCGAAGGGGCCAGCAGAGTGGCGCAGGCCTCTATTGTGCCGTGGGCGCGTTTTGCGCTGCCAGTGCTTGTCGGGTGACCAGCAAAACCTGGTCCTCGCCAGCGCTGGTCTCCAGCCAGAACACCGGTAGTTCTGGGAAAGCTGCTTCAAAGTGGGCGCGCTCGTTGCCGATCTCCAGAATGATGACGCCGTCTTCGGTCAAACACGGTGGCGCTGCGGCAAACAGCGCGCGCACAAAGTCCATGCCGTCTGCGCCCCCAGCCAGCGCCAGTTCGGGCTCTGCAAGGTATTCACGGGGCAGGGCGGCCATGCTGGCTGAATTCACGTACGGCGGGTTGCACAGGATCAGGTCCCAGGGGCCGTCGACGGCCGCCAGGCCGTCGGACTGCACGAGGGCGATGCGGTCCTGCAGCCCGTGCTTGTCCACGTTGACGCGCGCCACGGCCAAGGCGTCGAGCGAGATGTCTGCCCCCGTCACCTGCACTTCGGGCCAGGCCATGGCCGCCAGCACGGCCAGGCTGCCGTTGCCGGTGCACAGGTCCAGCACTTGGTGGGTGTTTTCGCTCAGGAACTCGTCCACGCTTCCGTCGGC
Organism: Acidovorax sp.; assembly: GCF_046294525.1. Classification (GTDB taxonomy): domain Bacteria; phylum Pseudomonadota; class Gammaproteobacteria; order Burkholderiales; family Burkholderiaceae_C; genus Acidovorax. The sequence continues at coordinate 86,806 of NZ_JBKBKQ010000003.1, forward strand.
CAGCAGTTCGGCAATGAAGCTGCGGGGCACGATGGCGCGTTCGTCCACGTAGAAGGGCACGCCTTGCAACCAGGCCTCGCGCGTAAGGTAGGCGGCGGGTTTGCGGGTGGCAATGCGTTCTTCAAAAAGTGTAGCTACCAGCGCTTGCTGGGCGGGAGCTACAGGCTGATTTGTTATTGAATCCAAGTCGCTATCCAGCGGCAGGCCCAGGCGCCACAGCACCAGCCAGGCGGCTTCGTCGTGGGCGTTGGTGGTGCCGTGGCCAAACGCGACGCCGGCTGCCGTTAGGCACTGCGCGCCGGTTTCAACCAGTGCGCCCACGGTGTCGCCGGTGGGGCGTTCAGATGCAAGGGTGGTGCTCATGCCGGTACAGCATCCCCTGCAGCCAATGCCTGCCCATGCAGGTTTTCGAGCGTTCGGCGGTAGATGTTTTTCAGCGGTTCGATGTCCGCGACCACCACGTGCTCGTCGATTTTGTGGATGCTGGCGTTGGGGGGGCCCAGTTCTATGACCTGCGGGCAGATCTGCGCGATGAAGCGGCCGTCGCTGGTGCCTCCGGTGGTGGATAGCTCGGTGGCCAGGCCGGTTTCGGCGGTGATGGCTTGCTGCACAGCGCTGACCAGCTCGCCCGGGGTGGTGAGGAAGGGCTGTCCGCCAAGCGTCCAGCGCAGGTCGTATTCGAGGCCGTGGCGGTCCAGCACGGCGTGCACGCGCTGCTGCAGACCCTCGGCCGTGGATTCGGTCGAGAAACGGAAGTTGAAGTCGATCACGACCTCACCCGGAATCACATTGGTGGCACCGGTGCCGCCATGCACGTTGCTGATCTGCCAACTGGTGGGCGGGAAGAAGGCGTTGCCCTGGTCCCACACCGTGGCGGCCAGTTCGGCCAGCGCGGGCACGGCCTGGTGAATAGGGTTGCGTGCCAGTTGCGGGTAGGCGATGTGGCCCTGAATGCCGCGCACGCTGAGCTTGCCGCTCAGGGTGCCGCGGCGGCCGTTCTTGATCATGTCGCCAGTCTTTTGGACGGAGGTGGGTTCGCCCACGATGCAGTAGTCCAGCGGTTCGCCGCGCGCCTTGAGCTGTTCGACCACCACTTTCGTGCCGTCCACCGAGGGTCCTTCCTCGTCGCTGGTCAGCAAGAGGGCCAGGTGGACCATGGGGTCCGGTGTAGCAGCAAGGAATTCCTCCACCGCCACCACAAAGGCGGCGATCGAGGTTTTCATGTCACTGGCGCCGCGGCCATACAGCTTGCCGTCTTTGTGCGTCGGCACAAACGGGTCGCTGCTCCACTGCGCCAGCGGGCCCGTGGGAACCACATCGGTATGGCCCGCAAAAACTACAGTTTTGATAGCTGCTTGCGCTTTATCAGCAAGCGTTGCAGGCCTTTTTGCCCACAAATTGCTCACCCGGAAATCCGCCGGGCCGCTGTCCAGCCGCTCGCACACAAACCCGAGAGGCGCCAGCCGAGCAGCCAGCAGATCCAGGCAGCCGGCATCCTCGGGGGTAATCGAGGGCAAGGAAATGAGCTGTTCAGCCAGGTGCAGGGTGCGGGACATGGAGATTAGGGGGGCAGGAGAGTGAGATTTGCAATCGGCCGTGATCATCGGGCGAGGCGTCAGCAAAGGCGCGGCCCAGGCGAGAGACGCCTAGCGAGGGCGTCTCCCCCAATGGGGATGGCGCCGCAGGTGACTAATGGGGAGACATTTCAAGCCGCAGGTTTCACGTCCAGCACGATTTCGGTGAACGAGGGTGCGTCATCCGGCGCGTCGCGCGCTTCCTTCTGGGCCTTGGCGGCGTTGGCGGCCAGGGAAAAGTCGTTCTGCAGGCGCCACATGAGGTTGGTGGGCGAATCCGCGTAGGCCAGGCCTTCCTTGCGGTCGATCTTCTCGTCCATGATCAGCTTGGCAAGGGCCTCTTCAAAGGTCTGCGAGCCTTCGGCCATGGATTTTTCCATGGCCTCCTTCACACCCGAGAAGTCGCCTTTTTCGATCAGGTCGGACACCAGCTTGGTGTTGAGCATCACCTCCACCGCAGGGGCGCGGCGCCCGTCCACAGTGCGCACAAGGCGCTGCGAGATGATCGCCTTCATGGCCGAAGCCAGGTCGCCCAGCAGGGTGGGGCGCACCTCCACGGGGTAGAACGACAGAATACGGTTGAGCGCGTGGTAACTGTTGTTGCCGTGCAGCGTGGCCAGGCACAAGTGGCCCGACTGCGCGTAGGCAATGGCGGCCGACATGGTTTCGCGGTCGCGGATTTCGCCGATCAGGATCACGTCGGGCGCCTGGCGCAGCGCGTTCTTGAGCGCGGTCTGCAGCGACTGCGTGTCGCTGCCGATCTCGCGCTGGTTGACGATGGATTTCTTGTTCTTGAACTGGTACTCGACCGGGTCCTCAATGGTGAGGATGTGCCCCGTCAGCGCCTCGTTGCGCGTGTCGATCATGGACGCGAGCGAGGTGCTCTTGCCCGAGCCAGTGGCGCCCACCATCAGGATGAGGCCGCGCTTTTCCATGATCAGCTCGCGCATCACGGGCGGTAAACCCAGCGAGTCGAACTCGGGGATCTGCTGCGAGATAAAGCGGATCACCACCGCGTAGCTGCCGCGCTGGCGCATGGCGCTCACACGAAAACGCCCCACGCCATTGAGCGGCACCCCCATGTTCAACTCGCCGGTTTCTTCCAGCTCTTCAATGCGGTCCGGGGGAACCACTTCAGAGAGCAGGTTGCGCGGTGCGTCTGGCGGCAGGATCTGGTTGTTGATCGGCACGCACTCGCCGTTGATCTTGATCAGCGCCGGGGCGTTGGCCGACAGGTAGACGTCTGATGCCTTCTTTTCGCTCATCAGGCGAAGAATCCGCTCCATCGTGCTCATGGTGTTTCCCTCTCGTTGTCTATCTGATCTCTGTGGTGTGCGGTCCGCCAAGCGCGGTGGCTGTCTTTAGTCGCGCAGCAGGTCGTTGATGCTGGTCTTGGAGCGCGTCTGCGCATCCACCTGCTTGACGATGATGGCGGCGTACATGCTGTAGGGCGCGCCATTGGCAGCCGTCTTGGGCAGGTTTCCACTCACCACCACCGAGCCCGAAGGCACGCGGCCGTAGCTGATCTCGCCGGTGGCACGGTTGAAGATGGGGGTACTCTGGCCGATGTACACACCCATGCCCAGCACGGAGTTCTCTTCGACCACCACGCCTTCGACGACCTCGGAGCGGGCGCCGATAAAGCAGTTGTCTTCAATGATGGTGGGGCCGGCCTGCAGCGGCTCCAGCACACCGCCAATGCCCACGCCGCCCGACAGGTGCACGTTGGCGCCGATCTGTGCGCACGAACCCACGGTGGCCCAGGTGTCGACCATGGTGCCTTCGCCCACATAGGCGCCGATGTTCACGTACGAGGGCATCAGGATCGCACCCTTGGCGATGAAGCTGCCGCGGCGGGCGACAGCCGGGGGCACAACGCGCACGCCGGTGGCCTTCATCTCGTCTTCGGACAGGTGGGCGAACTTGGTCTGCACCTTGTCGTAAAAGCCCAGGTCGCCGGCCTTGACGACTTCGTTGTCCTTGAGGCGGAAGGACAGGAGCACGGCCTTCTTGATCCACTGGTGTACGGTCCACTGACCCACGCCTTCGCGGGTGGCCACACGCAGCTTGCCATTGTTCAGCTCGGCAATCACGTGCTCGACCGCGTCCTGGATCTCTTTAGGGGCTGCAGCGGGCGAGAGGCTGGCGCGGTTGTCCCAGGCGTTGTCGATGATGGTTTGGAGTTGTTGGGTCATGTTGCTTGCGGTGGTCTGTCTTACTGAGGGGCGGTACGGGATTGAATGAATTGCACGATGCGCAGTGCGGCCTCCACGCACTCTTCGGCTTCGGCCACCAGGGCCATGCGAACGCGCTGGGCACCGGGGTTGCTGCCCTGGGCCTCGCGGGCCAGGTAGCTGCCGGGCAGCACCGTGACATTGTATTGAGCCAAAAGGGCCCGCGCGAACTCGGCGTCGGTCATGCCCAGGGCATCGGGCACCTTCGCCCACAGGTAGAAGCCGGCGTCGGGCAGGGCGACTTCCATCACGCCGGCCAGCAAAGGCGTGACCTGGGCGAACTTCTTGCGGTACAGCGTGCGGTTTTCCACCACATGCTTTTCGTCGCCCCAGGCCGCGATGCTGGCGGCCTGCACGATGGGACTCATGGCGCTGCCGTGGTAGGTGCGGTACAGCAAAAACGCCTTGATGAGCGCAGCATCTCCCGCCACAAAGCCGCTGCGCATGCCGGGCACGTTGCTGCGCTTGGACAGGCTGGTGAAGGAGATCAGGTTGCGGTAGTCGCTGCGACCCAGCTTGTCGGCCGCCTGCAGGCCACCGAGCGGCGGCTCGTCACGGAAGTAGATCTCGCTGTAGCACTCGTCCGAGGCGATCACGAAGCCGTAGCGGTCGCTCAGCTCGAAGAGCTTTTTCCACTCGCCGAGCGGCATCACGGCGCCCGTGGGATTGCCGGGCGAGCACACAAACAGCAATTGCGTGCGTTGCCAGACGCTGTCGGGCACGGCATCCCAGTTCACGGCAAAGTTGCGGGCCGGGTCGCTGGCGGCGTAATAGGGCTGGGCCCCAGCCAGCAGGGCCGCGCCTTCGTAGATTTGATAGAACGGGTTGGGGCAGACCACCAGGGGCTGTCCGTGCGAAGGGTCGATCACTGTCTGGGCGAACGCAAAAAGCGCCTCGCGCGATCCGTTGACCGGCAGCACCTGGGTGCCGGGGTCCAGCGTGAGCGCATAGCGCTTGTTCAGCCACTGCGTAAACGCCTCCCGTAACCGTGGCTCCCCTGCTGTTGCGGGGTAGGCGGCCAGGCCCCCAAGGTTGTTACTAAGTGCATCCTTGATGAATTGGGGTGTAGGATGGCGCGGCTCGCCCATGCCAAGACTGATGGGGCTGTACGCCGCAGGTGGCGTCACCCCGGCAAAAAGCTGTCGCAACCGCTCGAAGGGGTAGGGCTGCAGGTGGGAAAGCAGGGGGTTCATGGGGCAACATTATGGGCGACGGCGATGCTGCAGCCCGTGGGGTACCGGTGGCGACGCCAAGACCTATCGCAAACCCTCGCTGCGCGGTTTTGTCAGTGGAACGTAAGAGCGCGTCCCTAGCGTCGCAGGCGGTCTGCAAGAACGACAAGGGAGACAAAACATGGCTGGATTCATAGGGCTTCGCCCGGGCGTTTGGTGGATGCGCCGATGGCACCTGCCCGGCAAGCTGCTCACGCTGGGCCTCGTGATGGCGCTGGCATTGGCGCTGGCGGTGCTGGCCGCGCCTTGGTGGGCGGTGGGCTTGGGTGCGCTGCTGGCGATGTATGCGCTGGTCGCCCTCTATGCCAGCCTGTCGGTCGACCTGGCTGGGCTTGCGAGCACCATGGATCTCACCACGGGCGGCGACCTGCGCGCCCATGCGGGCACGTACGGGTCTGACGAGGTGGGCGCATTGGCGCGGTCGCTCGACCGCATGGTGCTCACGCTGTCGTCCATGGTGGCTGACATTCGCAGCAATGCAGCGCTGGTGGCGCATGCGGGCCAAAGTTTGGCAGACGGCAACCGGTCGCTTGCCGACCGCACCGAGCAGCAGGCGGCCAACCTGGAGCAGACCGCGGCCAGCGTGGAGCAGTTGTCATCCGCAGTGCAGAACAACGCCCAGACCGCGCAGAGCGCCGATGTGCGCGCCGCAGCGGTGCGCAAGGCGGCCGATGCCGGGTCCGAGGCCATGGCACGCGCCGTGCAGTCGGTGGAGGCCATCCAGCAAAGCGCGCGGCGCATGACCGAAATCATCGGCGTCATTGACAGCATTGCCTTCCAGACCAACATCCTGGCGCTGAATGCAGCTGTGGAGGCCGCGCGGGCCGGCGAGCAGGGCCGTGGCTTTGCTGTGGTGGCGGCGGAGGTGCGCACCCTTGCCAAACGCTCGGGCGACGCCGCGCGCGAAATCCGCGAGCTGATCGGCGCCTCCGTCACCCAGGTGGAGACCAGTGCCGGGCTGATCCGGTCGGCGGGTGAGGGCATCGCCGACATGGCGGGCGGTATCCGCAGCGTGGCGGCGAGCATGAGCGAGATCTCGGGATCCAGCGCCGAACAGAGCACCGGCCTGCGCGAGGTCAGCGCCGCCGTGCAACAACTGGACCAGATCACCCAGCACAACGCGCAGATGGTGGGTCACGCGGTGCACCAGGCCGAGGCGCTGGAGCTGCGTGCGTCGACCCTGTCACGCGCGGTGGCGGCCTTCCGCTTGCAGCAGGGCACGGCCGAAGAAGCGGTTGCGCTGGTCAACAAGGCCATGGCGCTGCACAAGACGAGCTCACGCGACCAGTTCCTGCGCAGCATCACCGACAAGAACCAGCCCTACCACGACCGGGACATGTACGTGTTCGTACTGGACACCAGCGGCACGTACCTGGCGTTTGGCGGCAACCCCGCCAAGGTGGGAACCCGCGTGCAGGACATTCCCGGAATTGCGGGCGACCAGCTGGTGCGCGACATCGTCGCCCAGGCAGACCATGCACCGGGATGGGTGGAATACGACATCACCAACCCCGCCACCGGCGCCGTGCAGACCAAGATGTCGTATGTCAGCCGCGCGGGCGACGGGTATGTGGGTTGCGGGGTGTACAAGTCCCTGGCGGCGCGGTAGCGCCGCCTTTCACCTCGTCCGTGCATCGGGTCGCGGCACCCGAACGCACCTCGCCAAACATCAACCCGGCTTGGGAGCCTGCGTACGACGTTGGCGCGCCCGGTCCATGGCGGCCGCGATGGCGGCCTTGCGCGCAGCCGCGGCATCATCAAGTCCGCCCGTCATGCCGTCTTCAGTGCGGGTAGCGTCAGAGGGCGCAGCGCCCTTTACGTCGGCGTCGGCGTCGGCCTCGGCCACATCCTCCAGCGGCAGACGCTGCTGGTGCAGCCGGTAGCGCTTGCGCGCCTGTTCAGCCAGCGGTGCGGACCAAGCAGCCCAGCCAGTGGCGCTGCCCGTGGTGTTTTCCAGTTGGATGCAGTCCACCGGACACACGGGAACGCACAGCTCGCAGCCTGTGCAATACGGCTCGATCACCGTGTGCATGCGCTTGTTCGATCCCACGATGGCGTCGGTGGGGCAGGCCTTGATGCAGAGCGTGCAGCCAATGCACCAGGCCTCGTCGATAAATGCGACGGTGCGGGGCGCTTCCACGCCATGCGCTTCGCTCAGGGACAGCGCTGGCTGGCCGGTGATGGCGGCCAGGCGGCGCACACCTTCGGCCCCTCCGGGCGGACACTGATTGATGGGCGCTTCCCCGGTGGCGATGGCTTGCGCATACGCAGCGCAGTCCGGGTATCCGCAGCGCGTGCACTGCGTCTGGGGCAGGGCAGCGTCGATCAGCGCCGCAAGGTCTGCTACAGCGGCGGGCGTGCGGGCGGCCGGGGCGGCGCTCAACCTTTACGGGCCGCAGTGCGGCGGGGGCGCGCTGTGACCGGTGTTGCAGCGACGGCGGCTTCGGCAGCATCGGTCTCGGCAGCCGCCGTGGAGGCGGTCCTGACCCAGCGCGTGGCCACGGGGCTGGTGGCCACAGCAGCCGCTGTGGCTGCCTTGGCACGGGATTTGACGGGGGCCGATTTGGTGCTGGACGGCGCCTTGCGGGGCGGGGCCGGGTCTTCAAACGTCTCGGTCACGGGCGTCGCAGCGTTCTTTTGGGGCTTTTCGTGTTCAAGGATGAACGCGCGCACTTGCGGGTACACGATCTCGCGCCAGCGGCGGCCGCTGAAGATACCGTAGTGGCCGGCTCCTTTGGCCTCCAGGTGGCGCTGCTCCTTGCGCACGATTCCGCTGCACAGGTCATGGGCGGCTTCTGTCTGGCCCGAGCCGGAAATGTCATCCAGCTCGCCTTCCACGGTGAACAGGGCGGTGGTCTTGATGTCTTGCGGGCGCACGCGCTCGATCTTGCCGTCGGGGGAGCGCACGTCCCAGGTGCCGTTGACCAGCTTGTAGTCCTGGAACACGGTCTGGATGGTTTCAAGATAGTAGTCCGCGTCCATGTCCAGCACGGCGTTGTACTCGTCGTAGAACTTGCGGTGCGCCTCGGCGCTGGCGTCGTCGCCCTTGATGAGGTCCTTGAAATAGTCGTAGTGGCTGCTGGCGTGCCGGTCAGGGTTCATGGCCACGAAGCCGGTGTACTGTAGGAAGCCCGGGTACACGCGCCGTCCAGCGCCCGGGAAGTTCTCGGGCACGCGGTAGATCACATTGTTCTCAAACCACTCGTAGCTGCGGTTGGTGGCTAGGTTGTTGACGGCCGTGGGGGACTTGCGGGCGTCGATGGGGCCACCCATCATCGTCATGGTCAGCGGCGTGGTCTCGCCGCGGCTGGCCATCAGCGACACGGCGGCCAAAACGGGCACCGTAGGCTGGCACACGCTGATCACGTGGCAGTTGCCGTACAGGCCCTGCAGGTGGCGAATGAACTCCTGCACATAGTTCACGTAGTCGTCCAGGTGGAACTCGCCGTCTGCCAGCGGCACCAGGCGAGCGTTCTTCCAGTCGGTGATGTAAACCTTGTGGTCCTTCAGCATGGTGCGTACCGTGTCGCGCAGCAAGGTGGCGTAATGGCCCGAGAGCGGCGCCACGATCAGCACCACAGGCTGGGCCTTGAGCTTGGCCAGCGTGGCCGTGTCGTCCGAGAAGCGCTTGAAACGGCGCAACTCGCAAAACGGCTTGTCCACCTCCACATGCTCGTGCACCGCCACGCCCACGCCGTCCACGTCCACCGTGTGGATGTCAAAGGTCGGCTTTTCATAGTCCTTGCCCAGGCGATAGAGCAACTCGTAGCCCGCCGACATGCGCTGTGCAAAGGGGGTTTCGCTGAAAGGCGAGAGAGGGTTGCTGAACAGTTTGGCGGCGGCTTGCGCAAAGTCAGTGAAGGGCTCCATCAGGGAGCGCTGGGTTTCGTAAATGTGGTACAGCATGGGGCGAAACTCCGTTATGTTGCAGTGCAATATAGCAGCAGTTGATAACCAGTGCATGGAGGAAAACCACCAATCCCAAGTCACCTTCGCGACATGGAAACAGAGATTTGTTGAAATCAAAAATGATAGCTGCCAGCGCTTTATTGGCAAGCGCTAGCGCCGATTTTTGCCCCAATTTACTGCGCCAGCGCGTGCGGGTGCTCCTGTAGCCACGCTTCGAACGATTCCCGCGCCGAGTTGCGCAAGGCGGGGCGGAAGACGGTCTTGTTGCTCAGGTACAGGCAATGGCGGATCACCGTGTAAGGGTTGAACGTGGCCTGCGGGTTGTGTTCTTCAAAGTGCTGCTTGTAGCGCTTTACGGTCCCCACCGTCTCGCGCATGAGAGTGTTAAAGCGTGCCCGCGTCAGGCCGGGCGACCACAGCTGGATGTCGTCCACAAAGCTGTCCACCTTGGACGGCTCGAACTCGAAGTCCTTGAAGAAGTGCGTGGCGATCTTGAGGAAGGTGAATGCGTTGAGCTCGCTGCTGGGCGGTGCGCCGCGGGGCACAGTCAGGGCGTCGGCAGTCGCATCGACGGCCGGTTCAGCGGTTTCATCCGGGGCTTCCAGCAGTTCAGCGGCCGTGGCGTCGCGGATCTGGCGAAACTCGCGGTCGGCCAGCTCAAACAGCGCCGCCAGCACGTTGATGCGGCGCTTGAGCTGGCCCGGAATCGACTTCTTGTACTTGATCTTGTGGTCCAGCACGCTCCAGGAGTCCTGGATGATGGTGCGTACTTGCAGCTCGAATGGCAGGGTGGAGTAGGGGGCGTGCTCTGGCAGATCGCGGTCGGCGGCGCTGAGCTTGAGGTCCAGGTGCAGGCCTTTGTAGCCGAACGAGGCCTCGGTGCTCTCCACGGCGGTCACCTTGTCGGTCACGTCGATCACTGCAAACCGTGCGCGCAGCACCTGCGCAACCTTTTCCAGCTCGTCTTCGTACAGGCATACCACGCGCACCCCCACCAGGTCGGTGATGTAAGTCTGGATGTCGTAGGGCGTGTTGCTTTCTTCCAGGGTGGGGCGGTACTTGCGCACAAACTTGCGGATGCACTCGTCGGCATCTTTCACTCGGCCTTCGACCTTGGCCACATCCACGCCTCCCGCGCTCGCCACCGCAGCGCCAACCAGCGCTGTAAGCGCGGTGCAGGCCTGCTGCAGAACCGCCTTCTGGTCAGCGTAATAGGTGCGGAAGCGGGCTTCTTCCAGGTCAAAATCTAGCGATGGCATGCGGAGGGAGGCAAACAGGGAAGGGACGAATCACGCGGATTCAAGGAACCCGCGCAGCAAGTATGTGCGCAAACGCCACTTGGTGGTGCCAGACAGCAGCCCATAATGGTGCACACCATTGCGTCCTTGCATGCCTGAGCCCACACCTCCCATTGCCAACGACGGCCCGACCGCTGCTGCCAGCCACCGCTGGATGCCCGTGGTACTGCCGCCCTTGGTGGGACTGGTCATACTGGGTCTCACCTACCTGTACTGGCAGGCTGAAGAGACCAATTCCCAGACCAAACGGCAGCAGAACTTTGAAGTTGCGGCCGATCAGATCGCCTACAACCTGAAGGACCGCATGGCCACCTACGAGGTGGTGCTGCGTGGCGTGAAGGGCTATTTCGAGGGCTCCGAGAGCATCAGCCGCGAAGAGTTCCAGTCGTACGTGGAGGCCTTGGAACTGCAGGAGACCCGGCCCGGCCTGCAAGGCGTGTCGCTGATCCTGCAGCTCACCGAGCCGCAGCTTGAGCTCCACATTGCCGACATGCGGCGGCGCGGCTTTCCGCAGTACACCGTGCGCCCGGCGGGCGCACGGCCGGTGTATGCACCCATCACCCACATCGAACCCCTGCGCGGCGACAACCTGCGCGCGCTGGGCTTTGACGTGCAGACCATTCCCGAGGCGCGCGATGCGCTGGAGCAGGCGCGCGACAGCGGCACTCTTGCGCTGACGGCCCCCTTGCCTTTGCTTCAGGACCAGGCGCCAAACACCTTGCCGGGCGTGGTGATGTACCTGCCCATGTATGCGCCGCAGGCAGACATCAGCAGCACGGCGGCGCGGCGTGCGAGTTTGCTGGGCTGGGTTTCTGCGCCATTCCGGGCGGGAGACATCATCACCGGCATGGCGCGCGAGCTGTCGCCCGACATCGGCGTGGCCCTGTACGACGGCCCTGCCGGCCCAGACGGAACACGGCTGTATGGCCCCCTGGTGCAGGCCCTGCCACAGGCGGGTGAACAGACGCCAGGCCTGCAGACGCAGCGCACGCTGGACATCGGCGGGCGAACCTGGACGCTGCACATGCGCCCGTTGGCCAGCTTTGCGCTGCGCCACCAGGACGACAGCCACCACGCCGTGGCAGTCATGGGGGCTGCGCTGAGCCTGATGCTGGCCTGGCTCACTTGGCTGCTTGCCACCGGGCGCGAGCGCGCTGTGGCCCTGGCGCACCATATGACAGCCGAGCTGCGTGCCACGCGCGACGACCTGGAAAGCACGCTGAGCGCCATCCCGGACCTGCTGTTCGAGCTCGGGCTGGACGGACGCATCCACCACTTCCGCTCCGCACGGTCCGAACTGCTGGCCGTTCCGCCCGAGATGTTTTTGGGCCGGCTGCTGTCGGACGTAGTGCCGCCCGAGGCCGCTGCTGGCTGCCATGCGGCGCTGGATGCGGCCCACCGCACCGGTTATTCGGCCGGGCACCAGTACATGCTCGAACTGGATGGCGTGGCGCACTGGTTCGAATTGTCCATCGCCCGCAAGGAAAGCGCCGCGCCGGGCGGAGAGCCGCGCTTCATTGCGCTGTCGCGCGACATCACCGAGCGCAAGCAGGCCGAGGCGCGCACGCACCAGCTCGCGTATTTCGACGCGCTGACCGGCCTGCCCAACCGCCGCATGCTGCTGGACCGGCTGGAACACGCACTGGTGAATGCCCAAAAAACCGCCCAGGTGGGCGCCGTGCTGTACCTGGACCTGGACGACTTCAAGCAGATCAATGATGCGCGCGGCCACACGGTCGGCGACGCCCTGCTGGTACAGGTGGCCCAGCGCCTGCAGCGCCACGTGCGCCCGGGGGACACCGTGGCCCGCATTGGCGGCGACGAGTTTGTGTTGCTGGTGCACAACCTGGCCGCGGATGTGGACACCGCCGGCCGCGCCGCGCTGCTGGTGGCCGAAGACCTGCGCGCGCTGCTGGAGGCGCCCTACGCCATCGACACCCACCTGTACAGCGCCACCGGCAGCATCGGCATCACCCTGTTCCCCAAGAGCGGAGAGGGGGTGGAAGACCTGCTGCGCGAGGCAGACACCGCCATGTACCGTGCCAAGGACTTGGGCCGCAACCGCATCCGCTTTTACGAAGCCGCCATGCAGGCCGACGTGCAAGAGCGCCTGGCGCTGGAGCAAGACCTGAAAAAGGCCCACGCCGAAGGCCAGCTGGCGGCCTTTGTGCAAAACCAGGTGGACGCCGCCGGCAAGGTGGTGGGCGGTGAACTGCTGATGCGCTGGAACCACCCGGTGCGCGGCAACGTGCCGCCCGGCCGCTTCATCCCCATTGCAGAGGCCTCGGGTCTCATCCTGCGCATGGGCGACTGGATGATCCAGCAAGCCTGCGAAACCCTGGCCCGCCTGCAGGCGGCCGGACAAGAACTTTCGCTGTCGGTGAACGTGAGCGAGCGGCAGTTCCGCCAGGACGATTTTGTCGACCGCGTGCGCCATGTGCTGGCCCACACCGGCGCCCACCCCGGCAACTTGATCCTTGAGGTGACCGAGAGCCTGTTGATTGAAAACCTGGATGACACCATTGCCCGCATGACCGAAATCGTGGGCCTGGGCGTGCGCTTTTCCATCGACGACTTCGGCACCGGCTATTCCAGCCTGGCCTACCTCAAGCGCCTGCCGCTGTTCGAGCTGAAGATCGACAAGAGCTTCGTGCACGACACTCCCGACGACCCCAGCGACACCGCGATCGTGCAGTCCATCCTGGCGGTTGCCAGCCACCTCCACCTGCGTGTGGTGGCCGAAGGGGTGGAGACGCGCGCCCAGGCCGACTTTTTGGTTGCCAACCAGTGCGAATGCCTGCAGGGCTATCTGTTTGGGCGGCCGGAGCCGCTGGCGGTGTGGGTGGAGCGGCGGTTGGGGACGCCGCAATAGACCCGAAGCCGCCCTATAACGCAGCGGCCGTTTCGGCTTCGGCTGAGGCCTGGCTGTACGACTGCCGCGCCAGCGCATGTACCTCGCGAGCGGGCCGGTCCTTGAGCAGATGGTTGCTCCACACTTGGCGCCAGATGCGGGCACCGGGCAGGCTGTGGCGCAGGCCCAGCATGTGGCGGGCAATGTGGGGCCAGGGAGTGCCGTACTGGGCGGCCTCGCGCTCCATGTATTCGACCATCGCCAGCTCCACCTCCTCGCGGGTCAGGGGGCAAGGCACGCCACCTTGTTCACCGTAGTAGAGCTGGTCCCAGCGGGCCAGCCACCAGGGGTTGTGGTACGCCTCGCGGCCGATCATCACGCCGTCCAGGTGCGTGAGCTGCTCCTGCACCACGGCATCGGTAGTGATGCCACCGTTGATGGCAATGGTGAACTGCGGGAACTCGGCCTTCAGACGATGCACCACCTCGTAGCGCAACGGCGGAATATCGCGGTTTTCCTTAGGGCTCAGACCTTGCAACCAGGCGTTGCGCGCATGCACGATGAAGACGGTGCAGCCGGCCTCGGCCACGGTGCCGATGAAGTCGCGCACAAAACCGTAGTCCTCCACCTTGTCGATGCCGATGCGGTGCTTGACGGTGACTGGCACGCTGACCACGTCCTTCATGGCCTTCACGCAGTCGGCCACCAGCTGGGGCGCTTTCATCAGGCTGGCACCAAAGGCGCCGCGCTGCACGCGGTCGCTGGGGCAGCCGCAGTTCAGGTTGATTTCGTCGTAGCCCCATTCCTCCCCCAGCTTGGCGGCCTGGGCCAGTTTGTCGGGCTCGTTGCCGCCCAGCTGCAGGGCCACGGGGTGCTCTTCGGCGTTGTAGCGCAGGTGGCGCTCGGTGCCGCCGTACAGGATGCCGCCCGCATTCACCATTTCGGTGTACAGCAGGGTATGGCGCGTCAACAGCCTGTGAAAGTAACGGCAGTGGCGGTCTGTCCAGTCCATCATGGGGGCGACGGACATGCGCCAGGGGCTCAGTGTGGGGTCCACGGGAGATCTACGAAGCGGGGAGTTGGGAGGAGGGCGCGGGGAGGGCTGCACAGCCAGCAGCCGGCGCGAGGCCGTGATTATCCCACTGCCAGCGCGCAGCGGGTAGGCACAGGGTTTTTGATGAAATGGGGCTCTAGCGCTTGTGTATCAAGCGCTGACAGCTATCAATTCAGAAGTGGCGGCGGCGTGTTCGCCAACGCCGTGCGGAGTTGATTGAGCGCTCAGCCGCCCAATGGCGCCGCATCGCGCAGGCCATACCTGCGTATGACGGCGGCGCGTTGCTGCGGGTCGATGTTGATGTGCTCGGCGTCGCGGCCGGTCTGGGCCAGCAGGCGCGGGTCCATCACGCGGCGCCACAGCGGCGGCACATAGGCCAGGGTGAACATGCCAAAGTAGCCGATGGGCAACTGCGGCACGTGCTCAAAGTGGCGCAGCGACTGGTAGCGCCGCAGCGGGTGCGCGTGGTGGTCCGAGTGCCTTTGCAGATGGAACAGCGCCCAGTTGGAGAACACGTGGTTGCTGTTCCACGAATGGTGCGGCTGGCAGGGCTCGTAGCGTCCGTTGGCATCCTGCGCGCGCAGCAAGCCGTAGTGCTCGACATAGTTGGCCGAAGTGAGCTGGAAGTTGGCCCAGAACGAGGCCGCCACCAGAAACGGCAGCACCACCGCGCCCAGCCACAGGGCCAATGCGGCCCACAGCAGCACAGTGATCAGTGCGGGTTGCAGGATTTCGTTGTGCCACGAGATCAGTGGCAACCGCTCGCGGGCCAGCCGGTCTTTTTCCAGCGCCCAGGCGCGGCGCAAGGCGCCGGGCATCTCGCGCAGCACAAAGCGGTAAATCGACTCGCCCATGCGCGACGAAGCCGGGTCGGCCGGCGTGGCCACATCGCGGTGATGGCCCCGGTTGTGTTCGATGAAGAAGTGCCCGTATGCCGTGGGGGCCAGCACCAGCTTGGCCAGCCAGCGTTCGAGTTCGGAGTTCTTGTGGCCCAGTTCATGCCCCAGGTTGATGCAGAAGCCGCCCACCGTGCCCGTGGTCAGCACCATGGCCAGCACGCCATGCCAGGGCAGGGGCTGTGCGGCCACAAACCAGGTGCTGAAGATGAAGGCCACCCACAGCACCGGCACCAGCAGGTAGGTGATGCGGCGGTAGTAGCGGTCGCGCTCCAGCTCGGGCACGGCGGATTCGGGTGGGTTGCTTTGGTCAGTGCCCAGCAGCCAGTCCAGCAATGGCGCCACCAAGTAGAAAAACGCCACGGGTGTCCACAGCGCCAGCGGATCGCCGGTCCACAGCATCAGCGCAGGCCCTACAGCCACGGTGCAGGGCACCACCAGCGACAACAACCACGCATACCGCTTGCGGTCGCGGTAGCGGGTTTCGGTGTAGCGGTGGGCGCGCAGCATGTTCGGGTCGTGGGTGGGTGTTACGGATTCTGGGCAACCGGGTGGCAAAAGCCAGTTTTTTTTGACCACCAGCGGGGCTGGTTCAAGGTTGTTGACAATCTCACCCAGGGCCACGCTCAGCGACGCAATGCAGCGCTGTTTTTGTTTGCCCTGGCTCAACAGGGGCCTTGGCCACATAGGCGATACTTCGCGCGCTTCTGATGCGCCCCCAAGCGCTGCCTGCTCTCTCCCTCCCCATGCACCACACTATTTTTGACACGCCGGTTGTCAATACGCTTCTGCGCGCTTTTTCCCGATTCACCTTGCGCATTACCGGCTGGAAAGTCGAGGGTGCCTTGCCCCCCCAGGCCACCAAAAGCGTGCTGATTGCCGCGCCCCACACCAGCAATTGGGACCTGCCGTACACGCTGATGCTGGCGTTCTCGCTGCGCCTGCGGGTGTACTGGATGGGCAAAAGCAGCCTGTTCAAGGCGCCGTTTGGCGGGGTGATGCGCTGGCTGGGGGGCATCCCGGTGGACCGCAGCCAAGCCAACAACCTGGTCGCCACCTCGGCCAAGGCCATGCGCGACGCAGACGGCCCCATGCAACTCATCGTGCCGCCCGAGGGCACACGCGGCAAGACGCGGCACTGGAAGACGGGCTTTTACTACATCGCCCAACAGGCGGGTGTGCCCATCGTGCTCGCGTTTGTGGACTATGGCCGTAAGGTCGGCGGCCTGGGGCCGGTGTTTGAGCCCACGGGTGATGTGGACGGCGACATGGCGCGCATCAAGGCGTTTTATGCGCCGATCCAGGGCAAGAACCCGAAGCAGTTCGAGGCCTGATGCTGGCGATCGAAATTTGAATGAAATTGGCCTCTAGCGCTTATCCATCAAGCGCTGGCAGCTATAAAAAGTGGAGTGACTGCGCTAAAGGGAGGCGTATTCACGCTCACACACTGCGGCGGTCGATCTTGCGGCTGAGCACGATGCTGGTCTGCGTTTGGTGCACACCGTCGAGCTGGCCCACTTTGTCGAGCAGGGCGTCGAGCTGCTCGTGGCTGGTGCAGCGCAAGAACACCAGGTAGTCAAACGGCCCGCTCACGGCGGATACCTCTTCGACCTCGGGCATGGCCTCCAGCGCGCGCAGCACGGCGGGCGCTGCCTTCGGCAACACGCTGATGCTGCACCAGGCCCGCACCGTGGTGGCATCGTGCCGTGTCCCCAGCCGCACGCCGTAGCCCGCCACCACGCCCGAACGCTCCAGCCGCGCAATGCGCGCCACCACGGTGGTGCGCGCCAGCCCCAGTTTGCGGGCGAGCTGGGCCGTGCCTTCGCGCGCATTGGCCTGCAGCAGGCTCAGCAACTGACGGTCGGAGGTGTCCAGCGAGGGCGGGGCGGTGGGGGTTGTAGGCTCGGAAGTCATAGTGGCCATGATATTCGCCGTTATGACGCTTCATGAGCCATTTTTCGACGATCTGGTAGCTACACATTGACAGTGCCCTTGCCTAGGATCAAGGCATCTTTCAGTACCGCTGCGGCCCTGCCTACAGCACAGACCAGGAGCATTGCCATGACCTCTACGACCTCCACCCGCCACGCCATCACCATCCTGGGTGCGGGTCATATTGGCTTTGCCATGGCGCTCTTGTTGCAGCAGGCTGGCGGCTACGACGTCTTGGTAGCCGACCGCGATGCCAGCCGCCTGGCCGATGTGGCGGCGCTGGGCATCTCCACCCGTTTGACCGTGGACGACGCCAGTCTGCAAGCCGCCATCGACGGCCGCTTTGCCGTGCTCAACGCATTGCCATTCCACCGCGCTGTGCCCGTAGCGACGTTGTGCGCCAGCGCAGGCGTGCATTACTTTGACCTGACCGAAGACGTGGCCAGCACCCAGGCCATCCGCGCCCTGGCTGCCAACGCCCGCAGCGTGCTCATGCCCCAGTGCGGCTTGGCCCCGGGCTTCATTGGCATCGTGGGCAATGACTTGGCGCGCCGTTTTGACACCCTGCACACGCTTCGCATGCGTGTGGGCGCGCTGCCGCGCTACCCGCAGGGCGCCCTGCGCTACAACCTGACGTGGAGCACCGAAGGCCTCATCAACGAGTACTGCAACCCCTGCGAAGCCATTGTGGACGGCGTGCGCACCACGGTGCCTGCGCTCGACGGCCTGGAAACCTTTGCGCTGGACGGTGTGGAATATGAGGCCTTCAACACCTCGGGCGGGCTGGGCACGCTGACGGAAACGCTGGCGGGCAAGGCGCGGCAAGTGGACTACCAGTCCATCCGCTACCCGGGCCACAACGCCATCCTGAAACTGCTGCTGAATGACCTGCGCCTGCGTGATCGGCGCGATCTGCTCCAGGACATTCTGGAGACCGCCATCCCCACCACCGACCAGGACGTGATCGTGATTTTTGCCACTGCGTCGGGCCTCAAGGGCGGGCGTCTGGTGCAGGACTCATACTCCGCGCGCATAGTGGGCAAGCAGGTGGCGGGGCACACGCTGAGCGCCATCCAGCTCACCACGGCTGCAGGCATCTGCACGGCGCTGGATCTGGTGGCCCACGGCCAGTTGCCGCAGCAGGGGTTTGTGGGGCAGGAGGCCGTCGCGCTGAAAGATTTCTTGGCGAATCGCTTTGGCGAGGCATACGCCCAAGAGCGGGCGCTGACCCTGTGACTCAGCGGCCTCCCGGCTTTTGGTACATGCCTTCAACAGCCTCGGCAAAGTGTGCCATCAGGTTGTTGCGTTTTAGCTTGAGCGTGGGCGTCATGAAGGTGTTTTCAATCGTCCACGGCTCCAGCGTAAGGTGCACCGCACGGGGTACGGCATAGCGTGCAAAGCTGGCCGTGTTCTTCTCGATGCGGGCCAGCACGGCGCGGTGCACGCTGGGGTGGTTCAGGCTGCCTTCGTCCTGTGGACTTAGTCCCAGGTCGCCCGCAAGGCGCTGCCATTCGTCGCGCTTGAGCACGGCCACGCAGGCGATGAAGGGGCGGTTTTCGCCCACCACAAAGGCCTGCTCCAGCAGCGGGTCGGCCAGCAGGGCAAGTTCCAGGTCGCCGGGTGGCACCTTTTCGCCGGTGGAGGTGACGATGATTTCCTTGATGCGGCCCTTTATGTAGATGCGGCCGTTCACGATCTCGGCCTGGTCGCCCGTGCCCAGCCAGCCGTCGGGGCTGATGATCTTGGCCGTATCTTCCGGCCGCTTCCAGTAGCCCTTCATCACGATGGGGCCACGCACCTGCAGCTCGCGGTTGTCGCCGATGCGCACCTCCACGCCCGGCAATGCCTTGCCAACGCAGGCGGGGTCGTTGTCGTCCAGCGAGTTCACCGACACCACGGGGGCAGTCTCCGTCATGCCGTAACCCTGGATGAGCGGCAGGCCCAAGCCCAGAAAACACTTGGCAATGGTGGGCGACAGCGGGGCGCCGCCACTCACCGCCACCCGTACGCGGCCGCCAAACTGGGCCAGCAGCGGCTTGGCGACCAGGGCCTGCAGCAGCGGCCAGGGCAGGGCGGTCATCCAGCCTGCGGCGCGGCCGTCTTCGGCCGCTGGGGCGGGCAGGCCTTGCGCAGCGCAAAACCGGGCCCAGCCCTTGTTCTGCGCAGCTTCGTAAAGCTGCATCTTCCAGGGCGTGGGCGAGAGTTTTTCGATCAGCTTGGCGTGGATGCGCTCGTAAATGCGGGGCACAGACACCAGAACGGTGGGACGCACCGTCTTGAGGTCCTCGGCCAATTGCGCCACCGAGCGCGCATAGGCCACGCAACTCCCCGCCGCAATCGGCAGGTAGTACCCGCCAGTGCGCTCAAAGGTGTGCGAGAGCGGCAGGAACGACAGGAACACGTCGTCCACCGTGGGTGCAATGCGCTCCAGCACGGCCTTCACGTCGCTGATCACGTTGTGGTGGGTGAGCATCACGCCCTTGGGCTTGCCCGTGGTGCCGGAGGTGTAGACGATGGCGGCCAGGTCTTCGGCTTCTGGCGCTTTTGGCACAGGGGCTCTGCCCGCGTGCGCTGCCACGGCCAGCCACTGCACAAGCGATCCAACCGCAGGGCCGTCGCCATAACCCGCTATGGCCTTGAAGCTCGATGTGTCCTCGTCGGTGATCACCACCGCGCGCAAAGCTGGAAACGGTGTGCCCACGGCCTGGATCTTTTCCCACTGCTCTGCGTGGCTCACGATCAGCATCGACGCCTCGCAGTCCGACAGGATGTAAGCGATGCTGCCCGGGTTGTCGATGGCATGCAGCGGAACGGGCACGCAGCCGGTTGCCAGCGTGGCCTGGTCCGCGCACATGGCATTCAGGCCGTTGGGCAGCAGGATGGCGATGCGCGCCGCTGCGGGCAACTGCATGGCCGCGAGGGCCTGGGCCCAGGTTCCTACGCGGTGTGTTGTTTCTGCCCAGGTCAGGCTTGTCCAGGCCTGGGTGTTGGTGTCGAAGGCTCGGTAGGCCTCGGCGTTGGGGGTGCGCGCAGCGCGGTAGGCAAGGAGCTGGGGCAGCGTATGGACGCTGGCGATATCGGTGGGGGAGGGGGTCATGCAGGCTCAGCGGGGAAGGCGTCAGGCGCGGTATGCGCGCGGCCTTGGTGTAAACCCGGGGAATGATAGCGAGCGAACCCGTGGCATCTGGCGCAGCAACATGCTGTTGTGTTGCAAATGGTGCATTCCGATTTGCGGAATGACGAGGTGCTGTGACGCGGCGAAAAAGGCCTGACTGCCCTGCCCAACCGCTGCGCTGAACTGCACGCGGGCGGCGTTGCCGCCAGCTGACTCTCAGGTTGCCGCCTCCAGCCCCTGCGCAAAGTGCGCCTGCATGGCCTTGACCGTGGCCTTGGCGTCGCGCGCCACCATGGCGGCCAGGATGGCGCGGTGCTCGCCCAGCGAATCTTCAATGCGCCCCTGTTTGAACAGCGAGTTGTGGCGGTTGAGCTTCATCACCTTGCGCAGGTCGGCCACCATCTGGCTGCGCCAGCGGTTGTCGGCCATCTCCAGCAGGTGCATGTGAAAGCGTTCGTTGATGGCAAAGAATTTCTCGCGGTCTGCCACGGCGGCTTCCAGTTCGGCGTGCAGGTCCTGCAGGGTCTTTAACTGGGTCTCAGTGGCGCGCTCTGCCACCACGCCTGCGGCGTCGCTCTCCAGCAGGCTGAGCAGGTGGTACACGTCGCGCAGGTCTTTTTCACTCATCTCCGTCACATAGGCGCCACGGCGCACCTTCATCGTGACCAGGCCTTCGGCGGCCAGCACCTTCAGCGCCTCGCGCAGCGGGGTGCGGCTGATGCCGAATTCCTCAGCAATCTTGAGCTCGTCGATCCAGCTGCCAGGCTCCAGCTCGCGGCGGAAGATGCGCTGGCGCAATTGCTCGGCCACTTCTTCATAGAGCGCACGGGGAGTGAGGGTGGAGGCAGACATAGGGCGGATTGTAAGCTACGAAG
Organism: Acidovorax sp.; assembly: GCF_046294525.1. Classification (GTDB taxonomy): domain Bacteria; phylum Pseudomonadota; class Gammaproteobacteria; order Burkholderiales; family Burkholderiaceae_C; genus Acidovorax. The sequence continues at coordinate 107,776 of NZ_JBKBKQ010000003.1, forward strand.
AATATTTTGAATCAATAATTATGAATGATGTAAACTCGCCGCCACACCACAGCACCCGTGCGGTCACCGCCTGTGCGCCGTGTTGGACGCCCCCATGCCATCTTCGGAGTAGCTTTTGCCATGAGTGACAAACCCACCAACAACGCCCCAGAGTTCGCCGCGTCTTCGCTGGAAGCCTGGGCCAAGGCCGCAGCCAAGTCGGCACCGGGGGGCGATGTCAGCGCCCTCAACTGGGTCACGCCCGATGGCATCACCGTCAAGCCGCTGTACACCGCCGAAGACACGGCCAGCCTGCCGTACGCCAACACACTGCCCGGTTTTGAGCCCTACCTGCGCGGCCCCCAGGCCACCATGTATGCCGTGCGGCCCTGGACGATTCGCCAGTACGCTGGCTTCTCCACTGCTGAAGAATCCAATGCCTTCTACCGCAAGGCCCTGGCCGCAGGCGGGCAGGGCGTGTCGGTGGCGTTCGATCTGGCCACACACCGTGGCTACGACAGCGACCACCCCCGCGTGACGGGCGATGTGGGCAAGGCCGGCGTGGCGATCGACTCGGTCGAGGACATGAAGATCCTGTTCGACCAGATCCCGCTCGACAAGGTCAGCGTATCGATGACCATGAACGGCGCCGTGCTGCCCGTTCTGGCGGGCTATGTGGTGGCGGCGGAAGAGCAGGGCGTCTCGCAAGAAAAGCTCAGCGGAACCATTCAGAACGACATTCTGAAAGAGTTCATGGTGCGCAACACCTACATCTACCCGCCCAAGCCGTCGATGAAGATCATTGGCGACATCATCGAGTACACGGCCAAGAACATGCCGAAGTTCAACTCGATCTCGATCAGCGGCTACCACATGCAGGAAGCCGGGGCCAACCAGGCGCTGGAGCTGGCCTTCACCCTGGCCGACGGCAAGGAATATGTGAAGACCGCCATCGCCAAGGGCATGGACGTGGACGAGTTCGCCGGGCGCCTGAGCTTCTTCTGGGCGATTGGCATGAACTTTTACCTCGAAGTCGCCAAGATGCGCGCCGCGCGCCTGCTGTGGTGCCGCATCATGAAAGCCACGGGCGCCAAAAACCCCAAGAGCCTGATGCTGCGCACGCACTGCCAGACCTCGGGCTGGAGCCTCACCGAACAAGACCCCTATAACAACGTGGTGCGCACCACCATCGAGGCCATGGCGGCCGTGTTTGGCGGCACGCAGAGTCTGCACACCAACAGCTTTGACGAAGCCATTGCGCTGCCCACCGAGTTCAGCGCCCGCATTGCGCGCAACACGCAGCTCATCATTCAGGAAGAGACCCACATCACCAACGTGATCGATCCCTGGGCCGGCAGCTACATGATGGAAAAGCTGACGCAGGACATGGCCGACGCCGCCTGGAAGATCATCGAAGAGGTCGAGGCCATGGGTGGCATGACCCAGGCCGTGGACAGCGGCTGGGCCAAGCTCAAGATCGAAGCCGCCGCCGCCGAGAAGCAGGCGCGCATCGACAGCGGCAAGGACGTGATCGTGGGCGTCAACAAGTACAAGCTGGCGAAGGAAGACCCGGTCGATATCCTGCAGATCGACAACATGAAGGTGCGCGACGGCCAGATCGCTCGCCTGCAAAAGATCCGTGCAACGCGCGATGCTGCCAAGGTGCAGGCTGCGCTGGATGCGCTGACTGCTGCAGCGGAGAGCGGCGAGGGCAACCTGCTCGATTTGTCCATCCAGGCCGTGCGCCTGCGCGCCACGGTGGGCGAGGTGAGCGATGCCCTGGAAAAGGTTTACGGGCGCCACCGCGCCGATACACAAAAGGTGACCGGCGTGTACGCAGCTGCTTATGACTCGGCCGAAGGCTGGGACAAACTCAAGACCGAAATCAATGCCTTTGCCGAAGAACAGGGCCGCCGCCCCCGCGTGATGATCGCCAAGTTGGGCCAGGACGGCCACGACCGGGGCGCCAAGGTGGTCGCCACTGCGTTTGCCGATCTGGGCTTTGACGTGGACATGGGCCCGCTGTTTCAGACGCCCGAAGAATGTGCCCGCCAAGCCATTGAAAACGACGTGCACGCCGTGGGTGTGAGCACGCTGGCCGCAGGCCACAAGACGCTGGTGCCCGCCATCATCCAGTCGCTCAAGGAACAGGGTGCGGACGACATCATCGTGTTTGTGGGCGGCGTCATCCCGGCGCAGGACTATGACTTCCTGTACGAGTCGGGCGTCAAGGGCGTGTATGGCCCCGGCACACCGATTCCGGCCAGCGCGAAGGATGTGCTGGAGCAGATTCGCAAGGCGGTGGCTGTTTGATAAATGGCAGCGGGACGTCGATGCTTATCTGTCTCTCAAATGCAACCAGAGGAGTCGCCATGAAAAAGCCTTTGAGTCCGGCAAATCGCGTGATGTCAGCCATCTGGGAAGGACTCGTGCTCGGCGGAATTGGCGCGGCGCTGATCCAACACGGCCACCGTTTTTGGGGTGTCTGCGTCATCTTGGTCGCCATGATTTTTGCGGTATGGATGTTGGTGCCGTCCAGAAAGCACTGATCCGGCATGAAGTTTTCACTTACCGTGACCGCCGCCAGGGCGGAGGCGTCCGCATGAGCTTGTATACAGGCGTCATTGGCAACTCCGGCCCCATCCAGCGCCGCGCCATGTCCAAAGCCATCACACTGCTCGAATCGACGCGGGCGGACCACCGCGCGCAGGCCGATGAGCTGCTCACACAACTGCTGCCCCACACCGGCAAATCCTTCCGCCTGGGCATCAGCGGTGTACCCGGCGTAGGCAAATCCACCTTCATCGAAGCCTTGGGCCTGTACCTGATCGCCCAAGGCCACCGCGTGGCCGTGCTCACCATCGACCCGTCCAGCACCGTCTCGGGCGGCTCCATCCTGGGCGACAAGACGCGCATGGAACACCTGTCGGTGCACGAAAAGGCCTACATCCGCCCCAGTCCCTCCAGCGGCACGCTGGGCGGCGTGGCCGAGAAGACCCGCGAGGCCATGCTGGTCTGCGAGGCGGCAGGCTACGACGTGGTCATCGTCGAGACCGTGGGCGTGGGCCAGAGCGAGATTGCGGTGGCGGGCATGACGGACATGTTTGTGCTCATGCAGCTGCCCAACGCGGGTGACGACCTGCAGGCCATCAAGAAGGGCGTGATGGAGATTGCCGACCTTGTGGTCATCAACAAGGCCGACATCGACAAGAACGCCGCCACGCGCGCCGAGGCACAGATCACATCGAGCCTGCGCCTCTTGAGCCAGCACGGCAATCCGGAAAACGCGCACCACGACGAAACGCTGTGGCATCCCAAGGTCGTGCAGATCAGCGCGCTGCTTGGGCAGGGCGTGGACAGCTTCTGGGCCGCCGTCGCGCAGTTCCGCCAACTGCAAACCGCCAACGGCCGCCTGGCCGCGCGGCGCGAGAAGCAGGCGCTGGCCTGGATGTGGGAGCGCATCGACGCAGGCCTCAAGCTAGCGTTTCGCCAGCACCCGCAGGTCAAAGAGCTGCTGCCCCAGATGCAGGCCGATGTGGCCGCAGGGCGCATTGCGGCATCCACTGCAGCACGAAATCTGCTCCAAGCGCAATCAAATCATGCGCTAGTAGCTATCAAATAAATAGTAGACACCAACCCATTCACCAAAGGACGACCATGCAAGACATCCTGGATCAACTGGAGAAAAAACGTGCGCTGGCACGCCTGGGCGGCGGGCAAAAGCGCATTGATGCGCAGCACGCCAAGGGCAAGCTCACCGCGCGCGAGCGCATCGAACTGCTGCTGGACGACGGTACGTTCGAGGAATGGGACATGTTCGTCGAGCACCGCTGCACCGACTTTGGCATGGAGGACAACAAGATCCCCGGCGACGGTGTGGTGACGGGCTACGGCATGATCAACGGCCGCCTGGTGTTTGTGTTCAGCCAGGATTTCACGGTGTTTGGCGGTGCGCTGTCTGAAACGCATGCCGAGAAGATCTGCAAGGTGATGGACCAGGCCATGAAGGTGGGCGCTCCGGTCATCGGCCTCAATGACTCGGGCGGTGCCCGCATCCAGGAAGGTGTGGCGTCCCTCGGCGGCTATGCCGACGTGTTCCAGAAGAACGTGCTGGCCAGCGGCGTGATTCCGCAGATCAGCATGATCATGGGCCCGAGCGCCGGTGGCGCCGTGTACTCGCCCGCCATGACGGACTTCATCTTTATGGTGAAAGACAGCTCGTACATGTTCGTCACCGGCCCCGAAGTGGTGAAGACCGTGACGCACGAAGAAGTGACGGCCGAAGAGCTGGGCGGCGCCGTGACGCACACCACCAAGAGCGGTGTGGCCGATATGGCGTTTGAGAACGACGTGGAGGCGCTGATGATGCTGCGCCGCCTGTACAACTACCTGCCGCTCAACAACCGCGAAAAGGCCCCGGTGCGCCCCAGCAACGACCCGGCCGACCGCATGGATCTGAGCCTGGACACCCTGGTGCCCGAGAACCCCAACAAGCCGTACGACATGAAGGAGCTGATCCTCAAGACCGTGGACGATGGGGACTTTTTCGAGCTGCAGCCCGAGTACGCCAAGAACATCATCATCGGCTTTGCCCGCATGGAAGGCCAGACCGTGGGCATCGTGGCCAATCAGCCGCTGGTGCTGGCCGGTTGCCTGGACATCAAGTCGAGCATCAAGGCCGCGCGCTTTGTGCGCTTTTGTGATGCGTTCAACATCCCGGTCGTCACCTTTGTGGACGTGCCCGGCTTCATGCCCGGCACCAGCCAGGAGTACGGCGGCATCATCAAGCACGGTGCCAAGCTGCTCTACGCGTACGCCGAGTGCACCGTGCCCAAGATCACCGTCATCACCCGCAAGGCCTACGGCGGCGCATACGACGTGATGAGCAGCAAGCACCTGCGCGGCGACGTGAACCTGGCCTGGCCCAACGCCGAGATTGCGGTGATGGGCGCCAAGGGCGCGGTGGAAATCATCTTCCGCGAAGACAAAGGCGACCCTGCCAAACTGGCCGCCCGCGAGGCCGAATACAAGCAGCGCTTTGCCAACCCGTTTGTGGCCGGTGCGCGTGGCTTTATCGACGACGTGATCCTGCCGCATGAGACGCGCAAGCGGATTTGCCGCAGCTTGGTCATGCTGCGCGACAAGAAACTCGAAAACCCATGGCGCAAGCACGGCAACATCCCACTGTGAGCGGACAAGGAGCATAAGAACATGTTTACGAAAATCCTGATCGCCAACCGTGGCGAAATCGCCTGCCGCGTCATCGCGACTGCCCGCAAGATGGGCATCAAGACGGTGGCCGTCTATTCCGACGCCGACAAGGAAGCCCGCCACGTCAAGCTGGCCGACGAGGCCGTGCACATCGGCGCTGCGCCCTCGCGCGAGTCGTACCTGCTGGCTGACAAGATCATTGCCGCCTGCAAGCAGACCGGCGCGCAAGCCGTGCACCCTGGTTATGGCTTCCTCTCTGAAAACGAAGCCTTTGCCAAGCGCTGCGAAGACGAAGGCATTGCCTTCATCGGCCCCAAGGCGCATTCGATTGCAGCCATGGGCGACAAGATCGCTTCAAAGAAGCTGGCCAATGAGGCCAAGGTCAACACCATCCCTGGCTACAACGACGCCATCAGCGGCCCCGAGCAGGCGGTGGAGATTGCCAAGGGCATTGGCTACCCCGTGATGATCAAGGCCTCGGCCGGCGGCGGCGGCAAGGGCCTGCGCGTGGCGTTCAACGACAAGGAAGCGTTTGAAGGCTTTGCCAGCTGCCAAAACGAAGCCCGCAACAGCTTTGGCGATGACCGCATCTTCATCGAGAAGTTCGTGCAGGAGCCGCGCCACATTGAGATCCAGGTGCTGGGTGACAGCCACGGCAACGTGATCTACCTGAACGAGCGCGAGTGCTCCATCCAGCGCCGCCACCAGAAGGTGATTGAAGAGGCTCCCTCGCCCTTCATCAGCGACGCCACCCGCAAGGCCATGGGCGAGCAGGCGGTGGCGCTGGCCAAGGCCGTGAAGTACCAGTCTGCGGGCACGGTGGAGTTTGTGGTGGGCAAGGACCAGGACTTCTACTTCCTGGAGATGAACACCCGCCTGCAGGTGGAGCACCCGGTGACGGAGTGCATCACCGGCCTGGACCTGGTGGAGCTGATGATCCGTGTGGCCGCAGGCGAAAAGCTGCCGTTGACCCAAGCCGATGTGAAGCGCGACGGCTGGGCCATCGAGTGCCGCATCAACGCCGAGGACCCGTTCCGCAACTTCCTGCCATCCACCGGCCGCTTGGTGCGCTTTCAGCCGCCGGAGGAATCCATGTTCCAGTCCGACACCAGCAAAAAGCTGGGTGTGCGGGTGGACACCGGCGTGTACGAGGGCGGCGAGATCCCCATGTACTACGACTCGATGATCGCCAAGCTCATCGTGCATGGCACGGACCGCAATGACGCGATTGCCAAGATGCGCGCGGCACTCAACGGCTTTGTGATTCGCGGCATCAGCAGCAACATCCCGTTCCAGGCCGCGCTGCTGGCGCACCCCAAGTTTGTGACGGGCGACTTCAACACCGGCTTCGTTGCCGAGAACTACGGCAAGGGCTTCCACTCCGAAGACGTGCCGCACAGCGACCCGCTGTTCCTGGTGGCGCTGGCCGCATTCATGCACCGCCGCTACCGCGCGCGCGCCTCGGGCATCAGCGGCCAGCTGGCGGGCCACGAGGTGAAGGTGGGCGAGGAGTTTGTAGTGGTGACGCTGGGTGCCGAAGGGCAGAACCAGCACCACGAAGTCACGGTCTCTGACTTTGAAGACAAATCGGGCTCCAGCTCAATCTCTGTGGGCGGCAACAGCTATCAGATCAGTAGCAACGCCACGCTGGGCCAGATCCGCGTGCAGGGCGCATGCAATGGGCAGGGCTTTACCGCCCAGGTGGAGCGTGGAGTGGGAAAGAACCCGCTCGCGCTGCGCATTGCGCACAACGGCACGCAGGTGGACGCGCTGGTGCTGTCGCCCCTGGGCGCGAAGCTGCACAAGCTGATGCCCTTCAAGGCGCCGCCAGACCTGTCCAAGTTCCTGCTCTCGCCCATGCCCGGTTTGCTGGTGGATGTGGCGGTGCAGCCCGGCCAGAAGGTGCAGGCGGGCGAGAAGCTGGCCGTGATCGAAGCCATGAAGATGGAGAACATCCTCTTCGCCGCGCAGGACGGCGTGGTGGGCAAGATCGTGGCGGGCAAGGGCGAGTCGCTGGCGGTCGATCAGGTGATCCTGGAATTCCAGTGATCCCCAGGGCCCGACAGCCCATCTGGAGGGGCCTTGCGCCCCTTTTTTTAGTCTTTTTGGCCGATAGCGCTAGAGGAATATGCGCTGGCAGCTATCAAATCAGGAGTAATCATGAGCACGACCCCACGCCCCTTCAAGGTCCTGGGCATCCAGCAGGTCGCCATTGGAGGCACCGACAAACAGCGGATGAAGACGCTGTGGGTCGACATGCTGGGCCTGGAGCAAACCGGCACCTTCCAGAGCGAGCGCGAGAACGTGGACGAAGACATCCTGGCCATGGGCAAGGGTGCCTTCAAGGTGGAGGTGGACATCATGCAGCCGCTGGACATCGAGAAAAAGCCCGCCGTGCACACCACGCCGCTCAACCACATTGGCCTGTGGATCGACGACCTGCCGAAGGCGGTGGAATGGCTCACCGCCAAGGGCGTGCGCTTTGCCCCGGGCGGCATCCGCAAGGGCGCTGCAGGTTATGACATCACGTTTTTGCACCCCAAGAGCAATGACGAGTTTCCGATTGCGGGGGAGGGCGTGCTGATTGAACTGGTGCAGGCGCCTGCCGATGTAATTGCGGCGCTGGGCTGAACCGCCGCCCTGGGACATGGTCCCAACGGCAGACCGGGGAGTGAGCAGACGCCCCGAAACAGCCAACCCTTGCGGTTGGTTTTTTTTCGTCTGCAGGGCACAGATGTCTGCCGTTAAAAGCGCTCATCTTTGGAAGGCCTGCGCGGGAGTTTGGCTGCAATAGACGGCAGATGAGGGTGGCTTGCGGGTGGCAGAAAAAGTGACCTTTCGGATGCGTTCAAGTTCGTCAAAAAATCATCAAAATCCATCTAACTGCTTTTAAATAATCTTTAATTTGCCGTCTTTTGCTGCACCATTTTTATGACGGTTTTTATGGACCTGATGGCTGGATTTGTGCAATTTTCTGAACCAGAATCCGCCCCATTGCAAGCCCGCCAGCCCGGCACCACAAGTTGCGGTGTGAACGTTAAGGCTCTGGGGCGATTTCCAGATACACCCTTCAAGGAGGAAGCATGAACCCCGGCACGACGTCCCAAACCGTTCACATCCACCGCCCCTCGTCACCCCTGGCTCGCCAGGCGGGCCCGTGGTCGGTCGAAGCCATCCAGCAATTGCTCGACAAGCCTTTGCTGGACCTGGTTTTCGAGGCCCAGACGGTGCACCGCCAGCACTGGCCTGCGGGCGACATTGAACTGGCCACGCTGCTGTCGGTGAAAACTGGGGGCTGCCCCGAGAACTGCGGCTACTGCCCGCAGGCAGCCGAGTTCGACACCGGCGTGAAGGCCGAAAAGCTCATGGAAGTGGAGGAGGTGGTGCGCGCCGCCCAGGCCGCCAAGGACGCTGGTGCCACCCGCTTTTGCATGGGTGCGGCCTGGCGTGCGCCCAAGGACCGCGACATTGAAAAGGTCAGCGCGCTGATCGGCGCGGTAAAGGGTCTGGGCCTGCAGACCTGCGCCACGCTGGGCATGCTTGAATCGCACCAAGCACAGGCGCTGAAAGACGCCGGGCTGGACTACTACAACCACAACCTGGACACCGCCCCCGAGTACTACACCGATGTGGTCAGCACCCGCGCGTACCAGGACCGGCTGGACACGCTGCAGAACGTCCGCAATGCGGGCATCAGCGTGTGCTGCGGCGGCATTGTGGGCATGGGCGAGGCGCCGGTGCACCGCGCGGGCCTGATCGCGCAGCTGGCCAACCTGCAGCCATACCCCGAGTCGGTGCCCATCAACAGCCTGGTGCGCGTGCCCGGCACGCCACTGGCCGACAGCGAGCCCATCGACCCGTTTGACTTCGTGCGCGTGATTGCGGTGGCCCGAATCACCATGCCCAAGGCGCGCGTGCGCCTGTCGGCAGGGCGGCAGCAACTGGGCGAGGCCGTACAGGCGCTGTGCTTCATGGCCGGGGCCAATTCCATCTTTTATGGCGACAAGCTGCTGGTGACGGGCAACCCCGATGTGGATGCCGATGTGCAACTGCTGGCCAAGCTGGGACTGAACGGGCGCCGCACAACCACCACCACCCTGGACGGGCACAGCCACAGCGCTTGACGCCGCTGGCTGGCGGCTCGTTTGTCGTCAGCTTGCTAATGCCATTGGACGCCGCTGACGGGCGCGGTCGGTCATTCGCGCGATGTCAGACCAAGGCCCTCCGCGGGCAGGGCGGCGGCCAGGCGGTCCACCTTCGCGAGCCGTGCGGGTTCCGCATCAGCGAACCGCTGGGCAATGCGCCGGAACTCCTCGGACAGGGTCAGGAAGGCATCGACTACATCGGGGTCAAAGTGGCTGCCCCGGCCGTCGCGAATGATCACCACCGCCTGCTCGTGCGAGTAGGCGGCCTTGTAGACGCGTTCGGAAATCAGCGCGTCATACACGTCGGCCACAGCCATCAGCCGTGCAGACAGCGGGATGTTGTTGCCCACCAGGCCCTCGGGGTAGCCCGAGCCGTCCCATTTCTCCTGGTGGCTGTAGGCGATCTCCTTGGCGTAGCGGAAGAACGGGTTGTCCTCGGTGGTGCCGGTCTCGGCCGCAATGATGGCGTCGCGCCCCAGGGTGGTGTGCGTCTTCATGATCTCGAACTCTTCCGGCGTGAGCTTGCCCGGCTTGAGCAGGATGCGGTCAGGAATGCCCACCTTGCCGATGTCGTGCAGCGGGGCGGACTTGAAGATGGTCTCGATGGCGTCATCCGTCAGCTCGTGCTTGAAGCGCGGATGGTTCTGCAGGTGGCGCGCCAGCGTCTCCATGTAGTGCTGCGTGCGGCGGATGTGGTTGCCGGTTTCGTTGTCGCGCGTTTCGGCCAGGGATGCCATGGCGCGGATGGTGGCGTCCTGCAGCTCGGCCATGGCGCGCGTGCGGTTGGCCACCTCCTGCTCCAGAAACTGGTTGTGCTGGGCCAGAAAGTCGCGCGCCCGCTTGAGCTGCAGGTGGTTGCGCACCCGCGCCATCACGATGGCGGGGTTGATGGGCTTGGTGATGTAGTCCACCGCGCCCAGCTCCAGGCCAATGCTCTCGTCCTCGGCCGCGTTCATGGCGGTGAGGAAGATCACGGGAATGTCTTCGGTGTCGGGGTTGAACTGAAGGCGGCGCAGCACTTCGTAGCCATCCATGTCCGGCATCATGATGTCCAGCAGGATCAGGTCGGGCCTGCCGTCGCCCGCCACGATCTGCAAGGCACGTTCGCCACTGGGCGCGAGTTTGACCTTGTAGTCGGTGCGCAGGAGTTCGCTCATTAGCGAGAGGTTGTCGGGTGTGTCGTCTACAACCAGCACCGTGCATTTGCCAGTGGGTGCGAATGGGCTATTCATGGGTGGGCCTCCTTGTTGTCATTGTGCGCCTTGGGGGCCTGGCGCAGTATGGCCAGTGCCTCCACAAAGTCGTAGCTGTCCAGCGACCGCTTCATCTGGCCATACGCGGGCCCCAGCAAGGCCTGCAGGGGGGCAGCGGATTGCTTGAAGATTTCGATGGCGTCGGAATCGTCGTCCGCCAGCAGCGCGTCAAGCTGCGCCACCAGCGCACGCGCGGCGGCTGCGTCGATTGGCAGGCCAGGCGCAGCGTCAACACCCGCAACCTCCTCAACGGGCAGGGCTTGCTGCAGCGCCATGATCAACTCGTGGCAAGCCACTTCGACGGGCGCCAGCAGTGGCTCTATCCGTTCGGGCGCGTCTTTCCGGGCGATGGCTTCTTCGGCATGCTGTGCCAGTGCGGCGAGGGCAGTGGCGCCAATGGTGCCCGCCGTGCCTTTGAGCGTGTGCATGGCGCGCTGGGCTTCGTCGTGATGCCCGGCGGCCATGGCGGTGCGTGTGGCCGGCACCGCGTGCGCTTGCCCCGCCACAAACTTGCGCAGCAGGCCCTCGTAGGCAGGGCGTTTGTCCAGCACACGCCGCAGGCCGGCGGCCACATCCAGCCCGGGGATGTGGCGCAATGCGTCATGGGCTGAAGGCGCGGGGGCAGGGTGGGGCGATGCCTGCGGGTTGGTGGCTTCACGCATGGTGTCTGCCGCTTCGGTGGCCCGTGGGGCAATCCATTGCAGCAGGGCGGCAAACAGTTCGTCCGGGTGGATGGGTTTGGCCAGGTGGCCGTTCATGCCCGCCTCCAGGCACAGGTCACGGTCGCGGCTCATGGCGTTGGCCGTCATGGCCAGCACGGGCAACTGGGCCCAGGCGGGGTTCTGACGCAGGTGGCGGGTGGCGGTCAGGCCGTCCATCACGGGCATTTGCATGTCCATCAGCACCAGGTCGTAGGGGGCTTGGGCGAGCAGGTCCAGTGCCACCTGCCCGTTCTGGGCCACATCCACGACCAGGCCCGCGCCGCTCAGCAGTTCGGCGCCCACCTGCTGGTTCAGGTCGTTGTCGTCCACCAGCAGCACCCGCGCGCCGGCGATGGTGGAGAGGTGCGCAGCCCTCCGGGGTGTTGGGGTGCCACGCCCGTAAGACGACCGGGCCTGTCCGCCCAGCGATTGCATGGCCGCATCAAACAGTTGCGAAGGATTGACGGGCTTGGAGAGCATGAGCGACAGCCCGGCGCGTTCCAGTTCGCCTTGCACTTCGTCGTGGCCCGCGGCGGTCACGATGACCGTGTGGGGCGGGTGTTGCAGCTGGGCGAGTGCGCGGTGGGTGTCAAACCCGTCCATGCCGGGCATCTTCCAGTCCACGAACGCGATCTCGCAAGGGCGACCAGCCTGTTCGGCTGCACGGGCCTGCGCAATGGCCTCTTCACCAGAACTGGCCGTGGTGACGGCAAAACTCATGCTCGTCAGCATGTCGTCCAGAATGTGCCGGGCCTGCTCGCTGTCGTCCACCACCAGTACGCGCCGCCCCCGCAGGTCAGGGGTGGGCAGCAGGGGGGCGTGGCGCGGCTGGCCCAGCCCCAGCCGGGCCGTGAACCAGAAGGTGCTGCCCGCACCCGGCTGGCTCTGCACGCCCACTTCACCGCCCATCAATCTGGCCAGATTCTTGGAGATGGCGAGTCCGAGCCCGGTGCCACCGTATTTGCGCGTGGTGGAGGTGTCGGCCTGCTCGAAGGACCGGAACAGCCGCGCCTGCTGCTCGAGCGTCAGACCGATGCCGGTGTCCTGCACCTCAAAGCGCAGCAGCACGCCGGTGTCGTCGCGCGAGGTCTCGGTGACGCGCACGATGATCTCGCCCGTATCGGTGAACTTGACCGCGTTGTTGGCGTAGTTCACCAGGATCTGCCCCAGGCGCAGCGGATCGCCGCGCAGGTCGTCGGGCAGGGCCGGGTCCACATCGAAAAGCAGCTCCAGGCCCTTGTGCGCGCATTTGTCGCTGACCAGGTTGGCCACGTTGTCCAGCACGCCGCGCAGGTCAAAGTCCACCACCTCCACCTCTAGCTTGCCGGCCTCGATCTTGCTGAAGTCCAGGATGTCGTTGATCAGACCCAGCAGGTGCTGGCCCGAGCGCTGGATTTTTTCCACGTAGTCGCGCTGGCGCGGCGTGAGGTCGGTGCCCAAGGCCAGGTGGCTCATGCCGATCACTGCGTTCATGGGGGTGCGGATCTCGTGGCTCATGTTTGCCAGGAAGTCCGACTTCATCTGGGAGGCGTCCTCCGCGCGGGCGCGGGCAATCTCCAGCTCGTCCTCGTGTTCGCGCAGGGCCGCGTTGACTTTTTGCAGTTCCACCGTGCGCTCGGCCACGCGCGCTTCCAGCACCTCTTCGTTGCGCTTGAGGGCATCGACCAGCTCGTTCTGCGCTGCCATGGCCTGGGCCGTGGCCTTTTCGCGTTGCAAGAACTGCCGCGCCATGGCAAAGGCGAGCAAAAACGTGAGCAGCGCCTGGAACGCGGTGAGCCCGGTGGTCAGCAAGGTCTGGTGCTTGACCTCTGCGTTGCGCGAATCGCCCAGCATGGCCGACACGCGCGAGGCGTCGAGGGAAAGCTGCTGCACGGTCTCGCGCAGGGCGTCCAGTTCGGTGCGCAACAGCCGCATGTTCTCCAGGCTGGAGGCTGCATCCACGCTCGCGCCAAAGTAGTTGTCGCCAGCAGCCACGAACCGCTGCAATGCGGACAGGGCCTTGTCGTAGATGGGCTCTTCCTGCATGAGCGTGCGGGCCGTGCCGCTCTCCAGGGCGCTGAACCGGCTCAGGAAAAGGTCATACCGCAGCTCGAGCCGGTCGAGTGTGATGCTGGCGGGGTCGAGTTCGAACTGGTGCAGCGCATGGTCCAGCTTCTCGTATTCGACATTCAGCTGCAAAAAGGACCAGAGCGCATTCACATCACCGCGCCGCATCACCGCTTCGACGTTGCGGTACTGGCTGTATTGCACCGCCGCAATCGCGACGTAGGCGAACACTAGTCCCGTAACGATCAGCGGGAGGATGTGTTTGCTGCGCAGCATGCTGGGGCGATCGGGAGACGCGGGCGCTCCTGGCTACTGGATGCGCAGCGCGTTGAGCTGCCAGGCCGCCCGGTTGTAATAAAGCTCGCTGCGCAGTTCGGCCTTGGCATCAAAGGGGTAGACGATGAAAAGCGGGCCTTTCTCGCGCACGCGCATGGGCCGGTTGTTCATCAGGCGGGCCACGATCACGTCGTGCCGCGTCGCGTCGTCTGCCGGGATCTCGGTTTTGTAGTCATTGAGGGCCACCGCGGTGATCCTGGTGCCCTTGGCGCCCACCGCTGCCAGCACATCGCGGAGCAGGGGGCCTGTGAAAGTGACGGCGCTGGGGTACCAGGGCGTCTGGGTGGTGAAGCTGTGCTGGGGCAGCTTCTCCAGCATCTTCATGTCGAACTGCGCCTGCGGGCCGCGGTTGGTCTGCGTGATGGCACCGTCAATGGTGAGGATGACGGGGCCGGTCGGTGGCTCCAGTGCCTGCACGTTGCTCACGGCCAGCAATGCCGCGCCCATGACCCATGCCGCCCATACCTTGGAGTACGACCTGTTGCGCCAAAAAAGACGATGCGAATGCATGGGCTCCTTCCTGCATGTGTAACAAAACCGCCGGTAGATGCTCCAAATGTAAACCGATTTGTTGCGGCTGGCATGACGGTCGGGAGGAGCGCATTTAACGTCATCAGCGACGGGAGGAAGGTCGCAGAGACGGCGCTTCAGGCAGCGGCTGGCGCGCTGGCAGCAGCCATGGTGTCCCAGGCCTTCAGGGCCTCGGCCGTGTACATGAGTGCCGGGCCGCCGCCCATGTAAACACACACAGCCAGCATTTCTTCCAGCTCAGCGCGGGTGGCACCGAGCTTTTGCAGTGCCTTGACATGAAAACCGATGCACCCGGAGCAGCGCTGGGTGACGCCGATGGCGAGGGCAATCAGCTCCTTGTGCTTGCTGGTCAACGCCCCTTCCGCCATGGAGGCCTGCGCGAGCTGCGCAAAGCCCCGCATGGCGTCAGGCTGGGCCTTGCGGAAGGTGGCCAGGTTTTCGTTGATGTCCTGGATCAGGCTGGTGTGGTCGAACGTACTCATGGAATGGTTCCTTGCAGGGCCTTGAGGGCACCGGACTCTGTGTGTGTGCCGGCGCCTGCCGACGGTTTATTTCTTCATGGGACAGGTGTTGATGCCGAGCAGCGTGTAAGCCGGGCAGAAGCGAAACAGGCCCGTGGCCAGTGGCACCACGCCCAGCCATCCCCACCAGCCCACCGTGCCGGTGGCGGCCAGTGCGATCAGGACCAGACCTGCCAAGACGCGCAGCACGCGGTCCACGGTTCCTACGTTGATGTTCATGATGATTTCCTTGCTCTGAGGTTGTGGCCCGGGATGGGCCTTGCTTGCACAAGCGCAGCGAACGCGGAATGCGCTCGCTGCCCGGTCAGTCGAATGAGGGGGACGCAGGCGCTACGACAGGCTTGCCCGCAGCCACCCACGCGTCAAAGCCGCCGGCAATGGACTGCACCTGCAGACAGCCCATGTCCTGCATGGCGCGCGCGGCCAGTGCGGCACGGCCGCTGGTCTTGCAGTACAGCACCACCTTGAGGTCGCGCGCACTGAGTTCGGGTGTGCTGCTGAGGCGGAACTCCAGCACCCCGCGAGAGGCGTGAATCGCGCCCGGGATGTGTCCTGCCTGGTATTCGTCGGCCTCTCGCACATCGATCAGCACGTCGGCGGTGCGGATGGCTTCGTCTGCCTGGTCCAGTGGGACCTCCTGCACCACGGCCTTGGCGGCGGTGACGAGATCGTGGGCTGTTTTCATGTCGGCGTTCCTGCGGTGGGTAGGGTGGTGCGGATTCGGCAGCGTGTCACAGCGCGTTGACAGGAATCTTGAGATAGGTCACGCCATTGGCTTCCGGCGGCGGCATTTCCCCCGCACGAATGTTGACCTGCACCGAGGGCAAGATGAGCACGGGCATCTCCAGCGTCGCGTCGCGCTGGGTACGCAGTGCCACAAAGGCCTCCTCGGTCACCCCGTCGTGCACATGGATGTTCTTGGCCCGCTGGTCGGCAACGGTGGTTTGCCACGCCACGGCGCGCCCTGCAGGGGGGTAGTCGTGGCACATGAACAGGCGGGTTTCCGCCGGCAGGCTGAGCAATTTGCGCACCGATTGGTAAAGCCTGTGGGCATTGCCGCCTGGGAAGTCGCAGCGCGCTGTGCCCACGTCGGGCATGAACAGGGTGTCACCCACAAACACGGCGTCACCGACCTGATAGGCCATGCAAGCGGGGGTATGGCCGGGCACTGCCAGAGCCTGGGCCTGCAGCTGGCCGATGTGGAACACCTCGTTGTCGTGCAGCAGCTGGTCGAACTGGCTGCCATCCGGACGGAACTCGGGCTCCAGATGAAAGACCTTCTTGAACACGTCCTGCACCTGCGTGATGGACGCGCCAATGGCGATCTTTCCGCCCAGCTTGTCGCGAAGGTAGTGCGCGGCCGACAGATGGTCTGCGTGGGCATGGGTTTCCAGAATCCATTGCACCGTCAACCCCTGACTCTGTACGAACGTCACGATCTTGTCGGCTGACCGCGTGCGGGTGCGGCCCGACTTCGGGTCGTAGTCCAACACCGAATCCACCACCGCACAGTGCCCGCCAGGCTGATCGAACACCACATAGCTCACCGTCCAGGTGGCGTCGTCGAAGAAGGCTTCTATCTGGGGTTTCATCGAAAGGCTCCGTAATTAATTTCGATGCAGATAGTTTATTGACGGATAGATTGTCAGTCAATAGAATATCAACATCGAATTTGAAAAGGAGCGCGCCACCATGCACCCAGAAGCACATATGGACTTGGAGGCCTTGCGCAGGTCCGCCGACAGCGCTTGCCGCTTGATGAAGGTTTTGTCCAATCCCGACCGCCTGCTGCTGCTGTGCCAGCTGACACAGGGCGAAAAGAGGGTGGGCGAGCTGGAGGAGTTGGTCGGCATCTCCCAGCCCACCTTGTCGCAGCAGCTGGGCGTTTTGCGCGAGGAGGGCCTCGTCAACACCCGCCGCGAAGGCAAAAACATCTATTACGAAATCGCCAGCCCCCAGGCCCTGGCGGTGATGAACGTGCTGTTTGAACAATTTTGTGGCCCCGCCCAGGAGAGCAAACCATGCTGATCGATTGGACCCATTTCACCCCTTGGGCTGCCTTGGCAGGCGGCATTTTGCTGGGCCTCGCTTCGGCGCTTTTTGTGCTTCTCAACGGACGCATCCTGGGCATCAGCGGCATTGTGGGAGGGCTGCTGCGCCCCCGCGCGGGTGACATGGGCTGGCGCCTGGCTTTTGTGCTGGGCATGTTGGTGGCGCCTGGCCTTTACTGGGTGGTGGTCGGCCCCACGCAGCCGCGCATTGATGCGAACTGGGGCATGGTGGTGATCGCCGGCCTGCTGGTGGGTGTCGGCACCCGTTACGGATCGGGCTGCACCAGCGGCCACGGCGTGTGCGGACTCTCGCGCATGTCGCCCCGATCCCTGGTGGCCACTCTGGCCTTCATGGGGGCAGGGTTCGTCACCGTCTTCATCATCCGGCACGCGCTGGCCTGAACGCCCCCCATCCTTCGGAGCATTGATCGCTATGAAAAATCGTATTTCGGAGTTTGTGGTGGGCCTGGTCTTCGGCCTGGGCCTGATCGTCTCGGGCATGACCGACCCAGGCAAGGTGCTGGGCTTTCTGGACCTGGCTGGCTTGTGGGACCCATCGCTCGCGTTCGTGATGGGCGGAGCCATTGCGGTGGGCGTGTTTGCCTTCGCCGTGGCCAAGAAGCGGACCACCAGCTTTCTGGGCGGCGCCATGCACTTGCCCACGTCGCGTGACATTGATCGCCGTCTGGTGGTCGGAAGCCTCATCTTTGGCGCGGGCTGGGGTATTGCCGGGTTTTGCCCGGGGCCAGCCATCGTTTCGGCGGGTGCGGGCCAGCCCAAAGCCATCGTGTTTGTGATCGCCATGCTAGCGGGCATGTGGCTGTTTGAGCTGGCCGAACGCATGTCCCACCGTACCCCAGCCACACAGACCGGAGGCCGCTGATATGCCGCTGCAAATCATTGCCCTGACCCCTGACTTTGCTGTGTCGCCGCAGTTGGCCACCACGGACTTTGCCTCTTTGGCCCAGCAGGGCTTCAAGACCATCATCAACAACCGGCCGGACGGGGAGGGCGGTGGCGCACAGCCCACCAGCCCTGAAATGGAGCGCGCTGCCACGGTGGCGGGGCTGCACTACGTGTATCTGCCTGTGGTCAGCGGCTCCATCACGCCAGAACAGGTACAGGCCGTGCACAAGGTCCTGATCGCTGCCCCCAAGCCCATGTTGGCGTTTTGCCGTTCAGGCGCCCGGTCTGCACAGTTGTTTGGGCTGGCGCAGGACTTGGACGCCGAAGCGTCCTGATCAACCAGGAACCCTCATGAACTTCATCCCCGGCTGGGTGCGCAACTACCAGAAGTCCTGGCTCTCCGGCGACATGGTCGCCGGCGTGATCGTGACGGTGATGTTGATCCCGCAGAGCCTGGCCTACGCGCTGCTGGCGGGCTTGCCGCCCGAAGTGGGCTTGTACGCCAGCATCCTGCCGATCATTGCCTATGCCGCGCTGGGGTCCAGCATGACGCTGGCCGTGGGCCCGGTGGCAGTGGCTTCGCTCATGACGGCGAGCGCCCTGCAGCCCCTGGCCGCCGCTGGATCGCCCGACTACGTGGCGCTGGCCATGCTGCTGTCGCTGCTGTCCGGGGGCATGTTGCTGCTGTTCGGGGTGTTGCGACTGGGTTTTCTGGCCCATTTTTTGAGCCATCCGGTGATCAGCGGTTTTATCTCTGGCTCGGCTGTGCTCATTGCTGTGGGGCAGATTAAGCACCTGCTGGGCGTGAAGGCTGGCGGCAACGACGTCTTTGATACCTTGGTTCAACTGGTCCACGCCGTGCCTGGCACCAACCTCGTCACGCTGGGAATTGGTGCGGGCAGCGTGTTGTTTCTGGTGCTGGCGCGCAAGTCCTTGTCTCCATGGCTGGTCCGCCTAGGTGCCAGTCCGCGTCTGGCAGACATCGCATCCAAGCTGGCTCCGATGCTGGCGGTGATGGTGTCCACCGCCCTGGTGGCAGCCATGCGCTGGGACCAGACGGCGGGGGTCAGCATTGTGGGCAGGGTGCCCCAGGGCCTGCCACAGCTCGGGTTGCCGGCGGTTTCGATGGCGTCTGTGGGCTCGCTGTGGCTGCCTGCGCTGTTGATCTCGCTGGTGGGCTTTGTGGAAAGTGTGTCGGTGGCGCAATCGCTCGCGCTCAAGCGTCAGCAACGCATTCAGCCCAACCGGGAACTGCTGGGCCTGGGGGCGGCCAACGTTGCCAGCGCGCTGTCGGGTGGTTTCCCCGTCACGGGCGGCTTTGCGCGCTCGGTTGTCAATTTTGCGGCCGGGGCCAACACGCCCCTGGCTGGTGTCATTTCTGCAGTGCTGATGGGTGTGGTGATTGCCGCGCTGACAGGGCTGTTTCACTATCTGCCCCACGCCGTACTGGCAGCCACCATCATCGTGGCGGTGGTCTCCCTGATCGACGTGGAGACACTGCGCGAGGCCTGGCACTACGACAAGGCCGACGCTATGGCCCTGCTGGCCACTGCTGGGGGCGTGGTCGCTTTTGGTGTGGAAGTGGGCATCCTGATGGGTGTGGCGTTGTCGCTCGCCACATTGGTGTGGCGCAGCAGCCACCCACACATCGCGGTAGTGGGACGCGTGCCAGGCACGGAGCACTTTCGAAACGTGAGCCGCCACACGGTGACCACAGAGCCCGGCTTGATTGCCGTGCGGGTGGATGAAAGCCTGTATTTCGCCAACTCGGACGCTTTGCTGGACCGTGTGGAGGAACTGCTAGCCGCCCAACCGGATACAGGCCACGTGCTTCTGGTGTGCTCAGCCATCAACCAGATCGACACCACTGCATTGGGCGTACTGACCGATCTGGAGCGAAGCCTGGCCCAGCGAGGGGCGGAGTTATTGATGTCCGAGGTGAAAGGCCCAGTGCTCGACCGTTTGCACGGCACAGTACTTGGCCAGCGGTTGGAGGGACGGATCTTTTTGAGTACACATGCTGCGTTTGAATACGCAAAGCGGGCTGGCGGCATGGCGGGGCAGTACGGGGATCCGGCGGCGGCTATCTAGCGTCCTGAGTTAGAAGTTCGTTTCATAAAGATGCCGAGACGCCGCCATGCTGCGCTGCAAGTTCTCGCTGTAGCCAGGGTCATCGCTGTGGTTTGCGCCTTGCCTCACAACGATTGTCCTGATCCGCAGAAGAGCTTAGAGAAGTGGACTTTTTATTTGACATAATATACATCGTATCTACTTAAGCCACAGAGGGTCAGGCACGCCATTGACGATCTTTCCGTGCGCTGCAGCCGGCCCATCGGGCAATTCGGTGCTAGCACGGGTGCGGACGCCGCCTTGGTCGCAGCCGCGCAGCATCCGGAGCTGGTAAGGGCTGTGGTGTCGCGCGGCGGGCGCCCAGACCTGTCCGGCGATGCGCTTGGCAGACGTCCTCGCTCCAACCCTTCTGATCGTGGGCGGAGCAGACCCTGAGGTGATGGCACTGAACCGCTAGGCCCAGGATCGCCTGAGTTGCAAAAAACAGCTGAAGATCGTTCCGCGCGCCACGCATCTTTTCGAGGAAACAGGAGCGCTTGACATGGTGGCCAGCCTGGCGGGCGCCTGGTTTTTGCAGCACCTCGGCCTTGTGGACTGATCTGATTTGATTGCGCTCAAACCGGCTGCGAGCGCAACCTGCAAGCATTGCCGGACAGCCAAGAGGTCGCGCAGGTGTTCTTCTTGAATCGTCATGATGCCGCAGAGCGGCTGTCCCAGGCCTTGACGCGCTGGAAGGGGCGCAACCCGCTGATCCTTGCCATTCCTCGCGGGGCGATCGAGATAGGACGCGTGATCGCGCATCGGCTGGACGGGGAGCTGGACGTCGTCCTGGTCCGGAAACTCCGTGCGCCCTCCTCGCCCGAATTTGCCGTTGGCGCTGTCGCCGAGAACGGGTGGTCGTACATCGCCCCCCATGCGCTAGCCGCCGGTGCCGATGATCGCTACATCGATGAAGAAAAACGCTATCAGCTCAATGTGCTCAAGGAGCGACGGCAGCGTTACACACCTGATCGGGCATCCACGGACGCGCGCGGCCGTATCGCCATCGTCGTCGACGATGGCCTCGCCACAGGGGCCACGATGGTGGCCGCCTTGCATGCGGTACGCGCACTGCAACCAGCCAGGCTCATCTGCGCCGTGCCGGTGGCGTCTCCACGGGGGATTGCGCTGGTACGCCCGCTGGCTGATGAAGTGGTGTGTCTGCTGGCTCCCGAGGAGTTTGGCTCCGTCGGGCAGTTCTACCGAACCTTTGAGCAGGTTGAAGACGAGCAGGCAAGCCGCTGGCTGAGCGAGACGGTTCGGCGCACGCCGGCCAGCCCTTGAACCCGGCAGACATTTCGTGGCCGCGCTGCGTGCCAAAAAAGCCGCCAATTCTCATTCTGCTTTCACTGCCATCTACTCGCTGGAGAGACCTCATGATGGAGACCTTGCGTGCTTCCCTCCCCTCTCCCTCACCGCCTTTGACCCCGACCGATGTCGTGGCGACAGGCAAGGCGCGCGCTCAGAACTTCACAATTCGCGCCAGCACATCGCCGTGTCCGAACGAATCGCCACGCGCCACGCAGATCTGCTCCAGAACGCCGTCGTGCGGAGCCTCGATGTCCACGTTCTGCCGAGCCAGCATGGCCCTGCCAATCACCTGCCCGGCATGGACACGATCACCCTCGCATGCCGTCCAGTCCTCGATGAAGGCGGTATCGCCTGCTTCCATCGACTCCCAACGGGTGGGGTCCAGAATGACTTCGCTCATCGCATGCACTCCCATGACAGGACACGTGCGCAGCATCGCCCACCGCCGCCATCCCCGTTTGACGCGACGCAATGCGCTCGCATTTCGCCCATTGGCATTGGACAGGTTTCCAAGGCCGCCGACCTGCATCGGATCCAATTGATCAATCGCAATTCGGGTCCCGGGTGGTTCGCAGTACGGTAGCTGTTCAACTTGCTGGGCGACGCAGGATGTCTACCACTGGCCGCTCACCAAAATGAAAAGCCAAGGAAAGGAAACTGCGATGAGATCAACCCTTCGCCTCAGACACACACTCGTTTCGGCCTTCATGCTTCTCGGCGTGACCTTGGGCGGCGGCGCTTTTCTGCCGACGGTGGCGCATGCCGCCAATTCCGGGGAACCCCCACATGCCAAACGCAAGCCAGAATCACCGGAAGCCATCGACGTCATCAAAGGCACGGTGACAAATCCCCACGCCGGACCTCTCAAGCAAGCGCTGGCGGCGAGGGGCGTCAAAGCATCGCCCCGTTCCAAGAACGGCGCTTCAGCCAATTGAACGCTTGAGATTCGGCGCCAACGCGCCGACGGCCCGCGCTGCCCGCGCTGCCCGCGCGGCCCCATTCGAGTACCCGGAATCCCTCGACTCGGTGCCCAGCTGCACCTCCGTCTGAGAGGCCATGCCGCTCCGCTCGCACGGCACCACCGCTACCATCTGCGGCATGACGTCTCTCATCCAACCTCCGATTCAACCTCCCCGACCTCACAATTCTTCCGTCCATTTCGGCCACCAAGGCCGTGTCTGCATCGTCACGGGTGGCGCGCAAGGCATTGGCGAAGCCTGCGTGCGCCGCTTTGCAGCCGAAGGCGCCAAGCCCGTCATTGTGGATGTGGACGATGCGCGCGGCCAAACCTTGGCTGCAGAGCTGGGTGCGCAGTATCTGCGCTGCGATGTGGGCGACAAAGCCCAGGTGGATGCGCTGGTGGCGCAGGTTTTGGCTACGCACGGCCGCATCGACGTGCTGGTGAATAACGCAGGCATCTTCCGCGCGGCGAATTTTCTGGAAGTGGCCGAAGCGGACTTCGACGCGGTGCTGCGCGTCAACCTCAAGGGCTCGTTCCTGGTCGGCCAGGCAGCGGCCCGGGCCATGGCCGCATCCGGTGGCGGTGCCATTGTCAACATGAGCTCGGTGAACGGCGTGCTGGCCATCCCCAACATCGCCAGCTACAACGTTAGCAAAGGCGGCATCAATCAGCTCACGCGCGTGATGGCGCTGGCGCTGGCTGACAAGAACATCCGTGTCAACGCCGTGGCACCCGGCACCATTGCGACCGAGCTAGCGGCCAAGGCGGTGCTGACCAGTGACGAAGCCAAGCACAAGATCATGAGCCGCACGCCGATGAAGCGGCTGGGCGAGCCCTCTGAAATCGCCGACGTGGTGGCCTGGCTGGCCAGCGACGCCGCCAGCTATGTAACCGGCGAAATCGTGACCGTGGATGGCGGACGCATGACGCTGAACTACACCGTGCCGGTGTAAGCAGTTGGATAATTACTATATTTTTGATAGCTGCTAGTGCTTATCCATCAAGCGCTAGAGCCCGATTTTATTCATAATCCGGCCGACGGCATGCGCTGCAGCAGGCCTGCCGTGCTGCGCGGCCACCCTACGCGGCCAAACCATGCTCCGCCGGCAATGGCCCAGGCGTTGACAACGCCGTACAGCACCAGCGCTGCGCTCTGTGCTGCAAACACCGCAGCCAGTCCGCCGCCCCAGCGCAGCGCCAGCCACCCGCCTGCCACCGCCACCGCGAGGCGCACCAGGTTGCCCACCACGGGCCACAACAGGCGCCCAGCCCCTTGCGACGCGAAGTACAGCACCAGGCCGAGGCCGAAGAACCCATACACGGGCCCCACGGTGCGCAAGTAGGCCGCGCCCGCCTCCAGCATGGCCGGGTCGCTGTTGAACAGCGACAGCCAGGCATGCGGGAAGAACGCCGCCCACAGCCCGATCGCCTCGGCCATCGCAAACGCCATGGCGGCGCCAACCCAGGTGGCGCGCAGGGCCCGCTCCCGCTGGCCTGCGCCCATGCAGGTGCCCACCATGGCCAGCAGGGGCGCGCCCAGCCCAAAGGCCAGCGGCACCAGCAAATACTCCAGTCGCGACGCTGTGCCATAGCCCGCAATGGCCGCCGTGTCAAACCCGCCCACCAGCGCGGTGGTGACACCAATGGCCAGATTGGTGGCCACGGTGGAAACCGTGCCCACCAGGCCCACGCGCAGAATGTCCCAGAACAAGGCCCAGCGAAAACGGATCTGCCCCAGTGTCGCGTCACCGACCATCTGTCGGTCTGGGCTGGCCCTCGAATCGCATCGCTGCGTTGCATTGCGATCCGATGGCGGCGCGTAGCCTTCGACATCTGATCGGTGGCGCGACACTAGCGACGGCCGCAGCAGGCTGCGCGGTGACCACAGGTAGGCCGCCAGCACGGCGCTGCCCAGCAGGTAATACGCCAAGAGCGCAATGGCGCCGCCGGCAATGCCCAACCCCGGCACAGGCCCCCAGCCGAAGATCAGCAGCGGCGACAACGGCACCAGTACCACCGCGCCCAAGACGGTCACGTACGCCGGCACGGCCATGTTGCCTGTGCCGCGGATCACGGCCGACAACGTGTTGAACAGCCAGACGAGAAACGCGCCCGCAAACACCCAATTGGAATAGACCAGCGCCGCGTCCAGCGCGCCGCCCGACCCGCCCATGCGGGTGTAAAGCCAGCGCCCTCCTCCCAACACCGCCACAGTAAAGACCAGCGAGAACACCAACGAAATCACCAGCGCGTGCAGCACCAGCGCGTCGGCATCGTCCCGCCTCCGTGCGCCCAGGGCCCGGGCGATGGCCGAAGCAATGCCGCCGCCCATGGCGCCGGCCGATGTCATCTGCATGAGCATGACGACCGGGAACACCAGCGCCATGCCCGCCAGCGCGTCCGTACCCAGCTTGCCGACAAAGTACGTCTCTATCAGCCCGACACCGGCCTGCGCCAGCATGACAAGCACGTTGGGCAGCGCCAGGCGCAATAACGTGGGTGCAATTGGCGCCTCCAGCAGCATGCGGGTGCGCGGGTTCATGGGCGCAGCGTCCGCCGCTGCGGAGGGCGTCGCAGTGCTCATGCGTCGGTGGCCGGTGCACCCACAAACGCGCCAGGCCTGCGTGGAACCACGATGCGTACGGTGGAAAGCTGCAGCACGTCGCCGTGCTGGTTGCGCGTTTCGCTGCGCACGGTGACCATGCCGCGGTCGGGCTTTGACTTGGAAGGCTGGATCTGTACGACCTCGCTCACCACATGCAGCACGTCGCTAGCCCGCGTGGGCCGCGGCCAGCTCAACTCGCCCCCGGCGCCGATGATGCCGCCCGCCACCGGCAGGCCGCTGGTCACCTGCAGCCGCATGGTGACCGCCGCCGTGTGCCAGCCGCTGGCCGCCAGGCCGCCGAACAGCGTGGCGCGCGCGGCGGTGTCGTCCAGGTGAAAAGGCTGCGGGTCGAACTGTGCGGCAAACGCGGTGATCTGCGCTTCGTCCATGGCGTGTTCGCCACTTCGGAACTGGTCGCCCACGGACAGGTCGTCCAGGTACAGCGGGGATGGAGTGGAGTTTTCGGTCACGGCGTGCGCCTTTGAGCAGTTGGAGGAGGTGAAGGTCAAGCCGCTGCCGCCGGCCGGGCCAGGGGCGCTTCGCGGATGGGCAGGTGTACCAGCGCGGCGCCCAGCGCCAGCACGATGTCGATGTACCAGACCCAGTCGTAGCTGCCCGTGGCCTGGAACACGCTGCCACCCAGGTAAGCCCCCAAAAATCCGCCCACCTGGTGCGACAGCATCACCACGCCAAACAGCATGGCCATGTTGGCCGTGCCAAACATCTTGGCCACCAGCCCAGCCGTGGGCGGCACGGTGGACAAGAACGTCACGCCCATCACCGCCGCAAACACCAGCACCACGGCGGGCGTTTTGGGGGCCAGCAAAAACACCAGCACCGCCACACCACGGGTGGCATAGAGCAGCGACAGCAGCGACTTCATGCGCCAGCGCCCCACGGCCCAGCCCATGGTCAGGCTGCCCACAATGTTGAAGAGGCCGATCACCGCCAGTGCCCAGCCGCCCACTTCAGGCGCCAGTCCGCAGGCGGCGATCACGCCCGGCAAGTGCGTGGCCAGGAACGCCACATGAAACCCGCACACCAGGAACCCCAGCGCCAGATACCGGTAACTGGGCGTGGCCAACGCCTGCGCAATGGCCTCCCGCGCGGTCAGCGCCTTCTGCCCCGATGCCGCTGCGGCCTGCGCCGCCAGCGCGTTGGAGTTGCCCTTCAGCACCCAGGCCGCAGGCAGCGCCAGCAGCACCAACACGCCCAGCCACTGCATGGCACCCGCCCAGCCGACGGCCGCGATCAGGCTGATGGCAATCGGCGCCATGACGAACTGCCCGAACGAGCCGCCCGCATTGACCACCCCGCTGGCCAGCCCCCGCTGCGACACCGGCACCAGCCGCGCAGTGGCCGCCATCAGCACCGACGGGCCGGCCATGCCCGCACCGCCCGCAGCCAGCACGCCAATGGCAAAGATCAACCCCGCAGTGCTGGTCATGTACGGCGTGATGAACGTGCCCAGTGCCACCAGCGCCACGCCCAACAGGATGACCCGGCCTGCGCCAATGCGGTCGGCCACGGCGCCCGCAAACGGCTGGGTCAGGCCCCACCACAGCTGGCCAAACGCAAATGCCAGGCTGATGCTGCCAATACCCAGCCCGGTGGACGTGTTAAGCGCCGACAGGAACAAACCCATGGTCTGCCGCGTGCCCATGGTGAGTGCAAAGGCCCCAGCGGCGGCCAGCAGCGCCAGCCACAGGGCCAAGGGCGCGGCTGTCCTGGCCACAGATGGAGGGGTGAGGTTATTCGTCATGCCCAGCCTCCGCTGGCAAAGCGGCCAGCAAATCGAGCGACTCGTCCACCAGCGCATGCAAAGCCGCCACGCGGTCCACGCCCAGCGTTTCGTTCAACGCCATTTGCGCCGCCTTCCAGTGGCGCTGGGCTTCTGCACGCTTATCCCGCCCTGTGTCCGTGATGTGCACCAGGCGGCTGCGTGCATCGGTGCCCGCCTGCAAGGTGACCCAGCCGGCATCCACCAGCGGGCGCAGGTTGCGGGTGAGCGTGGAGGCGTCCATCTTCATCGCAGAAGCGAGGTCACCCGGGCGGATGGGCCCCAGCTTGAGCACATGCGACAGCAGCGAATACTGCGTGGTCTTGAGCCCGCACCGCGCCATCTCGGCGTCGTAGTGACTGGCCACTCGGCGCATCAGCTGGCGCAGCTTGAAGTTCGTGCAGCCCTGCGGCGGCGCGCTTGCTGGGGTGGTTTGCTCGGCTTGCATGAATTTAATTGTATCTGCAATAATTGCATATGCAAGTCACTCAACTAGACCACTACAGCAACCAGGACACCACATGACCTCACAGAACCAACTTGAACACTGGCTGGCACAGGAGCGCGACATCCTGTCCGTACTGGACGCCGGACCCGGCCCGGGCGTAGCCCGGCGCGAACAGATTGCGCACCTCACTGGCCTGCAGCAGATGCAGGCCATGCTGCGCGGTGAGCTGCCCTACGCCGCCATTGCCAATACGCTGGACTTTCTGATAGTGGAAGTCGGCGACGGCACTGCGATCTTTCAGGGCACTCCGCGCGCAGAACACCTCAACCCCATGGGAACGGTGCACGGTGGCTGGTTCGCCACCCTGCTCGACTCCGCCCTGGGCTGCGCCGTACACACCCGCATGGAGCCAGGGCGCGGCTACACGACCGCAGAGCTGGGCATCAACCTGGTCAAGGCCATCACCCCCAAAGTGCCGCGCGTGCGCGCCGAAGGCCGCGTGATTCACAGCGGCCGCCAGCTGGCAACGGCCGAGGCGCGTCTGGTGGGGCCGGACGGCACGCTGTATGCCCACGCCACCACCACATGCCTGGTTTTCGACTTGCCTGCACAATCCCGGGGATGAAATTCCTCCACACGATGCTGCGCGTTGGCAACCTTCAACGCTCGATTGATTTCTACACCAACGTTCTGGGCATGCAGCTGCTGCGCCAGTCCGAGAACCCCGAGTACAAGTACTCGCTGGCCTTTTTAGGTTTCGAGGGCGGCAACCCCGGCCAGGCCGAGATCGAGCTGACCTACAACTGGGGCGTCGAAAGCTACGAGATGGGCACGGCCTACGGCCACATTGCCCTGGGTGTGCCCGACGCGTACGCGGCGTGCGAGAAGATCAAGGCCGCCGGCGGTAACGTGACACGCGAGGCCGGGCCGGTGAAGGGCGGCACCACGGTGATTGCGTTCGTTACAGACCCCGATGGCTACAAGATCGAACTGATCCAGCGCGCCGAAGGCGCAGGCGGCCAAGGCCTCCGCTGAAGAAATACTTCAAAAATGATAGCTTCAAGCGCTTACCAAATAAGCGCCAGAGGCCGATTTGACCAATAAAAAACCCGGCAGCGCCGGGTTTTTTATTGGGTTGCGCGGCGTCAGCGTCTGGCCGCGTTACTGCACCAGCCGCTTACATCGCGCCCAGCGTCACTTCCACGCGGCGCGCTTCGGCGTCTGTGCCGGTGGCGGTGGTTTGCTCGGGCTTCTTCAGCTCGATCTTGTCGTCGGCCACACCCAGGGCCTTGAGTGCATCACGCACTGCCAGGGCACGTTGCTTGGCCAGCTCGGCGTTTAGCGCGGCGTCGCCCGTCGCGTCGTGGTAGCCAGACACTACGGCCTTCTTGCCATCGGCCACACCCTTGACCACGTCGGCCAGCGCATCGTTGGCGCCGGCAGCCAGGTCAGCCTTGGCGGTGGCAAAGTAGAACTTCACCACACCGCCTTCCACGCGCACCGTGGCTTCGTCCACCACCACAACAACGGCTGCAGCAGGCGCTGCCGCGTCAGCGACGGGGGTGGATGCCGCGTTGTTGGCTACAGCTGCAGCCGAGCCGCCCATCTGCTTGACCACCACCGTGCCCACCACCACCGAAAGGATCAGCGCAATCAGCGCAAACAAGAATCCAAGGGCAAAACGTTGCTGGCTATCGTCGTCGGAGCTGGACATGAGAGGTTCCTGGGGTGATGGTTTGGAGAAAAATAATCGCTGCGAGATCACTGCGCCGCAGCAAAGCTTTCAATTGTAGAGTGGCCCCATGACGAATCTCCCCGCGCCGCTGCGCGACCCGGCCCCCATGCTTGAGCGCGCCCTTGCCGAATGGGGCGGCCACGACGACCTGTGGGTGTTTGGCTATGGCTCGCTCATCTGGCGGCCGGACTTTGACTACGCCGAGCGCCGGCCCGCAAAGGTGCACGGGTGGCACCGCGCCCTCAAGATGTGGAGCCGCATCAACCGTGGCACGCCCGAGTGCCCTGGCCTGGTGTTTGGCATGCTCTCGGGCGGCAGCTGCCGCGGCATGGTGTTCCGTGTTCCGCGTGCGCACGCCCAACAGGTCATGGTCAACCTTTGGCAGCGCGAGATGGTCACTGCCGTCTATGACCCGCGCTGGCTGACCTGCCACACGCCGCAGGGCCCCGTCAGCGCCCTCGCCTTCACTCTGTCCCGCAAGAGCCCCAATCACACTGGCGTGCTGCCCGACCACGAATACAGCCGCATCTTCGAGCAGGCCACGGGCCGTTATGGCACCACACGCGACTATGCCCAGGCCACGTTTGACGAACTGCGCCGGCACGGCATTCACGACCGGGCGCTGGGCCGCCTGATCGCGTTGGCTGCAAAAAAAGAGGTGTAGTTATCTGCGCGCATGGCTAGGATGGCGCCACATCACACCGGAAGCGCCTGCGGCAGGCCCATGCCTCCAGCGTCTGGTGTTTGCTTTTGTTGTCCCACTTTTCCAAGGAGTCCCGGCCATGACGACCCAACCGTTTTCCCCTTTGCTGATGCTCTCTAGCGCCGTGGCGGCGCTAGCCCTGTCGGGCTGCGCGTCGCACCTGGAGGGCTACCGCGCCGTGGCCAAACTGGAGCCCACGCGCGGCAACACCACCCACGGCACGGTCACATTTGTGCAGCGCGGTGACCACGTGCGTGTGCACGGAGAAATCCGCGGCCTCAAGCCCAATGCCGAGCACGGGTTTCATATCCATGAAAAAGGGGACTGCTCCAGCGGCGATGGCATGAGCGCTGGAGGGCACTTCAACCCCACCACCAAGCCTCACGGCCACCACGGCGCGGGCGAGCACCATGCAGGCGACCTGCCCAGCCTGAAGGCCGACAAGTACGGCGTGGCGGCCTTCAGCTTTGTGTCCAAGACCATCAGCGTGCAGGGCCCGGTGACCGACGTCATCGGCCGCGGCCTCATCGTGCACCGCGACCCCGACGACTACACCACCCAGCCCACCGGCAACGCCGGCCCACGCCTGGCCTGCGCAGTGATCGAGAGCCAGCCGGTCAAGCGCATCTGACCGGCTGACACGGCTGGCTGCAAAGCCCCCTCGGTGCAGTGCGGCGGGGCGCTTTGAGCCACGAGCCGCAGTCCCTCAGCGCTATCGCGACAACGGGCCAAACACCGGCACCGGGCCTTGGGGGGCCGCAGACGCCTGGACTTCCGCTGGCGAACCCTCGGCGGGCGCTGCATGCGACGCGGTGGCCGGGAGGGGATTTGTCTGGCAGCCAATCAACATGGCGGCAAATGGGGCAACGACGAATGCGATTGCGTGTGTGCGCATCGAAATGCTTCCTTTTGGGGTCATGGGTTGAGTGAGAGCCGGCAAAGCCGGTGACGGGCCATCCGTCAGCGACTACGGAATCGCGGCGTTTCAAAAAGTTTCGCAGCTCATTCATGGCGAATCATCACTGCCCGCCCCTGCCGTCTTTCCTCAGTCACCTGCCCTAACAGCGCCGCGCAGCGCCAGGATGCGCTCCGCCCGTCTCAGGTCGCCGACCGTGTCCACATCGGTCACGGTGCCCACGTCTTCCACACTCACCTGCCGCAGCCTGCCCTGCTGGGCGTACTGGCGGACGATACGGGCCGCGCCCTGTTCCCCAGTCAGCGCCATCAGTTCTGCGCCACACGCCGACGCGAAACCCACGGGGTGCCCGCGTTCGCCCTGGTACGCCGGCTGCACCACCGCAGCGCCCTCGGCAGCGGCGGCTTGCAGGGCGCAGGCCATGTTGCGCAAAGTGCCGGGCAGCACCAGCGGCAGGTCGGCCGGCAGCACCAGCCAGCCGTTGGCACCGGCCGTGGCGCGCACGGCGGCCGCAATCGAATCGCCCATGCCCGGGTGTCCAGCGTCCTCCGCGTGCCAGGCCAAGCCGCTGGCGCGCACGGCGGCCAGCGTGTGCTCCAGCACCGTGGTGCTGCCCAGCGGTGCATACAACTTGTGCGTTGCGCCCCCCGAGGCTTTAAACCGCTCGCCCCGGCCCGAGGCCAGGACCAGAACAACAGGGCCGGGTGAAGATGAAGCAAGCATGGGTTGGGGCAATGTGCGGCGCGGTCACCGATTCTAGAAATACGGAATGCACCTTCGCCACGCACCGGTCAGGAAGGTGCTACGAACTCAAAACGCCCCGCTGGACACCGAAAAATCCGCCTGCCTCACCGCCAGCGCATGCAAGGCACCCACCAGCGGCCGCACGTCGTCGCGCCGGTGGTGCAGCGCGTAGTCCAACTGCCCCAGCGGCACGGGGCTGGGCAAGGCTGCCAACGCACCCCGCGCACACAGCGTCTGCGCCCACCCTTGTGGCAGCAAGCCCACGCCCATGCCCTGGGCCAGCAGTCCCACGATGGCGCCCCAGTGATTGCACACCACACGCCGGTGGATGCGCGCACCCGCCTGCCGAAGCCACTCGTCGATGAGGTGATTGACGCCCGAACCCAGCGGCAAGCTCACCAGCGCATGCTGCTGCAGCGCCGCTGCGTCCATCTGCGGCAGCTTGGGCGCGAGTTGCGCACCCGCGCACCAGATGAAGCCCGCTTGCGCCAAGGGCGCAGACGTGAGCGCGCTGCGGGTGGCGGGGCCGGCGATGACGGCGGCATCCAGCTCACCCTTGTCCAGCCGCTCTGCCAGGGCCGCGCCCACATCCACGTGCACCGACACCTCCAACGCCGGGTGCGCATCTGCAATGGCAGCAACGCAGCGCGGCAGCCAGGTCAGCGCGGTGAGTTCGCCCACGCCCAGTCGGCAGGGGCCGCGCAATCCGCTGGCGCTGCCCATCTCCTGCTGCAGCCGGTCGGCCTGCTGCAGCAAGCCGCCTGCCAATGGCAAAAGCCGTGCGCCCGCATCTGTCAGCACCGCGCGGTGCCCGGCACGGTCAAACAGCGCCTGGCCCAGCGATCCTTCCAGCTCTGCAATGCGTTTGGACAAAGACGACACCGACAGGTGCACACGCTCTGCCGCAAGTGCAAAACTGCTGCAGGTGGCGGCCCAATAGAAGGCTTCAAGCTGCTTGAGGGTCATGCGGCTATTTTCGCGTTAGCGAACATTGCGTTCCCAATAATTTCGCTTTCTTGCGCAAAGGGGTGGCGCCACACTCGGCGCAAACCTGCTGCTGTATCACATCACTGCCATATCGGAGCCGCCGTGCCCACCTCGTCATCTGCCACCCCGTCACCCCCATCCTCATCTCCATCGCCAGCGCCCGTCTCAACCCGTAGCGTCAGCGACAACAGCAGCAGCGCATGGCAAGCCTTCAACGGCACCCGCCGCAGCGGGCGCACGCGAAACCTGCTCGCGCTGGACGACTTCGAGCCCGCAGCGCGCCGCGTGCTGCCGCGCCCGATCTTTGGCTACGTGTCGGGCGCAGCAGAAGACAACCAGGCGCTGGATGACAACCGCCGCGCGTTTGCCGAGCTGGCCCTCGTCCCCCGCGTGCTGCGCAACGTGGCCGTGCGCGACCAGGGCGTGACCCTGTTCGGCAAACGTTACGCCAGCCCCTTCGGCATCGCCCCAATGGGCATTGCCGCCCTGTCGGCCTACCGCGGCGACATCGTTCTGGCGCGCGCCGCCGCAGCAGCGGGCATACCGGCCATACAAAGCGGCAGCTCGTTGATCCGGCTGGAGGAAGTGATGGCCGCGGCCCCCGGCACCTGGTTCCAGGCTTACCTGCCCGGCACGCCCGAGCGCATCGACGGGCTGCTGCAGCGCGTGGTGGCCGCAGGCGTGGAGACCTTGGTCGTCACCGTGGACATCCCAGTGGCCGGCAACCGCGAGAACAACATCCGCGCAGGCTTTTCCACCCCCCTGCGCCCCAGCCTTCGCTTGGCGTGGGACGGGCTGGTGCGCCCACGCTGGCTGGC
Organism: Acidovorax sp.; assembly: GCF_046294525.1. GTDB lineage: Bacteria > Pseudomonadota > Gammaproteobacteria > Burkholderiales > Burkholderiaceae_C > Acidovorax. Next base: position 140,573 of record NZ_JBKBKQ010000003.1, read on the forward strand.
CGGCACGCTGCTGCGCACCCTGGCGCGGCACGGCATGCCGCACTTTGAAAACTCGTTTGCCGAACGCGGCGCGCCCATCCTGTCATCGCGCGTGCAGCGCGACTTTGCCGCGCGCGACCATTTCGACTGGAGCCACATCGCCCACATCCGCCGCCAATGGCAAGGCCCGCTGGTCGTCAAGGGCATCCTGAGCCCGCACGACGCCGCCCTGGCCCGGCAGCACGGTGTGGACGGCATCATCGTGAGCAACCACGGCGGCCGCCAGCTTGACGGCGCAGTGGCGCCGCTGCGCGTGCTGCCTGCCATCGTTGAACAAGCGGGCAGCGGCATGACCGTGATGCTGGACGGCGGCATCCGCCGGGGCACCGATGTGATCAAAGCTATGGCGCTGGGGGCGCAGGCGGTGTTTGTGGGCCGACCCTTTAACTACGCAGCAGCGGTGGATGGAGAAGCAGGCGTGGGGGCCGCTATTGAACTGCTGAGTGCAGAGGTCGACCGGAACCTGGCGATGTTGGGCGTCACGACCTGCGCCGACATCGGGCAAGAGCACCTCTTGGACCGGCGAGCACCGTGGGGGACTGCGGCGCTGGCTTCTCTCCTGCTACCTGTCAAAGGCGGTGTCGAAACGCAATGACGCGCAGAGGCATGCGCACCATTACCAATTCGTAGACGTAAAGTTTTTTGGGCAAAAGACAGTTCTCAAAAAAAATAAAGAACCGCTGATGAAAACATTTCTCTGGCGGCAAGTTCTTTGGGCCTTGCGCGCGTTATCGCCATGCTGGGCGTTGAGCACAAACGAAACGCCGCAGGTAACGATGCTGCCACGCTGGTGTCAACGCAATTTGATGTGAAGAGATTGCGGCACCGAATTCGCAGCCACCCCGTTCACTTCAAAAACGATAGCTGCCAGCGCTTGCCAGTAAGCGCCAGAAGCACTTTTGATTAAGTGAGTCAAGCTGACTGACCGCAGCGCCGAGGACGGCTTCAGGCTGGTTGCTGTCGCTCAACATGCAATCGTTGAACGACTGCTGCGATCGAGAGCAGACAGTGAAGAACATCACCGGGCGTTTTCCTGAACCGCAAGAACTGACACAGCTACCGTGGTCACTCGTGGACACCTGCATCTAGAAGGCGCATCGTGTTTGTCCAGCAACTCGATTGGAGGCCATTATGGAATCCGTTGCAGCCGTCGTTCATCGCGAGCCTTGGAACAAGGGAAAGATCGTTGGTCAGAAGGCGCCATTCAAGCCTAAAGACATCTGGGCGCTGCGCGTGCGCCTTCAGATGGAAAACCGCTTGCGCGAGCTTGCGCTCTTCAATCTGGGCATAGACAGCAAGCTACGCGGATGCGACCTGGTCGCCTTGAAGGTCCGAGACGTTTGCCATGGCGACCAAGTCGCTTCGCGAGCAACGGTCATGCAGCACAAAACTCGTCGCCCCGTCCAGTTCGAACTGACAGGGACCACTCGCGAAGCGCTTCGGCAATGGATCAAGGCCACTAAGCTGAAATCAGAAGACTTTATCTTCCCCAGCCGACTTCACAAGTCTCCGCATCTCGGGACTCGTCAGTACGCCCGAATTCTAGGGCGCTGGGTGTTGCAGCTTGGTTTGGATCCAGCGGAGTATGGAACACACTCCATGCGACGAACCAAAGCTACTCTTATCTACCGCAGGACCAAGAATCTGCGTGCTGTCCAGCTACTACTAGGCCATTCAAAAATCGAGTCAACTGTCCGCTACCTTGGCATTGAAGTCGATGACGCTCTGGAGCTCTCCGAACAGACTGAGATCTGAAGACGTTCACGCAGCAAACTTGGCTTTCGCGGACGGCAATATGGGCGGTGCTGCAAACAACGGTGATTGTGGAGTCGTGCAAAGTTATTTGGCTTTGGGTAGGCAGTTGCACCAGCGCTACTGAGGTGTCGTCACTTTGTCCGCAGTGGGTACCTGGTTCGAACCAATGCGAATGGCTCGACCAGCCTCAACCTGTTGAAAGCGCTGGCCAAACCGTTTCGAAAATGTCTGGATCATCTCGTCACTCGTATCATGCGTACCGACAGCCAAGAACTGGATGCCCGCTGAATCCAACATATCCATTTCGGCTAGTACTTGATCGCGCTGGAGTGGGGAAAATGGTCCATCGCCTGACGCAAAAAATCGCTGCACATCGATCCCCATCATCCGCATTCGGCCCTCTGGGACAGGAAAGTGGAGGTCGCCGACGATTCCATAGATTGGCTCTGCGAACGCTTCGCGAACTCTTTGGAGCAGTTTGGGAATCGTTTGGTGTCCACAGCCCACGATCACGATCAATCCCTTGCCCGCTACGTTCACAACCAGAGCTTGCTCGTCGATCCGCCCAATGAAGAGACTGCGGGGGATCGGCCCAGTGGACGCGACACCGGCGAAAAGCCGTTGAGGCTTGTCAAGCACCTCCACCTTCATGCCAGGGTGAGACATTTCCAATGGTGCAATCAACGTTTTTCCCGTCATGTCCACGCCTTCGGGACTCATGCTGAACGTTCGGGCTCGCTCCGCTGCAGCGCCGCCCACGTGATCCCGGTGGGCGTGGCTGATAAAAACTGTATCGATGCTTGAGGGCAATATTCCCATCATGCCCATGTTGTGAAGCAGCGGTGATGGCGTCGTCTGTTCGCGGTTCCAGCCAACATCAAACAAGATTGTCCGGTCGTCCGTTTGGATTAGATAGGACACGCCTGCCTCGGTCTGCAGATCTGGAGCAAGAGCATGTCGGTTTACCAGCGGCAAGATTTCAAGGGATGTTGACTCCCCCAACCCCAATACCTTCTCCACACGCAAATTGGACCATTCGTGCTCCAGAGCCGTTGCTTGGACAGCCCGGCGCGAGTCCTGCCAAGCTAACGCTGCCAACCCCAGCAGTGCAATGAGCACCAGCAGTGCGAGTCGTCGCATTACGTGGTACCAGATACTATCTCCGACAAAGTACCTTGCCAGATCACTCGGCATGGCAGAGGACTTGAGGGGGTTCACGCTTGTCAGACCAGGATTCCCCACAGGAACCCAACCGATCAGCCATCCAGGAACCACCATCATCAGGCGGCGCAATTGCCCCATGGCATCGGCCACGTCGCCGCGGCGCCAAGCCATCCGCATCATCCATACATGAGTGACCAAATGGGGAATCAAGTAGCGTTGTCCCAGGATGTGGGCACGAACCGCATGTCGCGTAGCACTATCCTCGTCGCCAGCAAGGTAAGCAGACCTCATCAGGTCCATCTCATTTTGGTATGCCCGTCGGGCTGATTTGAACTGCGGCGCTTCTCTGGGATGATGAGTTGTATTCATGAGAAGGATTTGATCAGTGCGTCATGATCGGGGCTTGAACAAACCGGCTATCGCAGCGCGCCGTACGGACCAAGGCGGTGGCCACGCATTTGTAGCCTCGATTCCAGATGAGCCTGTGGTAGAGCAGCGATTGCTGCCACGGTTGGGCATTGGACCGGGCTGGGCAATCTATGTGGGACCAGTGCAGCAAAATAGGGCACACCGCCACCATCTGGTTCAAATCGCGTGGTCGCCCATCGCCGCTTTTGAGCTTGTCGCCGGCCCCTACAGAAGGCGAGCCGCCGGGCACGTCGTTGATGCCGGTGCCCCACATTGCCTGCAGTCAACAGAGGCAGTGCGACTCCTGTTTCTTGACCCCGCCATGCCTATTGCAATGCATTGGCGCAGTATTTCGCGCGGGAATGCGTGCGAAATATCGATTTCAATGGTGCAAGAGCTAGAAGCACGATTACACCAATGGGACTTTGCCAGTGCTGGCGAACCCCAAGATGGGCCTTCTCAAGGGCTCCGTGAACTGGCGCTCATGGACTGGTTAAAAGTCGAGCTGGATCAGCCTCTCCGGGCGCTGGACGCAGCCCAGATCGTAGGCTTGTCGGAGGGGCGGTTTCTGCACTGGTTCAAGCAGAAGTATGGGCTTCCCTTTCGGGCGTATGTGCGATGGCTAAGGCTCCAAGAAGCGCTGCGACGCCTTGCCGGGGGATCCAATTTGACTCAAGCGGCGCACGCAGCTGGGTTCTCAGACAGTGCGCATCTCAGTAGAACTTTTGCGACTAGCTTTGGCATCGCCCCACGCGGCTTGCACAATGTTGAGATCACGCTATCTCAATCGGGCGGTCCTCGTTTGGATGGGATACCGGGCACATAGGTTGGCCGAGTTTCGATCATTTTTGCAGCCTTCAATGCCCTCGGAATAGGACCGTCCCGCAAATTCGCTGGTTATTACAGTGAGTAGAATGCGCGGAATTCATGCGCCGCTTGCTTCTCATCTTTTTGCTGGTGTTCACGCCGCTCCAATCCATCTGGGCGGCTGCATCACCCTATTGTGGGCACGAAGTGGCGCCGCAAGCAGCCCACTTCGGTCACCATGTGCATGACCACGAAGGTGACTCTGCCGCAGAGGATTCAGCGCAAACTCAAGCCACTGAAACGTCCGGCCACCAGGCGCTGGCGAGTTTCACTACTGCCGACATGGATTGTCATGCGTGCCACGGCGCTGGAAGTGGTTTGATTTGGACCTCGGGCGTTCACGCCCTGGCAGTTGATGCCTCCCGTCCTGCGCACCAAGTGCTTCAAGCATGGGTGCGGCCCCCGCTCTCCCGCCCCGAACGCCCCAACTGGTCTGTCCTCGCCTGAGCGGCGAGGCGGGCGCTGGGTAGCCCCTTCCTGACGATTCCATGTTGCCTTGAAAAGCAGCATCGGTGCGCACCTGCGCACCAGGCATCGGGCCTTGCCGATTTCAATCTTGTGGCTCACGCCACTGCAGAGGAATCGGATGCAACATACGAGAAAAACGAACGACGCACCATGGTTATCCATGGCGGCCGTGGCCCTGGGATGGGCGCTGGCCGGCAGTGCCGCGCTGGCCCAGCCGCCGGCAACACCGCTCACGCTCACGACCCTGTTCGATAGGGCCTGGGCGCAGCAGCCCGAGGCGCAGTCGGCTGCACTGCGGCGCGAATCGGCGCAGGCCGCGCGCAGCGGCGCTTCGTCCTGGACGGCCGAGCCCGCGGCCCTGGAGCTGCAGGCCAAGACCGACCGGCCCGGCAGCAACCAGGGCAGCCGTGAATACGAAGTGGGCGTGGCTCTGCCGCTGTGGCTGCCCGGAGAGCGCGCACGCAAGGCCGCGCTGGGGGATGCCGAGATCAAGGCCGTGGACAGCCGCCGCCTGGCCGCGCAGCTGCAACTGGCCGCCACCGTGCGCGAGGCCTGGTGGGCCTTGCAGCGTGCGCAGGCGGAGCTGGGCCTGGCCCAGGACCGGCTGCAGAACGCAGAGCGCCTGGCGGCCGATGTGGCGCGCCGTTTCAAGGCTGGCGACATGTCGCGCGCCGACCAGTCCCAGGCCGACGGCGCCGTGGCCCAGGCCGAAGCGGCCGTGGCCGAGGCCATGGGCGCACGCGATGCGGCGCAGGCCGCCCTGGCGGTCTGGGGTGGCGGCGCGGAGCTGGCCGACGGGGCAGAGCCCGAGGCCGTGCCCGGTGCCGGCCTGCCCGCCGACCACCCCGCCGTGGCCGACTGGCAGGACCAGGCCGAGGTGGCGCGCCGCGCCGCCGACCTGGCCGCCGTGCAGACGCGGGCCAACCCCGAACTGACCGTGGCCGCCACGCGCGGGCGCGAGCAGTCGGGCGAGCGTTACCTGCAAACCTTCACCGTGGGGGTGCGCGTGCCCCTGGGTGGTGGCGACCGGGCGCGCGCCAGGGAGGCCGCCGCGCGCGCTGACGCGCTGGACGCCGAAGTGCGCGCCCGCGTGGAGCAGGACCGTCTCGCTGCTGACGTGGCCGCGGCTTCGGCCCGCGTGAAGGCCGCCCAGGCCCAGCGCGAGGCCATGGCCCGCCATGCGGCCCTGGCACGCGATGCGCGCGGCTTCGTCGACAAGGCCTTCCGCCTGGGCGAGGCCGACTGGCCCACGCGCCTGCGCGTGGAGCTCGATGCCGTGCAGGCAGAGCGCCAGCTCGCGCGTGCCCGCATCGATGCCGCCGCTGCCGTGTCCACCCTGCGCCAGGCCCTGGGCCTGTTGCCGCAGTGAGCGCCCAGCCTGTCCCATCCCCATTTCTGTGACCACCATGCAAATCCTTTCTCTTCTTTCCACACTGGGCCTGGCCCTGGTGCTGGGCCTTGTGCCGCCGGCAGTCCATGCCGATGCCGGCCATGACCATGGCGAAGCCCCCGCTGCCGCTGCCGGCCCTGCCATGCCGCGCTTTGCCGCCACGTCCGACCTGTTCGAGCTGGTGGGCGTGCTCGACGGGCAAAAGCTGGCGCTCTACCTCGACCACGCGGGCGACAACAGCCCCGTGAAGGAGGCCCAGCTGGAGCTGGACATTGCCGGTACGCGCGTGCCTGTCACCCGCGTCGCCGAGGGCGAGTTCCAGGCCGCGCTGGCCGCACCGCTGGCCGAGGGCGTGAGCCCCGTTACGGTCACCGTGGTGGCCGGCGCCGAGACCGACCTGCTGGCCGGCGAGATCGATGTGCATGCCGCTGCGCATGCCCATGCCGAGCCTGCGGGCCGGCGCAACGCGCTGGTGGCCGGTGCCGTGGGCGCCGTGCTGCTGGCCCTGGGCACCGTGTGGGGTCTGCGGCGCAGCCGCGCCACCCGTGTTGGAGGTGTCGCATGAAGCGCTCACTTGCAACCCGCGCCCTGGCCGCCTTGCTGGTGGCCGCCGGCCTGTACGCCCCCCTGGGCGCGGTGGCCGGCGAAGGCCATGACCATGGTGACGCCCCTGCGGCCGCCGACGGCAATGGCCCCAAGCGCCAACCCGATGGCAGCGTGTTCCTTCCCAAACCCGCGCAGCGCCAGCTGGGCGTGCGCACCCTGGTGGCGGCCGAGGGCCGGCACCCCAAGGCCTTCGAGCTGGCCGGCACGGTGGTGATGGACCCGAATGCCGGCGGCAAGGTGCAGGCCGCTCTGGCGGGCCGGCTGGAGGCAGGGCCCAAGGGCCTGCCCGGCGTGGGCCAGGCGGTGCGCAAGGGCGAGGTGCTGGCCTATGTGGTGCCCACGGCAGGCGCCATCGAGCGCTCCAACCAACTGGCCCAGCAGGCCGAGCTGCGCGCCGCGCGCGACCTGGCTGCACGCCGCGTGGCGCGTTTGAAGGACTTGGCGGACACCGTGCCGCGCAAGGACATCGAGGCGGCCGAGAGCGAGCTGCAAAGCTTTACCCAGCGCCTGGGTGCGGTGGGGGCTGGCCTGGCAACGCGCGATGCGCTGGTGGCGCCCGTGTCGGGCGTGATCGCCTCGGCCAACGCCGTGGCAGGGCAGGTGGTGGATGCGCGCGAACTGCTGTTCGAGGTGGTGGACCCTTCGCGCCTGCGCGTCGAGGCCCTGGCCTACGACACGGCGCAGGCCCACAGCGTGGCCGGTGCCACGCTGGCCGTGGGCGGGCAGCGCGTGCCGCTGCGCTTTCTGGGCGCGGCGCGCAGCCTGCGCGACCAGGCGCTGCCGCTGCAGTTTGCGGGCGACTCGGCGGTGCTGGGCACCCTGGCCCTGGGCCAGCCCGTGCGCGTGTTCGTGCAGTCCACCGAGCAGGCCGCCGGCGTGCAGGTGCCCGTGGCCTCGCTGCTGCGCAACCCCGCGAACCAGACCATCGTCTGGGTCAAGGAGTCGCCCGAGCGCTTCGTGCCGCGCGTGGTCACCTACGTGCCGCTCGACGGTACTTCGGTGGCCGTGACCTCGGGCCTCAAGGCCGGTGACCGCGTGGCCACGCAGGGCGCCACGCTGATCAACCAGGTCCGCTAGGAGCCACCACCATGTTCAAGTGGCTACTCGAAAACAGCCTGGCCAACCGGCTGCTGGTGCTCATCGCGGCCGGCGTGCTCATGGCCTATGGCGCCTTCACGCTCACGCGCACGCCGGTGGACGTGTTCCCCGACCTCAACAAACCCACTGTCACCCTGATGACCGAGGCCGGCGGCATGGCCGCCGAGGAGGTGGAGCAGCTCATCACCTTCCCGCTCGAAACCACGATGAACGGGCTGCCCGGCGTGGAGAGCGTGCGCTCCACCTCCAGCGCGGGCCTGTCCTTCATCTACGTCACCTTCGACTGGAGCACCGACATCTTCCGCGCGCGGCAGATGGTGTCCGAGCGCCTGTCGTCCATGGAGGAGGGGTTGCCCACGGGCGTGACACCGCGCATGGGTCCCATCAGCTCCATCATGGGCGAGATCATGCAGGTGGCGATCCCCATCGACGTGCAGCGCACCACGCCCATGGCCGTGCGCGAGTACGCCGACTGGGTGCTGCGCCCGCGCCTTCTGGCGATAGCCGGTGTGGCGCAGGTGATACCCATCGGCGGCGAGGTGCGCCAGTTCCAGGTGCAGCCGCAGACGGCACGCATGGCGGAGCTGGGCATCACGCATGACCAGCTCACGGGCGCGCTCAAGGGTTTCTCGGCCAATACCTCGGGGGGCTTTCTTGAGCTCAACGGGCGCGAGTACCTGATTCGCCACCTGGGCCGCACCTCGCGCCTGGAGGACCTGCAGAACCTGGCGCTCACCGCGAAGAACGGCCAGCCCGTGCTGCTGCGCCAGGTGGCCGAGGTGACCTTCGCCGCTGCCCTCAAGCGTGGGGACGCGGGCTTCGAAGGCAAGCCGGCCGTGATCCTCGGCATCCAGAAACAGCCCACGGCCGACACCATCGCGCTCACGCGCAGCATCGAGGCAGCGCTTGGCGACCTGAAGAAGTCGCTGCCCGCGGGCATGGAGGCGCCGCGCGTCACCTTCCGCCAGGCGAGCTTCATCGAGGCCTCGGTCACCACCTTGCAGGGCAAGCTCATGGGCGCCTCGGTGTTCGTGGCGGTGATCCTGTTCGTGTTTCTGGGCACGCTCAGGCCCACGGTCATCGCGCTCACGGCCATTCCGGTGTCGATCTTCATCACGGCGCTGGTGTTCAAGTACTTCGGCCTGTCGATCAACACCATGACGCTGGGCGGACTGGCCATTGCCATTGGCGGCCTGGTGGACGATGCTGTGGTGGACGTGGAGAACGTGCTGCGCCGCCTGAAGATGGACCGCGCCAAGCACCCGAACCATCGGTTGCACCCCATCGAGGTGGTCAAGCTCGCGTCGATGGAGGTGCGCTCGGGCATCCTCTACGCCACGGCCATCATCGTGCTGGTGTTCCTGCCGCTGTTCGCGCTGCCGGGCATCGAGGGGCGGCTGTTCGTGCCCCTGGGCATCGCCTTCATCGTCTCCACCGTGGCTTCGCTGCTGGTGTCGGTCACTGTCACGCCGGTGCTGGCCTTCTATCTGCTGCCACGCATGAAGAACCTGGACCATGGCGACACGCGCGTGGTGGCCTGGCTCAAGGCGCGCTACCGCAGTGGGCTGCTGGGCGTGCTGGCGCGCCCGCGCATCGCCATGGCCGTGAGCGCGGTGGCCGTGGTGCTCTCGGTGGCGGCGGTGCCGTTCTTTCCGACCACCTTTTTGCCACCCTTCAACGAGGGCACGCTGCTCATCGGCATGCGCCTGAACCCGGGCGTGACGCTGGCTGAGTCGGCCGCACTGGCCAGCCAGGCCGAGGTGCTGGTGCGCCAGGTGCCCGAGGTCACGCACGTGGGCCGGCGCAGCGGCCGGGCCGAGCTGGACGAACATGCCGAGGGCGTACACGTGAGCGAACTCGACGTGGGCCTGCTGCCTGCGGCCGAGCTGAAACGCAGCATGGCCGAGGTGCAGGCCGACATCCGCAGCCGGCTGGCGCAGATGCCGGCGGCGATTGCCATCGGCCAGCCGATCTCGCACCGCATCGACCACATGCTTTCGGGCGTGCGTTCACAGATCGCGATCAAGCTCTTCGGCGAGGACCTCGACACCCTGCGCGGCCAGGCCGATGCGCTGCGCGCACGCCTGGCCAGCATTGACGGCCTGGCCGACCTGGAGGTGGAAAAGCAGGTGCTGGCGCCGCAGATCACCGTGCGCGTGGACCATGCCGCGGCCGCCCAGTACGGCGTGCCCGCAGCGCAGGTGCTGGCCACGCTGCAGGGCCTGGTGGAGGGAGAGAAGGTCACTCAGATCGTTGAGGGCAGCCGGCGCTTTGCGCTGGTGGTTCGCCTGCCCGAGAGCGCGCGCTCACTCGAGGGCCTGGCGCAGATCATGATCGAGACCCCGCGCGGGCGGGTGCCGCTGTCGCGCCTGGCCAGCATCGAGGACGGCGACGGCCCCAACCAGATCAGCCGCGACGACGGCAAGCGCCGCATCGTGCTCTCTGCCAACGCGCAGGGCCGGGCGCTGTCCGACGTGGTGGCCGACATCCGCCGGGTGGTGGGCGAGACGCGCCTGCCGGATGGGTACTTCATCACCCTGGGCGGCCAGTTCCAGGCGCAGGAGGAGGCCAGCCGCCTGGTGGGCATGCTGGCCATCGTCTCGCTGGTGCTGATGTTCGTGGTGCTGTACACGCGCTACCGCTCGGCCACGCTGTCGGCACTGATCATGGCCAACATCCCGCTGGCGCTGGTGGGCGCTGTGCTGGGGCTGTGGATCTCGGGCCAGCCACTGTCGGTGGCGGCGCTGATCGGCTTCATCACGCTGGCCGGCATCTCGGTGCGCAACGGCATTTTGAAGGTGAGCCACTACCTGAACCTGATGCGCGTGGAGGGTGAGAACTTCGACCACGCCATGATCGTGCGCGGCTCGCTCGAACGCCTCTCCCCCGTGCTCATGACGGCCCTGGTCACCGCCTTCGCGCTGGCCCCGCTGCTGCTGGAGGCCGAGCGCCCCGGCACCGAGATCTTGCACCCGGTGGCGGTGGTGATCTTCTCGGGGCTGATCAGCTCGACCCTGCTCGACACCTTCCTCACCCCCGCTCTGTTCTGGCTGTTCGGCCGCCGCGATGCCGAGCGCCTGCTCGATGACAAGAACGCCGAGGCGTTTTGAGCTTTCTGTTCTCTATTTCTCTAGTTTTCCATCCACCCTTTGAAAGGACCATCATGAAAACCACAACCCATCTCTTTGCCGCCCTGGCTCTCGCCGTCAGTGTCTCCGGCACAGCGTTTGCCGCAGGCGACCACGCCCATGGCCACGACCACAAGCCGCTACACGGGGGTATCGTCGTCGAAGCTAACGACATGGACTACGAACTGGTTGCCAAGCCCGACACCCTCACCCTGCACCTGCGCGACCACGGCAAACCCGCCAAGACCGAAGGCGTGAGCGCCAAGCTCACTTTGCTGAACGGCACCGAAAAATCCGAAGCCATGCTGGCGCCCGCAGGGGACGGCAAGCTGGAAGCCAAGGGCACGTTCAAGGTGACCGCAGGCACCAAGGTGGTGGCGCTGGTGACACTGCCGGGCAAGAAGCCGGCGAATGTGCGATTTGCGGTGAAGTAGCGTTTGACGAAAGTTCTAGTGGGGCACGCGCTGCGGTAGATGTTGCTCGTCGCAGTGCGGCAAATGCGTGCAAAAAGTAGGCCTCACGGCAGGGATTTCCCGTGCGAGGGGATCCAGCACTCTGTGTGTGTCTGCCACTGTACGCCACGCGTCATGGTCTCGTTCGCGCAGGACAAAGAATCTACATTTGCATCCCCCTTGACTCTAAAGTCACTCCAAGGTTTCTAATTCAGATATGAATTCAGATACCAGCACCCCATCCAGCGTAGTTGACACCTGTTGCTCTTCAGGCTGTTCCAGTCCTCCCTCCGCGCCCCCCGCGACCACACATCACCCGGATGAAGGCAAGCTGTTCAGAATCGCCACCATGGACTGCAGCGCTGAAGAGTCGGAGATTCGGCGGGCGTTGGAACCTATAGACGGAATACGCTCTTTGGGCTTCCAACTTGGCGCGCGAACCCTGAAGATCGATGCGGAGGATCGCGCCTTGCTGTTGTCTCTCGACGCCATCCGCAAAGCGGGCTTCGACCCTCAACCGGTGGCCGCTGCAGCTACCGCCACGGGCAGTCCGGGCCGATGGTTTCGCATTGCCACAATGGATTGCAGCGCCGAAGAAGCTGAGATCCGCCGTGCTCTTGAACTTCTGCCTGGAATCCGTTCATTGGGTTTTCAGCTCGGCGCGCGGACGCTGAAGATCGATGCTGACGAAAGCGCGTACCCGTTGGCACTCGACGCCATTCGCAAAGCGGGCTTTGATCCGCAACCCATTGCAGACGCTGGCGGGACTGAGGGTGGACACACGGCTGGGGCCGCCGAAGGAGAAAACCATGAGCATGGTTTTTCAAGTGGCATATCGCGTCTGGTGGCGGCGCTGGTGTTCGCCACAGGGGCGGAGGTTCTTTCATTCTTCGCACCCGACCAGATGGGCTGGAAAGTGGCCGGCATGGTGATCGCCGCCTTAGCCATCTGGCTGGCCGGCATCGACACATACAAGAAAGGCATGGCGGCACTGCTACGCGGAAAGTTGAACATCAATGCGCTGATGTCAGTGGCCGTCACCGGCGCGTTCCTCATTGGGCAATGGCCTGAAGCAGCAATGGTCATGGCCTTGTACGCCATTGCCGAACTGATCGAGGCCAAGGCGGTGGACCGGGCCCGAAACGCCATCAAGGGCTTGCTGGACCTAGCGCCAGAAGAGGCTTTGGTTCAAGGAGCCAATGGCGCGTGGTCCACCACCCCGGTCGCTTCTGTAGCCATCGGCGCGACCGTGCGCATCAAGCCGGGCGAACGGGTACCGCTTGACGGCAAGGTGACCAAGGGCACTGGAGCGATCAACCAAGCTCCGGTGACTGGCGAAAGCATCCCTGTGGACAAGGCGCCTGGCGATCCCGTGTTCGCTGGCACGATTAACGAAACCGGTGAACTGGAGTTCGAGGTCACCGCCTTGTCCAGCAACACCACTCTCGCCAGGATCATTCAGGCCGTTGAGCAAGCGCAAGGCACACGCGCCCCGACACAGCGCTTTGTAGACCGTTTCGCCGCCATTTACACGCCTGCGGTCTTCGCCCTTGCGGTGGCAGTGGCCGTACTCACCCCCTTCCTGATGGGCCTGACCTGGCTGGAGGCGCTCTACAAGGCTCTGGTTCTGCTGGTAATCGCCTGCCCTTGCGCCCTGGTCATTTCCACGCCCGTCACAGTGGTGAGCGGCCTTGCCGCTGGCGCTCGCCGTGGCATCTTGATCAAGGGCGGAACCTACCTGGAAGACGCCCGGCTCCTGAAGGCCGTAGCGCTCGACAAGACCGGCACCATCACCGAAGGCAAGCCAAAGCTGGTGAAGTGGCAGGTGTGGGGTGCGGGCGATGAGGCTGCCACCCAAAAGATGGCGGCGAGCCTCGCCGCCCGTTCAGATCATCCTGTCTCCAAAGCCATCGTCCAGGGACTAGAAGTGGCGGGCCCTGAGGCCGAGAACTTCAAGGCATTGCCTGGCCGCGGGGTCGGAGGTGTGGTCAACGGTGTGCGCTTGATGCTAGGCAACCACCGTCTGATTCATGAGCAAGGTTTGTGCGGTCCAGAGCTGGAGGCGGAGCTAGCCACCCACGAGAAGCAAGGCCGCACGGTAACTCTCCTGGCAGACGAGTCGCGCGTATTGGCGCTCTTTGCGGTCGCGGACACTATTCGGGAGACGTCGAAACAGGCCATCGTTGACCTCAAAGCGCTGGGCGTGACGTCGGTAATGCTGACTGGGGACAACACTGCTACGGCAAAGGCCATTGCTGCTCAATCTGACATTGAAGACGCGCGGGGCGATCTGCTGCCAGAAGCCAAGCTCGAAGCCATCAAAGAAATGCAGAAGCGTTATGGCGCAACCGGAATGACCGGCGATGGGATCAACGATGCGCCCGCGCTCGCGCAGGCCGACATCGGGTTTGCCATGGGCGGGGCCGGGACCGACACGGCAATGGAAGCGGCCGATGTAGTCATCATGAACGATGACCTGCAGCGCGTGGCTGAGACGGTGAGGCTGTCCAAGCGAACGCACGCCGTGCTATGGCAGAACATCACCCTTGCGCTGGGCATCAAGAGCGTATTCCTTGTAATGGCGGTAGTTGGCAGTGCAACCATGTGGATGGCGGTGTTTGCAGACATGGGCGCCAGCTTGCTGGTGATGGGCAATGGCCTGCGCCTGCTTCGGGGCGCACGTGTGGGCCATGATTCCAAGGTCGTGCGCTCGCAGCCCAAGGAGCCCGCCCATTCCCACTAGGTCCCAGTTAGTAGTAAGGCAACGTATTCAGAGAATGGGAGAGCAGGCTGCAGCTTCGCTCCTGGAGTGCGCGGGCGGATAGTCACTTGCCCAACAAGGAGAGAGATCGGCAACGACTGCTATGGGGCTAACACCGTGAATTCGGTGTGCCACGTCCACCGACTGCAATCGCTGCATTGCAGCCACCCCTCCCCCGCTTCCTGTGCCGCTGGAAGCAGGCCGAAAGCTTTCGCCAAACACCACCTCAGCAATACCCGGAACGCTGAGCTGGCGCAACCGAATGAGCCATAAAAAGAGCGCCGGGCTTCCCAAACCCGGCGCTCTCATTCCAACAGGCTTTATCAAGCCACCTTAAACGGCAACTCCCTAGGCGTCTTCCCCGTCAACCTTGCCACCGCGTTCGCAAACGCAGGCGCCAGCGGTGGCAAACCGGGCTCGCCCATGCCGGTAGGCGGCTCGGCGCTGGGCACGATGTGCACGACCACCTGGGGCATATCGGTGATGCGGGGCACGGCGAAGTCGCCGAAGTTGCTTTGCTCCACCACGCCATCCTTCAAGGTGATGGCCGCGCCGGGCAGGCACATCGACAGGCCCATCAGCGCCGCGCCCTGCACCTGGGCTTCCACGCTCTTGGGGTTGACGGCCAGGTTGCAGTGCACGCCCGCCGTCACGCTGTGGAGCTTGGGCGTGCCGTCTTTGCTGACGGAAGCTTCCACCACATAGGCGACCACGGAGCTGAACGACTCGTGCACCGCCACGCCCCAGGCGCGGCCTGCGGCGAGCTTCTTTTTGCCGTAGCCGGACTGGTCTACCGCCAGTTGCAGGGCGGCCTTGTGGCGGGGGTGCTTGTCGCCCATCAGGCGCAGGCGGTAGGCCACGGGGTCTTGCTCGGTGGCGCGGGCCACTTCGTCGAGCAGGGTTTCCATGGCGTAGGCGGTGTGGGTGCTGCCCACGCTGCGCCACCACAGCACGGGCACGTTGACCTGCGGGTGGTGCACGGACAGGCGCATGGGGATTTTGTAGGGCTCTTTCATGCCCTCCACGGCCGTGGCGTCCACGCCGTTCTTGACCATGAAGGCCTCGAACGGCGAGCCCTTGAGGATGGACTGGCCCACGATGACGTGGTCCCACGCCAGGATGTTGCCCTGGGCATCAAAACCGATCTCGGCGCGGTGCACGTGCATGGGGCGGTAGTAGCCGCCCTTGATGTCGTCCTCGCGGCTCCACAGGGTGCGCACCGGGGCGGTGATGCCTGCGGTGCGTGCGGCCTTGGCCACGCCGCAGGCTTCCACCACGTAGTCGCTGGTGGGGATGGCGCGGCGGCCAAAGCCGCCACCGGCCATCTGGGTGTGCACCTTGATGTTCTGCGGCTGCAGGCCCAGCACCTTGGCGGCGGCCATGGCGTCCAGGCCGGGCATTTGTGTGCCCATCCACAGTTCGGCCTTGTCACCATCGAGTTTGACGGTGCAGTTCAGCGGCTCCATGGGCGCGTGGGCCAGGTACGGAAAGGTGAACTCGGCGCTGATCTTTTGCGGCGCGTTGGCCAGCGGGGCCACATCAGCGGGGATGGCGATGGCGCCGGTTTGCTGCGCCAGGGCGCGGTACTGGGTGAGCAGCTGAGCGGTGTCGGCCTTCTCCACGCCGGCGGTGTCCCATTCCACCTTGAGCGCATCGCGCCCCTGCTTGGCGGGCCAGTAGCCTTCGGCGATGATGGCCACGCCTTCGCCGCCGCGGTCGGTGGGCACGCGCAGCACGGCTTTTACGCCCTTAATGGCCTTGGCGGCGCTGTCGTCCAGCGACTTCACCTTGGCGCCAAACACCGGTGGTCGGGCTACCACGGCGGTGAGCATGCCGGGCAGGCGCACGTCAATGCCGTAGTCCTGCTGGCCGCTGGATTTGGCCTGGGCGTCGAGCCGGCCCGTGGGCTTGCCGATGATGCGGAACTGCTTGGGGTCTTTGAGGGTGATTTTCTCGGGCACGGGCTGCTGCATGGCGGCCTCGGCCAGCGCGCCGTAGCTTAATTTTTTGCCGCCGGGGCCCACCACAAAGCCTGCGTTGGTGCGCAGGGTGGATGCGTCCACACCCCACTGCGCAGCGGCGGCAGACACCAGCATGGCGCGGGTGCGGGCGCCCAGCTCGCGGTACTGGGTGTACGAGTTTTTCAGCGAGTTGGAGCCGCCCGTGAGGTGCATGCCAAAGGCGGGGTCGGCATAGGCGGGGTTGGCGTCGCCGTGCACGCTGCGCACTTTGGCCCAGTCGGCATCCAGCTCTTCGGCCAGGATCATGGGCAGGCCGGTTTGCACGCCCTGGCCAAAGTCCAGGCGGTTGATGGTGACGGTGACGGTGCCATCGGTGTCAATGCGCACAAAGGCCGAGGGTTGCTCGAAGGGCTTGAGCCCGGCGGGCGTAGCTGCGTCCCCGGCGCCCTGGGCGGCAGCCACCAGCGGGTAGGCCCCCAGCGCAAAGCCGGATGCGGCCGCGGCCTTGAGGAAGGTGCGGCGCGCCACGCCCTCGGGGGCTGCGGCGTTTGCTTCTGTATTGATAGCGCCTTGCGCTTGATCCATGAGCGCTACCAGGCCTTTTGGCATGTGATTGCGGGCGGTTTGAGCGTCGAAATGCATGGTGTTCTCCTGCTCGGTGTGCTTAGGCCAAAGACTTGGCAGCGTCGTGGATGGCGGCGCGGATGCGAACGTACGTACCGCAGCGGCACACGTTGCCAGCCATGGCGGCGTCGATGTCGGCGTCGGTGGGCTTCTTCTTGCCCTTGAGCAGCGCGGTGGCGCTCATGATCTGACCGCTTTGGCAGTAGCCGCACTGGGCCACGTCGTGCTTCACCCAGGCGGCGTGCACGGCCTTGCCCACCTTGTCGCCCGTGGCGACGGCTTCAATGGTGGTGATCTTCTGGCCCACGGCGGCAGAGATGGGCGTGATGCATGAGCGCACCGGCGCGCCGTTCAGGTGCACGGTGCAGGCCCCGCACAGCGCTTGGCCGCAGCCAAACTTGGTGCCGGTCATGCCCAGCGTGTCGCGCAGGGCCCAGAGGATGGGGGTGGAGTCGTCGGCGTTGACGGCGGTGTCTTTGCCGTTGATGTTCAGGGTGGGCATCGTGGGTTCTCCGGTGGATGAAGCGAAGCGATTGCGGGAAGGCGAATGTGGGCGTTGTGAGCGCGCTCTGGTTTTAAGAGAATAAAAATTCGATTAAACAGCAAAGTTGGACTTTGTGCACGATGCCGCTACCAGGGCGGCAGCGTCCGATCAGGCTTTGATAGCGTCCCAGCAGAGGCTGAAAGCCATCTGCAGCACCTGCTCGTCATCCGCCAAGGTGCCCGACCGGATCAGGTTGGCCGTCTCGCGCACCGAGCCCACCAGGCTGGCAGTGAGCAGCGGCACGGGCACGGCCTTCAAGATCTCCTGCCGCTGGCCTTCTTCCATCACCGCAAAGAAGCCCGCCATCAGGCGCGTGGAGAACTCGCGGTTGCCCGGTGTAAACCACGGGGAGTTGTAGTACTGCTCCTGAAACACCACTTCGGCGTACTGGTCCAGCCGGTGGCGCAGCAGGTTGCCCCACATGCGGCGCACCTTGGCGCGGTAGGGCAGCTCGGGGGTCACGCCTTCCATGATGCGGACGGCCGTGACGGTCTTGGCGTCCTGGTAGAGCTGGCTGATGAGCTCGTCCTTGGAGGGGTAGTACACATACAGCGTGCTGGTGGCCAGCCCCGCAGCGCGGGCGATCTGGGCCATGGTGAGGCCGCTCAGGCCCGTCTGGGCCACCAGGTCGAAGGTGGCCTGGGCAATGGCGCGCTGTTTTTCGTCGTCTTTGGGTTTCATAGGGACCTGCCACTATAAGCGAATGAATGTTCGGCGCCTTCATTCGCGCGGGCGCATTGCTGGTTTGGCTCGCAGGCGGACCGGGTCCGGGTTGATCTGCCGCTGGGTGCTGCCCGGCACCGGCCATGCACAATCGCCCCATGACCTCGCCCTCCTCTCCTCTTTCCTCCGCCATCGCCGACCTGCGCAAGAGCTACGAGCGCGCCGAACTCAACGAAGACGCCTCGCACCCCGCGCCGCTGCAGCAGTTTGACCAGTGGCTGCACGAGGCCATCAAGGCCCAGATCCCCGAACCCAACGCCATGACGCTGGCTACCGTGGGCAGCGACCTGCGCCCCAGCACGCGCATCGTGCTCATCAAGGGCTATGACGAACGCGGCATCGTGTGGTTTACCAACTACGACAGCCGCAAGGGCCGCCAGTTGGCTGGCAATCCGTTTGCGGCGCTGCAGTTCCACTGGGTGGAGCTGGAGCGCGTGGTGCGCATCGAAGGCACGGTCGAGAAGGTGAGCGACGAGGAAAGCGACGCCTACTTCCACAGCCGCCCGCTGGATTCGCGCATCGGCGCCTGGGCCAGCCCGCAAAGCCAGGTGATCGCCGGCCGCGGCGTGCTGGTGGCCAACGCGGCCAAATACGGCGCGCAGTTCATGCTCAAGCCGCCGCGCCCGCCACACTGGGGCGGCTACCGGCTCAAACCCGAGCAGTGGGAGTTTTGGCAGGGGCGCAAGAGCCGCCTGCACGACCGCCTGCGCTACCGGCTGGATGCGGGCGAGTGGGTGCGCGAGCGGCTGGCGCCCTGATCGCGATGCGCCCCTAGGAGGCCTGCCATGTTCTCGCACATCTTCATCGGCGTGACCGACTTTGACCGCGCGCAGGCCTTCTATCAGCCTGTGATGGCCGCGCTGGGCATTGCGCCGCGGTTTGTGGACGCCAGCCACCCCTGGGCGGGCTGGCAAAGCACGCCGGGCCCGCGCCCCCTCTTCCTCATCGGTCGGCCCTTTGAGGGCGAGCACGCCCCGGGCAACGGCCAGATGACGGCCTTTGCCGCCGCCACCCGCGCCCAGGTGGATGCCGTGCACGCCGCAGCGCTGGCCCACGGCGGACGCTGCGATGGGCCGCCGGGCCTACGACCGCAGTACCACGCTGACTACTACGGCGCGTATTTTCGCGACCCGGATGGGAACAAGCTGTGCGTGGCATGCCACGGGCAGGAAGAGCCAGTGCAGACCTGAAGCGCCCCGCACACTTACGCGGCCTATCCCACCACCCACCGCGTCACCGCCAAAATCACCACCGGCATCGTCACCAACCCCAAAACGGTGGACACCGCCACGCTGGCCGTGACCTCGTCTTCGGCCACCGCATAGCGCTGCGCAAACAAGAACACATTGGCCCCCACGGGCAGCGACGCGGCCACGATCATCACCGCCAGGGGCAGGCCCGACAGGCCCAGCGCCCAGCCCAGCGCGGCCAGCACCACGGGGTGCACCATGCACTTGACCAGCGCAATGCGCAGCGCGGCTTTGAAATGGTGACCTACCTTGGTAAACGCCAGCGTCACCCCCACCAGCAGCAGCGCAATGGGCCCCAGGGCCTGGCCCAGCAGTTGTAGCGGCTTGTCCACCACCTGCGGTACCACCAGCCCGGTCTGCGCAAACAACAGGCCAGCAATGATGGGCAGCGGCACGGGGTGCACGATGCCGTTGCGCATGGCCTGCAGCACCGTGCGCCACATCGGCGGTTGGGCACCGTCGCCGCGGCCCGCATGCTCGCGCGCGGCGGCCAGTTCAAACACCACGGTGGCAGCCGTCAACAGGATGAGTGAATGCACCGATATCAGCGTGAACAGCGTAACCAACCCCGCATCGCCAAACACCAGGCCCACCAGCGGCACGCCAATCATCAGCGTGTTGCTGAAGGTGTTCGCCAGTGCCCGCGCCGCGCCCAACGTGTTGAAGCCCTGCAGCGCCAGCGTGGCCGCGTACACCAAGCCAAAGGCCACAAAGTAAATACCCACGGGGCCGAAGTTCAGGTCCTGGATGTGCACCGTGCTCATGGTGCGAAACAGCAGCGCGGGCGTGAGCACCATAAACACCAGGTTGGCCAGGTCCTTGACGGCACCAGCACGGATCCATTGCCTCCGGCCCACGTAAAACCCCAACGCGATGAACAGGATGACGGGGAGAAGCGAGGTGGCGACGGGAGAGTTCACGGTGGGAGCGAGAGGGGCTGAGGAAGCAAACGGCGCTGAAGGTGCGTGGGCACGCAGGGCGCATATTGTGGCGCGGCATGTCCGGGCTTACCCTCGGTTTGCGCAAAAAATACTATGCTTTTGATAGCTTTTAGCGCTTGCTGGATGAGCGCTGGAGCCCAATTTTGCTTGAATTTTGCAGGCTATGGATACTGGCGGCTCCTTGGCTTTTCGTCTTTGGCAAACTCATGACCCCATTTCCCCCTCCCTGCCCCATCGTCCACCTCGGCCCGGACCACGCGGCGCTGATGGCGCAGGTCAACAGCTTGTTCGGCGAAGTGTTTGGCGACCCCGACAGCTATTGCGCCCGGCGCCCACGCCCCGAATACCTGCAGCGCCTGCTGGCGCGCGACACTTTCGTGGCCCTGGCCGCCCTGGACCCCGGCAGCGGTCAACCCGTGGCGGCATTGGCGGCCTATGAGCTGCCCAAGTTCGAGCAGGAACGCAGCGAGTTCTACATCTACGACCTGGCCGTTGCCACCACCCACCGACGCCAAGGCCTGGCCACTGCGCTGATCGAGCGGCTACAGTCCATCGCCGCGGCGCGGGGTGGCTATGTCATCTTTGTGCAGGCCGACACTGGCGAAGAAGACGCGGCGGCGATCGCGCTGTACACCAAGCTGGGGGTGCGCGAGGAGGTGCTGCACTTTGACATTGCCGTGCCGGGCGGGGGCTAGTAGACTGCGGCCCGGTAGCAGTCACACCCAACTGCGGCTTCATCGCAAATTTCCGGCCTCAGCCGTCTCGCGCCGCCCGCACTTTCAGCCGCTGTTGGATTGCGGAATCGCCTTACTGAAAAACGCACACGCCCAATGACTGGCTTTTGGCCCGGTACATGGCGGTGTCCGCGGCGCGGAGGTAGTCGTCCACCGTCGGCAGTCTGGATGCGCTGCAGGCCAGGCCAATGCTCGCGCCACTGACCACGGTGTGTTCGCCGATCACGTAGGGCACTGCGAGGGCTGCGGCAATCTGCCCTGCACGGTGGCTGGCTTCAGCGGGGTCAATGCATTCCAACAGCACATTGAACTCGTCGCCACTCATGCGGGCGACCAGATCCACCGCCCGCACGCAGGATTCGAGCCGCCGCGCCACCTGTTGCAAGAGCTGGTCGCCCACAAGGTGCCCGTAGCTGTCGTTGACGGCCTTGAACCCGTTGAGATCCAGCAGCAACACGGCGAACATCGTGGCTTCATCGCGCGCTTGCCCGCCGCCATCGTTGACCCCGTTGTTCTGCTGCAGCGCGATAAGTTGCGCGAGGCGATCGCGGAACAACGGCCGGCCGGGCAAGTTGGTCAGCGCATCGTAGGAACTGCCCCGCTCTGCCAAGTCGCTCAACGACCCGGCCATGCGGACGGGCGCTCCCTCTTCGAACTCGGCAAGCCCGCGCCAGTTGACCCACACCAGCCGCCCCGCCCCGTGGAACGCACGGAAATCCACCGAAAAGTTCGGGCTGCTTCCGGACAGGTGCCTGCGGTAGGCCTCCTGCACGCGCGCGCGATCCTCGGGGTCGATGAGTTGCTCCAAAAAGCGCCAGCCACCGTCAAACACATGGTCGCGGCTGCCGAGCCCGACAATCTGAAGAAATCGCCCGGACACATGCAGTGCATCTGTTCGCAAGTCCCAATACCAGATGCCGTCATTCGACCCGTGGGTCGCCAGGGAATAGCGGTTTTCGGAGCGCACCAGCTCAAGTTCGGTGTTCTTTTGCTGGGTCACGTCGATCATCAGGCCGATCATGCGGTTCGGCCGCCCCGGCTCGACCACTGCGCGGCACAGATCGCGCACCCACACGACCTTGCCCGACTTGGCGATCAGCCGGTAGTTCATCTCGTAGGCATGGCTGTGCGTGGCGTTGTATGCAGCATCGTCGATGCGCAGTGCCTCCTCCAGATCATCGGGATGCACATGCGCCCGCCAGAAGCCCGGGTCAGCTCGCCACTCCTCGACGGAGTAGCCGAACAAGCGTTCGACCTGCGGGCTCAGAAAGGTATTGCCCACGCCGATTTCAGCTTCCCACACCACGCCGTCAATGGTTTCGAGCAAGCGCAGGAAGCGCTGGCGGACTTCCACCAGCACCTGCTCGGTGACCTCGGTGATCTCGATCAGGACACCTTGGCGGCTGATCACGCGTTCCGCCGAATCGGTCTCGGGGTGGAACTGCAGACGCACCCAGCGGAAGTCCGCATCGGCAAACCGCAAACGGAACACAGGCATGCCCGAGCGCATGGTGCCGACGTCGTCGGGATGCACGAACTCCAGCAGAGACCGGCCCAGCGCCGCTGCCACAGGATGGCCGGTGAGCTTGTGCCATGCAGGGTTCAGATAGGTGATCTCCCACAGCGCATCGGTTTGAACCACCGCCTCGGGTAGCAGTTGCAGCAGGTTCGCGGACGGCGTGGGAGGGGTGGGCATGCAGGGCTATTGCTAAAAGGGGGCTGGCACATCCAACGGATAGCGAAATCGACCATTTGAGACCAATATGGTACGAGCCTTATAGCACTTGAGGCCCCCAATGCAGGGGCACAGAGGCCAGTCGGTCTGTCAGATTTTTGGCCTTCCGATTTGCCTGCCAGGTGCGCCGCCGTTAGGCAGCCAGTGCTGCAGTCTTACCCTGCCGACTTGCCAGGGCTGCCATGTCATTCCTCGAACCGAGGCAACTGCCGCAGCTCTTCGGCCCGCATTCCCTGTTTGCTCATCACGCGCGGCACCAAAAACGCTCTCCACCGCTGCTCAAACGCGTCCACTTGCTGCTGGTAGCGCATGTGGCTGTCCACATCTGTGCCGGCCAGCCGTTCCCCATACAGCACCAAAGCCAGGCCGGGTGACAACCACGACCATGCCGACACCTGTTTGGCTTGCAGTGCACGGCTTTGGCGGAACTGTTCCACCAGAGGCTGCAGCGTTTCGTCCTGGTCCAGCACGCGCACGACGAAGCTGGCGGGCCATACAGCGGGCTGTTGCGCGGGGATGTGCGGGTGCTCGTCGTACCAGGCTTCAGCCAGCGCCTGTTCGTTGTCCTCGGCCTGGTGCTGTGCGTCGCGCAAGGTGACCACGGCTGACAGGCGCGATGGCAGGGGCGCATTTTTCTGCGCCAGCAACACCAGACCTGCGGGCACAGCAAACGTCAACGCCAGCCACAGCCCCAGTGCAGCCAGTATGCAAGTGGCGCCGCTGACGGGCAGGACCGACAAGATGCCGCCCAGCGCGACCCACAACGCGCAGAACGCGCCCAGCGCGCCGGCCCACTGCAGCGCAACTGCAGCGGTTGCACCAGGGTCCAGCAGCAGCGCTGGCAGGGTGGCTGCCACCGCAACCATCCACAGTGCCAGCAGCCGCCAGCCCAGCGCGGCGAGCAGAATGGGGCCGATGCCGTAGCGCGACTGCACCCGCAGCAGGCCCAGCCGGCCTTGCTCACGCTCTTCCTGCAGCAGCCCGGCGCACAGTACCAGGGCCACCAGCGGCAGCAGCAGCGCCACCATGGCTGGCAGGCCGGGCAAACCGGTGTCGGTGAGCAAAGGGTTGCGCAGTGGACCCGGGTCGCGCGAATCGACATGCCGGGTGTCCAGCGACGCCTTGATGCGCGACGGCAAGACCTGGAGCCGCTGCACGCCCAGCGCCAGGCCGGCCTCTACCGGCATGCGGGTGAGGCCCAGGTCGCTGCGGCCCAGCTGGTAGGTGGCGGTGGCACTGGCCGCGCTGGGTGCGGGGCTTGCCTGCAGGCGCAGTTGTTGGGCGTGCAGTTTGTCGGCGTAGGCAGTTCGGTCCTGCGCTTTGGCCTGGCGCCAGGTTCGGGCGTCCAGTCCCGCCACGGTGGCAGAGGCCAACAGCACCAGCAGCAGCGCAGCCAGCGCCCACCAGGCTATGGGTTGGCGGTACAAACGCAGACCTTCGGCCTGCCAATGGATGAGGCGTGGAAAAAGCATGCGATGGGTGGCTGTTGTGGAGATGACAAACGTCGTCATGGGTTCAGCTTTCTGGCGCCCAGGCAGAGTGCCGTCAGGGCCGCCAGCAGCCACACCCCCAGCGCCACCCAGTCTGCGGCGCTGTGGCGCAGCGCAAAGCCGATGCCGGGCGGTGTGTAAGTCCACGCCGGAATTGCCTGCCACAGCGCGTTGCCTGCGTAGCGGCTCTCGAACGATGTGACCCCCTGGGTGGCTTGCAGGTCCCATTCGTCCACCAGGGTGGTGAAGCGCTCTCGGTATTGCTCAGCGGCTTCTTCAAAGTGCTGCTGGTGGGCCAGGTCGGTGCCGGCCAGTGCGCTGCTCACGGCCCGCATCGGGGCGTAGGGCGATACGGCGGTCAGCCATCGCAGCAGGTATTGCTGCTGCGCCTGCGCATGCCACAACTGGCCGAAATGTTGTGCATACACCTTGGTGGCATACGCATCCCTGAACAGGCGGCGCTTTGCATTTGCGCCAAAGGGCAGGCCTTCAAGGCGCGCCACGCCGTTGTCGGCCAGCAGTTGCGCGTCAAACGCCTTCATGCGCTGGGCAGCGCTGCCCTCCCCCGGCAGGCCCTGGTCAATGTCGCGCTGGATACCGGCCCAGAACGCCTCGCCCGTGGGTAGTGGCGCCAGCGCCTCGACCGTGGACGCCGCCAAGCGCGGCACGATGAACACCCAGCCCACCCACAGCGCCAGCAACACCAGCAGCGCGCCGCGCGAAGTGCGACACCTGGTCGACACCCCGACCGAGACGGCCGCCCAGGTGGCGTAGTACGCACCCAGCGCCGCCAGCAGCATTGCGGCCTCAGCCGCACCCTGCCGTGCAGCCAGCAGCCAGCCTGCAACCAGCGCAGCGGGTGCCAGCACGAGCGCAACGCTGGCACACAGGCCCAGCCATTTGCCCAGTACCAGCGGCACGCCGCGCATTCCACACGCATGCAGCATACGCAGGGTGCCCTGCTCCCGTTCTTGCGCGACAGCGCCGTGGCCCAGCACGGCGATCAGCAGCGGCACCATCGCCAGCAGCACAAAGGCCGGGGTGAAGTCGCCCAGACCCATCGAAGGGGCGGCGTCAGCTACGGGCGCGTGCAGCGCCATGTTGCGCTTGTGCGGCTCCAGCCACAGCGCCTGGCCGGTGCGCGCGTTGATGCCAGGGTCTACGCTGGCCAATGGCAGTTGGGGTTTGAACGCATACAGCCCGAAGTGCGCAGCACGGTGGGGGTTGCGGTCGCCCTGGTGGTCCCACTGGGCGCGGGCGGCGGTCCCGACCTGCTGGCGCTCCTGCTCTGCCACCTGGCGCTGGTGCACGGCCGACACCAGCACGGCCGCCAACAGCGATACAAGCACCAGCCCGAGTCCCCACAAGCGGCCGTCGCGCAGCAACGCGCGCATTTCCTTGGCGGCGATGGACGCGATCATGGTGCGGTGACCTCCACCACGCCGCGCGCATGCTGCAGGTAGATGCGCTCCAGCTCGTTGTGGGCTATGTCGTGCGCGGCAAACTCCGCCACTAGGCGCCCTTCGCGAAGAATGCCGATGCGGTCAGCCACCTGAATGGCATTGAACAGGTCATGCGTGGCCATCAGCACGGCCATGCCGCCCTGCTTGGCCTGCAGTACGCTTTGCGCGAACTCGTTGGCAGCTGCAGGGTCTAGCCCGGAGGTGGGCTCGTCCAGCAGCATGGCGCTGGCGCGGCGCGCTTTGGCAATCGCCAGGCCAACCTTTTGCCGCATGCCCTTGGAGTACCCCCCAACCCGGCGCCCCTGTGCGTCGGGCGCCAATCCCGACGCTGTGAGCAGGTTGTGCGCTTGGGTTTTGTCGAGTGCGATGTCCGACAGCTTGCAGAAGTACTGCAGGTTCTCCACCCCCGACAGGTAGGGGTACAGCGCCACGTTCTCGGGCAGGTATGCCAGGTGAGCGCGTGACTGGTGCGGCTGCAGCGAGGCGTCCACCCCGTTGACCAGGGCCTGCCCCGACGCGGCGGGAACAAATCCCAGCAGCGCGTTCAGCGTGGTGGTTTTGCCCGCGCCGTTGCCGCCCAGCAGCGCATAGACGCTGCCCGCCGGGACCGCCAGGTCGAGCGCCTGCAGCGTGACCCGGTCGCCCCTCCGGATGGTGAGGGCGCGGGTCTCAAGAATGGCCGCCGCTTCCATCAGAAGAAGTAGCGCAGCGTGGCGCCAAAAGTGCTGCGGGGAACGGGCGACATCATCAGCCCTGCGGCGCTGCCGTAGGCGATTTCGGTGCCATAGCGGTGGGGCTGGAAGGTGGCGTACAGCGACAGCTGCGTCTGCTTCCAGTCGTACGTGGCGCGCAGGTCATAGCGCGTGTACAGAGGCATGGTGCGCTCTTGCGTGGCAGGCGTGCCCACGTAGTACGGCATGTCCGCGATCAGGTAGGCATCCGCATTGAGCGTGAGCTGGCCTTCGCCCAGCCGCAGCTTGTGCTGGGCTCCGGCCTTGAGTTGCGTGGCAGGCACCGTAAGCTTGGCACCGGTATTGGGCGCCGGGTTGTCCACCTTGGCCTGCAGGATCTTGCCGATGCTGGCGTACACGCTGGTGGCGCTGCTGGCGCGCCAGCGGGCTTCCAGCTCCAGCCCTTTGCGCGTGGTTTCGCCCACCGATTTGAAGGAGCCATCGGCTTGGCCCACGATTTCGTCGGAGTTCTGAATGGCGTATCCCACGCCCGACACCGTCCAGCCGCTGGCAGGCGATGCGGTAAAACCCAAGTCGAATGATCGCACCTTGCTGGGCGCGATCTGGCTGATGATGCCGCCTGTTGCACCCAGCGGGCCGGTGGCGCCGCTGCTGCTGATCTGCTCGGCCGAGGGCGACCGCATGCCTTCGGCCACGTTGGCAAACAACTCCACCTGCGGGGTGAGCGACCACGACGCGCCCAGCTTGGGCGTGAACACACCCTTGTCGTAGCCGGTGCTGGCCGCAGGCAGCTTGAGGTTGGCGATGTCGTAGTCAAACCGGTCGTAACGCGCACCGGCGCTCAGCTTGAGGGTGTCAGTCACGCGCCACTGGCCCTGCGCAAACAGTCCGTAGGTCAGCAGGTCCAGGTCTTGCGCATTGACGTAGTTGGCCGATGGTGTGCGGTTGACGTAGACCTGGCGGTAGGCGTCCCCCCGGTCCTTGCGCAGCTCGGCGCCAAAGGCAATGGCCGCATTGCCAAACGTGGTGTTACGCAGTACGCGTGCGCCGAAGATGTCCCGGTCATCCACGCCCACCGTGTGATTGGTGGCGTTGGCGGTGATGCCGCGTTTGCGATTGAAGCTTTCGGCGTAGGCCGTGGCATACCAGCCCGCCTCGCCTTCGGCCGGGGCGCGGTTGAACACCAGGCTGGTGCGCCGCGCATTCCCGAAGCCAGGGTTGTTCGATTGGGTGGAGCGTGGGTCGAGCCCGGCTTCCAG
This sequence comes from Acidovorax sp., assembly GCF_046294525.1. Classification (GTDB taxonomy): domain Bacteria; phylum Pseudomonadota; class Gammaproteobacteria; order Burkholderiales; family Burkholderiaceae_C; genus Acidovorax. The sequence continues at coordinate 168,125 of NZ_JBKBKQ010000003.1, forward strand.
CGCAGGCAGCAGCAAATACCCAGGCGCATCAAAGTCGGCCACGTAGCGCATCACGCGCAGGCTGTAGCGGGCGCCTTGGTGCTGGGTGGACAGCTTCCAGAACAAGGTGTCGCGGTCGGTGCGGGACGCATAGCGGTAGCCGTCGTTGCGGTACACGTCGGCCATCAGCAGCGAATCGATGCTGGAGAAGCTGGTGGGCATGCTGTTGGACAACACCAGCGTGCTGCGGCGCAGGCCGTAGCGCTCGGCGCTGACACTGACGCTGGACGGCGTGGCGCTGCCGCCCTTGCGGGTGCGGATGTCAACAGCGCCTGCGCGGTTCTGGTCGCCATACAAGGCAGAGATAGGGCCCTTGATGACGTCCACGCCGTCGATCAGGTCGGCGTTGAGCCATTCCAGAAACACCGGGCCATGCCCTGCCCCGCCCTGGCTGGACGGAATGTTTTGCGGGACCCCGTCCACATACACGGCGGTATCGGCACCGTGTGTGCCCTGCGTGGCAAAGCCGCGCATGCGAAAGCCGTTGCCGGTTTCGCCCTGATCGATGTTGTTGGCCAGCACGCCAGGGACGCGGCGAAAGATGTTGGAAATATCGCGGCCGACATTGGTGCTGGCAATGTCGTCCTGGTTGAGTTGCTGCACCGTGGCGGGCAGTGCGCTTGGCTGGAGCGTGACAGCAGCGCGTTCGCCGGGCGTGCGCGCGGCGGGGCCGGTCGTGCCCAGCACGTCCACGGCCGGGAGGGCGCGTGTGGGCTGGGTGATTGCTTCTGATGCGGATGCTGCGGCAGGTGTCTGTGATGTCTGTGCTTGGGCCCACGGCACCAGTGCCACCGCCAGTGCGGCAGCAGTGAGCTTGGCAGCGGGCATGCGGCTGAGCGCAGCACGGCTGCGCGATGAAGAAGGGGATAAACGGGTTGGGTTCATGGCGGGTTTCGTCAACGGACGGTGTGGGGTACAGGCACGCGAACGAGCGCGCAAACGCGCGCTGCCCAACCGCGGAGGTATCGGCGGCAGGCAGAGTGCGCTTGGGAGTACGTGAGCGAGTGAGTGAATTGGGGGTGGGCGAGCCGCGCAACGCGGCCAGCTTTCAGAAAGCCACCTTCACCCCCACCGTCAGGTTGCGCCCCATCAGCGGCGCCGCGTTTTTGATGAAGCTGGTGTGTGCATACGCCAGGCGATCCGTCAGGTTGGTGCCCTTCACGTACACCTGCCACGGCGTGCCGTTACCAAGCTGCCCGTTGTATGCCACTCCCAGGTTGAGCATGCCGTAGCCGGGGGTGGCGGTTTCAAACGCGGCGATGCGGTTCTGGCGGGCGACCTGCACCCATTCCACCTGGCCTTCCCAGGCGTTCCAGTTGGCATCCAGGCGCACGCCGATGCGGCTGGCGGGGATGCGGGGCAGGTTGCCGCCGCCGTCCGCGATGCGGGCGCGCACGGTGTCGCCAAACAGCGTGACGCCCAGGTTCCGCGTGAGGCGCTGGCGCACCTGGCCCTCGATGCCGGTGAAGGTGGCGTCGGCCTGGCTGTACTGCAGCAGCTGCAAGCCGTCCAGCTCGTCCAGGGTGCGGCCGTAGATGTAGTTGTTGATGCGGTTCCTGAACACGCTGACGCCGAAGGTGGTGTCGCCGGCGGTCTTCTTCAGGCTCACATCAAAGTTCTGCGAGGTTTCGGAGCGCAGGTTCGCGTCGCCGCGCTCATACGTGCTGGTGGCCATGTGCAAACCGCGGGCGTACAGCTCTTCGGCCGACGGCGCGCGGCTGGCGCGGGTGAAGGACGCGCCCAACTGGTAGCCCGGCGTGAACTTCCACACCGCGCCCAGGGATGCCGAGGTGCCGTTGTGGCTGCGTTCGATGTTGCTGGTTTCGGCCTTGGCCGTCTGGCGGTCGTGGCGCAGCGCGGCTTCAAAGCGCCAGTCGCCCAGGCGGTATTCCTCCAGTACAAACAGGCCCGTGCGGCGGGTGATGGTGGGCTGCACGTAGGCTTCGTCCCCCTCGGCGCTGAACTTGCGCTGCGAGGTCTGCAGGCCGATCACGCCCTTGAAGCCGGCGATGGGCTCGTGCTGCAGCTCCACGCGGGTGTCGTAGGCTTTGTTCTTGAAAGTGGTGCTGACGGCGCCGTCCTCGAATTCGTCGTGCACGTAGTCAGTGATGCCGGCGCGCAGGCGCAGGGCCGAGAAGCCCGCGAAGGGGTTGCGCAGCTCGCCGCGGATGTCAAAGCGTTCGCTGCGCAGGTCCACGACCGGCACATCGCTATGGTCATGATCGTGATCGTGGTCATGGTCGCCGTGGTCGTGGCCATCGTCTTCGTCGTGCGATCCGCAGTGCAGGTGGCTGCCATGCGTGTGGCAGCCCTCGAAGCTGTGGTTGTGGCCCGGCAGGCCGTACTTGGCGGTCTGGCGGGTGTAGGCAGCGCCCAGGTAGCCGCGCTCGCCCACCCACGACAGGCCCACGCTGCCGGTGTCGGTGCGGTTGAAGCTGCCCGGCACCTTGCGGGTGGCCTCACCCTCAGGCGCCCAGCCCTTGCCCACGCGGTAGTCGCCCGCATCGCGCGCCACGCCTTCCACATGCACGGCCAGATTGCCCGCGCCCCCGGTCAGCGAGACAGCGCCTGCTTTCTCGCGCGCGCCAGAGTTGGCGCGCAGCTCGGCGCTGCCTTCAAAGCCCTTTTGGGGAATGGCAGTGGGGATTTTTCCGTCCAGCACATTCACCACGCCGCCCACGGCGCCGTTGCCATAGACCAGGGCCGAAGGGCCGCGCAGCACTTCGATCTGCGTGGCGAGCATGGGCTCGGACACCACGGCGTGGTCGGGGCTGATGGTGGAGGCGTCGTGCAGCTCGGCGCCGTCCGACAGCACCTTCACACGCGGGCCGTCCATGCCGCGGATGATGGGGCGGCTGGCGCCCGCGCCGAAGTGGCTGCTGGTGATGCCGGGCTCGCTGTTCAGCGTCTCGCCCAAGGTGGCCTCGCGGCGGCGCACCAGCTCATCGCCTTCGAGCACGGTGGCGGGCGTGGTCATTTCGTTGGCACCCAGCTGCAGGCCGCTGGCGGACACGGTGACGGGCGGCAGGCTGGGCGCTGCAGCTGGGGCATCGGCTGCAGGCGCGGTGGCCGCTGTCTGCGCATGCGCCGGATGCAGGCCGGGCGACAAGGTCAGAGCAGCGGCCAGCGCAATGGGCTGCAACGCGGGGCGCCGCGTGGCGGCACGGCGAATGTGAATGGAGCGGGAGATAAGGTGTGTCATGGTGCGTTGGCAGAGGGCAGGCGTGCCACACGGCCGGCCGCGAACGGAAGGACCGGAGGACGTGGCACGGTTGCGCGCCCGCGGTAGGGCGAAAGAGTTTGAATAAAAAACGACCCTAGCGCTTGACTATCAAGCGCTAGCAGCTATGAAATCAGGAGCAATGGACTGTAGGAGCGTCGTCAAGTTGGGCATGCACCCAACGGCAGCTGCTGCGATTGCAGCGCCGCTTCAAGCGACGGCAGCGGCCGTGGCAGGCGCCACGCACCCAGGCGGTCCGCGGGCCTGGAACTGTGCAAGCCGCTGCCCGGCGGGGCCGTGCGCGCGGTGCGGGGATGGCTGCGGCGCTGGCACCGCAGTGGGCAGCGCCAGCGGGGCGGCGTGCAGCACGTCCCCCAGCGTGAGTTGGTCGAGCAGCAGGCAGTCCACCGCCGCGCCTTGCGCAGGGTGGGCCCACAGGTGGTCCAGCCAGCCGCCGTGGGCATGCGAATCTGCTTGTGACCGCGCATCAACATGTGCAGCAGCAGGCTCGTGGACATGCGTGCCAGCGTGTGCCGACAGCCCGGGCGCATGGCCCGCCTGGTGCATGCGGCCCAGCGTAGGGGCCCACAGCAAGGCCAGCAGCAGCCAGGCCAGTGCCAGCGTGCGGCCCAGCCGCCGCGCACTACCCTGCCCCATTGCCGCAACGCGCGCGCCACCGCGTGGCGCACGCAGGGCGCGCACCGGTCGGGGTGGGTAGGGCAGCAAAGACACGGGCGGGAGGGGCGAGACGACAATGAAAAAGCGAAAAAGCGAAAAAGCGAAAAAGCGAAAAAGCGAAAAAGCGAAAAATCGAGGCAAGCGTGCCAGCAGCGGACGAGAACGGCAGATCGGGTGCCGCCCGGCGCTTTGGCGCTTTACTTCACCGGCACCGCCTCGGTCACGCGGTAGTACAGGCCATAGGGGTCGTTGTGCAGCACGGTGAACTTGCCTTCCACCACCACGGGTTCCAGCGAATAGCGCACGGGCGTCTTGGCCTTCACCTCGATCATGCTCTCGGGACCACCCGGCATGCAGAACGAGCAGGTCAGCGGCACCGAGGTAAGCAAGAAATGGGTCTGCGTGGGCTTGGCATCGAGCGGCATCATGAAGCCCTGGATGCGCTGCGTGGTCTTGTCCATGCCCTTTTGCGCATCGTTGAAGACAGGCAGGATGCCGTCCTTGGTGGTCTTCTTGGTCAGATCGGTCAGCACCGACCAGGGGATCACGTCATTGCGCTGGGGCAGCGGTGCGATGGGGCTGTCGGGGCTGTGGTAGCCCGCACCGGATCCCGATGGCACAACGGTGCCTGCACCTGCGGGCAGCGGCGAACTCAGCACGGGCGCCGTCGCCTTCGGCGCTGCGGCCTCTTTGGCCCGCTCAAAAGCGCCCGGTGCGGGCTTGGTGGCAGCGCCCTGCTGCGCCTGCGCGCCACCAGCTGCTGTCAGCAGGCAGGCAGCCAACCAGCCAAGACGTAGCACTCGGCCAGTGCCAGGTTGGGGGATCAAAGCGTGGGACATGGCGGGCAACCTCCAGAAAGAATGAACAGCGCGGCCCGGCGATCAGTGCGCGTGCCTCATGCCGCAGTATTTTCCGATGGCCAGACCCTTGCACGCGGCCTGGAGTTCCTTCTGGCACACGTCGTGGCCCTTGCCAGATTCCAGGCACTTGGCGGCGGCCTCGTGCGCGGCGGCCATGGCGCGGTGGCGTTCGATGTCGGCCTTGGTTTCCTTGTCGCTGTGGGCCTGGGCATGCGCCAGGGCGCCGGCCAGCAGCAGGGGGGCCAGGGCGAGGGCGGTGAGGAGTTTTTTCATGACGAGCCTTTCAGTTGAGAGGGTAGGTTGGATAAACAAAAATCTGCGGTCGGGCGGCTAGGGCTGGCTAAGCAGGTCGGCCACGTCAGTGCGGTAGGCCTGCATGGCAGGCAGCAACGCCCCCAGCGCCGCCACACCCGCGGCCAGCAACGGCACGCCCGCCTCGGCCGGCAGCCAGATCAAGCCCGTGACGGGCAGCAGCCCCTGGGCCTGCAGTGCCCAGCCCAGGCCATGCGCCAGGGCGTGCCCCAGCAGCAAGCCCAGCGCGGACGCCATGGCGGCCAGCCACAGCGCCTCCCACAGCACCAGCCCGGCCACGCGGCCCGGGGGCGCGCCTAGCATGCGCAACATCGCCAGGTCGGCACGGCGTTCCCGCACGGCATTCCACAGGGCAATGAACACGCTGAGCGCGGCCACGGCCAGCAGCACGCCGCCAAAGGCGCGCAGCACGTCTGCGCCCACACCCAGCAAGCGCAGCAGGCGCGTGACCTCGATGGCCGGCGCGGCCGCCTGCATGCTGGTGCCGCTGTTGATCTGGCGCGGCATGGTCACCGCGGCCAGCGGGGTGCGGTAGCGCACCAGGGCCACGGTCACCTCGCGCTCTTCTTTCAAAATTTCCAGGTCCTCGGCATCCGCGGCCGTGGCCGTCTCGTGCACCATCCAGACGGATTCGGTACTGGTCAGGATCAGCCGGTCCAGCACGCAGCCGCAGGGCTTGAGCACGCCGCTCACGCGGTAGGGATGGTCGCCATGCGCGTGCCCCCCCCCACCCAGCCCATGGCTGCCGATAAAGGTGGCCCCCACCAGCGGCGCCCCCGCGTGGCTGCTTTTGACGATGCCGCGCGCCACGCTGGCGCCTAGCACGGCATCCATGGGCTGCTGCCACAGCGCGCCTTCGGCGAACTGGGCTTCGTAGTGCGCCACGTAGTCGGGCGTGGTGCCCACGATGCGAAAGCCCTGGTAGCTGTCGCCCAGGCTCAGCGGAATGACCTGTGCCACCTGCGGGTTCTGTTGCAGCGCCTGCACTTCCTGCAGCGGAATGTTGCCCGTGGGCACGTCGATGTGGAACACGCCCGCCAGGATCAGCTGCAGCGGGCTGCCCTTGGCGCCCACGACAAGGTCGATGCCCGATAGGTCGCGCTCGAACGCCTTGTCGAGCTGCGTGGCCACCAGCAGCACCAGCGTGATGGCCGCCAGGCCCAGCGTGAGTACCAGCAGGTTCAGCACGGCCGCAAGCGGGCGGGACCAGAGGTAGCGCCACGACAGGCGTGCGAGTTTGGTCACTCCTGAATTCATAGCTGCTCGCGCTTATCCAATAAGCGCTGGGCGCCAATTTCATTCAAATTCAACGTTTGCACACCGGCCAGGGCTTGCACCACGCGCTGGTCGTGCGTGGCAATCACCAGGCTGGCATCGCAGGCGGCCGCGCTGTGCTGCAGCAGCGCCAGCGCGTCGGCAGCGGCCTCGTCGTCCAGGCTGGCCGTGGGCTCATCGGCCAGCAGCACCTGCGGCGCCAGCAGCACCGCCCGCGCCAGCGCCACCCGCTGCGCCTGCCCGCCCGACAGCTGGTGCGGCTTGCGGGCGGCCAAGTCGGCCACGCCCACCTGCGCCAAGGCGCGGCAGATCGCCGCATCGTCGCGCGCCAGCCCGGCTGCAAAGTACACCAGCGCCAGGTTGTCGGCCACGGTGAGCGCGCTGCTGAGGTACAGCTTCTGCGGCAGAAAGCCGATGTTGCGCGCGCGCCAGGCGTCGATCTCGCTGCCACGCTGCATGCCCAGCTCGGTACCGGCCACAAACACGTGGCCGCCGCTGGCACCACGCAATCCCGCCATCAGCGCGAGCCAGGTGGACTTGCCCGTGCCCGACCGCCCACGCAGCAACAGCGTGCCGCCCTGGCGCAAATCCACATCCGGAAACCGCAGCGGCGCCGCACCGCCCGTGGCGTAGGTGTAGCAAAGCCCCCGGGTGCGGATCATGCGGCTGCGCTCCCGGCTGGGTGCGCACAGTCGGCACACCGCCCATGCACGGCAACGTCCACCGCCAGGCTCTCATGCCCTGCTGTGGCCAGCGCCTGCAGCACCTGCTGGAGGGCCTTTTGCACCTTGGCCGAACCCTGCGACAGGCGGAACTGGCGGTGGCAATCGTCGCACTCAAAACGCGGTGCGGCGCCCTCTTCGCCCTGGGGCGCCAAGGCATACCGCGTCACTCGGGCGGCATCCACCTGCTTGTGCAGCAGCCCGGCCGAGGCAAACCGGTCGAGCATGCGGTAGACAGTGACTTTGTTGACGGCAGCCCCCGATGCAGCCAGCGCCGCTTCCACCTCGGACTCGGACAGGGCCGCATCCGGCCTCGCCTCGTACACAGCTGCCAACGCCCGCGTGGCGCGGGTGGCGCGCATGCCCTCGGGCAACACCCAGGTACGACGGGGCGGCAATGCAGCGGCTGGAGATTCGTGGGCGGGCATGGCTCAGGAGCGGGGAAAGGAGTGCTTGCAATAACGCAAACGGCTTGCATTATGCCGATGCTTGCTGTACCCACGGGACAATCACCCCCCACGTCACCAAGGCTATGACCAGATCCGATAGAACCAGTAGCTGTCGTCATGGGCATTCACACGCCTTGCCAGTTCGCTGGGGCTTGCGCCGGTGACCCGCCGGGCCTCGCGGCACAGATGGGACTGGTCTGCGTAGCCCGCACTCTGGGCCACATCCTGCCAGCGCGGCGGGTGCCCGGATCGATCGCCTTCCTGCCGTGCCCGCAGCAATGCATCTTCGGCACGCGACAACCAACCCAGACGGCGCAGCGACTGGCCCGCCCAGGCACGCGCAAGGCGCTCCAGGCTGCGAACGCTGCCACCCATGCCGTGAAGCGTCGCGTGGGCAAGCAAATTCCGCATCCAGCGCACAGATGCCGAATCGCCAGATGCCAGCGGGGGCCGCATCCGGTCCTCCTGCAGCACAAAATTTTCCAGCAGCGCCATGCGATCCACATCACAAGCCGCACTGCGGACCCGGTGGATCAGTGCGACCCACGGGGCGGGCAGCAACTCTTCGGCCGACAGCAGGCCATCGACGAGCGTGCTCATGTCCAGCCCGGTCATGCGGTGAAACGCGTGGGGATGAAACACCACACCGAAGGTGCGCACCGGCCCCGGGTTGCGCGTGACCAGTGGCTGTGACCGTGGGCCCAGCAACAGCGTGGGGGGCAAAGTTCGTACTCCGCGCAGATCGTCGTCCAGCTGCTCTGAGGACCCCTCCAAGTACCACGCGATGCCGCAGTAGACAGATGCGGGATACCGGTTGATGTGTCCCGCCTGCGCAGCTTTGCCCGTGGTGTCCTTGGTGATGTAAGCGCGGATGCTGCCCACGCACGACAGTGGGGGCAGCACCACGGAGGCGAAGGGAAGCGAAATCCTGGGGCGCATGCCGGCCATCGTAAACAGATTCGCTGCCACCGCATGTTGGCGAAAACGTTCAAGACAGCAAAAAAACCAGCTCACAAAATCCGCCCACCACCATCACCGCTACTCACTTCGGCATGACCTCATCAACACGTCTGGCTCCCCAGCCACTCTTGGCCTCAGCCCAACCCAGCCACACTGCCTGGCTGTGCGGCATCTCCCGTGCGCGGCACCAGTTGCTAGATGCAGGTGCCGTGTTCAAAGACGAGCTGGCCCTGGAGATACTGGGACCAGAAGAGGCAGCGCGCGTGATCCAGGAAGTGGAAGGTGACGGGCCACGCGGGCGCAGACGCGAAAACGGAAGCATCGCGCAGGCCATGCGGGGAGCGTTGGCTGCCCGCAGCCGCATTGCTGAAGACACTCTGTGCGAAGCCGTCTCAGACGGAGCCACCCAATACGTGTTGCTGGGCGCCGGCCTCGACACCTTCGCTTTGCGCGATCGGTGGCCGAGCGGCCTGGAGCGGGTTTTCGAGGTGGACCATCCAGCCACCCAGCGCTGGAAGCAGCAGTTGGCAGAAAGGGCCGGGCTACAGATGCCATCGGCTGCTTGCTTTGTGCCGGTGGATTTCGAGCAGCAGGACTTTATAGAACAGCTCAAGGCGCACGGCTGGCGACCCGACCAGCGCACCGTTTTTTCATGGCTGGGAGTGACCATGTACCTTGCACCTGCCGCGGTGCAAGCCACCTTGGCGCGTATAGGCAATTGGGCCGCGCCAGGCAGCGTGCTGGTGTTCGACTATGTACGCCGCCCGTCCGCCATGGACCTGCCAAGACGGTGGGGCCTCCAACTCATGGCCCGCAAGTTCAGTCGCATGGGCGAGCCTTGGCGCTGCTTTCTGGGAGATGACGAACTGGAAAAGCTGCTCTCAAGCAACGGCTTCGACACCCATGAATTCATTTCCCCACGCGTGTTGATGCGCACGCTGCTGGCGCACCGCGCCCCCAGCCTGCTTCAGCGCGGGCTCGGCAGCATCATGGGCGGCGTAGCGCGCGTGCGGGTGGGCGCTCGCCAAGACAAAGTGCTCCAAACGCTCACGCCCCCTTCAGGTACTTCGCAAACGTCTTCCTGAACTTCTCTACCTTGGGCCCCACCACAAATGCGCAATAGCCCGCGTGCGGGTTCTTCGCAAAGTAGTCCTGGTGGTAGGCCTCGGCCGTGCTGTAGTTCGAGAGCGGCTTGACCTCGGTGGTGATGGGCGCGCCAAACAGCTTGTCTTGCGACATCTGGCGGATCATGGCGTTGGCGATCTCGCCGTGCTCGGGGTTGTCGTAGTAGATGCCGCTGCGGTACTGCGTGCCCACGTCGTTGCCTTGGCGGTTGAGGGTGGTCGGGTCGTGGGTGTGGAAGAAGATTTCCAGAATCTCCTCCAGGCTGATTTCGTCGGCGTCGAACGTCAGGCGCACCACCTCGGCGTGGCCGGTATCGCCCTGGCAGATCTGCTCGTAGGTGGGGTTCAGCGTGTGGCCGTTGGTGTAGCCGCTTTCCACGTCGGTGACGCCGCGCACGCGGTCGAACACGGCTTCGGTGCACCAGAAGCAGCCGCCGCCCAGGGTGATGGTTTGTGGGTTGTGGGCCATGTGGGAGATCTCCATGCAGTTCGGGGGAAAAACGTTCACGGCATGGTACGCGCCCTCACCCGCCGCAGTGCGGGCGGGGGCATTGGCCTTTACCCCTTGGGGGGGGCTACTCGTACTGGCGACCCTGTGCCATCAGTTCGGGCGTGCCGATCAGCGCATTCAGGCCGTCAAAGTCCATCATCCGGTCCTTGAAGGGCGCCGTGGTCTGGTGCGTGTGCAGGCTGGCGTAGTAGCCCTGCAGCGTGTGCGCCACGGCGCGGGCGGTGCCGCCGGGGAAGATCACGATGCGAAAGCCGCGCTGCTGCAGCTCGGCCGCGCTCTGGATCGGTGTCTTGCCGCCTTCGACCATGTTGGCCAGCAGCGGGATACGGTGGGCAAAGCGCTGGCAGGCCGCGTCCATCTGCTCGGGGGTGCGCAGGGCCTCGATGAAAAGCGCGTCCACACCACATTCCAGGTACGCCTCGGCGCGGTCGAAGGCGGCGTCAATGCCCTCCACGGCCAGCGCGTCGGTGCGGGCCAGGATCAGGGTGTGGGCGCTGCGGCGCGCGTCCAGCGCGGCCTTGAGCTTGCCGCACATCTCGGCCACGGGCGCCACCGTCTTGCCGTCCAGGTGGCCGCAGCGCTTGGGAAAGCCCTGGTCCTCAATCTGGATCATGGCCGCGCCCGCACGCTCAAAGCCGCGCACGGTGCGCTGGGTGTTGAGTGCGTTGCCAAAGCCGGTGTCGGCGTCGACGATGACCGGCGTGCGCACGCGCTCGGTGATGCGGGCCAGGGTGTCTTCCACCTCGGTGTAGGTGGTCAGGCCCACGTCGGAGCGGCCCAGGCGGGTGTAGGCAATCGATGCGCCCGAGAGGTACAGCGCCTCGAAGCCCGCCTGCTCGGCCACCAGGGCGCTCAGGGCGTCGTAGACGCCAGGGGCCAGGATGGCGCGGGGTTCATGGAGGCGTTCTTTGAACGATGAAGGGGTCATGTCTTCAAACTTTCTGGCGGGTCAGATCGGCCGCCGTGTGCGCAGCGATGTAACCACCGGCCACGGCGCTGAGCAGGCCGTTGCCGGAGAGATAACCCCAGACCGCGTCGCCCGACACGCCACGCGCGGCGCCGCCTGCGGCCAGCAGATTGGGAAATGGCTGGCCGTGCTGGCTGAGCACGCGGCACTGGGCGTCGATGTCCAGCCCGCCCTGGGTGTGGAACAGCGCGCCGGTCACCTTGACGGCGCAGAACGGTGCCTGAAGTGGACGCGCGAATACGCGGCGATTGTGATCGTTTTGGCCGCTAGCGCTAGTGGTGCTTGCCAGAGTAGCTATCAATTTTGATTCTTCGCAGCCGATGGTGGCTGCCAGTGCCTGCACGCTGTCGCAGTGCTTGACGGCACCTGCCGCCTCGGCATCCACAAAGTCCGGAAAGCCACGGGCCAGCGCGAGGATGGGCGCATCGAACACGTTCCACGCCACGCCCCCCGGCTGCGCCAGCACATGCACCGAGGCCTCGGAGTAGCCCTGTGTCTCGTCGTGAAAGCGCTCCCCCAGCGCATTGACCTGGATGCCACCTTCCATCATCAGCGCCCACGAGATCAGCGCACCCTGTGGAATGGCCCAGGAGCCGTGGCCCTGGTAGCCGCCCAGGTCGGCCAGCCGGGCACCCAGCGCCTGCCCCCAGGCAATGGCGCTGCCGTCGTTGCCGGTGTGGCCGGCGAACAGCGCATCGTGCATCTCGGGCAGCAAATCGCGCACCATGGCCGGGTTGCCGCCAAAGCCGTTGCAGGCCAGGATGAGTGCGTCGCAGGCCAGGTGCTCCAGCGTGCCGTCGGGCCGCTCGTAGCCCACACCGATCACGCGCTGCTGGGCGTTGACCCACAGCTCGCGCACGGTGGCTTCGGTAATGAGGGGAATGTCGGCCGCCGTCACCGCGTTGGCCAGGCGGCCCATCAGGCCCACGCCGGTTTTCTCGGGGGTGGCGTGCATGCGGCGCACGCTGTGGCCGGGGTACAGAAATCCGTCCAGCACCTGCCACTGCAGGCCGTGGCGTGCTTGCAGTGCATCCAGCGCCGGGCCAATCGCCTGGGCGTAGGCCTGCACCAGGTGCGGCGCCGCCCTGCCCTTGGCCTTGGCGCTGATGTCGGCAGCGAAACGCTCCGGGCTGTCGTCAATGCCCGCCGCGCGCTGCGCCTGCGTGCCGGGCGCGGGGATAAAGCCGGATGACAGAGCAGATGAGCCCAGCGGCGTGGCGTCGCGCTCCAGCACGGCGCAGTCCACACGGGTGTAGTGCAGCATCAGCGCCGCAGTCAGCCCACAGGCACCGCCACCCACGATGAGCACCGGCACATGGGCGTCTTGCGCCACGGTGCCGGGCAGGTGCTCGGCATAGCAGATGCGGGGGGTGCTCATGGGCGCATTCATGCGGAAGGGGCGGCCACGGCGGCCGCAAAGTCGGCGCAGGTCAGCACCTGGGCCACGTTGGCCATATCGGCCAGCGAGGTGTCGTGCACTGCCTGCTTGAAAGCCGCGCAGCCGTCGGACAGCACCAGGGTCTGGTAGTCGCGCATGTGCGCATCGCGCACCGTGCTGGCCACGCCACCGTTGGTGACGATGCCGCACACGGCCACGGTGGTGATGCCCGCGCGGCGCAGCACCCAGTCCAGCTGGGTGTTGAAGAAGGCCGAATACGCCACCTTGCACACCGACACGTCCACCCACGGTGCGATCTCGGCCACATGGGCCTGGCCTGTGCTGCCGGGCGCAAAGTCGCCACGGCGCAGAAACGGGCGCAAGGCCTTGAGGTGGGGCGAGACCATGGGCTCGCCCTGCGCGTCGGGCCACAGGGTGAACTGGCTGCCCACCACCATGCCGCCCGCCGCCTTGAGTGCCTTTGCCACCGCTGCCACCCGGGGCGGCAAGGCCTGGGCGGCTGCGCTCACCGCGCCACCGCGTGCATAGGCACCGTCCGGGGCCAAAAAGTCGTTTTGCAGGTCGATGATGACCAGCGCGGTGTGGCGCGGGTTGATGCTCGGGTTAGGTGCGCCGCGACTCATGCTGCGCCCTCCCCGTCGGCCCGCACCAGCAGATTGCCCAGCGGGTCCACCGTGGCGCTGAAGCCAGGCTCCAGCCACACCGTGGTGTCGGGCTGCTCCAGGATGGCGGGGCCGTCGACGCGGGTGCCAACGGGCAGGTCCAGCCGTGCGTGGCGCGCGGCGTCCCACCAGCGGCCGGCGTGGAACACGCGCTGCACGCCGAACGACGGGTTCACGGTAGTGGTCTGCGGTGCCAGCACCGTCAGGTCGAACTTGGGGCGCACGCCCACGCGGGCGTAGCGCAGGTTCATCACCCGCACGGCAATGCCGTCAAGCACACGGCCAAAGGCAGCGCGGTAGGCGGCCTCGAATGCGGCGCGGATGCCCTCGTGGCTCAGCGCATCAGCCGCCACGGGCACCTGCACGGTGTGGGTCTGCCCGGCGTAGAGCATGTCCAGCGCAATGATTTCCTGCACTTCCACAAACTTCACGCCCGCCGAATCCAGGCGCTGCTGGCAGGTGGCTGCGAGTGTGGCCACGCGCTGGCGCAGGTCGGCCACGTCCAGGTCGACCAGGGGTTTGTTCAGCGTCTGCACCGCGTCGTGGCGCATGTCAGCCATCACACAGCCCAAGGCCGAGGTCACGCCCGGGTAGCGCGGCACGATGCCCGTGCCCACACCCACCTCCCGCATCATGGCGCAGACATGCAGCGCACCGCCGCCGCCAAACGGCATGTAGGCGAACTGGCGTGGGTCGTGACCGCGCTCGATGGACACCACGCGCACAGCGCCCGCCATCTTGGCGTTGGCCACCGTGAGGATGGCTTCGGCGGCTGCCATCACATCCAGGCCCAGCGGTTGGGCCACATGGGTCTCGATGGCATCGCGCGACTTTTGCGCGTCCATGGCGGCCAGCAGGCCACCGCCCAGGGGCCGGTCGGCGGCGATACGGCCCAGCAGCACGTTGGCATCGGTGACCGTGGGCCGGGTGTTGCCCCTGCCATAGCAGGCCGGGCCGGGGATGCTGCCGGCCGACTCGGGGCCCACCTGCAGCATGCCGCTGGCGTCTACCGAGGCGATGGAGCCGCCACCCGCGCCAATGGTCTCGATCTGGATCATGGGCGAGCGCACCACCATGCCGAACTCGATAGCCGTTTGTGCAGCCAGCGCCGCCTCGCCCTTGGCCACGAGGGACACATCGAACGAGGTACCGCCCATGTCGCCGGTGATCACATCAGGGAAACCGGCCGCACGTGCAATCGCCGCGCAGGCAATCACGCCCGCAGCCGGGCCGGAGAGCGCGGTGCGCACCGGCACATCGCAGGCCGTCTGGCGTGACATCACGCCGCCGTTGCTTTGCACGATGAGCAGCTCGCCGCCAAAGCCCTGCGTGCGCAGGTCGCCCTCCAGCCGCTCCAGGTAGCTGCCCACCACGGGCTGCAGGGCGGCGTTGAGCGTGGCCGTGGAGCAGCGCTCGAATTCACGGATCTCGGGCAGCACCTCGCTGGCGGCCGTCACATGCGGGTTGGGCCACACGCTGCGCACGGCGGCCACGGCGGCCTGTTCGTTGGCGGGGTTGGCATAGGTGTTGATGAAGAATACGCAGACGGCCTCGCAGCCTGCCTCCAGCAGCGCACGGGCTTGGGCTTTGACCTGCTCCACATCCACGGGTGTGTGCACCGTGCCGTCGGCCAGCACGCGCTCATCCACCTCCAGCCGCAAGTCGCGCGGCACGATGGGCTCGAAGCTGCCGCGCAGGCCCCAGGTCTGAGGCCGGTCGCGGCGGCGCATCTCCAGCACGTCGCGAAAGCCGCGCGTGGTAATGATGCCGGTGCGCGCCACCTTGCGCTCCAACAGCGCGTTGGTGCCCACGGTGGTGCCGTGCACGATGGTGGCGATCTGCCCGGCCGAGTCGGCCACACGCGCCACGCCATTCATGAAGCCGCGCGCCTCCTCGCCCCGGGTGCTGGGCACCTTGACGATGCGGGCGCTGCCGTCACGCTCGTCCAGCACGAACAGGTCGGTGAAGGTGCCCCCCACGTCCACGCCCACCACATAGGACGCCTCGCTCAAAGCCTTGTCCGAAACCTTGCCGCTGCTCATTCCTTGCCTTTCATTACGGCGTTGGCGCTCACATAGCCCATCGCCAGGTCCTTCTCACGCGCTGCTGCATCCCGCGCGGCCGGGGCACCGTAGCCGCCGCCGCCGGGGGTTTCCAGGCGCACGCGCTCGCCCTGCTTCAGGCGGATGCCAATCATCTTGGAGCGCATGGGTGGCTGCTTCCATTCACTATCGTTTTCATAGCTGAAGACGTTCATGGAACCAGCGCTACCGCCCGAAATGCCTTGGGGTGCGGCCTTGCCGCGCTCGCCAAAGATGAAGACCTCGGCATCCTGCTCCAGCAGCTCAATCTCATAGATGGCGCCCAGGCCACCCCGGTGCTGGCCGTCGCCGCCCGAATCGGGCCGCAACGCCCACTGCGTGAAGCGCACGGGGTACGCAGCCTCCAGAATCTCGAGCGGCGGTATGGTGGCGGTGGAGATGGGCGCGTTGCCGTGGCTCAGGCCATCGCCATCGCTGTGCCCGCCGTGGCCGCCGCCGAAGAAGCTGAACATCACCCAGCGCTGCTCCTTGCGCGCGGGGTCGGTGCGCAGCCCGGCGATGGACAGCGCGTTGATGGTGCCGTAGGCCTGGGCCATGGCGCGCTTCGGGTCAGCCTGCGCGGTGGCGCTGAAGATCACATCGATCATGCGCAGGATGGTCTCGGTATAACCACCCACGGGGCGTGGGCGTGCGGCGCTGATCACCAGG
The DNA here is from genome assembly GCF_046294525.1 of Acidovorax sp. Lineage (GTDB taxonomy): Bacteria > Pseudomonadota > Gammaproteobacteria > Burkholderiales > Burkholderiaceae_C > Acidovorax. Next base: position 184,053 of record NZ_JBKBKQ010000003.1, read on the forward strand.
CCATCGGGCAGCACAAAGTCCACCGCGTCGAGCACGCCCGCATTGGCAGGCACATCGGGGAACAAGTGTTTGAGCGCCACATAGCACGCCGCAATCGCCGTGGCGCGCGAGATGTTGACCGGCCCCGCGCACTGCGGCGAGGTGCGCGAGAAGTCGAGCGTCAGGCGGTCGCCCTGCACCGTCATGTCGAGGGCAATGGTCAGCGGCTCGTCCTTCACGCCGTCGTTGTCCAGGATGTCGCTGAAGCTGTAGCGCCCGTCGGGCAGCGCCGCGATGTGCGACTGCATGAGCTTGACGGCGCGCGTGCGCAGTTCACCCATGGCCTGCTGCACCTGGGCATCGCCGTACTGGTCCAGCAGGTTGTGCAGGCGGCGCTCGCCCAGGTCCAGCGCGGCCAGCTGGCCGTTCAGGTCGCCCCACAGGCTATCGGGCAGGCGGGTGTTGGCCTTGAGGATAGCGAGCACGTCGTCGTCGAACACGCCGCCGCGCACGATGCGCACCGGCGGAATCTGCACAGCCTCTTGCCAGCACTCGGTGGCGGCCGGGTTGTAGTTGCCGGGTACGGCACCGCCCACATCGTGCCAGTGCGCCGCCGATGCCAAGAAGCAGAACAGCTGGCCGTTGCGGAAGAACGGGCGCACCAGCTTGAAGTCGTTGGCGTGGGTGCCGCCCTCGTAGGGGTCGTTGAACAGCCAGGTATCCCCCGCCGTGATGCCGCCGCGCTCGCCCGCCGCCCGCATGGCCGCGCGCACGGCAAAGGCCATGGCACCCACAAAGACCGGCAGACCGGACTTTCCTTGCACCAGCGTGTCGCCCGTGGTGGCGTCGTACAGGCCGTGGCAGGCGTCATGCGCCTCGGCAATGATGGGATTGAACGCGCTGCGGTACAGCGTGGCGTCCATCTCGTCTGCGATCTGTTCGAGCCGCCCGCGCAGCACGGCCAAAGTGACCGGGTCCATGACTGGGTCCATGGGCGGAGGGGTGGGTGTGTGTTCAGCCATGCAGGGGCTCCTTGCCAAAGCGGGCGCGCAGCTGGTTCATCAGACCACCGGCGCGCACCATGTCCAAAAGAAACGGAGGAATCGGGTCGCAGGCCAGCACACGCCCCTGGGCGGTGGTGACCGACGGTGTTTGTTCGTTCAGGGTGATGCCCTCCCCCTCCCCGATGGTCTCGGCCTCGGGGCAGGTCAGCAGCAGCAGGCCCAGGTTGAACGCGTTGCGAAAGTAGAGGCCGCTGAACGACGGCGCAATCACCGCCGTCACGCCCAGGCGCACCAGCACAGCAGCCGCCTGCTCGCGCGACGAGCCAATGCCAAAGTTGGGCCCGGCCACGATCACATCGCCTTTGCGCACGCCCGCCACAAAGTCGGGGCGCACGGATTCGAGGCAATGGCGTGCCAGCACTTCGATGCCGTGTTTCATGGCGTGGCCGGGGGCCAGTACGTCGGTGTCGATGTCGGCACCCAATTTCCAGACGCGGTGGATGCTCGTCATGCCAGCACCTCCCGCGGGTCGGTAATAAAGCCTCGCAGGGCCGAGGCCGCCACCGTGTAGGGCGAGGCCAGGTACACCTGCGCCGTGGGCGAGCCCATGCGGCCCTTGAAATTGCGTGCCGTGCTGGAGATGACGTTGGTGGCGGCGCCCACCGTGTCGCCATAACCCGCACAGGCCCCACAGGTGGTAGGAAACAGCTCGGCCCCTGCGTCCTGCAGCACCTGCAGCACGCCTTCGGCCTGGGCAGCGGCCTGGTCGCGCTGGCTGGCGGGCGCCACCATCAGGCGCACGCCGGGGGCCACTCGCTGACCACGCAGCACGCTCGCGGCGGCGCGCAGGTCGTCCAGCTTGGCGCCGGTGCAGGCGCCGATGTAAGCCACGTCAATGCCCTGCCCTGCGTGCTGCGCCACTGGGGCGGCGTTAGCGGGGCTGTGTGGGGCGGCAACCTGGGGCGTGAGCGTGGCGGCGTCGAAGGTGTGGCGCGTCAGGTCAGCGCCTTCGTCCGTGCGCCAGGCATCCAGCCCCTGCAGGTCTGCATCAGGCACGCCCGCCGCCCGGAGCCAGTCGCTTGTCGTGGCGTCGGGGGCAATCAGACCGGCCTGGGCACCCAGCTCCGCGCTCATGTTGGACAGGGTCATGCGCTCTTGCATGCCCAGCGCCTGCACGGCGGGTCCGGCAAATTCCACGGCCTGGTACTGGCCGCCGTTCATGCCAAAGCGGCCAATCATGTGCAACATCATGTCCTTGGCGGTCACGCCTGCAGCCAGCTGGCCGCTCCAGTGCATCTGCAGGGTGTGGGGCACGCGCAGCCAGATTTCTCCGGTCACGACCACGCCCAGCATCTCCGTGCTGCCAATGCCGAACATGTAGGCGCCAAACGCCCCGCCCGTGGGCGAATGCGAGTCGCCGCCCACGCAGAACATGCCGGGGCGGATGTGGCCGTGCTGGGGCACCACCACATGGCAGATGCCTTGGCCGTCATACACATGGGGCAGGTCCTGCTCGCGCGCCCAGTCGCGGGCGATGCGCACGATGCGGCGGGATTCGTCGTCGCGCTCGGGCAGGTAGTGGTCCATCACCAGGACCACGCGGCGCTTGTCCCAGATCTGGGCGCCCAGCTCTTCCAGCATGGGCTTGAGCCGGCGCGGGCCGGACGAGTCGTGGAACATGGCCAGATCGACACGGCAATTGACGATCTCGCCCGGCGTGACGCGGTCGCGGCCACTGGCGCGGGCCACGAGCTTCTGCGCCAGCGTGCTCGGAGAGCGGAGTGGGACGCTCATTCGGGCTTGGCTCCAGAAAACTGCACCACCTTGGCCCAGCGCGGGATCTCGGCCTGCACAAACCGCGCAAACTCCTCGGGGCTGTTGCCCACGGGCACGGCACCTTCGTGCTCCAGGCGCCGCTTCACATCGGGCGAGGCAATGGCCTGGCGCGCGGCGTCGCTGATGCGCTTGGCCAGCTCCGGGTTCATCTGTCCCGGGCCGAACAGCCCGAACCACGCGCTGGACTCATAGCCGGGCAGCACCTCGGCAATCGCGGGCACATCGGGGAACGCAGGCAGGCGCTGCGCACTGGTCACCCCCAGCGCCTTGAGCTTGCCCGCGCGGATCTGCGCCTGGGCGTTGCCCACGGCGGCAAACATCAGCTCCACCTGCCCGGCCAGCACATCCTGCAGCGCGGGCGCGGTGCCCCGGTATGGAATGTTCACGATGTAGGCACCCGACTGCATCTTGAACGCGTCCCCCGCCAGGTGCAGGGACGAGCCCACGGCGCCAATCGCAAAGTTGAGCTTGCCGGGCTTGGCCTTGGCCAGGGCGATCAGCTCGCGCACATCCTTGGCGGGCACGGCGGGGTTAGCCACCAGCACCGAGGGCGAGGTTGCCACACAGGTCAGCGCCGTGAAGTCCTTGATAGGGTCGAACGGCAGCGTCTTGTACAGGCTGGCGTTGATGGCATGGCTGGTGAAGCTCATCAGCAGGGTATTGCCATCGGGCGCGGCCTTGGCCACTGCGTCGGCCGCGATGTTGCCGCCCGCGCCAGGCCGGTTCTCGACAATGACGGTGCGGCCCAGCAGACGGCCCATTTCGGTCGCGAGGGTGCGCGCGAGGGTGTCGGTGGAGCCACCGGCCGGGGCGCCCACCAGGATGCGGATGGGGGAGTTGCTTTGGGCGAGCGCCAGCGGGCCCTGCCACAGGGCGGGCGCGGTGCCCAGTGCAACCAAGAGGTGACGGCGTGATGTCATGGCGTGTGTCTCCAATCCTGTAGTGCGTTGTCTTGTGGGGTGGGCGAAGGCATCACAGCCCTAGGTATGCCCTGCGCAGGTCGTCGCTGCGCAGCAAGTCGGCCGGGGCGCCCGAGAAGCGGATGCTTCCGTTCTCCATCACGTAGGCGCGGTCGGCGATTTCGAGGGACTGGCCCACGTTCTGCTCCACCAGCATCACCGCCAGCCCGGTGGAGCGCAGCTGCCGGATCAAGCCAAACATCTCTTCGACCAGCAGGGGCGACAGGCCCAGCGAAGGCTCGTCGAGGATGAGCAGGCGCGGCTCGGCCATCATTCCGCGGCCAATGGCCAGCATCTGCTGCTCGCCACCGCTCATGGTGCCGGCGAGCTGCGTGGTGCGCTCCTTCAAGCGCGGAAAGGTGGCGAACACCTTGTCGATGTTGTCTGCCCGCCGCTCGCGGGCCCGGGTGAAGCTGCCGAGCGCCAGGTTTTCCATCACGCTCAGGTTGGGGAAGATCTTGCGGCCTTCGGGCACCTGGATCAGACCCGCCTTGACGACGTCGGTGTAGTGGGCGCCGCTGAGGTCGGTCCCATCAAACGCCACCTTGCCCGCCCAGGCCTTGTAGATGCCGCAGACCACGTTGTTGAGCGTGGACTTGCCCGCACCATTACTGCCCAGCAGCGCCACGGTCTCGCCGGGCTGCACCTGCAGGTCCACACCCCGTAGCACTTCCACCCGGCCGTAGCCGCCGCGCAGGCCGGTGATTTCCAGCAAGGGAGAGGTGCTCATGCAGCCTCCTGCGGTGCGGCGGCGCGCAAACGGGCGGCGGTGCCGTGGCCCAGATAGGCCTCGATCACCCGCTCGTCCGAGGTGACCTGCGCCGGATTGCCCTGCGCAATGAGCTGGCCCTGTGCCAGCACCCACACATGCTCGGCCAGGTTCATCACGGCCTGCATGACGTGTTCGATCATCAACACGGTCACGCCACCATCGGCAATGCCGCGCACCACGGGAATCATCTCGGCAATCTCCTGGGGGTTGAGGCCAGCCAGCACTTCATCGAGCAGCAGCAGGCGCGGACGGGTGGCCAGGGCGCGCGCCAGCTCCAGGCGTTTGCGGCCAGCCACCGTGAGGTCGGCCGCGGGTTTGTCCAGCTGCGGGGCCAGGCCCACACGGGCTGCGACTTCGCTGGCCAACTCCAGGGCGGCACGGCGATTGCGCTCTTTGAGGTGGGCGCCCACGGCAATGTTTTCACGCACGGTCTGCGCTGCGAATGGCTGCACGATCTGGAAGGTGCGCGTCATGCCCAGTCGGGCGTTGAGGTGCGGGGCCTGGCCGGTGATGTCCTGGCCCGCAAAGCGCACGGTGCCTGTGTCGGGCCGCAGAAAGCCCGACATGAGGGCAAACAGCGTGGTCTTGCCCGCGCCGTTGGGGCCGATCAGCGCGGTCAGCGAACCCTCGGACACCGCCAGACTCACGTTTTGCACGGCTTTCAGGCCGCCGAAGGATTTGCTCAGCACACTGAGCTGCAACAGGTCATTCGCCATGGCGGCCTCCCGAACGTTTCCACACCGCCACCACCGACTGCCCGATGCCCGCAATGCCACGGGGCAGGAACATCACGATGATCACCAGTACCACGCCGTAAATCACCATATTGATGCCGGGCAACTGGCCGAACAGGTTGCGCGTGACGTCGGCCAGAATGTGCAGTACCAGAGCACCCAGCACAGGGCCCCAGACGGTGCCGATACCACCCACAATGGCTGCGACCAGCGCCTCGACCGAGGTGGCCGAACCATAGGCAATACCCGGGTCTATGTACTGGAAGACCTGCACATAGAAAGCCCCGGCTGCGCCCATAAACCCGCCGGAGATGGCAATGGCGCCCATCTTCACGCCGAAAGGGTTGACGCCGATGGCGCGCGCCGCGTCTTCGTTGTCGCGCACGGCCTGCAGCCAGGCACCAAAACGCGAGTTCTTGAGCCACCAGCTGACCAGCAGTGCCAGCGTGACCAACGCCAGGATCAGGAAGACAAAGCCCTTGCGCGAGCCGAACTGCATGTTGGAGAGCGACTCCTTGAGCGGCAGCATCAGCCCGACACCTGCGCCGGTGAACGGCACCGACAGCGCCAGAATGCGAAACACCTCGGCAAAGGCCAGCGTAACCAGCGCGAAGTACGAGCCCTTGAGCCCGTAGCGGAACGACAGCCCGCCCACAAACAGCCCCACCAGCGCGCTGCCTGCCACCGCCATGGGCAACGCAATCCAGGGGTTGATACCCCCCTGCATCTGGGCAATGGCCTGGATGTAGGCCCCCGTGCCGAAGAACAGTGCGTGCCCGAACGAGAACTGACCGCCAAAGCCCCCGAGGATGTTCCACGCCTGCGCCAGCAGCGCTGCGTAGAGCGACATCATCACGAAGTTGAGCAACACGCCGGAGTCGGAAGAGGCCGCAATGGCCGCCACGACGACGGTAAACAATCCAATGCTTGCAAGCTGCTTCATGCCTTGGCTCCAAACAAGCCCTGCGGGCGAAATAGCAACACTGCGATGAAGATGGCGAACATGCCGATCTGGCCCAGCGACTCACCCAGGTACAGGCCGCCCAGCGACTCCACCACCCCGATCAGCAGCCCTCCCACCAGCGCGCCGGTGAAGCTGCCCATGCCGCCCAGCACCACGATGGTGAATGCCACCAGCACAAAGCCGCTGCCCACCTGCGGGTTCACGTAATACGCTGGCAGCAGAAAGCAGGCGGCAGCGCCCAGGCAAGCCAGACCAATGCCAAAGCTCATGGCATACACATGGTCCACGTTGATGCCCATGAGCTTGGCGCCGTGTTTTTCCTTGGCCACGGCGCGGATGGCGCGGCCCAGATCGGTGCGGCCCACGATCCACAGCAGCACAGCCGACACCACCAGCGCACCGGCAAAGGCGACCAGCTTGGGCAAGGCGATCATGGCCGGGCCCACCGCCACAGTGGTGAGCGTGTAGGCCGTATCGATGGTGCGCGTGTCGGATTTGAAGAACAGCAGCGCGAGGTTTTCCATCACGATGGAAATGCCCAGCGTGACGAGCAGGATGTTTTCGTCCTTGCCATGGCTGGCGCGGTTGATGACCAGGCGCTGCAGCGCATAACCCAGGGCAAACATGCCGGGCACCAGGATGGGCAGCGCAAGATAAGGGTCGAGCCCGAAGTGCTGCTTGAGCAGGTACACCGCGTACAGCGCCAGCATCAGCGACGCGCCATGCGCGAAATTGATGATGTGCAGCACGCCGTAGATCAGCGTGAGCCCGAGCGCGATGAGGGCATACACCGCGCCCGTGGTCAGGCCGTTGAGGACCGACGGAAAGAGGATGCTGAGGTCGAACATGGAGGGAATGGGCGCCATTCAGGCAAAGGCGCGGCCTGGCGCCTCGGTGGGAGGCGCCCCGCAGCCCCTGTCGTCAGGGCTGAAAGTTGGTGGGTGTCAGGCCTTCAGCGGGAAGAGCGGGTCCGCTTCGCGGTAGTCGCGCGGGATGATGACCTTGATGTCCTTGTTCAGCACCTGGGTCATGAGCGGCTGGGCTCCCTGGTTCTGCCCGGCCACAAACTTGGTGGGGCCGTACGGCATGATGTGATCGGCAAAGGTGCTCTTCTCCAGTGCATCGATGAGGGCCGCACGGTCCGCCGACTTGGCGCGCTCCAGCGCATCGGCCAACAGCCACATGCTGGTGTAGGTCATGAACAGCTCGTAGCTGAAGAACAGGCCTTTGGCTTCGACGCGCTTCTTCAGGTCCTGCGCACGCTTGTCCTTGGGGTTGAACCAGTGGTTGCAGTCGATGATGCCGTTGGCCGCGTCCGGAAACTCCTTGACGAACTTGTAGCTCGACGCCGCACCGCCCAGCACCGAATAGATGGCCTTGGGCGTGACCTTTTGCTGTTGCATGGTGCGCACCAGCAGCGCGTATTCGTTGTAGTAGTTGGCGGGGATGACGATGTCCGGGTTCACCGCCTTCATGCGCAGCACGATGTTGTTGAAGTCGCGCGTGGGGTTGGCGTGCTTGATGACTTCCTTGACCTCGTAGCCGTAGCCCGGCAGTTCGCGCGACAGCAGCTGGGCGGTGCCCGAGCCGAACAGCGATTCCTCGTGGATGATCATCACCGTCTTGGCGGGTTTGCCGGCTGCGGTGTTCAGCACATGCAGGTTGGCCATGGCGGTTTCAGTGCACTTCTTGTAGCCGGGGCCAAAGCGGAAGGTGTTCTTCAGGCCGCGCTCCACGATTTGGTCGGCCACGCCCACGTCGACGATGTGGGGCAGGTTGTATTTGGCGGCAGCCTGCGTGGTGGCCAGGCAGATGGCCGAGGCAAACGCCCCCACCACCGCCGAAACGCCCGCTTCATTCATCTTCTCGACCTCGGCGGCACCGGCCTGGGGCTGCGACTGCGCATCGCCCAGCAGGGCTTCGAGCTTGGCGCCGCCCAGGGCCTTGATGCCGCCCGCCTTGTTGATGTCCTCGATGGCCATCATCGCGCCTTCACGGCATTGCTGGCCCGAATAGGCCAGTGCGCCTGTCACGGGGTGCAGCACCCCCACCTTGACGGACTTGGCCTGGGCACCGCCCACCAGCGGGAAGGCCAGGGCCGACGCGGCGGCAGCCGACTGGGTCATGAAATGGCGGCGGGTACTCATGGGCATTCTCCTGGCACGTAGGTAGGGTTGAGGTGGGGGATGGAATTCAGTGGAACTGGGCCGACAGCTCTTTGCTGACCCAGACCTTGGCATCGATGCTGCCCACGCGGGACAGCTGCATTTCGTATTCGTAGCGGTCGGGCCGGTACAACCCGTGCAGCCATTGCACGGGGCGCTCTTGGTCGTCGTAAATGAGGCGACGCACAGCCAGCAGCGCCGAGCCCACCGACACATCCAGGTGCCGGGCCACCACGGCGTCGGCCAGCTTGGCCGAAATGGTCTGGTGCGCTCGGCCCACCTTGACGCCCGATTCTTCGAGCAGCACCAGGATGGGCTTACGTGCAAGTTCGCGACGCCCGAACTGGCGGGCGATGTCGGCAGGCACATAGGTGGTGATGTGCGACAGCGGCCCCTCCTTGGTGCTGCGCACGCGCACCGCTTTTTGCACGGCATCGCCCACAGCAATCTGCAAGGCACCCGCCACCGCACGGGATGCCGTCACGGTGTCAACGTCCAACACCTTCACGGAGGTGCGCAGGCCCATGCTGACCAAGTTTTCCAACAGGCCGGTGAGGTGGGCGCGGCTGCCTTGGCCATCACCGCCGTCGGCGGTGAACGAGGCCGCCGCCGGCGCCAAAGGGCGCGTGCCTCTGCCGGGCTCGCGCGAAATCATGCCCTCGCTCTCCAGCAGCTCCAGCGCACGGCGTACCGTCACCCGCGCCACGGCGAACTGCTGCATCAGCGCCAACTCGCCCGGCAGCCCGTCTGCAAACCGGCCCTCTTGCAACTGCTCGCGCAGCACCAGATAGATCTGGTGGTACTTGGGCAACGGGAGGTTGTTGGCAGGCATGGCGGTCATAGTAGAAACAGTTCTAATGTCCTGTCAATAAGACATTTGGAGGCAAATGTTCGGTACTTTGCAGACATTTGCGTAATCCGGTCGTGAGGGCGGCGGCTCAGTTGCCGATGCAACTCGCGTGCCAAAGCGAGCCAAACGCCCGAGAACTTGCATCGCTAGTGGCTACCGGGAGACTTTTTTCAGGTGATGCGGCATGCGCCGATTGACGCTACCCGGCGCATTGACTACATTACTAACCGGTCAGTCATTAACACTTCCCGCGTTGCCCTCCTCCACTTCTACTCCTACCGCCCCTGCGAGCCCAGCCTCTGCGTCTAAGCGCGAGCGGCGCAAGGAAGCGCGCCCTGGCGAGTTGCTCGAAGCCGCGCTGGAACTCTTCGTCGAAAAAGGCTTTGCAGCGACCCGCGTCGACGAAGTGGCTTCGCGTGCTGGTGTGTCCAAGGGCACTCTTTTTCTTTACTTCCCCAGCAAGGAAGAGCTGTTCAAGGCCGTGGTGCGTGAGAACATCGCCGGACGATTTGCCGAATGGAACGCCGAGCTGGAAAGCTTTGAAGGCAGTGCCAGCGACCTGCTGCGCTACTGCTACCAAGTGTGGTGGGAGCGTATAGGCTGCACCAAGGCTTCGGGCATTACCAAGCTCATGATTAGCGAGGCGCAGAACTTCCCGGAGATCACTTTGTTCTACCAGCATGAAGTGATCCAACCCGGCCAGGCGCTTGTGCGCCGCATCCTGCAGCGCGGCATCGACAGCGGTGAGTTCCGCCCGCTGGATCTGAACCATGCCGCGTACGTGGTCGTGGCGCCCATGATCTTTCTGATGATGTGGAAGCACTCGGTGGGCGCGTGCGTGCCCGAAGGCGCCGGCTTCGCTCCCGAAAAGTACATCACCGCGCACGTGGACGCGCTGCTGCACGGACTGTGCGCCGCGCCCGACCCCGCTCCCGCTCCCATTTCTTCTCCACCTTCCTTCTCTTCGCTCTGATCACCATGAAACGCTGGATATCCTGGGTGGTGGCTGCTGCCTTGCTTTTAGCGCTTGGCGCTGGAGTGTGGCGAGCCATGGCGGCGCGTCAGGCACAGCAGGCCCAGGCGGCATCGGCCGCCAGCGCTGCGGCCTCTGCTCCACTTCAGTTGGCGGCCGACGAACTGGTGACGGTGCAGCGGCGGTCGCTGAGCGTGGGCGTCCCGGTCTCCGGGTCGCTGCGCGCCGTAGAAACGGCCATGGTCAAGGCCCGCGTGGGTGGCGAGCTGCAAGGGCTGACACTGCGCGAGGGCGATCCCGTCAAGGCAGGCCAGGAGGTCGCGCGCATAGATCCCACCGAAGCACGCGCCCGACTGCGCCAAGCCCAGCAGCAGGCGGACGCGGCCAAGTCCCAGGTGGATATCAACCAGCGCCAGTACACCAACAACCGTGCGCTTGTGGACCAGGGTTTCATTTCGCCCACGGCGCTCGTCACCTCGCAGGCCAGCCTGGAGGCGGCGCAATCCACGCACCAGGCGGCAGTTGCGGCGGCAGATGTGGCGCGCAAGGCACTGGACGACACGGTGCTCAAAAGCCCCATCAACGGCCACGTGGCACAGCGCCTGGCCCAGCCCGGCGAGCGGGTGGCGGTAGACGCCCGCATCGTGGAAGTGGTGGACCTTTCGCGCCTGGAGCTGGAAGCCCTGCTCACCCCGGCCGACTCACTGGCCGTGCGCGTGGGCCAGAAGGCACAGTTGTCCATTGAAGGCGTCCCCACGGAGGTCACGGCCAGCGTTGCCCGCATCAGCCCCACAGCCCAGGCCGGCAGCCGCGCGGTGCCCGTGTATCTGCGGGTGGAACAGCCTGCGGGTGCCGCACCTCTGCGCCAGGGCCTGTTTGTGCAAGGCACGCTGGACACCGGCAAGGCTGAAGTGCTCGCCGTGCCGCTCGATGCCGTGCGCACCGACAAGCCCTTCCCCTATCTGCAGGCGGTGGCCGAGGGCCGCGTGGCCTACGTGCCCGTCAAGCTGGGCATGCGGACCGTGGCTGAGCGACAAACGCTAGTGGCCATTGAAGGCGCGCCGGAGGGCACCCTCGTCATCGCCGGGCGCATCGGCCAACTGCGTGAAGGCACGGCCTTGACCACAGCCAGCGGTGCCGGTTCTGCCCAGAAGCCCAAGCCCTGACCGCACGCCATGTGGTTCACCCAAGTCAGCCTCAAGAACCCCGTGTTCGCGACGATGGTGATGCTCGCCATCGTCGTGCTGGGTTTGTTCTCGTACCAGCGCCTCAAGGTCGATCAGTTTCCCAACATCGACTTCCCGGTCGTGGTGGTCACCGTGGACTACCCCGGCGCCTCGCCCGAGATTGTGGAGAGCGAAGTCACCAAGAAGATCGAGGAAGGCGTCAACTCCATCGCCGGCATCAACGCCCTCACCTCGCGCAGCTATGAGGGCACTGCCGTCGTCATCATCGAGTTCCAGCTGCACATCGACGGCCGCAAGGCCGCCGAGGACGTGCGCGAGAAGGTGGCCACCGTTCGCCCCACCCTGCGCACCGAGGTCAAGGAACCGCGCGTGCTGCGTTTTGACCCCGCCAGCCGCGCCGTGTGGTCGCTGGCCGTGTTGCCCGAGGAGAAATCCAACCGCAGCGCCGTGGAGCTGACCACATGGTCCGAGCAGGTGCTGAAAAAGCGCCTGGAGAACGTCCGCGGCGTGGGCGCCGTCAACCTGGTGGGAGCCACCAAGCGCGAGATCAACATCTACCTGAACCCGCAGGCGCTCGAAGCCTTTGGCGTGACGCCCGACCAGGTCGCGCAGGCCGTGCGCAACGAAAACCAGGATCTACCCGTAGGCTCCATCCGCTCGCAGGCGCAGGAGCGCGTGGTGCAGATCGACGCGCGCATGCAGCGCCCCGAGGACTTCGGCCGGATCATCGTCGCCCGCAAGAACGGCGCGCCGGTCCGGCTGGACCAAGTCGCCCGCGTCAACGACGGCGCGCAAGAGGTGGAAAGCCTGGCCCTGTACAACGGCCAGCGCACGCTGCTGCTGTCAGTGCAGAAGTCACAGGGAGAAAACACGATCGAGGTGGTCGATGGACTGAACGCGGCCGTGGCAGAACTGAAGAACCAGCTGCCCCCGGGCGTGCGCCTAGAGACCATTGGCGACAGCTCCCGCCCCATTCGCGTGGCGGTGAACAACGTGCGGCAGACGCTGATCGAGGGCGCCATTCTCACGGTGCTCATCGTGTTTTTGTTTCTGAACTCCTGGCGCTCCACCGTGATCACCGGGCTGACCCTGCCCATCGCGCTGATCGGCACGTTCTTGTTCATGAACATGTTCGGCTTCACCATCAACATGATCACGCTGATGGCGCTGAGCCTGTGCGTGGGCCTGTTGATCGACGATGCCATCGTGGTGCGCGAGAACATCGTGCGCCATGTGCAGATGGGCAAAAGCGCCTACGCCGCTGCCATGGACGGCACGCAGGAGATCGGCCTGGCGGTGCTGGCCACCACGCTGTCCATCGTGGCGGTGTTCATGCCCATCGGTTTCATGGGCGGGATCATCGGCAAGTTCTTCCACGAGTTCGGCATCACCATCGTCGCGGCGGTGCTGATCTCGATGTTCGTGAGCTTCACGCTCGACCCGATGCTGTCCAGCGTGTGGCACGACCCCAGCATCCACGCGCACGGCCAACGCACGGAGCCGGTCACGTTCTACGACAAGACCATCGGCCGCGTCACGGGCTGGTTTGACCGCGCCACCGATTCGCTGGCCGAGGGTTACCAGCACATCCTGCGCTGGTCGCTGGTGCACAAGCTGGCCACCATGGCGATTGCGCTGGCGATCTTTGTGCTGAGCATCTTCATGGTGCCGCTGCTCGGCACCGAGTTCGTGCCCAAGGCCGACTTCTCGGAAACCTCCATCAACTTCTACACGCCCGTAGGCTCGTCGCTGGAGGCCACCGAGGCCAAGGCTAAGCAGGTGGAAGGTATTCTGCGCGAGCTGCCCGAGGTGCGCTACACCCTCTCCACTATCAACACCGGCAGCGCACAGGGCAAGATCTACGCCAACATCTATGTGCGTCTGGTGGACCGCAAGGACCGCAGCCGCAGCGTGGACCAGATGTCCGACGTGCTGCGCGAGCGCCTCAAGACCGTGCCTGGCATCACGGTGACTCACGTGGGCCTGCTCGACGCGGTGGGCGGCAACAAGCAGGTGGAGTTTTCGCTGCAAGGGCCGGACCTGCAGGAGCTGGAGCGCCTGACCAAGGTGGTCACCGAGAAGATCCGCGACATCCCCGGCCTGGTGGACCTGGACACCAGCGCCAAGCCCAACAAGCCAGTGATCGCGCTGGAAGTAAAGCGCGACGTGGCCTCGGACCTGGGCCTGTCAGTGGCGCCCATGGCGGCGTCGCTGCGCACGCTGGTTGCGGGCACCACCGTTGGCAACTGGCGCGCGCCCGACGACCAGACCTACGACGTGAACGTGCGCCTAGCGCCTGAAGCGCGCACCCAACCGGCGGACCTGGAGCGCCTGCCCTTTGCCCTGGCGGCCACCGATGGGACCACCCGCATCGTGCGCCTGAACCAGGTGGCGACCGTGACCGAATCCACCGGTGCCAACCAGATCAACCGCCGCGACCTGACCCGCGAAGTGGCCGTGAATGCCAACGTGGCGCAGCGCTCGGCGGGGGAAGTGTCGAACGACATCAAGAAGGCGCTGGAGGAAGTGAGCTTCCCGCCCGGCTACCGCTACCAGTTTGGCGGCTCCACCAAGAACATGGCCGAATCGTTCGGCTACGCCATCTCGGCGCTGGTTATGGCGATCATCTTCATCTACATGATCCTCGCGAGCCAGTTCAAGAGCTTCTTGCAGCCGCTGGCTCTCATGACCTCGCTGCCTCTCACGCTGATCGGAGTGGTGCTGGCACTCCTGATGTTCCGCTCCACGCTGTCAATGTTCTCCATCATCGGCGTGGTGATGCTCATGGGCCTGGTCACCAAGAACGCCATCCTGCTGGTGGACTTTGCGATCCGCGCCCGCGAGGAGCACCCCGACGACCAGGGCCGCATGGTGCCTGGCCTGCCCCGCGCGGAGGCCCTGCTGCTGGCCGCGCGTGTGCGGCTGCGCCCCATCCTGATGACCACGCTGGCCATGATTTTTGGCATGGTGCCGCTGGCCTTTGCGCTGTCCGAAGGTTCGGAGCAACGCGCCCCCATGGGCCAGGCGGTGATTGGGGGGGTCATCACCTCGTCGCTGCTCACCCTGGTGGTGGTCCCCGTGGTGTATTGCTACATGGACGATCTGGCTGCCTGGGCGCGCCGCAAGTTCGGGTCAGCCCCTGCAACGCCCTCTAAAATCGAGGGTTTGTCCTGACCCACGCCCTCCCCGGGAGAAACTCCATGAACCTGCCCCTGAACACCCTTGCCAACACCAGCGATCCCGTCGCACAGGCCCGCTACAACATGATCGAGCAGCAGATCCGCCCGTGGAATGTGCTCGACGCCGACGTGCTGGACTTGCTGGCTGTGGTGCGACGCGAGGATTTTGTGCCCCCGGCCTACCGCAGCATGGCGTTCATGGACATTGAAGTGCCCTTGCTGGGCAACGACGCCGAAGAGGCGGTGCGCCGCGGCCAGAGCATGCTGCAGCCCCGTGTGGAGGCCCGCATGCTGCAGGACCTGCAACTCAAGACCACGGACCGCGTGCTGGAGATCGGTGCGGGCTCGGGCTACATGGCCGCGTTGCTGGCCCACCGCGCCGAACGCGTGGTGTCACTCGAGATCAACCCCGAGCTGGTGGAGATGGCCCGCGAGAACCTGCGCGACGCCGGTGTGCAAAACGCCGAGGTGCGCCTGGGCGATGGCGCGCGCGACGCTATTCCGGATGGTCCCTTCGACGTCATCGTGCTCAGCGGCTCCGTGGCCGAAGTCCCCAGCGCCCTGCTTGCGCTGCTCAAGGACGGCGGCCGCCTGGGCGCCATCGTGGGCAACGACCCTGTGATGCGCTTTACTCTCACGCGCCGCACGGGTGACCGCTTCGAGACCACCACGCCCTGGGACACGATTGCGCCGCGGCTGGTCCACTTCCCCGAGCCCTCGGCCTTCACGTTCTGATATTGGTTTTCCCCTTCGGAGTTCTGCATGATCGACCACGTCCGCCCCGCCCAGCTGTCTGCCTGGTTTGCCGCCGCGCCCGCAGGCAGCCAGCCCCTGGTGCTGGACGTGCGCGAACCCTGGGAGCTGCAAACCGCGAGCGTGCGCGCCGACGGCTTTGAGCTGGTGGCCATCCCCATGGGGGAGTTGCCCGCCCGGCTGGAAGAGCTGGACCCCGCCCACCAGTCGCAACGCCCCATCGCCTGCCTGTGCCACCACGGCGCCCGCAGCCTGCGGGTGGCCGCATTCTTGCAACACAACGGTTTTGAGCGCCTGGCCAACATCACGGGCGGGATTGACGCGTGGTCGCACGAAAACGACCCCAGCGTGCCCCGCTACTGAGCCGTGCCGGCCCCGCTTTCCACCCCATCTGCAGAACCCTCCGAAGGACCTCCATGACCCCGTTCCGACCTCTTTCCCTGCCCCTTCTGTTCCTGGCATTGGGCGCGGTGCTGGCTGCGCCGGCGCAGGCCCAGAGCCTTTTGGAAATGGTGGAGTCGGCACGCACCTATGACACGGCCTGGCAGTCTGCCCGCGCCCAGCTGGATGCCGCCGCCCGCCGCGCAGACCAGGCCCGTGCCGGCCTGCTGCCCAGCGCCGGGCTGACGGCGGGGCTGTCGCGCGCCAATGTAGAGCTGAGCCGCCCGCCCGTCGAAAACACCGGCACGCAGCAGACCGTGGGCGTGCAGGCCTCGCAGCCGCTGTTTCGCCCCGCCAACCGCATCACCCTGCAACAGGGCGAGCGCGGCATCGACGTGGCCCAGGCCCAGCTCGACGCGGCCACGCAGGACCTGCTGGTGCGCGTGAGCCAGGCTTACTTTGACGTGCTCGCCGCGCAGGACACGCTGACCTTTGTGCGCGCGCAGAAGGCCGCCGTGTCCGAGCAGCTCGCCGCTGCCAAGCGCAATTTCGAGGTGGGCACAACCACCGTGACGGACTCCCGTGAAGCCCAGGCCCGCTACGACCTGGTGATCGCGCAGGAGATCGCGGCCGAAAACGACCTGCGCGTGAAGCGCCTGGCCCTGGACCAGCTGGTGGGCATCACCGGTACGCAGCCCCTGCCCCTGGCCCTGCCCGTGTCGCTGCCCAGCGTGCAGCCGGACAACGTGAACACCTGGGTGGACACGGCCCGCGAGTTGCAGCCCGGTGTGCGGCAGGCCCAGGTGGCACTCGACATCGCGCGGCTGGAAACCAAAAAGGCCGAAACCGGCCATTTGCCCACGGTGGACCTGCAGGCCGGCTACAACGTAACCCGCAACCCCAACGGAACGGTCACGGCCCCTGGCGTCAACAGCCGCACCAACAGCGCCAGCGTGGGCGTGGCCTTCAACCTGCCGCTGTTTGCCGGGTTTGCAGTGCAAAACCGCGTCAAGGAAACCCTGGCACTGGAAGAAAAGGCCGCGGCGGACCTTGAGACCACGCGCCGCAACGTCGCCCAGGCCACGCGTGCTGCCTTCTTTGGCGTGCAGTCCGGCCAGGGCCAGGTCCAGGCGCTGGAAGCCGCCGAGGCCTCCAGCCAGAGCGCGCTGGATGCCAACAAGCTGGGCTACCAGGTAGGCGTGCGCATCAACATCGACGTGCTGAACGCGCAAAGCCAGCTCTTCCAGACCAAGCGCGACCTGGCCCAGGCCCGCTACAACGTGCTGCTCGGCACGCTACGGCTGCGCCAGGCGGCCGGCACGCTGACGCAGCAGGACATCGAGGCGATCGACGCGCTGCTGGCGCGGCCCTGAGAGCGCAGCGCGGCGCAGTCGTTGAAATTCGCAGGTTGCGCTGCGCAGATATTGGGCGCCTCAGCCCCTTACCGCTGCTGCAACACCGCCGACACTGCCTCGGCGGTGGCCGCCGCGGCGCCCCGGTGGGCTGCGGCAAACCGGGTAGCCCGGTCGCTGGCAGCTGACTGGCCGGCGGGGTCCGCCGCCAGCTGCACGGCCTCGCCCATGCCCTCCGCCATGCCGGCCACACGCCGCGCTGCACCTGCGACGCACGCCAGCTCGGCCGCCTCGGCAAAGTTGAAGGTGTGCGGGCCCAGCACCACGGGGCAGCCGCAGGCGGCGGCTTCGATCAGGTTCTGTCCGCCCAGTGGCGCAAAGCTGCCGCCCAGCAAGGCCACATCGGCCATGCCGTAGTACAGCGCCATCTCACCCAGCGAGTCGCCCAGCCACACATCCGCCGGCTCAGGCTGTGCCAGCCAGCTGCTGCGGCGAGACACCGTGAGGCCCGCATGCAGCAGCAGCTGGTGCACTTCGTCAAACCTTTGGGGGTGGCGGGGCACGATGAGCCATTGCACAGTGGCGCGCGGTGAGACAACCTCTGCTTCACTATTGATAGCTGCTTGCGCTTGACTGGTAAGCGCCGAGGGCATTTTTTGCTTCAAGTTCTCCAGCCACAGGGCCTCTTCGCCTTCGCGGCTGCTGGCAAGCAGCACCACCGGTCGCGCATGCTGTGCGCGCCAGCTGCGGCCCAGCGCCAGCTGAGCGGGGTCGGGCACCACGTCGAATTTCAGGTTGCCAAACACACCGCGCACCGGGGCGCCGATGGTGCGCAAGCGCTCGGCATCGTCCTCGGTCTGCGCCCAGGCGGCTGTGAGCCCGCCATATGCCGGACGCGCCAGCGGCGCCAGCCGCAGCGCCCGGCCCAGCGACCGGGCGTTGAAGCGCGCATTGGCCAGCACCAGCGGCACACCGCGCTTGCGGCAGCCGGCCACCAAGTTGGGCCACACCTCTGTTTCCATCAGGATGCCGATGGCCGGGCGGAACTTGCGCAAAAACCGGGCGACCGCGCCGGGTGTATCCCAGGGCTGCCACACCTGCATGTCGCCGGGCAGCAGCAGCTTCTCACCCTCGGCACGGCCGGTGGCGGTGCCGTGGGTCAGCAGCAGGCGCATGCCGGGCAGCTGCTGGCGCAACTGCGCCAGCAGGATGGCGGCGGCGCGGGTCTCGCCCAGAGAGACGGCATGGATCCACACAAAGCGGGCCAACGGGGCGGTGGTGCTGGGGGGCACCAGGCTGTCCACAGGGGGCGGATAGCGGCCGAACCGCTCGCCCACGGCGTGGGCGTAGCCCGGCTCGGCCACGGCGCGGCGACGCAGTTTGCGGCGCAGCAGCGGCTGGGCACACCAAGTCACCAGCGAATACAAGGCCCGTGCGGCGTTCATGGCGGCGCAGTGTTCACGACGGCGAGAGGGTCACGTCCTGCACACCGCCCGTCCAGGCGCCCTGGCGGCTGCGCTCGGCCCACACCAGGCAGGGCGCATCACCGGGCGCGGCAGCCACGCACTCCCCACCAGGCGCCCAGAAGGCGCTGCGGCCGGCGCTGACATAGCCGCCCGAAGGGCCGCTGTAGTTGGCCAGCAGCACGGCCATGCCGTGCTCGCGCGCATAGCCTTGCAGCAGTGCGGATTCGGCCGGATAGCCTGTATTGGAGATCAGCGCGCCGGCGGCGTACAGCGCTGCACCCGCCGCGCGGGCGGCCCGCGCATGTGCGGCATGGGTGAGATCGGCACACACTGCCAGGCCTATGGCCTCGCCCGCCAGGGGCAGAACCAGCGCATCGTCTTCGCCCGGGCTGGCAAACGTTTCCTCGCTGGTGTGCAGATGGCGCTTGCGGTACAGGGCAACGTCACCATCGATGCCCACCACCCAGGCGCCGATCGCGGGGTGGGCCCCCGCCCGCTGCGGCGCAGCCGGGCCGCCCACCACCAGCACCATGGCGTGGTCGCGGGCCGCCTGCTGCAGGGCCTGCAGCGCGGGGTGGCTGGCGTCCATCACGTGGGCAGCCAGCAGGTCTGGCTCGTAGCCGGTCAAGGACAGCTCGGGGAACAGCAGCACCTGCACGCCGAGCCGCGCGGCGGCGTGCACAAAGCGCAGGTGCGTTTGCAGGTTGTGCCGCACGTCGCCAGGCGCGGCAGGGCATTGGGCTGCGGCTACGCACAGCGGGGGAGCAGAAAGGGACATGCCGGACAGCGAAACAAAAGAGGATGGCGCAAAAGAAAAAGCAGGCCGGATTGTGCCTGCCTGCTTTCTGGACGGCGCAGCGGGTCAGGACTCTCAGCCTCTCAGTGGCTGGCCGCCCCCACGTGCGCGTCGGGCTTCACGCGGTGCAGCAGCGCCAGCATGGCCTTTTCGATCCGCGCCAGCGCCTCGGGCGTGTGGCCCTCAAAGCGCAGCACCAGCACGGGCGTGGTGTTGCTGGCGCGGATGAGGCCAAAGCCATCGGGCCAGTCCACGCGCAGTCCGTCGATGGTGTTGATGGCAGCGGGCGCTGCAAACGCCTCAGCGGCCAGGGCCTGCAGCTCGGCCGTCAGGCGGTGGGGCTCGCCTTCGGCGCAGGCCACGTTCAGTTCGGGGGTGGAATGGCTGGTGGGCAGCGCGTTCAGCAGCGCGCTGGGGTCGCTACTGCGGCTTGCGATCTCCAGCAAGCGGCAGCCCGCGTACGTGCCGTCGTCAAAACCGTACCAGCGCTCCTTGAAGAAGATGTGCCCGCTCATCTCGCCGCCCAGGGGGGAGTTCGTCTCCTTCATGCGGGCCTTGATGAGCGAATGGCCCGTCTTGTACATCACCGGCACGCCGCGAGCGGCCGTGATGGCGGGGGCCAGGCGCTGAGTGCATTTCACATCGAAGATGATTTCGCCGCCCGGCACGCGCGACAGCACATCCTGCGCAAACAGCATCATCTGGCGGTCCGGAAAGATGTTGTTACCGTCCCGGGTGACGATGCCCAGACGGTCGCCGTCGCCGTCAAAGGCGAGGCCCAGTTCGGCGCCGCTGGTCTTCAGGGCGTCTATCAGGTCGCGCAGGTTCTCAGGTTTGCTGGGGTCCGGGTGGTGGTTGGGGAAGTTGCCGTCCACCTCGGAAAACAGCTCCATCACCTCGCAGCCCAGGGCGCGGAAGATGGCCGGGGCCGATGCGCCCGCAATGCCGTTGCCGCAGTCCACGACGATCTTCATGGGCCGTGCCAGGCTGATGTCACCGACGATGCGCTCGGTGTAGGCGGGTAGCACGTCGGCACTGCGCACCGAGCCGCCGGGCACCAGTTGCCAGCTTTCCTGCTCCATGGTGCGGCGCAGTCCCTGGATCTCGTCGCCGTAGATGGCGCGGCCGTTCAGCACCATCTTGAAGCCGTTGTAGTCGCGCGGGTTGTGGCTGCCCGTGACCTGGATTCCGCTGTGGCACAGCGTGCTGGCCGCAAAGTACAGGATGGGTGTGGTCACCATGCCCACGTCGATCACCTCCATGCCCGCGTCCACCAAACCCTGGATCAGTGCTGCCGACAGCGCAGGCCCCGACAGGCGGCCATCGCGCCCCACGGCGATGGTGGTCTGCCCTTCCGCCCGGGCCGCCGTGCCAAACGCACGACCCAGGCCCCGGGCCACGTCCTCGGTCAGCGTGGACGGCACGATGCCGCGGATGTCATAGGCTTTGAAAATGGCGGGAGTCACTTGCACGTGGAGGGGCCTTTCGTGGGGATTGAGGTGCCGCGCGGTGGGGTTGGCGACCGGGTGCTGGCTCGGCTGGCGGGCCACGTCGGCCGAATTGTAGGGTGGTGGATGGGGGCGCTTGTGTCAGCGAATGCCGCGCTGCGTTGGGCGCCTATGGGCTGAGGCGCCCGCGCAGCCACAGGTCCGAAAACGGCTAGTTCGCCCCCCGCAGGCTCCTATCATCGGGCTCCATGACTTTCCCAGCACCCTCCTCCTCGCCGGACTTCCGTGCTGCCCTCGCGCCAGCGGGGGACTCCGTGCAGGACGAAGGCCGCTACCTGGCCGTGCTGGCACGGGATGCGCGGTTCGACGGGCGTTTTTTCACCGGCGTGACCTCCACCGGCATCTACTGCCGCCCCGTGTGCGCCGTGCGCGCGCCCCGGCGCGAGAACTGCCGCTTCTTTGCCCTGGCAGCCCAGGCTGAAAGCGCGGGCTTCCGACCCTGTCTGCGCTGCCGTCCCGAGATGGCGCCGGGCGCTGCGGTGTGGTCGGTGCAGGACGCGAGCAACATCCTGGTGCAGCAGGCCGTGCGCCTTTTGGATGCGCCCGAGCTGTGGCCCGCCCCCGCCGGGCCTGGCGAAGGCGCCACGGTGGCACGGTTGGCCGAGCGACTGGGTGTGAGCGACCGGCACCTGCGCCGCATTTTTGAAGCGGCGCTGGGCGTGTCGCCCCTGCAGTACCTGCAAACCCGCCGCCTGCTGACGGCCAAGCAGTTGCTGACCGACACCCGCCTGCCCGTGACCCAGGTGGCGCTGGCCAGCGGCTTTGCCAGTGTGCGCCGCTTCAACGCGGCGTTTGCCAGCCACTACGGGCTGAACCCCACCCAGCTGCGGCGTGACGGCGCAGCCAAAGATCCACGCGCGACCAACACCCTGCGCCTGGGCTGGCGGCCGCCGCTGGATGCTGCGGCCCTGCTGGGCTTTTTTGAGCGGCGGCAGTTCCACGGCGTGGAATGGGTCCTGCCAGAAGAGAGCACGCTGCGCCGCACCGTGCGCCTGCCGGCAGCCTGCACGGGCCTGCCGCACGAGACCACTGGCTGGCTGAGCGCGCGCTTTGACATGGCACGCCACCAAGTGCTGCTGCAGACCAGCGACAGCCTGTACCCCGTGCTGCCGCTGGTGATACGGCGCGTGCGCGCCATGCTGGACCTGGACGCAGACCCCGCAGCCATCAACGCCGTGCTGAACCCGCACTTCCCGCAGGGCGACGGCCTGCGCGTGCCGGGCGCGTTCGATGGGTTTGAGCTGGCCGTGCGTGCTGTGCTGGGCCAGCAGATCACCGTAGCCGCTGCGCGCACGCTGGGCCAGCGGCTGGTGGAGCGGCTGGGCGAGCCCATCGCCACGCCCTGGGCGGAGCTGAACCGCCTGTTCCCCACGCCCGCCACGCTGGCCGCCGCCGGTGGCGATGCGCTGGGGCAGCTGGGCATCGTGCGGCAGCGCCAGGCCTCCATCATGGCCCTGGCGCGTGCGGTGGACGGGGGCACGCTGGCCCTGCACGCGGGGGCGGATGTGGCGCAGACCACTGCCGCCCTCTGCGCGCTGCCCGGCATTGGCGACTGGACGGCCCAGTACATCGCCATGCGGGTGTTGCGCTGGCCCGACGCCTTTCCGGCCGGGGACGTGGCGCTGCACAAGGCCCTGGGCGTGATGGGCCACAAGAACCCGGCGCGCGCGGCGACCGAGGCATCGCAGGCATGGAGCCCCTGGCGCAGCTACGCGGTACTGCGCGCCTGGGCATCCGGTATCGCCGGCAGCAGCGCTGCGTCGAATGCACTATCAAAACAATAGCTGCTAGCGATTGCCTATCAAGCGCTAGAGGCCATTTTTACCTCAGATCAATTCCTCCACATGCACTATCACCCCCACACCGTTCAGCTTCAGGCCGCCAGCGCCCTGGGCACCGTGCGCCTGGCCGCATCGCCCGCCGGGCTGGTCGGCGTCTGGTTTGAAGGCCAGCGCCATGAACCGGTGACCCGGCTTTACGGCACCGGGGCGTGGCCCCATGCGCCGGGACACGCGCTGCTGCAAGCGGCAGCCTTGCAGTTGCAGCAGTACCTGGCTGCCGAGCGCAGCACGTTCGACCTGCCGCTGGACCTTTCCGGCGGCACGCCGTTTCAGCAAAGCGTGTGGCGCGCCTTGCTGGCCATTGGCCGGGGCGCCACCACCAGCTACGGAGCGCTCAGCCTGCAATTGGGTTACCCCCGGGCCGTGCGCGCCCTGGGCGCGGCCGTGGGGCGCAATCCGCTGAGTGTGGTCGTGCCCTGCCACCGCGTGGTCGGCTCCGACGGCAGCCTGACAGGCTATGCCGGTGGCCTTGACCGCAAAAGGGCCTTGCTGACCCTGGAGAATGCGCAGCTCGCCGCCACCCGCGCGCACTCCATCGCCGCCACCCCACAAGGATTTCAATGAGCACCCCCACGGCCACCAGCCCTGCGCACCAACCTGTCTCTTCCTGGATCGGCGAATTCATTCTTCTGGCAGCGCTCTGGGGGGCCTCGTTCCTGTTCATGCGCCTGGGCGCCGCAGAGTTTGGCCCGCTGCCCACCGCCGGGCTGCGGGTGGCCCTGGCCACCGTGTTCCTGTGGCCCATCATGCTGCGCCAGGGGCACTTTGCCGCGTTCAAGGCGCACTGGCGGCCCATCATGCTGGCCGGCGTGATCAACTCGGCCATTCCGTTTGCGCTGTTTGCCTGGGCGGTCATGCACATCCAGACGGGACTCAGCTCCATCCTCAACGCCACGGTGCCGCTGTTTGGGGCCCTGGTGGCCTGGATTTGGCTGGGCGACCGCATCAACAGGCTGCGCTGGGCGGGCCTGGCGCTGGGCTTCGTGGGCGTGGCGCTGCTGGCGTGGCGGGCACCGGCCGGCACGGGCTTCAAGACCGACAGCGCCCACTGGGCCATTGCGGCGTGCTTGGTGGCCTCGGCGTTTTATGGCATATCGGCCAGCTTCACGCGCCGCCACCTCACCGGCGTGCCGCCCCTGGCCACGGCCACCGGCAGCCAGCTGGGTGCCACGCTGGCCCTGGCCCTGCCCACGCTGTGGCTCTGGCCGGTGCAGTTGCCGGGGGCGCGCGCCTGGGGCGCCATTGCGGCCATTGCCGTGCTGTGCACTGGCATTGCTTACATCCTGTATTTCCGCCTCATCGCCCACGCAGGCCCCAGCCGGGCGTTGGCCGTGACCTTCATCACGCCGGTGTTCGCCGTGATGTATGGCGCGCTGTTTCTGGGCGAGAACATCACGCTGTGGATGGTGGGTTGTGCGCTGGTGATCGTCTGCGGCACGATGTTGTCAACCGGACTTATCAGGACGGCGCGCGCCCGCGCCGCCTCCGTTGAGAGGGCCTAAACTCGGTGCATGGTTTTTGCGCCGGGTCCCTACACCGCATCGAGTCTGCCCACGCCCGGCCCGGGGCCTGACATTCTTCCCCTGAACGGCCCATTGGCCGTCCAGGGCGCCCCCCTGCCGGACGTGCTTCATGGGTAACAACACACTGCTGGCCGCCACAGCACTGATGTTGCTGCTGCTGGTGCTGGCGGGCCTGCCTCCCCACCGACTACTGCATCCCGATCGCCGAATTCGTGTGGCAGTGGGGCTGGCGGGCGGCCTGGTCTCTGCGGCCGCATTTGAAGCGCTGCGCTGGAACGCCCCCGATCTGCACGTGCTGGCATATCCCACCGCCACGGCTTTTGTGGCGCTGGCCTTTGGCGGGCCAGCGGCCCTGGTTTCCGCCGCGCTGGCGCTGGCTGCCTCGGCCTGGAGAGAGACCGCCACCACCCCGGTGGCTGTGGCCGTGCTCGCCACGGCGTGGGTGGCCGGCTGGCTGTGGCGCCTGGCAGGCCAACGGATCCGGCTGCCGCGCTGGGGGGGCATCGCTGGACTGACGCTGACCCTGCCGTTTGCCATCGAGGCCTGCCTGCGCATGGCCCAAAGCGCCACACAACCCCTGTCGGGCCTGCCCTGGCACCACGGCGCGGGGGTGCTCATGCTGGGCGTGGGGTGGCAGATACTGGTCAGCCGCGCCCGCTCCGAAGTGGCGCACCAGGACGCCCAGCAGGCGTTGCGCCACCAGGAAAACCACCTGCGCCTGGCCCTGGATTCGCTGGGCGGCGGCCGGTGGGAATGGGACGTGGTCAACCGCCGCTTCCGCTGCTTCGGTGCGTTCTACGAAACCTACGGCATCACGGCCGCCGACGAAGATGCACTGGACCTGTGGCAGCGCTGGTACGCGCTGCGCCACCCGCTGGACACCGAACGCAATGCGGCCAAGCTGGCCCGTGCCATGGACGGGCTGGACGAAAACTATGAGGCCGAGTTCCGCGTGCGGGACACGCAAGGCCGTTGGCATTGGCTGATGTCGCGCGGCACCGTGGCGCAGCGGGACGCACAGGGTCGGCCCACCGCGCTGATCGGCATGGACGTGGACATCACCGCGCACCGCGAGGTGGAAGACGCGCTGCGCACGTCCGAGGCCAAGTACACCACCTTCTACCAGACGCTGCCCGACCCGGCGGGCATCTCGCGCATTTCGGACGGACGCTACATCGACGTGAACCCCGCTTTCTGCGAAGTGCTGGGCCTGCCGCGCGAGCAGATCATCGGCCGCACATCCAACGAGCTCAAGATCTGGGCCAGCGAGCAGGAGCGTGAGCGGCTGGTGGCCACCTTCAGGCGCGACGGCAAGGTGGACCGCCTGCCGCTGGTGGCGCAGCGCCAGGGCGCGCGCCTGCCTGGCCTCATGTCGGCACGCTCCGTGCTTGTGAACGGCGAAAACTGTTTTGTCTTCGTTTTCCACGACATGTCCGAAGCGCAACGCACCAGCGACGAGCTGCACGCCCTCAACAGCCTGCTGCAGCAGGCGGGGCGCCTGGCCCGCCTGGGAGCCTGGGAGGACCAGCGCGGCAAGGGCCTGGTCTACTGGTCGGACGTATGTTTCGACATCCACGGCCTGCCCCCCGGCTCCCCCCTGCCGCACGACTACATTGACCGCCATGTGGCGCCGGCCTACCGCGAGCCGCTGAGGAACAACTTCCGCCTCAGCATTCTGGAGCGTCGCGAGTGGAGCATGGAGATCGAGGTGCTGCACACCGATGGGCGGCTGGTGTGGGTGCGCGCCATGGGCGAGCCCGTCATCGAGAACGGCCGTGTGACCCGCGTGCGCGGCGTGATGCAGGACATCGACGAAGCCAAGCGCGCCGAGCAGCGCCTGCGCCAGTCCGAAGAGCGCTTCTCGCGCATCTTCCACCTCATGCCCTACCCCATGGGCCTGTCGCACCGCAATGACGGGCGCTATGTGGAGATCAACCCCGCCTGGGTCGAGATGCTGGGCATTCCGCGCGAGGAAGCCATCGGTCGCACCGCGATCGAAATGGGCGTCTTCAGCGCCGAAGACCGCGAGCGCCTGATGGCTGCCGTGCAGGCCGGTGGACACCTCAACGGGTACGAGCTCACCCTGAACGTGCGGGGCGGCCCGCCGCGCACGGTGCTGCAGTTCATGCGCGCCACCGAGTTCGACGGCCAGCCTTGTTGGCTGTTTTCGGTGCACGACATCACCGACCGCAAGCGCAACGAGCTGCAGGTGCGCGAGCGCGAGGAGCTGCTCTCGCTCACCATTTCGGCCGCATCGCTGGGCCTGTGGGACTGGAACCTTCAGACTGGCCACATCAGCGGCGACCCGCGCTGGCAGGCCATGCGCGGCCTGGCGCCCGCAGGCAGCACCGAGCCGCCGGTGCAATGGACCCGAGCCGTGGCGCCAGAAGACATCGACCGCATCACCGCCGAGCTGGCACGCCACACGGCAGAGCCCGCAACGCCGTTTGACGCCACTTGGCGCATCACCACCGGCGATACCGTGCGCTGGGTGCGCAACCTGGGCAAGATCGTGAGCACCAACGCCATGGGCCAACCCGAGCGCATGCTGGGCGTGTCCATCGACGTGACACCCCAGCGCGAGCAAGAAGTGCTGCTGCAGCGGCTGGCGCTGTACGACGCACTCACCGGCCTGCCCAACCGCGTGCTGCTGGCCCGCAAGCTGCAGGAGAGCATGGACGTGGCCCGCAGCAAAGGCACCTTGCTGGGCGTGGCCTACCTCGATCTCGATGGCTTCAAGCCCGTGAACGACCGCCTGGGTCACGGCGCGGGCGACCGCCTGCTGGTGGTGGTGGCGGGCCGTCTCACCCGCGCGCTGCGCGCGCTCGACACGGTGGCGCGCCTGGGCGGCGACGAGTTCGTGATCCTGATGCCCGGCCTGGCATCTGTGGCGGACTGCGAGGACCGCCTGCACCGGCTGATGGAAAGCATCTCGGCACCCTACACGCTGGATGCGGAGCGCGTGGTCGTCACCGCCAGCATCGGCTACACCGTGTTTCCGCAGGACGACGCCGATGCCGACACCCTGCTGCGCCACGCCGACCAGGCCATGTATGCCGCCAAGCAGGCGGGGCGCAACCGCTTCCACCAGTTCGACTCGGCGCAGGAACGCGCCTTGCTGGCCCTGCGCGAACAGGGCCGCCACCTGGGCGAAGCGCTTGAGCGCGCGCAGTTTGTGCTTTACCTGCAGCCCAAGGTGGACATGAAAAGCGGCACCGTGGTGGGCGCCGAAGCGCTGGCCCGCTGGCAGCACCCCGAGCGCGGCGTGGTATCGCCCGGCGAGTTTCTGCCCTTGCTGGAGGGCACCGAGCTGGAGATCCGCTTTGGCGAATGGGTCATCGAAGCGGCCCTGGCCCTGCTGGAGCAGCTGCAGCACCAGCGCATGCCGATGCCGGTCAGCGTCAACATTGCCGCACAGCACCTGCAGCACCCCGGCTTTGCCGCCTGGATGGCGGCCTGCCTGCAGCGCCACCCGCAGGTACCGCCGCACCTGGTCGAGATCGAGATCACCGAAAGCGCAGCCCTGTACGACCTGGCCGCCGTGGCCGCTGCGCTGACCGATCTGCGCAACCTGGGCCTGACCGTGGCGCTGGACGACTTTGGCACCGGCTACTCGTCCCTGACCTACCTGCGCCGCCTGCCCATGGACACGCTCAAGATCGACCAGAGCTTTGTGCACGGCATGATGGGTGACCCGGGCGACTTGGCGATCGTGCAAGGCGTGATCGGCCTGTCGCGGTCCTTCGGCTACCGCGTGATCGCCGAAGGCGTGGAGACGGTGGAACAGGGCCAGATGCTGCTGCAGCTGGGCTGCACGCAGGCGCAGGGCTACTGCATTGCACGGCCGATGCCGCTCGCAGACTTCGTAGCCTGGGTGCCCGCTTGGCAGCCGCCCGCCGGCTGGCAGCGCAACCGGCCAGGTTGATGCCGGTCATTTTTTATACAAAATCAGGCTCTAGCGCCCATCCAGTAAGCTCTGGATGCTATCGATTTGATAGTTTTCAGAATTTTTTTTCGATCAGCCAGTACACGCGCCTGCTGGCCAACTCCGCCCCGCCTATGGACGGCGGTGCTGGCAGGGGTGCGGCCACATTGTTGGTGAGCTGCAAGGGGTTGGCGCGCTTCGGTAAAACCGCATCCCGGGTGCGGCCCGGCTTGGTTTATCTGCCCGCCGTCTGCCCGCAGACTCGCATCCCTTGATTTGGCTTTTGACTCACCGGACAAAATAGGAAGACCCCATGCTCTACATCGTCAACTGGACCATCGTCATGCTGC
Organism: Acidovorax sp.; assembly: GCF_046294525.1. Lineage (GTDB taxonomy): Bacteria > Pseudomonadota > Gammaproteobacteria > Burkholderiales > Burkholderiaceae_C > Acidovorax. Next base: position 212,550 of record NZ_JBKBKQ010000003.1, read on the forward strand.
TGTTTGCGCTCTGGTCGCTCGCGGCCTGGGCCTTTCACGCTGTTGTGGTGTGGGCGATAACCATGGCACCAACACTCACCGGGCCAGCCGCAGACCTTTCGTCAGTGCCCGTACCCGCATGGCTGCTGCAGTTCTTGCCCATCGAAGCCATTCAGGGTCTGATCGTGGCGCTTACCGAAACGTGGACCCTGCTGGCAGGATTTCTGAACGCTGCTCCGTCGGTCGTCTCGGGCGTCACCGCCGTGACCTGGGCTGTGTGGGGATTGGGCAGCGCATCACTGCTGGCGTTGGGCGTGGGGATCCACCTGTGCGTTTCACTGTGGGTCCGTCGCAGCGCCGGTACTGCGAAGGTCCCAGCTTAGACACACCCGAACGGGTGATCACCCCACGAGATCCTTCACCTGCTGCAGTGCTGCCGGGTCTTCCATCGTTGTCAAGTCGCCCGGGTCGCGCCGCTCGGCCACGGCCTGCAGGGCGCGGCGCAGCAGCTTGCCGCTGCGGGTTTTGGGAAGCACGGTCACAAAGTACACGCGAGATGGCCGCGCCACGGCGCCGAGCTGGCTGTCCACCTGCTTCATCACCTCGCCTTCGAGCTTGAGGCGCGCGGCATCGTCTGTCAGGCCCGAGGCATCGCGCGCCACGGCGAACGCCATGGCCACCTGGCCCTTCAAGCTGTCGGCCACACCCACCACGGCCACTTCGGCGATGTTGGGATGCGAGGCAATGCTCTCCTCGATCTCACGCGTGCCCAGGCGGTGGCCGGCCACATTGATCACGTCGTCGGTGCGGCCCAGGATGAAGTGGTAGCCGTCCGCATCGCGGATGCCCCAGTCAAACGTGCTGTAAATCATACGGCCGGGAATGCTCTTCCAGTAGGTGTTCACAAAGCGGGCGTCGTCTCGCCACACCGTCTGCATGCAGCCGGGTGGCAATGGGCCTTCGATGGCGACTACACCCTTCTGGTTGGGCCCGGTCAGTTCCTCGCCCGTGGCCTCATCGATCAGCTTCACACCGTAGCCGTACATGGCTTTGCCGGGGCTGCCGAAGCGTGTGGTTTGTTTTTCCACGCCATTGGCCAAGGTCAGGATGGGCCAGCCGGTTTCGGTCTGCCAGTAGTTGTCGATGATGGGCACTTGCAGGGCGTCGCTGATCCACTGCGCCGTGGGCTCGTCCAGCGGCTCGCCCGCCAGCCACAGGGCCTTCAAAGTTTTGACGTTGTACTTGGCGAGGTAGGCAGGGTCCTGCTTCTTGAGCACCCGCACCGCCGTGGGGGCCGAGAACATGTGAGTGACCCGGTATTTCTCGACGATGCTCCACCACACGCCCGCATCGGGCCGCGTGGGCAGGCCTTCGTACATGATGGTCGTCATGCCCGCGATCAGAGGGCCATAGACGATGTAGCTGTGGCCCACCACCCAGCCAATGTCGCTGGTCGCGAAGTACACATCGCCCGCCTTGGCGTCAAAGATGTGCTTCATGCTGGCCGCCAGCGCCACGGTGTAGCCGCCCGTGTCGCGCTGCACGCCCTTGGGCTTGCCGGTGGTTCCGCTGGTGTACAGCGTATAGCTGGGGTGGGTGGCATCAACCCATTCGCAGGGCACGATGGTGTTGAGGTGCTGCTCGCGCAATGGCGCCCATTCGTGGTCGCGCCCGGCCTGCAGGTGCATGGGGGCCAGGCCCCGGTTCACCATCAGCACGGCGGCGGGCTTGTGTTTGGACAATCCAATGGCCTCATCCAGCAGCGGCTTATAGGGCACCACCTTGCCGCCGCGCGATCCGGCATCGGCACTGACCACGGCCACGGGCTCGGCATCTTCGATGCGCGAGGCCAGCGAGCCCGAGGCAAAGCCGCCAAACACCACCGAATGCAGCGCGCCAATGCGCACGCAGGCCAGCATGGCAAAGGCCGCCTCGGCAATCATGGGCATGTAGATGAGCACACGGTCGCCCTTCTTCACGCCCAGGCCTTTCAGCACCGCCGCCATGCGCTGGACCTCGGCATGCAGCTCGGCAAAGCTGTAGCTGCGCTCGGTCTCCGTCTCAGTGGAGATCGCCACCAGCGCCGCCTGGCTGGCGCGCGTGGCCAGGTGCCGGTCTACCGCGTTGTGGCACAGGTTGGTGGTGCCGCCCACAAACCATTTGGCAAACGGCGGGTTGCTGTAGTCGCACACATGCTGGGGGGGAGTGTGCCAGTCAATCAGCTTCGCCTGCTCGCTCCAGAAGGCGTCGCGGTGGTCGATGGACTGGCGGTAGAAATCGGCGTAGGCGCTGTGTGCGGTCATGGTGGGTGTCTCCTCGGCATCTCTCGCCCTGCCAGAACAGCAGGTTTTGAATTTATAATTATTCATAACGGGCTTGCGGCAAACTGACGCAGCTAGGTGGTACGGTGTCGGGTGCAGGTCCGTCGTCGCCCACCGATCAATATGCCTGCCAGCGTCACACAGGCCTGTCACACTCCGGGCCCATGCATCCAGCACCGCCCCCCGCTCCCACGTCCGTCCGGTTCCGGGAAGCTTTTCTTTTTTGGCTCAAGCTTGGCTTCATCAGCTTTGGTGGGCCGGCCGGGCAGATCGCCATCATGCATGCGGAGCTGGTGGAGCGCCGCCGCTGGATCAGCGAAAAGCGCTTTCTGCATGCCCTCAACTACTGCATGCTGCTGCCCGGCCCCGAGGCGCAGCAACTGGCGACCTACATCGGCTGGCTTTTGCACCGGACCTGGGGCGGCATCGTGGCCGGGGCGCTGTTCGTGCTGCCCTCGCTGTTCATCCTGATCGGGCTGTCGTGGGTGTATCTGCGCTTTGGGGATGTGCCCGTGGTGGCGGGCATCTTCTACGGCATCAAGCCCGCAGTCACCGCCCTGGTGCTGCATGCGGCGCACCGCATCGGCACGCGGGCGTTGAAAAACGGGTGGATGTGGGGCATCGCCGCTGCATCGTTCGTGGCCATTTTTGCGCTCAACACGCCCTTCCCGGCCATCGTGCTGGCTGCGGGACTGATCGGCTACTTTGGCTCGCAGCGCTGGCCCGCGGTGTTTGCCTTGGGCGGCGGCCACGGCAACGGGCACAAGGGCTACGGCCCGGCGCTCATCGACGACGACACGCTGCCGCCCGCGCACGCGCGCTTCTCGCGCCGCCACCTGGCCAAGGTGCTGGCGGCGGGCCTTGCGCTGTGGCTGGCCGCCATGGCCGTGCTGGTGGCCACTCAGGGCTGGCAGGGCACGCTTACGCAGATGGCCTGGTTCTTTACCAAGGCAGCGCTGGTCACCTTTGGCGGGGCATATGCCGTGCTGCCCTACGTGTACCAGGGCGCGGTGGAGCACTACCACTGGCTCAGCGGCCCGCAGATGATCGACGGCCTGGCCTTGGGCGAAACCACGCCCGGCCCGCTGATCATGGTGGTGGCCTTTGTCGGTTTTGTGGGCGGCTGGCTGCAGCAGGTGTGGGGGCCGGACGCGCTGTTTGCAGGGGCCGCCGTAGCGGCCACGGTTGTGACATTCGTGACCTTCCTGCCGTCGTTCATCTTCATCCTGGCGGGTGGCCCGCTGGTGGAGGCCACCCACGGCAAGCTGGGCTTTACCGCGCCCCTGTCGGCCATCACCGCGGCCGTGGTGGGCGTCATCCTGAACCTGGCCCTGTTCTTTGCATACCACCTGCTGTGGCCCAAGGGTTCTGGCGGAGCGTTCGATGCCGTATCGGCGGTGATCGCCGTCGGTGCACTGGTGGCGCTGTTTCGCTTCAAAATGCGGGTGATGCCTCTCTTGACATTGTGCGCGTTGACCGGGCTGACCCTGAAATTGGTCACAACGTAGCTTGCCTGAGCCGATCTTTATTTCCGCCCGAAAGTCATTGCGGTCTACGCATTGCCGCATGGCTCATGGTCGCCAAACAGGCCTGCATCCGGCAAAAATACGCCATCTCAGCACTATATTTTTAATAGCTGCTGACGCATGAATATCAAGCGCTGGAAGCATAAAACACGAAAATACGCTGCATTGGCATGCGATCAATGTCGTCAAAAGGTGATTTCGGCAGCGTTGCAGCGGTCGAGCTTCAGCGATTCGCCAGGGGAGCGCCCACGCTCTGCGCCAGCGAACGGATCACATCCAGATCCTGCGGCAAAGGTAGCGCCTTCTCCGCGCGCGCCAACGCCTGCTGAGCATGCCGCGTCGCGGCCACTCGCATGACGTCATCGCTGGTAGACGCCAACGACCGGAGTGCTTTTAGCAGCCGCACGCCCACTTCCACAGTACCCGCACCGTCGCGTGCGATCGCGGTAAAGGCATCGTCGAAAAGGTCGTCAATCTGCAGTGCTGGCGCCTCGATGCGGTCAAACTCCACAGGCAGCGCAGCGAGTTGCTTGTCCTGCTCGGTCCACAGCGTGAACAGCCGCACCAGGGTGCCCACGACCCCGATGGCGGTGCCAGGGTCGTTGACGGCAGGCGAAAGCGCGCGCCCCGCAATCTCGGATAGCACGATGAGCCCCAGGCGCGGGTCATGGTCAAACACACGGTCACGGCCGATGGTGAAGGCAGCGGTCACCCGTTGAAGCTCAACTTTCTGCCCAACGGTGGACCCTGCCACCACGCGGGCCAAAGGGCTACCCGGCATGGCAAAAGTGCCCGGCAGCGCATCGATCACCACGCGGCCACCGGTCTCTTGTGCAAATTCCTGGAGGGCGTGCATGTCGATCTGCTGCACGTAGCCCACTTCGCTTGCAAAAACGGCCATGCCCGCGGATGGCTCTTGCAGGTTGCGCACCAGGCCGCCCAGTGCCGGGCGCTTGCGCCGCCGCCGCATGGCATCTGATGTGGCCGCCTCCACTTGCTCCACCGTGGCACCCAAACGCCCCTACCGCGCAATGCGGTCGGTCCATCGCACAAATGTGAACACCACAAAACCGAGCACCGCCACCGTCATGGAGAACAACGTGAAGCGTCCTGCGATTTCAAAGTACCCGTTTTTCATGACCATGAGGGCCACGACGCTGAAAATGAACGCCCCCACAAAGGTCGACAGCGCGTTTTGCGAGACATCGTCCGCAATCACCAAAGGGAACGAACGTGGCGTGGCCGTGGTGCTGGCTGACGAATACGCCGACACCATCGATGCCACGGCAAACGTGGCGACGGCCAGCATGCTCGCGGCGATGATGGGCAGCAGGCTTTCCACCGACGCGCCCGACACGTCAGGCGCCAGGCGCGCAAGCGGCAGTTGGTCGGACACCTTCGCGCCAAACACCGCAATGATCGAGACGATGCATATGAATAGCGGCTTGACCCACAAACGCTCACGGATGCGGCGCACCAGAAAACGCCACTGATCGGACGACACCCACCATTTCATATGCACTCCTTCGCCCTGCGGCATTCCATCCATTGTCTGCCCCGCACCGCAGCGCGTGTAGTGCCTGTTTGACACTCAATAGGAGGCAACTGCGCAAACACGGGGAACGCTAAAGACTACTGTCGAGCCGACGCACCACCCGATCGCGCAGGCTCTGGCGCCCAGCCTTCGTTATCGACAATGTCCAGCAAGGCGCGCACGCTGCGGCCCAGGTCCACTCCCAGCACCTCGGCGGCGGCCTGCACCCCGGCATCGCGGCGCTGTGCGGTGGTCACAAACGCGGTAAACGCGGCCCAGTCCCGCGCCATGTGGTCCACCAAAATACGGGCCAGCTCGTACGACAGCAGATTGCCGTCGTCGGTGCGCTGAAACGACGTGCCCGCCCAGAACTCCTGCATGCGCTCAGGCGTCCAGAAGCGCTGGTGCATGTGGTGCAACTGAGCGGCGGTGTGCTGCGCGGGGGGCGCGCCCTTCAGGCGGCGCTCGGTGTTCACGGCCAGGCCCTCGTCCAGCCAGGTGGGCAGCTGCAAGTGGGCCAGTGCGTTGTGCGTCATCTCGTGGGCAATCACGGGCTCGATGGCGGCCAGATCGGCGGCCACCACCACAAAGTGTGGGCAGCCGAAGTGGATGAACATGCCGCCGCTGCGCGCAAACTCGCCATCCTCGCCGTAGAACTGCGCGACGTAGTGGTAGTAGGTGTCCTCGTCGTCCAGCACCAGCAGGATGCATTTTTCGGCCACGGGGAAATGCGCCATGCCCGCCAGTAGCCGCTCGATGCGCTGGCGCGTGGTGGTGACGTAGCGCGCCGTCGCGCGGGCCACCGACCGGTCTAGCGGCGACAGGATGAAGCAGTCCGCCCCTTCGTACAGGTGCATGTGCTGGCCCAGCGCATCGCGCAGGTGCAGCAGCCAGGCGCGGCGGCCCTGGTTCAGGGCCTGTGCGATGTCCTCCGGCCTGCGGTCGCCAGAGTCACCGTGGGCCCAGGCGTCCAGCGCCGGCCAGTCCAGCTGTGGCAGGTCCTGGAGGTGGTGCAGATGCGCCAGAACCTCAAATCGGTCCATTCCGGGCGCCTCAAGAATCGCCGGGGCGGGCTCTGCCTCGCCAATGTCCTGCAGATCGTCGCCCGACTCGGCCGTGGGCGGCAAATGGCTTTTGGCCAGCCACGCGCCCAGAAACGGCAACACCCACACGCCACCGACCCACATGGTCTTGCGAAAACTTGACTCTCCGCTGCGCGCAATCCGGCGGCTGGCCTGCACATTGACCACCAGCAAGGCCACCACCAAAACCAGGGCGATAAATTCAGGCGTCATGGGCAGAAAGAAGCGGGGAGCCGCCGAGGGTTGGCGGCAGAGAACTATGATTTCGATAGCTGACAGCGCTTCATGGATAAGCGCTGGAGGCCAAAATGGCCATATATCTGCTTACTTGATCAACGCCAGCACATCTTTGAACGCCGGGTGCTCGCAGCTGCCCACCCATTCAAACGCCACCATCTCGGTGGTCACCAGCTCGGCGCCCGCGCCAGCCAGGCGGTCGAAGGCGGCGTCGCGGTTGCGTTCGGTGCGCGAGCCGCAGGCGTCGGTCACCACCCAGACTTCAAACTCGTCGTCGATCAGGTCCAGCGCGGTTTGCAGCAGGCACACATGGGCTTCGCACCCGGCGATGACGATGGTGCCGCGCTCGGGGGCTTGCTGGGCGGGCTTTTGCAGGTGTTTGGGCAAGCTGCGTGCGTTGCCGCCCTGGGGCTTGGCCGGGGGGCGCAGCCACTCGCCCAGGCCTTCTTCGGCGGCGCTGAAGTGCATCTTGGCCAGGGTTTTCTGGCACAGCGCCCGCAGCGCAGCGTCGTTGGCGCCCAGCCGCGAGGGGTTCTGCTCGGTACCCCACACGGGCACGTCCAGGATGCGGGCGATCTCGGCCAGGCGGCGGGCGTTGGCCAGCACGGCGGGGCCTTCGTGGATGGCGGGCATCAGGCGCTCCTGGTAGTCGACCAGGACGAGTTGCGATTCGGTGGCATCAAGCAGCATGGTGTGTTCGATCGTGTGCGTGTTCTGAAATGCGCGGGCCGGGACGGGGCGCAGGCGAATGGGGCATTGTCGCAGCCCGGCGATGCGCCTTATGTCGCCTTATGCCGCCAGAACCGTGTGCAACGCAGCCGCCAGCGGCTCGGCCATTGCAACAGCGTTGCTGGGGTGAGGAATGCAGTCCGTGCTCCACACCTCGCCCACGCCCGCATCGTGCAGCGCCTGCAGCGCATCGCCCGCAAACAGCGCGTGGGTCACGGCCACGTCCACCGATGCGGCGCCCGCCTGCCGCAGCAGCCGCGCCGCCAGCGCCAGCGTGCGGCCCGTGCTGGCCATGTCGTCCAGCAGCACCACCGCGCGGCCGCGCGCGTCCAGCGGTGGCAGCTCGATGGCCACATCGCGGTCGCCATGACGCTCCTTGGTGCACACCGCATGGTCAAAGCCGTAGCGCGCGGCTGCCTGGGCAATCCACTGGGCGGATTCGCCGTCCGGTCCCACCAGCAGCGCGTTGGGGCGGCGCGCCGCGATCAGGTCGGCCAGCGGCTCTGCGCCGCTGAGCACCACGGCTTGCCGCACGGCAATGGCCTGCTCCAGCCGGGCTATGCGGTGCAGGTGCGGGTCTACGGTGATGACGGCGTCGAACAGGTCCGCCAGAAAGGCGCCCACCACCTGCTGGCTGACAGCCTCGCCGGGGTGGAAGGCGATGTCCTGCCGCATGTAGGCCAGGTACGGAGCCACCAGCGTGAGGTGCTGCACGCCGAGGCGGCGCGCCGTGCGGGCCGCCAGCAGCAGTTCCACCAGCTTGTCGTTGGGTTGGTGCAGGCTGCGCAGCAGCACGGCGCACGGCGGCAGGCGGCCTGCGGCATCGACTGGCAGGCGCAGCTTGGTTTCGCCGTCGGGAAAGCGGTGGCGCTCTATGGCCCGGGCCGTGAACCCCGAAGCCTGCGCTAGGCGCAATGCAGGGGCTGCTTCGTCGTCAAAGTACAGCAAGCCGGCGGTAGCGGGTGTGGCCATGGTCAGAACTCCACAAACACGCGCGGCACTTCGTCGGCCGTGCCCAGGCGGTAGCCGCTGTCCTGCTCGCAGGCCTGGCGCGCAAACTCCAGGTCGGCCGGGTAGCTGGCGTGCACGCGGTACAGCAGGTCCCCAGCGGCCACGGTGTCGCCCAGCTTGTGGACCAGGTCCACCCCTGCGCCGGGCACCTTGGGGGCACCCGCCAGGCGGGCCACACGCGCGATCTGGTAGTTGTCGATGCTGGCCACCACGCCACTGGCGGGGGCCACCACGTCCAGCGTGAGCGGGCCCAGCGCCGGGTGGTTATGGTCGAAACCCCGGCTGCCCTGGGCCGCGATGATGGCGTTCATGCGCGCCAGCGCGCGGCCCGAATCGAGGATGTCGCGCGCAATCGCATAGCCGTCGCCGCCGCGCACGTCGGGGTCGCACTCAATCAAGCGCCCGGCCAGGCGCAGGGCTTTTTGCCGCAGATCTGCCGGGGCGCGCGGGTCGTTCTGCAGCACGCGCATCACGTCCCGCGCCTCCAGCACCGGACCCACGCCATTGCCCACGGGCTGGCGGCCGTCGGTGATGACAACATCGAGCGACAGGCCCATGCGCCGCGCCACGTATTCAAACAGGCGGCGCAGGCGCTGCGCGTCGGGCATGGACCGCACCTTGGCCGTGGGGCCGATGGGGATATCGAGCACCAGGTGGGTCGCACCCGCGGCCACCTTCTTGGACAAGATGGACGCCACCATCTGCCCGGCCGAGTCGATGGACAAGGGCCGCTCCACCGAGATCAGCACATCGTCGGCGGGCGACAGGTGGGCTGTGCCGCCCCAGGCCAGGCAGCCCCGGTGGTCGCGCACGATGCCGGCCAGCTGTTCCAGCGGCAGCTCCACATTGGCCAGCACCTCCATGGTGTCTGCCGTGCCTGCGGGCGATGTGATGGCGCGCGACGAGGTCTTGGGGCACAGCATGCCGTGCGCGGCCACGATGGGCACCACCAGCATGGTGGTGCGGTTGCCCGGAATGCCGCCGATGCAGTGCTTGTCCACCACCAGAGGCTCGTGCCAGTTCAGGCGCTCGCCGCTGCCCACCATGGCGTCGGTCAGGAAGTACACCTCCTCGCGATCCAACTCGCTCTGGTGGCAGGCCACCACAAAGGCGGTGAGTTCGATCTTGGAATACCGGTGGCCGGCGATGTCGCGCACGATGGCGGCAAAGTCCTCGCGCGTGAGACGCTCGCTGGCGATTTTGCGGAACAGCGCGCCCATGGATTCAGGCGGCTCGGCCTGCGCCACCGACACCGTGTGGCCGTTGTCCACGCCCAGCTGGGCAAATGCGTCTTCCGACAAGCCCAGTTCGTGGCAGTCCACGATGGCGGCGTCGTCCACCACGTTGACGGTGGCCAGGATGCGCTGGCCATTGGCGCGTACCTCGATCTTCGACAGGGCCTGAAAGCCCTCGGCCCGGTACACGGCGCAGTCGCGGTGCAGGTAGGCGACGTTTTCGCGCCAGGTGTCGATGGCAACGCGGCGCAGGGCCAGTTCGGAGCGAGGGGGCAGCGGCTGCGCCAGCACGGTGGCGCCAGGTGGGTGCAGGTCGGTCATGCAGCCAGACTACACCCGCCCCCTGCGCTGCGGCACTGGCGCCAACCCGTGCGCGGCAGGCGCGAGCGCAGTTTTGCGGCGAGGTTTGACGTGGATCAAGCCGTGGCGTAGCGCGGTGCCCGCCTGCGCTGACCGCTTGTGCCGCTCAGCCGCCGGGCTGCAGGCGCATCAATCGCCCCTGCGGGCTGTCGGTGACCAGGTACAGCAGGCCATCCGGGCCCTGGCGGACGTCGCGCAGGCGTTCTCCGCTGCCTTCCAGCAACTTTTCCTCGCGCAGCACCTTGCCGGCGCCGTCCATCTCCAGCCGGTGCAAGGTGCCGAACTTGAGCGAGCCGACAAACAGGCTGCCCTGCCATGCAGCGCCATAGCGCGTGCTGGTCAAAAACGCCATGCCCGATGGCGCGATCGACGGCACCCAGGTGTGCAGGGGTGGCTCCATGCCGGCCTTGGCCGTGCCCTCGCCGATCTTGCCGCCGCCATAGTTCTCGCCAAACGTCACCACGGGCCAGCCGTAGTTGCGCCCTGCCTGTGGCAGGTTGATCTCGTCACCGCCCTGCGGGCCGTGCTCGTGCGTCCACAGCTTTCCGTCTGGCGAAAGCGTGGCGCCCTGCGGGTTGCGGTGGCCGTAGCTCCAGATCTCGGGCAAGGCGCCAGCGCGGCTGCGAAACGGGTTGTCCGGCGGGATGGCACCGTCCGGGCTGATTCGCACCACCTTGCCGTGGTGGTTGTCCAGTTTCTGCGCGTCGCTCATGCGCTGGTAGCGCTCGCCCAGCGTCATAAAGAGGTTGCCGTCCGGCGCCTGCACGATGCGGCAGCCGAAGTGCAGGCTGCTTGACACCTTGGGCTGCTGGCTGAAGATCACCCGCACCTCCTGCAGGCTGCGCCCATCGGTCGCCAGCGTTGCCCGGGCCAGCGCCGTGCTGTTGCCTGTGGCCCCGGCGCCCGCCGGTTCTGAAAAACAGAAGTAGATGCGCCGGTTGCGCGCAAAGTCGGCGTCGGTAATGACATCCAGCAGGCCGCCCTGCCCGCCCGTCGCAACCGGTGGCACGCCCGCCAGCGCAGGCCCCACCTGGCCGCTGGCGCTGACCACGCGCATGCGCCCGGGCCGCTCGGTCACCAAAAACTGCCCCTCCGGCAGAAACGCCACGGCCCACGGGTTGACCAGGCCGGTGGCCACGGGCACCAGTGTTGGGGCCGTTGAGCTGCTGCGGTTTTGCGCCGCCACTGTGCCGTGGCAGGCAATTGCTACCAAAAATATAGCTGTTTGCGCTTTATACACAAGCGCTGGAGGCACTTTTCTATACAAATTCATGGGAAAGGTCTCCGTTCAACAACGATTCATTAACACACCGCAACAACAGGGGCCGCACGCACCATGCACCGCCTGCGTTGCAGAACATCAGGGATAAACCTGAGGCAAATCAACAGCTTGCAACATCCTTTATTTTTAATAATTAAGCGCGGCGTGATACCCTTCGCCCCCATGTCCCGATGGTTATGTATCTTTTTGCTGGCCTGCGCCTCGGCCGCGCACGCCGCGCCCCAGGTCGCAAACCCCGATGATTTCGACCGTTTCATTGGCGAAAAGGCCGCAGAAAAGCTGGCCGACAAGGGCCTGCTGAACCGTCTGGAGGACGTGAGTCACAAGGTGGCCGACAAGGCCCACAGCGTGGCGGATCAGGCCTCCAACCTCGTCATCAATGCCATGGGCTTTCTGGGCGTGCCCTACAAGCGGGGCGGCAACAGCGCAGAAACCGGGTTCGACTGCAGCGGCTTTGTACGCGCCATCTACGAACAGACCGTAGGCCTGCTACTGCCCCGCCGGGCCGACCAGCAAGCCGCCGCCACGCAGGTCATCGACAAAAAAGAACTGCAGCCGGGCGACCTCGTGTTCTTCAACACCATGCGCCGCAATTTCAGCCACGTGGGCATTTACGTGGGGGACGGTAAATTCATCCACTCCCCGCGCAGCGGCGCGCAAGTGCGTGTGGAGGACATGGGCGTGGCTTACTGGGCCCGCCGCTTTAACGGCGCGCGCCGCGTCACATCCCAGACCGGCGTGGACACCACCGCCCAGGTCAAGCCTTAGCTTCGGCGAACGTGCGGGTCCACACCGCACGCTACTTCACCTGAATCACGGTTTCGGAGCTTCGGATCGGGCCACCCACCACGTTGACAGGTCGCGCGGACGGATCGCGTAGCATCGCCTTGGCGGCTGCCATGTCCACGTTGTAGCGTGACCGGGCCTGCGCCTCGCAGGACCGGCGCTCTGCTGCCGCCATGGCTGCACATTCCTGCAAACTGACCTTGAGCCCGCCGCCTGCTTCGCGGATGGCGGACTGGTAGCGCTGCTGGGGCGTGGTGTCGGGCTCCGCGCCCCGCTGCAGCGACGCCTCATCGCTTTGCGCCAGTGCCGGTGCGGGCATCTGCAGAATGCCGCCCAGCGTCAAAGCGGCAGCAAAAATCAAACGGCTCCGGTGGCCTGTGAATTTGCTCATGGGATTCCCTTTCATGCGTTCGGCCGCGTCTCTGCCCCCGCGTGCCGCTTCATCCGGGACCGTGGTGAAGGGCGAGTCGGCCTGGGCTGATGGTCCCGCGCCCCCGTGCCTGCAGCGGCCGGCAAGCGTCGCGCTACCATGTCGGACACCACCCACAGCACAGCGCCATGTCCCACCCCCAGCCCCTGCCGCTGCCCCCTTTCGCACACGACAAGGCCTACCTGCACCAGCTGCTGTCGCACCGCAACCGGTTCCCCGCCAGCGCGGCAGAGGTCGATGCGGCGATTGCTCAGGCATTTGTGCGCAACGTCGCCATCCTGGTGGTGGACATGTGCGGTTTTTCGCGCATCACCCAAAGCCACGGAATCATCCACTTCCTGGCCATGATCCATCAGATGGAGCAGGCCGCCCGGCCCGCCATCGAGGGCAACGGGGGCCAGGTCGTCAAGCAGGAGGCTGACAACGTGTTTGCTGTGTTCAGCACGGCAGAGCAGGCGCTGGAGGCAGCGCTGGACACGCTGCGCGCCCTGCATGCCATGAACGCGGTGCTGCCGCCAGAGCGCGCACTGCACATCAGCGCTGGGATCGGCTATGGCCCCTCGCTGGTCATTGCCGATGAAGATCTGTTCGGCGCCGAGATGAACTGCGCCTGCAAGCTGGGGGAGGACGTAGCGACCGCAGGCCAGATCCTGTTGACCGCTGCCGCCCACGCCGCGCTGCCCGCGGGCCGGTATGCCTGCGCCCCCGCGCACTACCAGGTGTCGGGCCTGGACCTGACGGCGCATCTATTTGAAGACTGCCTGTACGAGCGACCTCTCGGAGAACCCCCGGGGTCCTGAAGCCGGCGCGGGGACGCCCGCAGGGGACCTTGTCCGACATCGGGGCACTACACGCCTTCGTACAGTGACCCTCGTCACAAAACACAAGGACAAGGGGGTTGCATGCCATCGCTGCTGGAAATGTTGTTGATCGGTTTGGCGGTTGGCCTGGTGGCCCGCGCCGTCAAACCACGCGACGACCGGCACAGCTGGATCATGATGGCTTTGCTGGGCGTGACCGGCTCGTTTCTGGCGAGCTACGTAGGGTTGGCCATGGACTGGTACGACGAGGGTGAAGCTGGCACCTGGATTGCACCTGTGCTGGGCGCCGTCACGCTGCTGTCGCTGTTCGGCCTCTTCAAGGGCCGGTAACACAGGCAACAACTTTGCAAATAGTTTTATTGCAACGGGACTTTGAACCATGGCTTCTTCGACGCATTCCACCCCTGCTACGGACGCCCACTTGCAGGCCGCCATCCAGCGCAGCCGCCGCCTATTGCACCGGCGTGCGCTGGTTGCTGCCGTGGCCAGTGCGGTGCCGGTGCCGGGGCTGGATTGGGCCGTGGACGCGGCCCTGCTCACGCGGCTGCTGCCGCAAATCAGCGCCGAGTTCGGCTTGACAGCAGAGCAGATCGACCAGTTGGACCCGAGCGCGCGCGAGCAGGTGCAAAAGGCCGTGGGCCTGGTGGGGTCGGTACTGATCGGCAAGCTCATCACCCGGGACCTGGTGCTGCGCGTTGCCCACACTGTGGGGGTGCGACTGACCACCAAACAACTCGCCAAGTACGTTCCGCTGGCAGGCCAGGCCGCGGCCGCAGCACTGGGCTATGCCGTGCTGCGGTACCTGGGACAGCAACACATCCGCGATTGCGTACGCGTGTGCCAGTCAGCCGGGCTGGCGCTGCCCGCGCCCACACCGTCAAAAACTTCCAAGTAGCCGTGGTACGAAATCAGGCCGCGGCCAATGCCTGCCGTGGCGCCTCGGCACCCTCTACGCGCTCCGGATGGGTGAACACCTCAAATTCGGCCCCGCGCGCAACCGCAATCAACGTGATGCCTGCGACCTGTGCCGTGCGCACCGCCAGCGCCGTGGGTGCCGACACGGCAATCAACAGGCAGGCTCCCAGCCTCGCTGTCTGGCCCCGCCCCCACCGTGAACGCCTTGGCGCGCCAGTGCACCGGCCAGCTTGTCCAGCGCGCAGTGGCGGCCAATGTCCTCCCGCACCGCCACCAGGCCACCCTGCGGCCCCGGTGCCCAGAATCCGGCAGCGTGCAAGGCGCGCGCCTGGCGGTTGAGCTGCTGCGCGCCCTGCAACCCCTGCATTGCCATAGCAACGGTCTCGGCCGTCCACCGCGCCACTGGCCGCCGCACCCATTGCACAGGACGCAGCGCGTTCTGCGTGCATTGCACCCCGCACAGGCCACACCCGCTCGGCCCGGTCAGCCGATGGTGGTGTTTGCCAGGATCGGTATCGGCGGCGCCGCCCCGGGTGGTGATGTGAACATCGATACCGTCGCCTACCGCCGGCCGCACCTGGATGTCGGTGATGTCCTGCGCGGACGCCACCAGCGATTCCGCCAAGCTGAAGCCCACGGCAAAGTCTTCCAGGTCCGCCGGCGTGGCCATCATCACCGCGTGGCTTCGGCCGTTGTAGTGAAAGGCGACGGCGGCCTCTTCGGGCACCGTGCGCTGGCCAGCAACCAAGCCCGCCACAGCGCCAGCATGGTGCAGTCGCGGCACCGGGGTGAGAGCGGGCTTCATATCACGGGCTCCGACGGCAACGTGTGCTTGCGCACCCGCACAGGCACCGACTTGGCGGCCGGGACCTTGCTTTTGTCCGCATGGTGCGCGAGCGGAATCACGGGGTTGCACTCGGGGTAGTAGCCGGCGCAGCAGCCGGGCGGGAGGTTGTAGCGGGTGGCGCGCAGGTTGTGCACTTCTCGCGCCGGGCCGGCGCCCTGTTGGCGGGCCGCGCTTTGCAGCGTCAGCATGTCGCCCTCCTCCACCCCCAAGCGCACCATGTCCGACTCGCACATCAGCAGCACGTCACGCGTGCCCTGAATGCCACGAAACCGGTCGTCGTATCCGTAGATGGTGGTGTTGAACTGGTCGTTGCTGCGCAGCGTGACCAGCCTCAACACATCGTCGCCACCGTCGCCCTCGAAGGCCGCGCACAGCGATGGAGGCACGTGGAACTCTGCCTTGCCGCTTTCGGTGTCCCACCGTCGCTCGCGGGCTGCCACCGGGCGGCCAAAGCCGCCGGGCTGGCCCATCCGCTGGTTGAAATCACGGAAGTCGTCGGGGAAGGTCTGCTCGATGGCGTCGCGCACGCGCGCGTAGTCCTCCGTCCACGCGTCCCAGGGCACTTGCGTACCCGGCGGCAGCGTGGCCTTGGCAATCTCGGCCACGATGCGCGCCTCGGGCAATAGCAACTCGCCAGCAGGTGCATGGTGCCCGCGCGAGGCATGGATGCAGCCCGTGCTGTCTTCCACCGTCACGGTCTGTTCCGCGCCAGTGGGGCCCACATCCCGCTCGATGCGCCCCAGGCAGGGCAGCAGGTAGGACGTCTGCGCGGTGATGAGGTGCGTGCGATTCAGCTTGGTGGCGATCTGCACCGACAACCGCTGCCTGCGCCACGCGGGCTCCAGCCGGTAGTGATCGGGCGCGGCGCGCAGCAGGTTGCCGCCCAGGCACATAAAAGCCTTCACACGCCCGTCTAGCAGGGCTTCGCAGGCCTCTACCGTGTTGAGCCCCTTGTGGCGCGCCGGCTCAAACGCAAACTGCCGGGCCAGCGTGTCCAGCGGCACCAGCTTGGGGTCGTCCGCAATGCCGACCGTGCGCTGCCCCTGCACGTTGGAATGCCCCCGCACCGGGCACACGCCTGCGCCGGGCTTGCCCATGTTGCCGCGCATCAGCAACAGGTTGACCACCATGCGCACGTTGTCCACGCCCAGCTTGTGCTGCGTCAAGCCCATGCCGTAGATTCCGATGACGGCGCTGGAGCGCGCATACACCTGGGCTACCTCGGCGAGCGCGGCGCGCGGGAGGCCGGACTCCATCTCGACAGCGGTCCAGTCCAGGCCCCGCAGCCAATCCGCAAACAAGTCCAAGCCCGTGGTGTGCTCGGCAACAAAGTCCACATCCAGCACCCGAGCCGCGCCAGCAGCCTGCGCCGCGTCGTCCAGTTCGAGCACCGCCTTGCACAAGCCGGCCAGCGCGGCAATGTCCCCTCCAGGCCGCACCTGCAGGTAGTGCGTGGCAATGCGGGTGGGCTTGCCCACCAGCATCTGCCCTGGCCGCTGGGGGTTGGTGAACTCTTCCAGACCCCGCTCACGCAGCGGGTTGAACACGATGATGGGCACCTTGCGTTCACTCGCCTCCTGCAGCGGGTGCAGCATGCGGGGGCTGTTGCTGCCCACGTTCTGGCCAAAAAACAGCAGGCAGTCCGTGTGCTCGAAGTCCTCCAGCCGCACCGTACCAATTGGCACGCCCAAGGCCTCCTTCAATGCCACCGAGGTGCTCTCATGGCACATGTTGGAACTGTCGGGCAGGTTGTTGGTACCGTACAGCCGCGCCAGCAGCTGGTACATGTATGAGGTCTCCAGCGACGCACGGCCCGAGGCATAGAACACCACGGCGTCCGGCGTGTGCTCCTGCGCAATCTCCTTCAGCTGCTGGCCGATGTCGGCAAAGGCCTGCTGCCAGCTCACCGGGCGGTACTTGTCGGCCTGCGGGTCGTAGCGCAGCGGCTCCGTCAGACGCCCGAAGTGCTCCAAGTCATGGTCTGGCAGGGACAGCAGTTCGGTGACGGTGTGGGTTTCAAAGAACTCGGCACCGATGCGCCGGTGGGTCAGCTCGGCAAAGGTGGCCTTTGCGCCGTTCTCGCAAAACTCGGCCAAATGCGCCTTGGCCGGCTTGGCCCAGGCACAACTGACGCACGCAAAGCCATCGGGCTTGTTCTGGCGAGGCAGTTCGGCCAAGGCGGTGGGCGCGGCGTGGTGGGCTACGTGGTGGGCCAGAGAGTTCAGCGACCCCCAACCGCCCGCAGGTCCATCGTACGGTTCGAAATCGGTGTCGTGCTGTGTGGGGTGCATAGAGTGCGATGCCATACCCCATGCTAAGAACCCTTCAGCCCCAGACATGTAGGACAGGGGGGCCAATCCCATGCGGCTAACACGCGCCGCCCCTTCATTGCCAGACGGTGGTGTGCCTTGGCGCCACGGCGCCCGCGCTCCCCAGCCAGCGAAAACCCACCCACGCGGCGGCCAGAAGGTAGACCGCCCCGCCCGGAATCCACATCACGAGACCTGCGAGCTGCTGGTCCCACAGCTCCCGCGACTCGCCCGCGTACAGCACCACCGGTGCGAAGGTCAGCAGCGCCCCCAGCAGCCCCGTGTGCATCACCGTGAACAGCAACGCCAGTGTGGCCTGCAGGGCACGTGCAGTGCCCGGGCGCAGCACCGCCCACCAGAACAGCCAGCCGGTGCAAAGAAAGCTCGCGTGCTCCAGCACATGCCACCCGTTGAACATCACGGCTGCCATGTACGGCCCGGGCGCATGCCAGATCCAGATGGCGGCCGCGTGCAGCAGCGCACACAGCATGGGCCGCCGCGTCAGCGCCTGCACGCCGCGCCATACCCCATCAATGCGGCGGCCCACCACGGCCCGCCACTGCGGCAAGGGCCGCGCAAGCACGGCCAGTGGCGCCACGGCCACGATGAGCAGCATGTGCTGCACCATGTGCCAGGCCGTGCTGCTGCCTGCCATGTCGTCAAAAGGGCCGAACAGCGCGAGGCCAGCCAGCAGCATGGCGCAATGGAACAGCGCCCGGCGCGCCGGGTCAGGCCGGCGCAGTATGGCGCCCCACATGTAGCCCAGCCACGCCGCCGCAAACAACCCCTGCGATGCCCAGATGGGCGCGTGGGCGCCCTCGCCCGTGAAGGCGTTGCCGTGCGCCGCAGCAGGGCCAGCCGACAGAGTCGCGCATGCCAAAAGTGCTGCCGCTGCAGCCGACCGCATCCCTACACGCATGGCGCCAGCAGCAGCAACGGTAAAGCCACCACCAGAGTGGAGACCCCCGCCACCCCGTGTAGCACTGCGGCCGCTGATGCAAAGAACCGCCGACGGCGTGCGGCGGCGTCATCACCCTGCAGGGCGCGGGCAGCCCGGGCCTGGCGCAGCGCGGCCCAGGCAAAACCAGCGACAAACGCCGCCGATACAAAGAGGAGGAAGGCGTTGACCCCGGTCCACGGCCCTGCGTGCGCCGGCGGCGGGGCCACGGCACAGGCCACCGCAGCACCGCCATAAACCAGGCACAGCCAGACAAACCACAGCGTGAGGCCGGTGGCCAAATGCACCGGGTGCCCTGCAGGCTGGCGCAGCCACTTCATGCCGCCCCCGAGCGGAAAGCCAGCGGCAGCAGCGCCATCACCAGCCACGCCACGGCTGCCGCGCCCGCGGTGTAGCGCCACCACAGCGCCACCACCACAGGCTCATACGGGGCCAGGGTGCCGACATACCCACACCGCACACGCCACACCTGCAAGGCCGACAACACGGCGGCCAGGGCCGCATGCGCCAGCAGGTAGTACAGCGTGAAGGTCAGCACAGCGTCATGCGCGAGCCGCCGGGGCTCCAGCGGCGCGAGCACCAGCAAGGCAGCCAAACCGCAGCACGCCAGCACGCCCAGCACGGCGGCAGCGCCCAGTTGCGCGGCAAGCCGGGGCGCGTTTGGCGTCGTCTTCAGCCCCTCCACTGCGCGCTGCATGCACAGCGTGCCCAGGCCCAGCACCGCCGCCACAGCAGCCAGGGGCCAGATACCCAGCGGAGACTGCGCGGGCGGCTGCCAATGCGGCGCCACCGTCCACAGATACAGCCACCCGAACAGCAGCGATGTGAAGAGCGCCGCATCGGCCAGCAAGGTCAGGCCCATGCCCCACAAGCCGGGGCCGTCGAAGGTGCGCGAATGCAGCTTCAAACCGTCGGGCAGGTCGTGGGCCTCGCCAGCGGCAGCGCGCGGGTGCGCGCCGTTTTCCCACGACCAGCGCAGCAGCACGCCCACGGCCGCCAGCGCCGTGCCCGCCGCTGCCACATAGGCTTTGGCTAGCAGCAGAATGCACAGCGCCGCCAGCAACAGCCCCGCCACGAGCGGCCACCAGGAGTTGCCGGGCAGGTGGATCACTTCGCGCGGCACGCCGGTCACCGGGTCGCTGCCCAGTGTTTCACGCCGACCGTGGCGCGCCTGCGGCAGCGCATGCTGCCCCGCCGCGATGGTGTGGGGAAGGTCCGGGTGGTCCCACAGCGGATGGCGCGTGGACAGCGGCGGCAGGCTGGCGAAGTTGTAGCTTTTGGGCGGTGTGCCGGTGGCCCACTCCAGCGTATCGGCACCCCAGGGGTTGACCAACGCGCGGCGCCCGAGGCGGAAATGCAGGGCAATGTCCAGAATGACCGTGGCAACTCCAAACGCCATCACAAAGCTGAAGACCGAAGAGACGAGGTTGGGCAGGTCCCAGCCCATGCCCGGCGCATACGTGTAGACGCGGCGCGGCATGCCCATGAGGCCCGTCCAGTGCATGACCAGAAACGTGCCGTTGAAGCCGATGAAGCTCAGCCAGAAGCCCACCTTGGAAAGACGCTCGAAAGGCATGCGCCCGCTGAAGTGCGGTAGCCAGTAGTACAGCCCCGCAATCAGCGGGAACAACATGCCGCCAATGAGCACGTAGTGGAAATGGGCCACCACAAAGTGCGTGTCGTGCACTTGCCAGTCAAACGGCACAAAGGCCAGCATCACGCCCGTCAGCCCGCCGGCCACAAAGATGAACAGGAAGCCGGCTACCCACAGCATGGGCACCGACCATACCGGCCGCCCGGCCCAGAGCGTTGCAATCCACGCAAACACTTGCACCCCTGTGGGAATGGCCACCAGCATGCTGGCCAGCGAAAAGAACGCCAGCGCCATGGCCGGAATGCCCACCGCAAACATGTGGTGCACCCACAGCCCGAAGCTGATGAACCCGATGCTCACCAGCGAGATCACCACCCAGCGGTAGCCCACCAGCGGCCGGCGCGCAAACACCGGCACGATGGTGGACACCACGCCCGCCGCGGGCAGAAAGATGATGTAGACCTCCGGGTGGCCGAACAGCCAGAACAGGTGCTGCCATAGCACCGCATCGCCGCCGCGCGTCGGATCGAAGAAGGCCCAGCCTGCGGCACGCTCCAGCTCCAGCAGGATGGAACCCAGGATCAGCGGCGGAAAGCCGGTGACGATCATGAGCGACGTGACCAACATGGCCCAGGCGAACACGGGCATCTGGTGCAGCGCCATGCCCGATGCGCGCGTGCGCAGGATGGAGACGGCAATCTCGATACCTGCGGCCATGGTGGATATCTCCACAAAGGTGACGCCCAGCAGCCAGAAGTCGGAGTTGAGCCCGGGCGAGTAGTGGCTGCTGGAAAGCGGCGTGTACATGAACCACCCCGCATCCGGCGCCAGGCCCAGCAGCAAGCTGCTGGTGAAGATGACCCCGCCAAACACGTAGCACCAGTAGCCAAACGCCGACAGCCGCGGAAAAACCAGGTCGCGTGCACCCAGCATCTTGGGCAGCAGATAGGCCGCCAGGCCCTGCAGGATGGGCACGGCGAACAAAAACATCATCATGGTGCCGTGCATGGTGAAAGCCTGGTTGTAGGCCTCGGCACCCATGAAAGCCTGCCCTGGGCGTGCCAGCTGCGCGCGCAGCAGCATGCCCAGTAACCCTGCCACCAGGAAGAACACCCCGCCCGTCAGCATGAAACGCAATGCAATGCTGCTGTGGTTGACCACGCTGAGGGCCCGCCAGCCGCGGGGGTTGCCCCACACGGCCTCGAACTCCGCATGCAGCGCCTGGGCATCCGCTGCCAGGGGCGGGTGGTCGGTGGAGGAGGTGTCCACAGCGCTTCGTACAGGTGCCGATGTCATCGTGATGCCCCTTCTGCCGGGGCCGGGGCCGTGTTGGTTTCGCCCGAACTGGGCCCTGCGGCTGCCAGCCAGGCATCGAATGCGGCGGCCTCCATGGCGATCACCGTCATGCTCATGTGGGCATGGCCCACGCCGCAGAACTCGGCACATTGCCCGCGGTATGTGCCAGGCGCGTGGGCCTGCAAACGCACCCGGAAGCTGCGCCCCGGCACGGCATCGAGCTTGCCGCCCAGCCGGGGCACCCAAAACGAATGGATCACGTCCGCGCTGCCGGTCACTACGTCCACCGGTCTTCCGGCCGGAATGCGCATCTCGTTGCGCAGTACCGTGCCGCGGCCGGGATAGCGTACCTCCCACCACCACTGGTGGCCGATGGCCTCAATCTCCAATGGTGCCGGCTGGCCAGCCGTCTGCCCGGGCAAAGGCAACTGGTGCAGGCCTGCGGGCGCGCCAAACCACACCAGCGCGGCAATGCTGACACTGGGCAACACCAAACCGCCCCACACCAGCCAGCGCTGGCTGGTGTGCGCTGTGTCATGCGGCTCGCGCGCGGTGTTGCCTGTGGTGCCTCGCCGCATGGCCAGCAGCCACACGGCCACCACGCCCAAAAGCACCACCACCGCCACTGCCAGCATCCACCACCATACAGTGGCGATGGCCTGCGCGGACGGGCCCGCCGGGTCCAGCGTGGACAAAGGGCCTTTGCAACCGGCCAGCAGCAGGGCCGCGGCAGGCCAAGGCAGAATGCCCGCATGAATCCAACGCCTCCTCAACCCATCCTGAGCCGCGCAGCCATCGCCGGCCATCCCCTGCACCCGATGATGATCCACTTCCCCGTGGCAGCCCTCATTGGTCTGGTGGGCGCGGACGGCGCGTTTGTCTACACCGGTGACCCTTTCTGGGCGCGGGCGGGCTTGTGGCTGGCGGGCGTGGGCGCGCTGGGGGGCTGGGGCGCCAGCATGGCGGGCTTGGTGGACCTGCTGACCGTGGGGCGCATCCGGCGCCTGATCACCGCATGGGGCCACGCGCTCATTGCCGTGATGATGCTGTCGCTGGCCACCTTGAATTGGATGTTGCGCCTGGGAGACCCCGGTGCCCTCATCATGCCGTGGGGCCTGGGCATGTCTCTGCTGACTGCAGGATTCATTGGCCTGGCAGCCTACCTGGGCGGGCGGCTGGTGTACGAGCATGCCGTGGGTGTGGACACGAGCGAATAGCGGCAAGGCAGCCGGGGCACCCATGGCCCCGATCAAAACGGCTTCCCCAACACCAGCCAGGCCACCAGCAGGATGGCCGACCCGCACAGCACCGTGACAGCCACACACGGCGCTGCCAGCCCGGTCTGACCCCGCTCGGCCCGCAGCACCAGCAAGCCGCACACGGCGTGGGCCAGCACCAGCATGCCCACCGCCACCAGCTTGGCCACCAGCCACAGCGTCAGCGGCCCGAGGAACACAAAAATCGCCGTGCCCGATGCAATGGCCACCAGCGCGGCCGGCGTGACCACAAGCGTAAACAGCATGCGCAGCACCTGAGGGCGCGGCGTGGCAGCAGCCCCCCCAGCCTGCTGCTGCGCGCCGCCAAGCACCGGGGCCTGTTGCGGCCCTGTGGCCGACGCAATCAGCGTGGGCAGGTACAACAGCGTGCCGCACCACACGATGACGGCCGTGATGTGCAACAGCTTCAGCCACGGCATGCCGGCGCGCTCCATTGTGCGCGGAGGTGCGCGCGTTGTCCAATTTTGTGGCCCGGGAGGGGAGTGGTCATCACAGTCCGCGTTGCTCCTGCAAGGGGGGTTCAGGGTCGGGCTGTGATGATAAGGACGGGGGTTGACCCTCCAGTGCAATTGGCGAATCTGTCTTACGTGGCGGTGTTGCTAGGAGCCACGCAGGGCCGCGATCAACGCGGCCTGAGACGGTCGTCGGCTGCGGCTCAGTCAGCCTTGAAGCCGGTGGCTGCCACGGCCTTGCCCCAGGTCACCGTGTCGGCCGCAATGATGCGGGCAAACTCCTGCTGGCTGGTGCCCGTCACGCGGAACCCGGCCTCTTCCATCTTGGCCTTGCCTTCGGGGGACTGCACGGCCTTCACGATGTCGGCGCTGAGCTTGGCGACGATCTCGGGCGGTGTCTTGGCGGGCGCGACGATTCCGAACCACGAGGAGAACTCCAGGTTGGCGTAACCCTGCTCCTTGATGGTGGGCACATCCGGCAGCGCGTTGGTCCGCGTGGCGCCGGTGGACCCCAACGCGACCAGCTTGCCCGCCTTCACATTGGGCGCAGCCAAGCCCACGCTGGCGAACACGCCCTGCACATCGCCGCTGAAGAGCCCACCCAGCGCGTCCGATGTGTTCTTGTAGTGCACCGGCTCCGGCTTGAGCTTGACGGCGTCACCAAACATGAACGCTCCAAAATGCCCCGGCGTGCCCGCACCAAACGTGGCCAGGAACAGGCCCTTCTGCTGCTTGGTCCAGTCCACAAACTCCTTCACGTTGCGCGAGGGCACTTTTTGCGGATTGACCAGCAGCACGAAGTCGGACGTGACCACCTGGCTGACAGCGGTGAAGTCCTTGGCCGGGTCATAGGGCAGCTTGTTGTAGCTGCTGGGCGCGATGCTGAGCTGGCCTGTTTCGCCCAGCATCAGCGTGTAGCCATCGGGCGCCGCGCGCGCGGCCTCGCCAGCAGCAATCAGCCCGCCGGCCCCGGGCTTGTTGTCCACGATCACGCCCAGGTTGCCCCAGCCTTCCGACAGCTTTTGCGCCAGCAGGCGCGCCACGATGTCCGGCCCCGTGCCCGCCGGAAAGCCCACGATGATGCGCACTGGTTTGTTGGGGTATGCCCCGCCAGCGGCCTGTGCGTGCGCTGCGCCCCAGGGCGCGGCCAGGCTGGCCGCTGCAGCTAGGGCCGTGGCGGCCAGCAGCGCGCGGCGGGGCGTGGAGTATTGGGGCCCGGCAGTGCTCAGCGCTGGGGTGTGAGGGACCAGGGGTTTCATGGTTGTCTCCGTTGGGTGTTGTGATGAAGAAAAGAAACAAAAACAATCGGTCTGCGCTTACGACTCAGGCCAGTTCAAAAAACCGCATGGCCACCGTGTCGGGGTAGCGCGCGCCCGCGCCGACGAACATGCGCTCGGCAATCCAGCCCAGTGCGGGCGATGCGGTTTCAAAACTGGGGCTGCACCGGAAGTAGATCTGCGCGGGGTCCACCGGCTCGCCGCGCACCAGCCGGGCAATCAGCTCGGGCGGACCGGACCGCACGGCCCGGTTCTGCACATAGATGAAATCGCCGCCGTCGGTTTCGAGCACATACCTCGCATCCAATTCCGACAGCCGGTCGTTCACCACCAGCTGAAAGTCGGCACCGCCCGGCAGCACCCGTGCCGTCCACCCCTGCCCCGTGGCCGTGCCGCCGGTGATGGGAATCAGCCGCCGGAGACCGTGCACGGTGCGCCCCACCTCCTGCGGCGCGCCCACCTGCACACGCAGGTCGGCAAAGAACTGGAGACGGGGTTCGGGCAGAGGCAAAACATCAGGCATGGACAGGTGGCTCGCAACCAGAATTAGTTATAAAAACTAGCGTAAATCCGGTTGCGGCAGCGCGCTGTCATCCCTGAAGATGACAGGGCAATGACACGGCGTTTTCCCCCATTCACCCACCCCGGCCAAAGCTGCCCCTGCGCACGGAGCGCCCGGCCATGAGGCACTGGCTTGCGCCACCACAGCCCGCCGCTGGGCCGCCCGGCACGGTCAACCCCGCGGGCGCGGCGCTGGCGGGCATGGTGCACCGGCTGGGGGAGCCCAGCTTTGTGCCCGGGCTGCTGCAGGAACTGACTCCCGTGCTGCCTGCCGCATCCTGGTCGGTGTACCGCACGGGCCGGCGCTGCAAGCCCACCCTGTTCATGTCGGCAAGCCTCGGGGTGCCCGACACCACGCAGGACTGCTGGTGGGCCTACCTGTCGGGCCCCTACCGCCGCGACAGCACCTGGGGCCGCTCGTTTGACGACGATGCCCCCGTGGCACCCCTCACGCAGCTGTGCCACGTCACGGCGCAAGAGGTGGAGGGCGAACACCGCGCCCGCGTGTACGAGGCCCACGGCGTGGCTGAACGGGTGTCGGTGGTGGACCATGAAGACGACGGCTCGGTGTTTGCCGTCAACTTCTACCGCCACCAGCACCAGCCACCCTTCCGCGACCGCCACCTGAGTGGTTTTGAATCCGTGGCGCCAGTGCTGCTGGCCTTGGCGCGCAAGCACATCCAGCTGTCGCAAGGTGCCGCGCATTCATCCTTTGCGGCGGGCTCGGTCGCCCTGCCCCCAGCGCCCCCGGGGCATGTGCCCGCCCCCAGTCTTCCCGCGCTGCGCATGCGGCTGCTGCGCACCAACGACCAGCTCACCGACCGTGAACTGGACGTGTGCGCGCGCCTGCTGCAGGGTATGACCCACGAAGGCATCGCCAGCGACCTGGGCCTCAGCGTGCCCACGGTCAAGACCTACCGCAATCGCGCCTTTGCGCGCCTGGGCATCCACTTCCGCAACGAGCTGTTTGCGCGGGTGCTGGGCGGCTGAGCGGCGCGTTCAGACACCCGGAACCCAGGGCGGCGGCCGCCGCCGGATGGTTTGCGCCTTCACGATGGCGGTGCTCGTCTGCGCCTTGTCTGCAATGCGGTCCAGAACGCTGTCAAGCTGCTCGATGGTGCGCACATGGACGCGCGCCACAAAGCAGTCGTCGCCCGTCACCTTGTCGCATTCGCAGAACTCGGGCGTATCGCGAATGAGCTGCTCCACCGCCGCCAGCTGGCCCGGCAGCGGCTTGATGCGCACGATGGCCTGCAGCTGATAACCCAAAGCCCGCGGCTCGATGTCCACCGTGAACGCGCGGACGACCCCACGCTCCTCCAGCCGGCGCAGCCGCTCGGACACGCTGGGCGAAGACAGTCCCACATGCTCGCCCAGGTCCTTGAGGGACGTGCGCGCGTCCTGGTGCAGCTGGGTGAGGATGGCTTGGTCGATGGCGTCCATGGTGCGAATGCAAATTTGAAGCAATGCCTCAGATTATCAGGACACTAGTGAAATGGCCTAATTTTTCCCATTCACTCGCGACGGAGTGTTTTCTATAGTTCTGCCATCTGGTTTCCAAAGCAAGAACATTCCCCATGGACAAGAAAACACAGGGCACCCTGGAGATGAGCGCCGCGATGGCCATCTCCGGGACCATCGGCTGGTTCGTCGTGCAATCGGGTCTGCCCGCGCTGCAGGTGGTCTTCTGGCGCTGCGCATTCGGCGCCATGGCGCTGGGCCTGGTGTGCGGGGCGATGGGGCTGTTGCGCGGCGTGCTGACTTGGCGCAGCGCATTGTGGGCAGCGCTGGGCGGCGTGGCCATCGTCACCAACTGGCTGCTGCTGTTCGGCGCCTATTCGCATGTGTCCATCTCCATCGCCACGGCGGTGTACAACACGCAGCCCTTCATGCTTGTGGTCTTTGGCGCCCTGCTGTTTGGCGAACGGGTGACGCTGGCCAAGCTGGGGTGGCTGGGCCTGGCGTTTGTGGGCATGCTGCTCATCGTGCAGGCCAAGCCCGGCGGCGGCGTGGCCAGCGGCCACTACGCGCTGGGCGTAACCATGGCGCTGGGCGCGGCCTTCTTCTGGGCCCTGGCCTCGGTGGTCGCCAAGCGGCTGACGGGCACGCCGCCGCATTTGATCGCGCTGGTTCAGGTGGCGGTGGGCGTGCTGATGCTTGCGCCCTTTGCACAGCTGGGCACGCCGCCGCAGGGGGCGTCCACCTGGCTGATGCTTGTGACCTTGGGTGTGGTGCACACGGGCCTCATGTACATCCTGCTGTACGGCGCGGTGCAGAAGCTGCCGACGTACCTGCAGGGGGCCCTGTCATTCATCTACCCCGTGGTGGCAATCGGCGTGGATTTCGTTGCCTTCGGCCACCGGCTGCAGCCCGCACAGTGGCTGGGTGCTGCCGCCATCCTGCTGGCCGCTGCGGCCATGAACCTGCAGGCCACCCGGCCCCGGCTGTCGCCTGCCCCGCGCAGCACCTGACCGCAGGGCCGCAGACACCGGCGACCCAGCCGCACGGCACAATCGGCGGCCTGTATGCCAGACTGCGGCCCCGCCTCCCCACCATCCGCCCGTGTGCCGCAGCCGCCGCCCGGCGTGGAAGTGGGCCACTTCCGCCCCCGCATCACCCTCATGACCCTGGGCCGCGGCCAGGGCCTGCTGGGCATGGGGCCCCACGGCCGGCTGGGCCCGCGCGGCGACAGCGTGACGCTGGCGCAGATCGACTTCACCTACCGTACCGATGGCGGCGCCACCTGGCACGAGAGCGCGCCCACCTCCATCCTGGGCGCGCGCCCCGCGAATGTGCAGGAGCTGTTCGACACCGGCGGCCCCGTGGTGCGCATGCAGCGCAATCTGGCGGCCGAGGCCGATGTGCTGGACCGCGTGTGGGACCTTGGCCTGATCCCTGTGGATGCCAGCAAGCTCCAGTGGCGCCACCGCGCCGCCGCCAGCAGCCTGGGCCCCGTGTGGACGCTGGCGCAGGAGGCGCAGTTTGGCGACTTCTGGGCCGACGTGGTGCCGCAATTGCGCGCCGAGGGCTGGAGCGTGGTGGTGCACCCCGGCTTCGCGCACGAAAGCGTGCCCGTGCTGCGCTGGAAGCTGCACATCGCCCCCGACACGGGCGAGCTGCTGGGCAAGGAGGTGGACGGCCCGCTGGCTGCGCGCGAGCGCCCTGTGCAAAAGCTCATGCTGCCCGAGCGCGAAGGCGCCTGGTTGCTGACCCTGGGCATCGAGATTGACGGCGAAACCCTGGACCTGGCCCCGCTGCTGGCCGACCTGCTGCGCCGCGACCCGCGCTGGGTGAACGCGCGGCAGATGGCGGCCATTGACGACCTGGCGATCATCAAGCTGCGCGCACCCGGCGGCAAACGCATCGAGGCGCCGGCTGGGCCGCTCAAGGCCATCGTGGGCGCGATGGTGGACCTGCTGACCGACCCTCTTCGCAATGCAGGCAACCAACGCCAGGACGGCGACCCGCTGCGCCTTGGCGTCTGGGAGGCGCGCCGCATCGAGGCCCTGCGCGCCGGCCTGGTGCAAGCCCACCGCGTGGGCACCGTCAACGGCTGGAACAACGACTGGCAGCTGCAGGGCGATGCGGGCCTGGCACAGCTGGCCAAGCGCCTGCGCCGCATCGGCACACCCCGGCCGGTCAGTGCGCCTGTGGGCCTGCAAGTGCAGCTGCGCCCCTACCAGCTGGAGGGCCTGGCCTGGCTGCAGTACCTGCGCGAACAGGGCTTGGGCGGCATCCTGGCCGACGACATGGGCCTGGGCAAGACGGCCCAGGCGCTGGCCCATGTGCTGCTGGAGAAGGAAGCCGGCCGTCTCACGCGCCCTGCCCTCGTCGTGCTGCCCACCTCGCTGCTCTTCAACTGGCAGGCCGAGGCCGCGCGCATGGCCCCCGGCCTGCGCGTGCTGGCGCTGCACGGCCCTGGCCGCGCCCAGCGCTACCTGCAGATCGGCCAGCACGACCTGGTGCTGACCACCTACCCCTTGCTGTGGCGCGACGTGGACGCGCTGGCCGCGCAGCCCTTTCACCTGCTGATCCTGGACGAGGCGCAGATGGTGAAGAACGCAGGAAGCCGCAGCGCCCGCGCCCTGCGCCGCCTGCAGGCCCCGCACCTGCTGTGCCTGACCGGCACGCCGCTGGAGAACCACCTGGGCGAACTGTGGGCGCAGTCCGACTTTCTGATGCCCGGCTTTCTGGGCGACGTGCGCAGCTTCAACGCCCGCTGGCGCAAGCCCATCGAGGAACACGGCGAAACCCTGCGCGCCCAGCTGTTGGCCCAGCGCGTGCGCCCCTTCATCCTGCGCCGCCGCAAGCAGGACGTGGCCACCGAGTTGCCCCCGCGCACCGAAACCATCCTGCGCGTGCAGCTGCAAGGCAAGCAGCGCGAGCTGTACGAGGCCGTGCGTACGGCGGCCGACAAGCAGGTGCGCCGCGCGCTGGAGCGCCAGGGATTCGAGGGCGCACAGATTGCCATCCTGGATGCGCTGCTGAAACTGCGCCAGGTCTGCTGCGACCCGCGCCTCGTCAAAGGCACGACGAAAACGGCGCAGACCATGGAGCGCGCCAAGCTCGAACTGCTGGCCGACCTGCTGCCCCCGCTGGTGGACGAAGGCCGCCGCGTGCTGGTGTTCTCGCAGTTCACCGAGATGCTGGCGCTGGCGGCCGAGCAGCTCGACAGCCTGAGCCTGCCCTACCTCACCCTCACCGGCCAGACGCCGCCGCGCGAGCGGGGCGCGGTGGTGAAACGCTTCCAGAACCAAGGCGACGACAGCGCCCCCATCCTGCTGGTGAGCCTGAAAGCCGGCGGCGTGGGCCTGAACCTCACGGCCGCCGACACCGTGATCCACCTCGACCCCTGGTGGAACCCCGCCGTCGAAGAACAGGCCACCGCCCGCGCCCATCGCATCGGCCAGGACCAGCCCGTGTTCGTCTACAAGCTGGTGGTGGAAGGCAGCATCGAAGAACGCATGCTGGAGCTGCAGGCGCGCAAGGCGGCACTGGCGAGCGGCGTGCTGGGCCACGACGCGGAAGGCGCCGTCAAGTTCAGCGAAGCCGACCTGCACGCCCTGCTGGCCCCGCTGGCCGAACCTGCGAACAACCCGCTGGCCATCCCCGCAGAGGACGCCAAGCGCTGGGGCAGCACCGGCCGACGCCGGCCCCGGGCACTTCAGCCGCCAGAAGTTTGAGTGTTTTTGGTGCCTAGCGCTTATCTATCAAGCGCTATTAGCTATCACTCATATAGCAATACAAGCCATTCAAGCCTTTGCGCGCTGCGGGCGCGAGGGGCAGTTGGTACGCGTGCAGGTGCCGTAGAGCGACAACGCATGCTCCTGCAGCCGAAAGCCTTTGGCGCGCGCAATCTCGGCCTGGCGCGATTCGATGGATGCGTCGTGGAATGCCTCCACCTTGCCGCAATCCAGGCACACCAGGTGGTCGTGGTGCAAGCCGTCGTCGAGCTCATACACCGCGCGGTCCGCCTGAAAGCTGCTTCGCCGCAAAAGCCCCGCCTGCTCCAGCTGGGCCAGCACGCGGTACACGGTGGCCTGGCCCACGTCTGTGCGGTCGTGCAGCATGCGCCGGTACACGTCTTCGGCCGTGAAGTGTCGCAGCCCATCGGGGGACGCCTGTGCCGCCAGAAAGATGTCAAGGATCCTCATGCGCGGCAGCGTGGCCTTGAGCCCGGCCTGCTTGAGCGGGTCAGCGCGGACGCCGAGGTTCGGGTGAAAGCCCATGAATCGTCCTTGGAAAGTATTCACGACCACGCGGGAAAGGGGTCGTCATACCGAGTCCACGCATGCGGGCCCTGGGCCATTTCCGCGTCGGTCAGCAGGCAGGCGTCCAGGCGCTGCCGCAGTTTGGATTCGTCCATGCCGATACCGATCAGCACCAGCTCCTGCCGGGCATCGCCCACACCATCGGCCCAGTTCTTCTCGATGGCCGCCAAGGACTCGGCATCGCGGGGCCAGCGATCGCGGGGCACTGCGCCCCACCAGAAGCCCGCAGCACCATGCCGCGCCACAGCGCCTGCCTGCGACCACGAGCCCGCGTACGCCGGACGGCTGGCCAGCCAGAAGAACCCCTTGGACCGCACCACGCCAGGCCATTCACTCTCAACCCAGTCAAAAAATCGTCGCGGGTGAAACGGAACGCGGGCGCGGTAGACAAAGCTGTGGATGCCGTAGGCCTCGGTCTCCGGCGTGTGTTCGCCGCGCAGCTCAGCCAGCCAGCCCGGCGCCTTGGACGCTTCTTCAAAGTCAAACAGCTTGGTGTCCAGCACTGAGGCCAGCGCCACCTTGCCGAACTCAGACACCTCGATGCGGGCGCGCGGGTTCAGGCTGCGCAAAATGGCCATGAGCTGTTCGCGCTGCGCTGCGTCGATCAAGTCCACCTTGTTGAGCACGATCACGTCACAAAACTCGATCTGCTCAATCAGCAGGTCCACCACCGTGCGCTGGTCTTCTTCGCCAAGCGACTCGCCACGCGACTGCAGGCTGTCGCGCGAGCTGTAGTCCTTGAGGAAGTTGTAGGCATCGACCACGGTGACCATGGTGTCCAGCCGCGCAATGCTCGACAGACTCTTGCCGTCTTCGCCCGTGAAGGTGAAGGTTTCGGCCACGGGCAACGGTTCGGAGATGCCGGTGGATTCGATCACCAGTTGGTCGAACCTGCCCACGGGGCGTGGCGTGTGGATGAGTGCAGGCACAGTCTGCGCCGTATGCAACAGTATTACATTACGCAAGGATAACGCAACTTGATTGCATTTGTGCCAGCTACTTTACTGCCCTCTTCCCACACCCGTAGCACGGCGTAGAAACCGCCAATGCGGCGGCGGGAAGGTGGCGAGCCGCACGCCTCAGCCAACCAATGGACTCGCGGTGGGCTGGCGAAAGATGCTTCGTTGGAGGGCACGTTTGCCACCGCATATCGCGCCGGAAATTTTGTTGATTCTGGGCTCCGGCGCTTACTGATAAAGCGCTGAAAGCTATAAATTAAGTAGCGCTCTTTGCAGCAGCTTGCCGCTTGTTGCGCCCACGTCGTTCGCTCCTGAGCGTACGCACCATCGCCAGGACGAGCAGGCCAGCGCCGCCTGCAAAGCCCGCAATCACCAGGTTCAAAACCAGAGGCCCAACCCGCAGGGTCCGGTCCACCACCGATTCCGCCGGATGCGTTGGGTTGACCCACACCTGCACCGGCGCACCTGTGCGCTGCGCGTTGTGCAGACGGTCCGCCAGTTGCTGGTGAAATTCGCGCCAGCTGTCACCCGCGTTGTCCACGGCGGCGCGCGTGCCGGTGTGTTGCGCCCCACCTGCCTGGTAGCGATAACGCACCACGGCCACGTAGTGCGGGGCACCACGGGCCATTCGCCCGACGTGCAGTCGCACAGACTCCACCTGTGCGGGCACGGGCTGCCATTGGCGCATGCGCGACCAGTCGTACACCGTAGGGCCCACACTGAAGACAAGCAGGCCCAGGCTTGTCGCCAGCAGCATCAGGGCCACCAGCACCAACGCGGCTTGTGACCAGATGCTGGTGCCGAATGCGCCCTTCGATCCGATTGAAGAAGGGGCGTTGTTTCGGCGCAGCCTTTTGCGCGCGCTGGCTTTGCCCATTACGACCCGCCCCCAGCGGCACCGTGCCCACCGGGCATTTTCTGCCGTTCCTTCGCACGTTGTGACACCTTGTGCTTCATGGCAATCGCTCAGAGGGCAGATGAGGCCTGAAATGCGCCCCACAGCTTGCGCACCACCGCGGCCAGCACCCATAACCCAAATCCGCCCGTAAGCCCCCCAATACCCAGCGCCAGACCCAGCAGACCGGGCCGCAGGCTGCGGTCGACAATTGACTCTGACGGGTTCCGGGCGTTGACCCACACCTGCACAGGCTCGCCGGTTTGCTGCGCGCGCTTCAACCGCCGACCCAACTGCTCTTGAAAGCTGCCGATGTTGTCGGCCCGTTCGTGAATGGCTGCGCGCTGCCCGGTGTAGGTCGCGCCGCCCAGCGCGTAGCGGTAGCGCACCGATACGCTGTGCGTGGTGCCGCCCTTGCTGCCATGGTGGCTTTGCAGCGTGGCCGATTCCACCTGCGCGGCGACCGGCTGCCAGGTTTGCATGCGCGCCCAGTCGTACAACGGCGACACCACCATGAACACAAAGATGCCAATACCTGCCGCAGCAAACGGCACGGCGAACAAGGCGAGAACCCAAAGGCCTCCCGGTGGTTTTTCGCGCTTGGCCGCTGCGCGCTGGCAGGAAGATGCAGGGCCCCTCACCGCAAGCGCTCGTAAGTGGCTTTGGAGGGCACGTCCGCGTTGGAGAAATACGGGTCCGGGTCCAGGCTCAGCAGTTTGCCCTGCTGAGTGATGGTGTAGGCGCTGCCAGTGTCGCGGCGCGGGCTGTTGGACACGTACAACTGGCCTTTGGCGGCACGCCAGGTGCCACGCATCAGTGCATCCTTCAGGGCCTTTTGCACCGAGCTCTCAGACAGTGGGACCGCACCGGATGCGCTCAGGTCAAGGTTCACGACCTGCGCATCGGCCTGAATCACCAACACCTGACCGGCCAGGAACTTGGGCGGCGGCGCGCCGTTGATGCTGGCGACCTTCCAGCGGCCCACCAGTGGGTGCGCCACCTGCGGGTCAGCGGCCCAGGCAGTGGACCCCAGACCAATGACGGCTGTGAACAGGGTCAGCATCAAGGCCTTGCGAACCCCTGGCGTGCGTGGGGGGTGGATGAATAACATGGGTCTCCTCCCGGACGATGGATTATTTTTGGGGGTTGGGCCGTTGGCGGCAGACCGCGAGCAGTCTAAAAGACAAGCCATACCAGCCAGCCAATGCACTTGACGAATCAAAAATTTTAGTGTTTTTGGCCTCTAGCGC
Source organism: Acidovorax sp. (assembly GCF_046294525.1). Lineage (GTDB taxonomy): Bacteria > Pseudomonadota > Gammaproteobacteria > Burkholderiales > Burkholderiaceae_C > Acidovorax. The sequence continues at coordinate 246,244 of NZ_JBKBKQ010000003.1, forward strand.
TTATCCAGCAAGCGCCAGAAGCTATAAAAAAGAGAGCGATCTCTGCAAACCACACAACGCGTACGCCTGGCGCAGAATTCAAAAGCAAGCTTCGGAGTGTGCCGTGCGCACCGTGTCCCTAGAGTGCATGGCATCGCAATCCATCTTGTGAGCCAAGCACCATGAACTTGAACGTCCTCCACCGCAGCGCCCACACCCCCGCCTGCCCATTCAACTCCGTCATTGCCATGCCCTACCGCGCTACCCTTTCGGCCAAAGCCGCACAGGCAGCCACCACACAGGCCGACCCGCGTTGGGCCGCCGTGGTGGCGCGCAGCGCAGCGGCTGATGGGCGCTTTTGGTATTCGGTGCAGACCACCGGCGTGTACTGCCGCCCCAGTTGTGCGGCGCGTACACCCCGGCCGGAGAACGTGCGGTTTCATGCCAGCTGCGCAGAGGCGGAAGCTGCCGGGTTTCGTCCCTGCCAGCGCTGCAAACCCCGGCAGCCCACGGCGCTGTCGCACCACGCCGCGCTGGTCACCGAGGCCTGCCGCATCATCGAGGGCGCTGCCGCCGGTGAGGTGCTCACGCTGGATGCGCTGGCCGCTCAGATGGGCCTGAGCCCGTCGCACCTGCACCGCATTTTCAAGCAGGCTACAGGCCTCACGCCCAAGGCGTATGCCGCCGCCCAGCGTGCGCAGCGCCTGCGCAGTGCTCTCGACAACGCACGCACGGCCTCGGTGACGGACGCGATCTACAGCGCGGGCTACCAGTCCAGCAGCCGCTTTTACGAACAATCCGATCAGGTGCTGGGCATGAAGCCCAGCCGCTACCGCGCTGGGGGCGCGGCGCAAGACATCCGCTTTGCCGTCGGCCAGTGTTCGCTGGGCGCCATTCTGGTGGCGCAAAGCGAACGGGGCATCTGCGCCATCTTGCTGGGCGACGATGCCGACACCCTGGTGCGCGACCTGCAGGACCGTTTTGCGCAGGCCCACCTGATCGGCGGCGACGCCGCGTTTGAAGCCTTGGTGACGCAGGTGGTGGCATTTGTGGAGGCACCTGGCCTGGGGCTGAACCTGCCACTGGATGTGCGCGGCACAGCGTTTCAGCAGCGCGTATGGCAGGCGCTTCAGGCCATTCCCGCCGGGCAGACGGCCAGCTATGCCGAGGTGGCCCAGCGAATTGGCGCGCCCACCGCCGTGCGCGCCGTGGCGCAGGCCTGCGCAGCCAATGCGCTGGCGGTGGCCATCCCCTGCCACCGGGTGGTGAAAAGTGATGGTGCGTTGTCAGGCTACCGCTGGGGCGTGGAACGCAAACGCACGTTGCTGGCACGCGAAGCCGCGCCAGAGCCTGCACAGCCGCTGGCGGAGAAAGTGGTATGAGCGCTGTCCCGCTGCCTCACCAACCCGGTCTGCAGCACGACGACTGGGCGCAGCGTGCGGCTGCCATCGACTGGCCAACAACCACCGAGGCACTGCACCAGCAGGGCAACGCGGTATTGCCGCAACTGCTCAGCGCCACCGAATGCGCCGCGCTGGCCCGCTTGTACAGCAACGCGGATGAGAGCACCTTCCGCAGCCGTGTGGTGATGCAGCGCCACGGATTCGGCCAGGGCGAATACCGGTACTTCAGCTACCCGCTGCCCGATATGGTGGCCGGGCTGCGCGAGGCCCTGTACCCGCACCTGGCGCCCATCGCCAACCAGTGGAACACCGCCATGGGCATAGCTGTGCGCTACCCCACGCAGCATGCCGACTTCATTGCCCGCTGCCATGCCGCAGGCCAGGTGCGCCCCACCCCGCTGCTGCTGCAATACGGCGCTGGCGACTACAACTGCCTGCACCAGGACCTGTATGGCGAGCACGTGTTTCCGCTGCAGGTGGCCATCCTGCTGTCGGCGCCGGGGCAGGACTTCACGGGCGGCGAATTCGTGCTGACCGAGCAGCGCCCGCGCATGCAGTCGCGGGCCGAGGTGGTGCCGCTTTTGTGCGGCGACGCCGTGGTGTTTGCCGTGCACCACCGCCCCGTGCAGGGCACGCGGGGACACTACCGGGTGCAGATGCGCCATGGCGTGAGCCGCGTGCGCAGTGGGCAGCGGCACACGGTGGGCATCATCTTCCACGACGCTGTCTAACCCCTTCTCTCACATGACCCTTGGCCTTTTCGACGATCAGCCCGGCCCACCCCAACCGCCCGAATGGCTGGAGCCCGGCGCCGTGGTGCTGCGCGGATTTGCGCTGACACACGCGGCAGGCCTGCTGCAAGCCGTCGATGCCATCACGGCGCAGTCACCCTTCCGCCACCTCATCACGCCAGGCGGCAAGCGCATGTCGGTGGCCATGACGAACTGCGGGCCGCTGGGCTGGATCAGTGACCGCAGCGGCTACCGCTATGGCCCGCTGGACCCTGAAACAGGCGAGCGCTGGCCCGGTATGCCGGCGCTTTTCAAACAACTCGCGCGCGATGCGGCCGAGGCTGCGGGTTTCGCGGGCTTTGCGCCGCACGCCTGCCTCATCAACCGCTACGCGCCCGGCACGCGCCTGTCGCTGCACCAGGACCGCGACGAGGGCAACTATGCCCACCCCATCGTGTCGGTGTCGCTGGGCATTCCGGCCATGTTTCTGTGGGGCGGCGCACAGCGCGCCGACAAGGCGCGGCGCGTGCCGCTGCTGCATGGCGATGTGGTGGTGTGGGGCGGACCGGCGCGGCTGCGCTTTCATGGGGTGCTGCCGCTACCGGAGGCCGAGCATCCGCTGACGGGCGCGCACCGCATCAACCTGACGTTTCGCAAGGCAGGTTGAGCGGGCCGCTCTGCCCTCCGCCACTACCGTGGGTAGCCCGTGGCCTTGACGACCCGCGCCAGCATCTGCTCCGCCACGGGGCGGCCGCGCAGGCTGTCGGCGATGGTCATGCGGCTGCCATTGCGCAGGTTCACCTGCAGACGGTAGAAGGTGGTGTGCTGGCTGCCGCTTTGTGTGCTGTAGCTTTCCTTGATCGAAAGGCGCGCAATATCGGCTGCAGGCACGCGCTGCCAGGTCAGCATCAGGCCCAGCAGCCGGCGCTCGGCGTGCAAGCCTTGGCGGTCCAGTTGCACGCGCAGGCTGTTGCACAGCGCAAAAACCCCCCACAGCAGCATGGCGCCACCCACGCCTCCGAACGCCACCGGAAACAGCACCGGCGCCCCCATGGCCCCTGCCGCCATGCCCGTACCAAAGAAGCCTCCGCCCATCACCAGCCACAGCGTGTTCTGCCGCCACATGCGGCCATAGGGCTGGTACAGGCGCACTCCGCCCGGTACCACTTCGATGTCGCTCACGGCATCCAGATCGGCATCTTGCCGGGCCTGCACCTGCGGGTGGCTGGCGGCGTCTTGCGTCAGCTTGGTGGATTCGGCGCGTGTGGCATACACCGGCACCTCAAACTGTCGCGACAACTTCAGCGCCGGGTCGGTGCTGTCCAGCAGCACGGTCCAGCGGTGCTCGCTGTCGCCCGCAGGGTCTTCAGACTGCGGAAGACCCGCGGGTACGTTGAGGCGAAACGATATGCGGCTGCCCTGCCCTTGGGGCTGCACCTGCGCTGCGCCTTCGGCCTGCCACACCACGTGCTCGCGGGAGTGGGTGTCGTTGCTGGTGCTGCTGCCTGCTGACCGGGTTGGGTAGTGGTAGGCGCAGCGCAGGGTGACCGCGAACTGCAGGCCGGGGTGGTAGGGCACCGACGGCAGGTCCACCGTGGCGCCCACATGCCCACCGATGGAGCCCGGGAACGGGTCCATGACCAGGCGCACGTCGCCATGGCGGCGCGCATCCAGCGTGGCGCGCACAGCCCATACCAGCAGGCCTGCCCCCACGGCCACCAGCAGGCACAAGACGCCAACGACCAGGTAGTTTTCGTTGCGCCAGGCGCGCGGCAGCGCCGAGAGGGCCGCAGGGTAGGCGATGCAGCCCCACACCACCGCAAAGCCCCAGGCAAACCACACCTCCCACCGCTTGCCAGATCGGATGCGGTTGTCCGCCCACGCCTTGTTGGCCATCCACGGCACGTCCGCGCCCACAGCCTGCAGGCGCACGGCTTTTTCGGCCGGCGCACGCCGCATGTGCCAGCCCCAGGCCATCAGGCCCATGCCCACGCCGCCAAACAGCACCACAAAAATCATGCGAAAGGCCAGCATGCCTGCGCGCAGGCTGCGGTCGGCCACCGACTCTTGCGGATGCGCAGGGTTCACCCACACCGTCACCGGGGTGCCGCTGCGCTGCGCGCTTTGCAGGCGCGCGGCCAGGTCGGAATGAAAACTGCCAATGTTGTCGGCAGAAGTGTTGATGGCAGGCCGGTGGCCGTCATACGCCACGCCGCCCACCTCGTATCGATAGTGGGCGGACACGCTGTGGGTGCTGCCCGACTTGCTGCCCCGGTGCGTGTTCAGCTGCGCCGACACCACCCGCGCCGGAACGGCTTGCCAGGACTGCATGCGCGCCCAGTCATACAGCGTGGGCAGCACGCCCAGCAACAGCATGCCAATGCCCACGGCCGCAAACGGCAGTGCGAACAGCATGAGGAACCAAGCGCCGCTCTTTGTGTTGCTCTTACCGTTGCTGTCGGACCCCGCCTGGTGCGGTGCAGCGCGCTGGTGGCGACGACGTGCCTGGTTGGCCATACACCCTCCCTCTGTGAGCCCCCGTGGCAGGGGTGCTGTTGTTTGTTCCGGAATCCGGGCGGCGCTGATTTTGCGGCCTGCCGTAGAAGCATCCAGCCTGCAGGCAGCCTGGATGCGCACCGCCACACCTTTGCCAGAATGGCGGCCATGCCTGCCACCTCAGCCCCCGCCCCACGCCCCGCCCGCTACTGGCTCATGAAGTCCGAGCCCGACGAATGCTCCATCGACGACGCCTTGGCCGCCCCTGAATCCACCGTGGCGTGGACAGGTGTGCGCAACTACCAGGCCCGCAACTTCATGCGCGACGAGATGCATGTGGGCGACGGCGTGCTGTTCTACCACTCCAGCTGTCCCGAGCCCGGCATTGCCGGCCTGGCGCGCGTGGCCAGCACCACCCGGCCTGATCCCACGCAGTTCGACCCCGCATCGCCCTACCACGACCCCAAGTCCCCGCCCGACGCGCCGCGCTGGCTGCTGCTGGACGTGCAGGCCCTGCGCAAGACACGGCTGCTGCCCCTGGCCGAACTGCGCGCGCGGCCCGAACTGGCTGACCTGCGTGTGCTGCAAAAAGGCAGCCGCCTGTCCATCACGCCCGTGGAAGCCGAGCACTGGAACCGCATCGTGGCGCTGCTGGGCTGAGAAGGTGGGCCTGTGCGCATGCATGCGGCCTGCGCCTACTGACGCGGGCGAACGCCGGGCCTACCATGGCCTTTCTCTCACCACCCCTCGCGCCCTCCGCGCTCTGCCCGCTTCATGCGCTCCCTGCTTGACTTCAGTTCCTGGCCCGCCTTGATGTCCACCCTGTTCGGGCTGCTGCTGGCGACGCTGGTGATGGTGGGCATCCGGCTGGTGTTCATGCAGACCCTGCAGCGCCGCCGCGAGCGCGAGAACCGCCAGATCAACGAACGGCTCAAGACACTGATTGCGGCATACAAAACGCTGGGAGGCTCGTTCACCGGGGAGCTGAGCGTGAGCCCCACCCACCTGCGCGATCTCCGCCGGACGGCCCCGGAGACCCACACGCCTGCGCTTGAACCTGCGCTGGCCCCTGAAGCCTCGGACGCAGACGGCCCGGCAGGAGAGACCCACGCCGCCACCCTCCTGCCCACCAGCACCGAGCGCCAGCGCCGCACGCGCGACGCCGTGGAGGCCGCGCTCTCCGACGTAATCTTGCTGGGCACCGAAGAGCAGGTGCGGCTGGCCGCACAAGCCGCGCAGGACATGGTGGCCGGCCGCCGCGTGGCGATGGCGCCGCTGGTGGTGTCGCTGCGGCACTTCATCCGTGCGGCGCTGGACCTGGAGCCCATTCCCGACAGCCTCGCCATCCCGCACCAAGGGCCGCTGCGCCCCGGAGCCAGCGCGGCCGGCAGGCGCGGCGGCGCGCCAGAACGTGCAGGCGGCGGCGCTGGCGGCCGGGGTGGAGGCGCAGGCGGCGGTGCAGCGGGCGGCGGCGGCATGGGCGCCATGGCCCTGGGCGCCGGTGCCCACCGCGCTGCGGACGATGCACCTCCCGGCGGAGCGCCATGACAAAGCGGCGAGGCCAGTTTTTTGACTGTTTTTGGCCCTAGCGCTTGCTGGATAAGCGCTGACAGCTATCAAAATTGACTATTTCCAACGTTCAACAGTACCCTGCCCATGCCCGCCCCCGCCAAGACACTGCTCATCGTCTACCACTCTATGACGGGCGGCACGCGCCAGATGGCGGAAGCCGCCCAACAAGGCGCACAGGACGCGGAACCGGGCATGCCGGTACGCCTGCTGCACGCCGCGGATGCCCACCCGGCCGACGTGCTGGCGGCCGATGGCTATGTGTTTGCCACGCCCGAGAACCTGGCGGCCATCAGTGGCTTGATGAAGGACTTTTTTGACCGCAGCTACTACCCGGTGCTGGACCGGGTGAACGGCCGGCCCTACGCCGCGCTGGTGTGCGCCGGCAGCGACGGAAGCAACGCCGCCCGGCAGCTGGCACGCATTGCCACCGGCTGGCGCCTGCGCGCCGTGGCCGACCCGCTGATCGTCTGCACCCACGCCCAGACGCCCAAGGCTATCCTGGCCCCCAAGCACATTGCCGACGCCGACCTGCAGCGCTGCCGCGAGCTGGGCGCCGCGCTGGCCACGGGGCTGGCCATGGGTATTTATTGACGCAGCTGCGCGCCGTGCGCAGGCGGAGCTACCGCCCACCCCAGGCCTGGGCATACGCCCCCACCAGGTGCTCGCGGGTCTTCTTGTAGCCCTCCCAGTCAAACCCGGCCAGAAACGCACGCGCCGCTTCGGCTCCGCGGCGAAACAGGTCCAGTTTGCCCGCATCGCTCATCTCAAAGTCCAGCCAGTCGTGGTCGGCCGTGTCGATGTAGGCCACCAGCTGCTTGAAGTCAGGGTTCTTGCGCAGAAACTCATAGTCCAGGCAGTGGCGCGACGAGTTGAATGTCTGCGTGACCAGCTTGGTCAGCTTGGTGATGGTGTGGCTGCGGTCGTCCCACTGCAGCTTCACGCCCAGCGTGGGCCGCGTGGGCACCTTCAAGGTGTTGTGAAACGCGTCGATGGGAAAGTTGGACAGCACGCCGCCATCGATGAAGCAGGCCTCGGGCGGCGGGAACGGCGGCTCACGGCCGGGGTCCATGTCGCGATCGTCCATGCCTGCCAACTGACACCACAGCCTGCGGTGGTCGGCATCGCGCAGTTTGATGGGCACGCGATAGGGCTGGAAGAACACCGGGATGGACATGGAGCAACGCGCATAGTCCGCCGGGTTCACGGCGCCCGGGTCGGCCCAGTACAGCGCAGCCATGCGCGGAAACTCCACCTTGGTCTCGGTGGCGATGTCGGCGGTGACGATGCACAGGTAGTCCTTCGCGGCATCCAGCGGCGGTAGATCTGGCGCGCCCAGCAACTGCATGGCGCGGTGCTGGCTGCTGGCGCGCAAGTGCCAGCCCAGCGGTGTAGCAGCCATGCGCTGCCGCAGGGACCGGGTGTTGTGGATGCCGCACTGCGCCAGCGTCTCGGTCAGCCAGGCATGAAAGCGATCTCCCCGGTTCAGGCCCTGCATCTCGTCCAGGTTGTCCAGCACCTGCATGCCCTTCCACAGCCCCTTGGCCAGGCCGGGCCGCTTGAGCATGGTCTGGATGAAATCGCGGGCGTCCTCGTCATCGTCGTCCTTGCCGTCCATGAAACTCGCCATGGGGACGTTGGCCACGATCTCCACCAGCCGATCGCTTTTGGCGTCGGCGGGCTCGCCCAGCGCCGCCAGCACCAGCGCCGTGATGGACCCGGCCGACGCGCCCCCCAAGGCTGAAAACCGCAGGCCCGCCTGCTCCAGCAGGTAGATGTAGCCCACCAGGGCGATGCCCAGCACGCCCCCGCCCTCCATGACCAGATCCACGTACTGGCGGCCTGCGGCGTCCAGCGCGTCGCTGTAGGGTTTCTGGTCCAGCCCCTCGGCGCGCATCTGCGCGACGGTGGGTGCGGCTGCGGCGTGGAACTGGGCTGCACTCAAGGGCATGGCGGGCTCCTCGTGTCGGGTTGGGCAGGATGGGCGGCGGATGTCCAAGCGCATCCTGCCGCACCTGCCGTGCCCAGGCAAATGAAGAAGTGCTCAATGACCAAGCCCAACGCGCTTGAGCCAGGCGCAGAAGCACCCTTCAAAGGAGGCGCTACTGCACCTGCCCGCCCGGCTGCAACAGGGGCGACCGCAGGATGATCTGTGCGGTGGCCAGCAGGTGCCGCTCGATCGCCTGGAAGGCCTCTGCGGAATCCCGGCGCAGCGCGGCCTCCATGATCTGGCGGTGCTCGTGGCGCACGTCGCGCTCGTCGCTGCTCAAGGGCACGGACAGGCGGCGGTAGCGTTCGCTCTGCTCGTACAGCATGTGGCGCATGCGCAGCAGCCACTGGTTGGGGCAGGCACTCACCAGGGCCTCGTGGAACTCGCCATGCGCCTCGTTCCAGGGCGCGGTGGACCTGGCCTCCACATCGGGCGCCAAGGATTGCAGGCGCTCCATGCGGTGCGCCGCGGCCACGATGCGCGTCTCCCACTCCACATCCCCGTGCTGCATGGCCTGGCCGAGGCACAGGCATTCCATCTCGACCCGCGCGCGGGTCAGGTCCAGCAGTTCGTCTTTGCTGACGGGGGTGACGTGGTAGCCCCGGTGCGATTCAGCCACCACCATACCCTCCGCCGCCAAGCGCGACAGCGCCTCGCGCACTGCACCCAGGCTCAGGTCTAAGCGCTCCTCCAGTGCCTTGATGTTGAGCTTGGCGCCCGGGGGCAGGCGGCCGTCCAGGATTTCGGTGCGGATGAGGTCGCAGGCGGTTTCCGCCTGGGTGCGCTTGGTGAGGGTGGTCAGCATGGCGGTCGAATTGTATGCGGGAATCTACCAAGACACGAATAATAGATTATTTGATGAAATATCTATCAATCGCCGAGCAGCGGGCCCGGCACTGACCACTTTCTCTTTGGGAGACCGCATGAAGTTGCTTCGTTTTGAAAAGCAGGGCCAGGCCGGCTGGGCCGTATGGAACGCCGCTGCGGGCGCGTGGCATGGAACCACCCACACCGCCCAGGGCTACCCGGGCGATGTGGATGCGCTCATCCGCCAAGGCCGTGCCGCGCTGGACGGCGCCGCGCTGGCCATGGCCCGCCAGCCTGCAGTGGACCTGTCCACCGTGCAGTTTCTGCCGCCCGTGGCCCGGCCCGGCAAGATCCTCTGCGTGGGGCTGAACTACCGCGATCACACAGCCGAAAGCGGCTTTGTGCAGCCGGCCTACCCCACCTTGTTTGCGCGCTTCAACACCAGCGTGACGGCACACAACGCGCCACTGCTGCACTCGGAGCTGTCGGACACGCTGGACTTTGAGGGTGAACTGGCCATGGTGATCGGCAAGGGCGGCTACCGCATCAGCCATGCCAACGCCTTGTCGCATGTGTTGGGGTATTCGGTGTTCAACGATGGCAGCGTGCGCGAATACCAGTTCAAGACGCCCCAATGGACCATGGGCAAGAACTTTGACGGCACGGGCGCCTTCGGCCCCTGCCTGGTCACGGCCGACGAGCTGCCGCCCGGCGCCCGCGGCCTGCTGCTGGAGACCCGGCTGAACGGACAGACCGTGCAGTCTGCAAACACCAGCGACATGGTGTTCGACATCGAATCACTCATCGTGACCATCAGCGAGGCCCTGACGCTAGAGCCCGGCGATGTGATTGTGGCCGGCACCCCAGCCGGCATAGGCCATGCCCGCGAACCGCGCCTGTACATGAAACCCGGTGACATCTGCGAAGTGGAGATCGAGCGAGTCGGCCTGCTGCGCAACCGGGTGCTCAGCATCGACACCACCACCCCCGCCACCCCAACCCCTGCCCTTGAGGAGACAACGCCATGACGACCACGACGACGACAAAGGCTTTTCGACTGAACACCTGGCACCGCTGGCTGTGCGCCAGCGTGGTGGGCGCCGCCACCTTGCTGGCTGCAAGCGCCCAGGCGCAGGATGTGAAGGCGCGCACCGCCCGCTTTGGGCATGGCCTTGCGGACAGCCACCCCGCAGGCCAGGCAGCCAAGCAGTTTGCGGCGGACATGGAGCAGGCCACGGGCGGCAAGATGAAGATTGCCGTCATCGCCAACCAGGCGCTGGGCCCCGACCCGCAAATGCTGGGCGCACTGCAGGGCGGCGTGCAGGAGTTCTACACCGGCAGCGCGCTGGCCCTGCTGGGTCAGGTGAAGGAGCTGGGCTTTCAGGACGTGCCCTTCCTCTTCAACACCGAGGCCGAGGCCCACGCGGTGTTCGACGGCCCGGTGGGCCAGTACCTCAATACCAAACTCAACGGCGTGGGCATCCATGTGCTGGGCTGGTGGGAGAACGGGTTTCGGCACATCACCAACTCGCGCCGCCCGATCAACAAGATCGACGACCTGAAGGGCCTGAAGCTGCGCACCCAGCCCAACCCGCTCACGCTCGACGCCTTCAAGGCCATTGGCGCCAACGCGTCGCCGCTGCCGTGGTCCGAACTGTTCGTGGCGCTGGAAACCAAGGCGTTCGACGGGCAGGAAAACCCCGTGGTGCTGATGTACACCCAGCGGTTTTATGAGGTGCAGAAGTACATGACGCTCTCGGGCCATGTGTATTCGCCGCTCATCTTTGCGGTGTCCAAGAAGTTCTGGGACAGCCTCACGCCGGACGAGCAAAAAATGATGAGCACCGCAGCCCGCAAGGCCACGGAGTTTCAGCGCAAGTCCACCGCTGCCGAGGCGGGCTCTGCCCTGCAGGGCATGAAAGACAAGGGCGTGCAGGTCACGCAGTTCTCCGAGGCCGACCTGCAGGCCATCCGCGACCGCGTGCCGCCTGCGATTGCACCGCACCTTGAAAAGATCGGCCCGGAGTTCATGACACTGGTACGCACCGAGATCGCCAAGGCGCGCGCGGCCACCAGCGCCAAGTAGGCCAAACCTGCTGGCCGCCTTTCCCCCACCGCCCCGCACGCGCAGCCTCTGCGCGGCGGAGCCTTCCTCTTGACCCCGTTGGCATGAGCATGACGTCCCGTTCGCCCCTCCCCCCTGACTTTCTGCACGCGCTGGGCCAGCTGCTGGGCGAGCGCGTGTCCACCAGCCCCTCGGTGTGCGCGCACCACGGGCGTGACGAGTCCATCTTTGAAGCGCTGCCGCCCGACGCCGTGGCCTATGCGCGCACCAGGGACGAGGTGGTTGCCATCGTGCGGCTGTGCCATCAGCACCGCGTGCCGCTGGTGCCCTACGGCGCGGGCTCGTCGCTAGAGGGCCACACCCTGGCCGCCAGCGGCGGCCTGACGCTGAATCTGCAGCAGATGGACCGAATCATTGCCATCCATGCCGACGACCAGTGCGCCACCGTGCAGCCCGGCGTCACGCGCAAGGCTCTCAACGCCGCGTTGCGGGACCAGGGCCTGTTCTTCCCGATCGACCCCGGTGCGGACGCGACCATCGGCGGCATGTGCGCCACCCGCGCCAGCGGCACCAACGCCGTGCGCTACGGCACCATGCGCGACAACGTGGTGAACCTGACCGTGGTGACTGCCGATGGCGAACTCATCACCACCGCACGGCGCGCGCGCAAGTCGGCCGCAGGCTATGACTTGACGCGCATGTTCGTGGGCTCCGAGGGCACGCTGGGCGTGATCGTGGAGGCCACCGTGCGCCTGTACCCACTGCCCGAAAGCGTGATGGCGGCGGTGTGCGCGTTTCCAGACATCCATTCGGCTGTCGAGGTGGTGGCCCAGACCATTCAACTCGGCGTGCCCATTGCCCGTTGCGAGTTTGTAGATACCGTTGCCATCCGCGCACTCAACCTGTACAGCAAGACCGGGCTGCCAGAGCAACCCCACCTGTTCTTTGAGTTCCACGGCAGCGAGCCGGGCGTGCGCGAGCAGGTGGCCGTGGTGCAGGCCCTGGCGCAAGACGGCGGTGGCGCGCAGTTCCAGTGGTCGGCCACGCCGGAGGAGCGCACGCGGCTGTGGGAGGCGCGGCACAACGTGTACTTTGCAGCGCTGCAGTTGCGGCCGGGGTGCCGATCGGTGGTGACCGATGTCTGCGTGCCCATCTCCCGCCTGGCGGACTGCGTGACAGCCACCGCGCAGGACCTGCAGCAGTCCGGCATCCTGGCGCCCATCGTGGGCCACGTGGGGGATGGCAACTTCCATGTGCAGATGCTGGTGGACGCGGCACAGCCCGCCGAGGTGGAGCAAGCCGAGGCGTTGAACGCGCGCCTGGTGCAGCGCGCCCTGGCCATGGACGGAACCTGCACGGGCGAACATGGCGTGGGTCTGCACAAGCAAGGCTTTCTGCTGGACGAACTGGGCGCCCCCGCCGTCGCGGTGATGCGCCAGATCAAGCAGGCCATGGACCCGCACAACCTGCTGAACCCCGGCAAGATCTTTCCGTTCACCGCGCCCAGCACTGCGCACGCCGCGCCACAAGACTACCCCGCCCATCCCGACCACCTCGCTCGTCCCGACACGGAACCGCAAGCCGCATGAACCGACTCATCCGCTGGTATTTCAAGGCGCTGGAGGCCACCCTGGTGGTCTGCCTGGCAGCCATGTGCGTCATGGTGTTCGGCAACGTGGTCCTGCGCCATGTGTTCGACTCGGGCATCAACATCTCGGAAGAGCTGTCGCGCTTTCTCTTCATCTGGCTCACCTTCTTGGGCGCCATCGTTGCCATGCGCGAAGGCGGACACCTGGGCATGGACATGCTGGTGCGTCGCCTGTCGGGCCGGGCGCTGTGGGGTGCCGTGCTGACCGCACAAGGGCTGGTGCTGGCCTGCTGCGCGGTGTTCCTGTGGGGCATGGTGCGCCAGCATGCGCTGAACATGGCCAACATCGGCCTCATCACCGGCATCTCGCTGGGTGTCGTGTATTCGGTAGCCTACCTGTGCGCGGCGTCCATCGGAGTGATGGCGGCAGCCAACATCGTGCGGCTGCTCACCGGCCGGGCCACGGCAGCATCGCTGGCGGGCACGCAGGAAGAGAGCGCCGCATGATCGTTGCCATCTTCGTGGCGGCGCTGCTCGCGGCCATGGCGCTGGGCGTGCCCATTGCATTTGCGCTGCTGGCCTGCAGCATGGCCATGATGGCCTACCTGGGCATCTTCGACGCGCAGATCCTGGCGCAGAACATGCTGTCCGGCGCGGACAGCTTTCCGCTCATGGCCATCCCGTTTTTTGTGCTGGCGGGCGAGCTGATGAACGCGGGCGGCATCTCGCGCCGCATCGTGGACGTGGCGGGTGCCTGGGTGGGGCACTTCCGCGGGGGCCTGGGCTATGTGGCCATCTTTGCCTGCGTGATCATGGCCTCGCTGTCGGGCTCGGCCATTGCCGACACGGCCGCCGTGGCGGCGCTGCTCATCCCCATGATGCGCAAGGCGGGCTACCACATACCCCGCGCCTCGGGGTTGATCGCCTCGGGCGGCATCATCGCGCCCATCATTCCGCCGTCCATCGGATTTGTGATGCTGGGCGTGGTGGGCAACATCTCCATCACCAAGCTGTTCATCGCCGGCATCGTGCCGGGCCTGCTCATGGCGCTGGCGCTGGTGCTGACCTGGGTGGTGCAGGCCCGGCGCGACAACATGCCCCGCGGCGAAAAGATGCCCCTGCGCGCACGCCTGTCGGCCACGGCGGCGGGGTTCTGGGCGCTGCTGCTGCCGCTGCTCATCGTGGGCGGGCTGAAGGCGGGCTACTTCACGCCCACCGAAGCCGCTGTTGTCGCCGTGTTCTATGCGCTGTTCATCGGCTTTGTGGTGTACAGAGAGCTGCGCGTGGCCCAGCTGTACGGGTTGCTGCTCGCGGCGGCCAAGACCTCGGCCGTGGTGATGTTCCTGGTGGCAGCGGCGCAGGTGTCGGCGTGGTTGATTGCAGCGGCCAACATCCCCATGGTTGTGGCCGACCTGCTGCAGCCGCTGGCCGCGCACCCGGTGCTGCTGATGGCGGCCATCATGGCCATCGTGTTTGTGGTGGGCACGGCGCTGGACTTTGCGCCGACCATCCTCATCCTGGTGCCGGTGCTGATGCCCGTGGTGCGCATGGCCGGCATCGACCCGGTGTACTTTGGCGTGCTGTTCATCATGAACAACGCCATCGGCCTCATCACGCCGCCGGTGGGCACGGTGCTCAATGTCGTGTGCGGGGTGGCGCGCGAGCGGCTGGAGACCGTGATCCGCGCCGTCATGCCCTACCTGCTGGCGCAGATGGCCGTGCTGCTGCTGTTGATTCTGTTCCCGCAACTGGTGCTGGCGCCGCTGAACTTTTTTACACGCTGAGCGGGCTCACGGCCCAGGCGCCACCGCTGCAGCCGGCGGCAGATCGGGCGCGCGGTACACCAGCACCTTCAGCGCGCGGTGTTCATCCACATCCGCAAACACGGCCGGGTTGGCCACGCGCTCCACAAACTGCAGCTCCGGCGCCAGTTCTCGCATCTGGTCTTGCAGGAAGGCCAGGCCCAGCTCGGGCGCGTTCAGGCACAGCAGCGCATGGCCGCCGGGAGCCAGCAGGTCGTTCAGGCGGCGCATCAGGCGTGCGTAGTCCTTGGTGGCGACGAAGCTGCCCTTCTGGTAGCTGGGCGGATCCACGATCACAAGGTCATACGGCCCGCTGCGGTTGATCTTGCCCCAGCTGCTGAAGATGTCATGCGGTAAAAACGCTGCGCCCGTGGTGATGCCGTTGAGCTGGTGGTTCTGCTGGCCGATGCCGATAGCGCCGTGGCTCATGTCCACGTTGACCACCTGCTTGGCCCCCGCCTGCAGCGCCACCACCGAAAAGGCGCAGGTGTACGCAAACAGGTTGAGCACCTTGAGCCCGTAACGACTCCCTTGGCGTGCAGCCACAAAGTCGCGCGCCCAGCGGCGCCCCGCCGCCATGTCAAGGAACAGGCCGTGGTTCTGCCCGCGCAGCACATGCACCCGAAAGCGCGCGCCGGCTTCGGTGACGACGTGCGGGTCGGGCACGGCGCCCGCCATCAGGCGCGTGTCGCTGCGGCCTTCCACCCGCAGGGCTTCGCCCCGGTGCTGGAAGACCCAGCTCAGCGGCTCGCCCGGCGGTGCAACCTGCTCCCAGCGCGCTTGCAGTGCGGCGCCCACGGCAGCCAGTGCGTCTTCGGTGGCGGGCGCAAAGCTGGTCAGCACAAAGACAGGCGGGTACGCGTCCAGCACCCACTGCTCGCACCCGGGATGCATGCCACCCCGGCCGTGGAAGATGCGCGCGGCGTCGGTCGGCAGGGGCATGGCGGCGATGGCGTCGAGCAGGGCTTGCATGGGTGAGGTGGAAAAAGAATCGCGAGAAAATTTGAATGAAAATGGGCTCCAGCTCTTATCCATAAAGCGCTGATAGCTACCAAATAAATAGCATCATGGATTGTCGACCAGACCCGTCGCGCTGCCCTGCTGCTGCAACTGCTGCTGTAACTGCTGCTGTAACTGCTCCAGCGCCACATGCTGCAACAGCATTACCGTCTTGCCGTCCTGGATGCGCCCGGTGCGGATGCCGTCCAGCGCATCGACCAGCGGCATCTCGATGACCTCGATGTCCTCGCCCTCCTCCACCATGCCGCCGCCTTCGCGGATGCGGTCGGAGGGTTCATAGTCCGCCACAAAGAAGTGCAGCTTCTCCGTGACAGAGCCCGGGCTCATGTAGGCCTCGAACACCTTGCGCGGCGTGCGCACCTGAAAGCCCGTCTCCTCCTCGGCCTCGCGGCGCACGCAGGTTTCGGGGTCGTCACCGTCCAGCAGGCCTGCACAGGCCTCAATGAGCTGGCCCTGCGCGTTGCCGTTGAGAAACGTGGGCAACCGGAACTGCCGCGTGAGCACCACCATGCCCCGGCGCGGGTCATGCAGCAGCACCACGGCGCCGTTTCCCCGGTCGTACGCCTCGCGCACCTGGCGCTGCCACTGGCCGTCGCGCCGGCGCAGCTCCAGCGTCACCTTGCGCAGGGTGTACCAGTGGTTGGACAGCACCTCCACCGCCAGCAGCTTCACTTGGTCCGTGCTGGCAGGCACCGGGGCGGGCACGGGGCGCGTCATGCTTTGGTCTCCTGCATGGTTGCAGGGCGTGTGGAATGAAGGGGCCAGCGATGGGCAGCGGGATGTGGCAACACAGGTTTTTTCCTTGCGGGGCTCGAAGGGCAGCATCATGCCTGTCTCAGAAGGCGGCGACTGAATTTGAGTCAAACAGGGCTTTATCGCTTGCTGGAAAAGCGCCAGCAGCTATGAAAAAGTGAGTGGAAACACTCTGCAACCAAAAGCCGGGCGAGGCGCGCCCACAAAAAAGCCCGCACACGGCGGGCTTTCAACCATCACGGTGCGTCCCTACGTACGTGCGGCGTCAAACGCGTGGAACCAGCGCGCCAGAATTCACACACAGCGCCAGGTTCAGCGCCTTGACAGCAGTCTTGTAGTCTTCGCGCTCGATCACGAACTGCATGTTGACCTGCCGCAAGGTTTGCGACACGCAGTTCACGTTGACCTGCGCATCGGCCAGCGCCTGCGCCGCCTTGGCCAGCACGCCAGGGATGCTGATGTTGGAGCCAATGGCGCACACGATCGCGCTGGGCTTGATCGTCACGATCTGGTAGTCCTCCTCCAGCTCCGCCACCAGTGCGGGGGTGACCTGGCTGTCCCACACCAGGTGGGCGATGGAGTTGGCGTTGGTGGCCTTGAGGATGTAGCTCACGCCGTGCTTGCAAAACACGTTCATCAGCCCCGCGTCAAAGCCCACCGTGCCCACCATGCTGGGGTCGTGGATCTCGATCAACGTGACCTTGTCGGTGCCAGTGACGATCTCCACGCGCGCGCGCTCGCCCACGAAGTCCTTGGTGATCAGCGTGCCGGGGTGGTCGGGCTCGAAGGTGTTCTTCAGGCGGATGGGGATGCCCGCCAGCTCCATGGGCTTGGCGGCCTTGGGGTGGATGGCTTCCATGCCCACGTCGGCCAGCTGGTCGGCCACGTCGTAGTTGGTGGCGCCCACGACGATGGCGTTTTCCAGGCCCACCAGATTGGGGTCGGCAGACGACAGGTGGAATTCCTTGTGGATCACGGCCTCGGCGGGGCGCACTTCCACGGCGATCTTGCTGAACGTGACTTCGGAATAGCCCCGGTCGAACTCGCGCATGATGCCTTCGGTGCCCTTGGTGTAGCCCGTGGCCACCACCACCTTGTCACTCAAGTCCAGGCCCTTGAAGCTGTGGGCAATGCGCTCGTCAATCGTCCATGCCTCGTTGTCGTCAAAACCGGCCAGGTCCATCAGCACGGCGTTCACGCCCTTGGCCTTGAGGATCTCCACCGAATTGAACGCGCTGTGCGATTCGCCAATGGAGGCCAGCACTTCGCGTGCTGCCAGCAGCACGTCGTGGCGGCTCAGGTAGCCGCTGGCCAGCACGTGCTGCATGGCGTTCAGGTATTCGCGCGCCTGCCCGATGCGGTGGTCAATGAAGGCATCGGCCACATCCAGCGGCAGGCCCAGGTCGGCGTAACTTGCGTTGATCTTCTTCAGGCTGGCGGCCAGCTGGGCCAGCGCATCCTGATAGCCCTTGCTCTCTGCAAACAGGGCGTAGATGCCGCGCTCGCCCGTCTTTTTATGTTCCAGCAGCTGATTGGTCACGCCCGAGTAGGCGGACACCACGTAGATCCGGCCGTAAATGCGCTTGGGATCGTGCAGCATGATGTGGCGCAGCACATCGCCAAAGGCGGTCATGGAAGTGCCGCCGATCTTCTCGACAGAGATCTTGGAGTTTTGAACGTCTTGCATGGACAGGCTCAGGGGAGCAGAGGAATGGAACAACCGGGCAGGAAAAAATGCTTGCTGCCCAGGGCCGGCGCAGCAAACCCGGTATTTTCCATTACTTTTGTTGGGGCACCCCGCGCGGCCGCCAGTCATCCTCTGCCGCACGCACTGCCGCATCCCAATTGCTCCTGCCCGTGCACGCGGCGGGCGGCCCTCAAGGGGCGAAGTCATCCACCTGGATCACCTTGTCGGCGGCCTGCAGGTACGCCAGCGCCAACGCCGGGTTGGGCATTCCCGCGGCCGCCTCTTCAAACGAGCCGGTGCGCCGCACCAGTTTGTTGAGCTGGTTGGTGGCGTCTTCGCCCAGCTGGGCGGCCAGCTCCAGCGCACGCACCAGGTCCACCACCCCGCCGCCCTTGGGCAGGCTCATGTCGGGACAGAGGCGTTGCACCAGGGCCGGGTTGTCACGCAGCTGTTTGGCCAGCGACAGCATCTGAACGTCGCGCAGCGGCGCGAGGTGCGCGGTGCGGCTGAGCACCAGGTTGCCAATGAGGCGGCGGCCGGGCGCGGGCAGGTTGGCGTACAGGTCGCGCAGCACTTCTTCGGCTGCATTCAGCTCGGTGCGCAGGGCGGCGCGGGCCAGGGGCAGCATCTGGGCGTCTCCCTCCACCGCGTAGCGCCACAGGCAGCCGCTGGCCATGTAGAGGTGGGACAGGCAGTCGCCGAGGCGGGATGACAGCAGCTCCATGCGCTTGAGCTTGCCGCCGAGCAAGCCCATGGCCAGGTCGCAGGTCAGCGCGTACTTGGCGCTCAGGCGCGACAGCATCGCGGCCTCTGCGGCCAGGTCGGCGGGCGGCGTGCCCACCACGGGCGCGCCAAACAGGCTGCGCCACAGGTTGCGCGCCACATGGCCGGCGTGGCCCAGCAGGGCCTGGCCCAGCGCCTCTGTGTCCTTGCGCTCCACGGCCTGCATCTCGGCCATCACATACGGGTGGCAGCGCACAGCCCCCTGTCCAAAGATGATGAGCGAGCGCGTGAGGATGTTGGCGCCCTCCACCGTGATCGCCACGGGCATGTGCCTGTATGCCACCGACAGCAGGTTGGACGGCCCGTTGATGATGCCCTTGCCGCCCAGGATGTCCATGGCGTGGTTGATGGCGGTGCGGCCGGCCTCGGTCAGGTGCACCTTCAGGATGGCGCTGGCCACGGCGGGCTGGCCGCCATTGTCCAGCGCAGCTGAGGTAAAGCGGCGGGCGGCATCCGTGGCATACAGCTCCACCGCCATGCCCGCGATGATGCCGGCCACCGCGTCGAACTTGCCGATGGGCAAGCCAAACTGCTCCCGCACCTTGCCATAGCCATTGGCCACGAACACCGCGCTTTGCTGCGTGGCCGCGCCCAGGGCTGGCAGCGAGATCGCGCGGCCCGCCGCGAGGCACTCCATCAGCATGCGCCAGCCCTGCCCCACCTGCGCCTCGCCGCCGATGATCCAGTCCATGGGCACGAACACGTCCTCGCCCACTATGGGCCCGTTCATGAACGCGCTGTCCATGGGGCGGTGGCGGCGGCCGATTTGCATGCCAGGCGTGGGCACGGGAATGAGCGCGCAGGTGATGCCCAGGTCGCGCTGGCCCTCGGGGCGGCTCTCGTCGCGCGCGTTGAAGGCTAAGCCCACCACCGTGGCCACGGGCGCCAGGGTGATGTAGCGCTTGGAAAATGTGACGTTGAAGCCGCGCACCGGCTGTCCGTTGACTTCGCGCGTGGTCAGGATGCCGCGGTCTGGAATCGACGCCGCATCCGAGCCGGCGTACGGCGACGTCAATCCGAAGCACGGCAGTTCGCGCCCGTCGGCCAGGCGCGGCAGGTAGTGCTGCTTTTGTGCGTCCGTGCCGTAGCGCAACAGCAGTTCAGCCGGGCCCAGCGAGTTGGGCACCATGGCCGTCACCGCCGCCGACACGTTGACCGTGGCCAGCCGCGTGACCACCGCCGCATGCGCAAAATGCCCAAAGCCCAGGCCACCCCATTCCTTGGGGATGATCATCCCGAAGAAGCGCTTCTCGCGCAGGTACTGCCACACCTCGGGCGGCAGGTCGCGTGCGGTATCGATCTGAAAATCGTCCAGCATGCCGCACAAGATTCGCACTTCGTTGTCGAGAAACGCCTGTTCTTCAACGGTCAGCTTGTTCGGGCCGGTGGCGAGCAATGCACCAAAGTCAGGGGTGCCTGCGAACAAATGGCCCTCGAAACCGATGGTTCCGGCTTCCAGCGCTGCGCGCTCGGTGTCGCCCATCGCGGGCAAGGCTTTGGCAAAGGGTGCCATCGCGAATTGACCGACGAGTGATGCGATGCCCATGACCACCTCCTTGAAACTGAGAACGAAAGCAAAAGCACCTTTGCGCAGATGCGAGTGCTTCAGTTTCAGCCGGTGTTCGCCCAGGCCGCGTCCCCATACTCTGACTCTGTTGTCATCCATGGGCTCGATTTACGCGTCCACCACGGGGAGTTCACACAGTCCAGGCGGCTACTTAAGCCGCCGTTCCGGCCGCGGTTGCACTGCGGCTAGTGAAACGCGTGAGAGAGGGCACAAAACGAAAAAGTCCAGGCGTGTGCCGCGCGCGCTTCTGCGATGACTCGAAGTATTTTCAGGCTCTAGCGCTTATCCCACCTGCGCGAAAAGCTATTAATACGATAGCAACTGCCGCAACACCTCTATTGCCGCAGCGCCTGTCTGATGGATGGGAAGCGTCTGGCCAACCCGGGGCAACTCACTGCGCCTGCACCGCCCCGTCGCGCACCACCCATTGGGCGCCCCAATGCTGTGACCACTGCTGTGCCAGGCGGTTGAAGCTGCCGTCGCGCTTCATGGCGTCCAGCGCTTCCTGCCAGCTGCGCACCACCGCCTGATCGGTGCGCTTGGACATGCCGATGTACAGGCGATTCACAAAGAGTTCATAGACCGGCTCGAAGTCGGCTGGGTTCAGGCCCGCATCGCTGGCGGTGGTGGGCAGGTCCATGTCGGTCATGACCAACGCGGTGACCTTGCCTTCGAGCAGCTTGCGAAAGGCGGTCGCCCAGTCGGGCGAGTAATCCAGGTTGCGGAAGTCCTTGCCTTTGAGGAACTCCTCTTTGGAATCCCCCTTGATGACCGCGATGCTGGGCAGCTTGCGCGCCTCATACAGGCTCTTGACGCTGATGCCGCTGCCTTTCTTCACGTACAGCACCGCATTGCTGTGGACCAGCGGACCGACCCAGTGGAACTGGTTTTCGCGGCTGGGTGTGCGTGCCATGGTGAACAGCACGGCATTGGGCTCGGTCTGCAGCGCGGCGTAGCTGCGCTCCCACGACGTGATGCGGACCTCTGCGTGGTGCCCGGTGCGGGCCAGAATCTCGCGCACCACGTCGGGCGAAAAGCCCTTGACGTCCGCACCGCTCGCATCGTGCTTGTTGGCGGCATCGGTGTAGTTCAGCGGGGGTTCATGGGCCGTGCCGATGATGAGCTGAACGCTGTGCGCCAACTGCGCCGACTTCGCGGCCGACGCGCCGGGCCCTTGCCGAACGCGCAGGGCGGCGGCGGGGCGCGCCACTTGCTTTTCGCTGACACGCGCAATGGGCAGGTCCGGCAGCGCATCGGCACCCGGAAAACCGGGCACGTGAAACGCTGCCGCCGCGTAACGCAGCCGGTCGGCGCGGGTCTGCAGGGTTTCCGCATCGACGCTGGCACTGTGCAGAAGCTCGGCGTAGCGCCCGGTCACGGCATCCAGGTGGTCCAGCGAGCTGCTCAGCTGGGCAATGTCGCGCTGTTGCTGCTGGGTGACGGCGGCGATCTCTTCCATCATGTGCGTGACTTGCCGCGAGCTGGCGTTGATCTCGTCCATCGAATTGGCCACTTGGTCAGCCAGTTTTGCCGACTGCGTAATCTTTTCCACAGAGCCCGCGATCAGCGTCTTGATTTCTTTGGCCGCGCTGGCGGAGCGCTGGGCCAGCGTGCGCACCTCGGATGCCACCACTGCAAAGCCCCTGCCTTGCTCGCCCGCCCGCGCAGCCTCCACCGCAGCATTGAGCGCCAGAATATTGGTCTGGAACGCAATGCCGTCGATGACGCCGATGATCTCCTCGATCTTCCCCGAGGATTCGCTGAGCGCATCCATGGTGTGGGTCATCTTGCCGACCACCGCATTGCCCTGGGTTGCAATGTCGGATGCAAAACGCACCGACTTTTGAGAATCTGCCGTCTTGCTGCCCGCCTGCTGCACGGTATCGAGCAGGCTACCGATGTGCGACCGGCTTTGTTGCAGCAACTCGGTCTGCTGCGACATGTTGGAGGCCAGATTCAGATTGTTGGATGAGAACGTGACCGATTCATGGGCGACCGTTTCGGCCTCTTGCCGGACCTGCCCGATTTTTTCGGCGAGCGCGTTGCGCAGAGCATGAAGCGCCGCCAGGGCACTGCTTGAATCGCTGGCTGGCGTCCACGTGGAGGACGCCAACCTGCCAGCGCTCAGATGGGCGATGTGTTCGCTCAATGCGTGGGGGCTGGCCCCCAACTGCCGGGCCACCGACCGGTGCAGACGCGTCAGGGCAACGCCGACCAGCACCGCCGCCACCAGCAAAAGCCACATCAAGCGTTGCCAGGCAGCTTCGGAGGCGCCGGGGGCCGCCTGCAGATCACCGTGCAAGCTCCAGGCGCTGGCCGCCAGCACCACAAAACTGGACGCGCAGACAAGGCCCCAGACGAAGAAATGTGAACCTAGGGAGGCTTTGGGTTTCATGCAGGGTCTCACCAAAGAAGTGATTCGTGCGGAACCCTTAGCAAACTTGATGCCCGCGGTAACAAAAAGTCACATGCGCCGAGACGCCTGCGCGACTCTTTGTTGGCACCCGCCTCAGCTTTCGCCGCCTTTCACGCGAACACGGCCGCGATGCCGCTCACATGGGCGCTGCCAAGACTTCGCTGCTGCGCGCGCTGAAAAGCCGCGCGCGCCGCGCTGGCGCCAGGCAGGTTGGCCCCGCTGACCCGGCCGGTGTCGAGCAGGTAGGCCAGGTCTTTCTCCATCAGGTCGATGGTGAACAAGGGCGTGGTGTTGCCCGCCGCCATCATCCTGGCGGCCCCGGCAATGGGCGCCGCCACGATGGGGAACTCCGCCAGCAGGTCCGCCGCCTGCGCTGCCGGGCAGCCATTGCGGGCGAGAAAGCCCAGCAGTTCGGCCAGACTCAGCAACTGCGCGGCAAACAAGGCGTTGGCAGCGAGTTTCAGCACTGCACCCTGGCCGATGGCCCCCACGTGCAGCACCTTGGCCGCCATCGCGCCGAGCACAGGGCGGGCCTGCTCCAGCGTGTCGGCCTCCCCCCCCACCATCAGGATCAGCTGAGCGGCTTCGGCCTGGGGCCGGGACCCTGCCACCGGGGCATCCAGCATTTGCGCGCCGCGGCTTTGCGCCGCTTCGGCAAGCTGCCGTACCCAGCCCGGCGTGACGGTGGAACATTCCACCGCGATAGCGCCGGGCCGCAAGCCGGCCACCGCCCCCGCCGCCCCATCCAGCCAGACAGCGCGCGCGGCCGCGTCGTCGGTGACCATGGAGATCACGATGTCCGCGCCTTGCGCTGCGTCGCGCGGTGTCGCCGCCAGCGCGGCGCCCACCTCCAGCAGCGGCGCCGCCTTGGCAGGGTTCCGGTTCCACACGGTGACGCGGTGGCCTGCCTTGACGAGCTGCGTGGCCATGCGGGTGCCCATGGCACCCAGTCCCAAAAATGCAATGTGTTGCATGGCGTGTTTGCCTCAACCTGCAAGCGCGCGGTTGCGTGGAGCGACCCAGCCGTGCGCGGGGTCGGCCATGAAGTCTTCTTTCGGGGTCTTGGTCAGGTGGTTGGTGTAGTTGGAGAGCGTCTTGGTCGCCGCAATCGTCACGACTTCCAGCACCTGGGCCTTGCTGAAGCCCGCAGCGATGAAGGCGTCCACGGCAGCGCCGTCCACCCCGCCCCGCTCCCGCACGACCGCTTCGGTGAAAACCCGCAAGGCCTGCAGTTTTGGGTCTGGAATGGGCGTGCGGTTGCGCAGAGCGGCGATTGCGGCTTCATCCATCTTCACGGCGCGCGACAAATAGGTGTGCCCTGCGGTGCAGTACTCGCACTCGTGCAGCACGTTGACGGCCTGGTAGGCCACCTGCTGCTCGATGGGCGTGAGGGTGGCGTGGGCCGCCACCAAGCCAAACAGCGTGTCGTACGCGATAAGTGCCAGCGGGCTTTCGGCCAGATTGCCGTGCAACCGGGGCACAAAGCCCCAGGCCTGGGCCACCTCGGCCAGTTTCGCCCGGGAAGCTGCCGGGGCGTTGTCGAGGGTGTAGGACGTGAAGGTGGTCATGGTTTCTTTCTCAATAGCGACAGCGCAACTGCCCCGCCGAAGCACTGGTTGGATGGCCGCCCACCCATTGCGGGCGACCTGAAACCGGACTCTATTGATGATCAAAAGACGGATACAGACGCATTCATTCAGCATTCACGTGCAGATAATGCATGAATGAACACCGACAGCCTGCACCTCTTTGTGGCGGTGGCCCGACGCGGCAGTTTTGCCGCAGTGGCCAAGGAGCGCGACGTGGACCCATCCTCCGTATCGCGCGCCATTGCGGATCTGGAGAGCGGGCTGGGCCTGCGGTTATTGCAGCGCAGCACCCGATCGATGACGCTGACCGAAGCGGGCGAAATCTATCTGTCGCGGCTGGAGCCCTTGCTGGACGAGCTGGAGCATGCGCGCGACGCAGCCGCACAGGTCAGCCGGGCGCCGCAGGGTGTGCTGCGTCTGACCGCCTCGGTCACGTTCGGGCAGGTGTGCATCGTTCCCCTGCTCGGCGAGTTTCATGCCCGCTATCCGGGCCTGCAGGTCGAGTGCCTGTTCACCGACACGAACGTAGACCTGGTCACAGAGCGCGTGGATCTGGCCGTGCGGCTGGCGCCGGCCATCGAGGGCGACGTGGTGGTGTCGAAACTCATGGACACACGCTACGGCGTGTATGCCAGCCCCGGCTATGCAGAAAGGCATCCGCCTGTTGTGCGCCCTGCCGACCTGTCCCAGCACCCGGTGCTGCGCTTCAACCTGCGGGCATACCGCACGCACTGGACGTTTCGTGACCCCGAGGGCAACGAGGAGCGCATCGCCATCCAGGGCCACCTGACACTGGCGCCCGCCAGCGCACTGCTGGCAGCGGCTGTCGCCGGCCTGGGACCAGCGCTGCTGCCAGACTGGCTGGTGGCCGATGCGGTCGCCACGGGGCGTCTGGTGCCGCTGCTGCCAGGCTACGCGGCCACCGCCACCACCTTCGATACGGCTGCATGGCTCGTCTACCCCAGCCGCACCTATCTGCCGAGCAAGGTGCGCGCGATGGCAGATTTTCTGCGCGAGAAACTTCGGGAGGGCGCTGGAGTGCATGCCCACGGGCCCGCGAGGAGCGCAGCGTAGTAGGTGACTGCGGCATAAAAAAGCCGCGCAGCCCTTTCGGAATCTGCGCAGCCAGCTACTGAATCAGTAGCAACCGAAGAGCGCTCTCAGGCTATTTCTTCTGCGGAGGCACATCTGTGCAACTGCCATGCGCAATCTCCGCCGCCATGCCGATGCTTTCGCCCAGTGTGGGGTGCGGATGAATCGTCTTGCCAATGTCCACCGCGTCTGCGCCCATCTCGATGGCGAGAGCGATCTCGCCGATCATGTCGCCCGCATGCGTGCCCACCATGCCGCCGCCGAGGATCTTGCCGTGGCCGTGGGCCTCGGGGGAGTCGTCGAACAGCAGCTTGGTCACGCCTTCGTCGCGGCCGTTGGCAATGGCACGGCCGGAGGCGGTCCAGGGGAACAGGCCCTTCTTGACCTTGATGCGTTGCGCCTTGGCCTGGTCTTCGGTCAGGCCCACCCATGCCACTTCGGGGTCGGTGTAGGCCACGCTCGGGATCACGCGGGCGTTGAACGCGGCGGAAGCCAGCGCCTTGTCGCCCGTGAGTTCCCCGGCGATGACTTCGGCCGCCACGTGCCCTTCATGCACCGCCTTGTGGGCCAGCATGGGCTGGCCCACGATGTCGCCGATGGCGAAGATGTGCGGCACGTTGGTGCGCATCTGGATGTCGACGTTGATGAAGCCGCGGTCTGTGACGGCCACGCCAGCCTTTTCAGCGGCGATCTTCTTGCCGTTGGGCGTGCGGCCCACGGCCTGCAGCACCAGGTCATAGACCTGCGGCTCGGGCGCGGTGCCGCCCTCTTCCGCTGCAGCGAAGCTGACCTTGATGCCCTCGGGAGTCGCCTCGGCTCCGACGGTCTTGGTCTTGAGCATGATGTTGTCGAAGCGGTGAGCGTTCATCTTCTGCCACACCTTGACCAGGTCGCGGTCGGCGCCCTGCATCAGGCCATCCATCATCTCAACCACGTCCAGGTGGGCGCCCAGCGTGGAATAGACGGTGCCCATTTCCAGGCCAATGATGCCGCCGCCCAGGATCAGCATGCGCTTGGGCACTTCCTTGAGTTCCAGCGCACCGGTCGAATCGACCACGCGCGGGTCCTTGGGCATGAAGGGCAGATGCACGGCCTGCGAGCCGGCGGCGATGATGGCGCGCTTGAAGGCCACGACCTTCTTGCTGCCCGTCTTCTCCTGGCCCTTGGCGCCGGTGGTTTCCTCCACTTCGAGGTGGTTGGCGCCCACGAACTGGCCCACGCCGCGCACGGTGGTCACCTTGCGCATCTTGGCCATGACGGCCAGGCCGCCGGTCAGCTTGCCGATGACCTTTTCCTTGTGGCCACGCAGCGTGTCCACGTTGACCTGGGGCGTGCCGAAGTCGATGCCGGCCGCCTTGAGGTGGCTGGCTTCGTCGATCACGGCTGCCACGTGCAGCA
This sequence comes from Acidovorax sp., assembly GCF_046294525.1. Taxonomy (GTDB): domain Bacteria; phylum Pseudomonadota; class Gammaproteobacteria; order Burkholderiales; family Burkholderiaceae_C; genus Acidovorax. The sequence goes on from NZ_JBKBKQ010000003.1 coordinate 272,979, forward strand.
GCGCCTTGGAGGGGATGCAGCCCACGTTCAGGCAGACACCGCCCAGGGTCGAATAGCGCTCGACGATGACGACCTTCAGGCCCAGGTCGGCCGCGCGGAAGGCGGCGCTGTAGCCGCCGGGGCCGCCGCCCAGCACAAGCACGTCGCACTCGATGTCGGCCGTGCCGCCGAAGCTGGCCGCTTCGATTTTAGGAGCTGCCGGCATAGATGCAGCGGGCGCTGGAGCCGATTTTTGCTCTGCAGCCGGTGCGCTTGCCGCAGGAGTAGACGCAGGTGCTGGCGCAGACGCCGGTGCAGCGGCCGCCGCATCTGCAGCCTCCAGTGTCAGCACCACGGCGCCTTCGGCCACCTTGTCGCCGACCTTGACCTTGAGTTCCTTGACCACGCCGGCGTGGCTGGAGGGAATCTCCATGGAGGCCTTGTCCGACTCCACGGTGATCAGGCTCTGCTCGGCCTTGATGGTGTCGCCGGGCTTGACCAGCACTTCGATGACGCCGACCTCGTCGAAGTCGCCAATGTCGGGGACCTTGATGTCAATGGTTGCCATTGCAGGTCTCCTTCACAGCAGGATGCGGCGGTAGTCCGCCAGCACCTGACCGAGGTAAGCGTTGAAACGCGCGGCGCTGGCACCGTCGATCACGCGGTGGTCGTACGACAGAGACAGCGGCAGCGTGAGGCGCGGCACGAACTGCTTGCCATCCCACACCGGCTTCATCTGCCCCTTGGACAGGCCCAGGATGGCCACTTCGGGCGCATTGATGATGGGCGTGAAATGGGTGCCACCGATACCGCCGAGCGACGAGATCGAGAAGCATCCGCCCTGCATGTCGGCTGCGCCGAGCTTGCCGTCGCGGGCCTTCTTGGCCAGCTCGCCCATTTCCTGGCTGATCTGCAGGATGCCCTTCTTGTCGGCATCTTTGAGCACCGGCACCACGAGGCCGTTGGGCGTGTCGGCCGCAAAGCCGATGTGGTAGTACTGCTTGTAGACGAGCGTGTCGCCGTCCAGGCTGGTGTTGAACTCTGGGAACTTTTTCAGCGCGGCCACCACGGCCTTGATCACGAAGGCCAGCATGGTCACCTTCACGCCGCTCTTTTCGTTCTCCTTGTTGGTGGAGACACGGAAGGCTTCGAGCTCGGTGATGTCGGCCTCGTCGTTGTTGGTGACGTGGGGAATCATCACCCAGTTGCGGTGCAGGTTGGCGCCGCTGATCTTCTTGATGCGCGACAGGTCCTTGCGCTCCACGGTGCCGAACTTGGAAAAGTCCACCTTCGGCCACGGAAGCAGGTCCAGGCCCACGCCGGAACCACCGCTGGCAGCAGGTGCCTTGGCTGCCTGGGACTTGGTCTGCGCGGCGCCGCTCATCACCTGCTTGGTGAAAGCTGCAATGTCTTCCTGCGTGATGCGGCCCTTGGGGCCTGTGCCCTTGACCTCTTCGAGCGGCACGCCCAGTTCGCGGGCGAACTTGCGCACCGAGGGGCTGGCATGCGGCAGGCCAGGTGCAGGTGTGCCTGGCTGGTGCGCGGGCACCGCAGCGGCCGACGCTGGCGCGGGGGCTGGTGCAGAAGCCTGTGCGGCAGCGGGCGCCGCTGCAGCAGCAGCCGCAGAAGCGGGAGCCGGTGCAGGCGCTGCGGGTGCCGAGGCAGGTGCCGCTGCACTGGAGGCAGCGCCTTCGAGCACCGCGACCAGATCACCGATGTTCACGGTGTCGCCGATCTTGACCTTGAGTTCCTTGACCACGCCTGCGGCGGGCGAAGGGATCTCCATGGAGGCCTTGTCGGATTCGACGGTGAACAGTGACTGCTCGACCTTGATGGTGTCGCCCACCTTGACCAGCATTTCAATGACGGCCACGTCCTTGAAGTCACCGATGTCGGGCACGCGCACTTCGACCGGGCCGGAAGCGGCAGGGGCCGCAGGTGCAGGTGCAGCAGCGGGCGCTGGTGCTGGTGCTGGTGCTTCATTTTTAGGAGCTGCTTGCGCAGGTGCAGCGGGCGCTGGAGCCTGTTTTGGCTCTGAAGAAGCGTCGGCCGTCTCCAGCACCACGATGACGGAGCCCTGCTTGACCTTGTCACCCAGGGCGACCTTCACTTCATTCACGGTGCCAGCGTGGCTCGATGGAATTTCCATCGAGGCCTTGTCGGATTCCACCGTCAACAGCGATTGCTCGGCCTTCACCGTATCGCCCGGCTTGACCAGCACTTCGATCACGCCCACTTCGTCGAAGTCCCCGATGTCCGGGACTTGAATATCTACCAATGCCATGGTTCGTCTCCCGGATTGTTATGCGTACAGCGGGTTGATCTTGTCTGCGTTGATGCCGTACTTGGCAATGGCCTCGGCCACCTTGGCCACGGGCACCTTGCCCTCTTCGGACAGTGCTTTGAGCGCGGCCACCACGATGTAATGGCGGTTTACTTCGAAGTGCTCGCGCAGCTTGCTGCGGAAGTCGCTGCGGCCGAAGCCGTCAGTGCCAAGCACCTTGTAGGTACGACCGGCGGGGATGAACGGACGGATCTGGTCCGCGTAGTTCTTCATGTAGTCAGTGGACGCGACCACGGGGCCGCTCGTCTTGCCCAGTTGCTCCGACACGAAGGACACGCGCGGTGTCTCCAGCGGGTGCAGAAGGTTCCAGCGCTCCACGTCCTGGCCGTCGCGGGCCAGTTCGTTGAAGCTGGGGCAGCTCCAGATGCCAGCGGCCACGCCCCAGTCTTTTTCAAGCAGCTCTTGCGCAAAGAACGATTCGCGCAGGATGGTGCCGCTGCCCAGCAGTTGCACGGTGGGCGCGTCGGCAGCCAGGGCGGGCGCCTGCTTGCACAGGTACATGCCTTTGATGATCTGGTCCTCGGTGCCGGGCTGCAGGCCGGGCATGGCGTAGTTCTCGTTGAGCAGCGTCAGGTAGTAGAAGACGTTTTCCTGGCGCTCGACCATGCGCTTCAAGCCGTGGTGCATGATCACGCCGACTTCGTGGGCGAAGGTGGGGTCGTAGCTGATGCAGTTGGGTATGGTGCCGGCCAGGATGTGGCTGTGGCCATCTTCGTGCTGCAGGCCTTCGCCGTTGAGCGTGGTGCGGCCCGAGGTGCCGCCCAGCAGGAAGCCACGTGCCTGCATGTCACCCGCAGCCCAGGCCAGGTCGCCGATGCGCTGGAAGCCGAACATCGAGTAGTACACGTAGAACGGGATCATGATCCGGTTGTTGGTGCTGTAGCTGGTGGCCGCGGCGATCCAGCTGGCCATGCCGCCGGCTTCGTTGATGCCTTCCTGCAGGATCTGGCCAGCCTTGTCTTCCTTGTAGTACATCACCTGGTCGCGGTCGACCGGGGTGTACAGCTGGCCCTTGGGGTTGTAGATGCCGATCTGGCGGAACAGGCCTTCCATGCCGAAGGTGCGCGCCTCATCCACCAGGATGGGCACCACGCGAGGGCCCAGGGCTTGGTCGCGCAGCAGCTGCGTGAGGAACCGCACGTAGGCTTGCGTCGTGCTGATCTCGCGGCCTTCGGCCGTGGGTTCGAGCACGGCCTTGAAGGTGTCGAGCGAGGGCACGGTGAAGCTCTCGTCGGCCTGCGGGCGGCGCTGGGGCAGGTAGCCGCCCAGGGCCTTGCGGCGCTCATGCAGGTACTGCATCTCGGGCGTGTCGTCGGCCGGCTTGTAGTACGGGATATCGGCCAGCTGGCTGTCCGGAATCGGGATGTTGAAGCGGTCGCGGATGTACTTGATGTCCTCGTCCGAGAGCTTCTTGGTCTGGTGCACGGTGTTCTTGCCTTCACCGGCCTTGCCCATGCCGTAGCCCTTGACGGTCTTTACCAGCAGCACGGTCGGCTGGTTCTTGTGCTCGTTGGCGGCGTGGAAGGCGGCATACACCTTGGCGGGCTCATGGCCACCACGGCGCAGCTCAAACACCTCTTCGTCGGTCATGTGCTCGACGAGCTTGAGGGTCTCGGGGTACTTGCCGAAGAAGTTCTTGCGAACGAAAGCGCCGTCGTTGGCCTTCATGGCCTGGTAGTCGCCGTCCAGCGTTTCCATCATCAGTTGCTTGAGCTTGCCGCTCTTGTCGCGGCGCAGAAGCTCGTCCCAGCCGTTGCCCCACAGCAGCTTGATCACGTTCCAGCCGGAGCCGCGGAACTCGCTTTCCAGTTCCTGCACGATCTTGCCGTTGCCGCGCACCGGGCCGTCCAGGCGCTGCAGGTTGCAGTTGATGACGAACACGAGGTTGTCGAGGTTTTCGCGCGCGGCCAGGCCGATGGCGCCCAGCGATTCGGGCTCGTCCATCTCGCCGTCGCCGCAGAACACCCAGACCTTGCGGTTGGCGGTGTCGGCGATGCCACGGGCGTGCAGGTACTTGAGGAAACGTGCCTGGTAGATGGCCATCAGCGGGCCCAGGCCCATGGACACCGTGGGGAACTGCCAGAACTCAGGCATGAGCTTGGGGTGCGGGTAGCTCGAGAGGCCCTTGCCGTCCACTTCCTGGCGGAAGCTGTCCAGCTGCTCTTCGGTGAGGCGGCCTTCCAGGTAGGCGCGCGCGTAGATGCCGGGGGAGCTGTGGCCCTGGATGTACAGCAGGTCGCCGCCGTGCTTTTCGCTGGCCGCATGCCAGAAGTGGTTGAAACCGGCACCGAACATGCTGGCCACCGATGCGAACGAGCCGATGTGGCCGCCCAGGTCGCCGCCGTCCGCCGGGTTCAGGCGGTTGGCACGCACCACCATGGCCATGGCGTTCCAGCGCATGTAGGCGCGCAGGCGCTTTTCAATCTGGATGTTTCCGGGGCAGTGGGCTTCCTGCTCGGGCTCGATGGTGTTGACGTAGCCGGTGTTCGCGGAGAACGGCATGTCGATGCTGTTCTGGCGCGCGTGTTCCAGAAGCTGCTCCAGCAGGAAGTGGGCACGCTCCGGGCCCTCCTTGTCGATCACGGCGGACAGCGCGTCCATCCATTCACGGGTTTCTTGCTGGTCGGCGTCGGTGCCAATGCCGAAACCGGCCTGAGGGTCGGGCTGTGCTGACATGCTTTTGTCTCCTGTAGAAGTAGCAGCAATTTAGTACGTTGCCTCTAGTTTCTCACAAAAATCGCTTATTTCAAATGGTGCTTTATCATTTCATAATGCAATAAATTGCTGCAGTTGCACATTGATGTGGCGCCGTAACGGGGTGTCACCGCTCCCCTACACTTCGCAGATGGATTCGCAGCTGCCCTCCTCGTCGGCCAACCTGGTCGTTTCTGCCCCAGTGCGCTGGTGGCGCAAGTGGTGGCGCGGCTTGTCCCCCACGCGGCAGGACCGCTTTGCCGCGCTGGCGCCGCTGGCTGCCGTGCTCATGTTTCTGGCGGCCATCGTGGCGGCGTTCTGGTATTTGCGCGCCGAAGAGGCCGAAAGGGAACAGGAAGCCCTGCGCCGCGACGTGGAATACGCGCAGCAGCGCGTGCGCCTGCGTCTTCTGGAGCGTCAGGAACAGCTCATGCGCATTGCCCGTGACCTGTCAAACCAGGAGCTGGAGCGCGCAGACTTCGTGAGCCGCGCCGAGACGCTCATCAGCCAGTACCCCGAACTGCAGGCCATCACATGGATCGACGAGCGCCGCCGCATCCGCGCCAGCCATGCCGCACCCACGCTGGCCAGCAACGAGCTGCGCATCGCAGGCGAAGTGCTCAAGCCCGGCGAGACCGCCGATACCTTTGGTCTGGCCCGCGACCTTCAGCAGCCGGTGTACTCACAGCCTGCCGCCACCACCGGTGACTCCGCTCCGCTGCTGCAGTTGCAGGTGCCACTCAACAACCAGGGAAAGTTCGCTGGTGTCGTGCTGGGTGAATACTCCATCGACAGCCTGCTGCGCTACGGCACTCCCACCGAGGTGCTGGCCCGCTACGCGGTGACGCTGCTGGATGGCAAGAGCCAGGTGCTGGCCGGCACCCCCTTGGGTCCGCGCAACCCTGCCACCCAGCTGCTGCCGTGGACGCCCCGTGCGAATGAATACGAGGTGCCCGTCTCCCCCGTGGGCAACGGCCTGGTGCTCAAGGCCCAGGCCTACCGCACCTCACTGGGCGTGGTGGGCAGCGGGCTGTTCTGGCTGGTGGGCACGCTCAGCGCCATGACGGCCTGGATGCTGATCGCCACCTGGCGCCACACCCGCCGTCGTATGCAGGCCCAACAGGCCCTGGTGGCCGAGACGAACTTCCGCCGCGCGATGGAAAACTCCATCCTGACCGGCATGCGCGCGCTGGACATGGAAGGCCGCATCACCTACGTGAACGCTGCCTTCTGCCAGATGACGGGCTGGAGCGAGGCCGAGCTGGTGGGCCTGAAGGCGCCCTTCCCCTACTGGCCCGAATCCGACCACGAGGCGCTGCACGCCAAACTGCGCGACGAACTCAGTGGCAAGACCATCGTCGGCGGGTTCCAGGTGCGCGTGCGGCGCAAGAGCGGCACGCTGTTTGACGCACGGCTGTATGTGTCGCCGCTGATCGACGCGCACGGCCAGCAGACCGGCTGGATGACGTCGATGACCGACATCACCGAGCCCAACCGTATCCGCGAGCAGCTGTCGGCCTCGCACGAGCGATTCACCATCGTTCTGGAGTCGCTGGACGCCTCCGTCTCTGTGGCGCCGCTGGGCAGCGAAGAGCTGCTGTTTGCCAACAAGCTCTATCGCCAGTGGTTCGGCTCGCAGACCGGCGGGCACCTGCAGCTGGTGGCGCAGGCCGGCGTGGTGCCGGTGGCCGGCTCCAACCCGTCGGGCATGGACGACGAAGATGGCCTGATGGGCTTGCCCACCGACCCTCTTACCAGCGCCCGCACCGAAAACGCCGAAATCTATCTGCCCGACCTGGGCAAATGGTTGGAGGTGCGCTCACGCTACCTGAACTGGGTGGACGGCCGCCTCGCGCAGATGGTGATTGCCACCGACATCACGCCCCGCCGCCTGGCGGAAGAACAGGCCGAGCGCCAGGCCGAGCGCGCCCAGTCGGTCAGCCGCCTCATCACCATGGGCGAGATGGCCTCCAGCGTGGCGCACGAGTTGAACCAACCGCTCACCGCCATCAACAACTATTGCAGCGGCATGGTGTCGCGCATCCAGAGCGGACAACTGACCGAAGAAGCCCTGCTAACGGCGCTGCAGAAGACTGCCCACCAGGCCCAGCGCGCGGGCCAAATCATCCAGCGCATCCGCTCCTTCGTGAAGAAGAGCGAACCGAATCGCGCGCTGGCCGATGTGCACTCCATGGTCAACGAAGCCGTGGAACTGGCCGACATCGAACTGCGCCGCCACAACGTGCGCCTGACCCACTACGTGGCCGCCCGCCTGCCGCCCGTGATGGCTGACACCATCCTCATCGAGCAGGTGCTGGTCAACCTGATGAAGAACGGCGCCGAAGCCATCCAGCACGCCAACCGCCCCGCCGCCGGCCGCAGTGTGGAGCTGCGCGTGGTGCCCAAGACGGTGGACGAGCGCCAAGTGGTGGAGTTTTCGGTGCAGGACACCGGCAAGGGCCTGGCGCCAGAAGTGCTGGAACGTTTGTTCGAAGCCTTCTTCTCCACCAAGCAGGAAGGCATGGGCATGGGCCTCAATCTGTGCCGCAGCATCGTCGAGTCGCATCAGGGCAGGATGCAGGCGGAGAACCTCTACAATGGCCCGGAGGTCATCGGCTGCAGGTTCTCCTTCTGGCTGCCGCTTGCCAAGCCTGCTGATGCCACTACAAATTCTGTAGCAAACACACGAAACCCAAGGACCATTGCATGAGCTTGATTCCGAAAAAAGGCACTGTCTACGTTGTGGATGACGATGAGGCAGTTCGCGATTCCCTGCAGTGGCTGCTGGAAGGCAAGGACTACCGGGTACGCTGCTTTGATTCGGCCGAGACCTTCCTGTCGCGCTACGACCCGCGCGAAGTGGCTTGCCTGATCGTGGACATCCGCATGGGCGGCATGACCGGCCTGGAACTGCAGGACCGCCTCATCGAGCGCAAATCCCCCCTGCCCATCGTCTTCATCACCGGCCATGGCGACGTGCCCATGGCTGTCAACACGATGAAGAAAGGCGCGCTGGACTTCATCCAGAAGCCTTTTGACGAAGAGGAACTGGTCGGCTTGGTCGAACGCATGCTGGACCATGCCCGCGAGGCCTTCGCCGGCTACCAGCAGGCAGCCAGCCGCGACGCCCTACTCTCCAAGCTCACCAGCCGCGAAGCCCAGGTGCTCGAACGCATCGTCGCCGGCCGCCTGAACAAGCAGATCGCCGACGACCTGGGCATCAGCATCAAGACGGTGGAGGCGCACCGCGCCAACATCATGGAAAAACTCAACGCCAACACCGTGGCCGACCTGCTGAAGATCGCCCTGGGGCAGAACGCACCCAAGGCCTGAGGACTCATTTTTTGATAGCTGCTAGCGCTTTCCAGATAAGCGCTAGAGGCTAATTTGACTGACATTTTTTGACCATGACCGCCCAACTCATTGACGGCAACGCCCTGTCCCGCCAGCTGCGCACCGAGGTCGCGCAACGCGCTGCGGCCCTCACCGCCCGCGGCCACCAGCCTGGCCTCGCAGTGATTCTGGTGGGTGAAGACCCCGCATCCGCCGTCTATGTACGCAACAAGGTGAAGGCTTGTGAAGACAGCGGCGTCCGCTCTGTGTTTGAGAAGTACGAGGCCGATCTGAGCGAAGCCGCTTTGTTGGCACGTATTGAGGCCCTCAATGCCGATCCGACCGTACACGGCATCCTGGTACAGATGCCCCTGCCCAAGCACATTGACCCGCACAAGGTCATCGAAGCCATTGCCACGTCCAAGGATGTGGATGGGTACTCCGTGCTGTCGGCCGGCGAACTGATGGCAGGGCTGGAAGGTTTCCGCCCCTGCACGCCCTATGGCAGCATGAAGCTCATCGAGTCCACGGGCCAATCGATCAAGGGCAAGCACGCCGTGGTCATTGGCCGCAGCAACACCGTGGGCAAGCCCATGGCCCTGCTGCTGCTGCAGGCGAACGCCACTGTGACAGTCACCCACAGCGGCACACCCGACTTGGGCTACCACACCCGCCAAGCCGACATCGTGGTGGCGGCGGTGGGCCGTGCCAACACGCTTACTGCTGACATGGTCAAGCCCGGCGCCATCGTGATCGATGTGGGTATCAACCGCAAGGCGGATGGCAAGCTCTGCGGCGACGTGGACTTTGACGGCGTCAAGGAAGTCGCCGGCTGGATCACCCCCGTTCCTGGCGGGGTCGGCCCCATGACCATTACCATGCTGCTCGTCAACACCATCGAAGCCGCCGAGCGCGCTGCCGCTGGCTGAACAACGCGCCTGGTGCGACGCCAAATCAGCTGCTTTGCAACTTGAACCTGTGCCACCCGGCGCCATCTGACTCCGCATGAGCAACGCCCTTCTCGACTTCTCGGACCTTCCCCACTTTGATCGCATCGCCCCACAAGATGTGGCCCCCGCGATGGACGCACTGCTGGAGCGTGCCAACCAGGCACTGGAGACGGTCACCGCGCCGGACTTCCCCGCCCGCTGGGAAGACATTGCCCGGGTGCTGGATGTGGCGACAGAGCAGCTCGGCACAGCATGGGGCGCGGTGAGCCATCTCAACAGCGTGGCCGACACACCCGAGCTGCGCGCCGCGTACAACGCCGCACTGCCCCGCGTCACCGAGTTCTGGACCCGCCTGGGCGCCGACGAGCGCCTGTACGCCAAGTACAAAGCCATTGACCCCGCCTCGCTGACGGCGGAGCAGCGCCAGGCGCACCTGAACGCCGTGCGCAACTTTGTGCTGAGCGGTGCGGAACTGACCGGTCCAGCCAAAGAGCGCTTTGCGCAGATCCAGGAACGCCAAGCCGAACTCAGCCAGAAGTTCAGTGAAAACGCGCTGGACGCCACCGACGCGTTTGCCTACTACGCCACTGCGGACGAACTGGAAAGCGTGCCTTCAGACGTGCAGCAAGCCGCGCTTGCCGCCGCCCAGGCGGAAGGCAAGTCGGGTTACAAGCTCACGCTCAAGATGCCCTGCTACCTTCCCGTGATGCAGTTCGCCGCGCGCAGCGACCTGCGCGAAAAGCTCTACCGGGCATACGTCACACGCGCTTCCGATCAGGCCGAGGGCGACGCCCGCAAGTTTGACAACACCGCGCTGATCAGCGAGATCCTCGCCCTGCGCCGTGAAGAGGCCCAACTGCTGGGCTACGGTAATTTTGGCGAAGTATCCGTGGTGCCCAAGATGGCAAAGTCGCCCGCAGAGGTGGTCGGCTTCTTGCGGGATCTGGCCCGCCGCGCGCGGCCGTATGCGGAGAAAGACGTGGCCGACCTGCGGACGTTCGCGGCAGAGCATCTGGGGCTGACATCGCCACAGGCCTGGGATTGGCCGTACATCTCGGAGAAGCTCAAGGAAGCGCGTTATGCCTTCAGCGAGCAGGAGGTCAAGCAGTATTTCACCGCCCCCAAGGTGTTGGCGGGGCTCTTCAAGATCATCGAAACTCTGTTCGAGGTGTCCATCCGCCGTGACACAGCCGCCGTGTGGCACCCCGCCGTGGAGTTCTATCGCATTGAGCGCCAGGGCCAGCTGGTGGGCCAGTTCTATTTGGACCAGCCGGCCCGCACCGGCAAGCGCGGAGGCGCCTGGATGGACGATGTACGCGCCCGCTGGAAGCGCCCAGACACGGGCCAGCTGCAAACGCCCGTGGCCCACCTGGTCTGCAACTTTGCCGAAGGCGTGGACGGCAAGCCGCCCCTGCTGACGCACGACGATGTGATCACCCTCTTCCACGAGTTCGGCCATGGGCTGCACCACATGCTGACGCAGGTGAACGAGCGCGACGTGTCGGGCATTAGCGGTGTGGAGTGGGACGCCGTGGAACTGCCCAGCCAGTTCATGGAAAACTTCTGCTGGGAATGGGACGTGCTCAAGCACATGACCGCCCATGTGGACACGGGGGCCCCGTTGCCCCGCGAGTTGTTCGAGAAGATGACGGCGGCCAAGAACTTTCAGAGCGGCATGCAGACCCTGCGCCAGATCGAGTTTGCGCTGTTCGACATGCTGCTGCACACCGAGCACGACCCCGCCCAGGACTTCATGCCGCTGCTGGCGCAGGTGCGCAGCGAGGTGGCCGTGCTGGAACCACCGGCTTTCAGCCGAACGGCACACACCTTCAGCCACATCTTTGCCGGTGGATACGCTGCGGGTTACTACAGCTACAAATGGGCCGAAGTGCTGAGCGCGGACGCGTACGCCGCCTTTGAAGAGACTGTGGGCGGCGATGGCCTGCCCAGTACCGAAACTGGCCGGCGCTACCGCGAGGCCATCCTGGAAGCTGGCGGCAGCCGCCCTGCCATGGAATCCTTCAAGGCCTTCCGCGGCCGCGAACCCAGTCTGGATGCCCTGCTGCGCCACCAAGGCATGGCCGAAGAAGCCACGCCGCCCCGAATGAACTGAGGAGAACGACCACCATGCCGAAGCCATTGTCCGCCCCGCTGCTTGCATCGCTGCTGATGGCCCTGGCCTGCGCCAGTGCCCAGGCACAGACTGTCTACCGCATCGTCGGCCCGGACGGCAAGGTTACCTTCTCGGACCGCCCACCGGCAGATGCAGCAGCCCAGCCTGCACGAACCTCCGGCACAGGTCCCACAGCCCCGAATGCGGAGCTGCCTTTGGCGCTACGCCAGCCTGCCACACGGTTTCCGGTCACGCTCTACACCAGCAGTGACTGCGCGCCCTGTGCCAGCGCACGCAACATGCTTGTGGCGCGCGGCATTCCGTTCACCGAGCGAACGGTGTCCACCAACGAAGACATTGACGCGCTGCAGCGCCTGAGCGGCAGCGCCAGCCTGCCTTTTGGCACCATCGGCAGCCAGCAACTGGCGGGCTTTTCAGACACCGAGTGGACACAGTACCTGGACGCCGCTGGCTATCCCAAGCAGTCGCAACTGCCGCCCAATTACCGCAGGCCTGCTGCAACCCCTCTGGTTGCAGTGAAGGCTGCAGAGCCTGCTTCGGCGGCAGCGTCGGCCCCTTCTTCAGCACGCGCCCAGGCTCAGAGGCAGCGTCCGCCAGCGCCTGTCAATGAAGGCCCCACCCCCAGCAACCCTGCAGGGATCCGGTTCTGACTGGGTTCTGATGGGGTGGTCGCGCGCTGCAGGGCGGGCTAAAAACATAAAAGGGAGCTTTCAAGGCTCCCTTTTTTATTTGGCGAGCGGCGCTGCCGTCCCATTAGTACGTCAGCGTTTTCACGCCCTGAGCGGTGCCCAGCAGGCACACGGAGGCCTTCTGGTGTGCAAAGACCCCCACCGTCACCACTCCCGGCCACTGGTTGACGTCGGACTCGAAAGCCACGGGGTCGGCAATGGTCAAGCCCTTCACATCCAGGATGTGCTGACCATTGTCGGTGACCAGAGGCTGGCCATCTTTGAGGCGCAGGGCAGCTTGCGCCCCCATGGCTTCGAAACGACGAGCGATGTGGCTAGCGGCCATGGGGATGACCTCCACCGGCAGGGGAAACTGCCCGAGGGTCGGCACCAGCTTGGACTCATCCGCGATGCAGACAAAGCGGGCTGCCAGGGCGGCCACGATCTTCTCGCGTGTCAGCGCGGCCCCGCCGCCCTTGATCATGTGGCCTTGGCCATCGATTTCATCCGCACCGTCGATATAGACAGAAAGCGCCGGCACCTCATTGGCATCCAGCACGGCAATGCCCAGAGCCTTGAGCTTTTCGGTGCTCGCCACCGAACTGGACACGGCCCCCTTGATCTGGTCCTTGATGGTGGCCAGGGCATCGATGAACTTGTTGACGGTGGAGCCGGTGCCCACCCCCACAATTTCGCCGGGCACTACGTATTGCAGCGCGGCTTGGCCTACCAGGGTCTTGAGTTCGTCTTGGGTCAGGGGAGTCGTGGTCGTCATGGGAGAAAATCAGGGGTAATCCCCGAATTATCCCCCCATGTCCCTCATCCCCTACGCCCTCACCCGCCCCTTTCTCTTCGGCATGGATGCCGAATCCGCCCACGAACTCACCATGGACATGCTCGCGCGCGGACAACGCACTCCGATGCAGTGGGCCTGGTGCAACGAGACCGTGGATGACCCCGTGGAGTTGGCCGGCCTGACCTTTCCCAACCGGGTCGGAATGGCTGCAGGCCTGGACAAGAATGCACGCTGCATTGATGCGCTGGGCGCCATGGGCTTCGGTTTCGTGGAGGTCGGCACCGTCACACCCAAAGGCCAGCCCGGCAACCCAAAGCCTCGCATGTTTCGCCTGCCCCAAGCAAAGGCTCTGATCAACCGCCTGGGCTTCAACAATGATGGGCTGGATGCCTTCTTGCGCAACGTGCAGCAGGCGCAGTTCCGCACCCTGGCACGCAAGCATCGCATGCTGCTGGGCTTGAACATCGGAAAGAACGCCAGCACGCCGATCGAAAGCGCCACCAGCGACTACCTCACCTGCCTGGAGGGCGTGTACCCGCACGCGGACTACGTGACCGTCAACATCAGTTCGCCGAATACCCAAAACCTGCGGGCGCTGCAAAGTGACGCAGCACTGGACGCACTGCTGGGCGCCGTTGCCCAGCGGCGCGAGGCGCTGGCGACCCAGCATGCGCGCCGGGTGCCGGTGTTCGTGAAGATTGCCCCTGACCTGGAGGAGCAGCAGGTGGCCGTGATCGCCGCCACCTTGCAGCGCCATGGCATGGATGGCGTCATCGCCACCAACACCACCATCAGCCGCGCTGCCGTGCAGGGCATGCAGCACGCCGAAGAAACAGGTGGGCTCAGTGGAGCACCGGTGCTGGAAGCCAGCAACCAGGTGATCCGGCAACTGCGCGCGGCCCTTGGATCTCAATTCCCCATCATCGGCGTGGGCGGCATCATGAGCGCGGCCGACGCGGTCAGCAAAATCCGCGCAGGCGCAAACGTGGTGCAGATATACACCGGTCTTATCTACGAGGGCCCGGCACTGGTGGCCAAAGCGGCCAAAGCCATCAAGGCCATCGGTGCTGGATAAACATCCGGAAAGAAAAACGGAGCCGCTGTTTCCAGGGCTCCGTGTCACGGCGAGGCGAGACTGTTGGCGCCAACTATAAAGCCTTGCGGCGCAGACGCATTACCAGTGGCAGTACCACGCCGGCCCAGCGCACCAATCGACGCGGCCCCGCAACCAGCGCCCCCGCAGCTACGGCAGCGACAGCAACAGGATGCTCTCGCGCAAAGCCTGCGAGGCGCAGCGCCATGGATTCGTCCACTGTTCCGCCCAAGCCTGGGTTGCGTTCTGCCAGCGCAAGCGATTGCGCACGTGCAGCGCGCCGGGCCCGCAGGCGCTCACGCTGAAGGGCGATACGCTCAATCACCTGCTGCTGTTCAGGCGTTGCAGACAGCGGAATCGACTGTGGCGACGATGCTTCCGGGGTGGATGATTTGGCTGCGGATGTCATAGACGCTCCTTGATGTCTCGCCAATCCTGGCTCAGTTCGCGGCGCGTCAGCGCAAAACCGTCGCCCGCACGCTGGGCCACTGACACCAGCGACGCGAGGGCAACCACCCACCCCAGTGTCCACACGCCTGCCACCAGCCAGCCCACCAAGGTACGCTGAGGGGTGTCCCAAAAATGCACAAGCACCGCCAACGACAGCATGATGAGTGCCACCACGGTGAGCCCAGCCACCAGAATGATGAGAATCAGAATCTGCTGCAGCCGCTGTTTCTGGTCTTGCCATTCCAGCCGGGCCAACGCCATGCGGTCCTCGACAGCAATGGCCCCTTCGATGATGTTGGCCCGCCATCGGTTGACGAGCGGTTCCAGTCCAAGCAAAGCGAGCCAGTTCATGCCAAACCTTGGTCGGAAGGGCTGATCACGCTACGCAAAGCGGCGCAAAGGAGATTTGCATGCATGCGCTCAGCGCCGTGCAAGCAGGAATCCCACCAACGCACCCACCGCCAGTGCCGCGCCAGCCACGCGCCATGGCTCATCATGGGCGTAGCGGTCTGCAGCAATGGCTGCGTCCTTGGCTTGGCGGGCGGCATCCTGGGCGGCACGCACGGCGGACTCGCGCACGTTGTGCATGCCGTCGTCCAGGCGTTGACGCAAGAGCTTGATCTCTGGGACTGCATCCAGGTCCTTGTTGGCCAGCAGCCCCCGCAGATCAGAAACCAGTTTCTCCAGTTCGCCCTGGGTGGTGTTCGTGTCGGAAGCAGTCATACAAGCCTTTCTTCGATGTACAAAATTGACGACAGGTGTCGCAGGCGAGCACCTGGGCTCATCTTAGCCACCCCTGGGTAAAGCCCTCCGTAGGACGGGGACGCATGTGGTTACCGTTTGCAATGCACTTGCGCTAGGTCATGGGCGACCAGCCCATGTTCCGCAATGAGTGGGGCATTTGTCAATGCGCGGCGGCGCAACAGTCTGGTACCTACGCATTCTCAAAACCATCCAACACATTGATCGCATTGATGCCGAGTTCGGCAGCGGCGTACCCGCCTTCCAGCACGAACACCGTTGGTAAGCCCAGCTGGCTCAGCCGCGCACCCAGGCGCGTGAAATCGGAGGACGCCAGCGCAAAGCGCGAGATAGGATCGCCCTCGAACGCATCCAAACCCAAGGAGACGACCATCACGTCTGCGCGATAGCTGCCAACGCGCTCACAGGCATGTTCCAGGGCCTCAAACCACCGTGCTGCGGAGGTCCCTGCGGGCAAAGGCAAGTTCAGATTGAAACCCAAACCCAATCCAGCGCCCCTTTCGTCCGCGTGTCCTAGATAGAAGGGGTACTCGGTGCGCGGGTCGCCATGGATGCTGATGAACAACACATCGTCGCGGTCATAAAAAATGCTCTGCGTCCCGTTGCCATGGTGGTAATCCACGTCCAGCAATGCCACCCGACCCGCGCCCTTATTTCGAAGCACCTGTGCCGCCACGGCAGCATTGTTGAGAAAGCAGTAGCCGCCCATGAAGTCCGGCCCCGCATGATGGCCCGGCGGGCGGGTGCAGCAGAACGCGGCCGGTGCGCCCTGCGCGACACTGCGAGCGGCGCTGGCCGCCGCGTCGGCCCCTGTTTTGGCGGCCATCCAGGTTCCTTCGGCCATGGGGGTGCCGTTGTCCATGGAGTACAGGCCCAGCTTTGCCACAAAGTTGTCCGGCTCCACATCGCTGCGCAAGGTACGAACCGGCCACACGGACGGAAAAGGCTGCACGGCTGCATTGGACGCATCCAGTGCCAGCCATTGCGACCAGGCCGTTTGCAGAAACGACAAATAGCGCGCCTCATGCACTTGCTGCAGGGCAGCGGTGCTGTCGAAGTCCGGCGTGTGCATGGGATGGCCCTGCGCGCGTAGCGCCTGCTCCACATAGTCCACGCGCTGCGGTTTTTCAAAGCAGGGAACGCGCTCCCCGCGGTAAAACTCGTGAACAGGCGCGTGGCCTGGATGCAGCGGATTGAGGAAGGTGATCATGCGGGGTGGCAGGCGTCTGTACCGGGAAACCTGCACTGTAGCCGCCTTCGCACCGGCCAACTTCCCTCACGACGATACGCACCACAACAAAAAGCCCCTCCAGTTTCATCCGGAGGGGCTTTGAATCTGGTGGGTGATACATGGATCGAACATGTGACCCCTGCCGTGTGAAGGCAGTGCTCTACCGCTGAGCTAATCACCCGTCATGCCTGCCTTTCCACAAGGCGGTTGCATGAAAGCCTGTCAAAAGCGTGGTGGGTGATACATGGATCGAACATGTGACCCCTGCCGTGTGAAGGCAGTGCTCTACCGCTGAGCTAATCACCCTTGTCGCTGCGACAGCCCTCTATTATGGCACAGCTTTTCAGGCCGTTTGAGTGGCACGCCAAATTGTTTTGCCACCACTCGCTTTGTCGATCTGGGCTAGCACCTCGGCATGAGCCGCATGCTCCTGTTCGCTCGCTTTCAGGACGGGCAAAATCAGGCCGCGCAAGTCGATTGCCGCAACTTTCATCCCGCCTGCGCTCTCCTGCACATCCTCAGCGATGAGCAGGGCATCCTGGCCGCGCGTCAGATTGATGTAGACATCCGCGAGCAACTCTGCGTCCAGCAGAGCACCGTGCAACGTGCGCCCCGAGTTGTCCACGCCCAAACGGTCGCACAGTGCGTCCAGCGAGTTTCTTTTGCCCGGGTACATCTCCTTGGCCATGGCCAGGGTGTCCGTCACGCTCTCCACAAAGGTGCGGAACGCAGGGCGCCCCACCAGTTCCAGCTCCTTGTTGAGAAAGCCCACGTCGAAGGCCGCGTTGTGGATGATGATCTCGGCTCCCTGCAGGTACTGGAGGATGTCGTCCACCACTTCAGCGAACTTGGGCTTGTCCTTCAGGAATTCGTTGCTGATGCCGTGCACCTTCAGCGCATCCTCGTGGCTGTCGCGACCGGGGTTGAAGTAAAGATGCAGGTTGTTGCCGGTGAGCTTGCGGTTAAGTAGCTCTACGCAGCCTAGTTCAATGATGCGATCCCCACCCTCGGCCGAAAGGCCGGTGGTTTCGGTGTCCAGAACAATTTGCCGGGTCATGCGCGCCCCCACACTCGGCACTTCGTGTCCTCGCCGCCCCCCAAAGGGGCGCCAGCTTGCTTGGGGCGGCCTCGCGCTGCACTCATCTAGTGGTTCTCTTTGGCGTGGTTGATCGTGTACTTGGGAATCTCGACAGTCAGATCGGTCTGCGCAAGGATGGCTTGGCACGACAGGCGCGACTGCGGCTCCAGACCCCAGGCGCGGTCCAGCAGGTCTTCTTCCTCTTCCTCGGCCTCGTTGAGAGAACTCAGCCCCTGGCGCACGATGACGTGGCAGGTGGTGCAGGCGCAGCTCATGTCGCAAGCGTGCTCGATGTTGATGTGGTGGTCGAGCAGCGCCTCGCAGATGGACGTGCCGGCAGGCGCAATGATCTCGGCGCCTGCCGGGCAATATTCGGGATGGGGAAGAATCTTGATGACGGGCATGGGGCGGTCTTTAACTTGGCAATCCTTGACTTGATCGGCAGGGTGCGTGCAGGGGGCTCACAAGGTTTGAACGTTTTTGCCGGCCAACGCCTGCTGGATGCCTCGGTTCATGCGCTGGGCCGCAAACGCCTCGGTCCCCTTGGCCAGGGCCTCGGTGGCGGCTTCAATTGTCGCGGCGTCTTGCGCATCGAGCTGGGCGCGCAGCGCAGCCATCAAGCCGTCGATGGCAGCACGCTCTTGCGCGCTCAACACATCGCCGTCCGCATCGAGCGCGCTCTGGGTGGCCAAAAGCATGCGGTCCGCGTCCACTCGGGCCTCCACCACGGCGCGCGTCTTCATGTCCTGCGCGGCAGTCGCAAAGCCGTCCTGCAGCATGCGCGCAATCTCATCGTCAGACAGGCCATACGAGGGCTTCACATCAATGCGCGCCTCAACGCCGCTACCCTGCTCCTTGGCGCTCACGCTCAGCAGGCCATCCGCGTCAACGGTGAAGGTGACGCGGATGCGCGCAGCGCCGGCAGCCATCGGCGGTATCCCGCGCAACTCAAACCGCGCCAGACTGCGGCAGTCCTGCACCAGGTCTCGCTCTCCCTGCACCACGTGGACCGCCAACGCCGTCTGACCATCCTTGTAGGTTGTGAAGTCCTGCGCCTTAGCGGTCGGGATGGTCTCGTTGCGTGCCACGATACGTTCCACCAGGCCACCCATGGTTTCGATACCCAGCGACAGCGGGATCACGTCGAGCATCAGCAGGTCTCCCGCCGTGTTGTTGCCCGCCAGCTGGTTGGCCTGGATGGCGGCACCCAGCGCCACGACCTCGTCGGGATTGAGATTCGTCAGCGGCTTTTTGCCAAAGAAGTCGGCCACCGCCCGCTGCACTTGCGGCATGCGGGTGGAGCCGCCCACCATGACCACGCCCTGCACCTCGTCACGCGACAAGTGGGCATCACGCAGCGCACGCCGCACAGCGGCCATGGAACGCGCCGTCAGCGCCTCCGTAGCAGCGTCAAAATCGCTCCGTTTCACATCAAAAACGGCTGTACCGCTTGTCAATAAAGCGCTGAAAGCTATTAAATCTGTAGCAGTCAATGCCTCCTTGCACGCCCTTGCCGCCATGCGCACAGCGGCTTTGTCGGCGGGCGTCACCGCCTGTAGTCCCAGCTGCTGCAACACCCAGTCGGCCAGCGCGGCGTCATAGTCGTCGCCGCCCAGCGCCGAATCTCCGCCCGTGGCAATCACTTCGAACACGCCCTGGGTCAGTCGCAATATGGAGATGTCGAAGGTGCCACCTCCAAGGTCGTAGACGGCGTAAACGCCTTCGCTGGCATTGTCCAGGCCATAGGCGATCGCGGCGGCGGTGGGTTCGTTGATCAAACGCAGCAGGTGGATGCCCGCCAGCTTGGCGGCATCCTTGGTGGCCTGACGCTGGGCATCGTCAAAATAAGCAGGCACTGTGATGACCGCGCCATACAGGTCGTCGTTGAAGGTGTCTTCGGCCCGGTACCGCAGCGTTGCCAAAATCTCGGCGCTGACTTCAACGGGCGACTTGGGCCCGCCGACCGTTGCGATGCTGACCATGCCGCCCGTACGGGCGTCTTCGTCCGGCGCCACAAACTCGTAGGGCAGCTTGCCGGCCTCGGCAACATCTTTCAGGCCACGGCCCATGAAACGCTTGGCTGACGCAATGGTGTTGCGCGGGTCCTGGGCTTGCGCGGCCCAGGCTTCATATCCGATCTGGCGCCCGCCGTTTTCGAGGTAACGTACCACCGAAGGAAGCAGGACGCGCCCCTCGGCATCGGGCAGGCACTCAGACACCCCATTGCGCACGGCGGCAACCAGCGAATGGGTGGTACCCAGGTCAATGCCGACTGCAATGCGCCGCTCGTGCGGGTTGGGGGACTGGCCGGGTTCGGAAATCTGCAGAAGCGCCATGAAATATCGGGTCTCAACGTGGCGGGGCCGGCCATCACATCAGCACGCAATGGTGTGCCCCAAGGGAAAGCAAAACCGTTCTATTGTCCCAGTTGCTCTCGGCGACGCTCAATGTCCTCTGCAAATCGCGCAATGAACATGAGGGCTCTGACCTGGCGCGCTGCGCCTGCGTAGTCTTGCTGCTCGTCAATGAGCTGGCCGCACTGGGCCAGAGCGGTACGGCGGGCTTGCTCGACAACTTCCTCCAGCGCATCAAGTTCGCTCTCGATACGGGCTTCTTCCAACGATTCACGCCACTCCATCTGCTGCATGAGAAAAGGCGTCGGCATGGCCGTGTTGTCTTCGGCGCGGATGGGTGCACCATTGAGCTCGCACAGGTAGGCCGCGCGGTGTTGCGGGTCTTTCAGGCGCTGGTAGGCCTCGTTGATGCGCACGGACCACTGCATGGCCACACGCTGCGCGGCGGGGCCTTGCGCCGCAAACTTGTCGGGGTGTGCCTCGCGTTGCAGCTCTTTCCATCGGGCGTCAATGGCACTGCGCTCTTGTGCAAAACGGCGCTCGAGCCCAAACAATTCAAAGTCGTCAGATTGCAGATTCATGCGCGGCGCAAGCAGCAGGTGTGAACAACATCCAAGAAAAAACCGCCAGCACACAGCGCTATGGCGGTTTGGCAGAACGATGCGGCGGGAATCAGACGCGGAAGCTCTCTCCACAACCACAACGGTCACGCTCGTTGGGGTTGTTGAACTTGAAGCCTTCGTTCAAGCCCTCGCGGACGAAATCCAGCTCGGTGCCATCGATATATGCCAGGCTTTTGGGGTCGATCAACACCTTGACGCCATGGTTTTCGAACACGATGTCCTCCGGTTCGCTTTCGTCAACGTATTCGAGCTTGTAGGCGAGGCCCGAGCAGCCGGTGGTCTTTACCCCCAAGCGAACGCCCAGCCCTTTGCCGCGCCGGGTCAGGTAGCGGTTGACGTGCCGGGCCGCGGCTTCTGTCAGCGTAATGGCCATGTCGCTGGATCCATCCATCTGTGAATCAAAACTCAGGCGGCAGCAGGCGCGGTCGCGGCGTGTTTGGTCTTGTAGTCCAGCACAGCGGCCTTAATCGCGTCTTCGGCCAGGATGGAGCAGTGCACCTTCACGGGCGGCAGGGCCAGCTCTTCGGCGATCTCGCTGTTCTTGAGGGCCGCCGCTTCGTCCAGCGTCTTGCCCTTGACCCATTCAGTCACCAGCGAAGACGAGGCGATGGCCGAGCCACAGCCGTAGGTCTTGAAGCGCGCGTCTTCAATCACGCCGGTCTCGGGGTTCACCTTGATCTGCAGCTTCATCACGTCGCCGCAGGCGGGCGCGCCCACCATACCGGTGCCCACCGAATCGTCGCCCTTGTCGAACGAACCCACATTGCGGGGGTTTTCGTAATGGTCAACCACTTTGTCTGAGTAAGCCATGATGTGTACCTCTTCAATGCAATCTTCAAAAATCTGTGGGCAGCCGTGGGATCAGTGCGCAGCCCACTGGATGGTGCTGATGTCGATGCCATCCTTGTACATCTCCCACAGCGGGCTCAATTCGCGCAGACGGGCCACGTTCTCTCGGATGGTGGAGATGGCGTAGTCGATCTCCTCCTCGGTGGTGAAACGGCCAATGGTCATGCGCAGGCTGCTGTGAGCCAGTTCATCACTGCGGCCCAGGGCACGCAGCACATAACTGGGCTCCAGGCTGGCCGAGGTGCAGGCAGAGCCAGACGACACGGCCAGGCCCTTGATGCCCATGATGAGCGACTCGCCCTCGACGTAGTTGAAGCTCATGTTCAGGTTCTGGGGCACGCGCTTGCCAGGCTCGATGCTGCCGTTGATGAACACCTGCTCGATGTCCTTAAGGCCGTTGAGCAAACGCTGCTGCAGGGCGCGGGCCTTGGCGTTGGACTCGGTCATCTCTTCCTTGGCTATGCGGAATGCTTCCCCCATGCCCACGATCTGGTGGGTGGGCAAGGTACCAGAGCGCATGCCACGCTCGTGGCCGCCGCCGTGCATCTGAGCCTCCAGGCGGACGCGGGGCTTGCGGCGCACATACAAGGCGCCGATGCCCTTGGGACCGTATGTCTTGTGCGCCGTCATGCTCATCAGATCGACCGGCAACGTGGACAAGTCAATCTCCACACGGCCAGTGGCCTGGGCAGCATCCACATGCAGCAGGATGCCCCTTTCGCGACACAGCGCGCCAATGGCGGGGATGTCCTGGATCACACCGATTTCGTTGTTGACGAACAGGACGCTGATGAGCACGGTGTCAGGACGAATGGCCGCCTTGAGTGCGTTCATGTCGACGAGGCCGTCTTCCTGCACATCAAGGTAGGTGGCTTCAAAGCCCTGGCGCTCCAGCTCGCGCATGGTGTCCAGCACGGCCTTGTGCTCAGTCTTGAGCGTGATGAGGTGCTTGCCCTTGCCCTTGTAGAAGTGGGCCGCGCCCTTCAAGGCCAGGTTGATGGATTCGGTGGCGCCGCTGGTCCAGACGATCTCACGCGGGTCGGCACCAATCAGCTCTGCGACCTGCACACGCGCTTTTTCGACCGCCTCCTCGGCCTCCCATCCCCAGGCATGGCTGCGCGAGGCTGCGTTGCCAAAGTGTTCGCGCAACCAGGGGATCATGGCGTCCACCACGCGGGGGTCTACCGGGGTGGTGGCGCCATAGTCGAGATAGATGGGAAAGTGCGGGGTCATGTCCATGGCTGGCTCAGAGAAGGTTGCTGGCTGGCAAACTCAACAAAAATAACAACTACAAAACTTGCTTCGGTTTCAGGGCCAAGCCGACCCTGCCGGGCCCGCCACCACCCTACTCCCTTCAGGATTTGGCGAACACGTTGCCCAGTGCGAAAACCGAGTTCGGCGCGTTCACACGAATGGGCTTGACCACGGGGGTGGTAGAGATGGCCCGGCGGACCACGGGCTTGTCTTCAATCTGCACACCTTTGGCGATCTGCTCATCAACCAGTTTTTGCAAAGTGACTGAATCCAGAAACTCCACCATGCGCTGGTTCAGCGACGCCCACAGCTCGTGCGTCATGCAACGGCCAGCTTCACCCAGGCAGTTTTCCTTGCCTCCGCACTGGGTGGCGTCAATAGGTTCATCCACCGACACGATGATGTCTGCCACGGTGATATCGCCCGCCTTTCGGGCCAGCGTGTAACCACCACCGGGGCCACGCGTGGATTCCACCAGCTCATGGCGACGCAGCTTGCCGAAGAGCTGCTCCAGATAGGACAGGGAAATCTGCTGGCGCTGGCTAATGGCTGCAAGGGTGACAGGGCCGTTATTCTGGCGCAGGGCCAGGTCAATCATGGCGGTGACCGCAAAACGGCCTTTGGTAGTGAGACGCATCGCAAGCTCCTTGTGCTAAGGCTTGTTCGTTGAAGAAACCGCCTCCGCTGGCTGTTGGCCAGCGAGGGCACCGTCTCCGCCCCTTTCTCCGCACAATCAGTCGCCTGGCACGGAGCCCTTCATCGTTGGGCTGTTTTCTTGAGTGTTTTGTGGGAGTATAACACAAATCCCTATCGAATCTGTCGGGTTAAAAAACCAACTAGTTATTTATCGACTCGACAGTAACAACTCATCGCCCATCGCTTACAGAGCCACCGAATCATTTCCATGTGCGCCAAACGCCTGGTCCTTCAGGCGCGTCAACTGGTCCCTCACCCGGGCAGCCTGCTCAAACTCCAGGTTGCGGGCATGCTCCAGCATGAGCTTTTCCAGGCGCTTGATCTCGCGTGACACATCTTTTTCGGACATGTCCTCCACCTGCGCGCGCTGCATCGCTTCCTGCTCCAGCCTCGCCGCGTCCTTGCCGGCTTTTTCGCTGTAGACACCGTCAATCAGGTCTCTTACCCGCTTGACAATGCTGCGCGGAGTGATTCCGTGGGCCTCGTTGTATGCGATCTGCTTGATGCGGCGGCGTTCCGTCTCGTCCATGGCTTTTTTCATGGAGTCGGTAATGCGGTCCGCATACAGGATGGCTTTGCCATTCAGGTTGCGCGCCGCGCGGCCGATGGTCTGTATCAGACTGCGCTCTGCGCGCAAGAAACCTTCTTTGTCGGCATCCAGGATCGCGACAAGCGACACCTCAGGGATGTCCAGCCCTTCGCGCAGCAGGTTGATGCCCACCAGCACGTCAAAGGCGCCCAGACGCAGGTCGCGGATGATTTCAACCCGCTCCACGGTGTCCACGTCGCTGTGCAGGTAGCGCACCTTCACGCCGTTATCGGTGAGGTAGTCGGTCAATTGCTCGGCCATGCGCTTGGTCAGCGTGGTGATCAACACCCGGTCCTTCTTCTCGGTGCGGATGCGGATCTCTTGCAGCACGTCGTCCACCTGGTGCGTGGCGGGGCGCACTTCGACCACCGGGTCCACCAGACCCGTGGGGCGCACCACCTGGTCCACCACCTGCCCTGCGTGCGTTTTTTCGTAATCCGCCGGCGTGGCAGACACAAAAATCACCTGCCGCATGCGCTGCTCGAACTCCTCAAACTTGAGCGGCCGGTTGTCCAGCGCCGAAGGCAGCCGGAATCCATATTCCACCAGCGTCGTCTTGCGGGCCCGGTCGCCGTTGTACATGGCACTGAGCTGCCCGATCATCTGGTGGCTTTCGTCCAGGAACATCAGCGCGTCCTTGGGCATGTAGTCCGTCAGCGTGCTGGGCGGCTCCCCAGGCGCCGCGCCCGACAGGTGGCGCGTGTAGTTTTCGATGCCCTTGCAGTGCCCTACTTCGCTGAGCATCTCCAGGTCAAAGCGCGTGCGCTGTTCCAGCCGCTGCGCCTCGACCAGCTTGCCGTCGTCCAGCAACTGCTTCAGGCGCTCGGCCAGCTCGATCTTGATGGTTTCGACAGCCGTCAGCACCTTGTCGCGCGGCGTGACATAGTGGCTGCTGGGGTATACGGTAAAGCGCGGAATCTTCTGCTTGACGCGGCCCGTGAGCGGGTCGAACAGCTGCAGGCTTTCCACCTCGTCGTCGAATAGCTCGATGCGGATGGCCAACTCAGAATGCTCGGCCGGGAACACGTCGATGGTGTCGCCCCGCAC
The DNA here is from genome assembly GCF_046294525.1 of Acidovorax sp. Classification (GTDB taxonomy): domain Bacteria; phylum Pseudomonadota; class Gammaproteobacteria; order Burkholderiales; family Burkholderiaceae_C; genus Acidovorax. Next base: position 297,903 of record NZ_JBKBKQ010000003.1, read on the forward strand.
GCGGAACTTGCCGCGTGAGAAGTCCTGCTCGTTGCGCTGGTACTGCATGCGGATGAGCTGAGCAATCACGTCGCGCTGGCCCAGCTTGTCCCCCACGCGCAGCGTCATCACCATGCGGTGGTAGCTCTCAGGCTCGCCAATGCCGTAGATGGCTGACACCGTGGCCACGATGACAACGTCGCGCCGCTCCATCAGGCTCTTGGTGCAAGACAGCCGCATCTGCTCGATGTGCTCGTTGATGGCACTGTCCTTCTCAATGAACAGGTCGCGCTGGGGCACGTAGGCTTCGGGCTGGTAATAGTCGTAGTAGCTGACGAAGTACTCCACGGTATTCTTGGGGAAGAACTCGCGGAACTCGCTGTACAACTGCGCTGCCAGCGTCTTGTTGGGCGCAAACACGATGGCCGGGCGGCCCATGCGGGCGATCACATTGGCCATGGTGAAGGTCTTGCCCGAGCCCGTCACGCCCAGCAGCGTCTGGAAGGCCTCGCCGTCGTTCAGGCCTTCCACCAGCTTGTTGATGGCCTCGGGCTGGTCACCTGCTGGCGGGTAGGGCTGGAACAGCTCGAAGGGAGAGTCGGGGAAACGGACGAACTCGCCGTCTTGCTTTTCGGTTATGACTTCTGTGATATCCGGCATGGGTGCAGTCAACGTGTGAAAGAGGCCGGCCGTTAAAATCGGCGGAACCCGGCACGGTACACCACACCCGGATTCCTCGCTACTGACAACCTCTTTCCAAGGATTTTCATGTCTCTGTTCACCGCCGTCGAAATGGCCCCCCGCGACCCCATCCTGGGCCTCAACGAGCAATTCAACGCCGACACCAACCCCAACAAGGTCAACCTGGGCGTCGGCGTTTATTTCGACGACAACGGCAAGCTGCCCCTGCTGCAGTGCGTGCAGGCCGCTGAAAAGACCATGATGGAAAAGCCCACGGCCCGTGGCTACCTGCCCATTGACGGCATCGTGGCCTATGACAACGCCGTCAAAAGCCTGGTGTTCGGCGCCGACAGCGAACCCGTCACCTCCGGCCGCGTGGCCACCGTGCAGGCCATCGGCGGTACCGGCGGCCTGAAGATCGGCGCCGACTTCCTCAAGAAGGTCAGCCCCAACGCCAAGGTGCTTATCTCCGACCCCAGCTGGGAAAACCACCGCGCGCTGTTCGCCAACGCGGGCTTTGAAGTGGACACCTACGCTTACTACGACGCCGAAAAGCGCGGCGTGAACTTCGAAGGCATGCTCGCCAGCCTGAACGCTGCCGCCCCCGGCACCATCGTCGTCCTGCACGCCTGCTGCCACAACCCCACCGGCTATGACATCACCCCCGAGCAGTGGGACCAGGTCATCGCTGCCGTCAAGGCCAAGGGCCTGACGCCTTTCCTCGATATGGCCTACCAAGGCTTCGGCCACGGCATCGCCGAAGACGGCGCCGTCATCCAGAAGTTCGTGGCCGCTGGCCTGAACTTCTTCGTGTCCACTTCGTTCTCCAAGAGCTTCAGCCTCTACGGCGAGCGCGTGGGTGGCCTTTCGGTGCTGTGCACGGACAAGGAAGAAGCCAGCCGCGTGCTGTCCCAGCTCAAGATCGTGATTCGCACCAACTACTCCAACCCGCCCACGCACGGCGGTGCGGTGGTGGCTGCGGTTCTGAACAACTCCGAGCTGCGCGCCATGTGGGAAAAGGAACTCGCCGAAATGCGCGTGCGCATCAAGGCGATGCGCCAGAAGCTGGTCGATGGCCTGAAGGCAGCCGGTGTGAAGCAGGACATGAGCTTCATCACCACCCAGATCGGCATGTTCAGCTACTCCGGCCTGTCCAAGGATCAGATGGTGCGCCTGCGCAATGAATTCGGCGTGTACGGTACTGACACCGGCCGGATGTGCGTCGCCGCCCTGAACAGCAAGAACATCGACTACGTCTGCCAAGCCATTGCAAAGGTCGTCTGAGCACGATGAGGAAGCGGTGCTAGCGCGCCGCTTTGTGAGCGAAACGCTCCAGAACCCGCACAACGCGGCCCTTCTGGAGCGTTTGCCGTTTCTGGGCCTTCCGGATGCCTGGCTGGTGGCGGGCTGCTTGTTCCAGACGGTGTGGAATCTGCGCTCTGGCTTGGAGCCCACCGCGCATAGCAAGGATTACGACGTTTTCTACTATGACGCCGCCGATCTGTCGGAGGCGGCCGAGCAGCAGGTGCAATCCCGCGTCACCGACCTCTTCGCCGACCTACCGATCACCGTGGAGGCCAAGAACCAGGCGCGTGTGCACCTCTGGTATGAGAAGTGGTTTGGCTACCCCTACGCACCACTGCAGTCATCGCGCCACGGCATAGAGTGGTTTTTGGTGCATTGTACCTGCGTGGGCCTGCAGCCCGCTGCTGCAGGCAAACCGCCTGCGCTGTATGCGCCGTATGGACTGGAGGAGTTGTACGCCGGCGTCTTGCGCCCCAACCCTGCATGTCCGCACCTTCCGCTGTTCGAGGCCAAAGCCCGCAGCTACCGTGAGCGCTGGGGCTGGCTCACGGTGCAATTTGAATAAAATTTGGCTCCAGCGCTTATCCAGCAAGCGCTGACAGCTATCATTACGGTAGCATCAACCCCACAGCACCGACCGCATCGAGATCGAAGCCGATTGGTAGCCGGTGTTGAAGAAGTGCGGCATCTCGCTACCCTGCACTGCGCCTGCCGCATACAGCAACGGCAGGTAGTGTTCGTGCGTGGGGTGGGCTTGCTTGGCCACGGCGCCCAGCTTCAAAAAGTCTTGTAGGGCATCCAACTGGCCCTTCTTGATCTGCTCCTGCACCACCGTGTCGAATTCCGCCGCCCAGTCGTAAGCCTCATTGGCTGCCGAGCCACGGCGGGTGAGTCGCAGGTTGTGCACGATGTTGCCGCTGCCCACGATGAGCACGCCACGCTCGCGCAAGGCCTTGAGCTGCTGGCCCAGCGCGTAGTGCTCGGCAGGGGCGCGGCTGTAGTCCATGCTCAGCTGCAGCACCGGGATGTGCGCCTGCGGGAACATGGGCTTGAGCACCGACCACGTGCCGTGGTCCAGCCCCCACTCGCTATCGTCCACCCCCAGTGCAGCGCCGGTGGCGGGCGACTTCAGCTCCTGCGCCAGGCTGCGCGCCACCGCCGGGGCACCCGGTGCCGGATACTGCTGGTCGAACAACGCCTGCGGAAATCCGCCAAAGTCGTGAATCGTCTTGGGCTGCGCCATGCCGGTCAGTTGCCAGCCGCCGCGCGTGATCCAGTGGGCCGACACGCAAAGGATGACTGCGGCTGCACGGTGCGCGCCATCAGCTCCGCGCCCACGGCCTGCCAGCTGCGGCGCCAGGCGTTGTCCTCGATGGCGTTCATGGGGCTGCCATGGCCCACAAACAGCACGGGCATGCGGGGCGAGGGCTTGAGCGCCTGCAGCGCGGAGGTTGTGGCCGCGCTGTTGAGAGACGTGGTCATGAAGGCTCCCGGAAAGGCGGCCAGGCCCGAAGGGGCGGCCAAAGAGTTTCTGCGTTGCATGGCGGTCGGGGAGCGTAACAAATTATGTATAACGCGAGGAGTGAGACCGAGGCGCGTGCTGAAGTTCCAGCTCCGCACCTTTCGCACAGAACCACAACGCCGAGACACCTTTGAACCCATGACCACTGCCCTGCTCCGGCCCTTGCGCAACACCCGCGTCCTGAGCCTCGCGCTCAACCTGCCCGGCCCCGCCGCCCTGATGCGCTGCGCGCGCATGGGAGCCGACTGCACCAAGCTTGAACCGCCGCCCGCCCCGGGCCACCCCAGCGCCGACCCCATGGGCATCTACAGCCCGGCGGCCTATGCCACGCTGCACAGCGGAGTGCGCGTGCTACATGCCCACCTCAAGACGGCAGAAGGCCAGGCCGTGCTGCACGAAGAACTGACCCGCACCGATGTGCTGATCACCTCATTCCGCCCCTCGGCCCTCAACAAGCTGGGCCTCTCCTGGGAGGTGCTGCAAGCGAAGTACCCGCGCCTGTCGCTGGTGCGCATCGTGGGCGCGGCGGGCGAGCGTGCGGAAGAACCCGGCCACGACCTCACCTACCTGGCCGATGCCGGCCTGGTGACGGGCACCGAGATGCCGCCCACGCTCTACGCCGATATGGGCGGCGCCCTGATGGCGAGCGAAGCCGTGCTGCAGGCCCTGCTGGAGCGCACCCACACCGGCAGCGGTGTGTGCATCGAAGTGGCCCTGGCAGACGCCGCCGCCTGGCTGGCCCAGCCGCGCGATTGGGGCCTGACCACGCCCGAGGGCGACGTGGGCGGCCACCACGCGGGCTACCGCATCTACCCCTGCGCCGACGGACGGGTGGCCGTGGCCGCACTGGAACCGCACTTTGCCGCCAGCCTGTGCGCTGCAGCCGGCCTCCCCGCTACAGGCAACCCAGAGGTGCTGCGCGCCCCCGCCACCCATGCTGCCGTGGCGGCCTTCCTGCGCACGCAGACCCGCGCGCAGCTGGACGCCCTGGCAGCGGCGCAGGACATCCCCCTGCACACCCTGGCCTGACGGCTTTTCGGCAGCTGCTCCATGCAGAAACAAGGCACCATCATCCGCTGGGACGCCACGCGCGCCTTTGGCTTTATCCGCAGCCCGGACACCTCCGCAGACGTGTTCTTTCATGTGCGCGACTACCAGGGCAGCGTTGCACCTCGCGAAGGCCTGGCCGTGGTGTACGAAGAAATCCACGTGGGTGGCAAAGGCCCGCGCGCCATGGCGGTGCGGCCTGCAGCAGGCGCACCCACGGGCCGAGCGCCCGCCGTGCAAAGTGCTTCCAGGTCCGCGCCTGCATCTGCCTCCGCACCGCGGCCCGCGCACCCACGCAGCGCAGCACAGGTTGCGCCCCGCCGCGGGCAAACCCAGCGCCCACGGCCTGCCGCCGCGCCCGCAGCGCCTGTCCTCTTTCTGGTGCTTGGCTGGGGCGCACTGCTTGCCTGGGGCGTATGGGCAGGGCGGCTGCCCTTGTGGGCCTTGGGTGCGGCCGTGTCGCTCAACGTGCTGACTTTTATGGTCTACGCCATCGACAAGAGTGCAGCGCAGAACGGCCAATGGCGCACCCGCGAAAGCCATCTGCACCTGCTGGCACTTGCAGGCGGCTGGCCAGGCGCTTGGTTTGCACAGCAGCAGCTGCGCCACAAGTCGCGCAAGTCTGAGTTCCGCGCCGTGTACTGGGCCACAGTGGCGCTGCACTGCGCAGTGCTCGCCGCGTGGGTGGGCGGCTGGCTGCCACGCGGCTGAGAGTCCGCCACACTGCGCGTCGCACCACCATAGATCACTCACCTATTGATAGCACTCAGCGCTTGATCCACAAGCGATAAGGGCCATTTTGCTTGCAATTCGCAATTTTTGCGTCGCGCTGACGCGCACAGTGCCCGCCGGCCTACAGCACACCGCAGCACGTGCGGGTTTCAATCCTCAAGGTCTGCAACACATACCGGGAGATGACCATGAAACCCCTCGTTCTCGATTCCACCATGACCAACATGGGCGGCGTGTTCTACCCCACCGGCCACGTGTTCGCACTGTTTCCAGACGAAGACTGCGTACGCCAAGCCGCCAATGAGCTCCAGTCGGCGGGCCACCAGGGCGATACCGCCTATGCGAGCCCCGACGTCATCATGGAAGAAATCGTGCGCACATTGGGTACTGCCGATGCCCCCATGCCATCTGTGGGCGCGGAAGGCGACATGGTGCGCCGCATCGCCGACTTGGCGGGCAAAGGGCACCATGGCCTGCTGATCTCGATGGCCGACAAGGACACGCCGGAGCGCCTGGTCGATGCCATCACACCCTCGGGCGCCGTGACTGCCTTCTACTACCGCACGTTCATCATCGAGGACCTGATCCCCCAGCCCGTGGACGGCGCCCCGCAGTCCGTGGTCGTGGGTACGCACGCGGCGGAGGGGGAGGATCACCCCACCGTGAACAGCGACCAACCGCGCTGACGCAGAGCTTCTGCCAGCAGAAGGTGGTGACGCCCTGCGCGGCCGAAAAGGCGCGGTGACGCTCCCCGCAGTTACTGCGGCTTGCGCTTGAAAGAAGGCTTGGTCGCGCCGGTGGCCCGGGGTGGCAAACCTGTGTGCTGGGTCAGCATACGCCCCGGTTTGGGTTGGCTGGTGCGGAAGCGAACGTCTTCCTTCGGTTCCTGCAACTCCTGCGTGCGCGGGCGCAGCGCCACCGCCTTGCCATCCTTGTTGATGGCATAGCCCAAACCGGTTCCGCCTTTGCCGGCGGTGCTGTTCTTCTTGCGGGCACTCTGATAGCCGCCATCCGTTAGCGGCTGGAAGGTCGGGATCAGGTGGTGCTTGCCATTGCCGATCAGATCCGCCCGGCCCATGGCCTTGAGCGCCTCGCGCAGCAGCGGCCAGTTGTTGGGGTCGTGGTAGCGCAGGAAGGCCTTGTGCAGCCGGCGGCGCTTTTCGCCGCGCACGATGTCCACCGATTCTTCGTCCGCGTCGCGCATCTGGCGGCGCACGCGGGTGAGTGGGTTGCGGCCCGAGTGGTACATGGCCGTGGCCGTGGCCATGGGGCTGGGGTAGAAGGTCTGCACCTGATCGGCGCGGAAGCCGTTCTTCTTGAGCCAGATGGCGAGGTTCATCATGTCCTCGTCGCTGGTGCCAGGGTGTGCGGCGATGAAGTACGGAATCAGGAACTGCTTCTTGCCCGCCTCTTCGCTGAACTTCTCGAACATCTGCTTGAACTTGTCATAGCTGCCGATGCCCGGCTTCATCATCTTGGTGAGCGGCCCTTGCTCGGTGTGCTCGGGTGCGATCTTGAGGTAGCCGCCCACGTGGTGCTGCACCAGCTCCTTCACGTATTCAGGGCTTTTCACAGCCAGGTCGTAGCGCAGGCCCGATCCGATCAGTATCTTCTTGATGCCCTTCAGTGCACGGCCACGGCGGTAGATCTTGATCAGCGGGCCGTGGTCGGTGGTGAGGTTCTGGCAGATGCCGGGGTACACGCAGCTGGGCTTGCGGCAGGCGGCCTCAATCTCTGGGCTGCGGCAGCCCAGGCGGTACATGTTGGCCGTGGGGCCGCCCAGGTCGCTGATGGTGCCGGTGAAGCCTTTGACCTTGTCGCGGATGTCCTCGATCTCCTGGATGATCGAATCCTCGGACCGGCTCTGGATGATGCGGCCTTCGTGCTCGGTGATGGAGCAGAAGGTGCAGCCGCCAAAGCAGCCGCGCATGATGTTGATGGAGAAGCGGATCATCTCCCACGCGGGGATCTTGGTCGCGCCATCGTGGCTGCCGTTTTCGTCGGCGTAAGCGGGGTGTGGACTGCGCGCATAAGGCAGATCGAACACATAGTCCATCTCGGCCGTGGTGAGCGGGATGGGCGGCGGGTTGATCCACACGTCGCGCGCCGTCACGCCCTCGCCGTGCGCCTGCACCAGCGCGCGAGCATTGCCGGGGTTGGTCTCCAGGTGCAGCACGCGGTTGGCGTGGGCGTACAGCACCGGGTCGCTTTTCACCTGCTCGTAGCTGGGCAGGCGAATCACGCTCTTTTCGCGCGGCGGCACCTTGAGCTTGGCCTTGAGCGCCGGGTTGGCCACGAACAGCATCGGTTGGATGGCGGGGTTGGGTTCGGCAGATTTAGGGTCATTTTGGCCGCTAGCGCTTACCCCGCCTGCGCTAGCAGCTACTGAATCAGGAGCATCTTCTTTGCTACAGGTGCTGCCTTGCGCGGCCGCCTGCTCGCTGGTGGTCATGTAGGGGTTGATGTGGGCTTCCACACGGCCGGGCTCGTCCACGGTGGTGGAGTCGATCTCAAACCAGCCCTTACCGCTTTCGTCGTCGGGGCGGCGCACGAAGGCTGTGCCGCGCACATCGGTAATCTGCTCTACCGGCTCACGCGCTGCAATTCGGTGGGCCACTTCAACGAGCGCGCGCTCCGCGTTGCCGTACAGCAGCAGGTCGCACTTGCTGTCCACCACGATGGAGCGGCGCACCTTGTCGCTCCAGTAGTCGTAATGAGCGATGCGTCGCAGGCTGCCTTCGATGCCGCCCAGGATGATGGGCACGTCCTTGTAGGCCTCGCGGCAGCGCTGGCTGTAGACGATAGCGGCACGGTCGGGGCGCTTGCCGCCCACATCACCGGGGGTGTAGGCGTCGTCGCTGCGGATCTTCCGGTCGGCGGTGTACCGGTTGATCATCGAATCCATATTGCCCGCCGTCACACCCCAGAACAGGTTGGGCTTGCCCAGCGCCTTGAAAGGCTCGGCGCTCTGCCAGTCGGGCTGGGCGATGATGCCCACGCGAAAGCCCTGGGCCTCCAGCGTGCGGCCGATCACCGCCATGCCAAAGCTCGGGTGGTCCACATACGCGTCGCCCGTCACCAGGATGATGTCGCAGCTGTCCCAGCCCAGCTTGTCCATCTCGGCGCGGCTCATCGGCAGGAACGGGGCCGTGCCGAAGCGCTTGGCCCAGTACGGACGGTAGCTGGTCAAGGGCTTTGCGGCGCGCGCAAAAAAGGAGACGTCAACGGGGGCGTTCATGCAATGGAGGGCGCGGCCGACCCCGGAGCGGCGGGGGCATTCTTGGGACGCGTCTTTGGTGGATAACCCGCGATTTTACGTGCCCAAGCCCTTTTTGTCGCCCTCGCAGCTCTTGCCCCTCTCTGTCGCAGGCTTGATAGCGGATAGGCATACACTTGCTTTTGTCAATTAATTAGATGACAAAAGCACTAATGACCAACATCACCTCCGCCCCAGTGCCTGAAAGCGCCGTGAAGGCAGTGCGCCGTTTCAACCGGTTTTTCACCCGCCGCATCGGCGTGCTGGACCCGTACCTCGGCAGTGACCTGTCACTGACCGACGTGCGCGTGCTCTACGAACTGGCGCACCGAAAAACGCCTGTGGCCAGTGAACTGGCTCGCGATTTGGGCCTGGACGGTGGGTACATAAGCCGCATCCTGCGCCGGTTTGAGCAGGCGGGGTGGATCAGCCGCAGTGCCAGCGAGCGGGATGCGCGGCAGAGCGTGCTGGCCCTGACCAGCGCGGGGCGCGATGTGTTCGAGCCCTTGCAGCAGCGCTCGCGCCAAGAGGCCGCAGCCCTGCTTGCGCCACTGCCGCCCGCACGCCAGCAAGAACTGGTGAATGCAATGGAACGCATTGAATTCCTGCTCAACCCCGCCTCTGCACCCCCTTCCGGCCCCCGCGTTGCCGTGCTGCGCGACCCAGTGCCCGGTGACATGGGCTGGGTGGTGCAACAGCACGGCGAAATCTATTGGCGCGAATACGGCTGGGACAACCGTTTCGAAGCCCTGGTGGCCGACATTGCGGCGCAGTTTGTGCGCAAATTTCAGCCTGCATGGGAGCGCTGCTGGGTGGCCGAGCTGGATGGCGAACGCGTGGGGGCCGTATTTGTGGTGCGCAAGTCGACCACCACAGCCCAGCTGCGCATGCTGATCCTCGCGCCCCAGGCACGCGGGTTGGGCCTGGGGGCGCGGCTGACGGACGAGTGCATCGCGTTTGCGCGTGCCAAAGGTTACAAAAAAATGGTGCTGTGGACGAACAGCTGCCTCACAGCGGCTCGCAGCATCTACGCCAAGCGGGGGTTTGTGTTGAAGAAGTCAGAGCCCTATGAAGGCTTTGGCCAGCAGCTGGTGGGCGAGACCTGGGAGCTGAAACTGTAGGGCGCATTCACCACGGCGCGCGTCGCCCGCAATGGAAAAGGCCCCGTGGGGCCTTTGGTGAGTTGTTGCTTGTCTGCTTGTCTGACTGCGTGCCTACCACTCGCCGACTTCACGCACCCGCTGCGCCAAGTCTGGCCAAGCCTCATCGTCAGCAGATTCGGAGGCGACCTGCGGGCCGGGATCTGCAGCGGCTGCGCTCACGACAGCCGTGTTGGGTGCCACGGATGCCAAAGGTGCCGATACCATCGTGGACTCTCCAACGCCTGTTACGGCCGGTGCCCGTGATGGCAGGAAGCGGCCGAAGACGTGGCTGACCAGGGATTGGTGCAAGGGAGCAGAGAGCGGGGAGGCAAACATGGCGGGGTCCTTTTAGCGGGCCTGAGTGCTTTCAAATCAATAGCGCAAGCGTAGGCGTGGGCAACAAGTCGCCAGTGTAGGAAAGCACGCTGAATTCAGGTGTGACAGAACGCACAAACAACACGCAACTAGCGCAATAAAGACGCGCGCAGCCAAGCCATGTGAATTTGTTCACAGCGCGGCGCCGGCGTACGGCAGAGCTCCCGCTCGCCGTACACTCTGCGCCCCATGCCCCACACCCTGGCCGCTCCGGCGCACAGCGAAGTCCTCATCAAGAAGAGCCGCTTTATCGGCTGCGTGCAGCCCATGGCCGACCGGGCCAGCGCGCAGGCGGCCGTGGACGCGCTGTGGAAGCAGCACCCGGGCGCGGCACACATTTGCTGGGCGCTGCTGGCGGGCGGCCAGTCTGCCGCCGTGGACGATGGCGAGCCTGGCGGTACGGCAGGCCGCCCCATGCTCGACGTGCTGCGGCACCAGGACCTGGAGGGCGTACTGGCCACGGTGGTGCGCTACTTTGGCGGCGTCAAGTTGGGCGCGGGCGGGCTGGTGCGCGCCTACACCGACACGGTGGCCCAGGCCCTGCTCTTCGCCCCCAAGATCACGCTGCAGCGCATGGCAACGCTGCAATGCCATGTGCCCTATGCGCTGGAAGGCCTGCTGCGCCGCGAGATCGAGGGCGCATCGGCAGAACTGCTGAGCGTGCAGCATGGCACGCTGGTCACGCTGCAGATGCGCCTGCCAGAGTCGCATGCGCCGGCGTTCGTGGAGCGGATCAACAACAGCGGCCAAGGCCGGGTCGGCTGGCTCTGATTGATCTGCTGCCGGCTTGATTGACCACTTCACAACCTGGTTGCGGTAACTCGGCGCGACATTTCGAAACCAAGGCAAAGGCCCGTAAGGGGCCCGCAAAATCGGGTCTGCGCCTACAAGGCCACGGCCGGTGTGCCGCCACACTGTCGGCTCATCAAGCGGTGAGACCACCGAGGAGACGCACCATGGGCCACGCGCTCGACACCATCATCATTGGCGCGGGCACCGCAGGGCTGGCGGCATTGCGCGAAGTGCGCAAGCGCACCAGCCGTTATCTCATCGTGAACGAAGGCCCATGGGGCACCACCTGCGCGCGTGTGGGCTGCATGCCGTCCAAATCCCTCATCGAGGCGGCCAACGCCTTCCACCGTCGCCACGCATTCGCAGAGTTCGGCCTGCGCGGCGCAGAGGCCCTGTCGGCCGATATTCCGGCCGTGCTGGAGCGGGTGCGCAAGCTGCGAGACGACTTTGTGGCCGGCGCCCTCAAGGCCACCGACAACCTGGGCACTGCGCGCCGCAAAGGCCGCGCCACCCTGCTGGGCCCGAACCGCGTGGACATCGACGGCACCGCGTACGACACCCGCAGCATCATCCTGGCCCCGGGCTCCCGGCCCACACTGCCGGAGGAATGGCTGGCGTTTGGCGACCGCATGTTGACCACCGACACCCTGTTCGAGCAGTCCACCCTGGGCCCCCGCATCGCGGTGATCGGCATGGGACCGATTGGTGTGGAGCTTTCGCAGGCCCTGGCCCGCTTGGGCCTGCAAGTGGCCGCGTTCACCACCGGCGACACGCTAGGCGGGCTGAGCGACCCCGTGCTGAATGCCGAGCTGACGGCATTGCTCAAAAAAGAATTGGTGCTTCACACCCAAGCCAAAGCCGAGCTGCGCGAGGTGACCGGAGGCATTGAGGTAAGCAGCGGGCCGCACCGCATGGTGGTAGACCAGGTGGTGGCCGCAATGGGCCGCGTGCCCAACATCCAGTACCTGGGCCTGGAGACACTGGGCGTGCCGCTGGACGAACGCGGCATGCCGGAGGTGGACCCGGGCACCCTGCAGATCGGCGATTTACCCGTGTTTTTGGCTGGCGATGCCAACGGCCAGACCCCGTTGCTGCACGAGGCCGCTGACGAGGGCCACATTGCCGGGATGAACGCACTGGCCGAGAGTCCCACGCGGTTTCAACGGCGCACGCCAATGTCCATCGTGTTTTCAGACCCTCAGATCGCCGTCGTGGGCCAGCGCCGGGCCGACCTGGACACCGAACACACCGTGGTCACAGGCATGGTGGACTATGCGCAGCAGGGCCGTGCGCGCACCGCCCTGCGCAACCAAGGCCGGTTGTGTGTATATGCGGACCGCAGCACAGGCCGCCTGCTGGGGGCCGAACTGTGCGCCCCAGAAGCTGAACACATGGCCCACCTGCTGGCGCTGGCCGTTCAGCAAAAGCTCAGCGTGCATGACCTGCTGGGCATGCCCTTCTACCACCCCACACTCGAAGAAGGACTGCGCACCGCATTGCGCGATGCGGCTAGGCAACTGCCATCGGCGCGGGAATCCGACCTGTCGAGCTGCCCGGCCATGGGGGTGGCGGCGCTGGAGTAAAACATCAGGGCTGGTGGACGGGTCAAAACGCCGTTAAAACCCCGCTCAAGAAATCGGTCGCCGTGCCGATAAAGACCCATTGCCCCTCAGAAAGCCTTGCCATGGACGTCGCACTGACCAACAGCATCATCAACACGGCTACCGCTTTGGCCAGCGCCAAAACCTCCGACGCCGTGAACGTGGCCGTGCTCAAGCAGGCGATGAACATGCAGGAAGTGGCAGCCGCCACCCTGCTGGAAGCCCTGCCCCAACCCGCGCTGGCCACCAGCGGCACGCTGGGCACACAGGTCAATACGTACGCTTAAATCCACTCATTGCGAATAAGGGGGCTGCGCCAGCCCCGCGCGCGCAGCCGTTACCGCAAACGCGTTGGCGACAGCCCATCGGTCCCGACCTTCTCGCGCACCAACTCATCGGCCAGCGGCTCCGCGCGCAGCAGATTACGCGCCAGCAGCGACGCGCCCGCCGCGCTCTGAATCCCGTAGCCGCCCTGCCCGGCCAGCCAGAAAAATCCGGGCACATGGTTGTCCCAGCCGATCACCATGTCGCCGTCCGGCACAAACGAGCGCAGCCCCGCCCAGGCGTGCGACGGGCGGCGGATCTGGAAACGTGTCATTTCCTCGATGTGATAGATGCCCGTGGCCACGTCCAGTTCTTCGGGCACCACATCGTGCGGGTGCGTCGGGTCGGCATTGGCCGGTGAGCCCAGCAGTTGCCCCGCATCGGGCTTGAAGTAAAAGCTCTCGTCGATGCCGATCACCGCAGGCCAGTGGGTAGCGTCCATGCCCTCGGGCACGGGGAAGGTGAACGCAGTGCGGCGGCGCGGCTCCAGCCCGATGGGTGGCACACCGGCCAGGCCCGCCACCACATCGGCCCAAGCGCCCGCAGCGTTGACGATGGTGGGGGCCGCAAACACCCGCCCACCGGCCAGCGTCACTTGCCATACATCACCTTCGCGGCGCACGGCCGTGACCTCGGCGTTCGTCAGCACCTGGCCCCCGCGCTGGCGCAGGCCGCGCAGGTAGCCCTGGTGCAGGGCGTTCACGTCAATGTCGGCGGCCTCGGGCTCGCTCATGCCGGCCGCCACAGCCTCGGGTTTGAGGCAGGGCAGCATCGCCATGAGATCGGCCTTGTCCACCCATTGCACATTGGGCGAGGTGGCGTGCGCTTCGTCGTAGGTCTGCTTGAGCAGGTCCAGCTGGTCCGGCCCGGCCACATAGACCACGCCCCGGGGCGAGAGGATGGGATCGGTGCCGAACTCGGGCGGCGGCGCATCATAGAACGCGCGGCTGGCCCGGGTCAGCGCCTGAATGTTGGGCGTGCCATAGGTCGCCATGTAGAGCGCGGCCGAGCGGCCGGTGGTGTGATAACCGGGCTGCGATTCACGCTCCAGCAGCAGCACGCTGGCGCCCTGCCCTGCGGCGCCGGGCTGCACCAGTTGCCAAGCCACGGAGGCCCCGGCAATGCCCGCGCCAATCACGATGGTGTCTGCGGTTTGCATGGTCGGAGTCTCCTTTTCAAACGGCTGATACCTGCGCGGCCGATGCCGCACGGTCGTCGCGCGGCAAGGTGCGGGCGTCGCGGGGGTCCGGTGCCACCGTCACGATGGAAGTCAGCGCAGGTTCGGCGCGCGTCTGCACCAGCTTGGCAATGTCGGGCCGGGGCCGTGCCAGCCCCGCAATGCCTTTGAACGCCTGCTCCAGCGCGTGCCCCACACCCAGCGTGTGCCGGTCAGCACGGAACCGACCCACGATCTGCAGGCCAAACGGCATGCCCGCATCGTCCAGCCCGCACGGAAGGCTCAGCGCCGGGTGCGTGGTGAGCGTACTCACATAGGTCAGCGCCAGCCAGCGGTAGTAGTTGGCCTGCGGCTCGCCGTTGATGTGGCTGGCAAAAAGATCCGTCCACGCAAACGGCGACACCGGCGTGGTGGGCGCCAGAATCACGTCGTAGTCCTCGTACAGCTTCTGGAACCGCGCCAGGATGCGTGTCTGCTCGGCCTGCGCCCAGGCGCTGTCCAGCAGCGTCATGGCGGCGCCCATTTCGTAGTTGGCGCGGGTGTTGGGGCCCAGGCTGGCGGGGTCGCGCTCGTAGGCCTCGCGCGTGCTGGCCACAAAGGCCTCGGCGCGCAGCACGTCAAAGCAGCGGTGCACATCACCCAGGTCGATGTCGATGGCGTCGCAACGCGCAAACAGGTGCTTCATGGCCTGTACCTTGCGGCGGAACACGGCGCGGATGCCGTTGTCCACCGCGCAGGCACCGAAGTCCTCGGTGTAAGCCACGCGCAGGCGGCTCAGGTCCACGGTTTCGGGTAACAGAAAGCTCATCGGGTCCAGCGGGTAGCTCAGCGGGTCGCCCACCGACATGCCCGCCGATGCCGCCAGCTGCAGACAGGCCTCTTCAACCGTGCGGCCCATGGGGCCCACCACCGAAATCGGCGTCCAGCCCAGCAGCTTGCGCGAGCTGGGCACCACGCCGGGTGATGGCCGAAAGCCCACCACGCCACAAATGGACGCCGGAATGCGCAGCGACCCGCCCGTGTCCGAGCCCGTGCACACCGGCAGCATGTCGCACGCCAGCGCGGCCGCTGAGCCGCCCGACGAGCCCCCGGCGTTCAGGTTGGGGTTGAACGGGTTGCCCGTGGCGCCCCACACGGTGTTGCGCGAATTGGCGCCCGCGCCCATCTCGGGGATGTTGGTCTTGCCCGTGACGATGGCGCCCGCTGCGCGCAAGCGGGCCACCAGCACGTTGTCCTCGGCGGGGATGTGCTCTCGGTAGATCTGTGATCCATAGGTGGTCAGCAAGCCCGCCGTGGCCTCCAGGTCCTTCACGCCCATGGGCAAGCCATGCAGCAGGCCCAGCGGCTCGCCGCGCAGCACCGCCTGCTCGGCCGCCTTGGCCTCGGTGCGGGCGCGGTCGTAGCAGGTGGCGGTGACGGCATTCACATGCGGGTTCACGGCCTCGATGCGGGCAATGCAGGCGTCGAGCAGCTCCACCGGCGAAATCTCGCGTGTGCCAATGCGGTGGCGCAGTTCGTTGGCCGTCAGTTCAACCAGGGCTTGGGGGTTTGTGGTGGTCATCTCGGGCTTGTCTCCTTGTTCTGGTCCCACGGGTTCAGTCTGCGGTGATGGCAGCACGCTGTGCAATGGCGCGCATCAGCGGCAGCTCCTTGTCGATCAGCTCGGCCAACACCCTGGACGAAGCATAGGACGGCTCGAACCCCACCGCGATCATCTTGTCACGCGTTTCGGGGTCTGACACCACCTGGGCCAATGCTTGCTCCAGCCGAGCCTTCACGGCCGGTGGCAGGCCACGCGGGGCCACCATTGCCAGCCAAGTGTCCATCTCCAGACCGGGGTAGCCAGTCTCGGCCAGCGTGGGCACCTTGGGCAGCAGGGCCGAGCGTTTGCCGGAGGTCACCGCAATGGCCTTGATCTTGCCGTCTTTGAGCTGCGGCAGCGCGGCCGATACGGTGTCCACCGTGAACGGGATCTGCCCGCCGAGCAGGTCGGTCATCGCGGGCGCGCTGCCCTTGTACGGCACATGCTGGATCTTGAGTCCCGCCGCGTGGAAGAACATCTCGCCCGCAAACTGCGAGGTGGTGCCCGCACCGAACGAGCCATACGAATACTTGTCCGGCCCGGCCTTCACAAGGGCCACGAACTGCTTCACATCCGCTACCGGCACGTCCTTGTTGGCCAGCAAGATCAGCCCCGTGCGCCCGGCAATGCCAATGGGCTCGAAGCTCTTGACCGGGTCATACGGCAGCTTGGCGCGCACCGCCGGGTTCACCGTGAAGGTGGTGCCCGAACTCATGAGCAGCGTGTAGCCATCCGGCGCCGCCCGCGCCACCGATGACGCGCCGATCACCGTGCCCGCGCCCGCCCGGTTGTCGATCACCACGCTCTGGTCCAGCTTGTCGCCCAGCTTCTTGCCGATCAGGCGCCCCAGCACATCGGTGGCACCACCGGGCGGGAACGGAATCACCAGCGTGATCGGCTTGGTGGGGAACGCTGCCTCCTGTGCCATGGCTGGAGCCCACGCGGTGGACCCCAGGGCGGCACAGAGGGCGGCAGACAAAAGCAGTTGCTTGCGGTTCATGGGGTTCTCTCCAAAGGTCACAAAGGTTGGGGGAATTGGGGAATGAGAAGAAATCAGCCCTGCGCAGCCAGCACGGCCCGCCCGCGCTGCACAAAGCCCTGGTACTGCGCCTCGGGCACCAGCAGGCCGCCCGTGGTCCACACCAGATGTGTGGCCTGGTGCAGCACGGCGTCGATGCCCGTGCTGCGCAGCCAGGCCTGCCCGGCGGTGGTACCGGTCAGCAGGGCCGGGCCGCTGAAGCCTGCAGCGGCCGAAGGCTCAATGCGCTCGCCCAGGGTATCGAGCACCCGCACCAGCTGCGCAAACAAGGTGTCGTCGGCCACCGTAAACACGCCCGACAGTAGCGGCCGCATCAGCTCCGCCGCCAGCAGCGACGCACGTGGCACGGCCAGGCCGTCGGCCTCGGTGCGGTTGCTCAGGCCCCAGTCGTACACCGAGGGGTGCGCCCCCGGCCCGGCCATCATCTGCACCATGAAGCACGGCGACTGCACCGGCTCCGCAAAAAAGCAGTGCACATGCGGCCCCAGCACCTGCCGCAGGCCAAAGGTGATGCCCGCTGGCGCGCCACCCACGCCACACGGCAGGTAAACGATGAGCGGGTGCTCGGCATCCACCGCCACGCCCTGCTCGGCCAGTTGCTTTTGCAGGTGCAGCGCCGCTGCGCTGTAGCCCAGCAGCAGCGAGAACGATTGCTCGTCGTCCACAAAGTGGCACAGCGGGTTGATGGCCGCCTCGGCACGGCCTGCGGCCACGGCGCGTTCGTAGTCGCCAGCGTGCTCCACGACCTGCACACCACGCTGGCGCAGGCGGGCTTTCTTCCATTCCTTGGCATCGGCCGACATGTGCACCGTGGCCTGGAAGCCCAGGGCCGACGCCACCACGCCAATGCTCATGCCCAGGTTGCCGGTGGAACCCACCGCCACCTGGTAGCGACCCAGCACCTCGCGCGCCTGCGGCGTTGCCAGCGCGCGGTAGTCACCACCGGGCAGCACCAGGCCGTGCTGCAGCGCCAGCCCCTCGGCAAACTCCAGCACCTCATGCATGCCACCCCGCGCCTTGATGGAGCCCGCCACGGGCAGGCTGTGGTCGGCCTTGATGAACAGGCGGCCTTGCCCTTCGGCTATGCCCAGCGCGGGCTGCAGCGCAGCGCCGGGTAGCAGTGGCGACTCGACCACGCCCCCGGTGGCGGCCAGTTCAGGAAACACCTGGGCCAGCAGCCCTGCAAAACGGGCTAGGCGCGCAGCAGCCGCCTTCGTATCATCCAGACTAATGCTTCTACCCAGTGCGGTCAGCGCGGCGGCGGGTTGCGCCTGCCGGGCTGCATTGGTCCACAACGCAGGCTGGGCATTGCGCAAGCGGGTGTACAGCAGTGCATCTGTGGGAGGTTGAGTCGGGGCGATCGTCATGGCGCATGGGTCTCGAACAATGTTGCCCCCATTCTTCGCCGGTCACGCCCCCGTCACAAACCATTTATATTGAGCGCATCATTAGTATTAATAATGGACATTCGCCTCTCCCCCTCTCTGCTCGCCTGGCTGCGCAGTTTTGATGCAGCCGCCCGCCACGGTAGCTTTACCAAGGCGGCGGCCGAGCTGTGCATCACCCAGGGCGCCGTGAGCCAGCAGGTCAAGCAGCTTGAAGAATGGCTGCGCCGCCCCCTGTTCCTGCGCACCCCGCGCGCCCTGGTGCCCACGCCCGAGGGCAAATGGCTGGCCGTGGTGCTGCGCGAGAGCTTTGACGCCATCGAAAGCACCCTGGCCCAGATGCGCCAACCGGCGGAGGCCGCCACCGCCACGCTGAGCTGCTCGCCCTCGTTCGCCATGAGTTGGCTCACGCCCCGGTTGGGCGACTTTTTCCGCCAACACCCGCACACCGGCCTGCGCGTGTTTGGCGAATTCCACACCCTCGACCGCACTCGCATGGTGCGCGACGGCGTGGAAGCCGCCGTGCGCTTTGACCTGGGCGGCTACCGCGACCTGAGCGCAACCGTATTCCTGGACGAATGGCTGGTGCCCGTGGCCAGCCCCGGCTTTCTGGCCAACCATGCGCGCATCGACCACCCGCAGCACTTGCGCGGCGAGTGGCTGCTGCACGACGGCAGCGCCTGGGACGGCGCCGATACATACGAAGAATGGCAGCACTGGTTTGGCCAGCGCGGTGTGCCGCCGCCGCCGTGGGCGGGCGGCCAGCAGTTCAACCTGTCGCAACTGGCCCTGGGCGCCGCGCTGGCCGGCCAGGGCATCGCCATGGGCCGTGCCGCGCTGGTGCTGCAAGACATACAGGCCGGCCGCCTGGTGCCGCTGCTGGGGCCCTGCGTGGCCTCGCGCGCAGCGTATTCGTTTGTGACCACCACGCACCCCAGCCCGGTGATGCAGTTGGTGCGGGACTGGCTGGCGGATGAAGCGGTGCGGTTTTGTGCGGATCGGGCGCGGGTGCTGGCGGCGCCGAAAAATCCTGCAGCGAGCAACGCTTTGTTATCTATTTGATAGCTGCCAGCGCATACACAGCAAGCGCTAGAGCCGATTTTTATTCAATTTTTTACAAGCCACATGCGGAATGACGGCCGACCCCGCCAGAATTTGGATACCCTCAGCACCTTGTCTGCCAGTAGTGGCAGCCCCGTCCAGCCGTCAGAAAGGGAGCCCCGTGGCCAAGATCTTGGAAGTGAAGTACGAAAGCCAGGCCCAGGCCCGCGTGTGCGAGGTGGCCTATGAAAGCCAGGCCGACCTGTGCTGGCACGAGGTGGGCTACGACACCCAGGCCAGCGGAGATGCGGCGTGGTTTTTTGTGGCGTACGAGAACCAGGCCAGCTTCAAGATCTTCAAGGTGAAGTACGAGAGCCAGGCAGACCTGAAGGTGTTCAAGGTGAAGTACCCCGACCAGGCAGGCTGGCGCAACCTGAGCCACCCACTCAAAGGCAAGCTGGGCTGAGCTGCCCGCTCTGACGTCAAGTCGCTACTTCCTTTTACCCGCCCACCAGGTTTTGCACCTGCTCGCCCAGGCCGGTGCCGCCCAGGCGCACCACGTCGCCGGGTTTCAAGAACCATGGCGCGGGCTTCTGTCCCAGGCCCACGCCAGCGGGCGTGCCGGTCAGGATCACGTCGCCCGGCTCCAGCGCCATGAACTGGCTGATGTATGACACCACGGCGGGCACCCCGAAGATGAAGTTGCGCGTGCTGCCGTCTTGCACGCGCTGGCCGTTCACCTCCAGCCACAGGTCGATGGCGTGCGGGTCCGGCACCTCGTCGGCCGTGGCCAGCCAGGGGCCGATGGGCGCGAAGGTGTCGTAGCTCTTGCCCTTGTCCCACTGCCCGCCGCGCTCCATCTGCCAGGCGCGCTCGGACACATCGTTGGCCAGCACATAGCCCGCCACGTGCTGCAGCGCATCGGCCTCGGCCACATGGCTGGCGCGGGTGCCAATGACGATGCCCAGCTCCACCTCCCAGTCGGTCTTCACAGAGCCTGGCGGTATGCGCACGTCGTCGTTGGGGCCGCTGAGCGCGGTCACGGCTTTCATGAACAGCACGGGTTCGGCGGGCGGCTGCAGGCCGGCTTCGCGGGCATGGTCGGCATAGTTCAGGCCCACGCACACGATCTTGCCCACGCCCGCCACGGGGCAGCCCAGGCGCGGGGCGCCCTCCACCGTGGGCAGACGGCTGACGTCAATGGCGGCCAGCGCGGCCAGGGTGCGGGGCTTCAGCTGGGCGGGGCCGATGTCGGACAGCAGCATCGACAGGTCGCGCAGCGTGCCTTGCGCGTCAATGAGGCCTGGGCGTTCGGCGCCGGGCTGGCCATAGCGGATGAGTTTCATGGGGGGTTCTGAGAAAACGAAGGGGAGCCAAGCGAACGCGCGCAGCATAGCGCCCGTCGCCATGGCACGCGGACGCCGTTGGCCGCCACAGCCATGCCGCAATGCGAAGACGGCCCCGCCCGATGCGGATGCCTGGCGGGCTTACCATTTCGCACCGCCCACCGCAGCCAAAAACTCACAATTTGATAGCTGCCAGCGCTTTACCATCAAGCGCTAGAGGCCAATTCGACCGAAAAATCGCCATGGCCCTCGCCGCCGAACCGCCCGCCAGTTCCCTCGCTTCCCCACAGCCGCTGCGGCCCCAGCCCCGCAACCCGTCCGATCTGTTCTGGTCCTTCACCTGGCTGGCCCTGCAGGGTTTTGGCGGCGTGCTGGCCGTGGTACAGCGCGAACTGGTGGAGAAAAAGCGCTGGATGACCAACGAGGAGTTTGTGGAAGACTGGGCCGTGGCGCAGATCATGCCCGGCCCCAACGTGGTCAACCTCAGCATCATGATTGGGGACCGCTACTTCGGCCTGCGCGGCGCGTTGGCGGCGCTTTCGGGCATGCTGACCTTTCCGCTGATGCTGGTACTGGCCCTGGCCGTGGTGTATGCGCAATTTGCCAGCCACCCCGCCGTAGCCGGTGCGCTGCGCGGCATGGGCGCGGTGGCGGCAGGGCTCATTGCGGGCGTGGGCATCAAGCTCTTCGCGTCCATCCAGAACCACCCGCTCGGCCGCCCGCTGTGCGTGGCCTTCACCGTCTTCACCATCGGAGCCATGGTGGTGCTGCGCTGGCCGCTGTGGTGGATCCTGCCCTTGATCGGCGGCGCGGCCTGCCTGCTGACATGGAGAAAGCTCGCGCCATGAGCCCTCTTGCGACCACCTTGGGGCCGGCCGACTGGCTGAGCCTGTTCGTATACTACCTTTCGCTGTCGCTGCTGGCGGTGGGCGGAGCCATCGCCACCGCGCCCGACATGCACCGCTTTCTGGTCGATCGCCACGCCTGGATCACCGACCCGCAGTTCAACGCCTCCATCGCCATCGCCCAAGCCGCCCCTGGCCCCAACGTGCTGTTCATCGCCCTGTTAGGCTGGAACGTGGGCATCAACGCGGGCGGCCCCGGCGTGGCAGGCTGGCTGCTGGGAGCCCTGGGCATGGCGGTGTGCATGCTGGGCGTGATGCTGCCCAGCAGCCTGCTGACGTGGCTGGCCACCCGCTGGGGCCACCGCAACCGCGAACGCCGGGGCGTGCGCGCATTCAAGCAAGGCATGGCGCCCGTGGTCATCGGCCTGCTGCTCGCCACGTCTTGGGTGCTGTCGCGCGCCCATGGAGGCCCCGCCGAGACCTGGCCCCTGTGGCTGCTGAGCGGCGCCACCGTGCTGCTGGTGTGGCGCACCAAGCTGCACCTGCTGTGGATGCTGGGCGCGGGGGCGGTGCTGGGGGCGCTCGGCTGGGTGTGATCTGCCTCCCATCCGGCG
This sequence comes from Acidovorax sp., assembly GCF_046294525.1. GTDB lineage: Bacteria > Pseudomonadota > Gammaproteobacteria > Burkholderiales > Burkholderiaceae_C > Acidovorax. The sequence continues at coordinate 319,688 of NZ_JBKBKQ010000003.1, forward strand.
CAGCCATCACGAAGGACGCTTGAGCGCTGCCACCTGCCCCGTCGGCACAGCCTTCAGCGCTGCACGCAGGTCGTCCATGGGCAGGTTGCCGCTGCCTTCCAGCAGTACGCCGTTGGGCAGCAGCATGACCAGGCTGGCGCTGGTTCCGTCCTTGCGGTAGCTCTCTTTGAACGCGACACCATCGCGGCGGTAAACGCGTTCCACTTCCTCGGGCGTTTCGCTGTCCAAGGTGCTGCGCGACCAGGCCGCCATGCCGATGGCAAGCGCAGGCACGGCACCGATGTCCTGCATGCGCACCTCGATCAGCCGCTCGCCCTCGGAGTACTGCGCGCTGACGTTGGTAAACTGCATGCCCATGGCGGCATCGCTGCGCGCCTCCACCGCCGTGCGGGGCATGCTGCCCAGCGTCTCGGGCAGGAGTGCGCGCAATGCCTCGGGCGCCAGAGGGGCAGCGCCCTTGCCGCCCAACGCGGCGCTCATCATGTCGCCCATGGCCTGGCCTGCCGCCTGGGTGTCGCCTCGCGCCTGCGCCTCTTCCATGCGGCGGTTCGCCGCCTCAACCTTGGCGGTGTCGATGCTGATGCCTGTGCCAGGCAGGGTGATGTTGACGCCAGGCCCCGCCACGGAGGGGCCGCCCAGGCTTCCCGCCCCGCCTACACCTGCAAACGCGCCGGGACGGGGTGTGACGAGCGACGTCACCAGCCCTACCACCAGGCCGGCCACGATGCCGCAGACGATCAGCGCGGCCGTGTAACCCACCGCTCTCTCACCCGGCACCCTCATCAGCACTGGCACGCCCCGGTAGATCAGATACACGGAGTACAGCGCTGCCAGCACTCCCAGCATCGCCAACGCGGGCACTGCGCTGAACACGCCGCCCAGCCAACCCGCCGTGGCGCCATAGGCGATCAGCTGGAAAGCCCGCGGCAACTGTGTCTGGCCCCCAAAGCGCGGCGCCAGCGCGTTGGCCACCAGCGCCATCACTAACACCATTGCCAGCGAGAGCACGTAGCCCACCACCATGCCGACCAGCCCCTGCACGATGGGCACCCGCACCGACACGCCGAATGCGCCCATACCCACCAGGCTGTAGCCGATGAAGCCCGCCACGGCGGGAATGGCCGCCAAAAAGATGAGGTAACGGGAGTAGACGCTGGCGATGCCCGGGTTTTCGCGTTCGATCTGCAACCAGGTGTCGCCGGGGCGCAGCAGCATGGCCAGCACGCGGTCCAGCAAGCTGCTCATTGGGGCACCGGCGGCGGGTGATGTCTGCGCAGCAGTTGTCGTGTAGGTGTCTTCGGGGATGGTCATCACTTGCTCCTTGGAAGGTGGCTCATGGGGGGGCAGGGTCAGTTCACTTGCAGGCCGCCCCGGCTTCGCGAACGATCTGGCGCACACCCTTTTTGATGCCCATGGCATTGCCAGGATGCCCTTCATGCGGAGCGCTGAGTGCCGCCACGCCGTCCCAGCGGTGGCACACGGGCAAGGTCCGGAAGTTGCTGCCAATGGCCTCAAAGAACCAGGCCGTGCAGGTCTTGTCGTCTGTACACAGCTTCTGGCACGCGCGTGCGTTGGCGTCCTTGCCCATTTCGAGGGGCTCAAACGGCTTGGGCTCCGCGCTCAGGCTGGCGTGCTCCCCGGTCGGCCAGGTGCTGAGGTTCATGGCGAATTCGGGGCCTTCCACAAAGTTGCCACAGGCAGGTGGCGGCGCAGCGGGTGCCGGCGTGGGTGCGGGGGCCTGGGCCACTTCGCGCAGCGCCTTGTTCAGCTCGCCTGCGTCCTTGGCATCCAGGTAGCGGCCACCCGTGCTGCTGGCCAGGCACTGCAGTTGGGCCTTGGCCTTGGGGTTTTTGTCGATGTCAAAACCCACCACATGGGCCGTGAAGTCCACGCCCAGCTTCTCCAGTTCCTTACCCAGCGCACAAGGGTCGGCGTGGCAGGTCTCCTCGCCATCGCTGACCAGAATGACGGTGGCCTTGCGTTCGCCGAACTTGAGCTGCTCTGCCGCCATGCGCACGGATGCAGAGATGGGCGTCATGCCCTTGGGCTGCAGCGCATTCACGGCCTGCTGCATGCCCGCCTTGTCCACGGGACCGGGCGCCTTGAGCATCTCAATGTCAGCGCAATTGCCCTTGCTGCGGTGGCCATAGGCCATCAGCCCCAGTTGCTGGTTGGCAGGCCAGGTGGCAAGCATGCTGCCCACGGCCTCACGGGCGATTTCAATCTTGGCTTTGCCGCCGATCTGCCCCCACATGGAGCCGGAGGCATCGAGCACCAGCATGGACTGGCCCGCCCCTTGGGGGGTGCGGGGCGCGGCCTGCTGGGCCCATGCGCTGGCGACAGGCACCAGCAGCGCCGCCGCAAGGGAGAGAGACAAAAGTGAACGCATGCAGAACTCCTTGTTTCAAGATCCATGGGCGCCATGTGCTGGCCGCCGGTTACTGCCGGACAAAGGTGAACGGCGTGCTGATATGGCAAACCGTCGGGACGCTCACGCGCACGGTGCTCTCGCCTTCCATGTGGTCCGGGTTGAGCACCCGCACGGTCCAGCCGCCCTCCATCACCTGTCCCTGGGTGGCAGCCAGCGTTCCGCGCCAGTGGTTGGGGGCTACGCGCTGCCAGGTCACTTGCGGGCTGCGAACGATTTGCGATGCATTGAATGGCCGCTGGAACACCACATCACCGGACTGCGGCGCTGGCATCTGCCGGGCAAGCGCCGGCCCAAGGCCTTGCAAACAAGTTCCACTGGTGCGCGGGTTGCCGTGGGCAAACCGCCAAGTGCCATCCCGGGGCTGAATCTCTGGACCCAGCGAGGGCGAACCGCCTTGCCCATGCTGTTGCAGATCCAATTCGCGGGGCCCGGGCTTGTGGACCTCCACCTCAATACCAGCGGGACGGCGACCGCCAGACGAACCTGCAGGGACCTGTGCCGCGGAGACGCGTGAGCCCGATGAACCTGAAGGGCTTAAAGGGCTTGAAGGGCTTGAAGGGCCTGCAACGCCCGACGGCGGACTGGCTGGCAAGCCCGGCGCGGCAGGCTGTGCACCGGGCTCGCGGCGGCGCAACACCTCGGCACCGGCAAACGCGCCGTCCGGCAGCGGGATGGCCACCCGCGCTTCGTTCTGCGTCATTCGGCCACCACACTCGCCCGCCGCCGCGCAGCGCCACACCTCGTCAGGAAAGTCGCGGCTGGCATCGATGAAAGCGCGTTCGGCCTGGTACTGGCTGTCGATGCCCAGCACCACGCGCACCTCGTCGGGGGCCAACGCGCCGCTGCAGTGCACGCCTGCGGCACAGGCGAGCTGGTCCAGCGTCTGGCCGACGGCGAGCGCTGGAGCGCCCAGTGAGCAGGCCAGCGCCGATGCCAGCGCAAACAGCTGACGGTCTGTCATTGCCTTCACCGCTTGCCCGCAGGCTTGAGGCCACCACAGTCCGCAGACAGGCGGCGGGCATCCGTGCTCATGTCCATACGGCCATGCTGCTTGCTGGTGAGCACGGCCTTGGTGCTGAAGTGGCTGGCACTGTGCAGCGTGGTGGTGAAGTCGCCCTGGCTGGGCGGCTCCTTGCACACCAGGCGCCCCGTCCAGGTGTTGCCGCTGCGCTTGACTTGCGTGAAGGTGCAGTCGCCCTCGGTCAGTCCTTCGCGGACGGGGTCGGCCTTGGCGTCCTCGGGGCTGATGCACAGGCGCAGTGCGCCATCGGCGCCCATGCCCATGCCGTGGCCCGCCATCTGCTGCTCCATCATCTTGCGCGCTTCGGGCGGCAGGTTCTTCATCTGCTCGCGCATCTGCGCCATCTGTGCGGCCATGTCGGGTTGGCCTGGCATCTTCATGTCGTGTTTGAACTCCCACAGGCCGGGCTGGATGGTCTGGGCGTGGGCGGCGATGCCGACGCAGGCACCAGCGAGAACAAAGGTTGTCTTCAACGCCAGGCCTCCCCAGCGCAGAAGGGCGCCTGCCTCCTTGGACTGCGGGCACACGGAGGGGTTAGCTTGAGTTTCATGGGTCATGCTCGGCTCTCTTTCTTTGACTGTGTTCATTGCGCATCGCGCTCGATGCTTACGCGCCAGCGGATGTCACCGCGCGCACTGCTCAGGGTGCCCTGCACTGCCTCGCCCACCACGGGGCGGCGCGCAAATCGCAGGGTGAAGGGGTCGTCCTGGTCGGCGCTCACCACCAGCAACGCGGTCAGGCCGCCCGTTTGAGTCTGTCGCGCACGAACCTCTCCCACCGAGCCCACCCACTCGCAGGGTTCACCAACCGGGTCTTCGCACATGGCACGTCCAGCCACCCACTGCAACTGCAGCACGCGGCTGCCCTGCTTCTGCAAAATGTGCAGACGCGCCAGCTCGGCGCCAGCGAGGGTGCGGATGCGCGGGTCGTCGCGCGTCACACGCCAGTTACCCTGCCAGGGACCGGGCACTGTCTCCAGCGCACGTTCGCCGGCGGACTGTCCGTAGCCCATGCCGGCGGCCAGTGCCACCAGGGGCAGGCACGCGGCAGCCAGCAGCAGGCTGTTTCGGCGCAGTGACATAGGGCTCCTTTCGACGCATGTGTTTTGTGGGAGTGGATGGTGCCCAGCGCCGGCCAGCGCGGCCATATGCCGATCGGCCTATGCCCGCCATCTGGGCTGCACGCTATCCTTCGAAGCGTGAAAAATGTCACGACACAAGGAGATCCCGCCTTGGACGAACTCGATGGTTTTGCACTGCTGCTGGTGGATGACCACCCCCTGTTTCGCGATGGCCTGATGGCTGCTCTGCGCCACCAGGCCCCAGGTTTGCGCGTAGAGGCTGTAGGTTCGCCGGCCGAGGCGCTGGAAATGCTGGCAAATACCAGCGAGGGCTTTGATCTGGTGCTGCTGGACTATCGTCTGCCCGGAACGGATGGACTTCGCTGCGCCGCACAGGTGATGGAGCGTTACCCGGGCCTGGGCGTGGGACTCATGTCGGGAGCGGACGACCCCACGCTGGGGCGCCGTGCCCAGGACGCGGGGCTTGTGGCCTATTTGCCCAAGACGCTTGAAGTACCTGCCCTGCTGGCCAAGCTTCGCCATCTGGCGGGGGGAGAACCCGCATTTGCCGATGCCGCGCAGCCCCCTGACGCCGCCGACCAGACCCCCACCGGCCCGTATGGTCTGACAACGCGGCAGGTCGACGTGCTGCGCATGCTGGCTTCGGGCGGCAGCAACAAGGAGATCGCACGCGAAATGGGCATTTCACCTGGCACCGTGAAGAACCACCTGAACGCCATCTTCGCCAAAATGGGCGCAGCCAACCGCACTCAAGCAGTGATGATGGCGCGGGCAGTGATCCATGAAGGCTCCTGACGCCGCAGCCCCCTCGGACAGGGTTTTTGCCGACAGCATTGGCTCGCTGTCGCGGGCGCTGCGGGGATCGGTCGTATCGAACCTTGTCGCAGCGGCGCTGCTGGCCTGGGCCATGCACGGCGGGCACCCAGCGGGCGTGCTGGCCGCGTGGCTTGGGGGCCTGGCGCTGGTCCATACATGGCGACCACTTTTGCGCGCTGTGCTGCGTCAGTCGTCATCGGAGCCCCTGACCGCGGCGCGCAAAGCCCGGCGCGTCGAGGTGGACGCCTTGATTCTCGCGGCGTACTGGGGCGCATCGTCCGTCATGTTCTTCCACCCGGGCAGCAGCCTGGAGCCGTTCTACTGGGCCTTGGTGCTCGGAGGAACCGCTGCAGGAAGCATTGGCGCACATGCGCACCACCCCCGGGTGATGTGGATCTTCCTGCCCACGTTGATAGCCCCGTTTGCACTGCGCGCGCTGCTGGAACCCGACAGCGACAGCCGTTTTCTGGGTGCAGGCATGTTGTTGCTGTTGGTCTACCTGCTGTACTACGGCAAGCAGCACGCGCGCACCCTGCAGCGCATGATCGCCCTGCGCCACGAAAACAGTGCGTTGGTCGAAGAACTGCAAAGCCAGGCGCATGCACTGCGCGAGGCCAACGCCGCCAAGTCCCGCTTCTTCGCCGCTGCCAGCCATGACTTGCGCCAGCCGCTGCAGGCCATGGGCCTGTACCTCAGCGTCCTGCAGGGCGATGGCCCCACCCTGGCACGGATGGGGGAATGCATGGATTCGCTTGACCGCCTGCTCGCACAGGTGATGGACCTTTCGCGCCTGGACAGCGGCCAGACCACCGCGCATCCTGAGCCAGTGGCCCTGCAACCGCTGCTGCAGCGCCTGGCAGACACGTACGAAGCCGCTGCGCGAAAAAAGGGCCTGCAGCTGCGCGTGCACCCTACAACGGCGTGGGCACAGAGCGACCCATTGCTGCTGGAGCGGGTTCTTGCGAATCTGCTGACCAATGCGATCCGCTACACCGAGCACGGGGGAGTGCTGCTGGGCGTGCGCCGCGCGGGTGCCGGCCTGCGCCTGTGCGTGGTGGACACGGGCATTGGCATCCCGAACGAGGCATACGAGGCGGTGTTTGAAGAGTTCGTGCAATTGAACAACGCCGAGCGCAACCCAGAACGCGGTCACGGCCTGGGCCTGCCGACGGTGAGACGCATCGCCGCGTTGCTGGGCCACCCTGTGGGCTTGCGTTCCCGCGTGGGGCGCGGCAGCGTCTTCGCATTGGACCTGCCGTCTGCCAAACCCAGCGACGCACCCGCCCCGCGCGCGCAGCCGGCCGCTGCAGGGCGCCTGCAAGGGCGTGTTCTGGTCGTAGAAGACAACTCCCTGGTGCGCGACGCACTTCTTACCTTGCTGGAAGGCTGGGGCCTGGAGGTGACCACCGCCCCCGACGCACCGGGCGCATTGCTGGCCCTGCGTACTACCGCCTTCGATGCCGTGCTGAGCGATTGGCGGCTGCCGGGCGCCGAAGACGGGTTGGCCGTGCTGCGCCAGGCAGGGGTGCTGCAACCGGGCCTGAAGCTGGCGGCCATGATCACGGGCGAGGACACGCAGCGCATGGCCGAAGCACAACAGGACTTCCCTGTGTTGCGCAAACCCGTGCGCCCATTGCGCCTGCGCGCATTGCTGGAGCGATACCTGCGCGAACACAAGGCGCCATAAGCGGCTTTTCTGCATCGAAGCACCCGCCGCTGCTCATTTTGGTATCTTTTTGGCATCTATCGCTTATCTGATAAGCGCATATAGCTATGTTTTTTATAGCGCCCAAGCGTTCTGACGCACAGACTCTATTCCACTGAATCCGAGAAATCGGCAGACCAGGGATGTACTGCGCAACCCGCGCAAGTCCACGCTATCACGGACCGCAAGGAGTTGCGCAGAACATCCCCAGAGCTGCATGCGCGCGAACTCATGGCGTGGGAACTGCGCCTGGGCAGGCTCAGTGCATCGGGCTTTACACACTTCGCCAGGACTCCGCCACGGCTTCGGTTAGATTGCCGGCACACAACGGAGGGGAAGCATCCAGATGATCGTCGCCAACTACTGGGCAGAAGCCCGCCGCCAGCACGGCCTTGGCCGCCACAAGATCACCGTGCAGCGCTGGGGCTGGTCGGACACCAGCGAGGCCGAGGCCCAGGCCATGGCCGAGGTGCGCGCGGACGAAGCCCTGGCGCAGGCGCAGCGCGATGCCGCCACGCCGCGGCGCGAACGCAAGACCGCCTACAACGGTGCCCAGGGCTTGCCGATTCGCGAAGAAGTGCTTCAGCGCCAGGGCGATGCGGTCATCACCCGCAACGGCTATGGCGCGGAGTGTCTGAACACACGCAACGTGCTGTTTGCCGATGTGGACTTTGAAACGCGCACCAGCAACCGCCTGCGCCTGGCGGCCGCCGCGCTGCTGGCGGTGGCCGTGCTGTTGCCAGCGCTGTGGCTGCTGGGCGGAATGCTGGCCTGGGTCGTGGGCGTTGGAGCCTTGCTGCTGCTGACCCTGCCGCTGGCAGCGCTGCTGCAGCGCGGCGTGGACGCCGCGCTGGGCGGCCCCCACGTTCGTGCCCTGGCGGGGCTGCGGGCCTTCATTGAGCGCCACCCTGCCTGGGCCGTGCGCGTGTACCGCACGCCCGCGGGCCTGCGCCTGCTGGCCACGCAAGGGCTGGTGGACCCGGTGGGCGCTGAGGCACAGGAGTTTTTTGCCGCCGTGGGGGCCGACCCTGTGTATGTGCGCATGTGCCTGAACCAGCGCTGCTTTCGCGCGCGGCTTACCGGCAAGCCCTGGCGCATGGGCATCCACCAGCACATGCGACCCAGACCCGGCGTGTGGCCGGTGCGCCCCGAGCAGTTGCGCCTGCGCGAGGAATGGATGCGCCACTACGAAGATCGGGCGGCGCAATACGCGGCATGCCACTGGATCGAGTCGCTGGGCAGTGGCGCCATGCACCTGGATGTGCGCCCGGTGGTGGAGCTGCACGACCGCCTGAGCGGCGCACTGGAGCCGCAGCGGCCGCTGGCCTGAAAGCGTGGACGGGGCAGGCCTGACCGCGGCCCCGCCCCTGGACCATCCAGTGGTCAGCTGATCCGGCGACCGTTCTCGGCGTACACAGCCAGGTAGATCGCGTCCGAACCGATGTACGGCGCCTTGTTGCCAAAGCCCACGCTGAAGTCGCCAAACGACAACGAGCGGATGGCACTGAGGCCCGCACGCAGCCGTTCGCGCGTCAGATCCTTGCCGGCATTCTTCAGGCCTTCGATCATGATCTGGCCATTGAGCCAGCCTTCCAGCGCGCTGCCGCTATTGATGTAGGCGGGGTTGGCACCCACGGCCTTCATCGTGGCCTGGAACTTGCGCACCGCCACCGACTTTTGCGAATTCGCATCCGGGAACACCTGCACCAGCGCCATGCCACGGGTGGATGCGGCCAGCTTGGGCATCTCCGACGCGACCACCGTCACCGACAGGCCAGCCAGCGGCACGCCCTGCGCCTTGGCGCGGAAGGCCTGCACAAAGGCCGTGTTGGCCGTGCCGGTGGTGGCCAGCAGCACGGCGCCGGGGCGCTCGGCTGCCACCTTGGCGGCCAGCTCTGCGCCGTTCTTGCCATCCACAGCCAGCGCGTATTCGCCTGCGCGCTCCACCTTGATGTCGTCCAGCGCCTGGGACATGTCCTTGAGCACTTCCTTGCCGAAGGGGTTGTCCAGGTACACCACCGCAATGCGCTTGAGGCCCATGTCCACCACCTGCTTGACCAGGCGCTGCGTTTCCTCACGGTAGGTGGGGCGCAGGAAGAACACGTGCTTCGCATCGGCACTGCGCAGCGAGGTGGCGCCCGTCACCGGGCCCACGGTGGGAATGCCCTTGGATTCGATCAGCGGCAGGATGGCGGCGGTGTTGGCCGTGCCCAGCGGCGAGATCAGCGCGAAGGCCGCCTGGGCCTCCAGCATCTGGGTCACGTTCTGCAACGTGCGGGCGGCCACGTAGCCGTCGTCCTTGGGGTCCATGCGGATCTCGCGGCCGTGCACGCCGCCGGCCTGGTTCACTTCGGCAAACGCGGCCTTCATGCCGGCCACCTGCTCAATGCCGGCCTGGCCCAGCGGGCCGGTCAGCGCAATGGAGCAACCCAGCGTGACATGGCGCGCAGACAGCGCCTCTTCGGCGGCCATTACAGTGTGGGCCCAGGCGGGCAGGCCGGTGGCTGCGACGGCCTGGGAGGCGCGCAGGAGAAATTGACGACGGCTCATGGTGTGGTTCTGACGGAAAAAAGCAAAGGAGGCCGAGGCTACAGGCAAGAACCACCGGCCCGTGTCCATTTCGCGACAAGAGGGCGTGCACACGACACAAAACGTCTAGGTTGGACTCCCTACTCCGCCAACCTCCGGGAGGATGTGGCAAGCACCGGGACGCGGACTGAGGTTTGCCTGAGGCCGCGTCAGGCCGAAAGCACCTGCGGCAGCAAGGCGCCTGCAGCACCGCGCAGCACGGCGTGCGCGGCACCGTCCAGTTCGCTATTCGCGGGGTTCAGCACCACCACACGTGCCCCAGCAGACCGCGCTTGGTGCGCCAGCCCCGCCGCAGGGTACACGGCGCCCGCAGTGCCCACCACCAGCATCAGCGCGCACTGGCGCGCCGCCTGTTCGGCGGCCTCGAACGTGGCATACGGCAAAGCCTCGCCAAACCACACCACGCCCGGCCGCACCAGGTTGCCGCAGCGGTCGCAGTACGGAGGATGGCCGGCGGAAGCATGTCTTATGTGGCAGCAGCTGCGCGGCGTGTCGAGCCAACGATCTTCGAAGATGTCGCCATGCAGGCACAACACGCCGTTGCTGCCCGCGCGCTGGTGCAGGCCGTCCACGTTCTGGGTGATGAGCGTGAGCCTGCCGGGGTGCCGGCGCTCAAAGTCGGCCAGCGCGTGGTGCGCGGCGTTAGGCTGCACGCCTTGCAGCAGGTCGCGCCGGTACTGGTACCAGTCCCATACACGCTGGGGATGGCTGCGAAAACCCTCCTCGGTGGCCATTTCTTCGGCCCGGAACTGCGCCCAGTATCCCGTCTGCGCATCGCGGAAGGTGGGCACGCCAGATTCCGCGCTGATGCCGGCGCCGGTCAACACGGCAATGTGCGGCGCCTCCTGCACCCAGGCGCGGACGGTATCCAAAGAGTGCTCATCCATACAACACCCATCCACTTTCTACAACGTGTCATTTGTAACGACGAGCGGGTGTGTTTTGGCGGGATGAGCTGGCATGGCGGGTTCGTTCACACCTTCTCAGGGGGGTTTACGTCCTTTGCCGCAGCGCCTCGTACAGGCACACGCCGCTGGCCACGGACACGTTGAGGCTTTCCACCGCACCCTTCATCGGGATGCTGACCAGCTCGTCGCAGGTCTTGCGCGTGAGCTGGCGCATGCCATCGCCTTCGGCGCCCAGCACCAGGGCCACGGGGCCTTTCAAGTCCACCTGGTAGATAGTCTTGGGCGCATCATCGCTGGTGCCGATGCACCAGATGTTGCGCTCCTTGAGTTCGTTCAAGGTTCGGGCCAGGTTGGTGACCATGAAGTACGGCATGGTCTCGGCCGCGCCGCTGGCCACCTTGGCCACGGTGGCGTTGATGCCCACGGCGTGGTCTTTGGGGGCGATGACGGCATGCGCGCCCGCGCCATCGGCCACCCGCAGGCAGGCGCCCAGGTTGTGCGGGTCGGTCACGCCATCCAGCACCAGCAGCAGGGGCTGCTCGATGCCGGCGGCCTCCAGATCTTCCAGCAGTTCATCCAGCGAGGTGGCCACCTTCGCGGGCTCCACCCGCGCGGCCACGCCCTGGTGGCCGTGGCTGCCGGCCAGCTTGGCGATGCGCACGCTGTCGGCTTCGATCAGGCGGGCACCGGCCTCACGGGCGCGGTCGAGAAACTGGCGCATGCGGGCATCGCGGCGCGTGGCTTCGTAATAAATCTCGATGATGGACTTTGGCGCGGTCTTCAGACGCACGCCCACGGCGTGAAAGCCGAACAGAACTTTGGGGCTGGACATGGGGGGATTATCCCCGGCGATACGTGGCCACCGCAGAAAACTATCAAATTAATAGCTACTAGCGCTTGCTGGATAAGCGCTAGGGAAGCTCTTCACGAATCGGTTCTGGCAGTGCCGTAGTGATGCCCGAACTAAGACAGCCCTTGCTTTCGAGAATTGATCGCCCCCAGCAGGCGCTGTGCGCGGGCAA